>UBZM01000003.1 GCA_900470095.1 Hyphomicrobiales bacterium
TTGAGAGCTCACATCTAGCGCAGAGGGGGAGCGTACAGGATTCCGCCCATGCTCCAGAGCTGGTTCAAACCACGCGGGATGCCGAGGCGGGATTTCACACCAAGATTGCGCTCGTAGAGTTCGGAGTAGTTGCCGACGGCCTTCACGGCGCGAATGGCCCAGGCGTTATCGATGCCGAGCATCTTACCGAAACCGCCCTCGGCGCCGACGAAGCGACGGACGTCAGGCTTGGCGGAGGCCAGGGCCTCGGCGGTGTTGGTCGAGGTGATGCCGAGCTCCTCGGCGTTCACGAGAGCAAAATTCACCCATTTGACGAAGGTGAACCAGGCAAAGTCGTCGCCGCGCGTCACCGGGCCGAGCGGCTCCTTCGAGATCACGTCAGGCAGGATGACGGCATCGGCGGGGCGAGGAAGCTTCAGGCGTTCGGCATAAAGCGCCGACTGGTCGCGCGTCAGAACATTGCATTCGCCTGCCTGGAAGGCAGCGAGAGCGGCGGCAGCCGTCGGGAAGGCACGCTCTTCATAGGTTATCGAGTTCGAGCGCAGGAAGTCAGAGAGGTTGAGTTGCGTCGTCGTGCCCGCTTCGACGCAAATCTTGGTGCGGTCGAGTTCGAGCGCCGAGGTCGCCGTCAGCGACTTCATGATCATGAAGCCCTGGCCGTCGTGATAGGTCACGCCGGCGAAGGACAGGCCGAGCTCGGCCTCGCGCCCCAGGGTCCAGCTGGAGTTTCGCGAGAGCAGGTCGACCTGCCCGGCACGCAGCGCCTCGAAGCGCTGGCTTGCCGAAAGCGGCACGAAGCTGACCTTGGCCGGATCATCGAAGATCGCGGCCGCGACGGCCCGGCAGAAATCGACATCGAATCCCGACCACGCGCCTTGCGCATCCTTCTCGGAGAAGCCGATCAGGCCTTCGCTGACGCCGCATTGCAGGCTGCCGCGCTGCCTGACGGTGTCGAGCGTTCCCGCTGCGGCGGGCTGCGCCGCTCCCCAGAGCGTGACGGCCGCGAAACAGGCAAGCGTGCTGCGAAGGTAGGTCTTGGCCGCGTTCAGCATGACCATCGGTCTCCGGTGGGGACAGATTGGGGAATTGGCAGGGGCACGGTGCAAGTCAGAGACTTGCACCGTGCCGGACGACGACCTTGGTGTTGAGCGGGACGCGCTCGTACAGATCGATGATGTCGCCATTGGCGAGGCGGAAGCAGCCGGACGAAATCGATTGGCCGATGGTCTCGGGCTGGTTGGTGCCGTGGACCCGGAAAACCGTCGAGCCGAGATAGAGCGCTCGCGCTCCCATCGGGTTCCCCGGACCGCCGGCCATGAAGCGCGGCAGATAGGGCTGGCGTGCGATCATTTCCGGCGGCGGGCGCCAGTCCGGCCATTCCGCCTTGCGGCTGATCTTGACCAGGCCCGACCACTGGAAGCCTTCGCGGCCGACACCGATGCCGTAGCGCAGAGCTCGGTTATTGCCCTGGACGACATAGAGGAAGCGTTCCGAGGTATGGATCACCACGGTTCCCGGCGGCTCGCTGGAGCGGAACAGCACGGCTTGGCGCGCGTAGGGGCCCTCGGCGACAACGGTTTCCTCGCCGGAGATGCGCCCCGGCTCGTCACCGATGTCGAGGGTCTCCGCCTCGCCGGCCTTGGGGGCCGCGAATGCGCCGCCGGGCAGTGTCGCGACAGCACCCAAAGCCAGAGCCGCAAGGCCGAGGCAGGTTCCAGCGATTCTCTGCTTCCGTCCGCTTACCCGCATACTGCTCACTCCCGAATTGAAAGATGCGCTCAGGCTCCGCAGCGCACGAAGATGAAGGTTCCGTAGCGGCGATGCGCGTCGGGATCGACGAAGCGCATGACCAGCTCCCTGTCGGTCGCGGACAGGATCTCGCGGTCCTGCGGGTCGCCGGCGGGAGCCTCGAAGCCGAGGAAGTTTCTGCCGCCCGGTCCGCCCTTGAGCTTGAGCTCATAGAGTTTGGGATCGTCGGCGACATGCATCATGACGCCGTCGGTCGGTCCCTTGGTGATCGAGTAGGGCATGTTGCACTGAGCCCTGGCCTGGGCCTCGGTCCGCTTGCGGTCCTTGTCGGCGTGGAAGGAGGCAATGCCCCATTTCCCGATCAGGCGCTCGCGCGGGATGCTGCTCGGTCCGGCTGCGTGACCGGCGGACGGGCTGCCTGCATCCTCACTGGTTCCGGCGCAGCCTGCTGCGGCCAGTGTGAACGCTGCTGCTGCGAGGCGGGTCAGCATGCCAGATCGAAGAGAAATTGGTCTGGCGGGGGTTGCGCCTGAATGGTGCAGAATTGTCGGGAAAGTGGCTTGGCCTCTGTCGTGTTGCGGTACCACTTTACACTCCAGCATCTTCGGACACAGGTCATCATGGACGAAGCCGCCGACAGAATTCAAGCCATCACTTGCGCAAGCATCGATGTATCTTCGGCCGCGAGATCAATGACCTTGCCGGCGCGGTGTTGAACGCGCCTGAACAGCCCAGGCGCGGCAGTGGTTATTGGCCCGGAACGGAGTTGGGGCGTGCCTGCAATCCCAGGAAATGCCGGATGATCGGCTGGTCCCGGCCTGTATGGAATTTCGTGACCTCCGCCTGGATATCCGCATCGGCCTGCGAGACACGCCTGTGCTGACGCAGGTGCTCGGCCCAGGACTCGACCATGAACCATTCAAGGATGCAGTCGGGGTCGGCGGCATCCTCGCTGACGCCCCAGGCGAAGGCGCCGTCCCGGCGCCGCTCCGGAGCGAGTCGGGCCACCGCCTCGAGGAAGGCCGCCCGGTTTTCGCGGGCGACGCGGTACTCGACCGTGATGGTGACGGGGCCGCGGTCGTGTTCGACCGGATTCGCGATCGCCGGCTCCGGCCAATGGGTCGAGGGGGTGAGGTCGGCCTCGCCCGCCGGTAGCCGCAGGCGCAGGACCGCAACGGCGACCAGCGCGAGCGCGAGTGCTGCGACGAGCAAGGTGGCATGCAGCCCGATGGCTTCGGCCACAAGCCCCCAGAGCAGGCTTCCGGCCGCCGAGGCGCCGTTGAAGATCGTGAGGTAGATCGCCAGGCCGCGCCCGCGCACCCAGTTTGGCAGGATCGCCTGCACCGTGCCGTTCAGCGTCGTCAGCGCAGCGATCCAGGCGCCGCCTAGGACGAGCAGCATGAGAATGGCAAGCCAGTGCGGTGGCACCGCCGCCAGTGCCGCCGTCACAGCGGCGGTGACGAGCGCGGCGCCGAGCATGATGCCGTCGGCATCGAGATGGGCCCGGATCCGCGGCAGCACGATCGCCCCGGCGATCGCGCCCGCTCCTACAGCTCCGAGAAGGAGGCCATAGAAGCCGGCACCGCCGCCGAGCAGCTGCCGGGCAACCAGGGGCAACAGCGCCCAAATGGCGCTGGCGCCGGCGAAGAACAGGACGGCCCGCAGAAGAACCCGGTGAAGCTCTCGACTGGCGCGGGCGTAACGCAGCCCCGCCCTGAAAGCGCCGCCGAAATGCTCGCGGAGCTCGTCATCGGCGCCGGCAGGGCGCTGCCACCAGAGCAGTGCCGCGATGACGAAGACATAGCTCAGGACGTCGGCACCATAGGTCAAGGCGGCACCAAAGGTCGCCAGGAGCGCACCGCCGGCGGCAGGGCCGATCGCGCGGGCAATGTTGATGCCGAGCGAGTTCAGCGCGACGGCATTGCGCAACTCGGTCTTCGGCACGAGCTCGGGCACGATCGATTGCCAGGTCGGTCCCATCAAGGCCGCACCGACACCGCCGATGAAGGTGAGCCCGACCAGAAGTTCGATCGTCAGTCGGTTGGTCAGGGCCAGCGTCATCAGGACAGCGCTGGTGAGACCCAGCAGCAGCTGGACGCCGATCAGCAATTTCCTGCGGTCGACGATGTCGGAGAGCACGCCGGCCGGGATCGCGAGAAGGAAGATCGGCAAGGTACCGGCGACCTGGATCATGGCGACAGCCGCAGGCGAGCCGGAGAGATCGGTGACCAGCCAGCCGCTTGCGACATCGCGCATGAAGGAGCCGACATTGCCAAGGACCGTCGCGGCCCAGAGTACGGCGAAGACGGAGTGCCGCAGCGGCGCGAAGGCTGACGACGCCGGTCTGGGCGCGGTATCGTGCGGCACTTGGGCCATCAGGCTCGCGCTCCCCGGCTCGAACGGACGGAAAGCACCGCCAATAGCGCCAACCCGCCGACAATCGAGACATGCTCGAAGAAGATATTCTGGTGCAGGACGCGTTCGCCCGCGGGCTTCATCCAGAAGGCATGGGCATAAAGCGTCGCGAGGATCGTGAAGCCGGCCAGCGCCGCCGCGCCGATCCAGGCATAGCGGCCGCCGGCAATCAGCAATGCGGAGCCGCCGAGCTGTGTCAGGATGACGAGCGTGGCGAAGAGCGCGGCAGGCTCGAGCCCGGTTAGACCGCGGACCTCGGCGATCGCTCCCGCGAAATCGAACAGCTTGGCGATGCCGCTGAGCATGAAGGGCAGTGCCACAGCGATGCGGGCGAGAACAACCAGCCATGACTGGCCAAGGAGCCGTTCGACGGCGTGCTGAGCGGAGGAGAATGGCGAACCGGACATGATCGATCCCTTCATGCGCTCAGAAGGCCCAGCAGGAGCAGCCCAGTGCTCCCCAGAACGAACCTTCATCGCGCACCGGCACGGTTGCGGCCAAGGCCGACGCGTGTGCGTGTCCGTGGACGCCACACGCGCTGGCACAGCCACAGGCGGCCGCGAAGGCATATTTGCGGTCAGCGATGCCCGCACGCTTCTGATATCCGCCGAAGGTCCTGACCGGTGACCAGTCCGGCATGGCCGGCGGCAATGGCGGGGCAAGCCCGGCATAGTCGCCGGTGCCGTGAACCGGCTTGCCGCCGAGCAGCGTCAGGACGCTCTCGATGTCCTGGATCTCGTCCTCCGGCACGGTCATGTAGTCGCGGTCGAGCACGACGAGATCGGCAAGCTGGCCGGTCTTGATCTGGCCCTTCTTGCCTTCCTCGGTCGAGAACCAGGTATTGGCCTGTGTCCAGAGCCGAAGCGCGCTTTCGCGATCGAGCAGGTTGCGTTGGGGATAGAGCCTGAGGCCGCCCAGTGTCTTGCCGGTCACGAGCCAGGCGAGCGAGACCCAGGGGTTGTAGCTCGCAACGCGGGTCGCGTCGGTGCCGGCGCCGACGGGGACGCCGGCCTCGAGCATGCGCGCGATCGGCGGTGTGCGTTCGGCCGCCTTGGCGCCATAACGTTCGACGAAATCCTCGCCCTGGAACATCATCCGGTGCTGCACGGCGATGCCGCCGCCGAGCGCTGCGATGCGGTCGATATTGCGATCGCTGATTGTCTCGCAATGGTCGAAGAACCAGTGCAGCCCCTGCAAGGGCGTGTCGCGGTTGACCTTCTCGAAGACGTCCAGCGCGCGGGTGATGGTCTCATCGTAGGTGGCATGCAGGCGCCAGGGCCAGCGGTTCTCTGCGAGCAGCCGCACCACGGGTTCGAGATCGCCCTCCATCGTGGACGGCATATCCGGCCGCTCGACCCTGAAATCTTCGAAATCCGCAGCCGAATAGACCAGCATCTCGCCAGCGCCATTATGGCGATAGAGATCATCGCCCTGGCCGGGTTTCACCTGGTTGGCCCAGCCCGCGAAATCGGCGAGCTCCTCCTTCGGCTTCTGCGTGAAGAGATTATAGGCGAGCCGCAAGGTCAACTCGCCTGCGACATGCAGTTTCTCGATGATTGCGTAGTCATCCGGGTAGTTCTGGAAGCCGCCGCCTGCATCGATGATGCTGGTCACGCCGAGCCGGTTCATTTCGCGCATGAAATGGCGCGTCGAGTTGAGTTGATACTCGGGCGGGAGCTTGGGGCCCTTCGCCAAGGTGGCATAGAGGATGTTGGCGTTGGGCTTGGCAATCAGCAGTCCGGTCGGGTTGCCGTTTGCATCGCGCTGGATCTCGCCGCCCGGTGGATCGGGCGTCTCCTTGCCGTAACCAACGGCGCGGAGGGCCGCGGCGTTGAGCAGGGCGCGGTCATAGAGATGCAGGATGAAGACCGGCGTCTCGGGGGCGATCGCGTTGATCGCGTCGAGCGTCGGCAAGCGCTTCTCGGCGAACTGATGTTCGGTGAAGCCGCCGATCACCCGCACCCATTGCGGCGGCGGGGTCGCCGCGACCTGGCGCTTCAGCATCTCCATGGCCTGGGCAAGCGAACGTACGCCGTCCCAGCGCAGCTCCATATTGTAGTTCAGCCCGCCGCGGATGATGTGCATATGGCTGTCGATCAGCCCCGGAATGACACGCCGGCCACCCAGGTCGACGATCGCAGTCGTCGGGCCGGCTAGAGCGCGCATGTCCTGTTCCGCTCCGACACCGATGAAACGGCCATCGGAGATGGCAACCGCCTGCGGATCGGGGTTGCTGCGGTCCAAAGTGCTGAAGCGTCCGTTCACGAGAAGGAGGTCGGCAATCATGGCGGCTTGTCCTGTCGTGGATGTCTGGGCGGCAGCCCGGCCGCCGAGCAGCGTGGAAAGCGCGCCGGCCGCGCCGCCGAGCGTGGTCTGCCTGCGGGTCGGGTTCATGAAGGCTTGCTGCCGGCATCGTTGCGTTCGGCCTGCCTTTCGGCGGAGCGCGCGGGTAGGGCGCCGAAAAGGTGCTCGCCGCATTCGCTCCTGAGCCAGCCGATGCTGAGCCGCTCGCCCGCGAGGACGCGCTTGGCAATCGGCACGATCTGCTCCCCGGCCAGGATGCCGAGGAGACCGATCAGCGCCACCACCGGCGGCGCTGGCGAGCGGACATTGAGCAGGCTGTAGATGATGCCGACCAGCAGACCGGCCCCCAGGGCCAGCAGATAGGGCTTCATATCGACCTCCCTTGGGCTCTGGCCGCCCGACAATCAGCCTTTCACGAAAGCGAGCAGATCGGCGTTGACCAGCTCCGGATGGGTCGTGCAGAGCCCGTGCGGGAGCTTCTCGTAGACCTTGAGCGTGCCGTGCTTCAGCAGCTTGATCGAGAGCAGGGCCGCGTCGGCGATCGGCACGATCTGGTCGTCATCGCCATGGATCACCAGTGTCGGCACCTCGACCGCCTTCAAATCCTCGGTGAAATCGGTCTCCGAGAAGGCCTTGATGCCGTCGTAATGCGCCTTGGCGCCCCCCATCATGCCCTGGCGCCACCAATTCCGGATGATGCCCTGCGACGGTTTCGCGCCCGGGCGATTATAGCCGTAGAAGGGCCCACTCGGCACATCGAGGAAGAATTGCGCGCGATTGGCGGCGAGCGCCTGCCGGAAGCCGTCGAAGACCTCGATCGGCAGCCCGCCCGGATTGGCCGCGGTCTTCAGCATCAGCGGCGGCACGGCGCCGATCAGTACCAGCTTGGCGACGCGGCCCTTGCCATGGCGGACCGTGTAGTGCAGCGCCTCGCCGCCGCCTGTGGAATGGCCGACATGAACGGTGTTTCGCAGGTCGAGATGCTCGACCACCGCCGCTGCATCGGCCGCGTAATGGTCCATGTCATGACCGTCTCCGGTCTGGGTCGAACGGCCATGGCCGCGCCGGTCATGGGCGACGACGCGGTAGCCCTTCGCGAGGAAGAACAGCATCTGTGCGTCCCAGTCGTCCGAACTGAGCGGCCAACCATGGTGGAAGACGATGGGCTGGGCGTCCTTCGGACCCCAGTCCTTGAAGAAGATCTCGAGACCGTCCTTCGTGCTGACCTTAGGCATGATCAATGTCCCTCTTGTGCGCCGAACATCGTCTTGGCGTAGATGATGCCGAGACCGTAGGCCCCGCCGAATTTCTTGGCGATGCCGGTGGTGAGATCGTAGGTGTCCGTCCTCGCCCAGTCGCGCTGCAGCTCGAGCAGATATTGCAACGCGGTCATCGGGCGGGCGCCGGCCTGTACCATCCGCTCGACGGCCCGCTCATGCGCTTCGTCGGAGACGTCTCCGCAGGCGTCGGTGATGATGTAGACTTCAAAACCCTGGTCGATGGCCGAGAGCGCGGGGCCGACGATGCAAACCGAGGTCCAGAGGCCGGCAAGCACGATGCGGCTCTTGCCGATCTCGTTGACGCGCGCGATCACTGCGGCATCCTCCCAGGTGTTCATGGAGGTGCGATCGAGCAGCTTCTGGCCGTTGAAGGCGGTCGTGATCTCCTCGAACATCGGCCCGGAGAAGCTTTTCTCGGCGACGGTGGTCAGGATGGCTGAGACGCCGAAGCCGGCGGCGGCATGGGAAATCAGGGCGGCGTTGTTGCGCAGCGCCACGGCATCGATCGACTTCGTTGCGAAGGACATTTGCGATTGAAAGTCGATCAGGATCAGGGTGTGATCCTGGGGAGAGAGCAGCAGTTTACCTGGAACCGGAGTTGCGCGAGCCATGAACCAACCTCCATCGCGACAGTGAACGCGGCGGCACGCTAGCGCTGCGGTGCAATCTCGACCAGTAGTAACCTTTTGGATACCGCAAGTTTGCCATGAACAAGATCGAACGAATAGAAGTCAGCGACAGCAAATGCCGTGTGGAACCTTTGCTCAAGTTCCTGGCTCAGGAATGGATGAGCCATATCATCTGGATTCTCGGTCAAAATAATGCGTTGCGCTTTGCGGAGCTTCGTCGCGTTCTGCCTGGATCGATTTCCGCGCGCGTCCTTTCGGCCCGGCTCAAGTCACTTGAGAGCAAGGGCTTGGTCATTCGCCGCGACTTGAGCGAGAATGTCCGTCATGTCGAATATAGCCTGACCGAGGAGGGGCAGGCTCTCGATGCCGAGCTGAGGCGGAGCGAGGCCTTTTCCTATGCCCTTCACAGCCAGATCATGGCCGGTTCGGCGCGCGAGTAAACAGCCGCCAGAAGGGGCCTGCGCCAGAGCCGGTGTCTTGAGCCGCCTGCCGTTCAGATCAGGTGTATCGAGGGGACATTCAGAGATTACGGCTGGGTGCGGAGACCTCGCCCGCCGAGGCTGGCGCCCTGCAACAGCCCGACCAGATCGGCCTGGCGGTCGAGGCCGGTTTTCGCGAAGACCCGCTTCAGCGTCGTCCGAACGGTTTCTTCCCCGATGCCGAGCGTGAGTGCAGCATCGCGGGGGCGGCTTCCGGCGGCGATCAAGGCAGCCAGCTTCGCCTCCGCCGGCGTCAGGTCGAACAGGCCCTGGATGACCGAAGCGGTCGGGACCTCTCCGGGAACGACCGGGGTTACGACCAGAATGGCATGGGCTTGCGAAAGCACATCGTGACCGGCGCCGGTCACAGGCACGAGATGTGCGATGAAGGGCGGATTATCGCCTTCGGCGGCAATCGGGATCGAGCGGACGGCGGCATCGTGCGGCTCCTTGCCCAGGGCTGCGAAGGCCTGGAGAAGCAAGCGGTCCGCAGAAGGATTGGCGAGCCCGAGCCGGGATGGGCGGTCCTGCGCGACATCCGGCATCAGCCTGACGAGGAGCGAATTCGCAGCGAGGGCCTTTCCGCGCCATCCGAGCACGGCCGCAGGAAGGCCGATCATCTCGAGCGCGTGCGCAACGGTGCGGGCACGCTCCATGTCGAGCCGCGCTGCCAGGATGCCGGCGCGAGCAAAATGGGACCGTGTGCGATCGACCTGCGCGACGAGATCGCGCCCGACGGGCCCCGATGCATAGTCGCGTTCGGCATGGACGATGATGGTGTCGCCGCTTGGAACCTCGATGGCGGTCGCGACGCCGAAGCCATAGCCGCGCGGGATGAAGAAGTCGCGATAGATCGGGTCCTGCGCCATTTCCTGCATCGTGAAGACGTCGGCATCGGTCGCAAAACCGGGATGCTGCAGCGCTAACAGACGTTTGGTCCGCTCATTGGACGCTCCGGAATAAAGGCTGAGGAAATCGAGCCAGAGCTGTTCAAAGGCGGGCGAGGAGTTGATGAAGCGCATCTCGTCGCCCCGCACAGTGCAAAGCACCGCATCCTTCGCGCTGCAGATATCGGCGAATTTGGCGAGCACGGAAGGCCAGAGGCTTGGCACAAGGGCTGCCTCGTATACGGCATCGATCAGCTGATGCTCGCGTGGATCGCTCATTCCACCCTCCGGTCCTGACCGATCATCGGCTGATACCGCGCTGATTCAGCAATACAACAATAGTTCAGGGCGCTTTGACCGTCAGCCGGCCCCGCCGCCGCAATGGCGGGAGGTCGATGTCGAGCGGCTTTCGAGCCTCTGGGCTCGGGCGCTTAACCGGCGACCGATCGAAGCTGTACGACGAGGGCAGCAAGATCCGCGTCATTCAGCACCGCACCCGGCCGTTCGACGATCCGTGTCACCAAACCGGCATGGGTCGCGAGCGTGAGGTCAAGGGTCGGGCGCGTCAGAGCTTCCAGCCAGAAGCCGATCATGCGGCCGCCGTTATGGCAGCCCGTTCCTTCACGAGGCGCGTTATGCCAGCGAAGTCGAGCTTGCCGGATCCGAGCACGGGCACCGCGGACACGACCATCACTTCAGCAGGAACCATGAGCTCGGAAGCACCCTTCGACTTCGCGAAGACCTGGAACTCACCCCTGGTCGCGCCTTGCCTTTGGGTCACAAGGACCAGCCGTTCTCCCTTTCGGGCATCGGGGAGGCTGGCCACGGCAGAGAGTGCGTCAGGCCAGAGCTCCGCGGCCATGGTTTCGATTGCCGCAAGCGACACCATCTCGCCGGCGATCTTGGCGAAACGCTTGGCGCGCCCCTTGATCGTGACAAAGCCATCGCTGTCGATCGTGACGATGTCTCCCGTGTCATGCCAGCCTCCGGCCGGAGGCTCCAGCACGCCTGGGTTCTCGGCGCGCAGATAACCCAGCATGATATTGGGACCGCGAACATGAAGGCGCCCGCCTTCGTCGACCCCAGGTACCGGTTCAAGGCGGGCTTCCATGCCCGGCATGATGCGGCCAACCGTCCCGAAGCGATTGAACATCGGCGTGTTGATCGCCAGCACCGGTGCGGTCTCGGTGACGCCGTAGCCTTCAAGGATGCGCAGCCCGAACTTCTCCATATATGTCCGCCGCGTCGATTCCTTCACCGGCTCCGCGCCGGCGAGGACATAGCGCAACGAGCGCAGGTCGTAGGGATGCGCTGCTCGTGCATATCCGGTCAGGAAGGTGTCGGTGCCGAACAGGATCGTCGCATTCGAGCCGTAGACGAGCTCGGGCACCAGTCTGTAGTGGAGCGGCGACGGATAGAGATAGACCGGCACTCCCGAGACCAACGGCAGGACGAGCCCGACTGTGAGGCCGAAGGAATGGAACACCGGCAAGATGTTGAAGACCTTGTCGCGGCGGCCGAAATCGATGCGCGCCGCCGCCTGGGCGGCATTGGCAAGCATATTGGCGTTTGAGAGCACGACTCCCTTCGGAGTTCCTTCCGAGCCCGAGGTGAAGAGGATCGCGGCCCGGTCCTGTCCCGTCGTCGGCGTGATTGCGCTTTCATGCGACCACAGGCCCTTGAACTTGTCGGCCAGGCTCACGGTCGTGCGAACGTCCTCGAGATAGAGGATACTGACATCGGCCTGGAGAGCCTCGATCAGGCCTTCCATCCGCCCCTTCTCGACGAAGGCCCGAGACGTCACGATCACCTTGATCTCGGCGGCTTTGCAGGCCGCCGCGATGTTGGTGGCTCCCGCCGTGAAATTGATCATCGCCGGAACACGGCCAGCCGACATCAGCCCGAGCAGCGTGACTGCGGCGCCGTTGGCGTTGGGCAGCATGACGCCGACAGCGTCACCCTTGTTCGCTAGAGGTGCGAGCTTGCGACCGATGACATTGGCTCCAACGAGCAAGCGCTTGTAGGTAAGGCCTCCAGTCAACGGATCTTCGACCGCAACGCGCCCCTTGCCATGGGTTCTTGCGGCCTCGACGACGGCGTCGAAGACACTGCGATCGATGCGGCTGGTGCGGAAGATCAGCTCCGACATGATCTGATAGAGCGCTGCACCGGCTGCCTGACGGCGAGCCTTGCCCTTCAGCTCTGGTTGAACGGTCAGCAATACCGGCTCCAGGATGGTCACGCGAACCTTCGGGAACCAGCGCCGGCGAACCTGGTCGCGCGAGAGCCGCGAGAACACGGTCGCCTCCAGCCCGTCGATGCGCACGGGGACAACCATCGCCCCTGACTTTTCGGCGATCATCGCTGCGCCGTCGTAAACCTTCATCAGGCTTCCCGTGACTGTGAGCCGACCTTCGGGGAAGATGATCAGGCTCTCGCCGCTCTTCACCGCATTGATCAGCGAGCGCGTTGCCAATGGGCGCGTCGGATCGAGCGGCATTGCGCGGGTCAGCAGCAGGAACGGCTTTACCCACCAACGCTGGGCAATGCCGTGGTCGATCGCGAAGACCGGATCCTTGTCGAGGATGGACAGCGCCAGCGCCGCATCCAGGAAGCTGACATGGTTCAGTGCGATGATGGCGTTCGGGCCAGCCTTGGCGACGTTCTCCTGGCCGACGACCTCGAGGCGATAGAAGGCGCGCAGCAGGATCGACAGGACGTCACGCAGCGGATTGGTCGGCAGAACCTTGAAGATCCAGACTGCCGCGGCAATCGTTGCGAGCCCGAGGATCAGGAACAGCTGCGACAAGGTCATCCCAGCGGCCTGGAGCAGCGCCACAATGACGGCGCCTGTCACCATGAAAGCGGCGTTCAGAACGTTGACGGCAGCGATCACGCGCGCTCGCTTTTCTGCCGGCGACCAGCTCTGCGTTGCAGCGAAAGCGGGCACGATGAAGACGCCGCCTGCGATGGCGAGGCCAGTGAGATCAATGCCGACCCGCCAACCGATCGAGTTTGCGAAGAAGGCAGCCGCATTCAGCGGAGGCTGATGAGGCACCGCGCCCGAGACCGCCCAACCGAGATCGAGCGCGAACAACCCCATGACAACGCAAGCGACGGGAACCGGGAGCAGAACGATGCGCCCGCTGGACAGGAACGACCCGATACCGGAGCCGACCGCGATCGCGATCGCAAACATGCCGAGATAGATGCTGACGACGAGTTCCGTCCCGCCCAGACCATTCTTCACCAGGGAAGGCAGCAGCGACATCGTCACCGCGCCGACGAGCCAGAAGATCGAGACCATGACGCCGGTGCGCCACAGACGGGGATTTCCCCACAGGTCGATGAGAAGGTCGCGCGTCGAGCGCAGGATATTTCGATCCACGAGCAGATCAGGTGCCCCTGCCCCTGTCCTGGGGATGAACAGCGTCGCCGCCCAGCACAGTCCGGCGAAGACCAGGATCAGTGCGGAGAGAGAGGCTGCGTCGCCTCCTTCGCGCGCGGTAAGCCCCCCGGCGATGGTTCCAAGCAGGATGGCGATGAATGTGGCGCCCTCGATCAGCGCGTTGCCTGCCGGCAGCTCCTCGCGCTTCAGGTGGTCGGGCAGAATGCCGTATTTGATCGGTCCGAAAAGCGCAGCAATGACGCCGAACAGAAACAGCGCTGCAAACAGCACGGGCACCGAGTGGAGCGTAAACCCGAGGACCGCAACGCCTGCCGCCCCAATTTCAGCGAGCTTCAGGCGTTGAGCGATCAGTGCCTTGTCGAAACGATCCGCAATTTGACCGCCAAGCCCGGAGAGGAAAAAGAACGGCGCGATGAACAGGCCCCCGGCCAGAGTCACCAGAGCCTCGCCATGCGAGCCCTGCAGCTTGTATAGGATGATGAATACGAGCGCGTTCTTCAGGAAGTTGTCGTTGAAGGCTGAGAAGAACTGTGCCCAGAACAAAGGCGCAAAGCGCCTCTTTAGCAATAATGACTCGGTCATAGCGAACACTCTGGAACGGGGAGATCACATTGGACGACTGCTGGAGAACGATTCGTTTTCAATCGGTCGCGCCATGAATCTCGGTTAAAACTGGGTTCTCCGAAACGGGATGCTTGAGATCCTGCACGTCATGAAGCCTTTCCGCTGGTGTCCATCAGCAGGCGTTCGGTCCGAGCATCTTCGATCCGATTTACGAGCTTTGCGGCCTCGTGCATGTCGCGAACGGTCTTGGTCATGGTGATGCTGGTCTGGACCAGCATGAGCACACCCATGGCAAGGTAGCCCTTGGCCCACCAGTCGAGCGGAAGAAACATGATGCCGACACCGACCATGGTGGCCGCGGCGACGAACGATGCGTAAGTGAAGGTAACCCAGGCGCCGCTATGGGGCTGTGAAGTCTGGTTCATCGAAATCTCCCACTGCTTCGATCGTATGATCGGGTGTCGATCAGCCTTCCGGCCTCAGCTTCGCCTGGAGCCGCGCCAGCACATCGTTGGCGGTCGGATTCAAGCGGGGGCCGAAGCCCTTGGCGGCGAGCCTTTCGGTGATCGAGGCGGTGGAATGATCGATCTGGTCGAGAGCCGCATCGGCCTCGACTGCGGCGACCTGCCGCTCGCGGAGGCCTTTCAGGGTTTTCTCCGCATCGCCGATGCTTGCCTCGAAGGGCGCTGACGGTTCGAGGCGCCCGCGGCGCAGGAGGCTTGTCGCGTCGGACACCTGGGCGAGGCGACGCCCGCGCTGGAGTTCTGAAAGGCGCACCTGATCCTTCTGGACGCGGCGGCGCAGGGCGCTGATCTCAGTCGAGAACAGAGCCAAGGCTGCGCTGGACGCCCCACGATCAGCTTCCAGTGCTGCGATTGCGTCAGCGCCTTCGTGGGCCATGCCATTGTCTCCGGACTTCAGGGCCTCTGCCACCCGGCTTTCGAGGTCTGCAATCTGCTTTCGGTTACCGTAGACCTCTCTGTTTCCTGCTTCTCCTGCGCGATCGCCACGGCAAGCGACCGCTTGACCCGTTCAAGCGCGGTGACGCCATCCCGGATCTGTTGATCGAGAATGAGGAGCGCGTTGCGTGCGGTGAATTGCTCGGTGGATGCCGCGGCCTGACCGCGCAATAGGGTCACAAACGCTTTGAACATCGTCGATCTCCTGCTATGAACATTGTTCACAGTTCTGTTGTAACGCTGCCATGAACAATGTTCAAGTATTATTTTGAACGCCGTTCACGGGACATTCCGAGGTGCCGATGACCCCGACTGAGGCCCGACGAGAGAGACTGCGCGCGCTGCTGATCGAGGCGGCAGAGCGGGCCATTGCCGACAAGGGGCTCGCCGGGCTGAAAGCGCGGGAGCTCGCCCATGAGATTGGGTGCTCGCTGGGTGCGATCTACAATCTTGTCCAGGATCTCGACGAGCTCGTGCTCCGGGTGGGCTCCCGGACACTGTCCCGCCTGGATGACGCTCTCAGCGAGGCGGCAGCTCGCTCACCGGCTGGAACGGATAGTGCCATCAGTACACTGGTTGCCGTTGCGCTGGCCTATAGCAGCTTCGCGCGGGACAACCTCAATCTCTGGCGGACACTGTTCGAGCATCGCATGACGGGCGGGGGCGAGGTCCCCGAATGGGCCGTCGCAGAGCAGTTGCAGATGTTCCGGCATATCACCGGGCCGCTGGAGATTCTGCTTCCGGACGCGGCGGAGCGCAATCTGCTGACCCGGACATTGTTCTCGGCCGTGCATGGTGTGGTGGCCATCGGCCTGGAAGACAAGCTCGTGGCTGTCCCGCGCCGGCAGCTCGATCAGCAGATTGAGATCCTGGTCCGTCTGATCGGGGAGGGGCTGCTTCGCACGCCCAACGTGAAAACGCTCTTCTTTCAACGAGAATGACGGCAGGGTTGGACTCGCGGCGGTTGCTCATCATCGAGCAGGCGTGCGCGAACCTCGCGCGGGAAGCGGTCGTCCCGTCGTTCAAACCTATGATGTATCAGTGCCGGGTGAGGGGCCGGATTTCCTGATCGCTGATTGCGCCGAAGCAGATGGTTCCTCGCCTCAAGGGGCAGCGTCGGGCCAGATTCTACCTGACCGCAATCGCAGCCAGAAACGATCTGCTCGCGCTCGGAGCCCTTCTTGGTCGAAGGGGTCTGCGATGTCCTGTGCAGACGGATGGCCGGGTTGCTCACCGTGTTCATGCGTCTTCGCGCGGAACGGGATGCGTCCCTACGGCGTCGAAGGCCGGGCAGGCGGCTTGCCCACGCCGGTCAGCAGCGGACCAGTTGCGGCTTCGCACTGACCGGGTCCTGCTCCTCCTCGCTGACGATGCGCCAGAATTGCTCCACGACCGGACGGGAATTCGACAGGGATCGGTAGAGCCGGATATCGACCTTCAGGTCCCAGCTGGAATCGGCGGCGCGCACGAGTTGGCCGCTGGCAAGATCGAGCCGCACGATGCTCTCCGGTATCCAGGCCAGTCCCCAGCCGGCCAAAGCCATCGCTTTCAGGCCTTCGGACATCGTGTTCTCGTGGATCGTGATGCGTTCGAGCGCTCTTCGCGCGAACAGATCCGCCAGCACGTGATGGAAGAACGATCCGGCGCCGTAAGCGAGGTGCCGCGCCGGGGTTGCTCCCGGCTCGATCCGGTGAAGCGGGCGACCGTTGGCGTCGGGGGCCGAAACCGGGATGATGTGCTCGTCGCCCAATCGCATATGGATGATGTCGCTATCGCCGATGAAAACCGGCACCGCGCTATGCGAATAGATCAGCAGAAAATCGCTGCCGCCTTCCCGTAGCGAGGTCACGAGGGAATCGATCCCGTTATTGTCGGCGCTCACTCTCGTGCGGAGCCCGCCGAAGCGGGGCTCGATGCGCCGCAGCCATTGCGGGAAAAAGGTCAGCGACAGCGTGTGGAGCGCCGCGAAGGACAGGGTGTTTGCACGCAGACCCTGCTTCTCCCGCAGCTTATCCCTGGCGCGATACAGATCCTGCAACAGCTCCTGTGCGGTCCCGCGGAAATTCTCGCCGGCCGAGGTCAGCCGGACCGGATAGGAGGCCCGATCGATCAGGGGCAAGCCGACCCAGTCCTCGAGCTGCCTGATGCGGCGGCTGAAGGCCGACTGGGTGACATGGCGTTCGGCCGCGGAACGGGAGAAGCTTGCCGTGCTCGCAAGGCTGAGGAAATCCTCCAACCATTTGACCTCCATGGCGTCCTCCCTAGCGCAATAGGGTCGCAGCGCTCGGCCGCGTCCGGGGCGATGCCGCGTCGACAGCCGCCTCCCTCCGCCGCAAGGCCGGGCTAGTCCACATCGAGGCCGACCAGCGTGCGATCGTAGCCGGCACTGGCTGCGATGAGCCTCTGCGTGTAGCCGCTATGGGCGCGCGCCGACATCAGGTCGGCAACGCCGAGCTCCTCGATCAGCTTGCCCTGGTTCATCACGGCGAGCCGGTTGCACAGATTGGCGACCACGGGCAGGTCGTGGCTGACGAGGACGCAGGTGAGCCCCTGTTCGACCTGGATGTCGCGGAGCAGGTTGAGAACCTCGGCCTGGACGGAGACGTCGAGGGCCGAGGTCGGTTCGTCGAGAAACAGGATGCGGGGCTCGAGGATGAGAGCCCGCGCGATCGCCACGCGTTGGCGCTGGCCGCCCGAGAGCTGGTGCGGGTAGCGGTAGCGGTAGCTCTCGCCAAGACCGACCTGGGCAAGCACGCGGGAGACGCGCGGGCCGATGCCGGCGATGCCGTGCACCACCAGCGGCTCCGAGAGAATGGTGTTGACGGTGTGCCGTGGGTGCAGGGAGCCGTAGGGATCCTGGAACACCATCTGGGCCATCCGGTAGAACGCGAGATCGCGCACCGGTCCCACGGTCTTGCCGGCGATTCTGATGGTACCCGACCATTGCCGGTTGAGGCCGGCGAGGCACCGCAGGATCGTCGTCTTGCCGCAGCCGGACTCGCCCACGAGCCCATAGACGGTCGCTTCGGGAATCGAGAAGGAGACGTCGTCGACGGCGACGGACTGGTTTTCACCCGCGCCGAAGGCGACGCGCAAATGGCTGACTTCGATCATGCTTCCGCCGGAATGGGTTCGTTGCGCCAGGACGGGTCGCGCTCCAGCACCCGCAGGCGCTTATGGCCGTCCTCGAGCCGGGGCAGTGAGGCCAGCAGCCCCCGCGTATAGGGATGTTTCGCCTGGTGAAGGTCCGCGGCGGGGCATCGCTCCACGATGCGCCCGGCATACATGATCAGGACCTCGTCGCAGAAGGTCGAGACCAGGTTGAGGTCATGGCTGATGAACATCAGGCCGATGCCGCGGGTGGTGACGAGCTCGTCGAGAATGGCCAGGACCTGGAGCCGGACGGTGACGTCGAGCGCCGAGGTCGGCTCATCCGCGATGATCAGCTCGGGCTCGGGAATGAGCATCATCGCGATCATGATGCGCTGGCCCATCCCGCCCGAGACCTCGTGCGGGTAGAGCGCGAAGACGCGCTTGGGATCGCGGATGCGGACCGCCGCCAGCATCTCGAGCGCCCGCTCGTTCGCCTCGGCGCGGGAGGCGCGATGATGCACGCGAAAGGCTTCGGCGATCTGATGCCCCACCCGCATGACCGGATTGAGCGAGTATTTCGGATCCTGCAGGATCATCGAGACGCGCTTGCCGCGGATGCCGAGCATCTCGTTTTCGTTCAGGCCTGCGAGCTCGGTCTCGCCCAGTCTCATGGACTTGACGGTGGAGGTCGCTCCCGACGGCAACAGGTTGAGGATCGCCCGCCCGGTCATCGACTTGCCGGAACCGGACTCGCCGACGATGCCGACCTTGTTCCGGCCGACCTCGAAGCTGATGCCGCGCACGGCCTCCACCAGGCCGCGCGGGCCGGGAAAGCCGACGCGCAGGTCCTCGACCGTGAGGATGGGGCTCTTTGTGGTCCCGGACATCGTCCTCTCCCTCACGAGCGCGGGTTCAGCATGTCGCGCAACCCGTCTCCGAACAGGTTGAAGGCGAGGCTGACGGTCAGGATGGCCAGGCCGGGCATGGCGGCGAGATACCAGTGCTCGAGCAGGTATTGTCTCGCCGTCGAGAGCATGGCGCCCCATTCCGGCGTGGGGGGCTGGGCGCCCAGGCCGAGGAAGCCGAGGCCGGCCGCGGTCAACGCGACGCTGGCCATGCTCAGCGTCACCCGCACGACGACCGAGGGCAGGCACATCGGCATGACGTGCTTGAAGATGATCCGCGGTGTCGACGCTCCCATGACGCGGACGGCATCGACATAGTCGCTGGAGCGGATCGTCAGGGTTTCCGCCCTGGCGAGACGGGCGATCCCCGGCCAGGAAGAGAGCGCGATGGCGATGATCGCATTGTCCAGGCTCGGGCCCAGAGCGGAGACGAAGGCCAGCGCCAGGATCAGGCTCGGGAAGGACAGGAAGATGTCGGTGATCCGCATCAGCACCGCCTCGACCCAGCCTCCGAGATAACCGGCCGTCGCCCCGATGCACAGGCCGATCGGCCCGACGATCACGGCAACGAGGCCGACGATGTAGAGCGTGGTGCGGGCGCCATAGACGATGCGGCTGAAGACGTCCCGGCCGAGCTCGTCCGTTCCGAGCCAATGCGCGGCGCTCGGGCGCTGAAGCCGGTCGGCCAGGACCTGGTCGAAGGGCGAATGGGTGGCGATCCACGGCGCCATCAGCGCGACCAGCCCGATCCCCAGCAGGACGACCACGCCGATGACGGCGAGGGGATTCGCGGCCAGGCGCAGCCAGGCGAGGTAGAAGCTCTGCATCCAGGCCTGGAAGCCCGATTGCGGCGCCTCGACGAGAAGCCAGGATCGCAACGAAGCGTTGCGCTCGAAGGAATGAGCCGTCATCGGGTGCGCGGATCCAGGAAGCGGTAAAGGAGATCGGTGATCAGGTTCAGGCAGATGAAGACCAGCCCCACGATCAATGTGCAGGCGAGAACGGCGTTCATGTCGCCGATCATCAGGGCGGTCGTCAGGTACTGACCGAAGCCGGGCCAGGCGAAGACCGTTTCGGTGAGCACTGCCCCTTCGAGCAGCCCGCCATAGGAAATCGCAATGACCGTGGCGAGCTGGACCAGCACGTTGCGGAAAGCATGACCCCAGACCACGCGCCGCCGCGAGAGCCCTTTGACCCGCGCCGTGGTGACGTATTCCTGGCTCAGCTGATCGAGCATGAAGCTCCGGGTCATGCGGCTGATATAGGCCATCGAGGAATAGCCGAGCAGGAGAGCCGGCAGGATGATGTGCCGCGCGGCGCTGACGAACACGTCCCAGTCGCCCGCCAGCGCCGAATCGACGAGCAGCAGCCCCGTCCGCTTCGGCACGGCGTCGAGATAGAAGATGTCGACCCGACCGGAGCCGCCGACCCAGCCGAGCCAGGCATAGAAGACGATCAGCCCCATCAGGCCGAGCCAGAAGATCGGGACGGAATGGCCGATCAGCGACAGCAGCCGCACGGCGTGGTCGATCGGTTTTCCCCGATAGACTGCAGCGGCGACGCCGAAGGGGATGCCGAGCCCGCTGCCGATCACGATGGCGACGGTAGCAAGCTCGACCGTCGCGGGAATGACATGCCTGAGATCGTCGGCGACAGGATTGCCGGTGAAGATCGCCCGCCCGAAATTGCCGCTCAGCATGTCGCGCAGGAACATGACGAACTGGATGTAGAGCGGCTGGTCGAGCCCGAGCTTTGTGCGAACGTTCTCGTAGACGCTGGCATCGGCCTTCTCGCCGACGACGGCGGCGATCGGGTCGAACGGCAGCACGCGCCCGATGAAGAAGGTCAGGGCCAGCAGGCCCAGCAGGGTGAGCGCGACGGAGAGCCCGCCGCGCAGGGCCGGCGCTGCCCAGCGGGGCAGGCGCAGGCGGGTGTTTCGCCGGGGCGCGAGATCGGTGAGGGAGCTCACGCCTCACTCCTTCTCGATCGTGTCGTAGAACAGCTCCGCGCCGTTATATTCGAAGCGCTTGACCCGCTTGTGCAGGGCCATCGCGCCGAGCCGCTGGAAGATGCCGATGATCGGCGACTCGCGCATGTGGCGGCGCTGCAGTTCGGCATAGAGCGCCGTGCGCTTGGCGGGGTCGCGCTCGAGCTGCGCGGCTTCGACCTGCTGCTTGAACCAGGCGTCGGGCGCCCATGCGGCGCGCCAGGCGAGGAAATTGGTCGCCTTGGCGGCATCGCTGTTGTCGGGGTTATACGCCATCCGCAGCGCCATATCGTTGGCATCGGGATAATCGTAATCATAGACCGCCATCAGCATCTGGAAGTCGCGGCTGCGCATCAGCGTGTAGAGCTGCGCCGTCGCCATGGTGCGAATATCCAGCGTGACGCCGACCTTCGCGGCATTCTGCTGGAAGTTCTGCGCAAGATCCGGAAACGGGTAGTTCGTCATCGTCAGGACGGTCTTCTTGAAGCCGTCGCCATAGCCTGCCTCGGTGAGGAGGGCCTTTGCCTTGGCGATATCCAGCCGATAGGGGTCCTCGCCCTTCGGCAGAGCCCCGAACACGCCGGCCGGCACGAAGCTCTGGCGGATTTCGGCGCGCCCCTTCTGCACGGTCTCCCTCAGTCCCTGATAGTCGATCAGGTAGCGAAAGGCCTCGATGACCTTCGGGTTGCTGAGGATCGGGTCCTTCTGGTTCAGCGCGAGATAGACGCTGTCGAGGCGCGGCTGAAACTGAAAGCGCAGTTCCGGATTGGCCACCATGGCCGCCAGCGACGAGGCTTCGACCGACTTGGCGTAGTCGATGTCGTTCTTCTCGAGCAGGAGCCTCTGCGCGCCGGGTTCCGGCACATGCCGCACGATGATCCGCTTCATCGCTGGCGCGCCCTTCCAATAGGTCGGGTTGGCTTCCAGGATCGCGACCTCCTGGGCTCGCAGCGTGTTCAGGCGGTAGGGGCCATAGCAGGCGACATTCGTGTTCAGCCAGCCGGCGCCGAGATCGCCGTCCTTCTCGCGCGCCATGATCGTGTCGCGGTCGAGGGCCGACCCCATGCGGTGGTTGGTGAAGGCAAAGGGCGTCACCGAGGGCGCCAGATCCTTGGCCAGGGTGATGACGAGCGTATGGTCGTCCGGCGTTGCGATCTGGTCCTGCGAGGTGAGCCCCCAGTCGCGCATCAGGCTCGCGCTGACCAGGTTGAGCTTGATCGACCGGCGCATGGCCCAGGCGATGCTCGACGAGGTGACGGGATTGCCAGACGGGAAAACCATGCCGCGCCGCAGCGAGAACGTCCAGGTCTTCCCGTCCGGGGAGCTCGACCATGTCTCGGCGATGCCGGCGACGACTTTCGAAGGATCCTTGTGATCCAGCGAGAGCAGCGGCGTGCACATCTGCCGCAACAATTCGTTGGGAAACGACTCGTTGGCTGCAGCCGGATCGAACGTGATGAAGGTGGTGAGGTCGCTCGCCATGACGAATACGTCCTTGGGCGTCGCGGCCTGTCCCGGTGCCACGGCAAGGCCGAGCAGGAACGAGCCCGCGAGAGCGGCTCGGGTCAATCTGCGTAACATAGCGAACGCTCCCCATGCGGATCGACATCAGCGGAAGGGCCGCCTCGATCACGATATTCTTGAGAGCAGGATGTTTGAAAAGACGGATGGTATCAAGATAACAGTTATGAGTTAATTGCATAAACTCAATACATTTTCGAATACATTGCGATAAGTACTCGATGAATCCGAATATAGGCGAGCTCACTTGACTATCATACTGCAATATACTTCAATTTGGAAAATTATCTAGGGATGGACCGCGAATATGTCTCTGCTTGCATCGAGCGTCGCCTCTGCTGGGGATTGGATGCTGCCGTTGAAATACGCCGTTGCCGCGTCGACCCTGGCGCTGGGCCTCGCCCCTCCGGCTCAGGCGCAACCGTCAAACCCCTGGCAGGCGGTCGAGCATCCCCGGCCGGGCCGATTGCCCGTCGATCGAGAGCACCCCGGCGAGCAGTCCTGGTTCGTCCCGGTGGGCCGGGATGCGCAGGGTGCCGAGATCCTGCTGCCGGCGCGTGTGTTCAGTCCGGCCGGGCCAGGCCCGTTCCCGCTCGCGGTTGTGAGCCATGGCTCACCGGCGAATGCGGCTGCGCGCAAGACGATGGCGCCGCCCGAATACCGGGCAGGTGCGGACTGGCTGGTCTCGCGTGGCTTCATGGTCGTGCTGCCGCTGCGCCGCGGATATGGCCCGCGCGGAGGCGAATGGGCCGAGGCCTACGGTCCGTGCAGCCAGCCGGACTACGTTCGCGGCGGGCTGGCGACTGCGGATGATATCGAGAATGTCGCCCGCTATTTCGCGACCCTCCCCACGATCCGGGCCGACCGCATCCTGCTCGTGGGCCAATCGGCCGGGGGCTGGGGCTCGCTGGCCGCGGCGAGCCGCAGCCCGGCGAGCGTGCGCGCCGTCATCAATTTCGCCGGTGGTCGCGGTGGCTATGCCGGCGGCCGGCCGAACCAGAATTGCGCGCCGGACAGCCTTGTCGACGCAGCGGCAACCTTCGGCCGTTCATCGAAGATCCCGACCCTGTGGATCTACACCCGGAACGATCGCTTCTTCGACAGCGCCCTGACCGCCCGCATGGCAGGCGCCTATCGCTCCGCCGGCGGCGATGCCGAGTATCATCTCCTGGATGCGTTCGGAGAAGACGGGCACAGGCTGTTCCCGACGCCGGAGGGCCGTGCACTCTGGCAGCCCTATGCCGACCGATTCCTCGATCGCATCTGGGGAGCGAGCGCAAGGCCCTGATGCGACGATTGGCGCAGATGTCGGAGCAGACCCAGGATCTGACTGGTTGTCACGCCGAGCGCCATCGCAATCATGACGCGCGGGCGCATGCCTCGGGGTTGCCTGTGTCGTTCAACTGATGCGCGGCCAAGTGTCGGAAATCTTGTATCCGCCCGGGAACGGATCGCTCGGATCGAGCATGTCCTGGCGTGTCCCGGTAATCCAGGCGCGCCCCGAGATCGAGGGTATGATCGCCGAGCGCCCCCCAATCTGCGTCTCGCCTTCGATCCTGCAATCGAAGCGGGAGCCGATGATCGAACGGCCGATGAAGCTGTCGCCGACACCAAGTTCGCCGCGCGCATGCAGTAGCGCCATGCGCGCGGAGCAGCCGGTGCCGCAGGGCGAGCGATCGATCTTGCCGGGTGCGACCGCAACCGCGCTGCGGCCTGTCGCAACGCCTTCTTCAAGGGTAATCGGCGTCGTGACCTGGCAAAAGGAGATGTGAGCCCAGTCCGGGTTTCTGGGGTGGTTGAAGCCGATCTGCTCGTTGGCTGCTCGCACGATTTTCATGCCCAGCTCGGCGATGTCCCTAGCTTCATCGGGCGCTAGCGCGAGACCGAGGACCTCGGCAGCGACAACCACAAAGCTGTCCCCGCCATAGGCCGTGTCGACTGTCAGTGTGCCGATTCCGGCGACCTCGATCACCGCATCGAGACGGTCGGCGAACGAAGGCACGTTGCGTACGGTGATGCGTCCGGCCTTGCCGTCCTTGCAATGCGC
Source organism: Hyphomicrobiales bacterium (assembly GCA_900470095.1). GTDB lineage: Bacteria > Pseudomonadota > Alphaproteobacteria > Rhizobiales > Beijerinckiaceae > Allobosea. The sequence continues at coordinate 24,229 of UBZM01000003.1, forward strand.
GAGAACCTCGATGAGGCCGCCAGGTGCTTCCAGAACCAGCCGCGTTTCCGGCTCCGACATCGGGATGATGCCGGTGTCGAGCAGCACGGTCGAGACGCAGATCGAGTTCGACCCAGACATCGGAGGCGTATCCTCCGGCTCCATGATGATCCATCCGACCTGTGCCCGCGGATCCTTTGGCGGGACCAGCAGGTTGACGTGCCGGAACACGCCGCCGCGCGGTTCATTCAAGACGAAGTCGCGCAGCGTCTTGTCCTGGGCGATGAAGCGGGATTGCTCCCATAAGGTGTTGCCGGGCGGCGGCATCACGCCGCCGACGATGACGTCGCCGACTTCACCCTCGCAGTGGCAGGCGACGATGTGAACGATCTTCGAGGTGCGCATGGAAATGCCTTGATCCTGTCGCCCGAGCTGTGAGGCGTCGGGGTTGGTTCAATCTCAATAGGGACGGCGGGCGGAGGGGGCCGCGCCGGACGAGCCCCTCAGGAAATCGAAGTCGGCGCCCTTGTCCGCCTGCAGGACGTGGTCGACGAAGAGGCGCCTAAAGCCGCGCTCGGCGGTGGCGACAGGCGCGATCTGCATGCCCTGCCGGCGCAGCTCGAGGTCCTCGGCCGAGACGTGGAGCTGCAGCGTACGCTGCGCGACGTCGATCTCTATGAAGTCCCCGTTCTTGACCAACCCGATCGGGCCACCCACAGCAGCCTCAGGCGCGACCTGGAGAACGACCGTTCCGAAGGCGGTGCCGCTCATCCGGCCATCCGAGATGCGCAGGATATCCTTGATGCCCTGGGCCAGGAGCTTCTTCGGAATCTTGATGTTTCCGAGCTCCGGCATGCCAGGATAGCTGCGCGGGCCGATGGATTTCAGGACCAAAACGCTGTCGGCATCGACCTCGAGGTCATCACGATCGATCCGGGCGTCCATGTCCTCGATCGAGTCAAAGACCACGGCCCGGCCCTTGTGCTTGAGCAGCTTCGGGCTGGCCGCCGTCGCCTTGATGATGGCACCGTTGGGAGCAAGGTTGCCATGGAGAACGGCCAGTGCCGGCATGTCCTTGAAGGGCTTGTCCGGCGTGGTAATGACGCGGGTGTCGTGAATCGCGGCATGCTTGACCGCTTCGCCGACGGTCTTGCCCGAGACCGTCATCGCTTCGCGGTTCAGGCGTTCGCCGAGCGCATTCATCAGCGCCGGCAGCCCGCCCGCGTTGAAGAATTCCTCCATCAGGTACTGACCATTCGGCATGACGTTGGCGATCAACGGGATATCCCGGCTGTTTGCGTCGATATCCTCCATGGTCAGCTCGATCCCAAGGCGACCAGCCAGAGCCAGCAGGTGGATGGTGGTGTTGGTGCCACCGCCGATCGCCGCGTTGACCCTGATCGCGTTCTCCAGCGCCGCCCGCGTCACGATCCTGGAGACACGCATGTCGTCACGGACCAGATCGACGACGCGTCGCCCTGCAAGTTGCGCGGCCGCGCGCTTGCGCCCGTCGACGGCAGGGATGCCGGCAGAACCTGGAAGGCAAAGCCCCATCGCCTCGATCACCGCGCCCATCGTGGAGGCGGTACCCATCGTGTTGCAGTGGCCGATGCTGCGCGACATGCCGAACTCGGCCTCGGCAAAGTCCTCCGAGGAGGTTCGGCCGGCGCGGCGGTCGTCATACATGCTGTAGATATCCGTGCCCGAACCGATGGTGCGGGCACGGAAATTGCCGCTGATCATCGGGCCGCCGTGAAGCACGATGGCGGGCACATCGACGCTTGCCGCGCCCATCACATAGGCTGGGCCGGTATTGTCGCAGCCCGTGAGCAGGACGACGCCGTCGATCGGGTTGGCGCGGACGATCTCCTCCAGTTCCATACTCATCAGATTGCGGAACATCATGCCGCTTGGCCGCATCAGTGAGTCGCCGATCGACATCGTCGGGAAGACGAGCGGGAACCCGCCGGCCTCGATGACGCCGCGCGAGACATGCTGGGCCACATCGGTGAGATGGGCGTTGCACGGGACCAAATCCGAGGCGGAGTTGGCGATCCCGATAACGGGCCTGCCATCGAACATTTCGTTCAGATGGCCTTGGGATTTCAGATGGGTGCGGTGAAAGAAACCCGCAGTGTCGTTGCGCTCAAACCAGACGGCGCTGCGGAGCTTCTGCTTATCCTGCGTCATCGCTAGTAGACCTCAACCTCGAATATCAATGGGCAGCCGCTCGCGCGGCTTGCCGCGACCTGGGGCAGGAACAGCAGCACCGGCGAGGCGGTCCAATCAGGCTGCCCCTCGGCGTTCAGAGGACGGACTGCAGAAAGGTGATCGTCTCGGCCTGCTGCGGGCTCCCGATGACCTGTTCCGGCGGACCGATTTCCCGAATGCGTCCGCTGTGGAAGAACGCGACGCGGTTGGAGACCTCGCGCGCGAATGCGATTTCATGTGTCACGACGATCATCGTCATGCCCTCACTCGAGAGCATCCGCATGGTTTCGAGAACCTCGCCGACAAGCTGAGGGTCCAGCGCCGAGGTGACCTCATCGAACAGCATGTAGTCGGGCGACATCGCCAAGGCGCGCGCGATTGCCATGCGTTGCTGCTGGCCGCCAGACAGCTGTGACGGGTAGACCTTCAGCTTTTCGCCAAGGCCGACATGCTTCAACCGCTGTTCGGCGATCGCCTCAGCCTCGGAGCGTTTCAGGCCGAGCACCTTGCGCGGCGCCAGCATGACGTTCTCGATCACGCTCAGATGCGGAAAGGCGTTCCACTGCTGGAACACAATGCCGATCCGGCGACGCAGCTTGTTGAGGTCGGTCCCACGCGCGTGAACATCGATGCCATCGACGTGGATATTGCCCTTCTGAATCGGCTCCAGGCCGTTGATGCACATGAGCAGCGTCGATTTTCCCGAGCCGGAGCCGCCGATGACGGAGACCACCTCGCCCTTCGCGACCGACATGGACACGCCCTTCACCACCTCGAGCTGTCCGAAGGACTTATGCACGTCCCTGATTTCAATCATTTTCGCGCCACCTCTTCTCGAGCCGCGCACCGAGGCGGGCTATCGGGAAACTCATCAGGAAGTAGAATGCGCCCACGATCATGAGCACGAGCAGGGGTTCCTGCGTCCGCGTGATGACGATCTGCGACGAGCGCAGCAGCTCGATGATGCCGATCCAGAGCACGAGCGAGGTGTCTTTCATCACACCCAAGGTCAGCCCGATCCAGTTGGGTAATGCCACGCGAAGTGCGATCGGAAACACCACTTCGACCATGTCCTGGCGATAGCTCATACCCAGCGAGCGTGCTGCCCTCCGCGTGGTCTTCGGGACGGCGAGAATGCCGCCGCGGACGATCTCGGTGCAGTAAGCGGCGGTGTAGAGCGCCAGCACCGCACATGCGATCAGAAAGGGTGACCAACTGATGCCCACGATTGATTTGAGCGAGTTGGCGAGCACGAACTGGATCAGCAGCGGAACTGAGCGCAGCACGTCGAGGACCGCGCCAAGCGGGGCGTTGATCCACCAGGGCGCGACCGAACGTGCGAGCCCCAGAGCGATGCCAAGGACAGTGCCGCCCAACACTGCCCAGAACGTGATCGCGAGGCTGGTCCCCGCGCCCTGGATCATGAACCAGAGGTCGTTCCAGATGAGTGACGTTTCGAACATGTTCACGCCTCAGTAGCGGAAAACGCGCCAGGCAATGAGCCTTGCGGTGAGGGTGATGACCTTGGAAATCAGGTAGTAAATCACTGCCGCGGCGGCGAAATATTCGAACGTCCGGAAGGTCTTGACGTTGAGCTCCTGGGTGATGCCCGTCAGGTCGGTGTTGAGGCCGACGACAACGCCCAGCGAGGTCATCAGCACGGCCCAGACCATCTGGTTGGTCATCGGGTGGAAGACGATCCGGAACATCTGCGGCAGAACCACATAGACGAACGCTTTCGGCGCGCTCATGCCGAGCGAACGCGCGGCGCGCATCTGGGTGGGGGGCACCGCGCGCAAGCCGCCTCGAAATGTCTCCGCGAGATATCCGGCATTGTTGAAGGCGATGCCGATCAGCAATGACGGGTAGGAATCCAGATGGATTCCGAGCGAGCCAAGGCCGAAATACACCATGTAGACCTGAAACAAGGCTGGCGTATTGCGCGCGCCTTCGACCCAGGCCGTGGCGAAACCGGAGAGGATCTTATTCGACGACTGCCGTGCCAACGCCAGAAGCACGCCCGCGATCGTGCCAATCAGCATCGACAACACAGCGATCTGGATCGTGACCCAAGCCCCGGACAGCATGTCCGGAAGGGCGTTCAGGATGGGCCGCCAATGAAAGGTGTATTGGAACATGCGGGCATCAGCGCGTTGCAGACGGTCCTGGCACGGCAGAGCGAGGGGTGACGCCGGGGAGGGCCGCTGGTGGTGGTGATGAGGGACTCGCCCTGGCGAAGCCGATGCGCGCCAACTGGCCAGGACGCTTCGCGAACTCAGTAATAGACGCCCTTGACGGTCAACTCAGGCGCTTCTCCACCGATCCACTTCTCGTAAAGCTCCTGATAGCGGCCGCTGCGAGACTGGCGATTGACGAAGAGGTTGAGGTAGTTGAGCAGGCCCTGCTGCTGGCGTAGCGCGATCAGCGAGGTGATCTCGGCGCCGTAGGGTGCATCGCCCTTGACGACGAGGCCTTTGAACTTGTTCGACTTGACGATCGCATGGGCAACTGTGCTGGTCACGACGGTGGCTTCGATCTGGCCCTGGGCCAACGCAAGGAAGACGTCGTTCTGGCTCTGGAAGGTCCGGATCGAACCCTTGGGATCAGCCCACTTCTTGACGTCCTTGTCGAGGGCGATCGCTTCCGCGGTGCCGGCTGTCGAGCCGGTCTTGCGCCCCTTGAGGTTGTCGTAGCTCTCGATGCCGCTGCCATCCTTGGTGAGGACGACCATCTTGAAGACGAAATAAGGGATCGAGAACCCGATCGTCTTGGCGCGCTCTAGAGTATCGGAGGTGGAGGCGATGCCCACATCGGCGCGGCCGGAGATCAGAGCGGGAATGCGATCGGGGAAAGGCGTATCGACAACTTCGAGCTTCACACCGAGCGCCTGGGCCAGATCGGCGCAAGTGTCGACGTCGAATCCGATCGGCTTATTGGCTTCGTCACGCGAGCCCATTGGCGGAAAATCGAGTGTCACAGCACAGCGCAGCGTACCTGACGCAATGATATCGTCGAGTTTGTCGGCGCGAGCCGGGTTCGACAAGGCAACGGCCATGACTGCGCCGGCAAGAATAGAAAGCTTGAACCCGATCTTTTTCATGCTCTTCCCCAATTTTTGTTTTCGGTTGCGTAGTTGGTTGGCAGGATCTTCCACTGGAAGCGCGGCGGCGTTGTCGTCCCGGTTCGGCGAATGCTCGCTGCGGGCCTAGGCGGCTCGGGCCTTGCTGTAGACCAGCAGAGCGGCGGCCAGATCTTCGAGGCCGGAGCCGACGGATTTGAACAGGGTGATCTCGTTTGGCGAGATCCGCCCGGGAACGGTTTCGCGACACAAGCTTTCGAGCGTTCCCTTGATGTCGGCGTGGGTCATGACGCCCGCGTTCAGCGGCTGGATAATGTCGCCGGCTTCGTCCAGGACATGCTCCGTGTCGATGAAGATCGAGGCCCGGCGAATAGCGTCGTCGTCCACTTCACGCATGTCGGGTGTGTACCCGCCGATCAGATCGACATGGACGCCAGGGCGCAACCAGGATCCCTTGATCAGCGGCCGGCGGGACGGCGTTGCGCAGCAGATGATGTCGGCGCTGGCGGCCGCCGCCTCGAGGTCCGCTGCAGGCATTGCGTCAAAACCGTCCGCACGCAGACGCTCCACGAGTTCTTCGCTGCGCGCGGGGGTCTGGCTCCACACCGTCACCGTCTTGATCGGCCTGATCGCGCCGTAGGCTGGCGCCAGCAGGGCCCCGACCTTACCGGCCCCGACGATGAGGAGCGACGAGGCGTCAGGTCGTGCCAGATAACTTCCTGCCAACGCGGAGGCCGCGGCCGTCCGGCGCGAGGTGATCTCCGCGCCGTCGAGAAGCGCCAGTTGCTGCCCTGAGACGCCGTCCGCCAGGACATAGGAGGCGTTAACGACGGGCAATCCGAGCTTGGCATTGTGAGGGGCGATCACGACGAGCTTAATGCCGAGATAGCCGCCATCCTGCCACGCGGGCATGACCAGAAGGGTCGACGCACCGTTCTCGCCGATGGCATGGCTGTGACGCAACGGTGCGTGACATCCTTGGATGAACGCCGCCCGCAGAGCGTCGATCAGATCTTTGAAATTCAGCGTCTCGCGGATCTCCGATGTGGAGAAAACGAGAGTCCTTTCACCCGGAACGACCTCGGCCCCAATGTCGGTCTTGGGCATTCTTCTCCGTCCTTCAGTATCGGTGATGCGAGGCGACCGGCATCCATGTCCAAGCTAGGGTTTGCTCGGTTTCATTGGTCACGAACGCTCACCGGTTGTTTCCGAAAATTCACACTTGGTTCTTATATCGAACAATGGTTATAGAGTGTCAACACGGTGCAATCGGTCACGCGCCGGAGATATCCACTTCCCTGGCGAGCCGGTTGCGGTAAGAGCGATGCGGGGTCTTGCCGAGTGCGGCGGTCCGGCATTGGGCCGCGCGCGTTCGGCGGCAAGGCAAGGAAGGTCTGGATCCGGCTCTATCGGCACGGTGTCAGCCGAGGCGGTCGCTGGCTAGAGTCTCAAACGAAACCACGATACGGGCAGGCTTCTCACCATGACTGAAAGAAAGAGCGCCGAGGCCGACCGCAGGAGCATATCCGGCCTTCACTCCGCTTTGGCTGAGCACGTCAAAGCGCTTCGGTCGCGCCAGGGGCTGACATTGCGCGCGCTCGCCACGAGAGCGGGGATCGCACATTCAACGTTGTCGAAGCTCGAGAACGGCCTGTTGTCGCCGACATATGAGAATCTGATGAAGTTGGCTGTGGGGTTGGGGGTCGACATTGTCGAACTGGTGAATCCCGAAGCCAGCGAGAAATCGGCGGCTCGCCGTTCGATTACCCGGCGTGGCGAGGGGCCCAGCCTTGTTGTTGGTGACTATCAGCACCGACTGGTCGCGTCCGATATCATCGGCTCGAAACTGCTGTCGATGGTGACAACCGTTAAAGGCTCCGCGCATTCAAAGGCGCCGGACATGGCCGCACATGCGGGCGAGGAGGTCATTCACGTCATTCGCGGAAGCGTTGAGCTTCACACGACCTTTTACGTTCCAACCGTCCTGAATGAAGGCGATACGGTCTATTTGGATAGCCGAATGGGCCATAGCCTCGTCGCGCATAACTGTCCGGAAGCGACTGTGTTCTGGATCGTAACCGGCTCGTCCCAGGAATCGTTGAAGCAGTCGCAGGCATTGTCTGGCGAAGCGCCTGGCGCCGCTTAAGGTACAGCACCCGCGCCTTTGCAGGTCCGTGTCAGTCACTTGACTGTTTGGTTCGTATAGGAAACAAATTCTATCGGTTCGAGCCGCGTCTGCCGCCGCATCTCGAACCTTATAGGCCTTCCGAACCACAGGGACTTTGCGCGATGCAACTGACGGATGTCGAGAGGCACATCCTCGCAGGAGGCCATGGCGAGGCCGCGGCGATCGCTTTGAGGATCGTTTCGGAGACGGGGCGGCTGCTGGGCGCTGACAGGCTCATTCCGGTTGCGTCCGCCCATGTCGACGGCTGCCTTTATCTCGGAGACACCGGCACGCGCTTTGCCGAAAAGCTCGTCCAGGGCGGCGCTCAGGTTGCTGTCCCCACGACCTTGAATGTCGGGGCGCTCGATCTGCTCAACCCGGCCAACATCCGGTTGAACGACCACACGCGGGCGATGGTGCGTCGACACATGCAGGCCTATGAGGCGATGGGCTGCCGCGCAACATGGACCTGCGCTCCCTATCAGGCAGGGCACCGGCCAAAGCTCGGCGAGGACGTCGCCTGGGGCGAGTCCAATGCCGTCGTGTTCTGCAACTCCGTGCTCGGGGCGCGGACGAACCGCTACGGGGATCTGCTCGACATCGCCTGCGCGATCATCGGGCGCGCACCGCTCTACGGGCTTCACAGACCCGAGAACAGGGAGGCGCGCATCGTCGTCGACGTGTCGCAGCTCTCGTCCCGTCTGCGCAGCTCGGAAGCTTTCTGGCCGGTGCTCGGCGCCTGGCTGGGGCGGACGGTCGGCGAGGAGGTCGCGGTGATCGAAGGCCTCCAGGGCTTCGCCAATGAAGACCGCCTCAAGGCGCTGGGCGCCGCGGCGGCCTCCTACGGGGCGGTTGCGCTGTTCCACATTGCCGGGGTGACGCCCGAAGCCCCGACCGTGGACGCGGTGCTGTCCAAGGATGGGGCGAGAGCGACATTCCAAGTTACCGCCGAGATGATGGCGTCGACGCGCGACATTCTCTCGACCGCTCAGTCGGATGCGATCGACTACGTCGCCGTGGGCAGCCCGCATTTGTCCTACGAAGAGGCTGTGACGATCGCGGAGCGTCTGGCCGGCCGGACCGTTCGCCTGCCCTTCTACGCCAATACCGGGCGGCATGTGGTTCAGCGCCTCGAACGCGAGGGGCGCCTGAAGCCGCTCGTCGATGCCGGCATTCGGTTTATCGTCGATACCTGCATCGTCGTGACCCCGATCGTGCCCAGCTCCGGCATCCTGATGACGAATTCGGGCAAATTCGCCTGCTACGTCCCGGGAACGACCGGTTGCGACGTCATGTTCGGAAGCACGGCGGAATGCGTCGAGAGCGCCGTCGCCGGACGCTTGGTGCGCGACATGGATCTTTGGACATGACTGGCTCGATCATGTTTCCCGGCGCCGCATCCGGTCCGGTCCTTGTCCTCGACCGGGGGCTCAGCTTTTGGGGTGGTGTCGATCCCAAGACTGGAGAAATCCTGGATGTACGGCACCCTCAATGCGGGAAGTCCGTTGCCGGCTCCATTCTGGCGATCGCCGAGCCGATCGGATCCTCCTCGTCATCGGCTGTGTTGCTTGAGCTCATCGCAGCAGGGACTGCACCAGCTGCTATTGTTCTTGGCCGCGCCGATGCAATCCTGGTTGTCGGCTGCCTCGCTGCACGCGAATTGGACTATGATTGCCCGCCCATCATTGTCGATCGGCTGCCAGATTGGGCTACGAGTGGGGGCCTTGTCATGCTCGATGCGACGGGCCCCGAGATTAAGGTGAAGCAATCAGTGGCTGGCTCGACAGTCCCGGTAGGTGAAGATGTGTCTAAGAAGGTGGCGCGCTAGAGACGCGACCTGGATGGTCGTCTGCGGAAGCGTGCTAATCCTTATGACGTTCATCAAGCGCGAGCATCGTGTCGCTCGGTTAAAACGAAGGCGGCGTGCAGGCGCTTACAACTTCGCAGGCAACCGGTCCCACGCATCTGAACCGATGCGGCCTTCGGCTATCGAAATAATACGCATCGCCGGGGCCTAGTATTCGGCGCTGATCCTCGACCGTGACCTCCAGCCGGCCGACGAGGACAATTCCGCCCTCTTCGCCATCATGGGCGAGCAGCACACGGCCTGTATCGGTCCCTGGTTCGTAGCGTTCTTTCAGGATTTGAAGTGCGCGACCGAACAGGCTCTCGCCGACTTGCCGGAACGAAATCCCGCCCTTGCCGATCTCGACCAATTCACTGGCTTGATAGAAGATTTGTTGCGGCCTATCAGGCTCCATTGAGAAGAATTCGCTGAGCCCAATGGGGATCCCATCGAGAATTCGCTTCAGAACCCCAACGGATGGGCTAATGGAGTTCGATTCGATCAGTGATATTGAAGAATTGGCTATGCCGACACGTCTTGCGAGCGTGCGCTGCGATAAATTGTATTTCTGTCGGATGAAACGAAGGCGAGCGCCTACGTCCACGGTCACTGCGCTTTCCTCCTAGATGTCGCTAAGCTGCGCTTCGTCCAAGGCGATCCTCGATAGGTCTTCATCGCGCGTGTTTGCCCAGAGGAATACGTCACCTCAGTCCGAGGCGAAGGGCACAAGTTCTCAGTCAACGGGGGCCCGCCAACCGGCCTGAAAGAGCCGATCTTCATGTCAGAGCGCACGGGCATGGCGCAGTTGCGCTCCACTCTTCGCGTCCGCCAATCGCTGTTCCTCCTGTTCAATATCCGCATCATAATATCAATGCACCATTATAAATCAGCTCCTTATGGTTCGCCTGAAACAGACTTGTTGGCAATCACGGAACGTGGCTTGTGGTCGATAGACAAGGGAGCACGCCATGACCGCAAATACGCCGCCTGCCTCATTGCAGAATGCCCGTTCGCTCGACAGCTACTGGATGCCCTTTACCGCCAACCGGCAGTTCAAGGCCGCGCCGCGGCTGCTCGCTTCTGCGCAGGGCATGCACTACACCACCGATGATGGTCGCAAGGTGGTCGACGGCACGGCCGGGCTCTGGTGCGTCAATGCCGGACACGGACGTCGCCAGATCACGGAAGCGGTCGAGCGCCAGCTTTCGACGCTCGATTATGCGCCGTCCTTCCAGATGGGGCACACGATCGCCTTCGACTTCGCCGAGCGCCTCGCCGCCCTGGCGCCCGGGGCAGGAGACGCTAAGCTCGACCGCGTCTTCTTCACCGGCTCGGGCTCGGAATCGGTCGACACGGCTCTCAAGATCGCCATCGCCTATCAGCGCGCGATCGGGCAGGGGACGCGGACGCGCCTGATCGGCCGCGAGCGTGGCTATCACGGCGTCGGCTTCGGCGGCATTTCGGTTGGCGGGCTGGTCAATAACCGGCGTGTCTTCCCGCAGCTTCCGGGCAGCGATCATCTGCGCCATACGCATGATCTTGCCCGCAATGCCTATATGAAGGGGCTTCCAGAGCACGGCGCCGAACTCGCCGACGATCTGGAGCGCCTGGTCGCGCTGCATGGCGCGGAAACGATCGCGGCGGTGATCGTCGAGCCCGTCGCAGGCTCGACTGGCGTTCTGTTGCCGCCGAAGGGCTATCTCCAGCGCCTGCGCGAGATCGCGACGCGTCACGGCATCCTGCTGATCTTCGACGAAGTCATCACGGGGTTCGGTCGTCTCGGCACGCCCTTTGCCGCAGATTATTTCGGCGTGGTGCCGGACATCATGACGACGGCCAAGGGCCTGACCAATGGTGCAGTGCCGATGGGCGCCGTATTCGCCAGCCGCAAGGTCCATGATGGCCTGATGACCGGTCCGGAGGCCGCGATCGAGCTGTTCCATGGCTATACCTATTCCGGCCACCCGATCGCCTGCGCCGCTGGTCTCGCGACGCTCGATATCTATGCCGAGGAGGGGCTCCTGACGCGGGCCGCGGAACTCGCGACGAAATGGCAGGAGGCGATGCACAGCCTCAGGGGCGCTCGCCATGTCATCGATATCCGCACCATCGGTCTCGTCGTTGGCATCGAGCTCGAATCGCGCGCTGGAGCGATCGGGGCGCGGGCTTATGACATCTTCGTCGACTGCTTCGAGAAGGGGCTGCTGATCCGTGTCACCGGCGACATCATCGCTCTGTCGCCACCGCTGATCGTCGAGCCCGGGCAGATCGACGACATGGTGTCGCTGCTTGGCGATGCCCTGAAGCGCGCAGCCTAAATCGCCCTTAGCCGCCATCGGCCCGTACCGCCGGCCGGCGCATCGGGCCGATGCAATCCTGTGCATTGCGAGGCCCGTCCCCGCGGTGCCAGCTTGGCCTCCTGTCGATCTGGCTGACGAGACGTGTCACTTACGCTGCGTCATGCCAATGGAGGGGCCTGCCTTGAGCGAACCTTGCGATCTCAGTGCCGTCGAGGCGCGGGCCCTGATTGGGTCGAAGTCCCTCTCCGCCAGCGAATTGCTGGAAAGCTGCATCCGCCGCATCGATGCCGTCGACCCCGCCGTCAATGCCATGGTTGCGCGCGATGACGAGCGGGCGCGGGCGGCGGCGCGAAAAGCCGATGAGGCGACGATGCGCGGCGATGCGCTCGGCGCCTTGCATGGCCTGCCGGTCGGCATCAAGGATCTCGAGAATGTCGCGGGCCTGCGGACGACCTATGGCAGCCCGCTGTTTCGCGACTTCGTGCCGCCCGAGGACCAGCTGATCGTCGCCTCGGTCCGCAAGGCCGGCGCCATCATCGCAGGAAAGACCAACACGCCGGAATGGGGCGCCGGTGCGAATACGCGCAATGCCGTCTATGGCGTCACCGGCAATCCCTTCGATCCCTTGAAATCGGCGGCCGGCTCCTCCGGCGGGTCCGGCGTCGTGCTGGCAACCAGCATGGTGCCGATCGCGACCGGCTCGGATACGGGCGGCTCGCTGCGCAATCCGGCGGCCTTCAACGGCGTCGTCGGCTTCCGACCGACGCCGGGGCTGGTCCCGAGCGACAAGCGGCCCTTTGGCTGGAACCCGCTGAGTGTGCTGGGCCCGATGGCCAGGACCGTGCCCGACCTCTGCCTGCTGCTCTCGACGATGGTCTCGGACGATGCCTGCGATCCGCTGGCGACGACGGTCTTTGGCCAGACCGTACGCAAACCAGAGGATTTCGCGCGGCCGGCCGAGATCGACCTCGCATCGCTCAAGGTCGCGCTGACGCCCGATTTCGGCTTCGCGCCGACCGAGCGGCATATCCGCGAGGTCTTTGTCGAGAAGACCGGGCTGTTCAATCACCTCTTTGCCGTGGCGGACGAGGCGACGCCCAACTGCAGCGGCACTGACGAAACCTTCGAGGTCTTGCGCTCGCTCTCTTTCCTGGCCTCGATGCATGAGCGGGTGCGGGATACGCCTGAGCTTGTCGGCCCCAACGTTCGCGCGAATGTCGAGGAGGGGCTGCGCTACAACGCGCTCGACGTCACCCAGGCGCTGAAACAGCAGACCGTGCTCTACAAGAACTGGCAGAGCTTCTTCTCGCGCTTCGACGTCATCCTGTCGCCGGCGGTGACGTTGAGCCCGCGGCCCTGGAGCGAGCTCTATCCGGCCGAAATCGACGGCAAGGCGACGCGAACCTATTTCCACTGGCTGGCACTGGCTTATGCCGTCACCGTGGTCGGTCACCCCGCGATCTCGCTGCCCGTCGGGCTCGATCGCAACGGCATGCCGTTCGGCTTGCAGATCGTCGGTCCGCGCGGTGGCGACGCCAAGGTTCTCGCCGTTGCGGCGGCCCTGGAGCGCGTGCTCGCCGGCGATCCCCGTACGGCGCGACCGGTGCCCGACATCGCTGGGTTGGCGAAGGCGCAGCGCCTGAGTGACAGTCCAGGGTTCCTGGGATTCGACTGACGCACCGACGTCGGCAGCACAACAACAAGAGGGGATTTCCGTTGAAGCGCCGTACGTTCTTGAAAGGGGCCGTCGCAGTCGGCCTCGGCAGTCCCTCGTTGACGTCCTTCGCCCGGGCTCAGGCCGGGCGCTCCGCGCTGATGAAATTCGTGCCGCAGGCCAATCTGAGCGCGCTCGACCCGATCTGGACCACGGCGACCGTGACCAATAATCACGGCTACTACGTCTTCGACACGCTCTTCGGGGCCGATATGGACTTCAAGCCGCAGCCGCAAATGGCCGAAGGGCACGAGGTTCAGAACGATGGCAAGACCTGGCGCATCACGCTTCGTGACGGTCTGGTCTTCCATGACGGCGCGCCGGTCAAGGCTGCCGATTGCGTCGCCAGCCTGAAGCGTTGGTGCCAGCGCGACCCGTACGGGCAGTTGCTGGCCAAGGTGGTCGAAAGCTGGCAGGTCGTCGACGACCGGATCTTCGAGATCAAGCTGACGCGTGCCTTCCCAACCATGCTCGAGGCGCTGGCCAAGGTCGACACGCCACCCTTCATCATGCCCGAACGGCTGGCCGTGACCGATGCCAGCAAGCAGGTGACGGAAATGGTGGGGTCGGGCCCCTACCGTTTCGTCCCGGGCGAGTATGTCTCCGGCAGCCGGGTGGTCTACGAGAAATTCGCCGGCTACAAACCGCGCTCCGAGCCGGCGAGCCGCAATGCCGGTGGCAAGACAGGCCATTTCGAGCGGGTGGAATGGCAGGTCCTGCCCGATCCCGCGACGGCGGCTTCGGCCCTGATGAAGGGCGAGGTCGACTGGTGGGAACGTCCGCTGACCGATCTCCAGCCGCTGCTTGCGAGCAATCCCGAGATCAGGCGGGAGGCAACGGATACCTCCGGCCGGATGGCGATCATGCGGCTGAACCACCTGCATCCGCCCTTCAACAATCCCAAGGTGCGCCAGGCGGTTCGCATGGCTGTGAACCAGGAAGACTACATGCAGGCGACGCAGGGCGACGACACCACGCTCTGGCAAACCTGCCGCAGCCTCTGGCCGCGCGGCACGCCCTATTATACCGGGGAGCAAGAAGACCTGATGCCGCAAAGCCTGGACAAGGCGAAGGCAGCCCTGGCGACGTCCGGTTACGCCGGCGAGAAGGTCGTCATCATCAGCCCGACCGACTTCCCCGATATCGGCCCGCTCGGGCAGGTCACCGGCGAGCTGCTGCAACGCCTCGGCATGAATGTGCAGATGGCGGACAGCGACTGGGGCACGGTTGTGCAGCGTCGAGGCAATCGCGAAAGCGTCGAGAAGGGCGGCTGGAGCATCTTTCACACCACCGGCCCGGCGGTGGGCTGGAGCAACCCGGCCCTGTCGCTGCTCGTCCGTGGTCAGGGCGCCAAGGGCTGGTTCGGCTGGTGGGAGAACGAGACCGCCGAGAAACTGGCCGAGGAGTGGCTCTACGCCGCCGATGCGGCGGGCCAGAAGAAGGCTGCCGTCGCCCTCGCGCGGCTGGCGCTGGAAGAGGTCGCGACCATTCCGCTCGGCCAGTTCGTCATCCGCACGGCCTATCGCAAGAGCCTGACCGGCATGCTGCCGGGCTCTGCACCCTACCCCTGGGGCCTGCGCCGGGCCTGACCGGCGCAGCACGGGGTCGCATCAGGCGGCAGGGCCTGCTGCGACCGCCGCCGACCAGGGTGATACGAGATCGCTGCAACCTTCCGCGCCGTCTCTGTCGACGCGGATCAGGTTCGGGCAGGCGAAGTTGATCGGCAACACGCCGTGCTCGACGACCGAGACCGGTCCGGCCGCTTCCAGCGCATCGAGGACATCGTCGGGCAGGCGGCAATCGGCACTGGTCGAATCCGGCCCGGAGACATCGATGCGTGGTGCATGGGCGGCCTGGTCGACGTCCATGTCGAAATCGAGCGTCCAGGCGAGGCTCTGGTAGACGCTGGCGAGAATGCGCCGGCCGCCCGAGGCGCCCATGGCAAACCGGGGCCAGCTGCCGTCCTTCGGCGTCACCACGACCGGGCACATGTTGCAGAGGGGCCGTGCGCCGGGCGTGATCGCATTGGCGCTGCCGGGGCGCGGATCGAACCACATCATGCCGTTGTTCATCAGCACGCCGGTCTCGGGCAGAACGACGCGGCTGCCCATCGAGGAGAGCAGGGTGGTGGTGACGGCGACGAGGTTGCCCTCGCCATCGACAACGGTCAGATGCGTGGTGCAGGTGTCGGCCGGCTCCGGTGCAGCTTGCGCGGCGCCGAGACCGGAGAGGCGCTCGGCATAGGCCTCGCGCATCACCGTCGAGAGCTTTGCGAACCAGGCGGCGTTCGGGCCACCCGTCGACGGAGCCACTGCGGCCATGCCTTCGACCACCGCAGCGAGCGTCGGGGCGGCGGTCAGCCCGCCGGCGGTGTGCAGCACATGCGTGCCGCGCCAGTCGATCACCGGAGCCTGCCGGATGGTCGCCTCGCAGCCTGCAAGATCAGTCGCATCGATGACACCGCCCACGGCCGCGATGTCGGCTGCGAGTCGTCGTGCAGTTTCGCCTTCGTAGAAATCGCGCAAGCCCGCCTGGGCCAGGCGCTCCAGCGTCGCTGCAAGATTGCCGAGCCTCATGAAGCCCGGAACACCTTGATAGGGCGGTACCGGCGGCAGGCCACCGGGCAGATAGATGCGGGCGCTTTCCTCATAGAGCCGCAAGACCGAGGCCGAGGAGGCGATCTTCAGCGTCGTGTACCAGTCCTGCGCCAGCCCGCGCCTGGCGAGCGCGATCGCAGGCGCAAGGAGTTCGGAGACCGGCAGCCCGGTGCCGAAATGCTGTTTCAGCGCGGCGTAGCCGGCAACCGACGAAGGGATGCAGAAGGAGAGCGGTCCGTGGATATTGCGGTCGTCGACCACCTCCGGCCAGGTGAAGAGGTCCTTCTTCATCGCGCCGGTCAGCGGGTAGTCCTTCGGATCGGCACGGCGCGGCGCGACGGGGCCGAAATCGACGACCTGGGCTCGCGATTCACCGGCCTTCAGCACGACCGCGAAGCCGATACCGCCGAGACCGCTGTTCCAGGGTTCGACCGCGGCGAGCGCGAAGCAGGCCGCGACGGCAGCGTCTGCGGCATTGCCGCCGGCGTCCAGGATGGCCGCGCCGGCTTCGGCGGCCTCGCGGTTCTGCGAGACGACGATGCCGTTCTTTCCGCGCGCCGAGGGCTTGGTCAGGTTCCAGTTCTGCGTCCGGTAGACTTTTTCACGCGCGCTCTTGGCCACGGCCATGTATCCAACTCCCCCTTGTTCGGTTCAGCCATGCTTCCACGATTCCGTGATGTGGCGGAAGGCTGGCAAAGCAGGCCCGCCCTGCGGTCGGCTCGGGGGCGGCCCGGCTGCGGCGGTCGGGGTCGCGACCTCAGGTTGAGGATGTCGCAGCAAATGGCTGGCGCAATGCGTGCGAGGCATTAATCTCGGAACGAATTGAACCTCCGCCGCATTCGCAGCGACAAACCTGCGAGCCGGCATGCAGGGCCCTGCGCGATGCATACCGAGTCCGACGAAGACCTCGTCAAGCGGATCGCCTCCGGCGACCGGCTCGCCATGAAGGTGCTGTTCTCGCGGCATCAGGTGCATGTCTATCGTTTCGCGCTGCGGCTCGTGCGCGATGAGACGGTTGCGGAGGATGTGATCAGTGACGTCTTCATGGATCTCTGGCGGCAGGCGGACTGGTTCGAGGCGCGGGCCAGCGTCACGACCTGGCTCCTCGCCATCACCCGCAACAAGGCCTATTCGCTGCTGCGCAAGCGGCGCGTGGCCGGCCTCGACGACGATTTCGCCGAAACCATCGAGGACGAGGCCGACGATCCTGAGATCGTGCTGCAGAAGCAGGACAAGGGTCTCGCCATCAGGGCCTGCCTCGGGAAACTCAGTCTCGAACACCGCGAGGTCATCGATCTCGTCTATTATCATGAGACTTCGGTGGAGGAAGTGGCACGGATCGTCGGCATCCCCGAGAACACCGTCAAGACGCGGCTCTTCCATGCTCGCAAGAAGCTGGGCGACCTGCTCAAGGCCGCAGGCATCGATCGGGGCTGGCCATGACCGTTCTCATATGCCTGCTCGGTCCGCCCAATCGGGAGGTGCGCCATGACTGACAGCATCGCGACCGATCCGAGGCGCGGCGAACTCGAAGAGCTGCTGCCCTTCTACGCCAACGACCGCATCTCGGCAGAAGACAAGGCGCGCGTCGAGACGGCGCTGGCGACCGATCCGGAACTCGCCGCGCGGCTCGAGATCATCCGCGAGGACATGGCGGAGACGATCCTGCTCAATGAGAGCCTGGGCGCCCCTTCGCCACGCGCCCTCGACCGCCTGATGGCCGGCATCGAGGCCGAGCCGCAGCAGGCGCCGCTTCTGGCACGGGCCCGCGGCGGCTTCCTGAGCTGGCTCGGCCAATGGCTGGCGGCGCTGCCACCGCGAAAGCTCGCCTATGCCAGCGCCGCGGCTCTGGCCCTGATCGCAATTCAGGGCGTAGCGTTGACAGGCCTTGCCCTGCACGGTGGCGGGGCTGGGTTCCGTACCGCGTCGGCACCGGGGACCTCGTCCTCGGAGCGCTATGTCCTGCTCAGCTTCGTACCGGATGCAAGGGCTGCCGACATCGCCGCTTTCTTCAAGCGCTACGAGGACGAGGTCCCCGGTGNNTTTCTTCAAGCGCTACGAGGCGTCGGTGGTCGACGGTCCGCGCGCCAACGGCTTCTTCAAGGTGCGCGTCGGCGACGCGAAGCTGACGCCGGCGCAGGTCGACTCCATCGCGGCGCGGATGAAGGCCGAAGCTGCGATCATCAGTTTCGTGGCGCCGGCCCCGTAGCGGTCGCGACAAGGGGCTCGCCATGCTAACCTTGGGGGCGAAATGGGGAGTGTGCGCCGTGCCCCGTCAAACCAGCGGGTCGCATCGACATCGGGCGCCGATGGCCGGCTGCGCTGCGTTGGTCCTGCTCATCGGGCTGATCTTCCCAGCTTCCGCTCAGGATTTCAGGACCGGCGGTCAGCGCTTCGGCCAGGGCCTGAGCCAGAGGCCGCAGCCGGGAATCGATCGCGTCCCGACGACCCGGCCCTATCCCGACCAGCGTCCCGGTGGCGTCCCCGGTCGGCCCTCCCGCTATCCCGGACGCTATCCGGGCGGGGGTGGCTGGGGGCCTGCGGCCGTCGGCGTCGGCGCCGGCATCATCGGCGGGCTGATCCTGGATCAGGCGAGCCGCCGGCCTGTCATCATCGAGGATTATGATGAGGAGCCGGTGTTGCGCAGGCCGCGGCGCCAGCCGCCGGTTCGAGAGGTCGTGCCGCCCCGGACGCGGCGTGTCGCTCCTCCCGTCGCACCGCCGCCGATCCGAACCGCTCGGCCGGCCCCGCGCCAGCCGAATGTCATCGTACCGCCGGCCACCGAGCGGCGCTTGGTCAATGAGGAGATTCTGTTCGAGCTTGCACCGAATGCGCAGGCCGAGGTGGTGCTTCGCCGCTATCGCGCGACGCAGATTGCCAGCCGGCGCTTCGAGCTTGCCGGCGTCTCCATCATCCGTGCGCGTCTCGAGGGCGGCCGCAGCGCCAGGAGCGTGCTGGCCCAGATGGCGGGCGATCCACGCGTCGCCAGTGCCCAGCCGAACTATCTCTATGCCTTGCAGCAGGATGGGCCGAAGGGCGCGACCCAGCCGGCGAGCGCGGATGTTGTGCCGGCACCGCCAGCCAACACGGCTGACGCTGTCGAGAAACCGATCATCATCCCGGATCTTCCTCCAATCCCGCCACTTGTCTCGATTGCGCCGGAGCGCGGGCTGCAGCCGCAATATGTGGTCGAGAAGCTGCATCTCGACGATCTGCACAAGATCGCGCGCGGTGCGGCGATCCGTGTGGCCGTGATCGATTCCGGCACCGATACGACCCATCCGGAGTTGCAGGGTGTCCTTGCCGGTTCATTCGATGCGCTCGGCGGTGACGTTCAACCCGATGCGCATGGTACCGCGATGGCGGGGGCGATCCTGGCGCAGGCGCAATTGCAGGGGGTCGCTCCAGGCGCGAGGCTTCTGGCGGCGCGCGCCTTCTCGGGATCGGCGACAGCGGGCCCCGCCAATGGCACGACCTTCCACATCCTGGCGGCGCTCGACTGGGCGGCAGGCGAGGGCGCCCGCGTTCTCAATCTGAGCTTTGCCGGCCCGCAGGACCGGCTGCTGTCACGCTCGCTCGCAGGGGCCAAGACCAAGGGCATGATCGCGGTCGCTGCCGCGGGCAATGGCGGGGCCAAGGCAGCGCCGCTCTATCCCGGCGCCGATCCCAATGTCATTGCAGTCACCGCCACCGACGCGGACGACAAGCCCTTCTCCGGCGCCAATCGCGGTGATTACATCGCTGTCGCGGCGCCGGGGGTCGATGTGCTGGCGGCCGAACCACAGGGGCGCTACGCCTTCTCGTCAGGCACCTCGATCGCCGCGGCCCATGTCTCGGGACTCGTGGCACTGCTGCTCGAGAAGCGTCCGGAGCTCGGCCTCGATGATATGCGCAGGCTGCTGATCGAAAGCGCCGTCGATCTCGGCGGCAGGGGCAAGGACCCTGTCTTCGGAGCGGGCCGGGTTGATGGACCGGCAGCTCTGGCGCGCGCCCTGCCGGTGTCGACGGCTCGCCCCTGAAAAAATCCAGCGCGGCTTTGAACCTTCTGCGCGTCCGCCGCGACCAATGGTCATGGAGGGCGAATGGTTCGCTCCCGATTAAGCCGCAGGAGACAGGACGATGACCACCTTCCGGAAGAGCATGGCCGCCACTCTCGCCGCCTTCACGCTTGGCACCGCGCTCCTCGCCAGCGCAGGTGGCGCCGAAGCCCGCCCGCGCTACCGCGGCCCGTATTGGGGTGTCGGTGCCGGCATCGTCGGAGCGGCCGTCGGCGGACTGCTCGCCGCCTCAGCTGGTCGTGCCTATGCCGAGCCGGTCTATGAGGAGGACGCTCCCGTGCGCCGCTGCGAGCTGGTCGAGCGCATCAACCGCTTCGGTGACGTCGTCGGTCATCGCCGGGTCTGCAGCCTCTACTAAGCCTGCGCCCGGCTCCCCACAATCCGGCTCTCCGGGGTGTCCGGAGGGCCGGATGCCGGTTGGAGAGTAGAGTAGTCGTCGGAGGATGCGGGCCACTCACCCAGTGCCAGGTTGCGGACAGCGAGGAATGGCCGGACCGGGCGCATGGCCTGGGATGTTCGAAGTCCAGGCTTATCGGATTACAGTTGTTCGCCGCACGACGGTTCGATGCGGCGCAACGACAGCCCTCGGAGCCGCGACAGGGCGGCGGACCACAGCCGCACCACCAGCGGAGACACAACCGGCGCGAACCACGCCGCGGGCGCAAACGAC
The DNA here is from genome assembly GCA_900470095.1 of Hyphomicrobiales bacterium. Taxonomy (GTDB): domain Bacteria; phylum Pseudomonadota; class Alphaproteobacteria; order Rhizobiales; family Beijerinckiaceae; genus Allobosea. The sequence goes on from UBZM01000003.1 coordinate 44,850, forward strand.
AGCGCTTGCTTCGGTCGCGGTGAAAACAGTCAGTCCGCCAAAGAGGCCAACGGCAATGAGCAGATGCTTCATAGCTCGTCTCCATCGGTAGCCATGGGTGCCAGCGTTCGCGTCATATGAACATTGGCGCCGCCGATCGTATCGGCGGCTCGTCATCGTTCGACTTCAAGCAGGCAAGGGATTGCGAAGGCGTCGCCACGGAAGGCTTGCAGGCGGGCCGACCATACGTCCTTTGGCGCTGGCGCACACAGCCAATTCCCATGCTGTCGATGCCGTGCAGGGAAACTGGCCCGGGCCAACCTGCAGCGCCAACGAGCGGCCATGCGGTGCGCTTGGAGAGCTTAGGCACGCTTGTGGCGCCGCCGATGCGATCCAATCTGATATGCCGCCCCCAACTGGTCCAGCGGTGAAGTATCCGCGCTGGGCGACGCGCAGTATCGCTTGCAGAGCATGGCAATGAAATTGTCCGGCCTCTCGGCTTGCTTTAGTGAGCGAATAACTGATTAGCCGAAACATAAGTCATAGCTCATGAACGTGACTACGCCGGTCGGGATCGCCCGTCGCGCAACAATGCCCGTGCTGATCGCGCTCAGCGTCACGCACCTGCTCAACGACATGATTCAGTCGCTGATTCCGGCGATCTATCCGATCATCAAAACCGCCTATGCGCTCGACTTCGGACAGATCGGGCTGATCACCCTGACATTTCAGGTCTCGGCCTCCCTGCTGCAGCCGCTGGTCGGTCTCTACACGGACAAGAAGCCGATGCCGTATTCGATGGTCGTCGGCATGGGGTTTTCTCTGTTCGGCCTCGTCGGCCTGGCCTTTGCCGGCAGCTATCCGCTGCTCTTGCTGGCGGCAGCCTGCGTCGGCATTGGTTCTTCGATCTTTCATCCCGAGGCGACGCGAATGGCGCGCAATGCGTCCGGCGGGCAGCATGGCTTGGCACAGGGGATCTTCCAGGTCGGCGGTCAGACCGGCGGCGCCCTCGGGCCCTTGCTAGCAGCCTTCATTATCGTGCCGAACGGCCAGGGCAGCCTGGCATGGTTCTCGGCGGCGGCACTGATCGCCATGGCGCTGATGATCTGGACCGCAGGACAGTCCGCACTGGTCGGTACGCGGCAGGTGCGCGGTAAGGTCGCGGCCGCAGCCGAGCCGGTAGCGAGCGCAGCACCGCGCCTGGGGAGCGTTGCTCCGGCCGTCGCGATCCTGATTATCCTGCTGTTCTCGAAGAACGCATACAGCGCGAGCTTCAGCTCGTTCTACACCTTCTACCTGATCGGGAAATTCGGCGTTTCCGTCCAGACCTCCCAGGTCATGTTGTTCCTGTTCCTGGGATCCTCGGCGGCCGGCGCTCTGTTCGGCGGCATGCTCGGCGACAGGATCGGGCGGAACAAGATCATCTGGTTCTCGATCCTGGGGGCGTTGCCCTTCACGCTCGTCCTGCCTTATGCCGACCTCTTCTGGACGGGCGTCCTGACCGTCATCATCAACCTCATCATGTCGAGCGCCTTCGCCGCCATCCTGATCTATGCGATGGAATTGCTGCCGGGCCGCATCGGGTTGGTCGGGGGCTTCTTCTACGGGCTCTCCTTCGGACTCGGCGGCATTGCGGCGGCTCTGCTCGGGGAGTTTGCCGACCAACTCGGCATCGAGACGATCTATCGGATCTGCTCGTTCCTGCCGGCGATAGGCCTGCTGGCCTGGTTCCTGCCAACTTTGAAGGAAACGCGGCATAGCTGAGCGATGGAGGGGGCGGCCCTGTATGGCTCGTGGCCGGACAGGTCTGTGGTACGGCGCCTGACAGGCTGACCGCTTGACCTTCTCGCTCGCTTCAGCCTCATGTCCGGCCACCATGCGCCGCCCCAAACTCCTCTTCGTCGTCACGGAAGACTGGTTCTTCGCCTCGCATTTCCTGCCGATGGCGCGGGCTGCGCGCGAGTTGGATCTGGATGTCGTCGTGATTGCGCGTGAGCGCCAGCATCGCCGCGTCATCGAGGCGACGGGTGCCCGGCTGATTGCGCTCGAAGCGGAACGGGGCAGTCTCTCGCCGCTGGCGCTGCTGCGTCAGGTCCAGACGCTGAAGCGTCTGATCACAGCCGAGCGGCCGGATATCCTGCACTGCATCGCGCTGAAGCCGATCGCGTTGGCCGGGCTCGCCGGCAGGCTCGCCGGGATCGAGCGGCGCGTCTATGCGCTGACCGGGCTCGGTTTCCTCGGGGCAAGACAGGGGCAACTCGCCGCCCTGGCGCGGTTGGCCGCCCGGACCTGGTTGCGCGAAGCGATCGACGGACCGGGCGTCCGCTTCCTGTTCGAGAATCCCGATGATCCGGTGGTGCTGGGGTTCGATCCGCAGGACAAGGGCAAGGTCGCGATCGTCGGCGGCGCGGGGGTCGATCCGCTCATGCTGATGCCGGAACCGATGCCGCCGGCGCCGCCGCTCAAGGTCGCGCTGGTCGCGCGCATGCTCTGGTCGAAGGGCGTCGACATCGCCGTCGAGGCGGTGAAGCTCGCCAGGGCGCAGGGCGCGCGCGTCGAACTCACCATCCATGGTGCGCCTGACTCGTCCAATCCGAAGGCGATCCCGGAGATGACCCTCAAGGAATGGGCTGCGCGTCCCGGCATCCACTGGGCCGGTCCGACGCGCGATATCGAGGGGGTCTGGCGGACGCATCATCTCTGCTGCCTGCCATCACGCGGCGGCGAAGGACTGCCGCGAACGATCCTCGAGGCGGCGGCCTGCGGGCGTGCCATCCTGACCACCGATGTGCCGGGCTGCCGCAGCTTTGTGCGCGATGGACAGGACGGCATGGTGGTGCCGCCGGATGATGCGGCTGCGCTCGCCAAGGCGCTGATCGTGCTCGCAGGTGCGCCGGGGCTGGTCGAGCGGATGGGCGCGAGCGCGCGCAACCGCCTGCTCGATGGCCACACCGAACGCGATGTCATGGATGCGGTGAAGGCGCTCTATCGTGGTCTGCTGGCCCGGCCCCAGACGGATGTCGCAGCGTGAGCGCGCCTCTCGCCACGCTTGACCGGCGCGGTTTCATCCTCGCGCATACGCGGCTGATGCCGGTGCCCCATGCGTCCGAGATCAGCCTCCATGTCGCGGAAGAGGCGACCGAACTCTGGCAGAAGACCGAGGACGAGCTTGCGATCATCGGGCTGCCGCCGCCGTTCTGGGCCTTCGCCTGGGCTGGAGGACAGGCGCTGGCGCGGCATTTGCTCGATCATCCCGAGATGGTGCGAGGCAAGCGCGTACTCGATTTTGCCAGCGGCTCGGGTCTCGTCGCGATCGCGGCGGCAAGGGCAGGGGCGGCACAGGTTCAGGCTTGCGACATCGATGCGTTCGCTGCCGAGGCGATCGTACTGAACGCGGAAGCGAACGGCGTTTCGGTTTCTGCGACGCTTGAAGACTTGATCGGGCGCGACGACGGCTGGGAGCTGATCTGCGCCGGCGATGTCTGCTACGAGCGGGCGATGGCCGAGAGCGTGGTCGGCTGGCTCTCCGGGCTGGTTGCCCGCGGCGCCGAGGTGCTGATCGGCGATCCCGGCCGCAGCTATCTGCCGAGGCAGCGCCTGCAGGCACTGGCAACCTATGAAGTCCCCGTGACGCGCTCGCTGGAAGATGCCGAGATCAAGAAGAGCACGGTCTGGCGGCTGCGGATCGCCTGACCCGATGGCCTCGATCATGGGGCGGGATATCCGGCCCCATGATCGACTTCTGCTGTTGCCTCGGCTTTCTCGAAAGTCACAAGTTCCCTTTCGGGCCGATGCCTAGGAGATCGCCTCCTTGAGGTCGAGCGTGCCCTGGACGCCGATGGCGTCGTAATTGCGTTTCAGCCAGCGCTTCGCGGCGGTCCGGCCCATGTCGCGCAGGCGCAGCAGAAAATCCCATTCCGCGTTCATGCGCGTGGAACTCGTCAGCTCGGCCAGAGGCGGCCCGCCATCGATGCGGTGCATCAGTACGCGCTTGTACTCGTCCTTGGGCAGCTTGCCGGCATCGACCAGGCGATTGACGAAATCGATAGCGCGCAGCTCGCGCAGCAGCGAGGCGTTGAAGGTGATCTCGTTCAGCCGGTCCTGGATGGCGCGGGCATTGGTCGGCAGTTCCTTGCGCTGCAGCGGGTTGATCTGCACCAGCAGGATGTCGTCGCCGGCCGCCTCATAGAACAGCGGAAACAGGGCCGGGTTACCCATATAGCCGCCGTCCCAATAGGCCTCGCCCTTGATCTCGACCGCCTGGAACAGCATCGGCAGACAGGCCGAGGCCATCAGGTGGTCGGCCGTCAGTTCGTCGCCATTGAAGACCTTGATCTTGCCGGTGCGGACATTGGTTGCGGCAATGAAAAGCTTGACCGCCCGGCATGCCTGAACCTTGTCGAAGTCGATCAGGTCGGCGATCACGCCGCGCAGCGGGTTGATGTTCAGCGGGTTGACGTCATAGGGGCTCGCGACCTTGGAAAAGAGCTCGAACCAGAGCAGGCCAGGCTGGGCGCCGTTCTTGCCCCAGGCGCCGAGCATGGTGTCGATCAGCGAACGCTCGGAGCCGCCATATTTGCCGTCGACGCTGATGCGCCGCCAGAAATTCTCGAGCTGTGTGCGGGCGCCATCGATGCCGCCGTCGATCCAGCCCTCGCTGAGCACGACGGCGTTCATTGCACCAGCGCTGGTGCCCGACAGCGCTTCGATGGCGAGGCGTCCGTCCTCGAGGATCGCATCGAGCACGCCCCAGGTGAAGGCGCCATGGGCGCCACCACCCTGGAGAGCGAGCGAAACGCTCTTCTCGGCCTTGGGGCCGGCGAGGCCCTCGACCTGGCGCGCGCCGGTCCTGCGCCGGCCGGTCACGCTGCGGTCCAGCCGCCATCCATCGGCAAGGTGGCACCGGTGATGGATTTCGCCGCATCGGTGCAAAGGAAGACCGCAAGCGCTGCGACCTGCTCGACCGTCACGAATTCCTTGGTGGGCTGGGCCTCGAGCAGAACGTCATTGATGACCTGCTCCTTGGTCAGCCCGCGCGCCTTCATCGTGTCGGGGATCTGCTTCTCGACCAGCGGCGTCCAGACGTAGCCGGGAGCAATGGCGTTGACGGTGATGCCCTTGGTCGCGACTTCAAGCGCGACCGTCTTGGTGAAGCCGGCAATGCCATGCTTGGCCGAGACATAGGCCGATTTGAATGGCGAGGCGACAAAGGCATGGGCCGACGCCGTGTTGATGATGCGGCCCCAGCCCTTGCCCTTCATCTTGGGCAAGGCGGCGCGGGTGGTGTGGAAGGCCGAGGACAGGTTGATCGCGATGATCTGGTCCCATTTCTCGATCGGGAACTCGTCGACCGGCGCGACATGCTGGATCCCTGCATTGTTCACCAGGATGTCGATGGCGCCGAATGCCTTCTCCGCGTCTGCAACCATGGCGGCGATCTCGGCCGGCTTGGTCATGTCGGCCGGCGAGAACTGAGCCTTGATGCCGAACTCCTTCTCGAGTCCGCTGCGCAGGGCCTCCGCATCGGCTGCGGGCATAATGCCGTTGATGACGAGATGGGCGCCTTCCCTTGCGAGTGCGCGCGCATAGGCGAGGCCGATGCCGGAGGTCGATCCGGTGACGAGGGCGGTGCGATCTTTGAGGAACATGAGCGTCTAGGCTCCTGACACGGGCTGAGAAAATGCTTACGTTGCATATTTGAACGGGCAGTCTTTCCGTCCCCGCAAAGGCGGTCGCGGCACGTTGCCCGATGTAGTATTGCAACGCAACATGATGAAAATGCAGCCACACGCCCACGCGCATGACGGCCATGACCATGCGGCCTGTCGCCATGCCCAGGATCACCAGCGTCATGCCGCGGAAGCGCTGGCGCGGGCCGAGAAGCTTTGCCGCGAGCGCGGCCTGAGATTGACGCCGATCCGCCGCAAGGCCCTCGAGGCCCTGCATGCCGACCACCGCCCGGTCGGCGCCTATGATCTGGCCGATCGCATCTCGCCGCCCGGTGGCCGGCGTCTCGCGCCGATCTCGGTCTATCGCGCCCTGGATTTCCTGGTCGAGCAGGGGTTCGTGCACCGCTTGAGTTCACGCAATGCCTATGTCGCCTGCCTGCACGGTCACGGCGCCAGTGACGTTGTCGCCTTCCTGATCTGTGAGACCTGTGGCGGAGTCGACGAGGATTCCTCGCCGGCCATGCGTCAGGCGGTGGCAGCGATCGTACAAGGGCGGCAATTCGTGCCCTCGCATCAGGTCGTCGAGATCGTCGGTCGCTGCGACCATTGCCGGAGCGCACATCCCCATGAATGAAACGGTTCTTACGGCTGCGCTTGCCGATGTCGCCGGGCCGCGGCCGCGCCGCTACACCGTTCCGGTGAAGGTCGGAACCGTCGAAGTTGGTGGCGGCGCGCCGATCGTCGTGCAGTCGATGACGAATACCGACACCGCCGATATCGCGGCGACGGTCGGGCAAGTCGCCGCGCTGGCGCGTGCGGGGTCCGAGCTCGTTCGCATCACCGTCGATCGTGACGAGGCAGCGGCCGCCGTGCCGCATATCCGCGAGCGCCTCGATATCCTCGGCATCGACGTGCCGCTGGTCGGCGATTTCCACTATATCGGCCACAAGCTCCTGACGGATCACCCGGCCTGCGCGGAGGCGCTGGCAAAATACCGGATCAATCCCGGCAATGTCGGCTTCAAGGACAAGAAGGACCGGCAGTTCGGCCAGATCGTCGAGCTTGCGATCAAGCATGGCAAGGCAGTCCGCATCGGCGCCAACTGGGGCTCGTTGGATCAGGAGTTGCTGACCGCGCTGATGGACGAGAATGCCTCCTCTCCGCAGCCGCTCGATGCGCGGGCAGTGATGCGCGAGGCCATGGTGCAGTCGGCCCTGCTCTCGGCCCAACGGGCCGAAGAGATCGGTCTGGCCAAGGACCGCATCATCCTTTCGGCCAAGGTCTCGGGCGTGCAGGATCTGATCGCGGTCTACCGGACGCTTGCGGAGCGCGGCGACTATGCCATCCATCTTGGCCTGACCGAAGCGGGCATGGGCTCAAAGGGCCTGGTCGCGTCCTCGGCTGCGCTGGGTATCCTTCTGCAGGAAGGCATCGGCGACACGATCCGCTTCTCGCTGACCCCGGAGCCCGGCGGCGATCGGACGCTCGAGGTCAAGGCGTCGCAGGAATTGCTGCAGACCATGGGGTTCCGCGCCTTCGTGCCGCTGGTCGCGGCCTGCCCCGGCTGCGGCCGCACGACATCGACGGTATTCCAGGAACTGGCGCGGGATATCCAGAACTGGATTTCCTCCTCGATGCCGGACTGGAAGACGCGCTATCCCGGCGTCGAGATGCTGAACGTCGCTGTGATGGGCTGCATCGTGAACGGCCCGGGCGAATCCAAACATGCTGATATCGGCATCTCCCTGCCGGGAACGGGCGAGGTGCCGACCGCTCCGGTCTTCGTCGACGGCAAGAAGGTCGCGACATTGCGTGGCGCCGGAATCGCCACCGAATTCAAGGACATGGTCAACGCCTATATCGAGCGCCGCTATGGAATGCGCGCCGATGCGGCGGAGTGAGCCGGCTCTCCTTGTGCGCGGTTCGGCCGCGCGCCTTTGCGTGGTGGCGGCGTTATGTTAGAGGCCCCGGCCTTTCGCTGCATTGCAGCACCCGCGGAGAACCCTGATGGGGCATGAGCAGCCGACTCCGCCGACCGGACAGGTTGGCGAGACACGTTTCGGCCTTGAAGACGGGCACGGCTCTTCTGCGAGCAGCGGGCATTCGACGGCAAGCTATACGGCTCTGGCACTCGGGGCGCTTGGCGTCGTCTATGGCGATATCGGGACCAGTCCGCTCTACGCGTTGCGCGAGACCATCGTTACGGCGGCGGCCGTGCATGGCGGTGGCGGAACTGAAGTCGTGGCCGTGCCACGTGACATCGTCATTGGCGTGCTTTCGCTAATTCTGTGGTCTCTCGTCATTGTCGTCACGCTGAAATATGTCGTGCTGCTGATGAGGGCGGACAATAATGGCGAGGGCGGCATCCTGACATTGGTGGCGCTGGCGCAGCGTGCGCTTGGGCGCATGCGGGGAGGCGTGGTGCTCTTCCTCGGCATGGCAGGCGCTGCGCTGTTCTATGGCGATGCGGTGATCACGCCTGCGATCTCCGTGCTCTCGGCGGTGGAGGGCATCAAGCTGGTGACGCCGGCGCTCGACGACTACGTCGTCACAATCGCGTCCGTGATCCTCGTCGGCCTGTTCATGGTGCAGAGCCACGGCACCGCCAAGGTGGCGACCTTCTTCGGGCCGATCATGCTGCTCTGGTTCGCGACCCTGGCTGGGCTCGGCATCCTCCACATCGCGGACGATGTCGGTGTGCTCGCAGCGATCAATCCCTATTATGGCCTGCGCTTCTTCGTCGACCATCCGAACGTGTCGCTGGCCGTGCTCGGTTCGGTCTGCCTGGCGGTGACCGGCGCCGAAGCCCTCTATGCCGATATGGGCCATTTCGGCCGAGGACCGATCCGCAGCGCCTGGATCTACCTCGTCTTCCCCGCTCTGGTGCTGAACTATCTCGGCCAGGGCGCGTTGATCCTGTCCGACCCAACCGCGATCGACAACCCGTTCTACAAGCTGGCGCCGGACGGCTTCATCCTGCCGCTCGTGATCATGGCGACGGTTGCGACGATCATTGCCAGCCAGGCCGTGATCACCGGGGCGTTCTCGCTGACACGTCAGGCGATCCAGCTCGGCCTGATGCCGCGCCTGGAAATCCGTCATACTTCCGAGCACACTTCCGGACAGATCTATATTCCGCGCATCAACATGCTGCTGCTGCTCGTGGTGCTGCTGCTGGTCTGGAGCTTCAAGACGTCGTCGAGCCTATCGCATGCCTACGGCATCGCGGTTTTCGGCACGATGGTCGTCAGCTCGCTGCTCGCCTTCATCGTCATCGAGAAAAGCTGGGGCTGGAGCCGCCCGGCTGCAGCCGCCTTGATCCTGCCGTTTCTGGTGATCGACGTCGCGTTCTTTACCGCGAACCTGCTGAAGCTCTTCAGTGGCGGCTACATGCCGGTGCTGCTGGCCATCGCGCTGGTTGTCCTGATGGCGACCTGGGTGCGCGGCACCCGGATCCTGTTCGACAAGACCCGCAAGACCGATGTCCCGCTGCTCGAGTTGGTCGCGATGCTCTCCAAGAGCCCGCCCGTCCGGGTCAAGGGCATGGCGGTGTTCCTGACCAGCGACCCGCAGACCGCGCCGGCGTCGCTGCTGCACAACCTGAAGCACAACAAGGTGTTGCATGATCGCAACGTCATCCTGACCGTGCGATCGGCCGATACGCCACGCGTCGCCGACGAAGAGCGCGTTCGCCTCTCGCGCATCACCGACGATTTCTGGCGCGTCGAACTGGTCTATGGCTACATGGAGAGCCCGAACGTGCCAAAGGGGCTGGCCATGCTGCGCAAGCAGGGCTTCAAGTTCGACATCATGTCGACCTCATTCTTCCTGTCGCGGCGTTCGATCAAGGCCTCGCCGCAATCGGGCATGCCGATCTGGCAGGACAAGCTCTATATCACCCTGACCAAGAGCGCGACGGACGCGACCAGCTTCTTCCAGATCCCGACTGGTCGCGTGGTCGAGGTCGGGACACAAGTGACGGTGTAACGCGGCATAACAGGGACGCGCCGAGACTGCGTCGCCCTTGGATACTGGATCGTCGGACCGGATATCGTATCCGGTCCGACGATCTAGGCTTATGTGTGTGCATCGGCTTTTCCGAAAACCGCAATCCACTTTTCGGGCCGATGCTTTAGACTGTCGATATCCAGGCCTGGATCAGGGGCCACTCTTCGGTCGCCGGTGAAGGCGGCCAGGGCACGGCATCATTCCCGGATGCGCGTCTCGTAGGCGTAGAGCCGGCGAAAGCCGAGGCTGGCATAAAGGCCGATCGCGACCGCATTCGTCTGGTCGACCTGGAGATAGGCGCGGTCGCAATCAAGCCGTCGCGACCAGCTCATCAGGCCGGAGACCATGCGCCGACCGAGGCCCTGTCCGCGATGACCGGCATCGACGACGATCGAGCCGATCTCGGCCATGCCGCGCTCGGCGACGGCCATGCCATAGGCCACCGGCTCGCCGCCATGGACCAGCGTGGCGAAAGCCGCTGGCAGGCGCACCTTCTCGACGATCGCCGCCAGCTTGGTTTCGCTGCGTCTCGAGCCGGCCTGATGCGACGTCACGCCCGCGATCCAGTCCCGGCTCGGGCGCGCCTCGATCTGAAGCGCGGGCTCGACCTCCGGCGGCTTGCCGTCGAGATCGGCAATCAGCCCAAAGGATGCATCCTTCAGCCGGTAGCCGCGGGCGAGGATGCGCGCGCGCGTCGCTGCCGAGATCAGCGGGGTCAGCCTGACACAGGGCGGTAGACCGTCCGCCCTGTAGAAATCCTCGATCAGTTCGAGGGTGGCATCATCGAGCTCGGCCTCCAGCTTCAAGGGCGAGGCCGAATTCGCCCGGCCGGAATAGCCGTTGGCGAAGCGCACCACCCAGTCGCCGATCAGCAGGGTCGAGGGAGCCGGCCAGGCGTTGACGATGCGCCTTTCGCATTCGACGATGCTTGCCGGGTCGTGCGGAACATCATCGATCATCAGGCGCCTCGTGCCGCGCGGGGTTGGGGCCGCCAGCCTGGTGGCGCCATCTCGAAGCCGGAGAAGTCGAAACCGGGCGCGACCGTGCAGCCAACCAGCGTCCAGGCGCCGAGCGAGGTCGCGCTTTGCCACCAGCCGGTCGGCACCACGAATTGCGGGCGCTGCCCGGCGACGAGGTTGCGGCCGAGATGATGCGCCGAGGCGTCATGGCCGTTTGGCGACACGCTGATCACCAGCGGTGCACCGGCATAATGGTGCCAGATCTCGGCGGCATCGACGCGGTGCCATTCCGATGTCTGGCCGGTGTCGAGCAGATAATAGATCGCCGTCGAAAAGCCGCGCCCCTCCGGCCCGACCTCGTCGCGAAAGGTCTCGCGATAATGGCCGCCTTCCGGATGCGGCTTGAGCTCGAGCAGGCGAATGATTTCTGCTGCGCTCAATCCGTCGAGCCGGTTCATCGACATCGCTCAGAACCTGTTCTTGGCTTCACGAAGTGCCGCGAAGACCGTGCCGGGCTCACCCCCGGCAAGGCCGGCAGAGGTTGCAAGCGCGGCTTGCCCAGCGCGGAAGAAGGGATTGGTAGCCTTCTCCTCGCCGATCGTGGTCAGTGCCCAGAACCGCCCTGCCGCCTTGGCGGTCTCGGCCTCGGCGAATCTGGTTTTCAGCACCGCATTGGCGGGATCCACCGACATCGCAAAACGGGCATTGGCGAGGGTATAGTCGTGCCCCGTGATCAGCTGGGTGTCGTCGGGCAGGGTCATGATCCGCGACAGCGACGTCCACATGGCGGGCAGTTGCCCCGGCTGAACGCGTCCGCAGCCCATGACGAAGACGACATCGCCGACGAGTGCGAGCCGGGTCTGTTCGCCGACAAAGGTCAGATGCCCATCGGCGTGGCCCGGTGTGTGCCAGACGTCGAAGACGAAGCCTCCGAGCGGAACGCGGTCGCCTTCGCCGACGACGGTGTCGACGGGGGCCGCATCCCGGGCGTCCGCAGGGCCGTAGACTGTCGCGCCCGTCGCTTGCTTGAGTTCGGCGACGCCCTGGACATGGTCGAAATGGGAATGGGTGATGAAGATGTCGGAGATGACCCAGCCCTTCTCCTCGGCTGCGGCCAGCACCTCCTTTGCGTCGGGGACGTCGACCGCTGCACAGGCATGGGTCGCAGGATCGCGAATCAAGGCGCCGGCGTTGTCGCTCAGCGTGCGGAAGACATGGATGTCGAGGGACATGGAAGGCTCCTGGCGCGGGAAGCGAAGGATAACCGCCGGGAGGCGATCAGCGCATCATGAATTGGGGCATGACCGGCTCGCGATCAAGCATGGCCGCGTGCTGCTCAAGCAGAACCCTGTGCCCTTGCGTCGGCGTCACCGCCGGTCCATCTCATGCTCATGGCTCTCGACGTCGTCGACCTTCGCGCATTCTATGCCAGTCCCCTCGGACATGTCGCCCGGCGCTTCATCGGTCGGGCGATGCTGCGTTTCTGGCCGGATTGTGGGCGCCAGCGCCTGCTCGGCCTGGGTTTCTGCACCCCCTACCTGACGGTGCTTGGCGCCAATGCCGAGCGCGTGCTCGCCTTCATGCCGGCGGCGCAAGGCGTGGTGAACTGGCCGTCGGAAGGTCTCTCTGCCTCGGCGCTGGTCGAGCCGACTCTGCTGCCCTTGCCGACAGCCTCGGTCGACAGGGTCGTGCTGGTTCATGCTCTTGAGGAGACCGAGAGCCCCGATGACCTGCTCGATGAGGTGGCGCGCGTGCTCAGCCCCGGTGGCCGCATGCTCGTCGTTGCGCCCAATCGTCGTGGTCTTTGGGCCCGGATGGACGGGACCCCCTTTGGTCACGGCCGCCCGTTCAGCCGTTCGCAGCTCGAATCGCTGATGCGCGGCGCGACCTTCGCTCCTGAGAACTGGGCTGAGGCGCTCTATGTGCCTCCGCTCAAACGCAAGTTGTTCATGCGCTCTGCCCCGGCCTGGGAGCGGGTTGGCTCGGGGCTGTCGCTGCCCTTCGCCGGCGTCCATGTCATCGATGCGACCAAGCAGTTCTATCGCCGGGCGCCGCTGCGTGCGACGCGGCGTAGTTTTGCCTTTCGTCCTGTCCTGCTGCCCCAGCCCACCCCCACGCCGCGATTGGGCGAAGCGCCGGACAAGCGCCCGGCGGGTTGACAATCGCAGCGTGGCACGGCCAAGGTCCGCCGCTTTTCGGGCCCCGGTCTTCCGTCTCCCCCTGCGGATCGACGGCCCCGCCCCAGAACTGGATCACAATGCGTAGCTATCTTGATTTCGAGAAACCGGTCGCCGAGCTTGAGGCGAAGGCGGATGAATTGCGTGCCCTGGATGCAAAGGGGGACGGTTATTCTCTGTCCGAGGAGATCGGGAAGCTCGATGCCAAGGCGAGCCAGGCGCTCAAGGACCTCTATGGCGCCCTGACGCCCTGGCAGAAGACATTGGTCGCCCGGCATCCGCAGCGACCGCACTTCATCGATTACTGCGCGGCGCTGATCACCGAATTCACGCCGCTCGCGGGCGACCGCGCCTTCGGTGAGGACGAGGCGATCGTCGGCGGTTTCGGGCGCTTCCGGGGCCAGCCGGTCTGCGTGATGGGACAGGAGAAGGGCAACAGCACCGAGACCCGCATCCGGCACAATTTCGGCATGCCGAAGCCTGAAGGCTATCGCAAGGCCGTCCGCCTGGCCGAACTTGCCGACCGTTTCGGCCTGCCGGTTCTGAGCTTCGTCGACACCGCCGGTGCCTATCCGGGGATCGAGGCCGAGGAGCGGGGGCAGGCGGAAGCGATTGCGCGCTCGACTGAAGCCTGGCTCGGTCTGCGCAGCCCGAGCGTCGCGCTGGTGATCGGCGAGGGTGGATCAGGCGGCGCCATCGCGATCGCGGCCGCAAGCCGCGTGATGATGATGGAACATGCGATCTATTCGGTGATCTCGCCGGAGGGAGCGGCCTCGATTCTCTGGCGCGATACGGCTCGCGCCCAGGATGCAGCGACCGGCATGAAGATCACGGCGCAGGATCTGCTGAGGTTCGGCATCATCGACCGGATCGTCAGCGAGCCGACCGGAGGGGCGCATCGCGATCCCGAGATGGCGATTTCGCGCGCTGGCGATGCGATCGCAGCCGCTCTGTCCGATCTCGCGGGGCTCACGGCCGAGCAGATCGTCACACAGCGCGAGGAGAAATTCCTCGCGATCGGCCGCAGCCTTTGAGCTTCGCTATCCCGCTGTTTACGCTTCCTTTACCGTATGGCCAGATGTGACCCCCTTGTGGTAAGGAACGGTCAAGCCTAACGCTTCACAACCATGATGAGCGGCACGATTTTGCCGTCTTGAGCATACAAGGTCGGCGACGACCGCTTGATCAATGGGATCGACGACGTGGCAGCAAGACACTTCGCCCTCGTGGCGCTCGTTGCTTTGACCTTGGGCGCCTGCGAAGAGGAGCGGTATCGCGGCTCTGCGCGCCATAACATTCCGATCCCATCGGCGACCTATGCGCTGATGTCCGAGAAGGGCATGAGCAAGGATCAGCCGATCCTGATCCGCTCCTACAAGAAGGAGTCGGAGCTCGAGGTCTGGAAGCGTAAGGGCGATGGCCGCTACGCGTTGCTGAAGACCTTCCCGATGTGCCGCTGGTCCGGCCAGCTCGGTCCGAAGGTCCGCGAGGGCGATCGCATGGCACCGGAGGGCTTCTATGCCATTTCCCCGGGGCAGATGAACCCGAATTCGTCCTATTATGTCTCGTTCAACATGGGCTACCCCAATGCCTATGACCGGTCGCACGGGCGCACGGGCGCGCATTTGATGGTCCATGGCGCCTGCTCCTCGGCCGGCTGCTATTCGATGACCGACGATCAAATCGGCGAGATCTATGCGCTGGTGCGCGAGGCACAGGGCGCCGGCCAGAAGGCCGTGCAGATGCAGGCTTTCCCCTTCCGGATGACGCCGGAAAATCTCGCCAAGCACCGTCTCGACCCCAATATCGCCTTCTGGAAGAATCTGAAGGAAGGCTCGGACTATTTCGAGGTCGCCAAGGATGAGCCGAGCGTCGGTGTCAGCGGCGGCCGCTACGTCTTCAACGGCGGCAATCTCGGCGAGGCCGTGGCGCAGAAGCGCCAGCAGGACGAAGTCCAGGTTGCGGCGCTGGTGGCCAAAGGCACGCCGGCGGTGAAGCTGATCTATGATGACGGCGACCAGCACAGCTCCTTCAAGCAGACGCTCGTCGCGGGTGGTTCCGATTCGCTGAACAGGTCGGCGTCCTGGGCTTCACGCGATGTCGGCATCAGCCGCCCCGACGCGCTGACGATTGGCCCGCGCGTCGTCGTGCTGGACGACAAGGGACGGACCAAGGCGACCGTGCGTGCGGTTTCGGCCGATAATGAGGCCGTCCTTGCGGCAGTTGCCTCCGCGCCGGCCGAAGTGGCGACGCCGGTTGCTGCTCCCGCGGTGGCAGCCAAGCCCGCCGCTGCGCCGGCCGCTGTCTCTGCCACGACTCAGATGGCCAAGGTCCTGCCGGGTGCCGCCCAGCAGGCGCCCGTCGTCACCAGCGCGGTGCCGGCCGCTCCCGCCGCGAGCGCTGTCGCTGACAATCGGCCCTTCTATCAGCGTGCGCTGAGCTTCGTGCCCTTGATCGGTGGCTCAGCCCAGCCCGTGGAAGCGCCAGTGGCTGCGCCGGTCGCTTCCGTGGTCCCGGCAAAGCCGACCAACATGCGCACGCCGCTGCCGCCGCGTCGCGCAGACACGCTGCGCACGACGCAGCTCGACCAGTCGAACGCGGCCTATTCCAGTCAGTCCGCGACCCGCTGAGTCCCCTTTGCCACGCGTGTTCGGCGTGGCAAAAATATCACCAGATCCTGGCTTCCTCGCAGAAGCTCATTTTCACAGCGCAGATGCCGCCCAGCAGGCGGCGTCTGCGATTTTCTTATGCAGGATGCCAAAAAGCTCGTCTTGCTGAAAATCCGGTTCCATCGGCCTGATTGGGGCAGAAACGCGGCAATTCGCGCGCGGTTTCTGTCCTTTGACGGAGCGACTGATGGTTCTCGATCTGATACGTCTTCCGGCGACTGGCGCGGCGCTGTCGCTCGCCATGTTTGCTGGTGCGGCCCAGGCATCCGACCTGCCAAGCAAGAAGGGTCCGCCGCCGGCGCCGGTCCCGCCGAGCATCACCTGGATCGATGCTGTGGTCAGCATCAAGGGCGTGACCGACTACGTTTTCCGCGGCATCTCGCAGACGGACCGCAAGCCCGGCGCTCAAGGCTCGGTGGAGCTGCAGTTCTATGACAACCTGTTCTATCTCGGCGTCTTCGGTGCCAATGTCGATCTCGCGACCAGCCCGCCGGCCGAGATCGACTTCTATGGCGGTATCCGTCCGAAATTCGGCCCGGTCACCTTCGACCTGGGCGTGATCCAATATTACTATCCGAATGAGAAGCGCTTCATCGACGGGCTCGGTGTGATCTGGACGCCGCGCAATACCGACTTCACTGAACTCGCTGGCAAGGTTTCCTATAACTGGGAGGACAAGGCCACGCTCGGCGCCAATGTCTTCTATGCCTGGGACTGGCTCGGCACGGGCGCAACGGGCACCTACGCTTCGCTGACGGCCAAGTACAATCTGCCCTTCCTCGAAGGTCTCTCGGTCTCTGGCGAGTTCGGCCGCTACTGGCTCGGCACCACCAGCACCAACATCGCGTTCCCGACGCCGATCCGGCTGCCCGACTACAATTACTGGAATGCCGGCCTGTCCTACACCTACAAGAACCTGACCGCCGATCTGCGCTATCACGACACCAACCTGTCCAAAGCCAACTGCTTCCTGCTGACGTCCGATCCGCGTGGGATCACCCGCGGCAACGCGGGAGGCGGCTACAGCTCAAACTGGTGCAACCCGACCGTGGTGGGGACGCTCTCCTTCGATATCACTGCGAGCAGCGTCGGGATCTTCGCGCCGAAGTGACACCGCGCTCTTGCTGGACAAACGAAGAGGGCCGCTCGTGAGAGCGGCCCTCTTTCCTATTCCGATGCCTGAAGCGGCCGGCGGGGTCAGGCGAACTGCCCGTGGCAATGCTTGAACTTCTTGCCGGAGCCACACGGGCAGGGCTCGTTGCGGCCGACCTTGCCCCAGCTCGATGGGTCGGTCGGGTCGCGGTCGGCTACCGCGACATCGCCTTCTTCGATTGCGGCATATTGCAGGCCGCCGTCGCCGTAATCGCCGAAGGCCGGAGCAGGCAGAGTATCCTGGGGGGGCAGGATGCCATCCTCGGGCTGATCGAAGCGCACCTCGATGCGCATCAGGTTGCCGGTGACCTGCTCGCGCAGATGGCCGATCAACCCGTCGAAGAGCTCGAAGGCTTCCTGTTTGTACTCGTTCAGCGGGTCGCGCTGGGCATAGCCGCGCCAGCCGACGACCTGGCGGAGATGGTCGAGCGTGACGAGATGCTCGCGCCAGAGATGGTCGAGCGTCTGCAGCAGTACCTGCTTCTCGACATAGGTCATGACCTCTTCGGTGTTGCGGGCGATACGTTCGGCATAGGCCTGGTCGGCCTGGGTACGGATGCGTTCGCGGAGTTCCGCGTCGGCGATGCCTTCCTCCTTGGCCCAGTCCTCGATCGGCAAATCGAGATTGAGGAAGTTATGGACATCCTCGCGCAGGCCGGCAGCATCCCATTGCTCGGCATAGGCCTCTTCGGGGATGCGGCGAGTCACGACGTCCTCGACGACGCCGTGGCGCATATCGTCGATGGTCTCACGCACGCTCGCCTGGCGCATGAAATCGCGACGCTGCTCGAAGACGACCTTGCGCTGGTCGTTCATGACGTCGTCGTATTTCAGGATGTTCTTGCGGATGTCGAAGTTGCGGGCTTCGACCTTGCCCTGCGCCTTCTCGACGGCCTTGTTGATCCAGGGATGGACGATGGCCTCGTCCTCCTTGAGGCCGAGCTTCTGCAGCATTCCGTCCATGCGGTCGGAGCCGAAGATGCGCATCAGATCGTCCTGCAGCGACAGGAAGAATTTTGAGCGGCCCGGGTCGCCCTGGCGGCCGGCACGGCCGCGGAGCTGGTTGTCGATGCGCCGGCTCTCATGGCGCTCGGTCCCGACGATATAGAGGCCGCCGGCCTTGAGCACGCGCTGCTTGAAGTCAGCGACCTCGGCGCGGATCGCCTTGGCCTTCTCGTCACGCTCGGGGCCTTCGGGAATGTCGCGCAGATCGTGCTGGATCCGCATCTCGGCATTGCCGCCGAGCTGGATGTCGGTGCCGCGGCCGGCCATGTTGGTGGCGATGGTGATCGCCCCCGGGGCGCCAGCCTGAGCGACGATATAGGCTTCCTGCTCGTGGAAGCGGGCGTTCAGCACGGCGAAATACTTGGATGGCTTGCCCAGGCGGGCCGCCGCATAAATCGGCTCCAATGCGTTGGGCGCGCTGAAGTCGATCTGCTTGAAGCCTTCCTTGCTCAGCATTTCGGCGACCAGTTCGGAGCGCTCGATCGAGGTCGTGCCGACCAGCATGGGCTGGCCGTTGTCCTGCGAGGCCTTGATCTCGCGGATAACGCCGCGGACCTTTTCCTCGAAGGTGCGATAGACCTCGTCGTCCTCGTCGAGACGCGCGACCGGGACATTCGTCGGGATCTCGATCACTTCCAGCTTGTAGATCTGGAAGAACTCGTCGGCCTCGGTCGAGGCCGTGCCGGTCATGCCGGCGAGCTTGGAATAGAGCCGGAAATAATTCTGGAAGGTGATCGATGCGAGCGTCGCGTTCTCGGGCTGGACGGTGACGTGCTCCTTGGCCTCCAGGGCCTGGTGTAGCCCCTCGGAGTAGCGCCGGCCGGGCATCATGCGGCCGGTGAACTCATCGATGATCACGACCTCGTCGTTGCGGACGATATAGTCCTTGTCGCGGGTGAACAGCGAGTGGGCGCGCAGGGCCTGGTTGACGTGGTGGACCAGCGTGACGTTGGCAGCGTCGTAGAGATCGCCTTCCTTGAGCAGGTCGGCCTGGCGCAGCAGCTCCTCGATATGCTCGTTGCCGGCCTCGGTCAGTGAGACGGCGCGCTGCTTCTCATCGACCTCGAAATCGGTCTTGACCAGCGAGGGGATGAGCTTGTCGATCATGACATAGAGATCGGACTTGTCGTCGAGCGGGCCGGAAATGATCAACGGCGTACGCGCTTCGTCGACCAGGATCGAATCGACTTCGTCGACGATCGCGAAATGGTGGCCGCGCTGTGACATCTGCGCGACGTCGTACTTCATGTTGTCGCGCAGATAGTCGAAGCCGAATTCGTTGTTGGTGCCGTAGGTGATGTCGCTGGCATA
The DNA here is from genome assembly GCA_900470095.1 of Hyphomicrobiales bacterium. Taxonomy (GTDB): domain Bacteria; phylum Pseudomonadota; class Alphaproteobacteria; order Rhizobiales; family Beijerinckiaceae; genus Allobosea. Next base: position 63,779 of record UBZM01000003.1, read on the forward strand.
GGCGCGTTGCCGCTCGTCGTCGTCGATGCCGTGGACGATGATGCCGGTGGTCAGGCCGAGGAAGTTATAGAGCTTGCCCATCCATTCCGCGTCGCGGCGGGCGAGGTAGTCGTTGACCGTGACGACATGGACACCCTTGCCTTCGAGCGCATTGAGATAGGTCGGCAGCGTCGCGACCAGCGTCTTGCCTTCGCCGGTCTTCATTTCCGAGATCGCGCCTTCGTGCAGCACGATACCACCGATCAGCTGGACATCGTAAGGTCGCTGGCCGAGCACGCGCTTGGCAGCCTCGCGCACGGTTGCGAAGGCGGGGACGAGGAGATCGTCGAGCTTGGCGCCGTTCGCCAATTGCTGGCGGAACTCCTGTGTGCGGGCCTGCAGCGCCTCATCGCTGAGGGCGGCGACTTCCTTTTCGAGCGCATTGATCGCGGCGACGCGAGGGGCATAGCCCTTGACGCGCCGGTCGTTCGACGAGCCGAAGAGTTTCTTTGCGAGCGCGCCAAGCATGTCTGGCCTTCTTTCGGTGCCTGGCTCGCGGCGGCGCATGGTCATCATCCTGCGCCGACGGAAGCCGGATTATCTCAATTCGACCGCGTGTTTAGACGCGTGCGGGTGCGGGGTCCAGCGTCGCTTTTGCCGGAGCCGGCGCGCTGATCGTGAGGCATCGCTCGCCGGGATGTGGGGTTTTGCACCGCAGGTGCCAAGGGCATCGGTGGCAGGGATGTAAAAAGCTCGTGCGGATTACCGAAAAGCAACGTTCAGGCAACCTCTAAGTGGCTCAATCGCCTTGCCTTCGCCGTGTTCAACTGGCAGTGGAGCGCCAGCATTATTCTGGACATCAGCGAAAGGCCGTCCCGATGAAATTGTCCCGTTTCGCCATGCTGCCGCTTGGGCTCGCATTGGCCGGCGCACCGATGCTTGCCCTGCCGGCCTTCGCTCAGGCGGACAAGGTCGTGGCCAAGGTCGACGGAATCGCGATCACCGAACGCGACATGACGCTCGCCAGCGAGGATCTGGCCGAGCGCCTCGCGCAGCTTCCCGAGGACCGCAAGCGCGACGAGGTGATCAACTACCTCGTCGACCTCAAGCTGGGCGCCAAGGCTGCCGTTGCTGCCAAGATCGCCGAGGGGCCGGATTTCGCGTCGCGCCTCGCCTATTACCGCGAGAAGGTGCTGCTCGACGAATATCTGACGCGGGAGGCCAAGAAGGCTGCGACGCCGGAAGCGGCAAAGAAGCTCTTCGAAGACACCGTCAAGGCCATGGCGCCCGAGGAAGAGGTGCATGCGCGCCACATCCTGGTCGAGGATGAAGCCAAGGCCAAGGACGCCGCGGCCCGGGTGAAGAAGGGCGAGGATTTCGCCAAGGTCGCGGCCGAGCTCTCCAAGGATCCGGGTTCGGGCAAGGAAGGCGGCGACCTCGGCTGGTTCACCAAGGAACGCATGGTGCCGCAGTTCTCTGAAGCCGCCTTCAAGCTCGAGAAGGGGCAGATCTCGGATCCGGTGCAGAGCCAGTTCGGCTGGCACGTCATCAAGGTCGAGGACAAGCGCTCCAAGCCGCTGCCCAAGTTCGAGGAGGTCAAGCCGCAGATCGACCAGTATCTCGAGCGCAAGGCCCAGCAGGACGTCGTGCTGGCGCTGCGGGAGAAGGCCAAGGTCGAGCGGCTGGACAAGCCGGCCGAGAAGCCAGCGGACAAGCCCGCCGAGCCGAAGAAGCCCTGAGCGGCTGATCTGCTGCGTTCCCGGTCTGGTCCGGGAGATTCAGACAGAATTGTTACGTGATGCCCGGGCCGCGCCCGGGCATCACGCGTTTGGGGTCTGCATTTCCAACTCTTGTCTTCCGCCCGCGGCTGCGGCACATCGGACGCCTCGTTTCAGGAGACGCTTCGATGGCTGGCAAGGATGTTCCCGTTTCCCCGCTCGCGCCGAAGCGCCAGCCAAAGGTTCCGGCCGTGCCGGGCGTGCGCTTTGCCACCGCCGAAGCGGGCATTCGCTACAAGGGGCGGACCGATGTGGTCTTCATGCTGCTCGACGAGGGCACGCAGGCTGCCGGAGTCTTCACCCGCTCGAAATGCCCCTCCGCGCCGGTCGACTGGTGCCGCGAGAACCTTGCTCAAGGCAAGGCGCGTGCGATCGTCGTCAATTCCGGCAATGCCAATGCCTTTACCGGGCTCAAAGGCCGCGATTCCGTCAAGCTGACAGCCGAGATCGCCGCCAAGGCGGCGGGCTGCAAGCCGCAGGAGGTTTTCATCGCCTCGACGGGCGTGATCGGCGAGCCGTTGGACGCGACCAAATTCGAGGGCTTACTGAAGGACTGCGCGTCCCGTGCGGCTGACGGCCCGTGGATTGATGCGGCCAAGGCGATCATGACCACCGACACCTTCCCGAAGGCGCTCTCGCGCAAGGCGAAGATCGACGGGCATGAGGTGGTCATCGCCGGTATTGCCAAGGGTGCCGGCATGATCGCGCCCGACATGGCGACGATGCTTTCCTTCGTTTTCACCGATGCGCCGATTTCTGCGCCGGTCTTGCAGGCGCTGCTCTCCAAGGGCGTCAAGGGCTCGTTCAATGCCGTCACAGTCGACAGCGACACCTCGACCTCCGACACGCTGATGCTGTTCGCGACGGGCAAGGCGGCGGCGCGCGGCGTGCCGGCGATCACCGAAATCAATGATGCGCGCCTCTCCGGCTTCAAGCGTGCACTCAATGCCTTGCTGCTCGAGCTGTCCCATCTCGTCTGCAAGGACGGCGAAGGTGCGCGGAAATTCGTCGAGGTGCGGGTCACCGGCGCGACCTCGGCACGCTCTGCCAAGCGCGTCGCGCTCTCGATTGCGAATTCGCCGCTGGTCAAGACCGCGATCGCCGGCGAGGACGCCAATTGGGGCCGCATCGTCATGGCCGTCGGCAAGGCCGGCGAGCCGGCCGATCGCGACAGGCTCGACATCTCCTTCGGCGACATCACTGTCGCGAAGCAGGGTGCCCGCGCGCCGTCCTATGACGAGACAGCCGTCTCCGATTACATGAAGGGCGACGACATCGTCATTACGGCCGATCTCGGGCTGGGCCGGGGCAAGTCCACCGTCTGGACCTGCGATCTCACCAAGGCCTATGTCGAAATCAATGGCGATTATCGCTCCTGAGGCGACCGCTCCGGTTGAACCCAGCCGGAGCTTCATCGTCGGCAATCTCTTCCTCTGCTCCTTCTTCTGGGGCTGCAGCTTCCTGTTCATCAAGCTGATGAGCGGCGAGGTGCCTCCGCTCGCCGTCGCGGCGGGGCGCGGTCTGCTCGGGGCGACGGCGCTCGCCCTCTGGGTGAGCTTCCTCGGACAGAGCCCGTTGCCACGGCGACGTGAACTGCGGCACTGGCTCGTGCTCGGCACCACCAATGGCTGGGTGCCGAACGTGCTCGTCGCCTATGCCCTGACGCAGCTTGCCAGCGGGCCTGCCGCGATGATCCAGGCCGCCGGCCCGCTGGTGACTGCGATCTTCGCGCATTTTCTCTTCGCGGAGGAACGGCTCTCCGGCCGTCGTGTGCTTGGCGTGCTGCTTGGGATGGTCGGCGTCGCGATCCTGATCGGCCCGCGCCTGGTCGCAGGTGGCGCGACAGCCTATGGCGTCGCCGCCATGGTCGGTGTGATGCTGGCCTATGCTGCCGGCAATCTCTACGTCCGTGCCGTGCCCGCTCCCGCCGGAAATCCTGCGCGCCTCGCGCTCGGACAGCAGGTCGTCTCCGGGCTCGTCGCGCTTGGGCTGACACTCGTCTTCATCGGGCCCGCTGGATTGCTTCCGATCCAGAATCACCTGCCTGTCATGCTCGCGCTCGGTGTCGCCTCGACGGCCGTCCCGATGGCGATCTTCATGAAACTGATCCGTGCCGCAGGGCCGACGCGGGCGGCCATGACCGGCTATCTCGTTCCCACCGTCGCCACCGTCATGGGCGTGATCGTCCTTGGGGAAACGCTGGAATTGCGACAGCTCGCCGGGGGCTGCATCATCCTTGCCGGGGTGTTTCTGGTCTCGACAGCACGACGGGGAAAGACGGCGTGAGGCGCATCCAGTGCCGGCTCTTGCCCTGATACTCGGGGCCTGAGTGTCATGGCCCGACGATCCGGCGCGAGGCGGATGCGCTCTCCCGTGCAGACGGTTCGGCCTATGACATGGCCGCGGTTATCGGTAAGGAGCGTGAGCCCATCCTCGCCACCTTTCCGGGACCTGAGCCTTCGTGAAACTGCTTCTCGTCGTCGCCTGTGCACTGATCGATTCCGACAATCGCGTCCTCGTCACCCAGCGTCCGGAGGGCAAGTCGCTAGCCGGGCTGTGGGAATTCCCCGGCGGCAAGCTCGAAGCGAACGAGCGACCGGAGCCGGCGCTGATCCGCGAGCTGTCCGAGGAACTCGGCATCAGCGTGAAAGAGGACTGCCTGGCGCCCCTGACCTTCGCGAGCTACGCCTATCCGGAATTCCACCTGCTGATGCCGCTCTATATCTGCCGGCGCTGGGAAGGAGCGGTCGTCTCCGCAGAGGGTCAAGCGTTGAAATGGGTCCGGCCGGGCAAGCTGCGGGACCTCGCCATGCCGCCGGCCGACGAGCCGTTGATCCCGCACCTGATCGATCTCTTGGGGGCGTGACGGGCGGTTCGCGGCCGCGTCGCCGCAGCTAGCGATCCGCGGCCAATTCCAACGTCACGATCAAGGCCTCCCGCGTCAGCTCCGCCATTGGTGTCTGCGCCTTGTAGGCCCTGGTCTTCTCACCGGGGTTCATCACCAGGATCACCGTTTCGGTACCGGGGCAGGCGGGGTCCGCACAGAGGATCTCGTTGACGGCGATCGCGGCCTGCTCCGGCAGGCCGAGAAGGTCCCGCGTTTCGGCCTTGATACGGGTGGCGGCTTCCGACGCGACGGCCTTGTCGGCCTTGCCCTTGCCCGCATTGTCCTTGCCGAAGAGGCCGAAGCGCATTGCTCAGGTCGGCAAGGTCAGGATGCCGGCAGCGCCATCCTCGGCGCCGAAAGCGAGGCGCTTGCCGAGCTTGTCCCAGGCGAAGGCGGTGATGCCGCTGGCCTTGAGCGGCGGGCGCACCAGCAGCTCGGAGGCGTCAGTCAGCCGGACCAGCAGGATGCAGCCATCGTCATAGCCGACGGCCAGGACCAGTGCCTTGGGATGGAAGGCGACGCGGGTAACCTTGGCATGGCGCGCGCCGCACTCGCGCGGCGCCTTGCCGGTCGGGCCTTCGCCCTGGAAGGGCCAGATGATCGCCGCATCCGCGCCGCTGGAGGCGAGCCAGAGCCCGTCATGCGACCAGGACAGCGAGCGCGGCTTTGCCGGATAGCCCGTCATGCGCATATGCGTCGGCTTGTCCCCGAGACGCCAGCCATGCAGGGCGTTTTCTTGCATCGAGGAGACGACGAAGCGGCCATCGGCCGACCAGGTCACGTCGAGATGCGACCCCTTCCATTCCAGGAACTCGGGTTTCGCTTCGGTGTTCGGATACCAGAGCGAGACGCCGTTCATCTGCGCGACCGCGAGCCTGTACCCCTTCGGCGCAAAGACCAGGCCCTGCGGCGTCGAGGCGAAGTCGAAGGACCGGAGCTTGCCCTTGTCGTCGCGGGCATGGACGGTCTTTCCGGTGTTCCAGGCGATGGCGCCCGAGCCTGAGAACGTCACGGCATCGATCCAGCGGCGCTTTGCGTCGCGATAGATCTCGATCGGCTCCCCCTCGGCCGCCGTGGTGACGACACGTCCGTCATCGCCGCCGCTGATCAGGCGCTCACCATCGGAGCAGGCTGAGAGGATACCGCCCGCATGGGCGTCAATGCTCTCGGTCTCACCGTCGCGCCAGCGCAGTACGCGCCCATCGGCGAGTGCGAACGCCAGCGTCTGCTTGAGCCATGAGGCGGAGACGACATGCTCGCCGGCCGTGACCGGGACGACATGCTCGCGGAGCGAAACGGGTTTTGTCTGCGTGTCCATGGCGTGGCTTTAGCTCACGCCGCGCAGGCCATAAACCCCTTGCGCAACTCGTTCTCGTCGAGATCGCGGCCAATGAAGACGAGACGCGATTCACGCTTCTCGTCCGCCTTCCAGTCGCGCTGCAGATCGCCGTCGAGAATCATGTGAACGCCCTGGAAAACGAAGCGGCGCGGCTCGTCCTTGAAGGACAGGATGCCCTTGGAGCGCAGGATGTTCGGGCCCTGTGCCTGCGAGATGTCGTTGATCCAGGGCATGAACTTGTCGGGGTCGACATCGCCGGGGATCGTGAACGACATCGAGCGGACGTCATCGGAATGGTGATGGTGATGGCCGGACTCGAGGAAGTCGGGCTCGATGTCGAGAATCCGGTCGAGATCGAAGGCATTGCGATCGAGCAGCTTGTCGATCGCGACGTCACAGCGTGTCGTCTTGTGCAGCTTGGCATAGGGGTTGATGGCGCGGATCGCGGCCTCGACCCCGGCCAGTTCCTCGGCCGTGACCAGATCGGTCTTGTTGAGAATGATGACGTCGGCAAAGGCGATCTGGTTCTTCGCCTCGGGAGCATCCTTCAGGCGGTCCTTCAGCCATTTGGCGTCGGTCACGGTGACGACGGCGTCGAGTTTAGTCGCATCGCCGACATCCTGGTCGACGAAAAAGGTCTGGGCGACGGGCGCCGGGTCGGCGAGGCCGGTGGTCTCGACGATGATCGCGTCGAACTTGCCCTTGCGCTTCATCAGCCCGTCGAGGATGCGGATCAGATCGCCGCGAACGGTGCAGCAGATGCAACCGTTGTTCATCTCGAAGATTTCCTCGTCGGCGCCGACAACCAGGTCGCCATCGATGCCGGCCTCGCCGAACTCGTTGACGATCACGGCGAATTTCTTGCCGTGGTCTTCGGTGAGGATGCGGTTGAGGAGCGTGGTCTTGCCGGCGCCGAGATAGCCGGTGAGCACGGTAACGGGGATCTTTTCAGACATGGGACGACCTGATTGCTGCCGAGTGCCGCTCGCGAGCGCAGCTTACGCTGCGCCTGTGCCGAGCGCCTTTTCGATTTGCCTTATATTGTGTCGCATCATCTCGATGTAAGTCCCGGCAGGGCCGGATGCGGTCGAGAGTGCGTCAGAGTAGAGCCGGCCGCCGATCTTGGCTCCGGTCTCGCGCGCGATCTGCTCGATCAACCGCGGATTGGTGATATTCTCGAGGAAAACCGCCGGGATTTTCTGTGCCCTCACCTGGCGAATGATGCGCGCCACGTCCTTGGCAGAGGCTTCGGCCTCGGTCGAAACCCCCTGTGGCGCAACGAATTCAATGCCATAGGCCTTGACGAAATAGCCGAAGGCATCGTGCGACGTGATGGCCTTGCGCCGGTCGACCGGGATGCGAGCCACCGCTGCCTGGATCTCGCCTTCAAGTGCATCGAGCTTGCCGAGATAGGCCGCTGCATTGGCCTCGTAGGTCGCTTTTCCCGCAGGGTCGGCTGCACTCAGCGCATCGCGGATATTCGCGACATAGAGCCTGGCGTTCACGACGCTCTGCCAGGCGTGAGGATCGTCCCCGCCCGCATGATCATGGCCGCCCGACTTGCCGTGGTCATGATCGTCGTCCTTCAGCTTCAGGGGAGAGATCCCCTGCGTCGCCGTCGCGACGGTTGCGCTCGTTCCGGAGGACTTGATCAGCCGAGACAACCAACCTTCGAATTTGAGCCCGTTGACCAGCACCAGCTTTGCTGTGGTCATGCTCTTCGCATCGGCCGGCGTCGGCGAATAGACATGGGCATCGCCATCGGGCCCGACCAGAATCGTCACTGCGACGCGTTCGCCGCCGATCTCCCTGGCGAAGTCGCCAAGGATCGAGAAGCTCGCAACGACAGGCAGTTTCTCCTGGGCCCGCGCGATCAGCGGCGCGGCCGAAAGGGCCAGTCCCGCGGTGAGCCCGGCGATGAGGTGACGACGATTCAACATGCGGCTCTCCGGCGAATAATGAAACACTATAACATTACTAGCGCTGGAGGTGGGACCGAGGCAAGAGCCGGCGTGCGAGCCCGCCCTGCGTGCCGAACAGGAGTGAGCCGAGATAGAGTGCGCCGGCGGACAGGATGACGGCTGGGCCCGCGGGAAGATTGCTGCCGGCCGAGTATGAGACAACCAGCCCGGCATAGCCGGACAGGATGCCGAAGCCGGAGGCGAGCAGGATCAGCCGCGTGATGTCGGCTGTCCAGAAGCGCGCTGCGGCGGCAGGCAGCATCATCAACCCGACCGCAAGCAGGGTGCCGAGCGCGTGGAAGCCGGCAACCAGATTGAGCACGACGAGGCCGAGGAAGGTGAGATGCACGACACCGCCGGAGCGGCTGACAGAGCGCAGGAAGCCCGGATCGACGCATTCGAGCACGAGAGGACGATAGACCAGCGCCAGCATGACCAGGGTCAGTGTCGCGACACTCGAAAGCAGCAGCAGGACATCGTTGTCGAGCGCCAGCACATTGCCGAACAGGACATGGAAAAGGTCGACCGCCGAGCCGCGCAGCGAGACGATGGTGACACCGAGCGCTAGTGAGATCAGGTAGAAGGCGGCGAGCGAGGCGTCTTCCTTCATCACGGTCAGCCGAGCGACCGCGCCGGCCGCGAGCGCCACGGCAAAGCCGGCAACAAGACCGCCAATCGTCATGGCCGGCAGCGAGAACCCGGCAACGAGATAGCCGATGGCCGCGCCGGGCAGGATCGCATGCGCCATGGCGTCGCCGGTCAGGCTCATCCGTCGCAGCATCAGGAAGACGCCGATCGGCGCGCCGGAGACAGCGAGCGCGAAGACGCCGACGAGAGCCCGGCGCATGAAGTCGAATTCGGCGAAGGGGCCGATGAGAATATCGTGGAGCATCGGCGTGCCAGGTTTGGGGAGGATTCAGGCCGCGTCGCGGTCGCAGGCGGGGGCATGGCTGTCGAAGGCCTCGACCATGCGCCGGGCCTTGAGCTGGTTTTCAGGCGTCAGGACGTCATTGGTCGCGCCCCAGGCTACAGCCTCGCGTGCCAGAAGCAGTGTCTCGGGAAAGGCGCGTTTCACCGTCTCGATATCATGAAGGACGGCAACCACGGTGCGCGCCTCACCATGCCAGCGCTGAACCAAGGCGAGCAGATCAGCCGTGGTGCGGGCATCGATGGCGGTGAAGGGTTCGTCGAGCAGGATGATGTCGGCGTCCTGCAGCAGAAGGCGCGCGAAGAGCGCGCGCTGCATCTGGCCGCCGGAGAGATTGCCGATGGGGCGGCGCTCGAAGCCGGTCAGGCCGACGGCCGTGATGGCGTCCTCGATCCTGGTCCGAACTCCCATGCCAATGCGGCCGAAGATGCCGGCCTTGCCCCACAGCCCCATGGCGACGAGATCGTAGACATGGATCGGGAAGGAACGATCGAGTTCCGCCGATTGCGGGAGATAGGCGAGGCGCTTGCCGCGGGCGAGCGTCAGGCGACCGTCGAGCGGGGTCAAGGCGCCGGCAATAGCCTTCAGCAGCGTCGATTTTCCGGCGCCGTTCGGTCCGACGATCGCGGTCAGGCTTCCGGCGGCGATTTCGCCCGAGAGGTGATGAACCGCCGGGTGGCGGTCATACCCGAGCGTGAGATCATCGAGGCGAATGGCGGGCACGAAGGGCTGCTTTCGTCAGGAGATGACTGCAAATGTGGCAAGCCAGAGCAGGGCGATGATGCCGAGCGCGAGCCCGAGCCGCCCCGCCGCCGAAAGCCGCAGCAGAGACCAGCCCGGATCTTCTGAGAGGGCAGTGGCTGCAGGGTGGTGGTGCGAGTGGCTCATAGGTGAATGATATAATGTTACGCGATCTTCGGGGCAAGCGAGATCGCGATTGTTGTTGGCTTCCGGCCGTGGCGTTATCCACCATGGTCAACGCCAGCAGAACCGGAGCGCGCGCGTGAGTGGTGACCGAGTGACCTTCCGAGCCGTCCGTGACGGCGTCGTCACGGAGATTCCGGCCGATGCGATCGAGATCGGTCTGCCTGACGGGCTGAGTTTCCGCATCATGGCCTTTGCCGGCCGCAAGGGCGCCGCGGCGCTTCACATGCCGGCCGATCATCCGGATGCGCCGAGCTTCGACGTGTTCAGCGTCGAGCCCGGCGCAGCCAATACACTGTTCGTGTCGGTGGATCGGGTCCGGAAACGCCAGATGGAAGGCTGAAACGGTCCCCGCTCAGAACGGCAGATACTGGTACAGCCAGGTCTCGGTCAGTACCGTGTCGCCGCCACGCAGGAAGCAGCGCATCTCGACCGGATCCGTGCCCTCGACGGTCAGGTCGAATTGCGCGCGCCAATGGCCGGGCACGTCGTTCGGCACGGCTTCGGCGAAGACATAGGAAAACGAGCCGCGCGAGGCCGAGAGCACGACCTCGGGCTTCACGCCGAAGGGAATATTCTCGAGCACCGGGCCCTTGAACTCGACCACGAATTTGCGCACGCCCCTTGGCCGGGTGGTGCCGGGCTGGCCGCCATTGCCGAGCCGTGTCGCGACGACGCGGCCGAGCGGCGAGGGGAAGGGCTCGTCCGCGAGCCAATGCAGCTTGTAGTGGAATTCGTAGGCGGCTCCCGCCTTGGCCGGGCCCTCGGGCACCCACATCGCGACGATATTGTCGTGGATCTCGTCGTCGGTCGGGATCTCGATGAGCTGAACGGCGCCTTTGCCCCATTGTCCGATCGTCTCGATCCAGAGGCTGGGGCGGCGCTCGTAGAAGACGCCGTCAAGATAATGACCGACCTCGCGGTCGCGCTGCATCAGGCCGAAACCGCGCGGATTGTTGTCGACGAAGGACGAGGCGGTGGTGCGGCTGGGGTTGTTGAGGGGCCGCCAGGCGCGCTCTCCGGAGCCGGTCCAGAGTGCGAGGCCATCGGAATCATGCACCTCGGGGCGCCAGTCGACGGCGGTCGATTTCGCCGTCTCCGAGTACCAGTACATCGAGGTCAGGGGCGCGACGCCGAGCCGGGTGACGTCATTGCGCAGGAAGATCGCCTTCTCGATCTCCATGTCGACGCCCTTGCCGCGATGCATGCGGAAACGATAGGCGCCGGCGACGCTGGGGCCGGAGAGCAGGGCATAGACAACGACATACTCGGCCGAGGCCTGCGGCGTCTCCAGCCAGATATGAGTGAAATCCGGAAATTCCTCGGCCTTTCCGCCGACAGCCGGATCGATGGCGAGGCCGCGGGCGGACAGGCCGTATTGATAGAGTTCACCGATGGCGCGGAAATAGGAGGCGCCGAGGAAGGCGACCCAGTCATTCTTCTGCCAGTCGAGCTTCTCGCCCTTGCGGCCGGGATGTCCGGAGCGGCTCTCCTGGAAGCGGAAACCCGCAAAACCCGCGCCCGCCGGCAACTGGCGCGCCGGTGAATCCGCCGGCATCTCGAAATAGCTCTCGTCATAAACGATCTCGCGCGCCTTGCCGCCGTCGAGGACATGCATGCGCACCGGCTTCTGGAAATACCGGCCGAGATGGAAAAAGGTCACCGGCCAGGGGGAGGGGCCGTTCGCCCACAAGGCCATCTCCGGCTTGAACTTGATCTTGCCATGGGCGTCGTAGTCGATCCGCTCCAGAATATCGGCGCGCGGCGGTGGCGGCGGCGCATAGGGCTTGCTCGCCAGGTCGCGGGCACGCGCCTTCAGCCCTTCGAAGCTGAACGCCTCTGCCTCTCCGAGCTTCAGGCCCTGTTGCGCGAGGGCCGCCGGGGCAAAGCCGAGCGCGGCGAGCGCCGCCGTGGCGCTTGCGCCGGCGAGCAGCGTGCGGCGGTCCAGGGAGGGCGATTTCGTGCGGGCGTGCATTGTCAGACGGATCTCGGAGGCTTCTGGGGGAGTATTGTCCGGGCTAACCTGTCCAATGGGCAAGGGCAACCAGACGCGGGAGCCTGCCCGATGCACCGAAAAAATGGCGAAAGCGTCACGGACACGCGGCGGAGCTGCCCCGGCAATGCATTTCCTGGGCTTTCCTTGTCTCAACGGGCCGTTCTACAAGGGTCAAAGCCCGGCCGCTCGTGCTGGGAAATAAGGTTCTGGGAGGATCCATGAAGACGCTGTTTCGCGGCCGGTCTCTGGCCGGTATCGCTACCGCCTTGCTGATCGCTGCTGCTCCTGCGGGTGCTCACGCGCAAGAGTTCGTCAATGTGCTGACCGGAGGCACCTCCGGCGTCTATTATCCGATGGGCGTTGCCCTCTCGAAGATCTATGGCGAGAAGATTCCCGGCACCCGCCCGACGGTGCAGGCGACCAAGGCATCGGTCGAGAATCTCGTGCTCCTGCAGCAGGGACGTGGCGAACTCGCCTTCACGCTCGGCGATTCGCTCGATGCGGCCTGGAAGGGCGATGAGGATGCCGGGTTCAAGAGCCCGCTGAAGAAATTGCGCGGTATCACTGCGATCTATCCGAATTTCGTGCAGATCGTCGCCTCAAAGGAAAGCGGCATCAAGACGCTCGCCGATCTCAAGGGCAAGCGGCTTTCGGTGGGCGCCCCGAAATCCGGCACCGAGCTGAATGCGCGCGCGATCCTCGCGGCGGCAGGCCTAGCCTACAAGGACCTTGGCAAGATCGAGTATCTGCCCTTCGCCGAATCGGTCGAGCTGATGAAGAACCGCCAGCTTGATGCGACGCTTCAGTCGGCGGGCCTCGGCGTGGCCTCCATCCGCGATCTCGCATCCTCGGTCGAGATCGTCGTTGTCGAGGTGCCGAAGGGGGTCATCGACAAGGCCGGAGCGCCCTTCGTCAGCGCGACCATTCCCGCCAACACCTATGGTGGCCAGGCGGCAGCGGTGAACACGGCGGCAGTGGTGAACTACCTTGTCACCCATGAGGGGGTGAAGGAGGAGCTCGTCTACCAGATGACGAAGAACATCTTCGATAATCTCGGGGAACTTGGCGCAGCGCATTCGGCCGGCAAGGCGATCAAGCTCGAGAGCGCGCTCGAGGGCATGCCGGTACCGCTGCATCCGGGGGCGGCGCGCTATCTCAGGGAGAAGGGCCTCAAGGTCGGGTCCTGATCACCTCTCGCATTTAACTCTCCCGGCGCTGGCCTTCGGGGGCGGCGCCGGCGCATGCGCACGCCATTGGGGATATGCGACGCGATGACGAGTCAGACGGACCAACTGCACGCGCTTTCGGGAGCGAGCGAGACGCCAGTCGAGAATGCGGCGCTCGACAATTTCGAGCACGGCTTTCCGCCGGGCTTCGGACCCGGCCACTGGGGCCTTGTGGCGTATGCCGTCGCGCTCGCATTCGCCTGTTTCCAGATCGCGATCTCGGCCTGGCACGTGCTGCCGAGCCAGGCGGTGCGCGGCGTCCATGTCGGCTTCCTTCTGCTGCTCAGCTTCGGCCTCGTCGCCAATTTCAAGGCGAAGACCACTGCAGGGCGCTGGGCCGGCTGGGCGCTGGGCGTCATCGGCTTCGGTGTTGGCCTATATCAGCTCGTCTTCTACGCCGATCTGATCCTGCGCGACGGCGATCCCTCGACGGCCGATCTCGTGGTCGGGACCCTGCTGATCGTTCTCATCTTCGAGGCCGCGCGGCGGCTGATGGGCAATGCCTTGCCGATCATGTGCGGTGTGTGCCTGCTTTACTGGTTCTTCGGCCAGTATCTGCCGTCGCCATTCAACCATCGCGGCTACGGTTTCGATCAGATCATCGGCCATCTGTCCTTCGGCACGGAGGGCTTTTACGGCGTGCCGACCTATGTGTCGGCGACCTATATCTTCCTCTTCATCGTCTTCGGCTCCTTCCTGGAGAAGGCCGGGATGATCCATCTCTTCAATGACGTTTCGCTTGGCCTCTTCGGCAGCGCGCGTGGGGGGCCCGCCAAAGTCGCGGTGTTCTCCTCCGGCCTGATGGGCATGATCTCGGGCTCGGGCGTCGCGAATGTCGTCACGGTCGGGCAGTTCACGATCCCGCTCATGATCAAGTTCGGCTATCGGCGCGCCTTCGCCGCCGGTGTCGAAGCCACGGCCTCGATGGGTGGGCAGATCATGCCGCCGGTGATGGGCGCGGCCGCCTTCATCATGGCCGAGACGCTGGGCGTGGATTACTCGGAGATCGTCAAGGCCGCAGCGATCCCGGCGGTCCTCTATTTCGCCTCGGCTTTCTGGATGGTGCATCTCGAGGCGGGCAAACACGGTCTCAAGGGTATCGAGCGGCGTTTGCTGCCCAGCCCGCTCAAGGCTCTGCGCGAACGCTGGTTCCTGGCGCTGCCGCTCGCCGTGCTGGTGTTCATGCTGTTCCACGGCTTCACCCCGCTCTTCGCCGGCACAATCGGGCTGGCGCTGACCGTCGGCCTGCTGCTGGGCACCGGTGTCGCGCTCGGGTTCAAGACGATGACGCTGCGTGTGATCTTCTGGGTGGGCCTCGGCTTGATCGCGGGTGCGCTTCTGCGCAACGGGATGGATGTCAGGGTTGTCGCTGGGCTGATCGCCGGTTTGATCGGCCTGAATGCGCTCACCATCGGCGGTCGCGCGACGCTGGTGATCTGCCGCAATGCGCTGGCCGATGCCGCCAAGACCGCGCTGCCGGTCGGCATTGCGTGCGCGATCGTCGGAACCATCATCGGCCTGATGACGCAGACGGGCATCGGTACGACCTTCGGCGCCTGGGTCATCGGCCTCGGCAAGACCAGCCTGTTCCTGGCATTGGTCCTGACGATGATCCTGTCGATCCTGCTCGGCACCGGGATCCCGACGATCCCGACCTACATCATCGTGGCGGCCTTGGCGGCTCCGGCGCTGGAACAGCTTGGAGTACCGCTGATCGTAAGCCACATGTTCGCATTCTACTACGGCATCATGGCCGACCTCTCGCCGCCCGTGGCCCTCGCGGCCCTCGCGGCGGCGCCGATCGCGAAGGAGAACCCGGACAAGATCGGCTGGGAAGCGATGCGGGTCGCGCTGGCGGGCTATGTCATCCCATTCATCGCGGTCTATTCGCCGGCACTGATGCTGCAGCAGGGCGATCCGATGTCGGCTCTGATCGGCTTCTGGCCTTCGGTGATCTATGCCGTCTTCAAGGCGAGCGTTGCCATCGGTCTCTTCGGGATCGTGGCCATCGGCTATCTGTTCGATCGACTCAACGTGACGGAACGCATCCTCGCCTTCGTCGCAGCGGTGTTCCTGTTCGGAGAGTTCGCCTATAGCGACGCGCTCGGCTATCTGCTCACAGCCGCGTTGGTCGGGCGTCACTGGTGGGAGACGCGCCGCCTGCAGGCGAGCAGCACAGCGTGAGCCTGTGCCTCGCGGCCAGTGCCCTCGTCATTGCGCTGGGCGCCGATGAGATCACGCTCGGCTGGCGGCACTCGGTGCAGAAGACGCTATGGGAAGAGGTCTGGCGGGAGACGCCGGGCGGTTTGCGGCTGGTCGAAGCGCGGGTCGAAGGATCGGGGGCGGGCATGGACCCGCCCGATGGTGCGACATTGCGCGACGGGTTCTGGCGCTGGACGCCGGCCTTGCCGGCGCTTCCCGAGGTCGTGATGCGGCGTTCGGGCGCAACGGCGGATTGGACGGTCTGCATCGGAGCCGTGTGTCGGCCGATGGGCAGCTATCTGCCCGAGGCGGCCGATCCGGTGGTTCTCAGGCCGTGTGGCTGAGTTCAGTGGCGCTCGCCGATATGCTCGAACTTGAACACGCGACGCATGAAGACGAGCATCCCGTAGGCCGCGAAGCCCGAGAACAGCGCCATCAGGATATAACCGACGATATGGCCGAGCTCGAAAAGGCCAGCGAGGGCCCAGCCCGACGCCAGCGCGACGCCGAAGAGCTCGACGGCGATCAGGATGCCGAGCGAGATCACCATGATCATGGTACGCCAGGTGCCACTCTCTTCAGCCATGTTCGTTCCTTGATAATTCATACGCGCTACGGCCTAGCCGACGCGCTGCCGGCATGCAACAAAATCGCGCCACTCGGCAAATGGTTGCTCCCGGCTGGATTGAAAACCCTCTGATGATCGATACGCCTGTTTTCTCCACCGGTGCCGCGGCGGCGCCGCATCGCCTTGCCTCGGAAGCCGGGCGCGCGGTTCTCGCCGAGGGTGGCAATGCGATCGAGGCCATGGTGGCGATGGCGGCGACCATTGCCGTGGTCTATCCGCATATGAATGCCATCGGCGGCGACGGGTTCTGGCTGGTGCACGCGCCTGGCGGCAAGGTGCATGCGATCGAGGCCTGCGGCCCGGCGGGCGCACTGGCGACGATCGAGCGCTATCGCGAGAAGGGGCATGACAGCATCCCCTCGCGCGGCCCCGATGCGGCGGTGACGGTTGCCGGTGCGATCGGCGGCTGGCAGGCCGCGCTGGAACTGGCAAAGGCGTTCGGCGGGAAGATGCCGGTGCGCGATCTGCTCGCGGATGCGATCAGCCATTGCGATGCCGGATATGACATCTCGGATTCGGAGCTGCGCACCTGGCCGCAAGAGGCAGAGGCGACGAAGCTGGCCCCGGGGTTCAGCGACTTCTTCTGGCCGGGGGGCGAACGGCCGACGGCCGGTGCGCGCCGGAAGCCGGACGCGCTCGGCGGGACCTTCAAACAGCTGGCCGATGCCGGGCTCGATGATTTCTACCGCGGCGATATCGGCCGGGAGATCGGCGCCGATCTCGATGCGATGGGCGCGCCGGTCACACGGGCGGATCTCGCCGGATTCAAGGCGCGCATGGTGCAGCCGCTGTCGCTGAAGCTGCCGGGCCTGACCGTCTATAACTTCCCGCCTCCGACCCAAGGGCTTGCCTCGCTGCTGATCCTTGGCATCTTCGAGAAGCTCGGCGTAACGCGGGCGGAGGGTTTTGACCATCATCACGGGCTGGTCGAAGCGACCAAGCGAGCCTTTGCCATCCGCGATCGGCAGATCACCGACCCGGCCCACATGAAGGCGGATCCTGCGAGCTTCCTCACGGAGGCGGTCCTCGCCCGTGAGGCGGCGGCGATCGATCGCAAGCGGGCTGCAAGCTGGCCCTTCGCGCCTCGCGAGGGCGACACGGTCTGGATGGGCGCGATCGACGGCAATGGGATCGCCGTCTCCTATATCCAGTCGATCTACTGGGAATATGGCTCGGGATGCGTTCTGCCCAAGACCGGTATCCATTGGCAGAACCGCGGTGTCTCCTTCTCGCTCGACAAGACCGCGCTGAATCCGCTGGCGCCGGGCCGCAAGCCCTTCCACACGCTGAATCCGCCGCTCGCCCGCTTCGATGACGGGCGCGTGGTCTCCTATGGCGCGATGGGAGGCGACGGCCAGCCGCAGTTCCAGGCGCAGATCCTGACGCGCTATCGGTTCGGCCAGAATCCTGCGACCGCCGTCGACGCGCCACGCTGGCTCTTCGGCAAGACCTGGGGGGCGGGTTCGCTTTCGCTCAAGCTGGAAAGCCGGTTCGACCCGATGCTGCTGGCAAGGCTCACGGCTGCTGGCCACCCGGTCGAGGAGTACAGCGAAGCCTATTCCGACAGCTTCGGCCATGCCGGCATGCTGGTGAAACATCAGAAGGGTCATGTCGAAGCGACGCATGATCCGCGCTCCGACGGCGACGCGAGGGGAGTTTGAGCTTGATGGTCAAGGACGATCCCTTCCGCTGTTTCATGCCCTATCCGGACACGCCGGTTAAGCACGCGCCGGATGGCCCGCTTGCTGGACTGACGCTCGCGGTCAAGGATCTGTTCGACGTCAAGGGCTACCCTACGGGCGCAGGCTCGCCGACGGTGCTGGCGCAGTCGGGAATCAAGGCCAAGACGGCACCGATCGTGAAGGTGCTGCTGGACGCCGGCGCCCGCTTCGTCGGCAAGACGATCACCGACGAACTCGCCTTTTCGATGAACGGCAAGAACGCGCATTTCGGCGCGCCGATCAATCCGGCTGCGCCTGACCGCATCACCGGCGGCTCGTCTTCGGGCTCGATGGCGGCGGTGGCCGGCAAGCTCGCGGATATCGCGCTTGGCTCCGACACCGGCGGCTCTGTCCGCGCGCCGGCGAGCTATGGCGGGCTCTTCGGCATCAGGCCGACGCATGGCCGCCTTTCACTGAAGCGGACCTGGCCGCTGGCCGAGAGCCTGGATACGCCAGGCTGGTTCGCGCGCGACGGCAAGACCTTTGCCCGCGTTGCCGATGTCGTCCTCGGCAAGGATCGATCGGACCTGCCGGAGACCCCGCGCCTGCTGCTGGCACAGGACATGTTTGCGCAAGCAACACCGGATGCCGAGAATGTGCTGCGCAATGTCGTGCAGCGCGCGATGCCGCTGCTGGGGCAGCCCGAGACCGTCAAGGTCGCGCGTGATATCGATGCGCTCTACTGGGCGTTCCGCTGGGTGCAGGGGCGCGATGCCTGGAACGCCGACGGTGCGATGATCGAGCGGTTCCAGCCACCGCTCGGACCGGGCGTCGCCGAACGCTTCGCCTTCTCGAAATCAGTGAGCGACGAGGACTACGCCAAGGGCGAAAGCCTGCGCAAAGCCTTCCGGACCAAGCTTGCGCGGCTACTGGGCTCGGATGGCGTATTGATCCTGCCGACGGTGCCGGATATCGCGCCGCTGGTCAGCGCGACCGAAGGCGAGCTGGAGGATTTCCGGAACCGGGCACTGCGGCTACTCTGCCTGTCCGGCCTTTCCGGCTTTCCGCAGGTGACGATTCCGGCGGCCCAGCGTGAGGAGGCGCCGCTCGGCCTGTCGCTGATCGGGCCGAAGGGCTCGGACAAGTCGCTCGTGCATTTCGCCGTCAAGTTCGAGCGGGCGGCACGGATCAGGATCACGTGAGGAGGCTGCCATGAGCGGGCACGATCACCAACATCATCACGACCATGACAATCACTTCACGCCGATCGAGGCGCGGGTGAAGGCCCTGGAAACACTCCTCGTCGCCAAGGGCTATGTCGATCCGGCGGCGCTCGATGCCATCGTCGAGACCTACGAGACCAAGGTCGGCCCGCGCAACGGCGCGCTGGTCGTGGCGAAGGCCTGGACGGACCCTGCCTTCGCTGAGCGGCTCAGGCAGGACGGCACGGCGGCCGTCGCCGAGCTTGGCTATGGCGGCCGCGGCGGGGAGCATATCGTCGCGGTATTCAACACTCCGGACGAGCACAACCTGATCGTCTGCACGCTGTGCTCCTGTTATCCGTGGCCGGTGCTCGGCCTGCCGCCGGTCTGGTACAAGTCGCCGCCCTATCGTTCGCGTGCCGTCATCGATCCACGCGGGGTGCTGGCCGATTTCGGCGTGACGCTACCTGCAGACCAGCGCATCCGCGTCTGGGATTCGACCGCCGAGACGCGCTTCCTCGTCATCCCGCAGCGCCCTGCCGGTACCGAGGGCTGGGACGAGGAGAGACTTGCTGGGATCGTCACGCGGGATTCGATGATCGGCGTGGGGTTGCCCGAGGTGGGAGCGGCAACATGAATGGCGGGCAGGATCTCGGCGGCCAGATGGGCTTCGGGCCCGTTATGCCGGAGCCGAACGAGCCGGTCTTCCATGGTGGATGGGAGAGCCGCATGCTCGCGCTGAACGTTGCGGCTGGCGCCATGGGGCATTGGACGATCGATGAGATCCGGCATGCACGCGAGAGCATTCCGCCGGCAGATTACCTCTCGTTCTCCTATTATGAGATCTGGTACGAAGGGCTGCGGGCGGTGCTGCAGCGGCACGGCTTTGCGACGCCTGCAGAAATGGACAGCGGCGCGTCGGCAGGGTCCGGGATGACACCCAAACGGGTGCTGAAGGGGGCGGATGTCCCAGCCGTCTTGCGGCGCGGCTTTCCCTATGAGCGCGAAGCTTCGGCGCCGGCACGGTTTGCGGTCGGGGATGCGGTGCGCACGATCGTGATGCATCCGGCCGGCCATACGCGCCTGCCGCGCTATGCCCGCGGCAAGCTCGGCCGGATCGAGGCTATTCGCGGCAATCACGTCTTCCCCGATACTGGAGCGCATGGCGCGCCTGAGGCGGCGCAATGGCTCTATACCGTGGTCTTCAGTGGTCCCGAGCTCTGGGGGCGCGATGCGGACCCGACGTCCAGCGTCAGCGTCGAGGCGTGGGAGAGCTATCTTGAGCCGGCCTGACGCAGCCCTTGCCGATGCGCTCGCAGCAGGCACGCCGATCCCGCGCGATGCGGACGGGCCGGTCTTTGCGGAGCCCTGGCAGGCGCAGGCCTTTGCGCTGGTCGTGGCGCTGCAGAACAAGGGCGTCCTTACCGCGCAGGAATGGGCGGAGGCGCTCGGCGCCGAGATCCGGGAAGCGGTCGCGGCCGGTGGCTGCCGGGATGGCTCGGACTATTACGAACGCTGGTGCGAGGCGCTGGAGCATCTCCTGATCGCCAAGGGGCTGGCCTCGCATGAGGGCGTCGACGCGCTGGCCGCGTCCTGGGAGCGCGCGGCCGAGGCGACGCCGCATGGCAGGCCGATACTGTTGGAGAACGATCCGCAACGCGTGAGCTGAGGGCGAGCGCATCGCTCCGGCATCACTGCGGCGTGGACTTGTCACATGAGTTTGTCGGGCGCTGGATAGGGGACGACATCGCGATCGGCATCGGCTCTACTTTCGGAGAAACATGCCGTTGGGGAGGCCCTGATGATCAAGACGATGATTTGCCTGGTCGGCTTTGCCGGTTTGTTGCTGACCGCACCTGCCCATGCGGCCGACCCGGCACTCAACGGGCGTATCGAAAAGCTCACCCGCAACACGCAGTGGACGCAGAAGGCTGCCGTTCCGCTGCAATTCCCGACTCATCACCCGCAAGGAATGCTGAAGATCGGCGACGCCTTCTTCGTCTCCTCGGTCGAGATCACGAAGCCGACGACCCGCTTCTCCGAGCCCAGGGATGGCTATGATCGCGATACCGGCGAGGGCATCGGCCATCTCTTCAAGGTCGATGCCGAGGGGAAGCTGCTGGCCAGCGCCACGCTCGGCGAAGGCTCGATGTACCATCCGGGCGGGATCGATTTCGACGGCAAGCATATCTGGGTGACGGTTGCCGAGTATCGGCCCAACAGTCAGTCGATCGTCTACAAGGTCGATCCGGAGACGCTGAAGGCGACCGAGGTGCTGCGCTTCAAGGACCATATCGGCGGCATCGTCCACAATACCGACGACAAATCGCTGCACGGGGTGAGCTGGGGTTCGCGCCGCTTCTACAAATGGACCCTGGATGGCGAAGGCCGGGTGACCAATGCGGGCGCGGCTCCTGAACAACTGCGGGTGATCAATCCCGCGCTCTATATCGACTATCAGGACTGCCACTATATCGGCATGAGCCGGATGCTCTGCTCCGGCCTCAACGCCTATCGCGCCACGAAGGACGGGCCGATCTTTCGCCTCGGCGGATTCGAGATCGTCGACCTCAGGGATAACCGGCCAGTCTATCAGGTGCCGGTCGAGCTCTGGTCGCCGTCCGGGCTGCCGATGACGCAGAACCCGTTCTGGGTTGAACCGACGCCTGACGGCGTGCGCGCGCATTTCATCCCGGATGACGACAAGTCGGTGCTCTTCATCTACGAAGCGGTGGCCAAGTAGATTGAACGTGGGTCTTGGCGGTGCGGGTGGTTCAGCTCCCCTGTGCCGCCCAGAGGCCAAAGAACAATGCCGCGCCGAGCACAGCGACGAAGGCGGCGGCGAGCAGCTCGAGTGCTGCGATCATTCTGGCGCCGCGCAAGCTGCCGCCTCCGGCCAGTCTCAAGGCTGCGAACTTGAAGAAGACCGCGAGCGCAGCAAGCGCTCCCGTGGTCAGGGCTGTGCCGAGCGCCATGGCAAAGGTCGCGGCGATGCCGGCCCAGAGCAGCCCCTGCGAGAACGCGAAGACGAGAATAATGAGAGCGCCGGCGCAAGGACGCAGGCCCGCCGCGAAAACCACGCCGGCCATTTCACGCCAGCCGCGCAATCTGGCGATCTCGTCGGGACCGGGCATGTGAATATGGTCGCAGGCCGGATCATGGGCGGCGGCATCGCCCGACAGGGCGAGCAGCGTGCCAGTCTTGCGCCAGAGCACCCATAGTCCGACCAGGCCAACGAGCGCGAAACTCGCCTGCTCGATGAGTGTCGTCGTCGCGCTCATGGTCGCAGCGGTCGTCCTCAGGGCAATCGTCAGGGTCAGGACCAGCGCGATGGCGACCAGTGCCTGAAGGATCGCGGCGGCAAAGCTCAAGGCGAGGCCGCGCCTGAGGCTGCGATTATCGGCGACGATGTAGCCCGAGATCACCGCCTTGCCGTGGCCGGGGCCGGCTGCGTGAAAGACGCCGTAGCCGAAGGCCAGGGCAAGCAGGCCGGGCAGGGCCGCGCTGCTGGCGTGGATCGCCTTCAGTGTCGCGGTGAGTTCGCGGTAGAAGGCTGATTGCCAGGACAGGAGCAAGGCGCCGATGCCCGTCGTCGAAGGCAGGGCCTCGCGGGGCAGGGCGGTCCCGAAGGGGTTGCGCGGCGGCGGAGGCGGCGGCGTGCTCACGCTCGCAATCACATAGGCCAGCACGGCAAGGGCGCCGGCAACTGCCAGAAGCGAGAGAGCCATCAGGGCGAGTCTGCGCGAGACGATCGGCAGGCGTAGCGACGACGAATGGGGCGCGCTCAGGGACATGCGACCAGTGCGCGCGTCGTGACCTGATATCCGCTCATGTCGGGCTGCGCCGTGATGTCCTCCTGCGCGAGCTTCTGCTGGACGGCGGCGTCGAGCTTGGGCGGGCGGGCAATCCGGACGACGCAGCCCTTGGGTGCATCGCGCGCGATCACGGCGTCTGCGGCTTCGGCGATGTCGAAGGCGACGAAATAGGTGGGATCGCCGATCTCGATGCCGAAGGATCGATTGGCGGCGGCTGGCTGCTTGAGGGGTAGGACATAGGTCAAGGTCAGGATCTTGTTCTCGAAGGCGAGCGCAGCCTCGCTGGGCTCGCCGAAGGCCTGCACCTTGCCGTTCGCCTTGGCGATGGTGAAGAAGCCGACATCAGGCAGGGATTCCATGTTGACCTTGGCGAGCTCCGCCAGCTCGTCAGGCGTCAGCTTGCCGTCGCCATTCTTGTCGAGCCCCTGCGTGATGAAGGCGGAATAGGCCTCGTCGAAACTCCAGATATGCTTCAGCGCCTTCACGCTGCCGTCGGGGGCATAGATGATCTCGGTGCGCGCACTGACGAAGACATGCGGGTGCGCGACGGCGAGACCGGCGAACCCGAACCAGGCCATAAGTCCGGCGAGAATGAGAAGGCCGCGGCGGCATCGGGTCACGACAGGGAATCCCTCGATTTCAGCGGCGAAGCTGGCCCGACATGGTTAACCAACCGTAAACGACGGCCAACAGCCAAGGACGGTTCCAAGTCCACCCATCCCTCGCAAAGGGGGCCAAATCGCGGCGCATTCTGGAACGATCCCAGGGTGATTGACCGTAACGAGACGATATGTCAGCATTGCTGACATAATATCAAGTTGGAGGCCGGACCAACTGGCCCCATTCTGCCGTAACGGGACGATCGGGGAGGTCGGCCATGGCCGAGATGGAACAGAAGTCCGGCGCCATAGAGCAGGCTGAGGCCGGCCCGTTGCGCGAGGTCGCGCTGGACGACAAATACGACCTCTCGAAACAGCAGATATTCCTGACCGGGACGCAGGCGATCGCCCGCATGCTGATGGTCCAGCGCGAGCGCGACCGCCGCGCTGGCCTGAACACGGCGGGCTTCGTTTCGGGCTATCGCGGCTCGCCGCTGGGCGGGCTCGACCAGCAATTGCTTCGGGCAGGCAAACAGCTCAAGGCCTCCGATGTCGTCTTCCAGCCGGGACTGAACGAGGATCTGGCCGCGACCGCGGTCTGGGGCACTCAGCAGGCCGAGCTGCAAGGCGAGGGCAAGCATGACGGCGTCTTCGCGCTTTGGTACGGCAAAGGCCCGGGCGTGGACCGCAGCGGCGACGTCTTCCGCCACGGCAACATGGCGGGCACCTCGCCCCATGGCGGCGTCATCTGCCTGATGGGCGACGACCACACCGCTGAATCGTCCACGAATGCGCATCAGACCGAGTTTGTCTTCGTCGACCGGATGATGCCGATCCTGAACCCGGCCGGCGTTCAGGAGATCATGGATTATGCCCTGCACGGCATCGCGCTCTCGCGTTTTGCCTCGGTCTGGGTCGGCATCAAATGCGTGAAGGACAATATCGAGTCGACGGCGTCCGTCGATGGCTCGGTCGACCGGGTCAAGATCGTCTCGCCGAAGGATTTCGTTATGCCGCCGGGCGGGTTGAGCATTCGCCGCGAGCTGGATTTCGTCGATCAGGAGAAGCGGCTGCATATCCACAAGCGCGCCGCGATGCTCGCCTATCTGCGCGCCAACAAGCTCAACCAGACCATCACCTCCGGGGGCAAGAAGCCGCGTATCGGCATCATCACGGTCGGCAAATCCTATCTCGATGTCCGCCAGGCGATGGAGGATCTCGGCATCGACGAGGTTCGCGCCAATGATCTCGGCATCCGCCTGTTCAAGGTCGCCTGCCCCTGGCCGATCGATCCGAGCGAGTTGAAGGATTTTGCCTCAAAGCTCGATCTCGTCATGGTGGTCGAGGAAAAGCGCTCGCTGATCGAGGTGCAGGTCCGCGAGGAGCTCTATGGCTCCAAGCACCAGCCGATGGTGATCGGCAAGAAGGACGAGAAGGGCGAATGGCTCTTCCCGGTCCATGGAGCGCTCGATCCCAACGACGTCGCGATCGCGCTTGGCGCGCGGCTGCTGCAATACAAGGACGATCCGGTGCTACGGGGCCGGCTTGAGGAGATCGCCCAGGCGCAGGGGCGCCTCGCCGAGGCGCAGGATATCGCCAAGCGAACGCCGTATTACTGCTCGGGCTGCCCGCATAACAGTTCCACGGTGGTACCCGAAGGCTCGCGCGCCTATGCCGGCATCGGCTGCCATTACATGGTGCAGTGGATGGATCGGAGCACTGCAGGCTTCACCCAGATGGGCGGAGAAGGCGCGAACTGGATCGGCGAAGCGCCGTTCTCGACGCGCCAGCACGTTTTCCAGAATCTCGGGGACGGCACCTATACCCATTCCGGCTCGCTCGCGATCCGCTGGGCGGTCGCTGCTGGCGTCAACGTCACCTACAAGCTGCTCTATAACGATGCGGTCGCCATGACCGGCGGCCAGCAGGCGGAAGGGCATCTGACCCCCGACCAGATGGCTCGCCAGATTGCAGCCGAAGGCGTGCATCGCGTCGCAGTGGTCAGCGACGAACCGGACAAATACCCGCCGGGTACGCAATGGCCCGCCGGCACGACGATCCATCATCGCGACGATCTCGATGCCGTGCAGCGCGAGCTTGCGCAGGTTCCGGGCGTGTCGTTGCTGCTTTACGACCAGACCTGCGCCACCGAGAAGCGCCGCCGGCGCAAGCGTGGCGCCTATCCCGATCCCGACAAGCGGGTGATCGTCAACGAACTCGTCTGCGAAGGCTGCGGCGATTGCGGCGTGCAGTCGAACTGCGTCTCGGTGCAGCCGCTGGAGACCGAGTTCGGCCGCAAGCGCCAGATCGACCAGTCGAACTGCAACAAGGACTTTTCTTGCGTGAAGGGCTTCTGCCCCTCCTTCGTCACCGTGCATGGCGCCCGGCCGAAGAAGGCGGCGCCGCGCCGGCTCGATGCCGGAGCGCTCAGCGCAGGCGAGCTTCCAGAGCCGCAGGTCCCGGCACTCGATCGCAGTTTCGCGGTCGTCGTCACCGGTGTCGGCGGCACCGGCGTGGTGACGATCGGCGCCATTCTTGGAATGGCGGCGCATCTCGAAGGCAAGGGCTGCGGTATGATCGACATGGCCGGCCTTGCCCAGAAGGGCGGGGCGGTCTTCAGCCATGTCAAACTCGCGCCGCGGCCCGAAGACATTCACGCCATTCGCGTCGCCGCCGGTCAGGCGGATCTGGTGCTAGGTTGCGATCTCACTGTCACTGGCTCGAAGAAGGTCCTTGGCGCAATCCGGCCTGACCGGGCCATCGTCGTGGTCAATACGGCCGAGAGCATGCCGGGAGATTTCACCCGCAATGCCGATTTTTCACTGCCGATCGAACGGCTGAAACGGGCGATCATCTCGGCATCAGGGCGTGAGCGGACGCATCTCGTCGATGCGACGGCGGCTGCGAACGCTTTCCTCGGCAACGCCATTGCCGCCAACATGTTCATGCTCGGTTATGCGTGGCAGTTCGGCGGCGTGCCACTGTCGCGCGCCTCGCTGCTCCGGGCGATCGAGCTCAACGGCGAAGCGGTCGCCATGAACAAGCAGGCCTTCGAGCTCGGCCGGCGTGCGGCGAATGATCCGGATGCCCTGACCTCTGCCCTTGCGGAGGCCAAGGCGCCGACACAGGCGCGGCATCTCTCCGAGACTCTGGAAGAGATCATCGCACGTCGCGTCGCTTATCTCACTGCCTACCAGAATGCGGCCTATGCGGCGCGCTATCGCCATCTTGTCGCGCGCATCCAGGTCAAGGAAGTGCAGGTCATGCCGGGGCAGAGCGCGCTCGCCGAAAGCGTGGCGCGCTATCTGTTCAAGCTGATGGCCTACAAGGACGAGTACGAGGTCGCGCGGCTTTATGCCGATGGCTCGTTCCAGAAGCAGGTGGCGGCGACCTTCGAGAAGGACAGCGCTTCGGGTGAGAGGCTGCGCTACGAGTTCCATCTCGCGCCGCCGCTGCTCGCCAAGGTCGATCCCCATACCGGCCTGCCGCGCAAGATGAGCTTCGGCCCTTGGATGATGAAGGCCTTCGGCCTGCTGGCGAAACTGAAGGGCCTGCGTGGCACGGCCTTCGACATCTTCGGCCGCACCGAGGAACGCAGGACGGAGCGCCGGCTGATCGCTGAATACGACGCGCTGATCGGCGAACTGGTGAACCGGCTGACGCCGGAGAACCATGCGCTCTGCGTGGCGCTGGCGGCGATCCCGGAAAAGATCCGGGGTTTCGGTCATGTCAAGGAACGCCACCTCAAGCAGGCCAGGGCCGAGGAGGCGGACCTCCTGGCCCGGCTGCGTGACGGCTCCGCTGCAGCATTGGCCATGCCGAGAGCGGCCGAGTAGGCGGATCTGGCCGGGGTCGTCCCAGCAGGATGACCTCCGCCGTCTGGTCTGGTCCGCACGATCGTTCAAGACATTCGGCCGCCCAGGCCTGACACTATGCTGCTCATCCACCAGTGGAGGCGCGGCATGGAGGGTTTGTTCGGTTTCATTCTCGCCGGGCTCGCACTCGCGGGCAGTCCTGGACCTGCCACCTTGAGCCTGGCTGCAACCGGTGCTGCCTTCGGGGCCCGCGGGGGACTCGTCTATGCTGCCGGCATCACCAGCGGCATGGCCGCCGTCATCGCGATCACCGCCAGCGGCATGGTCGGGGTGCTGATGGCACTGCCCGGCGTCGCGCCGGTGGTGACGGTCGCTGCGGCTGGGTATTTTCTCTATCTGGCCTATCGCATCGCTACTGCGCCGCCCCTGAGCGAGGCGAGCGAACGCGATGAGCAACCGTCCTTCGCCGCAGGTGCCCTACTGTCGCTCGTCAACCCGAAGGGCTATGCGGCGATGGCGGCGCTCTTCTCCGGTTTCGTCCTCTTGCGCGAGCGGGTTGCCGCCGATGCGCTGGCGAAGGCGGCGCTGCTGATGGCGATCATCGCCGCGGTCAATCTGCTCTGGCTCGCCGCGGGAGCGGCGCTGACCCGCTGTTTTCGTGGGCCGCGGCTGAACCGGGCCATCAATATCGTCTTCGCCGGCCTGCTGATTGCGTCGGTCGCATTTGCGCTGGTGCGGTGAGGCCCGCCCGCAGGCGAATGCTGCCGGTCGGCTCCAGGTTCAGGCCCTGCCATGGGGCCTTGCGGACGGTGGTGCGGCCAAACGCACGGTCGTGTTGAGCGGGCCAAGGACCCGCCCGTCGGCGGAACGCAGTTCGAGGCGCCCGACAGGCTGTCCGGTCTCGTTGTCGATGAGTGCGGAATGGGGCTCGCCCGGCTCGTAGCACTGGTCTTCCCCCCATTGCCGCAATCCCGCAACGACGACGAACAGGCTGCGGCCTTTCTCGGTCAGCACATATTCCTGATAGGCGCTGCCATCCGAGGCTGGCGCGATCTCAAGGACGCCGCGTTCGACCAGGTTGCGCAGCCGCGTGGCGAGGATGCCCTTGGCGACGCCGAGGCTCCTCTGGAATTCACCGAAGCGCCGCACCTCGCTGAACGCATCGCGAATGATCAGGAGAGACCACCAGTCGCCGATCGCGTCCAGGGCGCGGGCGACGGGGCAATCCGCATCCCTGAGGCTGGTGCGTTTGACCATCGGTTTCTGTCTCACTTCCCCGTGATGTCTAGTTCCAAAATAGGACTGGATTCAGTTACATGCAACGTGGTTCTATTATAGAACCACGTTGCATGGGATGACCTAATGAAGCCTCTGAACTCAGCCACCCCCGCCATTTCCCGGGTCGAGCCTCCCAGCGGCCGCAGTGCGCCGGGACAGGAAGACGGAGCCGGAGCGCGCCAAGGCCTCTCTCACGCGGTAACGCTGCTCTTTGCCGTCGCCTGCGGCCTCAGCGTTGCGAACATCTATTTTGCCCAGCCGCTGCTCGATGTGATGGCGCGTGATCTCGCGATCAGTCCGGCCGCGATCGGCGGCGTGGTGACAATGACGCAAATCGGCTACGCGTTCGGACTGATCTTCATCGTACCGCTTGGCGATCTGCTCGATCGGCGGCGGTTGATGGGCACACAAGCGCTGCTCTCAAGCCTGGCACTGCTTGTCGTCGGCTTGGCGCCGAGCGCAGCCGTCCTGCTGGCGGGGATGGTGGCGGTTGGCCTGCTCGCAGTCGTCGTGCAGGTGCTCGTTGCCTTTGCAGCCAGCATGGCGGCAGACGAGGAGCGCGGGCGGACCGTTGGCAGGATCACGAGCGGGATCGTGATCGGCATTCTGCTGGCGCGGTTCGTTTCGGGAGTGCTCGCCGATATCGGGGGCTGGCGTCTGGTCTATCTGGCATCGGCAGTGCTTACCGTGCTGATGGCCTTCCTGCTGTTCCGGGTGCTGCCGAAGCATGAGCGCGCTGCGACGAGGATCTCCTATCCGGAGCTACTCGCGTCCGTGGTTGGCCTGTTCGTCAGGGAGCCGATCCTGCGGGTACGCGCCATGCTCGCCTTGCTGATCTTTGCCAGTTTTAGCGTGTTCTGGACGTCACTGGTCCTGCCGCTCAGCGCCGCGCCCCTCTCCCTGTCCCATACCGAGATCGGGATGTTCGGTCTCGTCGGGCTGGCGGGGGCACTTGCGGCCGCCCGCGCCGGATCGCTCGCGGACCGAGGATTCGGTCAGCGTGTCACCGGTCTTTCGCTGGGCCTGCTGGTGCTGTCCTGGATCCCGATTGCCTCGATGAGTGCATCGCTCTGGAACCTGATCATCGGCGTTATCCTGCTCGATCTCGCGATCCAGGCCGTGCATATCACCAACCAGACCATGATCTTCGCGGTGCGGCCCGATGCCCGCAGCCGGCTCGTCGGCGGCTATATGGTGTTCTACTCGCTGGGCAGCGCTCTGGGCTCGATCGCCTCGACCATGGTCTATGCCCGCGCGGGCTGGATCGGCGTCTGCGTGCTGGGAGCCACGATCAGCCTGCTGGCGCTGCTGTTCTGGGCGGCCACCCGCCGGCACCAGCCCGCAGAGATCCGGGCCGAATGAACCGAAGAGCCGGTACCAAACCTCGCTTGGCGCGCCGGGCTTGAGTTGGCCGCCCATGACGCCGCATACTGGTTCGGCATTGCGGGCTCATGCCCACTCTAACGCGCGGTGAACATGCCTTGATCTCTCCCGAAGACCTGCGCCGCATCGCTGCCTGGTCGCGCGACCTGAAGCCGGAAGAGTTTGAGGAAGCGCGACGCGGAATCAGCCTGAAATCCTACGGGAAGGGCAACTACATCTGTCATGTCGGCGACCGGCTCGAATCCTGGACCGGTGTCGCCGAGGGGCTGGTGAAGATGAGCACCACCTCGAAGGAAGGTAAATCCGCGACGCTGGCCGGCCTGCGTGCGGGGGCCTGGTTCGGAGAAGGCACGGTGATCAAGGCTGAACTGCGCCGCTATGATCTGGTGGCCTTGCGCGACACCCAGCTCGCGCTGATGCGGCGCTCGAGCTTTCTTTGGCTCTTCGAGCACAGTGCGGCGTTCAATCGCTTCCTCGTCCATCAGTTCAACGAGCGGCTCGGCCAGTTCATCGCGCTGGCGGAGACCGAGCGGATGCTGGATTCGACCGCCCGTCTGGCGCGCAACCTCGCCTGGCTGTTCAATCCGATCCTCTATCCCGGCCAGAGCCTCACGCTCGCGATTTCGCAGGAAGAGCTCGGCTTGCTCGCCGGCATGTCGCGGCAGATGGCCAATCAGGGGCTTGCGAGGCTTGCGGATCTCGGCTTGCTCGAGGTCGGCCACGGCGCGGTGACCGTGCTCGATCTGGATCGGCTCGCGCGTTACGACGGTTAGGAGCACAAACGATCCAGCGTGCTTGATCACTCTCGGCCGAGGCGCTCGAAGGCCTGTTTCAAGGGAGCGTCCGAAATGCGGATGAAGCCGAGATAGGGGTGGTCCATGTCGATGATCAGCACCAGCGCTCCCGTCACCGACAAGGCGCAGACGAACAAAGTTGCCATGACCGTTCCATTGCCCGGGGCCAACAGACCGAACGAGGCAAAGAGCAAGGCGAGCCAGAACACGAGGATGGCCAGGAATGCGCCGGGAAATCCTCCGACTTCGGTTTCGGCGCGCATCCATCGCGCCTCCGCGATCTGTCCACTGAGTTGAAGGGCGCGTGTCTGGAGCCAGCGCTGCGCATCGGTCTGTGGCGACAGGTTTCGCAGCGCATCCTGGACAGGCTCGACATCCAGGCCGTCGTCGAGCGACCTCTCGCTGCCCGCGTCGCTCAACCGCGTTTCGAGGAGCTTGCGAAGCATTGCACGGGTCTCGGTCGCCTCCGGTCCGTAATGAGCCATGACACGGTCGAGCAGGAGCACGCGCGCGGCCGTTGTTCTCAATCCGGTCCCAGCCTCGTCGAACGATCTCTTTGCCGAGGCGATCAAGAGACCCAGCGCGAGCGCCGAGAGCGTTCCGACGACTGCCGTGGCAAGCTTGATGGCGTCCCGGGACTCCGGACTCAAGTGATGGTCCGGCAGGCGTGCGCGCAGAAACATCCCGATCAAGGCAGCGCCGAACACGCACAGAAACGCAATGCCGCCGATGACGTAAGGATCCATGGACGGGGACCTGGTTGCTGGCTGCCTGGCGGTGTTATGTCTCAGAACATCGAAAAAGACAGCTCAGTCACTTCGCGCAACTCCCACGGATAGGGATGGCCGGCTAGATCTAACAGGTCCCAAGCATGCCGAAGTCTCCAAAATTGCATGGAATCGCGCTCTCGCACACTTCGGCGGGACAATAGCGACCAAATAACAAGTTGTCTGTCAAGTGCCTCCTTGCGAAGATGTGCCGGGCCTGCAAGGCTTGCATGAACAAAGAGGTCGGAACCGGCCCGGAAGAAGGCTGCTGCAATGTACGGCAGCCGGACAGGGAGAACGCAACCGTGGCAAGCGCAACCGCCGGCCAGGCGGATACCTTTCCGAAATTGCTGATGCGCAATGCGCGTGAGCGCGGCAGCCGCACGGCCTATCGGCACAAGGATCTCGGCATCTGGCAGTCCTGGAACTGGGCTGAGATGGCCGAGCAGGTTCGTGCCTATGCCAGAGGATTGCAGGAACTCGGTCTCAAGCGCGGCGAAAAGGTCGCGATCATCGGCTACAACCGGCCACGCCTCTACTGGTCAATGTGCGCGGCGCAGTGGCTCGGCGCCATTCCGGTGCCGGTCTATGCCGATTCCGTCGCTGACGAGATGGCCTATGTGCTCGACCATGCCGAGGCGGTGTTTGCCTGCGTCCAGGACCAGGAGCAGGTCGACAAGGTGCTCTCGATCGCCGATCGCCTGCCGCGCCTGAGGACCATGCTCTACGACGAGTCGCGCGGCTTGCGTGATTACGACCATGCCAAGCTGCACGACATTGGTCGCGTGATCGAGGCCGGGGCCAAGGCCCTGAAGGCGAATTCAGCGGCGTCGGCCGGACTCGACCGCGAGATGGAGGCCGGAACCGGCTCGGATCTCGCTGTCATCCTCTACACCTCGGGCACCACCGGCCGCCCCAAGGGCGTGATGCTCAGCCATTACAACGTCATCACGGCGGCCGAGATCGGCTGCCAGTTCGACGGGCTGAACGAGGAAGACGAGGTCATCGCCTATCTGCCGATCGCCTGGGTCGGCGACCATGTCTTCTCCTATGCGCAGGCCATCGTCGCCGGCTTCTGCGTCAACTGCCCGGAAGGGCCGGAGACGGTGATCGACGACCGCCGCGAGGTCGGCACGACCTATGCCTTCGCGCCACCGCGGGTCTTCGAGAACATGCTGACCATCACCATGGTGCGCATGGAGGATGCCGGGCCGTTGATGCGCAAGATGTTCCATTTCTTCCTCGGAGTGGCGAAGAAGCATGGCGAGAAGATCCTGAACGGCGAACCGGTCCCGCTTGGAGCACGGCTGCTCTACAAGCTCGGCGACGCGTTGATCTACGCGCCGTTGCGCAATCGCTTCGGCCTGACCAGCATCAAGGTCGGCTACACCGCCGGCGAGGCGATCGGCCCCGAGATCTTCCGGTTCTACCGCTCGATCGGCGTCAATCTGAAGCAGCTCTACGGCCAGACCGAAGCCGGCGTTTACATCACCATGCAGCCCAATGGCGAAATCCGGGCCGACACGGTCGGCCGCCCGGCGCCGCTGGTCGAGATCAAGCTCGATGAGAATGGCGAGGTCCTCTACCGTTCGCCCTCGATCTTCGGCGGCTATTACAAGGATCCGGAGAAGACGGCCGAGACGATGACGGCGGATGGCTATGTCCGCTCCGGCGATGCCGGCTTCTTCGACGAGACCGGCCATCTTAAGATCATCGACCGGGCCAAGGATGTCGGGAAACTCAATTCCGGCGAGCTGTTCCCGCCCAAATATATCGAGAACAAGCTCAAGTTCTATCCGAACATCAAGGAGGCGGTCGCCTTCGGCCAGGGCCGCGACTATGCGACCGTCGCGCTCAATATCGACCTGACGGCCGTCGGCAACTGGGCCGAGCGCAACAATGTCGTCTATGCCTCCTATCAGGAGCTGGCCGGCCACGATCTCGTCTACGACATGATCGCCAAACACATCGACGAGGTGAACAAGTCGCTGGCGTCCGAGCCAGCGATGGGCGGGGCCCAGGTCAAGCGCTTCCTGATCCTGCACAAGGAACTCGATGCCGACGACGGCGAGCTGACACGGACCCAGAAGGTCCGGCGCGGCTTCATTGCCGAACGCTACGCGCCCCTGGTGAACGCGCTCTATGACGGCTCGAGAGAGGCCGACATCTCTACCGAAGTCACCTTCGAGGATGGCCGCAAGGGCGTGATTTCCGCACGGGTCAAGGTGCGTGACGCCAAGACCTACCCGGCAACGGCACCCGAGCGGCCTGACGCGGCGAGGGCAGCATGAATGCGGAACCCATGAACCTCACCGGCACGCCGATCCCCGCCAAGAAGGGCGAGATCCTGCTCTCGGTCGAGAATGTCTCGCTGCGCTTCGGCGGCGTGAAGGCGATCTCCGGCGTCTCCTTCGACATCCGCAAGGGCGAGGTGCGCGCCATCATCGGCCCCAACGGGGCCGGCAAGACCTCGATGCTGAACTGCATCAATGGCTTCTATCATCCGCAGGAAGGCCAGATCACCTACAAGGGCGTGCGTCGCGCCAGGATGAAGCCGCATCAGGCGGCTGCAGCCGGCATTGCGCGGACCTTCCAGAACGTCGCGCTGTTCAAGGGCATGTCGACGCTCGACAACATCATGACCGGGCGCACGCTGAAGATGCGGCGCGGCTTCTTCTGGCAGGCCCTGCGGCAAGGGCCGGCGATGGCCGAGGAGATCGAGCATCGCAAGGTGGTCGAGGACATCATCGACTTCCTGCAGATCGAGCACATCCGCAAGCTGCCGGTCGGCAAGTTGCCCTATGGGCTGCAGAAGCGTGTCGAGCTGGGCCGCGCGCTGGCGATGGAACCGGAACTCCTGCTGCTCGACGAGCCGATGGCCGGCATGAATCTCGAGGAAAAGGAGGACATGTGCCGCTTCATCCTCGACGTGAACAACCAGTTCGGCACGACGATCGCGCTGATCGAGCATGACATGGGCGTGGTCATGGATTTGTCCGACCGTGTCGTCGTGCTCGAATACGGCCGCAAGATCGCCGACGGCACGCCCGACGAGGTCAAGCAGGACCAAAAGGTGATCGATGCCTATCTCGGCGTGGCGCATTGAGGGAGACATCGATGCCTGCCGCACGGACCGAGCCTCGGATCGTTGAAGCGTCAATTTGCGACCCCGATCGTCGCCGCGATGTGTGCGGGGCGTCCCAGCCTTGCCAGGGTCCGGAGATGGCCGTGATGCGATCGCCAACCAAGGACATCCAGCCATGAGCGAAGTCGCTACGCGGCCTGCGCCCAACCTGCTCAGCAACGGCTGGATCAAGACCGGCCTCATTCTTATCGGCGTTGTTCTTGCCGCGATCGTCGGCGCGCAGCTCGATTCCTCCGGCACGCTGCACAAGGTCCTGATCGACCCGTTCCAGCAAATGGTCTCGGCTCCGGACCTGCTGGTTCAGACGGTCTGGGAAGGGCTGGTTTCCGGCGTGCTCTATGCGCTGATCGCGCTTGGCTTCGTGCTGATCTTCAAGGCGTCGGGCGTCTTCAACTTTGCCCAGGGCATCATGGTTGTCTTTGCGGCGCTGACGCTGGTCGGCCTGCATGAGAAGGGCGTACCGGCGTTCCTTGCCGTCATCCTGACGCTCGGGGTGATGTTCCTGCTCGCCTTGACCATCGAACGGGTGGTGCTGCGTCCGCTGGTCAACCAGCCCGACATCATCCTGTTCATGGCGACCTTCGGCATCACCTATTTCCTGATCGGCTTCGGCGAGGCCGTCTTCGGCGGCAACCCGAAGCAGATGATCACGAGCGAGCTCTATCTGCCGAAGGGGGCGATCGACGCAAAAATCCTCGGCGGTTTCGTCTCCTTCCAGAAGATCGACATCGCGGCCGCGATCATCGCCTCGATCATGATCGCGGCGCTGGCCGTGTTCTTTCAATACACCCGGATTGGCCGGGCGCTGCGCGCGGTCGCCGACAGCCACAAGGCCGCGCTCTCGGTCGGCATCTCGCTGAACCAGATCTGGGTCATCGTCTGGTTCACCGCCGGCATCGTCGCGCTGATCACCGGCATCATGTGGGGTGCGCGCTCGGACGTGTCCTTCGCGCTCGAGATCGTGGCACTGAAGGCGCTGCCGGTGCTGATCCTCGGCGGCTTCACCTCGATCCCGGGCGCCATTGTCGGCGGGCTGATCATCGGCATCGGCGAGAAGCTCGGCGAGTTCTACTGGGGCCCGCTGATCGGCGGCGGCATCGAGAGCTGGCTCGCCTATTTCATCGCGCTCGGCTTCCTGCTGTTCCGGCCGCAGGGCCTGTTCGGCGACAAGATCATCGAACGAATCTGAAGGGCGGAAACCGTGTTTTATCGCGAAGCCGGCCAATACAAGTCCACTTACGCCGCTGATATGGCCGTGTTCCCGCTTCGGCAGGACCGGATCGGCATTGCGGTGATCCTCGCCATCGCCTTCATCGGTATCCCGATGATCGGCAACGACTTCTTCATCGCGACGGTGATGATCCCGTTCCTGGTCTTCTCGCTGGCGGCGATCGGGCTCAACATCCTCACGGGCTATACCGGACTGATCTCGCTCGGCACGGCCGCCTTCATGGGGGTGGGCGCCTATGCCTGCTACAAGCTGACGACCTTCTTTCCGGGCGTGAACATCATCGTCCTGATCCTGATCTCGGGCCTGTTCTCGGCCGCGATCGGCGTGCTGTTCGGGCTGCCCTCGCTGCGCATCAAGGGCTTCTATCTTGCGGTCGCGACTCTTGCCGCGCAGTTCTTCCTGCAATGGGCCTTCGTGCGCGTGCCGTGGCTGTTCAACTACAATGCGTCGGGCGCTATCGAGGTGCCGCTGCGCAGCCTGTTCGGCATCCCGATCACGGGTGCGTCGGCCTCGGCGGAAACGCGCTATTTCGTCTGTCTCGGTCTTGTCGTCGTCCTGACCTGGTTCGCCTCGAACCTGGTGCACGGCAGGCTCGGCCGCTCCTGGATGGCGGTGCGCGACATGGATATCGCGGCCGAACTGATGGGTATCAAGCTGCTGAACGCCAAGCTGCTCGCCTTCGCAGTGTCGTCCTTCTATGCCGGCGTCGCCGGCGCGATGATGATCTTCCTTTGGTATGGCGGCGGCGAAGCCGCGGACGTCTTCAACATCCGCCTCTCCTTCAACATCCTGTTCATGGTGATCATCGGCGGCCTGGGCTCGCTGATCGGCTCCTTCTTCGGCGCGGCCTTCATCGCCAGCCTGCCGACCATCCTGAAATTCGGCCTGCCGGCGCTTGGCGTGCCGCTCTCGGGCGCGGCTGCCGAGCATGTCACCTTCATGCTGGTCGGTGCCCTGATCATCATCTTCCTGATCGTCGAGCCGCATGGCCTGGCGCGGCTCTGGCAGATCACGAAGCAGAAGTTGCGGACGTGGCCCTTCCCCTATTGAGGCGCGTGCCTCGGCCGGGAGGGCCCAAGAATACGACCCGCCGCCATCGTCAAGCGGAGGGCAGGAGACAACGGGCGGGCCGTGAAACGGCCGCCCGATGCAACCACGGAGGGAACAGATGAAGCAGACTGGTTTGATGAAGGGCGCGGCGCTCGGCGCGCTGCTCGCGGCGGGAGCGGCGATCGCTCCGGTGGCGGCGCAGGACAGCGTCTATTTCGCCAACAACGCCTATCGCACCGGACCGTTCTCGGGCTCCGGCATCCCGATCGGCGACGGCATGCGCGACTATATCGCGATGATCAACGAGCGCGACGGCGGCGTGAACGGCGTCAAGGTCATCTATGAGGAGTGCGAGACTGGCTACGACACCAAGAAGTCGATCGAGTGCTACGAGCAGGCGAAGTCGAAGAACACGATCGTCTACAGCCCGTGGTCGACCGGCGCGACCCTGGCCGCGATCCCGCGTGCCCATATCGACAAGATCCCGATCCTGTCGATGGCCTATGGCCTGTCTGCTTCGGCCGAGGGCTCGACCTTCCCCTGGGTTTTCATCCCGCCCTTCACCTACTGGGATGGCGCCTCGGTCATGGTCAAGCACATGGCCAATGAGTTAGGCGGCATGGACAAGCTCAAGGGCAAGAAGCTCGGCCTGATCCATCTCGATGCGCCCTTCGGCAAGGAGCCGATCCCGGTCCTCGAGAACCTCGCCAAGAAATACGGCTTCGAGCTCAAGCTGTACCCCGTCGCTGCAGCCGACATGCAGAACCAGGGCTCGCTCTGGCTTTCGATCCGGCGTGACCGCCCGGACTACCTCTACAACCAGGGCTGGGGCGCGATGAACCCGACGGCCGTGAAGGAGGCCATCAAGAACGGCTTCCCGATCAACAAGCTGGTCGGCGTCTGGTGGGCCGGCGGCGACGATGATGCGCGGGCCGGCGGGGCCGAGGCAAAGGGCTACAAGTCGCTCAACTTCAATGCGGCGGGCACCAATTTCCCGGTCATCCAGGACATCATCAAGCATGTCGTGGACAAGGGGAAGAGCCTGGCGCCGAAGGAGAAGGTCGGCGAAAACCTCTATAACCGCGGCGTCTACAACTCGATGCTCGTGGTCGAGGCGATCCGCAACGCGCAGAAGCTCACCGGCAAGAAGGTCGTCAATGCCGAGGACATGCGCCGTGGTCTCGAAGGCCTCAATATCACCGAGGCCCGCCTGAAGGAAATCGGCATGGAGGGTTTCGGCACCCCATCGACGATCTCCTGCAGCGACCATTCCGGACATAGCAAGATGTATGTCGCCGAATGGGACGGCACCAAGTGGACCAAGGGTTCGGACTGGATCGAGCCGCTGAAGGACGAGGTGCGTCCGCTGATCGAGGCCGCCGCCAAGGACTATGCCGAGAAGAACGCCGGCTGGCCGAAGCGGACCGAGTCCTGCGAGAAGTCGTCCTGATGTGAGATCAGCCTCCTCCCCTCCGGGGGAGGAGGCACCTGCGAAGCAGACGGACGAGGCGGCAGCGCCTGACCTCGCCCGTCCTTCACTCATCCGATCCGGCTGTGCCGGATCACCTTCTCCCCACAGGGAGAGGGAAGGAGCACGCAATGTCGACCGCCACCCTCGAGAAGCCTGCCCCCGCTGCTGCGACGGACACCATCCTGTCGCTGAACAATATCGAGGTGATCTATGATCACGTCATCCTGGTGCTCAAGGGCGTCTCCCTGCAGGTGCCGCGCAAGGGCATCGTCGCAATCCTCGGCGCCAATGGCGCGGGCAAGACGACCACGCTGAAGGCGATCTCGAACCTGCTCAAGGCCGAGCGCGGCGAGGTCACCAAGGGTTCGATCGTGTTCGATGGCGAGCGCGTCGATCGGATGTCGCCGAACGAACTTGTCCGGCGCGGCTGCATCCAGGTCATGGAAGGCCGCCATTGCTTCGGCCATCTCTCGATCGAGGAGAACCTGCTGACCGGCGCCTTCACCCGGCGCGACGGCAATGCAGCGATCAAGCGCGACCTCGAAAAGATCTACGAGCTGTTCCCGCGCCTGAAGCAGCGGCGCAATTCGCAGGCCGGCTATACCTCGGGCGGCGAGCAGCAGATGTGCGCGGTCGGACGTGCCATGATGTCGAAACCCAAGATGATCCTGCTCGATGAGCCGTCGATGGGGCTCGCGCCGCAGATCGTCGAGGAGATTTTTGAGATCGTCCGCCGCCTCAATGCGGAAGACGGCGTTTCCTTCCTTGTCGCCGAGCAGAACACCAATATGGCGCTGCGCTACGCAACCTATGGCTACATCATGGAGACGGGCCGCGTCGTCATGGATGGCGAGGCGCAGATGCTGCGCGAGAACGAGGACGTGAAAGAGTTCTACCTGGGCGTGGCCGAGGGCGACAAGAAATCGTTCCGCGACGTCAAGAGCTACAAGCGCCGCAAGCGCTGGCTCTCGTGATCCGGACAAGGCGGACGCAGTCGGATGCTCTATCTCGTGCTCGCGATGCTGCTGATCGCGCTGATCTTCGGGCCACAGGCCTGGGTGCGCGGCCAGATGCGCAAGCATGCGGCTGCCCGGCCGGATCTGCCGGGAACCGGAGGCGAACTCGCCCGGCACCTGCTCGACCGCTTCTCGCTTGCGGCCGTCGCGGTCGAGACCACGGCGGCGGGTGATCACTATGACCCCGATGCGCGCGCGGTCAGACTCTCGCCTGACAATCATGACGGGCGCTCGATCACGGCCGTCGCAGTGGCGGCGCATGAGGTCGGGCATGCCATCCAGCATGCGCAAGGCAGCTCGCTCTTTGCCTGGCGTACGGCGCTGGCACGCTTCCTTGGTGTCTTCGACAAGGTCGCGATGGCGATCCTGATCACCGCGCCCCTTGTGATGGCCGTCACCCATGTTCCTGCGATCGGGTTGATGCAGGCCGGCATCGCGATCGCGATGCTCGGCGTCGGCCTCGTCGTACATCTCGTGACGCTGCCGCTGGAGTTCGACGCCAGCTTCGGCAAGGCGCTGCCGATCCTGTCCGCAGACGGCTATCTCGACGGGCGCGACCTGCCGGCCGCGCGTGGCGTTCTGAGGGCGGCCGCCTTTACCTATGTGGCCGGCGCTCTCGTCGGCCTCCTCAATTTCCTGCGCATCCTGCGCATCATCCGCTGAGCCAAAGCTCCGCAAGGACAAGAGCGATGAGCGATCATCTCGACGATCTCGAAATCCGCACCGCCGACGCGCGCGAGGCCGATCTCTTCGCCAGGTTGAGACCGGTGCTCGCAGCTGCCTTGTCGGCGCCCGCCTATGCCGAGCGGCTGAAGGGTCTCAACCCGGCGGCGATCACCGACCGCAACGCGTTGTCGCGGTTGCCGGTGCTCCGCAAGGCGGACCTGCCGGCACTGCACAGGGGCAACCCACCCTTCGGCGGTTTCGTGCCGACATCGCCAGGGTCCTTTGGCCGGTTGTTCACCTCGCCCGGCCCGATCTTCGAGCCCGAGGGCACGGGAGCCGACCCCTGGGGCGCGGCGCGCGGGCTCTTTGCGGCGGGTTTCCGTCACGGCGATATCGTCATCAATACCTTCAGCTACCACCTGACGCCGGGTGGGTTCATCATGGATTCCGCTGCACGCGCACTTGGATGCGCGGTGATACCAGCCGGTCCGGGCAATACCGAGCAGCAGATGGAGGTGATCTCGGCCTATCGGCCGCAGGCCTATGCCGGCACGCCGGATTTCCTGAAGATCCTGATCGAGGCCGCCGAGGCGCGGGGAGTCGATATCGCCTGCATCAAGCGTGCGGTGGTGTCGGGTGCTGCCTTCCCGCCCTCCCTGCAGGCCTGGGTCAGGGAGCGCGGCATCGATGCCTATCAGCTCTATGCCACCGCCGATATCGGCGTCATCGCCTATGAGACATCGGCGCGCGAAGGCATGCTGCTGAATGAGAACCTGATCGTCGAGATCGTGCGGCCGGGCACTGGTGATCCTGTCGCCGAAGGGGAGGTTGGCGAGATCGTCGTCACCAATCTCGATCCGCACCACCCGCAGATCAGGCTGGCCGTCGGGGATCTCACGGCCGTGCTGCCGGGCGCGAGCGCCTGCGGCCGGAGCAATACGCGCATCAAGGGCTGGATGGGGCGCGCCGACCAGACCGCCAAGATCAAGGGCATGTTCGTGCGCCCCGAGCAGGTCGCCGAAATCGCCAGGCGTCATGCGGAGATCGCCAAGCTCCGGTTGGTCATCGGCCGCGCCAACGAACTCGACACGATGACGCTCAAGGCCGAGATCTATGCCGAGCCGGCCGGACTCGTCGATGCGATGTCCTCGACCTTGCAGCAAGTGACCAAGCTCAAGGGAGCGGTGGAGATCCTGCCGCTCGGGGCATTGCCCAATGACGGCAAGGTCATCGCCGACGAGCGGCCGGTGGGGTAGGAGGCTCTCCGCCTCTCGAGGGCCAGCCCGGCGGCATACCGGCGCGCTTTGAAACGCTCCTACGGCGTTGCGGCCTTTACCAGGAGATCGGCGCCTCGCCCTTCGCCACCAACCATTCATTCGCCCGGCT
This sequence comes from Hyphomicrobiales bacterium, assembly GCA_900470095.1. GTDB lineage: Bacteria > Pseudomonadota > Alphaproteobacteria > Rhizobiales > Beijerinckiaceae > Allobosea. Next base: position 104,906 of record UBZM01000003.1, read on the forward strand.
GAACGGTTTCGACCCGAAGAAGCCCCGCCGAGCCGAAAGCGGCGATGGATGTGCGCTGGCGATCACGTGATGCCGGCGCTCATCGATCAGGCCGCGCTTGGCCTGCGCCGGAGCGCCCCAGAGCAGGAAAACGACATGCGGACGCGAGGTCGAGACAGCGGTGATGATCGCGTCCGTGACCGCCCCCCAGCCGAGCGAGAGATGCGAGCCCGCCTTGCTCGCGCCTTCGCGGACCGTGAGGGCCGTGTTGAGCAGGAGCACACCCTGCGAGGCCCAGGATGACAGGTCGCCGCTCACCGGTGCGACCTGGCCGAGATCCTCGGCTCGCTCCTTGTAGATATTGACCAGGGACCGTGGCAGGGGCGGCGGGCCGACATAGGAAAAGGCAAGGCCGTTGGCATGGCCGGGTGTCGGATAGGGGTCCTGGCCGAGAACGAGCGCGCGCACCGTCTCTAGCGGCGTTTCCGCGAGGGCTGCGAATAGCCGCTCAGGTGCGGGCGCCACGACATGCCCGGCCGCGCGCTCCGCATCGGCCGCAGCAGCCGCTCGCTCTGCCGTTCCTCCGGGACGGAAAACAGCGAGATCGCGCCAGCCCTTGCTTGCCGGACTGGTCAAAAAGCGCGTCAGCGCCGCTGCATAGCCACTCACTTCAGGACGGCCCGCCCTTCGACCTTTGCGTCGACCGTGCCGAGCCGGCGCAGATAGACCATGACCTCGTTCGCCATGAGCTTGCCGTCGGTCAGGCCGAGCAGTGTCCGGCCGCGGCCAAGCGCAGTGTAGCCATCGCCGCCTTCCAGCATGAAGTTGTTGGAGGCGACCGTGTACTTGCCGGTGGTCTCGATCGGCTTGCCGTCGACCGTGACGGCCGTGACGCGCGAGCCTTGCGGCTGCTTGAGATCGGCCTCGAAGCTGAGCCCCGAGACGACGGGGAAGCGCCCCGCGCCTTGCGGCGCATCCCTCAGTCCGTTCTCGATCGCGTCCTTCACGTCCTTGCCGGTGATCTCGACCATCACGGTGGCGTTGCCGAAGGGCAGCTCGCTCAACACATCGCGCCGGGTGACCTTGTGGCCAGCGGCGTATTGCTTGTTGGCCCGGATGCCGCCGGCATTGGTGATGGCGAGCTGGGCGCCGGTTGCGGTGCGGATCGCGTCGGCAATCAGGTTGCCGATCGCGGTTTCCTGCGTGCGGATCACGCTGGTGCGGGAATCGAGCGGGGCGGCGAGCGTCGCGATTTCGATGTCGAGTTCCTTCGACAGCTCGCTCTCGTAGCCCTTGACGATCGCGGCAACCTCCGGATCGGGCGTTGCAGCGCGGGAATCGTTGACGCGAAATGTCGGCGTCCACTCGACACGGCGATTGGCGCCCTCGCCGGTCACCTTCGCGGCGATATCGATGGCGGTGACGTAATTGCCCTCCTCGTTCGACTCCACCATCACGACCTTGCCGTCATAGGCGATGGCGAGGTCGTGGTCGTGGCCGGTGAGCAGGATGTCGACGACGCGCGAGCGCACGATCGTCAAATCCGTGGCGCGGTCGGCATGGACGACAGCGACGAGGATATCGGCACCCTGCGACTTCAACGCCCCGGCCTCGCGCCGCAAGGCCTCCGTGGTCGAGGAGAATTTCAGGTCGCCGGGATTGGAGAGCTGCGGCGTCGGATCATAGGTGGTGCCGATGACGCCGACCTTGATGCCGCCAAGTTCGAAGATCTGCGAGTCCTTGTGGCCGGGCAGCGCGTTGCCGGCAGCGTCGCGCAGATTCGCGGCAAAGGTCGGGTAGGTCTGGGCAGCGGTGAGTTTGAGGTAGTTCTCCTTGCCGAAGTCGAACTCGTGATTGCCGGGCACGAAGACGTCGATGCCCATCTTGTTCTGCATCGTGACGATATGGGCGCCCTGGTCGAAGCCCGACATCAGGGAGGGGGAGTAGCAGTCGCCCGCGTGGCAGAAGAGCACGGGTACGCCGCGAGCCCGTTCGGCCTTGGCTATGCCCGAGGCGCGGGCGAAGCCGCCGCGGCCCTTGTCGTCGCTCATCTTGTAGATGTCGTTGAGCAGCAGCAGCGTGAAGGCAGGGGCCGGAGCTTGCGCCCTGGCAACCGGCGCGGTGGCGGCAAGCGCGGCCGGGGCAGCAAGGACGCCGAGAGCGCGGCGACGGGTCAGCTTGGTCATGGAGCAAGGCCCTGTTGAGAAGAAATCCAGATTAGCAAACCGCGTGCCGCTGACCAGCGGAAACGGTTAGCCGATTATGCAGGGGTGCCGATGTCGCACCCCGGGCCTTCGTGGCTGGACGAATGCTCTAACTCGTCTAAATCACGAGGAAACGAAAGTCCGGGATCGATGACACTCCAGACCAAGCCCGCCGCCGGCCCACTCCCTGTGAAGCTGCCCTCCGACCATCGGCCGTTGCGTGGCTCGCGCATCGGCGTGCTGCTGATGAATCTCGGTACCCCGGAAGGCACGAGCTATTGGCCGATGCGGGCCTATCTCAAGGAGTTCCTGTCCGACCGGAGGGTGATCGAGACCTCGCGCTGGGTCTGGTGGCCGCTGCTCAACCTCATCATCCTGACGACGCGCCCGGGCCGGAAGGGCAAGGACTATGCCTCGATCTGGAACAAGGAGCGCGATGAGGGGCCGCTGAAGACGATCACGCGCTCGCAGACCGAGCAACTTGCGGAACGGCTGAAATCCTATGCCGGCGAACGCGTCGTCTTCGACTGGGCGATGCGCTACGGCTTTCCCGATGTGAAGAGCCGGCTGAAGGCACTGCAGGACCAGGGCTGCGACCGCATCCTGATGGTGCCGCTCTATCCGCAATATGCGGCGCCGACCTCGGCGACCGCCTGCGATCAGGCTTTCCGGGCGCTGATGCAGATGCGCTGGCAGCCCGCGGTCAGGGTCGCGCCGCCCTACCATGACGATCCCGTCTATATCGCAGCGCTCGCTACCTCGATGCGCGCCTCGCTCGCCAAGCTCGATTTCGACCCGGAGGTGATCCTCTGTTCGTTCCACGGCATGCCGAAGGAATATCTGCTCAAGGGCGATCCCTATTATTGCCAGTGCGTCAAGACCTGGCGGCTGCTGCGCGACGAACTCGGCCTGCCGGAAGAGCGCTTCCGCCTGACCTTCCAGTCACGCTTCGGGCCCGACGAGTGGCTGCAGCCCTATACCGACGAGACGGTGAAGGCGCTGGCCGAAGCAGGCACGAAATCGCTCGCCATCGTTGCGCCGGGCTTCTCGGCGGACTGCCTGGAAACCCTGGAAGAGCTCGATGTCGAGAACCGCGAGATCTTCCTGCACAATGGCGGCAAGCAGTTCGCCTATCTGCCGTGCCTGAACGATTCCGACGAGGGGATCAGGGTACTCGAGGCCGTCGTGCGCCGCGAGCTGATGGGCTGGATGTAGCGCTTCGCGCAGTGCCTTCCGCAGCCAGGGCGGCTCGCCCGGAGTGATGGCGTAGAAGCCTACCCGGCCACGAACCGGCTGACGCTTTCGACGACTGCTTTCGCCTGCAGGATGCGGCGGTGGCCGAGCCCCTTCACGGGCTCCAGCGTGACACTGGGCCCGGCCGCTCCAAGGGCCTCGGCATGGTGAAAACCCAGTTCCCGGTCGTCGCGGCAATGGATCACCAGCGTCGGCCTGGCGATCGCTGCGAGCTGGTCACGGCCCTCGAAAGCCTCGACCGGGCTCCCGGCCACGACATGGATGCGCCGTTCCAGCGCCGCCTGGCCGCGCCGGCCGAGACCGATCGTCGTGCCGAACTGACGGGTGATCTCGGTGATCGAGGAGGGGGCGGCGATCAGCGCCAGCCGGTTCGCCGTGACGGTGGGCTGACCCGGTACGGTGCGAGCGAGCGCGGCCATCGCGATCGCGCCGCCGAAGGAATGGCTCACGATGGCATGGACCGGTGCGAAGGCGCGCGCGACGGCGGCGAGGCTGGCGACACCGAGCGGGATGTTGAGCTCGCTGCCCGTCGAGTCGCCATGGGCGGGTAGATCATAGGCGACGACACGGAAGCCGGCCGCGGTCAGTGGCGCGACGAAGGCGGTCATGAAGGCCGCCTCACTGGTCCAGCCATGCAGGAGGATCACGGACGGCGCTGGGGTTCCGGACGGCTCCTGCCCCTTCGGTTCGAAGAGATAGGCGGTGACCGAGCCACAGGGATAGGGAATGGCGTGGCGTGTTGCGGCGGCCAGCCGTTCGGATGCAGCTTTTGTCGCCGCCTTTCGTTTCGCGGTTCCCTGTTGCCGCCGTGGCGGCGTACAAAAGGCCTTGAAGGCAAGATGTCCGGCCGTCTTCGGTGCAACGAAGCTGGAGAGGCGGATGAGCGGTCGAATGATACGGAGTGCTGAACCGGCCATGGTGCGACCTCTAGTTCGTTCAATGCTGAACAAATATGTTCAACCATGAACAAAAAGCAAGAGCCGATTTCCGCAGACACCGACAGGGCTCATTCCGAGGACAGGCAGGTGCTGCCCTGGGAATTGCCGCGCTTCCATAATTGGATCGCGGTCGCGCGCGTGCATGCGCTCTGGAAGAAGGTGTTCAGCGAGGCACTTGCGCCGCTCGGCATTCAGCTCGCGCATTATGACGTTCTTGCGAATGTCTTCCATGTGCCGGGCCTGACCCAGCAGGCGCTGGCGGAGAAGCTGCTCGTAGGCCGTAGTGCGATGAGCATGCTGCTGCCGGAGCTGGAGCGGCGCGAGCTGATCGAGCGCCGTGGCGACGAGGCCGACCGCCGCGTGCGCCGGCTCTGGCTGACACCCGAAGGCGAGGCGCTGACGCGCCAGGCGATGGCGATCCATGTCCAGCGCATCGAGGCGATGATGCTCGTGCTCAGCGACGAGGAATGCGCGATGGTCGGCGAATTGATGCGGCGGGTCTCAAAGGCACTGGAAGGCTGAACGATGCAGCTCTCGCTTGCACATGGTCGTCGCAATCGTCAGGTTGCGTGCATCGGGGGCCTCGGGGCCCTTTTGAACGCTGGAGCATGAAACTCCAGAGCGTGACCGGCGGACTGGCGGAGCCATATGAATCAGATCTTCAGTTTCGACATCGTTGTCGTGATTCTGGTGCTGCTCGTCATCCTGACGATCGCGTTGGGGGTTCGCACTGTTCCGCAGGGCTATAATTATACGATCGAACGCTTCGGCCGCTATTCCCGTACGCTCGGGGCGGGCCTCGGCCTGATCGTGCCCTATATCGACCGGGTCGGCCACAAGGTGAATGTCATGGAGCAGGTGCTCGACATTCCGAGCCAGGAGGCGATCACCAAGGACAATGCCGGTGTCCGGATCGATGCTGCCGCCTTTTATCAGGTGCTCGACGCAGCCAAGGCCTGCTATGAGGTTTCGTCGCTCGATCAGGCGCTGATGGTGCTGACCATGACCAATATCCGCACCGTCGTCGGCTCGATGGATCTCGACCAGTTGCTGTCGCATCGCGACGAAATCAACGAGCGGCTGCTGCGGGTGATGGATGCGGCGGCTTCGCCCTGGGGCGTCAAGGTCACCCGCATCGAGATCCGGGACATCCTGCCGCCTGCGGATATCGCGGGCGCGATGAACCGGCAGATGAAGGCCGAGCGCGAGAAGCGCGCGGCGGTGCTGGAGGCGGAAGGCCTGCGGCAGGCCGAGATCCTCAAGGCGGAAGGCCAGAAGCAATCTCAGATCCTTGCAGCCGAGGGCCGCAAGGAAGCAGCGTTGCGCGATGCCGAAGCGCGCGAGCGGTTGGCCCAGGCCGAAGCGGCAGCGACCACCATGGTCAGCGAGGCGATCAGCCGCGGCGATATCCAGGCCGCGAACTTCCTGATCGCAGAGCGCTATACCGATGCGCTCAAGGCGATCGCCAGCTCGCAAAACAGCAAGGTGGTGATCGTGCCGATCGAGGCCGCGGCGCTGGCCGGTACGGTCGGCGGCATCGCGCAGCTCACCCGCGCGGTCTTCGGCGAGGATGCGGTGGAGGCGCGCCGCACCGGCTCGGTTCCCGCCTCCGGCCGGACGGGCGCCTGAGGATTAAGACGATGCTGGACTGGTTTGCATCGATCGGTGGCTGGGGCTGGGTCGTGATCGGCCTGGTGCTGATTGGAGGCGAGCTGCTGGCGCCTGGTGTCTTCCTGATCTGGCTCGGTCTTGCCGCGTTGCTGACCGGGCTCGTAGTCGGGGCGACTGGCGTCGGCTGGCAAGGCGCGGCGCTGATCTTCGCGGGTTTGTCCGTCGCCAGTGTCCTTGCGGGCCGGGCCCTGACGCGGCGCAAGTCGGACGAACCGGATGCGGCGCAGGGGCTGAACGATCGCGGGCGCCAGCTTATCGGCAAGGTCTTCAAGCTCGATGCCACCATGACCGGTGGCGAGGGCCGCATCCGCGTCGGCGACTCCTCCTGGCGAATCACCGGGCCCGAGCTGCTGGCTGGCTCCGAGGTGCGGGTGGTGCGCGTCGATGGTGCGACGCTGGTGGTCGAGAAAGCCTGAACGCTGCGCCGCCAGCTCATCTCGCTGATGCGAAATCAGGCTGCCCATATCGATGCGCGGGGTCTATAGGGAACTCCCGCCGCAAGCGAAGCGCACCATGCCAGACCAGACCGAACGCCTGTCGCTGCCAAAGGACCGGATCCGCGTCCTGCTGCTCGAAGGCATCAATGATTCCGCTGCCGATCTGATGGTCCAGGCCGGCTATACCAATATGATCCGCCTGCCCAAGGCACTCGATCACGATGAGCTGCTCAAGGCTGTCGAGAAGGTGCATGTGCTCGGCATCCGCTCGCGTTCGCAGCTCACGGCCGACGTTTTCGAGCGCGCAAGCCGCCTCTTTGCCGTCGGCTGCTTCTCGGTTGGAACCAATCAGGTCGACCTGCAGGCCGCCCGCGCGCGTGGCGTCCCCGTTTTCAATGCGCCGTTCTCGAATACCCGCAGCGTCGCCGAGCTCACCATTGGCGAGATCGTCATGCTGCTGCGGCGCATCCCCGACCGGTCGCGTTCGGCGCATGACGGCGGCTGGGACAAGTCGGCCAATGGCAGCTTCGAGGTGCGCGGCAAGACGCTCGGGATTATCGGCTACGGCAATATCGGCAGCCAGCTCTCGACACTGGCCGAGGCGATGGGCATGCGGGTGCTCTATTTCGACCACACCGACCGGCTGCGTCACGGCAATACCGAACCCGTCGACAGCCTGAAGCACTTGCTCGCCTCCAGCGACGTGGTCTCGCTGCATGTGCCGGAGACCCCCGCGACCCATGGCATGATCGGCAAGGCCGAGATCGCCGCGATGCGCAAGGGCAGCTATCTCATCAACAATTCGCGCGGCACGGTCGTCGATCTCGATTCGCTTGCCGAGGCGCTGGGTAGCGGCCATCTTGCGGGGGCCGCCGTCGATGTGTTCCCGAAGGAGCCGGCCTCGAACAGCGAGCGCTTCGTCTCGCCGCTGCAGGGCCTGCCCAATGTCATCCTGACGCCGCATGTCGGAGGCTCGACGGAGGAGGCACAGGAGCGCATCGGTGCCGAGGTGGCGCGCAAGCTGGTCGATTATTCCGATATCGGTTCGACTGTCGGCGCGGTGAACTTCCCGCAGGTGCAACTAGCGCCGCGTCCGATCGGGACGCGCTTCATCCATGTCCAGCGCAACGAGCCCGGCATGCTGCGGCGGCTGAACGACATCTTCGCCCGGCGCGAGGTCAATATCTCCGCCCAGAACTACCAGACCGATGGCGAGATCGGCTATGTCGTGATGGAGGCCGACCGCATCGGTGCCGATGCGGACGCCATCCTGGCCGAGATCAGGGCGCTCGACGGCACGATCCGGGCGCGCCTGCTCTACGAGAGGCAGTGAGCGGGTAACCCGCTCACGCCGTCGTCTTCAGGCCGACGATGCCGGCGAGCACCAGCGCGATCCAGAACAGGCGGGCGATCGTGGCCGGCTCGCCGAAGACGAGGATGCCGACGAGTACCGAGCCGAGTGCGCCGATGCCCGTCCAGACCGCATAGGCCGTGCCGAGCGGCAGCACGTCCAGCGCCTTGATCAGAAGCACGACGAATACGACCAGAAGCGCCACCGAGACGAGCGCCCAGGGCAGGTCGCGAAAGCCGTCGGCCTTCTTCATGCTGAGCGCCCAGGCGACATCGACGATGCCGGAGACGACGAGGGCGATCCAGGCCCAGCTGGTTGTCATGACGCGCTCCTGAGCCGTTCTGCGCCAACGCCCACGGTAGTTGCAAAGCTGGCGGCGATCTCTTCAAGACGGGCATGCGCATGCGCGCGGCCTTCAGCGACCTTCTGATCCGGACCGATTGTGGGCCCCTGGCCGACCACGATGGCGTCGGCCAGGCCAATGAAGCCGAGTGCTGCCTTGAGATAGGGCGTCGCGAGATCCGGGCGGCCGCGGCTCGGCCCTTCGCTGTAATTGCCAGCGCTTGCGAGAATGGCGAGCGTCGGGCGCGATCTCAGCAGCGGCGTGTATCCCGTCGCAGGATCGAAGGAGAAGCTCAGCCCCGGCTGGGTGACGAGGTCGATCCAGTGCTTGAGCTTGTAGGGGATGCCGAAATTCCACATCGGCGTCGCGATCAGCACGAGATCGGCTCCGGCGAGACGAGCGATCATTCCCTCGATGATCCGCCAGGCCGCCTGTTCCGGGGCGTTGAGATCGCGCCTGGCGAGTCGGGCATATTTCGCCGCCAGCATGGCACCTTCGAATTCCGGCAGCTCCGCGGCCCAGAGGTCGAGCGTCTCGACCGAGAGTGTGGGCAGCTTTGCCTGGAGGGCGGCAAGGAAGTGCCGTGCGCTAAAAAGCGAGGCTGAATCGGCCTTGCGCGGGGAAGCCTGGATGAAGAGCAGCCGTGTCATGTGACGCAAACCTCGTAGCGGAGGCGCCCCATCCGGGAGCGCGAATGCATGAAGGGTGGATTGCAATGGTGCGATTTTAAATGCTCAATATGCGAATTAATTTCGCAATGATGCGACGACGATGCTGACTCATGATGATCTCGCCCTGATCCTCGCCATCGCCCGCACGGGCCGGATGAAGCAGGTGGCCGAGGTGCTCCAGACCCATCCGGCGACGGCCTATCGCAGGCTCGAGGCGCTGGAACGTCGCCTTGGAAATCCGCTCTTTGAGCGCGGGCCGGACGGCTATGTCCCAACGGCACTCGCGGAGGAGATCATCCAGCGCGCGGGCGATATCGAGCAGCGGCTGGATGAGTTGAACCGCACGGTCGCCGGGCAGGACAACCGCCTCCGCGGCACGCTGAAGGTCACGACGGCCGATACGCTTGCCTACATCGTGGCGCCGATCGTGCTTTCCTTCGCGGACGCGCATCCGCAGATGTCGGTTGAGCTGCAATTCTCCAACGCGATGGCCGATATGGCGCGCAACGAGGCCGATGTTGCAATCAGGCCGACGCATGCTCCGCCGGAAGCTCTGGTCGGACAGCGGGCCGGGCGTTTCGGCTTCGCAGCCTATTCGGCGAATGGTGATGGAGACGTGCGGGACATCGCTGAGCTTCTGGCGACACGGCGCTGGATCGGTCTTGCGCTCGCCTTGACGCATGCGCCGGCAGCGCGCTGGCTGCGGGATCACGTTCCGACGGATCGTATCAGTGCAAGCGTGGATTCGTTCTTCGCGGCGGCTGTCGCTGCGCGATCAGGCGTCTATGCGCTTCTGCCGAGCTATCTCGGCGACGAGCCATCGCTCGGACTGGCTCGCCTGAGCGACCCGGTTCCCGAGCTTGCATCCGAGATCTGGGTTTTGACCCATCCCGATCTGCGCCATGCCGCCCGGGTCCGGGCCTTCATCCGGCACGCAGCGAAGGAATTGCGCGAGCGGCTGGCCTGACGGTTCAGGCGACCCCGAGCGTCAGCAGGTCATGCACATGCACGAGACCGACCGGACGTTCCTCCGCATCTGCGACGACCAATGCCGTGATGCGCAGCCGGTTGACCATCTCGAGTGCCTCGACGGCCAGCGCGTCGGGCGCGATGCGGCGTGGGGATGGGGTCATCACATCGCGGGCGCGCAAAGCGCTCGGCCCGCCGGAGCCGAGCTTGCGGCGCAGATCGCCATCGGTGACGATGCCAGCGAGGCGCCCGTCGAGATCGGTCACGATCGCGCAGCCAAAACCCTTGGCCGATATCATCGCGATCACATCCGGCAGCGCGGTGTCGAGGCCGACGCGGGGCAGGCCCTCGCCACGATGCATGATGCTCTCGACCGTCTTGAGCTGCGCGCCGAGCTTGCCGCCGGGGTGGTAGACGAAGAAATCCTGGCGCGAAAAGCCACGGGCCTCGAGCAGCGCAATCGCGAGCGCATCCCCGAGCGCGATCTGCATGGTCGTCGAGGTGGTGGGGGCGAGCCCGTTCGGGCAGGCCTCCTCCGCCTTCGGGATCACGAGGGCAATGTCGGCCTCGCGGCCAAGCGCGCTCTCGGCATTGGCCGTCAGCGCGATCAGGCCGACACGGAAACGGCGGGTATAGGCGACGATGGCGGACAGCTCCGCCGCCTCTCCGGACCAGGAGAGGGCGATGACGACATCCTCCGGCTGGACCATGCCGAGATCGCCATGGCTCGCTTCGGCTGGATGCACGAAGAGGGCAGGGGTCCCGGTCGAGGCCAAGGTCGCTGCGAGCTTGCGCCCGACATGGCCCGATTTGCCCATGCCGGTGACGACGACACGGCCGGCGGCAGCACGGATCAACTCCACGGCGGCGGCAAAGGGTTCGCCCAGGCCGTTGGCGAGCGCGGTGTGAAGCGTATCGAGCCCGGTGCGCTCGGTCGCGATGGTGCGGAGCGCCGAGGCGCGGATATCGGCTGTCATGGCTGGGGCGTCTAGCACAGTCCGGGCGGGGAATTCCACCGTCAAGCCTTGCAGCGGGACTGCCAAGCCTCGCAGCAGGGCTGCATTGACGGCACGTTAACCCTCTTCGTTCTAACTCCGTTAACCATGCGCGCCATCCGGGCGCGCTTGGCTTGTTCCGGAGTTCGCTCTCCTCGTGTCCCGTCGCGTCACGACCGTGCTTTTGACAGGCGCTGCAGCTGCAGGCCTTGCGGCGGCATGGCCTGCGGTCGATACGGCATGGGCGCAGCAGGCGCGGGTCCCGAGCCTGCGCAGCACCGTACCCGCCTATGTCGCCCAGGCCCAGGCGACGCCGGATCAGGCACCGCAGAGCGCGACCTCGCCGATTCCCGAAGCGGTGCGCGATCCGGCTGCCTTGATCCAGAACCAGCCTTCGACGATTTCCAGCCGCGCGCCGCCGCGCGCCAGCCGCCCGGTCCTGGCACCCGGCCTTCGCGGCGTCACGCAGCGTCAGTTCCGCGCGCCCCAACCGGCCGTTTCGATATTGCCGCAACCTGGCCCGGCGGCTCCGCCGCCGCTGCGGCGGCGCTCGCTTGTCGAGGAAGACCCCTACGCGCCGCTGGGCCTCAGGCTTGGCAATGTCATTCTGACTCCGGCAACGACGAATTCCGTTGGCTATGACAGCAATCCGCAGCGTGTCTCCGGCCCCAACAAGGGCTCAGGCTTTGCTCGTTACGAGGGCGAACTCGGCATCCAGTCGGACTGGAACGTGCATCAGTTGAGCGGCAGGCTGCGCGGCGCCTATTCCGAGTATTTTCGCGATGGCGAAGCCTCGCGCCCGGATGGCGAGGGGGCGCTCGCTCTTCGGCTCGATGCGGCCCGCGATACCCGCATCCTGCTGGAAAGCCGCCTCAGGCTCGATACGCAGCGCCCCGGTTCGCCGGACCTCAATGCGCCGGTCGTCGGCCGGCCGCTGACCTATTTCTATGGCGGCTCGGCCGGCGTCACGCATGATTTCAACCGTCTGCAGCTGACGCTGCGAGGTTCGGTCGACCGCCAGGACTTCGAGAACGCGAAGCTGATCAGCGGCGCAACCCTGAGTCAGGCCGACCGCAACCAGACGGACTATGGCTTGCGGCTACGGGCCGGCTATGAGCTGACGCCGGGCCTCAGGCCTTTCATCCAGGGCGACATCGACACACGCCAGTACGACCAGCGCTTCGACTCCAACGGATTCGAGCGTTCTTCGAACGGCTACACCGTCAGCGTTGGCTCCACTTTCGAAATCAGCCGGCTGGTCACGGGCGAAGTGTCCGTGGGCTATCAGGACCGGGCCTATGAGGATCCCCGGCTGAGGAACCTGCGCGGCATGGTTGGCGATGCCGCGATCCTGTGGACGCCGACCCCTTTGACGACGGTGACGCTGCGCGGCACGTCCGAGCTTGGTGATACGACGATCGCGGGCAGCAGCGGCACTTGGGCGCGCCGAGCCACCCTCGAGGTGGCTCATGCGTTGCGCCGCAATCTGACTGTGACCGGCTTCACCACTTTCGGTCGCACCGCCTATGAGGGGCAGGGGCTGCGCGAAGACTATACGGCGATCGGTGCCCGGCTCGAATACAAGCTGACACGGACCTTCGCCGTGCGGGCGAGCTTCACCCACGAACGCCTGAACTCGACTGCGCCGAACTCGGATTACACGGCCAACGTCGCGCAGGTCGGCCTGCGGCTGCAGTTCTGAAACAGGTTTGGCACGATGGCCGGCGCTGAGCCGGCCCTCTCATCACCTCGGGTTCCCGGGCCCGCATCCGGCTGGCCCGGGAACGATGGTGCGACGACTACGCCTGCAGCAGCCGGTCGATTTCCGCGCGCAATTGCGGGCCAAGGTCGCCGCGCTGGAGCGCATAGGCGATGTTGGCGGTCAGGAAGCCGAGCTTCGAACCGGTGTCGTAGATGTCCCCATCGAAGCGCACGGCGTAGAAGGGCTCCTGCCGGGACAGCGCGATCATCGAATCAGTGAGCTGGATTTCGCCGCCGGCGCCTGTTTCCTGGTTCGCCAGCAGATTGAAAATCGTCGGCTGCAGGATGTAGCGGCCGGTGATGTGCAGATTCGAGGGGGCTGTACCCTTTGCCGGCTTCTCGACCATCTTCGTGATCTTCGAGACCTTGGCCTTCACGTCCTCGACGCCGACGATCCCGTATTGATGGGTCTGGTCGTCCGGCACCGGCGCCACCCCGATGTGGTTGCCGCCGTGCTTTTCGAAGGCGTCGATCATCTCGGCGAGGCAGCCCTTGCCGAGGCTGTGATGGAGCATATCCGGCAGCAGCAAGGCGAAGGGCTCGTCACCGATGACATCGCGTGCGCACCAGACGGCGTGGCCGAGGCCAAGCGGAGCCTGCTGACGGAGGAAGCTCGCGGCGCCCGCCGGCGGCAGATCCGCCCTGAGCGCCTCCAGTTCCTTCATCTTGCCGCGCTTGGCCAATGTGTCATCGAGCTCATAGGCGATATCAAAATGGTCTTCGATCACGCCCTTGTTGCGGCCGGTGACGAAGACGAAATGCTCGATGCCGGCCGCCCTGGCCTCGTCGACGACATGCTGGACGACCGGACGGTCGACGATGGTCAGCATTTCCTTGGGGACCGCCTTGGTGGCGGGAAGGAAGCGGGTACCAAGGCCCGCGACGGGAAGGACGGCCTTGCGGATGCGTTTCGTCATGAAAAACCCATTTCGCGCACCGAGCGTGGTGCGCCTGCGTCGGAAGGGCAAAGGGTAGGAAGCCGGCGTGCCCCGATCAATGCCAGCTGTTGCCAAGGCTGTCGCGCAATTCTGGCGAAAGGCGGGCCAGCCTGTTCCTGATACCAATCGGCGCTTGATGCGTCGTCAATCCTTTTTGCTTAAGGCCTATGCCAGAGCGATGACAATCGGAGACGATACATGACGATTCTGGTCTCGGGCGGCGCCGGCTATATCGGCAGCCATATGGTGCTGGAGCTGCTCGATCGCGGCGAAAAGGTCGTCGTGCTCGACGATCTCTCGACCGGCTTCTGGTGGGCCGTGCCCCCCGAAGCGACATTCGTACAAGGCGATATGGGCGATCAGGCTCTGGTCGAGCGCGTCATCGCCGAGCATGGCATCACCGCGATTGCGCATTTCGCAGCCAAGATCGTGGTGCCCGATTCGGTTTCCGATCCGCTTGGTTACTATCTCAATAACACCGTGAAGACGCGCGCCCTGCTCGAGAGCGCGGTGCGCGGTGGCGTCAAGCACGTGATCTTCTCCTCGACGGCAGCAGTCTATGGTGAGCCGGCTGTCAGCCCCGTGCCCGAGGAGATCGGACTTGCGCCGATCAACCCCTATGGTCGCTCCAAGTTGATGAGCGAGTGGATGCTCGGCGATGTCGCGCGAGCACATGGCCTGACCTATGTGGCACTGCGCTATTTCAATGTGGCCGGGGCCGATCCTCGCGGCCGTTCCGGGCAGTCCGCGGCGAACGCCACCCATCTGATCAAGGTCGCGAGCCAGGCGGCGCTCGGCCAGCGCGCCGGGCTCGAGATCTTCGGCACGGACTATCCGACGCCGGACGGCACCTGCGTGCGCGACTATATCCACGTCACCGATCTGGCACGGGCGCATCTGGCGGCGCTCGACCATTTGCGCGATAATGGCGGCAGCCTGACACTGAACTGCGGCTACGGCCGTGGCTATTCGGTGAAGCAGGTGGTCGAGGTGGTGAAGCAGGTGTCCGGGACGGATTTCCCGGTCAAGCTCTCGCCACGCCGGGCCGGCGATCCGGCGTCTCTGGTTGCCAAGGCCGACCGCATTCGCGCCGAACTCGGGTGGCGGCCTGAACATGACGATCTGACGCAGATCGTGACGCAAGCCCTGGCCTGGGAAGAGGTTCTGCGGACCCGAAACGCGCGGTGATTGCGCTACGTTAACCCATGGTTAATCTTGTTCGGGCGCTGTTGCTGAAGTCGTTTACGCCCAGCCTGTCCTAGCAAGGTTTTTGCCCATGCGCCGCCTGTCCCTCGTCCTCGCCGTGGCCACAGCCAGCCTCGTCCCGGCGCTGGCACAGACGACGGGCTCGATCAACGCTTCGGCGCGCTCGCACAGCACGAACGCAGCGACCGCCGGGCAGGGCCAGGCGTCCTTCGATGCCTTCCTTCAGCGGCTCTGGCCGCAGGCGCAAGCGCGTGGCATCTCGCGCAAGACCTTCGATCTCGCTTTTCGGGGGGTGACGCCGGATGCCTCGATCGTCGCGCTGACGAAGAAGCAATCGGAGTTTTCGGCGCCGATCTGGACCTATCTCAACAACGCTGTCGGTGGCACGCGCATCGCACGCGGGCGCGACGCTGCCGCCGACAATGCAAATACGCTTGCCCAGGTCGAGGCGCGCTATGGCGTGCCCAAGGAGGTCGTGCTCGGCGTCTGGGGCATGGAAACCAATTACGGTTCGTTCAAGGGCGACAAGGACACGATCCGCTCGCTCGCGACGCTCGCCCATATCCGCTATCGCGGCGACTTCTTCCGCGATGAATTGCTGACGGCGCTCGAGCTGATCGAGAAGGGCTATGTCGAGCGCAGCGAGCTGCGCGGCTCCTGGGCGGGAGCGATGGGGCACACCCAGTTCATGCCGTCGAGCTACATGAAATACGCCGTCGACTTCACCGGAGACGGGCATGCCGATATCTGGGCTTCGACCAGTGACGCACTGGCCTCGACCGCCAACTACCTCAAGGGCTACGGCTGGGTGCCGGGCCTGCCTTGGGGCATGGAAGTGAGGCTCCCGGAGAATTTCGATCACCGCATCAACAAGGCAAGTTTCTCTGCCTTCAACGCGGCAGGGGTGCGGCGGGCCGATGGGCGGGCGCTGCCATCCTCGGGCGAGGCGCGGCTGTTCTTTCCTGCCGGCTATCGCGGCCCCGTCATGCTGCTGACCGCGAATTTCGACGTCATCAAGAAATACAACTCCTCTGACGCCTATGCGCTTGCGGTCGGCCATCTCGGCGACCGGATCGCAGGGCGTCCCGCAATCCAGGCCGATTGGCCGATCTCGGCGCCGCGGCTGGACATGGCAGGAACCAAGGATCTGCAGCGGCGGCTGAAGGTGCTTGGCTTCTACGATCATGATGCCGACGGGCGCATCGGCACCGGCACACGCGAGGCGGTGCGCCAATACCAGCTGAGCGCTGGCCAGATCGCCGATGGCTACCCGACACCGGCGCTTCTTGCGCGCATGCGTGGCGCGCGCTGACTCCAGCCTCCGACCGCGGTATGATGCCGGCGAACTCCGTCGGCCGGCGTAGGACCGAGAGCGCCATGCGTTTGCGTTCACTTCTGATGGTTCTGGGGGCTGCCCTGCTCCTGCTGCTGACCGGCGGGCCGTCCTCCTTTGCCGAGAACGACACGATGCTGACGCGTGATCCCACGCTGCAGCGTGGCCGCGGGTTCGTTTTTCCCTTCAGCCGACTTCAGCCGCAGCCCCAGCCCGCGCCACAGCGCCAGCGCGTGGCGCCAGCCCAGGCACGCAGGACGTCGCCAGTGGTCGTACGCGACGATCCGGTCATCCCCAAGGTCGATGTCAGCTACCATATCGTCGTGTTGGGGGATTCACTTGGCGATCTCGTGGTCGGCGGGCTTGTCGAGGCCTTGAATGATCGTCCCGACGTCGCGGTGATGCGCAAGACGAAACTCGAGTCCGGTCTTGTCCGCACCGATTTCTACGATTGGCCCAAGGCGGTTACCGATCTGCTGGCCGGCGACCAGAAGATCACCGTCGCCGTGATGCTGCTCGGGCTCAATGATCGGCAAGCGATCCGTGAAGGCGAGACCCTTCATGAGCCGCTGAGCGAGCGTTGGCTGGAACTCTATCGAGATCGGGTCGACGGCATCGCCGGGGCCTTTGCGGCGAAGCGCATTCCCTTGCTCTGGGTCGGTCTCCCGCCCGTCCAGAATTCACGCCTGACCGCCGACTATGTCATTCTCAACGACGTCTATCGGCAGCGTGTCGAGCGGGCCGGCGGCCAGTACATCGATCTCTGGGGCGGTTATGTCGATGCAGAGAACCGCTATAGGGCGATGGGGCCCGATGTCTCCGGGCAGACGACGCGATTGCGCACCTCTGACGGCATTCATTTCACCAAGGCGGGGGCACGCAAGGCCGCTCACTTCATCGATGTGGTGATCCGCCGCCTGATCGAGGGGCGTCCGGAACAAGGCGTGATCGCGCTTCCGGTCGCGCCCGAGACTGGGGCTCCAAGCAATCCGGAACTGCAGGCGGGCGGGGTCGAACGCCTGATCGATCGCATGGTTCAGGGATTGCCCGAACTCGGCGGGCTTGGCCCAGCGCTGCAGGCAAAGCCGCTGGCAGGGCCGATCATGCCGCTGACAGGGGTATCTCCCAGCGGCGACCGGTCGCTGCTCGTCTCGATTCAGGAGGCGCGGGGGCGCGGCGACCTCGCTACCCAGCTTGATCGCGTGTTCGGCGAGGGCGTCGCGAGCGAGCCGAAGCCGGGACGCATCGACGACTACCGCTGGCCGCGCCGGAACTGACCGGAACCGGCACGACCAACCCTCTCCCTCACGAAGGAGGGTGAGCCCGGCAGCGCCAAGACGGGCGAGGGGCCATGCTCGGCCACCTGCTTTCCTCGTGCGCCGCCTGCTGCGGCCCCTCCTCGCGCGAGCGGGAGCGGGATTCTTCCTATCGCGGCAGGATGGTCTCGCCCATCAGGTGCTTGTCGATGGAATGGGCCATCTGGCGGCCCTCGCGGATCGCCCAGACCACCAGCGACTGGCCGCGGCGCATGTCGCCGGCGACAAACACCTTCTCGACCGAAGTCTTGTAGGCGAGGGTGTTCGCCTCGACATTGCCGCGCTTGTCGAGCGTGACGCCGAGTTTCTCGATCAAGCCTTCACGGACCGGCGAGACGAAGCCCATGGCGAGCAGGACGAGATCGGCCCTGAGGTCGAACTCGGTGCCCGGGATCGGCTTCAGCGCATTGTCGACGCGGGCGCAGTTCAGCCTGCGGACCTGGCCATTCTCGCCAGTGAACTTCAGCGTGGTGATGGCGAAGTCGCGCTCGGCGCCCTCCTCGTGACTGGAGGAGGTGCGCAGCTTGAGTGGCCAGTTCGGCCAGGTCAGCGCCTTGTTTTCCTTCTCCGGCGGCTGCGGCATGATCTCGATCTGAGTCACCGAGAGCGCACCCTGGCGCACCGAAGTGCCGATGCAGTCGGAACCGGTATCGCCGCCGCCGATGACCACGACATGCTTGCCCGTCGCCAGGATCTCGGCACCATTGCCGTTGGCGGCCTCGCCGCCGACGCGACGGTTCTGCTGTGGCAGGAAATCCATGGCGAACTGGATGCCGGAAAGCTCACGACCCTCGATCGGCAGATCGCGCGGCTTCTCGGCACCACCGGTCAGGCCGACTGCATCATAAGTCGCGAGCAATTCGGCCGGGTCGATATTGACGCCGACATTGGTGTTGTAGTGGAAGACGACGCCTTCGGCCTCCATCTGGCGGACGCGGCGCTCCACATGGGACTTCTCCATCTTGAAGTCCGGGATGCCGTAGCGCAGCAGGCCACCGGCGCGGGCCTGGCGCTCATAGAGATGCACCTCGTGGCCGACACGGGCGAGCTGCTGGGCTGCTGCGAGGCCAGCCGGACCGGAGCCGATGATGGCGATCTTCCTGCCGGTCCTGGCGCGCGGCAACTGGGGGATGATCCAGCCTTCCTGCCAGCCCTTGTCGACGATCGCACATTCGATCGATTTGATCGTGACCGGCGTGTCCTCGAGATTCAGCGTGCAGGATGCCTCGCAGGGGGCAGGGCAGACGCGGCCGGTGAACTCCGGGAAGTTGTTGGTCGAGTGCAGGTTGTCCAGCGCCTCGCGCCACTTGTCGTTGTAGACGAGGTCGTTCCAGTCCGGGATCTGGTTGTTGACCGGACAGCCGTTGTGACAATACGGAATGCCGCAATTCATGCAGCGCGCCGCTTGGTCGCGGGTTGCCTCCGCGCCGAGCGGAATGACGAATTCCTTGTAGTTCCTGATCCGGTCCGAAGCCGGAAGATACTTCCGGTCGCGACGGTCGATCTCGAGGAAGCCGGTTACCTTGCCCATCGTCTCACATCCGCCTGATTGAGTTACTCGGCCGCGACCGACATGCCGGCTTGCGCCCGCTCGATTTCGAGGAGGGCACGCCGGTATTCGACCGGCATGACCTTGACGAATTTGGGCAGGTATTCCGTCCAGTTCTCGAGAATGTCCTTGGCCCGCTGCGAGCCCGTGTAGCGGTGATGATCGGCGACGAGCTGGTGCAGGCGCTCGGCGTCGTAGCCGGACATGTTGGCCATCACATCGATCCGGCCCTTGAACTCGAGGTCGCCGCCATGGTGGTGGATCCGCTGCATCAGCTCCTCCTCCTCGGTGACCGGCTCGAGATCGACCATGGAGAGGTTGCAGCGCTTGGCGAAGCTCTTATCCTCGTCGAGCACATAGGCGACGCCGCCGGACATGCCGGCCGCGAAGTTCCGGCCGGTCTGGCCGAGCACGACGACGACGCCGCCGGTCATGTATTCGCAGCCATGATCGCCGGTGCCCTCGACCACCGCGATCGCGCCGGAATTGCGCACGGCGAAGCGCTCGCCGGCGACTCCGCGGAAGTAGCATTCGCCCGAGATCGCGCCGTAGAGCACGGTGTTGCCGACGATGATCGAATTCTCGGCGATGGTTTGCGCATCCGGCGACGGCCGGATGATCAGCTTGCCGCCCGAGAGACCCTTGCCGACATAGTCATTGGCCTGGCCCGTGAGATCGAGCGTGACGCCATTGGCGACCCAGGCGCCGAAGCTCTGGCCGGCAGTGCCGGTGAGCTTCACCGTGATCGTGTCCGCCGGCAGGCCGGCATAGCCGTAGCGCTTGGCGACCTCGCCCGAGAGCATCGCGCCGGTCGAGCGGTCGACGTTGCGGATCGGGCTCGTGATGACCACAGCCTCGCCCTTGTCGAGGGCGGATGCCGCCTCGGCGAGCAGCGTCCGGTCGAGCACTGCGTCGATCGGATGCTTCTGGCGCTCGACATGGCGGATGGCGACCTCGCCCTTCACCTCCGGCTTGTGGAAAATCCGGGTGAAATCGAGGCCTTTTGCCTTCCAATGGTCGATCGCCTGCTTCTTGTCGAGCCAGTCCGAGCGGCCGACGAGATCGTCGAACCTGGCGACCCCGAGGCTCGCCATGATCTCGCGCACGTCCTCGGCGAGGAAGAAGAAGAAGTTGATGACGTGTTCGGGCGCGCCCTTGAAACGCTTGCGCAGCACCGGATCCTGCGTCGCGACGCCGACCGGGCAGGTGTTGAGGTGGCACTTGCGCATCATGATGCAGCCGGCCGCGATCAGCGGAGCGGTTGCAAAGCCGAACTCGTCGGCGCCGAGCAGGGCGCCGATGATGATGTCGCGGCCGGTGCGCAGGCCGCCATCGACTTGCAGCGCGATACGCCCGCGCAGCTTGTTCAGCACCAGGACTTGATGGGTTTCGGCGAGGCCGATCTCCCAGGGCGATCCGGCATGCTTGATCGAGGTCAGCGGCGAGGCGCCGGTGCCGCCCTCGTAGCCCGAGATGGTGATGTGGTCGGCGCGCGCCTTGGCGACGCCTGCCGCAACCGTGCCGACGCCGAGCTCCGAGACGAGCTTGACCGAGACGTCGGCTGCCGGGTTGACGTTCTTCAGGTCGAAGATCAGCTGGGCCAGATCCTCGATCGAGTAGATGTCGTGATGTGGCGGTGGCGAGATCAGGCCGACACCCGGCGTCGAATGCCGGACCTTGGCGATGCGTGCGTCGACCTTGTGGCCGGGCAGCTGGCCGCCCTCGCCGGGCTTGGCGCCCTGCGAGATCTTGATCTGCATCATGTCGGAATTGGCGAGGTACTCGACCGTGACGCCGAAGCGGCCGGAGGCGACCTGCTTGATCGCCGAGCGCATCGAGCGGCCGTCGGGCAGCTTGACGAAGCGCTCCGGCTCCTCGCCGCCTTCGCCGGTGTTCGACTTGCCGCCGATCGTGTTCATGGCGATGGCGAGCGTCGAGTGCGCCTCATGGCTGATCGACCCGAAGGACATGGCGCCGGTCGAGAAGCGACGCACGATCGAGGCCGCCGACTCGACCTGGTCGAGCGGGATCGGCTTGGTGCCGAGGGCGTCGGCATCCTTGATCTGAAACAGCCCGCGGATCGTGGAGAAGCGCTGGCTCTGGTCGTTCACCAGCTCGGCATAGGCCTTGTACTTGTCCTGCGCATTGCCCCGCACCGCATGCTGGAGCAGCGAGATGTTCTCCGGCGTCCAGGCATGGTCCTCGCCGCGGATCCGGAAGGCGTATTCGCCGCCGATGTCGAGCGCATCGCGGTAGACCGGCGAGTCGCCGAAGGCATCGCGATGACGGCGCACGGTCTCTTCCGCGAGCTCGGGCAGGCCGACGCCCTCGATCGAGGATACGGTGCCAGCAAAGTACTTGTTGATCGTCTCGGTCTTTAGGCCGATCGCGTCGAAGATCTGCGCGCCACAATAGGACTGATAGGTCGAGATGCCCATCTTGGACATGACCTTGAGCAGGCCCTTGCCGACGGACTTGATGAAGCGCTTGACGACCTCGTAGCGGTCGACCTCCGGCGGGAACTCGCCGGCCTCGTAGAGCGCCTCGAGTGTTTCGAAGGCGAGATAGGGGTTGATCGCCTCGGCGCCGAAGCCGGCAAGACAGGCGAAGTGATGGATTTCGCGCGGTTCGCCGGATTCCACAACGAGACCGACCGAGGTGCGCAGGCCCTTGCGGATCAGGTGATGATGGACAGCGGCCGTCGCCAGCAGAGCGGGGATCGGGATGCGGTCCGGTCCCACCTGCCGGTCGGAGAGGATGATGATGTTGTAGCCGCCATGCACGGCCGCCTCGGCCCGTTCGCAGAGCCGTGCGATCGCGCCTTCCATGCCGGCTGCGCCTTCGCGCGCGGGATAGGTGATGTCGATCGTCTTGGTGTCGAAACGGTCCTCGTAGTGACCGATGCAGCGGATCTTCTCAAGATCGTCATTGGTCAGGATCGGCTGGCGCACCTCGAGGCGCTTGCGGCGCGATGTGCCTTCCAGGTCGAGGATGTTCGGCCGCGGCCCGATGAAGGAGAGCAGGCTCATCACCAGCTCTTCGCGGATCGGGTCGATCGGCGGGTTCGTGACCTGGGCGAAGTTCTGCTTGAAATAGGTGTAGAGCAGCTTCGACTTCGAGGAGAGAGCCGAGATCGGCGTGTCGGTGCCCATCGAACCGACGGCTTCCTGGCCGGTCACGGCCATGGGCGCCATCAGGATCTTGGTGTCCTCCTGAGTGTAGCCGAAGCCCTGCTGACGATCGAGCAGGGCGACATCGGTGCGCGAGGCGCGTGCCTCGACCGGCGGGAGTTCCTCCAGCACGATCTGGGTGCGCTTCAGCCAGTCCTTGTAGGGATTGGCAAGGCAGAGCGAGGTCTTGATCTCGTCATCGCCGATGATGCGGCCTTGATCGAGATCGATGAGCAGCATCTTGCCGGGCTGGAGACGCCACTTCTGCACGATCTTCTCTTCCGGGATCGGCAGCACGCCGTATTCCGAAGCGAGCACGACGAGACCGTCATCGGTGACGAGATAGCGCGCGGGCCGCAGGCCGTTGCGGTCAAGCGTCGCGCCGATCTGCTTGCCGTCGGTGAAGGCGATGGCGGCAGGGCCGTCCCAGGGCTCCATCAAGGCGGCGTGATATTCGTAGAAGGCGCGGCGCTCCTCATCCATGAGCGGGTTGCCAGCCCAGGCTTCGGGCACGAGCATCATCATGGCATGGGCGAGCGAGTAGCCGCCCTGAACCAGGAATTCGAGGGCGTTGTCGAAGCAGGCCGTATCGGACTGGCCCTCATAGGAAATCGGCCAGAGCTTCGAGATATCTGCGCCGAACAGCTCGGAATCGACCGAGGCCTGACGAGCGGCCATCCAGTTGACGTTGCCGCGCAGCGTGTTGATCTCGCCGTTATGGGCCACCATCCGGTAGGGGTGGGCAAGGCGCCAGGACGGGAAGGTATTGGTGGCGAAGCGCTGGTGGACGAGCGCAATCGCGCTCTCGAAGCGCGGGTCGGTCAGGTCCTTGAAATAGGAGCCGAGCTGCGTGACGAGCACCATGCCCTTGTAGACGATGGTGCGGGCCGACATCGAGACCGGGTAATAGGTCGCGGTGGCGCGGTCCTGGCGCTTGTAGACCTTGTTGGAAACCGACTTGCGCAGGACATAGACCTTGCGCTCGAAATCGTCCTCGTCGGTGATCTCGGCCGGGCGGCCGACGAAAAGCTGGCGATGGGTCGGCTCGGTTTCCTTCACCGCCTCGCCGAGGTCGCTGTTATCGACCGGCACGTCGCGCCAGCCGAGGAAGACCAGGCCTTCCTCCTCGACCGTCTGTGCGACGATCTCCTCGCAGACGGCGCGGTCGCCGGCATCCTGCGGCATGAAGAACTGGCCGATGGCGTAGTGGCCGGGCTCGGGCAGGGAAATGCCGAGCTTCGTGCATTCTTCCTGGAAGAAGCGATGCGGAATCTGGGTGAGGATGCCGCACCCGTCGCCGAGCTTGGGGTCGGCGCCGACAGCGCCGCGATGATCGATATTGTGCAGGATCTGCAGGCCCTGCTCGACGATCGCATGGGTCTTGCGGTTCTTCATGTCGGCGATGAAGCCGACGCCGCAGGAATCCTTCTCGAAGGACGGATCGTAGAGGCCCTGGCGCTCGGGCATGGCCGGATCGCGCACCGTCAGGACCGGCTCGGTGGCCGTCATGGTCGTCACAGCTTTGCTGCTGAAGACACCCGACTTGCTGGTTCCGCTCATCGTCAAACCCCGCTTGCCATACCCCTCGCGCTACCGCCGAGAGACCCGCATCAGTCTACATCGCCGTCCGCACCGGCCCCTGCTGGCCTTCAAGGCAGCAAGGATGGAGCCAGTCCGGCCAGGTTCGTCTGTCAGAGGGGGCTTGCGCTTTTTTAGTCCCGCGCCCGCGTCCTCCGCAGGCGCCTCGGGCTTCCCAGAGCCCTGTCGCGCCTGTTTACGCCGCCGTTTTACGGGCGGCGCGTTTACGGTTGGCTGTGGCGGTCATGGCCGTGCCCCTCGTCATTGCTCCGCTCCGTTGCGATCGTCCGACACCAGGCTCGCAGCCTCATGTCAGCGCGGTGAAAAATGGGACAGCAACACTGTCCTATTGAGACGAATTTGCCAGAATTCTAATGTCGGCACAAGCGTGAATTTTGGGCGATTTGGAAATATTGTTGCGATATGCCTTTCAAAGGCGACATTTCCGGGATGAAAGGCGCAGTTGGGTCGCACGCTTCTTGTTCGAAAGGCTTATGCCGGCGGCGGCCGGTCCGGGCTCAGTCGCAGCGTGCGAGGCGTCATTCCGGCCTTGCGCTTGGCAGGGAGCGCCCGCCTCGCTAACCCTCGTTCATGAACTTCATCAGCGACAATACGGCGGGTGCGAGCGCCCCGGTGATGGCCGCGATCGCAGCCGCCAATGACGGCGCGGCTGCGGCCTATGGCACCGATGTCTGGACCCAGCGCGTCGAACGGCTCTTTGCCGAGCTGTTCGAGCATGAGGTCTCGGTTTTCCTGGTAACCAGCGGCACGGCTGCGAACGCCCTGGCGCTGGCCTGCCTGACGCGTCCCTGGGGCGCAGTCCTGACCCATCAGGAAAGCCACGTCGCCGATGACGAGTGCGGTGCGCCGGAATTCTTCGGCGACGGCGCCAAGCTCATCGGCCTGCCCGGTACCGGCAACAAGATCACGCCTGAGTCCGTGACCAAGGTCTTGGCACGCATGCGCGAGGGCGCGCTACATCAAGTGCAGCCGCAGGCGGTCTCGATTACGCAGGCAACCGAATGCGGGTTGATCTATCGCCCCGACGAGGTGCGGGCCCTGAAGCAGGCGGCCGAGCCCCGCGCCCTGAAACTGCATATGGACGGCGCCCGTTTTGCCAATGCGCTGGTCACGCTGGGCTGCTCGCCGGCCGAGATCACCTGGAAGGCGGGCGTCGACGTCCTGTCCTTTGGCGGCACCAAGAATGGCGCCTGGGCGGCCGAAGCGGTGGTCTTCTTCGATCAGGCCTTGGCTGCCGAAATGAAATGGCGGCGCAAGCGGGCCGGCCATGCCCTATCCAAGGGGCGGCTGATCGGCGCGCAATTCGAGGGCCTCCTGGCCGGCGGCCATTGGCTGGCGCTGGCGCGCCATGCCAACGCGATGGCGTCCCGGTTGTCCGAGGCGGTTACGAGAAGCGGCGCGGTGCGCTTGGCCTGGCCCTGCGAGGCGAATACGGCCTTTCTCGTCCTCGATACTGCAACGCAGGCGCGCCTGAAGGCGGCCGGCGTCGGCTATCACGCCTGGTCCGACACCGCACTTCCCAACGACGCAGCGCTTGCATCGGGCGCGGTCATCGGCCGTTTCGTGATGTCCTTTGCGACATGCGCCGAGGATGTAGAACAGCTGATCACGCTGCTGAACGCGCCGTCTCGCTGAAATATCCCCCGATTGACGCCGCATGGGTGCCGTAATCCCTAAGGAAGACTGAAGCCCCCGTTCGGTCCGTTAACAAGGATGGAGATATGGCTTCTGTTTCGACCGCGCGCTCGCGTGCCGCGCTGATTGGCCTGGCTGTTGCCGGCGCGCTGGCGGGCTCGGCCGGTGGAGCCGCCGCGCAGTATTATTATGACTATGGCTACGAGTATGTGCCGCGTGGCAGCTATGGTTACGGCTATGGCTATCGCTACGCGCCGCCGCCCGCGCCGCTGTCTTCACGGAGCATCGCCGAGATCGCCATCCGCGAGCACAGGCTCGCCCAGGTCGACCGCACCACGCGCACCGAGTCCGATTTTGTGGTCGATGGGCGCATGGCGAATGGCCGGCGCGTACGGCTGGTCTTCGATCGCTTCAGCGGCGATCTGGTCCGGCGGATGAGCCTGCAGACTCCTGAGCGGGTGAGGGGACCCGCCCCGGATGTCGCCCGCGTCGATCCGCGTGAGCATGCTCCGGCCCAACCGCGGTTGCTGCCCCTCCCGCCGGAGCGCCCCGATTCGCTCAAGGCTCCGGCGGAAGCGAACGCGCCTTCGCAGGTTGTCCCGCCGTCTCCTGCCGCGCCCGCGACGGTTCCCGAACCGGAGAAGGGACCTGCACCTCCCGCTGCGGCCACTGCGCCCGCAACCGTTATTCCGCCGCCGCTGCCCGTGCCAACCCCGCCAGCTGAGCAGGCAAAGCCTGTCGAGCAGGCCCCTGCCCAGGCGAGCGCACCTGCAACCGAGGCCCCCTCCGCTCCCGCAGCACCGGTCGCACCGACGCCGGCCCCGACCGCGTCATCGGGTGAAGAGAAGCCCAAGCTGGTGAACCCCAACGATGTTCGCGGAACGGAGGCGCCCGAGCACAAGCCGCCGCTTGCGAAGGCTGAATTGCCGGAGACCAAGGCTGCGCCGGTCGAGCTGCCTCCGGTCCAGATCGAAGATCCGGCGCCCTCCGCACCGCGCCCGGCGACGCCTGCCGTTCCGGTCGCGCCTCTCGATTGAGAGACGATCGCCAATTCCAGGCATGAAAAGGGCGCCCCCGGAAACCGGGGGCGCCCTCTGTCTGCCCGCCCTGGGCTGGGCGTGTTACGCGGCCTTGGAAACCTTGGCCTCGAGCACCTTGGCGGGTTTGCCGCCGATGGCGATCTGGCGCGGCTTCTTCGCCTCGGGAATCTCGCGGACGAGATCGATATGGAGCAGGCCGTTCTCGAGGCTCGCGCCGGTCACCTGGACATAGTCGGCGAGCTGGAAGCGGCGCTCGAAGGCGCGGGCCGCGATGCCCTGATGCAGGACTTCGCGCTTCTCGACGGTCTCGGAAACCTGCTTCTCACCGCGTACGGTCAGGGTGTTTTCCTTGCTTTCGATGGCAAGGTCGCTGTCGGAGAAGCCGGCGACCGCGATGGAGATGCGGTAGGCGTTCTCGGCGGTGCGCTCGATATTGTAGGGGGGGTAGGTCGGCGCGGTTTCAGCGCTGGTCGCCTGGTCGAGCAGGTTGAACAGACGGTCGAAGCCGACGGTCGAGCGATAAAGCGGGGAAAGATCGAAGTGACGCATGATGTCCTCCAGAAGAAGCGACGTTTGGTCGAGCCTGCCTCGTCTTGAGCACAGGCCCCGTTCAGGTTCACGCAGCCGGTATCGGCCTGCGTGACCAGGAATTGGGGTGCGATTTCCGCTTTTCAAGAGCTGCCTCCAGCGGGCATAACCGAGAGCATCCGCCTGGGACTGTCGCCGCGATTCGGAGCGCCTGATGGCCGAGGCCGAGCTCTTTTCCCTCCCCGATTACCCGGTTCCCGGGCATGGCAAGGTCTGGCTTGCATTGGCGCGCGATGGGGCGAGGCTCCGCTTTGCGAGCTGGCACCCGACAGTAAAGCGGGTGCGCGGTACTGTCGTGGTCATCCAGGGGCGCGCGGAGTTCATCGAACGCTACAGCGAGACGATCGCCGAGCTGCGCCGCCGTGGTTTCCATGTTCTTGCCTTCGATTGGCGCGGCCAGGGCGGTTCGCAACGTTTCGTGTCACGTGAACGCAAGGGGCATGTCGGCCGCCTGCGGCATTACGAGACCGACCTCGCCCTTGCCATGGCGGAAATGCAGGCCCGGCTGCCGCCGCCGTATTTCGTGCTGGCGCATTCGATGGGGGCGGCGCTGTGCCTCGACGCTGCCCGGCGCAACGCATTGCCGGTCTCGCGACTGGTTGCACTCGCGCCCATGCTCGGCCTCTCCATGGTCGAGCGGCCCCGGGCGGCGAGTTATCTCGCAAGCGTGCTGTACTGGCTCGGCCTCGGCAGCGCCTTCGTGCCTGGCGGCGGTGACACAGCGATCGCGACGAAGCCATTCCAGGGCAACCGGCTGACGAACGACCCCGTCCGATATGCCCGGAACGCCGCGCTCTCAGCTGCGGCGCGCCATCTCAGCATCGGCGATCCGACTGTCGGTTGGGTCAGAACCGCGTTTCGGTTGATGAACCGGCTGGCGGCTCCCTCGGCGCCCCTAGAGGTCAGGGTGCCGACGCTGGTGATCGCAGCCGGGCGCGACCCGGTGGTCTCGACGCCTGCGATCGAACGCTTCGCGGCGCGGCTGAAGACCGGTTCGGCATTGATATTGCCGACAGCGCGCCACGAGATCCTGATGGAAACGGATGCCGTCCGCGCGCAGTTCTGGGCTGCCTTCGATGCTTTCGTTCCCGGCGAAGTGATCGCCGGGGCCGGCTCAGCCGGCGAGCAGGGCGAGGGCGGCCTGATGCAGGGTCTTGTTGGCGGCGGCGATGATGCGTCCGCCCTTGGCGGCACTGCCGCCATCCCATGAGGTGACGATTCCGCCGGCGCCTTCGACGATCGGGATCAGAGCGACGATGTCATAGGGTTTCAGCCCGCTCTCGATAACGAGATCGACATGGCCCGAGGCCAGCATGCAATAGGCGTAGCAATCGCAGCCGTAACGGGCGAGGCGCACCGCGCTTTCGACACGCAGATAGGCTTCCTGCTCGGCGCCTTGAAACAGTTTTGGGCTGGTGGTCATTACCGTCGCGGTGGCCAGCTCGCCGTTCTGGCGCGTGCGTAGCACCCGTGGCCCGCCCGGACCCTCATAGCGTGCCTGTCGGCCGTCGCCGGAATAGCGCTCGCCCGTGAAGGGTTGGTGCATCATGCCGTAAACCGGAACGCCCTCGCGCGTGAGGCCGATCAGCGTGCCCCAGACCGGGATGCCGGAGATGAAGGCACGGGTGCCGTCGATCGGGTCGAGCACCCAGACATATTCGGCCTCGCCGTTCTCCGTGCCGAATTCCTCTCCGAGCACGCCATGCTCGGGGAAATTGCGCTTGATCAGGTGGCGCATCACGTTCTCGCCGGCGCGGTCGGCCTCGGTGACGGGATCGAACACGCCGCCGCAGGACTTGTCCTCGGTCGCATGCTTGGCGCGGAAGAAGGGCAGGATCGCCTGGCCGGATTGGGTCGCGAGTTCCGCTACGAAGGCGCCGAAATCAACCGCACTCATCTTTGCTCTCCGGAGCTGCGCTATGCTGCGCAGCAAAAATGCAGGATCCAGCCTGCTCGCTCGGTTCTTCTAGCGGCGCTCGTCGTCGGAAAACAAGGAATCTGGCGGAAAATCAGCAACTTTGGATTGCGTGCGGCGCATGGCTCATAAGATCTTCGACAAAGGCGCTTGCTTTTTTGCGCTGCACAGTCATATTGTGCACTGCGAAGGGGCGATCACCTCAAGCCTTCGTTTGCCCTCCTTGGGCGTTTCCTCCCTAGACTTGGGCCGCCACGAAAGTGCGCGGCCCTTTTTTCTGCGCTGCGCCGATGCCATCATCGCAAGCCTCTGAACGAACAGGCTATTCCGCAGCTTCGCGCCAATCGTCGAGCCAGCCGCTCCAATGCGCGAAGCACTCCGCCATCGCAGTGCCGATCGCCTGCTCGAGCTCCACAAAGCCGGTATGCGGCTCCAAGGTCGCCTCATTCATGTAGAGGGCGCGGTTGATCTCGATCTGCAGGGCATGCACGCCTGAGGCCGGCGCGCCGTAATGCTCGGTGATGAAGCCGCCGGCATAGGGGCGGTTGCGCGTGACGCTGAGCCCGCGCCGACGAAAGGCCTCCTCGGCGATGTCGATGATGTAGCCGGCGGCGCTGGTGCCGAAGCGGTCGCCGAGAATCACATCCGACTTGGCGAGCCCGTCGCGGTCAAGCCCGGTCGAGGGCATCGAATGGGCGTCGACCAGAATGCAGGTGCCGAATGCGCCTTGCGTGCGCTGGACCAGACTGCGCAGCCCGGCATGGTAGGGTCGATAGAGGCCGTCGATCCTGGCGAGTGCTTCCTCCACCGGAATCTTGCCAAAATAAATCTCGTGCGCGTCTCCGACGATGCGTGGAATTGTGCCCAGCCCCCCCGCGACCCGCATCGAGCGGGTATTGGCGAAGGCGGGCAGGCGGCCGTCGAACATGCGCGGGTCGAGCTCATAGGGCTCGCGGTTCACATCGAGAAAAGCACGCGGAAACTCGGCGACAAGCAGCGGCGCACCAAGGGCGACCGTCTGCGCGAAGAGCCGGTCGACATAGGCATCCTCGGAGCGGCGCAGCGAGCGCAGCGGCAATCGTGCTCGCTCCACGAAGCCGGGAGGGTAGCGACGCCCGGCATGCGGCACGTCGACCACCACCGGCACGACCTGGAGCGGCGGCTGATAGAGGCTGAAGGGGCGCTCGATCTCGACGACGATGTCGGCGGCTTCAGCGGAGAAATTACCGGACGAGATGGTCATGCAGGACAACTGAAGCACACATTGCCGGGCGGATGAAGCGATCTCGGATTCGGCGGTGAATCGAACATCGCGTTCACGCGTTGTTTACCATGTTGGCGCGTTATACTGCGATAGTGTTCCAAGCGCTCCGGGCAGGCGATAACGCTTCGCGGCGTTGGCTCGGAATGCCGAATCGGGCGAGACGAAACAGACAAGGGGTTGTCCGGGGTGGGCGGCCTCTATCGATAGGCCGAACGGGACGGACGAAGCAGGCCCATGACCAAGATACTTCTCGCTGAAGACGACAACGACATGCGCCGCTTTCTGGTCAAGGCCCTGCAGAATGCGGGCTATGACGTGGCGTCGTTCGACAACGGGCTTTCGGCCTATAACCGCCTGCGTGAAGAGCCCTTCGAGCTGCTCCTGACCGACATCGTCATGCCGGAGATGGACGGTATCGAGCTGGCGCGGCGCGCTACCGAACTCGACCCCGACATCAAGGTGATGTTCATCACAGGTTTTGCTGCGGTTGCGCTCAACCCCGATTCCCAGACGCCGAAGGACGCAAAAGTGCTGTCCAAGCCCTTCCATCTGCGCGAGCTGGTGAACGAGGTCGAGAAGTTGCTCGCAGCCTGAGCGCTTTTTGCAATCAAGCGTCTTGCAAGGCGCGAAACGAGCGGCTATAGCCCGCTCAACCTCGCAACAGGGACACGCCGCAAGGCCGAACCTGTTCCGACTGCCAGGACAGATTATCGTCAGGGCATGACGGGCGCGTAGCTCAGCGGGAGAGCACTACGTTGACATCGTAGGGGTCACAGGTTCGATCCCTGTCGCGCCCACCATTTCACAAAACCCGGATATCGCTTTGAAGAGCGGTATCCGGGTTTTTGCGTTTGGTGCCTCAATGACAAGTGCAGCCGCGATGTCCGAGTGCTGCCTGATGCGCAGCGGGAGCGCTTCGCCCGTCCCTTGAGGGCGGACGGCGCGAATCACTGCCGCCTGTGCTTTGAACCGGTCTCTGCCGGGCTCAGGCGGGGACCTGCTGCCCCCGCCGTCCACAGGCCCGGTCAGGGCGACCAGCCGTCGGCAAACCCGCCTAGCGGGCTGCTGCGAGCATGCGATCGACGAAGCCGTCGAGGGCGGATTTGTCGATCCAGCGGAGCACCGCGACGAGATCCTGCGTGGGATCGAGCCAGATCGCGTTGACGCCGGCGCCAAGCGCGAAGACGGCCGTGGCGGGAACATTCGGCCGGGCCGCCGCGCCCCGGTTGAGCCACCAGAGATAGCCGTAATTCTCGAGCGTGGGTGAAGGCGACAGCATGTCGTCGATCCAGGCCGGCGATAGCAGCTCAAGGCCAGCCCAGGCGCTACTCCGGCCGACGAGCAGGCCCAGCCGGGCGTGGTCGCGCGCGCTGATGAAGAGGCCGCCGCCCCAATGGCCGCCGCCGGGCACGGACTGCACGCTCCGGCCGTCGATCTCGACCGAGGAATTGCGGTAGCCCTGCCACTCCCAGCCTTGCGAGGCCCCGATCGGGTCCATGATGCGCTCGCGCAGGACCTCGGGCAGCGGCTTGCGGAAGCGCTGCAGCAGGCAATAGGCCAGCAGGTTCACCCGTACGTCATTGTACTCGTAGTGGCTGCCAGGTGGCTTGAGGGCGCGCCGCTCGCCCTTGCGGCTGTTGTCGGCGCCCGGCCCGATCTGCCGGTTATGATCGACCTGGTCCGACTTGCCGAAGATTTCCCCCTGCCATTCGCTCGATTGCTGCAGGAGATGGCGCCAGGTGATGGTCGCATTCTGCGCGCCCTCGAACCAGGGACCGTCGACGGTTCTGCCGACCGGCTCGTCGATATCGCGAATCAGTCCGTCGGCGACGGCAAGCCCCGCCAGCACGGCGATATAGCTCTTCGCGATCGAGAAGGTCATGTCGGCGCGGGCCGTGTCGCCCCACTCGGCAACCAGGCGGCCGCCGCGGAGGATCAGGCCGGCAGGACCGCCGCGTTCCCTGACCGGGCCGACGATCTCGCTCCAGGGTCCCGACTCGTTCCATTCGACGAGGCCGACATAGCGCCCGTCGGGATAGTAGAAGCTGCGCGGCCAGGTGCTCTCCTGCGCCTTGGCGAAGTCGATGGCGGCCTGCAGCTTTGCGGCGTCGAAGCCCGCTTCGGCCGGCGGAATGGTTTCCCAATCGCCATGGGCTGGCGGTACGTAAGCGTCATTGGTCTGAGACACGTGGCTGATCCTCGGAGGCATTTCGCGGGCCGATCATTGCGAAACGCTACCATACCCGACCGGCCTCAGCCGTCATGTCGAGAGCGATCCCGGCCCGCGCTGCATGCCGGGCGTGCCGAGCGTCACGCCGGCCAGGTGCAGGTGGTCGGCGCGGATCCGTGGATGATCCCGGCTATGCGGTGCCGTCGTTCAGCGCCATTTGCCAGAAATCCGCCTCGAGCCGGGAGGCCTTGGCAAAGAGGGTCGTGAGTTCGGCAAAGCGCCGTTCCGTCATCGCCCGCGCGGCGAGATCGTCGAGATGGCGCCGGGCTGCCATGGCGATCTCCTGATAGGCATCTCCGGCATATTCTCCGATCCAGTCGCGATAGGGATGGTCCCCGAGCGCGTCGGCGCCCGCGGGAGTAAGGTTTCGCCCAATCTCGGCATAGCCGATTGCGCAAGGGGCGAGTGCGACGTGCAGGTCGAGCAGGTCGCCCGAGACGCCGCAGTCGAGCACGAACCGAGTATAGGCAATCGTTGCGGCATGCTCCGGCGCTGCTTCGATCTCCGCGGGGGTGAGCCCCCAGCGTCCGCAGAGGCGAATATGTAGGTCCATCTCGACGTCGAGGATGGCTGCCAAGCCGGCCTTGGCCGCCCGCATGTCGGACAGCGTGCGGCCCTTGTAGATTGCGAGCGCATAGGCGCGGGCGAACTGGATCAGGAAGAGATAATCCTGCACCAGATAGGTACGGAAGGCGGCGTGCGGCAGCGTGCCAGTCGCCATTTGCCGGACGAAGGCGTGGTCGACATAGCTCGTCCAGTCGGCCTTTGCTGCAGACTTCAGTCGATCGAAAATGTCCATCTCGGGCGTTGTCTCCACAGGCGGTGCCAGCCGGATGCGCGTAACGCGGCATCAGGCCGCCGGAACCGATAGGCTTTGGCGGGCCAGGCTGCAAATTCCGGCTCTCCCCCCGAATTGGAACAGCTTCAGGGTGTTTTCGGCGATGGAAGCGCTCGGACCGGTTAGGGCTCGCGGCGGCTTTCTGTCCGTCATCAATGTGAAGACCGGCCCGTCCGGTTGACGTGAAATTCACTTCGCTCTAGAGACCGGCCCGCACTGGACGACCTGTGCCATCTGTAACGCTGGGGACGGCCCCATTGTCTCGGGAGAGATAATGGAACCGACATGCCCCAGGTATGGCCGCAGGATGCTGATTGATCAGCGAGCCGGGCCTTCTTCTCAGAAACGACCTTCTTCCAAGAAGCTGACGAACCGCTCCGCTCGCTGGCAGGTCCACGCGCGCCGTCCGGATTCATCCCGAGTCCCACCCCCGATCGAGGCGCTGGCCTGCATGGCCTGGCGCCCGCTGACGCAGCGCGGGGCCATTTCCGTTTCAACCCACATGACGCACGAGGTTCGCCGTGGCCGGCCCCATTGAGCAATTCGAGATCAAGACGCTGTTCAGCCTTGGGGAGATCGCCGGGCAGGAGATCAGCTTCACCAATTCATCCGCCTTCATGATCGCGATCGTTGCCGTCGCCAGCGGCTTTCTGCTGCTCTCGACCCGCTCCCGCGCGCTCGTCCCCGGCCGTGCCCAGGCGCTCAGCGAAATTCTCTACGAGTTCGTGCGGAACACGCTCAGAGGCATCGCAGGCGAGCACGGCATGCGTTTCTTCCCGCTGGTCTTCTCGCTCTTCATCTTCATCCTGATGGCCAATCTGATCGGGATGTTGCCGTTCGCGTTCACCGTGACGAGCCATATCTCCGTGACCTTCGCGCTTGCCATGCTCGTATTCTGCACGGTGACGATCTATGGCCTCGTGAAACATGGCTTCGGGTTCCTGCGGCTGTTCCTGCCGTCGGGTGTTCCCATCGTCCTTGCGCCGATCATCGTCCTGATCGAGGTCGTCTCCTATATCTCGCGACCGATCAGCCATTCGATCCGCCTGTTCGCAGTCATGCTGGCGGGCCATATCGCGCTCAAGGTCTTTGCCGGCTTCGTCGTCGGCATGACCGGTCTCGGTGCGGTTGGCATCCTTGGCGCGGTGCTGCCGCTGATCATGACTGTCGCCCTCACCGGCCTGGAGGTGCTGATGGCAATCCTGCAGGCCTATATCTTCACCATGCTCACCTGCATGTATCTCAACGATGCCCTTCACCCGAGCCATTGAGGCCGAACAAGACGGAGTATCAGCAATGGCCTGGATCTATCTGCTCTTTGCAGGCGTCTTCGAAGTCGTGTGGGCGTCGACCATGAAACAGTCCGAGGGCTTCACGAAGCTCGGCCCGAGCGTGATCACGATTGCGACGATGATCATCAGCTTTGGCCTGCTGGCCGTGGCGATGAAGTCGCTGCCGCTGGGCACGGCCTATGCGATCTGGACGGGAATCGGTGCGGTCGGAGCTTTCCTCGTCGGCATTTTCGTCATGGGAGAGGCCGTCACCTTCTTCCGGATCGCCAGCGTCAGTCTCATTGTTGCCGGGCTGATCGGGCTCAAGCTCTCGACGGCCTGAGGACGCTCATCTGCGATCATCGCAGACGAACGGCCACCCGATTGGGTGGCCGTTTTTCCTTCAGGCCATGTGTTTTCCTTCAGGCCATGTGTCGCTGCGGATCGTTCGGCTCAATTCGTCGCGAAGCAGTAGAACAGGCCAGCTCCGCCGGTGCCGCGCAGAGCCTCCTGGCTGCAGCCTCCCCGCGAAGCATGCGAGGTGCTCCACGATTTCGCCGGTGGGGATTCGTCCAGGCCGCTGCGGTCGTGATGGCCGAGCATGACGGCGCCCTCCGCACCGCTCTTGGTGTAATTGCCGCAGGTCCGGTCCTCGCCGGGGCCGAAGGCGGTGCCGTCGGCCTGGGAGCCTGTGAGCATGTCGTGCTGGTTCGGTGTATCGCCGCGACCATTGACCGGCTCGCCCTTCTCGTTGAGCGCGGTCTGTTTGGTCAAGCCGGCCGCGCCGCCATGCAGGTCGGCGACGCTGGTGGCTATCACAGCTCCCTTGGCGTTGCGCCAGGGCCCTGCGCCGATACGGTCGCGCGCGTTGACGGCTGCGGTGCCGCCAGTTGCCTGCGTGGAGAGATAAGCCCGCCAGGTCTTGCTGCCTGCACCCGCTGCCTGGGCAAGACGCTGGCAGATCGCGTCGGCGCCTGCGAGGCCGCCGAGATCGGCACCCTTCCCGGATCCGGCACTGGTGACAAAGAAGGTCATTTCGGACGTCTGGGCCTGGGCCGAGCCGGTGGCAAATGCCAATAGTCCAGCCGCAGCGACAAGCGTGAAACACGTCACGCGCTTCATGTGGTCCTCCCTTCGTTCTGGATCGGTCTGTGCTTCGGTTCCCCTATGTCTCGGTCCGCCGGGGCTCAGAGTGACAAGTTAATCGGGTGACAACAAGGCTTTAGGGCCAGTGGAAACTAGCCGTGCCCCTGCGTCGTCCCGAGATTGTCCTCGATGGCTCGGTTGAGTTTACGCAGCAACGCGGCAAGGGCCTCGCGTTCTTCCGGTGAGAGATGGGTCAGGAAGGTCGCTTCGCTTGCCATGTCGGCGCGGAAAGCCGCCTCGACCTTCGCGCGTCCGCTCTCAGTCAGCTCGACGGCAAGGCTCCTTCCGTCGGTGTCGGACGGCACACGCCTGACGAGGCCCGCCCTTTCGAGGCGAGCGAGGCGGTGGCTGAGACTGCCCGAGGCGATCATCAGGCTGGTGTAGAGTTCGGTCGGCGTCAGGCGGAACGGCGCGCCCGCGCGCCGGAGCGAGGAGACGATATCGAATTCGCCGCGATCCAATCCAAATTCGGCGAAGGTCGCCTCGATGCTTGGGCGCACGAGGTTGGAGAGCCGGTAGGCCCGACCAAGCACGGTCATGGCGCCGGTATCGAGATCAGGCAATTCGCGCTGCCACTGCGCGCGCAGCCGGTCGACATGATCCTGGGTCTCGTCAGCGTCGGCCAAAGCACTCTCCCTCAAGCAGGGTATCTTGACATGAAGATAGATTGATGAACTAGTATCTTCATATGAAGATAGTTTGACGGCGCCGAACGCCGAGGCGTTCGATGCCGGCCTTCGTTCAAGCCGGAGACAGGCCCATGCCGCGCTTCATCTGCCGCCAATGCGGCGCCCGCTTTCCCGATGGGGACACTCCGCCCGACGCTTGCCCGATCTGCTGTGATGAGCGCCAATACGTGCGCTGGGGCGGCCAGGAATGGTTGACGCAGGGCGAGCTCGCGTCCGGTCATTCCGTCGTCTGCAGCGAGGACCATGGCGTGCTTGGCCTGCGCATCGCCCCGGCCTTCGCGATCGATCAGCGGGCGCTGCTGGTCGAGGCGGATGAGGGCAACTTGCTATGGGACTGCATCGGGCTCGTGACGCCCGAGGCGGTCGAGGCGATCCGCGCGCGGGGGCCGGTAATCGGTATCGCGATCTCGCACCCGCATTACTACACCGCGATGGCGGAATGGGCGGCCGCGCTCGACGTGCCAGTCTATCTCCACGCGGACGATCGGCAATGGGTGACGGAGCCGGATCCCGCCATCCGTTTCTGGGACGGTGAGACGCTCAAGCTTGGTCCGACATTGACGCTGTTGCGCTGCGGCGGCCATTTCGCCGGGGCGACCGTGCTGCACCATGCGAAGGGGGAGGGCGCGCTCTATTGCGGCGACGTGCTGCAGGTCGCGCAAGACCGTCGCTATGTCAGCGTGCTCTATTCCTATCCCAACATGATTCCGGTCAATGCGGCGACGATCCGGCGGATCGCCGCGGTTCTCGAGCCCTTTTCCTTCGCTCGGATCTTTGGTGCCTTCGAGGGAAGAGTCATCGCCGGCGACGCAAAAGCGGCGCTGGCGCGCTCCTTCCGGCGCTATCTGGCAGCGATCGCCTGAGGGTATTCGGTGGTTTTTGCACGCTGGACCCTTGCGAACGCCGGAAAAATCCGTATACAGCCGGCATCGCATCAGCCGCGCCGTTCGAGTGGTCGATGAGGATCGCCCGCCGATCCGCGTCGCAGCTGTGAATTTTTGACCGATTCGTCCGAAAGGCGGATCGACGGAGTAGAGACGATGAAGATCCGCAATTCGCTCAAGTCGCTGCGCGCCCGTCATCGCGACAACCAGCTGGTTCGCCGCAAGGGCCGCGTCTACATCATCAACAAGGTCCAGAAGCGCTTCAAGGCGCGCCAGGGCTGAGTTGGCGCGCGGCTTTCGCTGCCGCGACGTTTTGATGCTGACTCCAGATTTGAAGGTGGGCGCGCTCGGCGCGCCCACCTTTTTTGGCATGAGCCTCTCGCCACGTCGTGATTTGACGCGACCGCGCGAGCGCCTAATCTTCTGGGCATGAGCATTCCTCGTCTGCCTTCCGCTGCTCTTGCGCTTGCCTTGGCGACAGCCTGGCCGTTCGGGCTGAGCGCTGCGCTGGGGCAGGACAGCGCGCCAGCGCAGCCTGGCACCGTGCCGCATTCGGACACGACGGATAATCCGGCGGCACCGGCTCCCGGTGCCTCGCGCAGCCCGGCTGCGACGCTGGATCGGCTGTTCGAGCGGCTTGCTGCCGCCAAGAGCCCGGAGGAGGCCAAGGGCATCGCCAATCTGATCCAGCGGCGCTGGGCGCGCTCGGGCTCGGATACGGCCGATCTCCTGATGGCGCGGGCACAGGAGGCAATGCGGGCCAAGGAACTCGATCTCGCAATTGAATTGCTCGACCGCGTCGTCAGTCTCGAGCCGGACTGGGCTGAAGGCTGGAATCAGCGCGCCAATGCCCTCTTCCTCGCGGGCGATTCGATGCGCTCGATGATCGACATCGGAGAGGCGCTGAAGCGCGAGCCGCGTCATTACGGAGCGATGATGGGGCTCGGCACCATCCTGCGGCAGCAAGGGGACGACAAACGTGCCCTGATCGCCTATCGGCGGGCGCAGGAGATCTATCCGCAATTCGAGGCCATCAAGGACGCAGTCGATTCGCTGAAGACCGAAGTCGACGGCCGAGACGCGTAGGCCGTTGCGGTTCCCCAGTGAAACCAAAGCGAACGTGGCGACGTAAGCAGACCATGCTCGCGCGCGCCCTGCTCATTCTTCCTGCCCTTCTTGTTGCCGGCCTGCTCGCCAGGACGGCGTGGCTTGGTGTCGAAGCAGAACGGCAGCATCCACCCCAGGGCAGCTTCCTGACGCTTCCAGGAGGCAGGCTGCACTATGTCGAGCGCAAGCCGGCGGGCGAGATGCGCGGCACCGTCGTTCTCGTCCACGGAGCCTCGTCCGATCATGCGGACCTGCTGGCGACGCTCGGACCCGAGCTTGGCCATTACCGGGTGATCGCGCTCGATCGGCCGGGCCATGGCTGGAGCGATCGGATCGACGAGAATGCCATGGCTGATCCCGGTCAGCAGGCGACAGTCATCATGAAGGCTCTCGACCAGATCCTGTCGGAGCCCTTCGTCCTGGTCGCGCATTCGCTGGCCGGAGCGCTTGCGACGCGGATCGCACTGGATCATCCGGAGCGATTGCATGGACTTGTCCTGCTTGGCGGCGTGACCCATCCATGGCCGGGCGGCATTGCCTGGTATTATCACGCGGCCTCGTGGCCTGTGGTCGGCCCGGTCTTCAGCCGGTTGATCGGCGTGCCGGCGTCCGATGCCCTTTTGCGTTCCGGTGTCGAGAGCGTCTTTGCGCCGCGACCGGTCACGCCCGGCTACGTTGCGGCAGGCGAAATCCGGCTGCTGCTGCGCCCTTCGACCTTCGAGGCGAATGCGCGGGAT
The DNA here is from genome assembly GCA_900470095.1 of Hyphomicrobiales bacterium. GTDB lineage: Bacteria > Pseudomonadota > Alphaproteobacteria > Rhizobiales > Beijerinckiaceae > Allobosea. Next base: position 143,934 of record UBZM01000003.1, read on the forward strand.
GTCGCGGCGACCCATGCCTTCGTCAGCGCACAGGCTCCGCGCTATCGCGATCTCAGGATTCCGGTGGTGGCGATCACCGGGGACAGCGATGCGATCGTGTCTCCGGTGATTCATTCCGCAGCGATCGCACGCGAGGCGCCGCTGGGGCGCTTCGTGCTGCTGCCGGGCGTCGGCCATATGCCGCATCACGCGGCGCCCGAGATCATCGTCGAGGCGATCGACCAGTTGGCCGGACCGCGCTCGAGCCTCGCATTCGCGCGCTAAAGCATCGGCCCGAAAAGTGGATTGCGGTTTTCGGGAAAGCCGATGCAACACAAAGGGCTAGGTCATCGGACTGGATACGATATCCGATCCGATGATCTGAAGCATCGGCCCGAAAAGTGGATTGCGGTTTTCGGGAAAACCGATGCAACACAAAGGGTTAGATCATCGGACTGGATACGATATCCGGTCCGATGATCTAGGGCATCAGGCCTTGGCGACGTGTTCCTTCGCGATGAAGGCGATGCGCACCATGTTGGTCGCGCCCGGCGTGCCGAAGGGGACGCCGGCGACCACGATGATGCGGTCTCCGACCGCGGCATAGCCTTCGCGGACCGCGAATTTGCAAGCGCGGAAGGCCATATCGTCGATGTCGCTGGCGTCCTTGGTCACGACCGCGTGCACCCCCCAGACCAGGGTCAGTCGCCGCGCCGTCCCGCGATTGGGCGTCAGCGCGATGACGGTCGAGTTCGGACGCTCGCGGGCGATGCGGAAGGCGGTCGAGCCAGAGGAGGTCCAGGCGGTGATGGCCTTGAGATTCAGCGTATCGGCGATCTCGTGGGCCGCCTTGGCGATGGCATCCGCGCCCGTGGCCTCGGGCTCGGCGCGCTGCGATTCGAGAATCGAGCGGTAGATCGATTCACTCTCCACCTCCTCGGCGATGCGGTTCATCATCGCCACCGCCTCGATCGGATATTGGCCGGCCGCGCTCTCAGCCGAGAGCATCACGGCGTCGGCACCTTCGAAGACGGCGGTCGCGACGTCGGAGACCTCGGCGCGGGTCGGCACCGGAGCGGTGATCATGCTTTCCAGCATCTGGGTTGCGACGACGACGGGCTTGCCCATCCGTCGTGCCATGCGGGTGATGCGCTTCTGCGTACCCGGCACCTTTTCCAGCGGCATCTCGACGCCGAGATCGCCACGCGCGACCATGATCGCGTCGGACGCCTCGATGATCTCCTCCAACCGGAGCAAGGCTTGCGGCTTTTCGATCTTGGCGAGTGCGAGCGCCCGCCCGCGCACGATCTTGCGCAGGTCGGCCATATCCTCGGGGCGCTGGACGAAAGAGAGCGCGATCCAGTCGACGCCTGCCTCGGCCGCGGCCTCGGCATCGGAGCGGTCCTTGTCCGTCATCGCCGAGACCGGAATCGTGGTGTCGGGCAGGCTGACGCCCTTGCGCGATGAAAGCCTGCCACCGACCGTAACGCGGGTCACCGCCTGTTTGAGGTTCGCCTTCTCAACGACGAGACGGATCTTGCCGTCGTCGAGGATGAGGGTGTGGCCGGGCTCCAGCGCGCTCAGGATCTCGGGATGGGGCAGGTAGACGCGCTTCACGTCGCCGGGGGTGGGGTCGGAATCGAGGACGAAACGCGCGTCCTTTTCCAGCATCACGCCACCGTCGCCACCGAACTGGCCAACGCGCAGCTTGGGCCCCTGCAGATCGGCGAGAATGCCGACGGGGCGATGGAATTTCGCCTCCAGGCCACGCAGCATGGCGATCCGCTCCGGCAGCGTCTCGCGCTGGGTGTGGCTCATATTGATCCGGAAGACGTCGACGCCGGCTTCGAACAGTTTGGCGCACATCTCCTCGCTGGCGGAAGCCGGACCCAGGGTAGCGATGATCTTGATCCGGCGTTCGCGCCTCATTCTTATGTCCTCATGGTCGCGGCGGCGTTGCGCCGGGGGTGGAATCGGTCAGCTGGATGGTCCAGCTCTTCTGCTCGCCGGTATCGACCTCGAAGAAGCCGGACCGGTCATATCCGCGGGCGAGGCAGTCCTCGATGCCGCGGATCGTAAATTCCTTGTTGCGCGTGCACATGATCGATTTGCCGGTCCATTCGCCACCCTTGTCGTAGTCGATGGCGTGCACATAGTAGAACCTTGCCGCGAGCGTGCCGCGCAGCAGGGTCTCGCAGCCGCGCGGCGCGATGTTCCACCAGCCTTCGGTCACCCAGCCCTGCGCATCGCGATAGCCGATGGCGACACCGACGCGACTGCCGGTGGTGTTGCACATCCGCAGATCGGCGAGCGCGGGCGCCGCGCTTCCGAGAAGGCCGGCCAGCAGCAGGCCGAGGCGCAAGAGAGATCGGTCGAATCGGCTCGTCATGGTCGTCTAGGGATCGATCAGGATGACGCGGCAATCATTCACATTGGTCAAGGTCGGTCCCGTCCGCAGCAGGTCGCCAATGGCCTCGAAGAAGCCGGTTGAATCGTTGTCGGCCAGCGATTGGGCAGGAACGAGGCCGCGCTCCGCCGCTCGCACCAATGTCGTCGAATCGATCACCGCGCCAGCGGGGTCGGTCGCCTCGCCGCCGCCGCCATCGGTGCCGTCGGTGTCGCCGGACAGCGCGACGATGCCGGGCTCCCCGCCAAGCGCGATGGCAAGAGCCAACGCATATTCCTGGTTCGGGCCGCCACGGCCCTTGCCGCGCAGGGTCACTGTGAGTTCACCACCGGAGATGATCGCGGCACGTCGCCCCTCTGCCTTGAGGCGCAATGCAAGCGCGGCATGGTCGACCGCAACCTCGCGCGCCTCGCCTTCGAGATTGGCGCCGAGATCGATGGGCTCGTAGCCCGCATCCCGTGCGTTTGTGACTGCCGCCGCGATCGCGTCCTGCGGCCGGGCGATGATCTGGAATACGTTATTGGCGAAGGCGGGGTCGCCAGGCTTCGGGGTCTCGCTGGCGTCCTCGCCGAGCAGCACGCGTGCCGCTGGCGGCAGGTCGAGCCCATAACGCGCGACGATGGCGCGCGCATCGGCCATGCTGCTCGGATCAGGAACCGTCGGGCCCGAGGCGATCACGGTCGGCTCATCGCCGGGCACGTCCGAGATTGCGAGCGTCACGAGCCTGGCCGGGGCGGCGGCCAGCGCGAGGCGGCCGCCCTTGATGCGCGAGAGCCGCTTGCGGACGATGTTCATCTCGCCGATCGGCGCGCCGGAACGCAACAGTGCCTTGTTGACCGCCTGCTTCTCCGCCAGCGTCAGATCACCTGCGGGTGCCACCCAGTTGGCCGAGCCGCCGCCGGAGAGAAGCACCAGCACCAGATCATCCGCACTTGCCGAGCGGGCGAGTTCGAGTGCGCGTTCGGCGCTGCGAATGCTGCCGTCATCCGGCACCGGGTGGCCGGCCGCGACCATCGGAATCTGGCGCGTTGCGGTCTCGTAGCCGTGGCGGGCGACGGCGTGGCCGATCAGGCGCTCGGGAGACAGGCCGGAGTCGAGATAATGTGCCTCTGCGAGTGCGGTCATGCTGCCTGCGGCCTTGCCGGCGGCGAGCAGGATCAGGCGGCCGTTCCTGGGTGGTTCGGGCAGGTGAGCGGGAAGGCAGCCGGACGGGCGGGCGCGGTCGACGGCGGCATCGAAAATCATCCTCGCAATGCGCAGGGCTTCAGCCGAATCGTTCCTCACTTGCTGCAAGTCCACCCCGCCTTCCACCCGCTGTCACGTCGATTTGGTCGACTTTCGTTGTATGCTCTTCTATGTCGCTGGCCGGCGGACGTCATCAGGCATTTGCCGATCTAATCATACTTTTTGGAGCGCCGATGCGGTCCGATTTCCCGATGGCGGATCCCGCCATAATGCTCGCCCCAGGCGAGGTCGAGATCATTCCCGGCGATCCCGCGACGGGTATGCTGCTGCTCTGCGATCACGCCTCCAACGCGATCCCGCCGGAGCTTGCGTCGCTCGGGTTGCCGCCCGAACAGCTCGAGCGCCATATTGCATACGATATCGGTGCAGCCGGGACGGTGCGCGCCATGGCGCGCGCGACCGGCGCGCCGGCGATTTTGACCAGCTTCTCGCGGCTGCTGATCGATCCCAATCGCGGGCTCGACGATCCGACCCTGGTCATGCGCCTGTCTGATGGCGCAATCGTGCCCGGCAATGCCCGCATCGACGAGCCAGGCATCGCAGCGCGCATCGCCCGCTATTATGCCCCCTATGATGCTGCGATCGACCAGGCCGTCGAGATGGCGATCGCTGCCGGCCACCCGCCGGCGATCGTCTCGGTTCATTCCTTCACGCCCTATTGGAAAACGGTGGCGCGTCCCTGGCATGTCGGCGTGCTGTGGGATCGGGCAGGGGAGCTGGCCCAGCCGCTGATCGCTGCCTTCCAGGCCGAGAGTGATCTCGTCGTCGGGGACAATGAGCCTTACCGCGGCGGCCTGCCGGGAGACACGATCGACCGACATGCCACCCGTCGTGGCTTGCCTGACGCGTTGATCGAGGTCCGGCAGGACCTGATCGCGACGCCGGAGGCTGCGCGGGAATGGGGGCTGCGCCTTGCCCGCATCGTGCCGCCTTGCGTCGCGGCGCTGAATGCTGCCGCGATCGCCTGATGCGACAGCAGGACTGTTGAGCACTTTGTGACAAAGGACGGTTCGTGCTTGACGCCGGCCCCCGATCCGGGCGAACCCCTGCGGCCAAATCTATAGAGAAGGGTTTTGGAATGGACGATCCGGTTCAGGGCGATCAGCTCAAGAGCATCGTGCAGCGCATCGAGCGCCTCGAGGAAGAGAAGAAGACGATCGCCGACGATATCAAGGAGGTCTATGCCGAGGCCAAGGGCAATGGCTATGACGTCAAGGTGCTGCGCAAGGTCGTCGCGCTGCGCAAGCGCGACCTGAACGAGCGCCAGGAAGAGGAAGCCATCCTCGAGCTCTACCTTCAGGCCGTGGGCGAGAGCGCCTGACCTTTCCCTGTGCAAGTATCCCTAACTTGCACATTGCCTCCATACCGTGCCGGGCGCGCGCCCGGCGGTCCTCCACTGAAGCTCGAAGCGGACAAGACAGGACGAGCCTGGCATTCGTGATGCCGGGGTCGCTGCCCGCTTCGACTTTTTTGTATGCGGTCGTCTCATGCGGGCTTTGTCCCGTTTCCTCGACGAAGCATGCCCGGCACCGATTACGCCGACACGTTGCGACCAGTGGAAGCCACTGAGTGTCGAGCCGTCGCGGCAGCGGGTTGCTGCGCTACGATCGCGGCTCACTCAGGTCTATTGTGAAGTGTCCTCACTCCGCTTTCCTGGACCGCTTGAAGCTGAAAAATTCCGGTTCTGCCGTACGGACGGCGGGCCTTCAGCTAGGACCGCTTGGGTATCGCTCACCGGAGCCTTGGAGCAGCTCAATACTTCTCAGGTACCTGAAGCTCTGGCGGCACGGCATTCCGGATGTAATCGGGATGGCGAACGCGGTCGGGCAGTGTGATGTCCTGCTTGGGCACGCTCTCATAGGGGATCTGCGAGAGCAGATGCGCGATACAGTTGAGGCGCGCCCTCTTCTTGTCGACGGCCTGGACAACCCACCAGGGCGCGTGCCGCGTATGAGTGCGGTCGAACATCTCTTCCTTGGCTCGGGTATAGTCCTCCCAGTGGATGCGACTCTCCATATCCATCGGGGAGAGCTTCCATTGCTTGAGCGGATCGGCGATCCGCATCTGGAAGCGGAACTCCTGTTCCTCGTCAGTAATCGAGAACCAGTATTTGATCAGGATGACGCCGGAGCGGACGAGCATGTGCTCGAAATCCGGAACCGAGCGGAAGAACTCCTCCAATTCGTCGGGCGTGCAGAAACCCATGACACGCTCGACGCCGGCGCGATTGTACCAACTGCGGTCGAACAGCACCATTTCACCGGCTGTCGGGAGGTGCGGCACATAGCGCTGAAAATACCATTGATGGCGTTCGCGCTCGGTCGGTGCGGGCAACGCGACGACGCGGCAGATCCGCGGATTGAGACGCTGCGTCACGCGCTTGATCGCGCCGCCCTTGCCAGCCGAGTCACGTCCTTCGAAGAGCACGACAACCTTGAGCTTCTTGTACTGAATCCAGTCCTGAAGCCGCACGAGTTCGTGCTGCAGGTTGAATAGCTCGCGAAAATAGATCCTCCGGTCCAGTGTCGGACCTCCGGGAGCCAGATTCTCGGCGACGAATTCGTCGATCCGGTCCTCCTCAAGCTGCATCTCCAGCTCCTCGTCGAAGCTATCGGCGATCTCAGCTTTGATCCGATCCAGGTCAGGGGTCATGACGTGCGAACCTTTGACAGTTGTCTTGCGAAACGAGGAGCGCAGGCGCCCAAGCAGGCCATGGTTTTGCCGGGACCTGCGATGACCTCGGCAAAAGCCAAGACGGAAGCCACGCGCGACGACTGCACGACAAAGCCTGCGTCACCCGCTCATGCCCAGCCAGCGTAATCTCGCCGGCTCAAATGACGCTGCGATGACCCGCCTTCGTAGGAGGGCCTTGAGGTCTCGCGGGCCCGGATCGATCCTCCTCCGTCTTCAGCGCGTCGACCATATTGTCCATTCGCTAGCGCTACTCTATCGAAATGCCGTGCCGCCGGACCTCCATGCTCGGGAGAACGGCTGGACACCACAGCCGGTTTGGCTCCCGGATGTTCACGATTCCGGCTGCGCAGGCACAGCCGGCAAGGTCGTGCCGGCACCGAGCGATCTCTGCATCATGACGCTGTCCGACCCTTTTCCATCGCGATAGGCGACGCCGGGCAGGAGGCCCACCTGAACGAAGCCGAAGCGCTCGTGCAGCGCGAGCGAAGCGGTGAGGGGCGTCAAGCCACGGATTCGCACGGTCGAAAACGGTGGCGCTCGCTCTCGACGCCCTCGGCGGTGCGTGCGAAACTGCCCTTGCCCTCCACATTGCCCCGACTTGCCCGCATGCGTCGTCGTTCCTTTCTGGCCGGTTTGGCGTCGTGCGGAGTCACTGCGTTTGCGCAGCCTGTGCACTCGACCGAACGTCTCAAGCATGTCGCGGTCATGATCAGCCTCCCGCTGGACACCCCGATCGTCCAGGCGAGGTTGCAGGAGATCCGACAACGCCTTGCCGAGCGGGGCTGGGTCGAGGGCCAGAACCTGCGCTTGGGCACGCGATTTTCGGGCTCGAGCGAGGCCGAGCTTTCGCGAGCGGCGGCGGAGCTGGTCCGGGAAAATCCCGATATCATCATTGTCAGCTCCAGTGCCGAAACCGCTGCCGTCCTCGCCTTGACCCGGACGACGCCGGTGCTGTTCGGCACGGCCTCCGATCCGGTGGGGAGCGGCTTCGTGCGTTCTCTGGAGCGGCCGGAGGGTAATGCCACGGGTTTCAGCAACAACGACCCGGTCATGGCGGATAAATGGCTGGAATTGCTGACCGAGATTGCGCCCGAGACACGCCGGATCGGCGTGGTATTCAATCCGCGCACGACCCCTGCAGCAGGTGAAACCTATCTCGCACGCCTGCGGGCGGGGGCTGCCCATGCGCGGCTGTCCCTTGGACCGGTGGCGGTGATGGATGCGGTCGGCATCGAGGGTGCGATCGCGGACTTCGCAGGACAGGGCAGTGGTGGCGGCCTGGTGTTCCTGCCCGACAGCTTCACGTTCCGCTACGCCGCGCAATGTGCCAAGGCCAGCGCCCGGTATCGACTGCCTGCCATCTATCCGTTCGACACCTTCACGCGCCAAGGCGGGCTGATGTCCTATACGGGGGGGCGGGACGAGGCGAGCGACCTGATCGCATCCTATAGCGACCTTATCTTGCGCGGTGCGAACGTCGCCGAGTTGCCGGTGCAGTTCTCGCGCAGCTTCGAACTGGTCATCAACGAAATGGCCGCCGCATCCCTGGGATTGAGCGTGCCGCTTTCGCTCCGGATTCGCGCGACACGGATCGTTTCGTGACGCAGGGCGGGACCTCCCGGCCGCGAGGCGCTCTCACCCGCAAATATGCGGTTTTCGTCGGAGTCGCGATCTGCCTCGCGCTTGGGCTCAACACGGCAATCGCAACCTTCTTCGCCTTCTCGGATCAGAGGGCGCTGGTGGTGCGCGTGCAGCAGGAGCAGGCCCAGGCCGCAGCGCAGCGGATCGGCGCCTTCGTGGCGGAGATCATGCAACACCTGGACTGGATCTCCCAAAGCGGCGCGAGCAACACTCCTCCTGAGGAACGGCGCCTCGACGGCCTGCGCCTGCTGCGGCAGGTTCCGGCTATTCTCGAATTGCGCCAGATCGATCCGGCGGGACGCGAGCAGCTCTCGCTTTCGCGCGTCAGCCGCGACCAAACCGGTGGGGACATCAACTGGTCAACTGATCAGGGTTTCCAGAGCGCCCTGGCGCAGGGCAGCTATTCCAGCGATGTCCAATTCCGGCGCGGCTCCGAACCTTATATGACACTGCTCAAGCGAGCTGCATCTGCTCCGCACTGGGTTGCACAGGCGACGGTCAACCTCGTCTTCATCCGTGATCTGGTGTCCCGGCTAAAGGTCGGTGAGACCGGCCGCGCGTATATCGTCACGGGTTCCGGGCGGTTGATCGCGCATCCCGATCTGCGCTTCGTACTCAGGAACACCAATCTTGCCAGCCTGGTGAGTGCGCATGAGGCGGCCGGAGCGACTGGCGCCGGACTTTCGATGACGGATATCGAGGGCCGGACAGTGCTCTCCGTGATGTCTGCGGTCCCGGACCTCGACTGGAAGGTGGTGATCGACCTGCCAGAGAGCGAAGCCTTCGCATCGATCAAGGCGTCGCTCCTGCGCTCGCTGGTGCTTCTGGTCCTCGCACTGTCCGCTGCCGTGCTGGCCGGCATCGTCTTGAGCCGGAAACTCGTCGCCCCGATCAAGGCGCTCGGTGACGGTGCCGCGCGGATTGGCCGAGGCGAATTGCACGAGCGGATCAGCATCAACACCGGCGATGAATTGCAACAGCTCGGCGAGCAGTTCAACCTGATGGCTCAGCATCTCGAGGAAAGCCGCGCGGTTCTGGAGGACAAGGTCACGGAGCGTACAGCGGCCCTGGAAGCCGCTCTCGAGCTGGCCTCGGCCGGACAACGGGCGGCAGAAGAGGCGACGCGGGCAAAGTCCCGGTTTCTGGCGGTCGTCGGCCACGATATCCGCACACCGCTCTCGGGCGTACTCGGGGTTCTGGAGCTTCTCGACCGTGGTCGCTTGAGCCAACGCGATCGCCGCCTCGTCGCCATGGCGGCTACCTCGGGCGAGGCCCTGGTCGATCTGGCCAATGCTACGCTTGACCTGTCACGCCTGGAGGCAGGAACCGAAAGCCTGGATCTGCGCAATTTCGAGCTGGGCGCACTCCTGAACGCTGCCGCGGCTCTGATGCGCCCCCTCGCCGAGCAGAAGGGACTTGTCCTGACACTGCGTCTGCTCCCATCGGGCGGCCTGCAGTTGCACGGCGATCCCGGCAAGATCCACCGGATCCTGATCAATCTCTTGCGCAATGCGATCAGTTTCACGGAGCGTGGCGAGATCGAATTCGGCGCTGAGCTCAAGCCTGGGCCGTCTGCGGAGAATTCGGAATTGACGCTCACGGTCCGCGACACGGGCATAGGCATCGACCCGGCGATGCAGCGTCACATCTTCCACGACTTTGTGCAGGTCGACCCGGACACGGGGCGGCGCAATGGCGGGGTCGGGTTGGGGTTGGCGATTTGCAGCAAGCTGAGTGAACTGATGGGCGGCACGATTTACGTCGTCAGCGGTCGCGGGCAAGGCAGTACCTTCATTGTCCGTTTGCCCATGGTTGCAGCCAAGGCCGCCGCCCGGTCCGGGCCTATGGCGACGGCGCAGCTGCAGCGCGTGCTGGTGGTTGACGATGATCCTGTGACGCGAGAGGTCGCCCGGGTCATGGTCGGCAAGGCCGGCCATAAGGTGCAGGCCGTCGCCTCCGGCGAAGCTGCCTTGGCAACGCTGCGTAATCGCGCCTTCGACATCGTCTTGCTCGACATGCACATGAGCGGAATCGACGGAATCGAAACCGCCCTCGCGATCCACGAACTGCCGGACATCACGCAACCCCGGATCGTCGCGCTGACGGCCGATGTCTCCCCGGAGACGATGCGGCGGATGCGAGCAGCAGGGCTGACGGCCATCCTGTCCAAGCCCATCACCTCCGCAGCGCTGCTACAGGTCATAGGGCGAGGAAACAGCCGCAGCGGCCAAGGTCCGGCCGTGTCCCTCTCAGTGGACCAACCGGTCGACGCAACTTTCTTCCAGACCCAGAGTCGACTGATCGGAGGCGAGCGCACGCGGCAACTCGTGGCGCTCTTTGCGACCGTATCCGAGAAAATCCTGAAGGGGATGCGGGCGGCGCTCCGAGCCGTCGACCGGGCCGAGCTCAGCCGACTGGCTCACCAGCTCGCGAGTTCAGCCGGAGCCGTCGGCCTCGGGCGTGTCTTCGCACAAGCCAGCGCGCTGGAGCGCGACGCAGTGGTCGCCGATCGCGAGGAGCTTATCCTCGCCATCGAAGCGCTCGACCGCGACCGTAGCGAGGCGCTGGAGACCCTGGACGGGTTTAGGGACAGGACGGCAGTCGAAGCGGCCCGTCAGGTGTTGCGTTCGACTGGCACGCCGAGCTTGTAGCCGATCCCGCTGACGGTCGCGATCATGCCCGGCTTTCCACCATGTCCCAGCTTCCTCCGCAGACGCGCGACCAAGGCATCCACACTTCGGGCGTCGACATCGGTATAGCGGTTGCTGACGACCTCGATCAGATAGTCGCGACTCAAGGGGCGGCCATCGCTTTCGACGAGAGCTGCAAGCAAGTCGAACTCGCCTCGCGTCAGGCGAATGGGGGCGCCATTGATCGTCGCGAGCTCACGCCGCAGAAAATCCATGATGAAGGGGCCAAAGGTGGCCGTGGTGCTGCGTCGGGCCATGTCCCGCTCGATCTTGCGGCGCCGCAGCAGGGACCGGGTTCTGGCGAGAAGATCACGCAGGTCGACGGGCTTGTTGACATAGTGGTCACCGGCCAGCTCGAGGCCGACGATCCGATCGATGTCGGCATCGCGACGCGTCACGAAGATGATTCCGGCGTCGGAAACCGTTTGAAGCTCCTTTGCCAGCTCGAACCCGTCTCCATCAGGCAAGACGACGTCGATGAAGATCAGTTCCGGCTTGAAGCGCTGGATCGTCCGTCTGGCCTGGGCGATGGTCTCCGCCTCCTGGACGTGAAACCCCTGGTCGATGAAATATCCCGCAATGACCGCGCGGGTGACCGGGTCATCCTCGACGATGACGAGCCGCTCGCGTGGTGTCGTATCCATCGGGTCCTTGGTCTTCCCTGGCCGTCCGAACGTCGCTGAGGCCGCGCTACATCACGTAGCGGACGATCCAACACGGACTGACGCGCTGCAACCTGACTAGGCCCTGATTGTGAACGGCTGTTCGCTTTCCACTCGAAGTGAGGCGGTTTGCCTGCGGATCGTCGGCAACTCGTCCTCGCCCTGCCGGACAGCGCCAGTTCGGGCTTGCGCTTCTTCCATGGCATGGCCGGCAGGGGCAGACCATCTCCAAACGCGGATCATGTGCACGCGAGTGGCAAATCAGCGGAAGGCGTAGTCAGGATCGCCGAGGCGAGCCGTCACCCAGGCGATGGCTCGGTCAACACGGCTGTCGATTGAATCGGTCACGGTCTGTCGGTCCCGGTGTTGAATGGAAGGGAGAGATGGGGCGATGCGTTGAGGGATAAGTGCCATTCCATTCTCCATGGTCGGGACGACAGCGAGTTGCGATCAAAGGGCAGGGATCATGGTTTTTCGGAGGGCAAAGCGCCGGTAGGATCAGCGTTTCGGCTGAGCCAGCGCCTTCAGGAGTTCTGCTTCTGCAGCCGGGGCGAGGGGGCCTTCCGCGTTGCGGTCTTGCAGGAAAGCGTCCGCTGCGCTGTCGCCGCTGGCAGGACGATACCCGTCCTCTGACGAGGGAGCGGCTATGACAAGCTCGGTGCGCCAGCGCCCTTTGATGCGGCAATCGATGCCCTTCCAGCGATCGTCGCCCTGCGCGGCGCCGGCGAGCGTATATTCGCGGCAGAGCGTGCCGTCGCCCAATCGATGTGACGAGACCAGCGTGATGCTTCCTCCGGCAGCGCCGTGCGACCATGATGTGGTGCTGCCGCTTGCCGAGCTGCCGAGCGCCGCGTCGAGAGCGGCGCGGGCCGATTGGAACAGGGCGACGCCGCTGGGGCCCGGGTTGCCAGGCGTTTCCGAACCGATCCGATAACCGGCGATCCCGCCGATGAGCAGCGCGAGGCAGGCTGCCAGAGGCAGTTGCCAGCCGGTGCGGCGCGGGAGGGAGCGCGGGGAGACGGCCGGGGCGGGCGCTGCGAGTGTGGCGCCGCCCTCGATCACTGCCAGGCCATGCCGACCGGGCCTGGCTCCGTCGGCGGCGCGGATCGCTGCGAGCAGGTGCGGCGGCACGGCCTGATCGGAGCTGCCGGCGTCCTCCAGCAGCGCCCGGCTTTCCACGAACAGGGCAAAGCGCTCGGCGAGTTCTGGCTCGGCCATGACCCGCGCATGCAGCGCATCGGCCGTGGCCTTCTCGAGTTCGCCGTCGGCCAGGGCCAGCAACATTTCGTCCGAAACCGCGCTCGTCATGATGTCTTGTCCATTCCAAGTTTCGCCGCGAGGCCCTGGCGGGCTCGCGAGAGCCGGCTCATCACCGTGCCGAGCGGGATCGAGAGCTGCTGCGAGGCTTCGCGGTAGCTCTTTCCGTCGACACAGACCATCATCAGCAGTTCGCGATGGGCGGACGGCATGGCTCCCAGCGCCTGTTGAACGGAATCGACGGTCAAGGCGACGTCGCCGACATGTCGGCCGTCTTCCCCGGCGAGATCTAGATGGTCCTCGAGAGCCTCGCTTTGTCCCTCGCTGCGGCGCTTGCGGAGCGAGTCGATCCACAGATTGCGCGCAATCCTGAACAGCCAGGCATCGAGCCGGGTACCGGGCTGCCAGAGCGCCTGCGCCTTGAGGGCCCGCTCGCAAGTTGCCTGGGCGAGATCGTCAGCCTCGCTTGCCGAGCGGGTCAGGGAAAGCGCGAAGCGGCGCAGCCTCGGCAGCAGGGCGACAAGCTCGCTGGCGAAGGCCGAGAGGGGCGGCCCGGCGCCTGCCGGCGCGGCCTTCGGTCCGGTGGAGGCCGTCATATGGAGTTGGACGATGTCCAAAGTCGTATCCTTGTCTTCAGGATCAGCAGGCAAGATCGCGCATCGAGCTACGGCTGCGGCCGGCATTCGAGCAGACCCCAGCCAAAGACAGGGTCGCGGCCCGGCTCCCCGAGATCGGTCGCCTCGCTGGACAGCGCCGCCACGAGCATCTGTGGTGTCGCGTCCTGATCGGTGGAGCGGCGCTGGGAAAAGGCGACGGAGACCAGTGGCGCGGCGTAGGAGGTTCCCGAACGCAGCTGGCCAGGGCGCAAGGCCTTGTCGGGCATCTGGATACGCACGCCAGGAGCCGCGAAGGCGATGTGTGCGCCGCGATTCGCACGGGCGAAGACCTGGCGGTCGCGGTCGATGGCCGTCACCGCGACCGCCCATGGATAGGCCGCGGGATAGCGCGGCTCGGTGCCCGGCCCGTCATTCCCGGCAGCGGCGACAAGGACTGTGCCGCGCTGCTGCATCGCCCGGCCGGCATGGTCGAGCAATGCGTTGGCCGGGCCGGCTAGGCTGAGATTGACGACGGGCACGGACCGTTCCGCCAGACGGTCGAGCGCTGTCACAAGGTCGAGGCTGTCGGCGCTGGCGCCACCCGTACGCCGATGGAAGGCATCGACCGCGATCACTCGCGCCCCGGCCGTGCCCGGTCCGTTCCGGGTCAGCAGGATCGCGATATCGGTGCCGTGCGTGTCGCGAGCCGGCTGGTAATCCGGGGCTCGTACCACCTCGGTCACAATGCCGCTGTTCGACAGGAACGGGTGGTCGGGATCGATTGCAGTGTCGACCATGCCGATCGTGCCATGGGCGCGGCAGGTTCCCTCGATCCGCGCGTCCGGCGTCGTCAGGGAGAAGCAGCGTGCTTCGGGACAGGGGGCCGCGAGACTGCGATAGAGATGGTTGAGGTCGACCAGCGCCGAAGGGGCGAGCGAGCGCACCCGCTGCAGCGCACGTGCGGTTGAGAGGCCACGCGGAGCGCGCAGCCGGGCCGACAGGCCGGGCAGCAAGGCGAGCTGCCGCTGTGCCATGATCCGAAAGCCGTCACGGCGAAGCCTATCGAGATCGGCTTGGACGAGTCCGCTCGCGACGAGTTCGCGCGCAGACGCTTGTGGCGTGGGCGGCCCCGTCCGACGCGGACGCTGCGGCGCTCGGCCTTCAATGCCGAAGAACCTGAGCAGGTTGAAGGGGCCGGTCCCGGTGCCGCGATAACGCGCGGGGTCGACACCGTCACCGCCGCCGCCTCCGCCTGCGTTGCCACCTCCTGCGCCGCCGCCGGCTCCACCGCCGCCACCGTCCCCGCCATCGTCATCGGCAAGCGCCGCAGTCGCCTGCCATGGCGCACTGCCCGGGCCGGGCAGCGGCGACAGAGCCAGCGCGAGGCCGAGCGCGAGCGCTCTGGCTCGGGGGCGACGCAGGCTGCTCACGCGGCGTGCCCTTCGTGCTGCAGCCTGATTCCGACGCCGACCATCCGGATCGCGTCTTCGGCCGCACGGCGCAGCAGCTTCTCGGTTTCGGCGATGGCTTCTTCAAGTGTGCAGGGACGCTTCAGGATGCTCGCGAAGGCATCGATCCCATGCTCGAAATTGATGCGGACACGACCGCGGCCGATAGTTCCGGCGAGCGCGATGACCGGGATGCCACGCTTCTTGGCCCGGCGCGCAACCTCGGCGGGAATCTTGCCGAACGGCGTCTGCTCGTCGAGACAGCCTTCAGCCGTAATGACCAGGTCGGCCTGACCCAGCAAGTCATCAAAAGCCAGATATTGCATGACGATGTTGTACCGTGGATGCAGCCTTGCGCCTAGGAGCGCCTGGAGACCGGCGCCCAGCCCGCCCGAGGCGCCACAACCGGGCGCTGTGCTCGTGTCGTCGCCCGTCGCAGCCTGGAGTTGAGCCGCATAGACATGCAGCGCCTGCTCGAGCGCGACCACCTGCTCCGGCGTTGCGCCCTTCTGTGGAGCAAAGACCCGGGCGACTCCGTTGCGGCCGAGCAGGACATTGTGCCAGTTGACCGCCGCATCGATCTGGGTGGTCGCAAGGCGGGGATCCCGGCCGCTCAGGTCGATCTGGGCCAGATCGGCAAGTGCGCCACCGCCCCGGCCGATCGGCTGGCCCGAAGCGTCGAGCAGCCCGATGCCGAGGGCGTTTGCCATTCCGGCGCCGCCGTCATTGATGCCACTGTCGCCGCAGCCGACCAGAATGCGTTCTGCGCCGGCATCGAGCGCGGCCCGGATCAGTTCGCCGACACCATAGCTGGTGGTCAGCATCGGATTGCGCCGATCACGAGGAACAAGTGCGAGCCCGGCGGCGGCGGCCATCTCGACAACGGCCGTTCTCGGGCCGGAACGCCCGAGGAAGCCGAAGAAGGCCTCGACCGGCTCGCCGACGGGGCCCGTGACGCTGAGATGATGGAGACGACCTCCGGTCGCGGCGACGAGCGCCTTGGTGAAACCTTCTCCTCCGTCGACGAGGGGGGCAAGCAGGGTTTCGGCGTCGGGCATTCCAGTCTTCACGCCAAGCGCGATGGCCGCTGCGACAGCGCTTGCATCCAGGCTTTCCTTGAAACCGGAGGGGGCGATCAGGATCTTGAGGGTCATGTTGGGCTCCTCGAACACGGGGAGGCTT
This sequence comes from Hyphomicrobiales bacterium, assembly GCA_900470095.1. GTDB lineage: Bacteria > Pseudomonadota > Alphaproteobacteria > Rhizobiales > Beijerinckiaceae > Allobosea. The sequence goes on from UBZM01000003.1 coordinate 159,735, forward strand.
GTGCCTCCCTGTGCCAAACGAAGCCTGTGCGCGCTTATTCCATGCCGGCTCAATAATTTCTGCGGCTGCCCGAGAAGGGCCATTCAACGCAGCAGCGGCAGGCCCATCAGCGGCCAGATGTACGTTGAGAAACCCAGGAGCAGGCCGAAGATTACCGGTAGCAACACCGCCGATAGCAGCGCCAGGTCGCGTGGCTGATAGGTCGGCCGGTCGAGGCCGGCAAAGAGTGCAACCGGCTTGGCGCTGACAGGCAAGCTCTGGCAGAAGCCGGTTCCCATCACGATGACGAAAGCCAGTGCGCGGACGTCGTACCCCTCTGCAGCGAAAGGCAAGGCGAGCATCGGGATCAGCACCGCGGCGCGGGCCGAGCGTGAGGTGATGACGAGGTGCGAGAGCAGCGCGATGGCACAGATCACCCCAACCAATAGCCATGGTGTCATCAGCGCTTCACCGGGCAGGAGATCGAGCAGACCCTTGACGATCGCGCCCGCCGCTCCTGTTTCGATCAGCGCGCCACCCATCAGTGTCGTCGCCGCGAGAAACAGGATGAGCTGCCATTCCGTCGCCTTCACGGCCTGTTTCATCGAGACCGGCGCGAGCGGTTGCAGAGTGACCGCGACAGCACCGAACAATGTCACGATCGCGATGTCGATGCCGTGCCAGCCCTGCGTGCTCCAGCCGATCATGACTGTGACAGCGACCGCGAGCACATAGATTTGTGGTCGGGTTAAAGGCGTTCGCTCAGGCGAGCGTCGCTCCAGTGAGCGGCTGCGCTCGGCGCGAGACAGGAACAGCGTGAGAATGGCGATCGTGGCGGCGAGGCTGCACAGCACCGCGAAAGGCAGGCCGAGGACGATCCAGCCGAGATAGTCCAGCCCCGGACGGCCTGCCCTTGTCATCATCTCGACCGCGATCAGATGCGCGCCTGCTCCGATCAGCGATCCGCCTGCCGATAGCAGGATGACGGAGGGAAACAGCAGCGCCAATGCCCGGTTGATACGGCGGTCATCGTTCGCCTCGGCCAGCGCCAGATAGACCGGCAACAGCAATGCGGCGCGTCCGGATGTCGAGGGAACGAGGAAGGCGGTGGCAATGATGACGAAGGTCACGGCGAAGAAGAGCGAGGATACGCGCGAGAAAGGCCGCAGCGCCGACAAGGCCAGGCGTTCGGCCAGGCCGGAAGCGCGCAGTGCGGCCGCAATCACGAAGGAACCGATCAGGAGCCAGATCAACTCGCTGCCAAGTGCGAGATAGAGCTGTTCGGTCGGCACCGTGCGGGTCGCGACCAGGGTCGCTGCGGCCGCAAGGGCGATCAGCATGTCGTCGATCGCCGTCATCGTCCAGCCGATGGTGGCCAGGGAGAAGACGATCAGCACGATCCTGGCATCCGCTGCCAATGGGGCTCCGAACCAGATCGACGATGCCGCAGCCGAGGCGAGGGCTATGGCGGCGAAACGGACCAATGTTCCGGGCGCGCTGTTGGGAGCGACGGGGGCACCGGCATGTCGGGACGGCTGAGCCGGCGCGATCATGACGGGAGGAGGAGGGAGGAGGTTGCTCATATCGAGAGAAACGAGCGAGAACGCGTCTTATTCCCTCAGCTCGGCGCTGCAGTTCTCAACCCAGCCGGCGTGGCGGAGGTGACCCTGCATAGACAGGGCCGGCGTCAATTTCCTGACGCCGGCCCTGTCCTGTCCTGGCGAAATATGAGGCTCAGGCAACCAGCTTCAGTTCGGCCTGGGCGGCGTTGATCGCCTGCTCACGTGCCTCGGGACCGAAAGCGAGTTTCTCGACGCGAATGAAGGTGACGTCGGTGATGCCCATGAAGCCGAACAGCGTGCGCAGATGCGGCTCCTGCGAGTCCATGATCTGGGCGGGGCCGCTGCTGTAGAGACCGCCACGGCTCTCGACCACGATCGCGCGCTTGCCGGTCATCAGGCCTTCCGGGCCGGACTCGGTGTAGCGGAAGGTCACACCGGCGCGCAGCACATAGTCGAACCAGGCCTTCAGCGTCGACGAGATGCCGAAATTGTACATCGGCGCGCCGACCACGATGATATCGGCCGCTTTCAGCTCCTCGACGAGCGCGTCGGACAGCGTGCGGGCTTCCACCTGGGCCGGGTTGGCCGGTTCGCCGCCGCGAATGGCGGTCGCGGAATCGAGGGTCAGATGCGGAACCGGGGCGATGCCGATGTCGCGTTCGACGACCTTCAGGCCCGGGTTCTGGGCGGCGAGGCGGGTAACGGTATCCTGGACGAGCTGCTTTGAAACGGAGGCCGAGCCCA
>UBZM01000009.1 GCA_900470095.1 Hyphomicrobiales bacterium
ATCAATGAGTCCTGAGCCTAGTTCTGGATCGTTTGATGCAGCGCGAAGGGCGCGATCGAGGTCACGGCTTACAGTGTCGAAATCGATACCTGCCGCCATTGCCGACAACTCGCTTGTGACCAGCGCGGTTTCCGCGATCTCAACCAACTGCACCTTTCGACCAGTGGTTTCGAGCTTGAGGCCGTCGAATATCAGGTGCTTGTTCAGGTACTCGAGAACGGCCGCGTGACGCTCCGGCTCTTTGATGAAATCTCTTGGATCGGCTGCGCTTTCGATGATCTGCCTGAGGAGGTCACCGTTCCCAGAATCGAGGAAGAGGGCCGCTCGGATGGCAGTCGTTGTTGCCGTCACCCTGCTTTCTCCATGCAGATCGAAGGGCACTCGAAAATTCTTGAACCAACTTTCGAGCTTCCACCCCGGTCGATAAATGCCAATTGTCGACAGAAAGGAGGCCGAGCCGCCGGTGATGACCTCGGCCAAGGCATCAATGGACTGCTTTGAGAGGTCGATACGCATGCGCTATAGGCTCCGGCTGTATGGCCCCCGATCCGCGATCAGGATTTCTTCTTAGGGGTCATGCTCGCGAAAAGGGCTTTCGCCTCCTCAGGCGAGAGGGCGGCCGGCTGCCCGCTGGCAGAGTCTGCTTCTAGTCAATGCTCCAAAGTCTGCAACTGGCCCTTCCGGGATCCACAGAGGCGCATGGGGGAGGTTCACCAAGCGGCCTTGCGCAAGCCGGTCCCGATAACCCTTCACGGTCGCGACCGATATTGCCAGCGGCGGCAGGGGACTTCGCCACATTGCGGAACAGAGCCGAGCGGGCTAGCGAGCAAAATGCCGCTAAAGTCGAAAAGCAAAGCGATTGAAAGGGTCGGCGGCGAACTGCAAGGTAGCCTCGTCGCGGCTCTATCGCTGGGTTCGATGGCATAAGTATATTGATGGCTTCGTGCTAGCTTGCAGCGCAGAGTTGAAACGCAACGTAATGCATCGCCTTGGATAGAATGACATTTGCCGACTTCATCAACGGAACGCCCAAGGCGGCCGGAAATCTCGCATTGGCCCACGTGACCGATTGCGCGAACCTTGGGAGGATCCTGGGTGCGGGTGAACTCAAACTCCGTCGCTGCACGGTTTTCGGCGAGCGACTGCTATACATGTTCTACGGTCGCCCGGCCTATCGCGCCAAATGGGATGGGGGGAGCACCTCAGACTTAGCTTATGCACGGGCTTGCTTCGTATTGCGCGACACCGCCGTGTCGAGGGCCAAGCGGATTTTCCCGTTCGACAGCGGCGGCTTCGGGAACTACGCCAGCGCGTTCCACCGCTCATTGGTGGTCGGTGACTTCCAATTGAAGGAGGGTGATCATCCGCTTCAGGTGATCGGGGCCTTCTACGCGAACCTTGAAGACTACTACTGGATGAACCCGGTGATGGGGAAACAATTCCCCATCACGCAACATGCCGTGAGATCCTATTATCAGCTCATCTCGGCCGGCCAGCGCGAAACGCATGACGACCGGTGTGCGGCGATCGAGGTCCAGCTCGACAAGCCCATGCCCTTGAAGGGTGAGGTGTTGGCGCTCATCGCACCGAACCAGGTCTTCGACGATCCCGAGTTGATAGGGCACTTGGCGGAATGGGGGGCCGAGCCTCGGGGCTACCGGATTACCCGGGCATTCAATCCTACGGAGACCACGCCGCTGCTTGTAAACGAGGTCGACCGCTTCCATCGGGACATGAAATGGCTCTGAATGATGGTCCCACTCGACTGACCGCTACGGCGGTGTTCAACCCGACCGCGTCCTCGCCTGGGTTTCTCGTACCGCTGTTCCCCGGTCAGGACGGCGACAATCAGACCTATGTGCAGCGATACGGCCGGCCGGAGAGACTGTTGGAGTTCACCGCGGTCTCGTGGCCGGACGAGGGCGCGACGGAGATTTCCGCTCCCCTGGCCGCCACCGTCGGCGACGAGAGCCTTTGGGGGTTCGCCTTCCCGGACGAGGAGCCGCTGGTGTTGCCGTGGCGCCTCTTCCGAGCGGAGATGACAAAACGGCTCCAGGATCCGTGCTTCGATGGCAAACCCGGGCTACTCTTCGACGTCGTCGAGGGGCTCGACATCGAGGAAGCCAAGGAGCGCGTCTACCTGGCGGCGTTCGAGGCCTATGCGAAACATGGCAGTCGCGTCGCGGAGCAGTGGCGGGACCGTTCGATCCTTGAGCCGGTCCTGCAAGAGGCGATCGCCCAACATCTCCCGGGCGGGCAAACCCAGCAGCCAAGGCTGCTGATGGCAAATCTCGTCGAGGGCCAGCTATCGATCGAACTCCGCCACGAACGCACCGAACGCATTCGCGGTGAGATCGCGAGCGCCTACGAGCACTTGGCCAAGCGACACCCCAAACTTTTTCCTCGGCAAGTCGTCATCGCGATCAGCGAAGGGCTCACCCCGCCCTTGGCAACTTCTCCCTCCAGCCGAACGACGGTCGTCGCCGTTCACGGACGCTTGGCGGAACGCGAGCTCGCGCGCGGCCACTGGCGGGAGCGCGGCATCGAGATCGTGGATGCCGACCAGTTGCAGGATCTGCCCACGGCAATCGGCGAACGAAGACAGGTCGTCTACGTCTCCGCGCTTGGCGATTGGAACGACCGATCGCCAAGGGCGGTTGAGGCGGATCACGCGGTAGCAATCCTAATGACCACCGCGATGTCCCCGCTGGTCCGGGAGGGCGACATGCGCGTCGAGAGCTCCATGCCCACCATCGTCGCGTTCTCGCCGTATGGAACGAGCCGGTTCGGAGGCGACCCTCTCACCATGGTCTCGCGACTGATAGCGACCCTCGCCGAGTGCTGGCAGAAAGGCGAGAGGTTGCCGGCCGCTCCACATAGCTCGCTCATTCGAGAGTCGAAACCGATATCCTCGGATCTTGCCGGAACCGCTTGCAGCCTTGTCGGGCGGGCCTTGCGGGTGCAGGCGCCGATCGACGCGCCAGCTCATCTTGTGCTCGATGACCGGATGCCGGAGCGGATGCAGGCCGCATTGAGCGAGGCGCTATCGTCCGCGATGAATATCGCCAAGACGCACCTGATCGGCTCCCGAGCCGTTCGCGGGCGACCGATACCCATGTTGTTGGTCCAGCGGCCGACTGAGTTCGGCTACGGCCAAGGCCGCGACAACCTTCGCGAGGGTGTGAGGCGAATCCTTGAGATCCGGGGATGGCATACGGCCGAGGGCGAACAGGGCCTGTTGAGAGCTCGCGATCACACTCACAACTTCTCGGTGATGGTGGCGCGGCATAACAACGAGCTTCCCAACGAGCCTCCCCCTCCCGATCGTCCCGGTTTCGGTCGCGCGCCGATGCTTGTCGTCCACGAGAGCCCTCGTAGGGAATGGCTCCTCGCGGGCAATCTAGGCGCAAACTTCCACGTTGGATTGGAAGACTTGGCCCTGATGCTGCCGGGCACACAGTGGGTCTGGCCGATCCTGAGACGTCAACTTCGCGGACAGGCCAAACGCGGGTCGACGAACACCCTGAGGCTGTTCACCGCCCTGGCGGTCGAGGCTCTGACCGCGGGTCGGTACCAGGAGTCGATCGTGAAGTTCGATCCCGACAAGGCCGTTCGCATGCTATCCGGACCCGACCGCCTCGAGCATACGCGATTGTCGTCGGAGGACGCACCGGAAGACGGCGCGCAGCTCATCCTCTCGGGGATGCACGACGAGGTCGAATCGTACCTGAGGCTTCATATCCAGGACGAAGGGCCATTTGTCGAAATCATGTAGCGCACGCGTCTCAATGCCCAGAAGCAATAGGCTGACACGCTGATCGCCAGCTCTAAACGTCCGTTTTCGGACAAGCGAGCGATGTCCGCAATTGGCGCTTTGATGAGGTGACGACGCGCGGGATTTCACCTGAGGCTCGCGACAAGAGCGCACCCTGCCGGATATCAGTCCAGCGAACGACAGATCAGCCGACATGAACTGTCACGTCATAGCCAAGGGAGCGCAGGGCCTTGCTCGTACGCCCGTTCCTAGGTGGAAAGCGCGCGGGCAACGCCCAGCCGACGATTTCCCCTAGCGCGCTCACTCCGAGCAGTTCGATCTTACGCTTGGGATCGGCAAGCGCCTCCCACAATCGTTGCGGCACCTCCTCCGGCCGGCCGCCATAAAGGATGAAGGCCAAGGTCTGGAGCACCGAGTTTCCGCCACGCTGAGGGGCACGGTAGATGTGTCTGGCGAGGGCATCCACCTTTTCCGGGATCTCGTAGGGACGCCCATCTTTGAGGCCGACGAACCGGTTGGGCGCGCGTCGCGCGTATTCCCTCGCTGAGTGCACGCAGCCAAGCACCCTGACGAACTGGTCCTCGGTGAGCGCTGGCAGAATCTCCTGCGAGAACGCTCTTTGCAGTGCGGGTGCCGTCTTGTTGAGCATTTCGTTTTCGGCAGAGGTGGAGGGGAGTGTCTGCCACCAGCGGGTAGCCGCATCAACGGCGGCGTCGGGATCCTTGCGATTAAGTCCGAAATGTCTCTCGAAGTCTGCCCGCCGACCATCAAAGGTGCGCTGATAATAGTGGGCGTGCAGGAATTGGTCCGCCTGCGCGCCGAGCGGTGCGGACGACCCGACCCATGTCGGCCTGTTCTCCTCTTTCGAAATTTTCGCGGCGATATCGCGAATGATCTGGAGCGTGCTGTTCCATTCGTCGAGAAAGGCTTGGCGCCGTTGATCCGTTGCCGATCTGGAACTCGATCGGGCAAGGCCATCCCAGTGAGGGACCAGCTCAGTCCGAAGCATTGCTTCGTCGGCGCCCTTCTGAGCGATCCCGCGCCGTGTCAGCTCCTTGTTCCTGGCCGAGAGGAACTCGAACAGCTCCTGCGTCAACGGCGCGGCATGTTTATCTATCTCGATAAACAGATGCTCCAGCTCAAGATCGTGGCCTCCTGCGGTCAGTTCTACTTCGCTGAGGAAGACGCCGGCCTCGACATTGTTCCACCAAGCGCTCTGGGTGAGGTTAGCCGAACCGATGTAAGCGCCATAGCCGCGCCACCAGATAACCTTGGGATGAAACCGTCTGACGAGTTTGCAGACGTAGCGGCCCGACCTGCGGCTCAGGAATCTTTCCAGCACCGGAATGCTGACTGGGACTTCTTCGTCGAACCGCCCCCAGAAGCGAAGCGGCAGCTTGTTGTCCCAACACCAGTCAAACAACAGACCGTTGTCGCTCGCATAGGCGACTGCTGCATCAACTCGCTCAGTGTGCTCGGCCGCGTTGAGAAGGATATTGCGCAGATAATTCCCGTTTAATCCGTTCAAGAGCAGTTGCAAGACACGCTTCCCCCAGCGCCTGTTGTATTCTGTCAGGCTCCGCTTGAGCTAGCTAGCAGCGAGAGCGGTGAAGCGCGGCGGGCCCGCAGGTCGCCATGACCGGACGTTCTAGCCCCCAAAGTGTCCCACCTATCGGGTCATGGGAACTCGCCTCCGCCGCATTTGCCAGATCATCGGTTTATGTCCGCTTCCGGACAAGCGGTTAATGTCAGCTTCTCTAATCGGGCATGAGGGTCAAGCTCTGGTTTGGTCCGAGCCGGTTTATCGTTCACGCGGGTCACGCTTCTCTTCGCAGTCTGATGGCTCTTCACGAGCGGAGCCGCTGCACGCATGCCTGGGATCAGGGTCTGGAGAGCCTTGCTTTATGGACGCGCTTTGAAGCGCAGCAGACATTTTCGGCTTCATCCATCCCATCGTCCGCGTGGGACGATCCGGCCAGGATCGGTTGAACGGAAGGGGTTCAGGTCATGCCGCAGCCTCCGATCCCAGCCGGAAGTCAGAGCCATCGACCCACATGCGATGCAGAACGACGGCGATCTTGCGGGCGACGGCGACGATGGCGCGCCGGCGGCCCTTGGTCTTCATCAGCCGCACACCCCAGGCCTTCAGACTCGACCAGGTGATCGAGCGCATCAGCATGGCGTTCGCGGCCGCATAGAGCGTCGCCCGGACGTCGGCGTCGCCGGCATGGGAGATCCGGCCTGGGTTGTCCGTCTCGCCGGACTGAAAGCGCCTTGGCGTCAAGCCGAAGTGAGCTCCGACGGTGCGTGAGCTCTTGAAGCGGGCTGGGTCGTCCACGGCGGCCTTGAAACTGAGGGCGGTGATCTCGCCCACACCAGGGATCCCCATGAAGCGCGTGCAGACTGCGTCCTCTCGGGCCTTGCGCTTCACGCGCCGGTCAAGCTCGACGAACGTCTCGAACAGCATTTGGCGGGCCTGCAGCAGGGGAAGAAGGGCGTAGCTCAGCGCGGCATCGCTCTCGATGGAATCCCGCACGGCGATAGCGAAGGCGCCGCGCGACAGCCGCATGGGCAGCTTGACGCCAAAGACCTTCAGCAGGCCGCGGATCTCGTTCTCCAGGTCGATGCACTTGCGCTGCATGACTTTGCGGCTGGTGAGCAGGGCCCGTGTGTGATGGCTTTCGACGCTCTTCACGTGGACCCGACTGTACCAGCCGGATCGAAGAAGCTGAGCGATGCCGCGGGCGTCGTGCTTGTCGGTCTTGTTGCGCATCGCCGAGAGCGCCGCGTTCACCAGGCGCGCCTCCATGCAGACGACCTCAAAGCCGGCCTCGGTCAGGCCGTAGGTCAGGTGCTGGGTGAGCGTGCCGGCCTCAAGACCGACTTGGTGTATCGGCTCGCCGAACTCCCGCAGACAGCGGACCAGGTCCGGGACCTCCGATGGGATCGACCTCTCAAGCCTGACCTGGCCGTTTTGATCGATGACACAGACCGCTACTGACCGCAGCGACACATCCAGCGCAGCGTAGAACATGGTCGTCTCCCTCGTCTCGGCTGAACCGAGACCTTACTGGGAGCTTGGTCCCTCGCAGGACTGCCCGATTACGCATGCTTGTGGCGCGATCCAACCAGAAACACGAGAATCGACGTCATTTGTGAGGGGTGGTTGCGGCTTCACGGTTTCAGCTCGTCTTGACAAGTCGCAGAAGCGGGTGGTCCCCGCTCACGCGCCCTCTGAGCTCGGCAGGGAAACGCTTTGGGGTCACCGTCGCGACGTCCGGTCCCAACACCGGTTGTCCGGGCTGGTGCTCCAGTCCGCTATTTTCCCCATTTGGTCCTCCGTCTCGTCTTCCGGGTCCCCTTCGACGAGGCCTTAGACTGTTTCAAGATGCCCGATATCGCGGGATCGATGCGATCTTTGAGCATCTTCGTCGCCCAGTCCTTTCTGGCCCCGGAGGAAACCAGGCGAACCTGACGCAAAGCAATCAAGATGCGATTTAGCAGGGGAAGTGAATTGCGAGACAACGCCTCATCGAACCACGGGTCGGCGTCTTCCCATTGGGTCGCGAAAAACTGCTGCATTGCCGATGTCGCGGATTCGACGACTCCGTTCTCGACGCAGAGCACGGATCCGTGCCCCGCTATATCGTGAACGAGATGCTCGATCGGGTCGCGGGCGGCATGCATAAGCGGGAACGGGCAGGTTCCGATCTCTAGCAGCAAAGACCCGCCGATCAATGGCCCATCATGACCTTCGACCGCAGCGGGAAGATACGCGAGCTGAGCAAGGATCATCCACCCTGCCATCGGTCCACGCATCTCCGGCAGGTCGCCGTCGAGATCAACCGTCTCCCCGAGGGGCCGCCCCGCCCCGTCTAGGAGCGTCGCCGTCCCATCGCCATTGATCCGAAGCTCCTGGAGGTTGCCATCCGGCCTTTGGAACGCGACTACACCCTTCGTGAAGGGTCTCGCCTTGGGCTCTCTGTCATAGAGCCCTGCGAGAAGACCACTCGAGAAGCCGCCCTGCCTCGCAAGGAGATCGCGAATGGCTTGGGCGCCGATCAAATCCCCGAGAAAGACCGCTTCTAGTCGATCCGCCAGCCACCGGCCGGCCTCCCGAGGATCCACTGCAGCCCGCCGTTCCAACTCCTCCGAAATCGCGTAGGCCAGCTCGCTCAAGAAAAGATCCGGCGCGCTCGGCGCGATCACATCTTCGCCGCCCGCATGGCGATAGGTCCGCAACCAACCCTGAGAAACGAGGTTCTCCACCACTTCACGGGCCGGTTGTTGGAGAGCATCCCGCCGCACCACGAACCCGTGCGAAATTTCCAGTGCAAGCTCGCCGGAGGTCTTCGTCGTATCGGCAACGAAGTCACGGGCAAGAAGGCGGAAACCGCGGGCCGCGTCTCTCACGCCGGCAAATCGCGTTCTCACCGCATCGATGAACCAAATCCCCAACATGGATGAAAGTGCGACACCGTGATCTGCATGCCGGCCATCGCGACTGACATCGGCGAGCAGCGTCCGAAGCAGCCACGGCGCGCGGTACTCGTCAGCGAAGTCCGCTCCTTTCAGGAATCTGATCCGATGGGCCGCGAGAGCCTCTCGCGCCTTCTGAAACTCAGCCTGGTTCAGCGCGTCCACTACGATGACGTCGGCAGCCTCAGCCAGCGCGGTGCTGTCGCGACCGTTCGCGCCCGTCAGCAAGCTGTGGACGTCATCGGTCGTGCCCAGGAGCCTCAGCCGCGGACCGAAGCCCGCTTCGCTGAGCTCTTCGATGTCATTCGCGATTGGCGAGTTCGGAACGATTCCGTCAATGGCGAGGACGAGCACGGGATCGCCTCCACTGCGCGAGAGGCGCCTGAGCCATTGGCGCACGTCATCTGCCGTGACCGCCCACTCGAGCGCGGCTGACAGCGTATTTGCGATCCGCTGGAAAAGTCCGGCGCCTCCGTGCCCCCCGCGGACCATGAACACAGCGTACGTCGCGGAGGTCGCCATGTGCTCGGCAAATTCGCGGAGGACGTTGCTCTTGCCGCTGAGCGGCGCTCCCGTCACCAAAAGGGTCGAGTGCCCAGCATCGAACGCTTGCTTTACAGCAATGGTCGCAACACGCGGAATCAAGAAGTCGGCGACAAACGGCTTGGCGTGTTCGGAGGCACTCCCTGTGAGTTGATCGAGCAAGTGGCGCGTGCGCGAGCGAACCGCGCTCGGCCACACGCCGGCGTCGGGTCCCATCAACACCTCGATCGCCCAATCCAGGTTGGCGGCGGCCACCTTGGCGGCGTTCTCGAAAAGCTTGGAGACGACTTCGCCTTCGGCCGTGTCAGGTGCCCAGGGGGCGCCAGTTGAACTGTCAAAGAGACGGCAATTGCTTCCGTTGGTGACAATCACGAGTGGCGGACGCGGGGTCAGTTGGTTCGCGTAGCTCTGCCCCTGGCGGCGATCATCATCGGTTAGCTGCAAACTCGCCCGTTTCAATTCGACGACGGCAAGCGGCCTATCCTTGTGAAGCAGGATGATGTCCGCACGCCCACCGGCGCGCCAGTTGCGCACGCCATCCACCTCGACCGTCTCATGCCCGACCGTCACAGAGAAACGCTCTTGAAGACGAAATTCTCGTGGTGAGACCGATGGGAATGCTCTCGTCAAGGCCGCAGTCATCATCGCCTCAAGTTCCGCCTCAGGGGGCGTGCGTGGAGAGGTATTTAAGTGCTCGTCTTGTTTCCCGGTGCTCATGGTGGAACCTGATCATCTTTACGAGGCGATAAGTCGAGTGGGCCGTGCCAACCGGATCAAATAGGATACGGCCGACTTGGGTAGGCAGCTGCCTTTGGGCGGCCCAACAACACATGTCCGGTTTCGGGTGATCTTCCAATGTCTGGTTGTGGCGCATTTCGCCCGAACGAGCGATGGGCGGCTGTGGCGCATTGCGCCGTTTGGTTGAGCGACAACGGCCAGGACTGGTATCGATCTACACCACTTGGCATCAAGATGTGCGTTCCATAATAACTGTTCTGCGAATCGGATCAGGCTCTCGGCTGGACAAGCGGTTCAAGCGCATTCTTCTCGGGACGCAGTCGCTGCGACGTCCACGTCAACAATGCCGGCATACCGGGCGAAGGCGCCTTGGCCGAGCTTACGACGGCCCATTGGAACCGCGTCTTCGCCGTCAACGTCACCGCGCAGATGCTGATGGCGAAGGCGGCCTTGCCGCTGATGCCGGCCGAGGCCAGCATCGTCAATCTCGCCTCCGTCGCGGCCCATCTCGGCTTTGCCGAGCGCGCTGCCTACTGCGCCGCGAAATCGGCCGTGCTTGGCCTGAAGCGCGCGCTTGCCGTCGAGCTCGCGGGCAAGGTGCGGGTCAATTGCCTCTGTCCCGGCACTGTCGACCCCCCCTGGATCGCTCGCCTCGCCGGCGATGGGGACGATCGCGAGGAGCGCATGGCGGCGATGGCCGGGCGCCAGGCCATCGGCCGGCTCGGTACACCCGAAGAGATCGCCTCGGTCGTTGTTTTCCTCGCCTCACCTGAAGCAGGCTTTATCATCGGTTCCGTCATTATGGCCGACGGCGGCATGACGATCGCGCCACGATGACGCGACAGCGGCTTGAGATCCGGCATCGTGAATGCGGGAAAGCCGTCATGAACGGTGCCAAGCGATGAGTTGCGCCGCTTTCTCGGCGATCATCACAGCCGGGGCATGGGTATTGCCCGAGACGATCGTCGGCATGATCGAAGCATCGACCACGCGCAAACCCGCGAGGCCATGCACACGCAGCGCCGGATCGACCACCGCCATCGCGTCGGTGCCCATCCTGGCGGTGCCGACCGGATGGAAGATCGTCGTCGCGATGTCGCCGGCCGCTCGCGCTAGTTCCGCCGGCTCCTGGATCGCGATGCCGGGCTTGAGCTCTTCCGGCCGGAATGCCCGCATCCGCTGCGTCGCCATCAGCCGGCGCGCGGCCGTGATCGAGGTGGCCGCGACCTCACGGTCGCTCTCGGTCGAGAGATAATTCGGCGCAATGCTGGGATGGGCGAATGGATCGGCCGAGGCTATCCGGACATGGCCACGCGAATCCGGCCTGAGATTGCAGACCGAGATCGTGATCGCCGGAAAGGCGTCGAGAGGTTGGCCAAAGCGCTCCAGCGAGAGCGGCTGAACATGGAACTCGATGTTCGGCGTGCCGAAACGCGCGTCGGATCGCATGAAGATGCCGAGCTGGCTCGGCGCCATGGCCATCGGCCCGGAGCGACGCAGTGCATATTCGAGCGCGATGCCCATCTTGCCGCGTAGCGTCGCCTGCCGCTCGTTCAGCGTCATGGCCCCCGCGATCCGGAAGACCGTACGGATCTGCAGGTGATCCTGCAGGTTCTCGCCGACGCCGGGCAACTCGTGGTGGACGGCGATGCCGTGCTGCGACAGGAGTGCGCCGGCCCCGACGCCGGAGAGCTGCAGTAATTGCGGCGTGCCGATCGCACCGGCCGAGAGGATCAATTCACCAGCCTCGACCCGGACGGGCTCGCCCTTCAGCCGCAGTTCGAGGCCGGTTGCGCGCTTGCCTGAGAAGAGAATGCGCTCGGCCTGGGCCTGCGTCAGTACCGTCAGATTGGGCCGGCCGCGTATCGGCTTCAGGAAGGCACGCACCGCGTTGAAACGAAAGCCGGCCTTCTGGTTCACCTCGAAATAGGACGAGCCGAAATTGTCGCCGGCATTGAAGTCGTCGATCTTCGGCACGCCGATTTCCTCGGCCGCCTCGCGCACGGCGTCGAGGATCGGCCAGGACAGGCGCTGGCGCTCCACATGAAGCTCGCCGTCTTGGCCATGGAAGGGGTCAGCCAGGCTGTGGTGCCGCTCGGATTTGCGGAAGAGCGGCAGGACCTCGTTCCAGCCCCAGCCGGGATTGCCGAGCTGGCGCCAGCCGTCGTAGTCGGCGGCCTGGCCGCGCATATAGATCATGCCGTTGATCGAGGAGCAGCCGCCGAGCACTTTGCCGCGAGGAAAGGCGAGCGAGCGGCCGTTGAGACCGGGCTCCTGCGCCGTCTCGTAACCCCAGTCGGTCCGGGGATTGCCCATGCAGTAGAGATAGCCGACCGGGATGTGGATCCAGTGGTAGTTGTCAGAGCCGCCGGCCTCGAGCAGCAGCACGCGCTTGCGCGGATCGGCGCTGAGGCGGTTGGCCAGCACGCACCCCGCTGACCCGGCGCCGACGATGACATAGTCCCAGGAGCCAAGATGGCGACGGGCGCTCACGCGATTTCCGATCGGTAACGCTGCCATTGTGCTGTCAGTGTCGTTGCAAGCGAGTCGTAGAGCCGGTAGCGCGCATTGCGCAAAGCCCCGTCCTGGTGGATCGGCACAAAGCTGCGCTTAGGCCTGACCATCTGCGCGACGCCGGCCTCGATATCCTCGAACAGGCCCGCCGCCACACCGGCCGCGATCGCGGCGCCGAGCGCGCCGGTCTCCTCGCATTCGGCCATCGTGACCGGCACGCCGATGCCGTCGGCGAACATCTGGCACCAGGCCGCACTGCGCGAGCCACCGCCAGAGAGAACCGCCTGCTCGAAGCTGACCCCGTTGGCGCGCAAGCGATCGATATGGCGGCGATGCTCGAAGACCACGCCCTCATAGAGCGCATGGAGCATCTCGGCCCGGCCATGCCAGCCAGCGAGGCCGAGGAAGGCGGCGCGCGCCATGGGCTCAGGCCCGGAGCCGTAGAGGAAGGGGTGGAACAGCGGGCTATCGGCGCTTGGTGTCACCGAGGCGACGAGCTCGTTGCAGCACGCAAAGGCTTCGGGGCCGCGATCGCCCAGAATCTCGTGCACGAACCATTCGAGATTGATCGCGGAGGTCGCGCTCGACTCGACCGCAACATAGCGGTCCGGCCGCCAGGTGCAGGCATGGAAGATGCGCTCGTCGATCAGCGGTCGATCGAGGATGATCTGGTTGATGCCCCAGGTCCCGACCACGATCGCGGCTTGGCCCGGTTCGGCCGCCCCAGCGCCGACGGCGCTGGCGATAATGTCGAAGAAGCCGGCTGCGACCGGCGTACCGATGGCGAGCCCCGTGCGTCGCGCCGCCTGCTCCGTCACGGTCCCGGCAATCGCGTCGGACTGCACCAGCGGCGGCAGCAGCGTCCGCGCCTCGCCAAGGCCATAGCTCGCGAGCAACTGCTCGTCGTAGTCACGCTCGGGTAGGCGCATCAGCCCGCAGCCGCTCATGTCGGAATAGTCGCTCACCAGCTTGCCGGTGAGCATGAAGGTCAGCGCGTCCTTGCACAGGAAGGCGGTACCGGCCCTGTCATAGATATCCGGTCGGTTACGCTTGACCCAGGCGAGCAGCGTCGCCGTCTGCGACGGCCACGGCTTCTGCAGGCAGAGCGGATAGAGCGCATCGCCCGTGCCATCCGCCCGCCACTCGGCCGCGAGTTCGGCGGCCCGGGTATCGAGCGACTGGATGCCGAGCAGCGGCCCGCCTTGCCTGTCGAGCAGATAAAGCCCGTTGCCATGGCCCGCTGTCCCGACGGCCGCGATATCGACGCCCTTCGCTCCGGCATCGCGCAGGCAGGCGGCGATCACCTCGCCGGCATTGTCCCAGAGCTCGCCGATGTCGCGTTCGACATGGCCCGGCTCCGGCTTGCTCGAGCGCCCGTCTCGCGCGGCCTTGCCGACCACCTTGCCGCTTCGATCGAACAGCACTGCCTTGACGACGGTGTTGCCGGCATCGAGGCCGAGAAGCAGCTCGGTCATTCGCCGTCCTCGTAGAGCCGCCAGGCGGCCTCATCGTCCGCGCCGTCATGGATCATCGCCATCAGTGCCCTGACGACCCGGCTCGGCGAGGCATGCTGATAGATGTTGCGGCCATAGACCATGCCATGCGCGCCCTGCCGCATCAGCGCATGGGAGTTGGCGAAAACCTGCCTGAGCTCGGCCTTGCCGCCGCCGCGCACCAGGACCGGGCAGCGCGCCGCCTCGACGACTCGGCCGAAATCGGCCGGGTCGGTGGTCGGATCGGCCTTGATGATATCGGCGCCCATCTCGCGCGCGAGCCGCACCAGCGTGACGATCTTCTCCGCGTCGCCATCGACCAGATAGCCGCCGCGCCCGCTATTGGGCTGCATCACCAAGGGCTCGATCATCAGCGGCATGCCGTAGCGCTCGCAATCCTGGCGGATGTGGGCGATGTTCTCGACGCATTGCCGAAACAGCGCCGGCTCGTCCGGCAGCATGAACAGGTTGACCACGACGCAGGCGGCGTCGAGCTTCAGGGCCGGCACCACCGGATCATGCGCATTCTGCAGCACCGCCCACATCTCGCGATGGCGCAGCGCATTATAGGGGTTGCCCATGTCGATGCGCATGACCAGCGCCGGCTTGTCCTTGCCGGGCCGCCCCTGCAGCAGGTCCGCCTGGCCGTAATTCATCTGGATCGCGTCCGGGCCGGCCTGCGCCAGCACGTCGACGATCCCGGCCATATCCTCGAGCCCGCCGAGGAAGGAGGGCTCGTTGCAGACGCCGTGGTCGATCGCAACGTCAAGACACCTGCCGTTGTGGAACAGCCGGTTCATGCGGACCTTCTTCGAATCGTACATCGCTACCCTTCTGATCTGCGTCGCGCCGGCGAAGCATCGCTTCGCTGACGCCGTGGTTGTCGTTGAGTTCGTCGAACAGGGCGGCGCATTCGGCCGCGCGCCGGCGCTTGTCCCAGCCGCGAGCCGCCGCCATGATCTGAGACAATTCGATCACCGAGGCATGTGAAAGCTCGCCGGTGAAGGCAATGGTCAAGCGGCGCAGCACGAGATCGGCCAGCGTCTCCGCCCGTTCTTCGTCGAGGATCCAGGCGATCTCGCCTCGGCCATGGGCCGGTAGCGAGATCAGGGCTTCGTCACCGCGTCCAGCCAGCCTGTAGCCGAGTTCATCGATCCGGGTGCCATAGCGCGCCAGTAGCCGCTCGGCCGCCTCGCGAGCCAACCCGGCTGCGCTCGCGAGGCGCGCGATCCAGGCCTGCCGGCCCTCGCTCGTGGGATAATCGCGGCCGCCGCCGATCGCGCTGTGCTCTGTCGTCGCCTGCCTTGAAAGCCCCAGCTTGGCCAAAACCAAATCGGTAGCCGCGGCGCCGAAGGCGCGAAAGGTTGTCCATTTGCCACCGACCAGATTGAGAACCGGGCGGACCGCGCCGGCATCTGGATCGAGCCACTCGCAGCTATGGTCGCGCGAGATGTTGGCATTGAGGCTGCGATCGCTACGCGGCAGCGGCCGCACGCCGGAGAAGCGATAGATCACCTCGTCCTCAGCGATGGCGATGCCCGGGAAGACCTCGGCGACCGAGGCCAGGATATAGGCGGCTTCGTCAGACTCGCAGCGCACCCCGTCCGGCGTCTCGACGCTGATGTCGGTCGAGCCCGCCAGCACTTGGCCGAGATGCCGGAACAGGATGCAGACCCGGCCTTCGCGATTGGCGAAGTAGATCATCGTCTCGCCAAGGGCCTCGTAGAGCCGCCGGTTGGCGATGACGAGATGCGAGCCCTTGGTGCCGCCGATCAGGCGCGGCGCCTTCCCGGCCAGCCCTGCATTGGTCAGGTCGATCCAGGCGCCGGTCGCGTTGACGATGATGTCGGCGTCGAGCGTGAAACGCTCGCCGGTCAGGCCATCCTCGAGCACGGCACCGCCCCGCTCGAGCCCGACCACACCGAGATGGTTGAGCGCCTGCGCAGAGGCCTGCTCGCTGTCGAGGATGAGCTCGATGCCGAGCCGCTCGGGATGGCTGATCCTGGCATCATAGTAGAGCGCGCTGCCGACGATATCGGAGCGCAACGCCGGCCAGCGCCGCCGCGTCTCGCGGCCGCCGAAGAAGGTGTGGCGCGGCACGCCGCTATCGCGGCCGGCATAGAGATCATAGAGACTGAGCCCGAGCTTGATGATCAGGGCTCCCCGCGCTCCGGTCCCTCCTCCGCCGAGGAAGCGGCGCGCCGCCGCAAGCAAGCCGGAGAAGCGATCGGCGACCGGGATCAGCGTCGGCAGCGGGCTCACGAGATGCGGCGCATTGGCCAAGAGCAGATTGCGCTCGCGCAGCGATTCTCTGACCAGAGCGAACTCGCCATTCTCCATATAGCGCAAGCCGCCATGGATCATCCGTGAGGGGGCGGAGCTCGCCCCGCTCATGAAGTCGCCGCGCTCGACCAGCACGACGTCGACGCCGTTGAGCGCAAGCTCCCGGAAGGTGCTGATGCCGTTGATGCCGCCGCCGACGACGAGCACCTGTGCCCGCCGCTTGCGACGCAAGGCGTCGAGCCGTTGAGTACGATCCTGGGCCATGGCGGTCTCTGGCGCCTCTCAGCCCGCTGCCTTGCCGAGATGCCGCGCGATCGCCTCGCTGACGCGGTGCAACTCCTCGCCGGTGAGCACGATCCGGCTAGCGCCCGCGTTCTCGATGGCTTGCACCCGATCGCGGGCGCCGCACAGCGCATAGGTGATGCCGGGCTGCGCGATGGTCCAGGCGATCACCAGCTGCGCGAGAGTGGCGTCATGGGCCGCGGCGATCGGGCCGATCTCGGCGAGGAAAGCTGCGATGAGCGTCAGGCTCTCGGGCGAAAAGCGCGGATCATCCTTGCGCAGATCGTCGCCGGAGAAGACCCGGTCCGGACCGATCTTGCCGGAGAGCAGGCCAAGCGCCAGCGAGGAATAGCTGAGCGTCGCGACGTCGTGCGTCTGGCAGATCGGCAGCAGCGTCGTCTCGATCTCGCGATCGAGCATGTTGTAGCGCTCCTGGATCGCGTCGACCGGACCAATGGCGAGATAGGCCTTCAGCTCCTCCGGACTGACATTGCTCACCCCGATCGCCCGGATCGTACCCTGCTGCTTCAGCTCCAGCAGCGTGCCCATGGTCTCGGCGACCGGCGTCGTCGGGTCTTGCCAATGGGTGATGTAGAGGTCGATGTAGTCGGTGCGCAGGCGGCGCAGGCTTTGTTCGAGCTCATGCAGGATCGAGTCGCGCCCGAGATGGCGATGGACGCGCTTGCCGTGCTCGTCGAAGAAGTGATTGCCCTTGTCGGTGTGCCAGACGAGGCCGCATTTCGTCGCCAGCACCACCTCGGAACGGCGGCCTGCGATGGCCTCGCCGACGATTTCCTCGGATTTGCCGAGGCCATAGGCCGGCGCGGTGTCGATCAGGCTGATGCCGGCATCGAGCGAGGCGCGGATCGCCTCGACCGCCTTGGCCTCGTCGGTGCCGCCCCACATCCAGCCGCCCATCGCCCAGGTGCCGAGGCCGACGGCGCTCGCGCTCACCGCGCTTTTGCCCATCGGGCGCAGTTGCTGGCTAGTTCCCATTGGTTCCGTCCTTCAATACGTCGAGGATCGCGTTGCCGGTGGCCTCGTCGGTCGCCAGCACGTCGAGGAAGCCGCCGCGCAGGACGCTGGCGGCCGGCGCTGCCTTTCGGGCTCCCGCGCAAACGCCGATCGCCAGCGGAATCGCCTTGAGCTCGTCCAGCGCCAGGCCGATCACGCGCTCGTTGAGCGGGTAGTCGCAGAGCCGCCCGCGGCGATCGAGCAGATGGGCGACGAGCTCGCCGGCCGCGCCGAGCCGCGACAATTCACTTTCAGTGCCGGCGTTCGCGGCCCGCAGGCTGAGATAGGTCGAGCGGTCGGCCAGGACGGAGCCGATGCCGGTCACCGCGATCGCGGCGTCGCGCGCCCGGGCCAGCACCTCGCGCACCGACTGCAGCGAGAGCAATACGTCGCGCTCCTCACGCGAGGCGGCGAAGACCGGGGCATGGATCTGGAAGGCCTTGCCCTGGAGTTTGTGGGCGAGCTGCGCCGCCAGATGATTCACATCGGTGAAATATTCGCCCTGGATGCCACCGGTCGCCGGCACGACGGTGACGTCATAGGCCCGGTTCGGAGCCAGCGCCTGGATCATCGCATCGACGCCGCGCCCGCCGGAGACGCAGATCGTGTCGCCATCCTTGAGATTGGACAGGAGGTGCTCGGCCGCCGCCCGGCCCACCGTCGTCAGGTTGACCTCTTCCTGATCCGAGACCGTGGGCGTGACGATCGCCTCCTTCAATGCGCCGGCCGCCGCGAGCGCCTCCTCGAGCGCGAACAGCGATTGTAGGGGCGAGCGCACGGAGATCTGCACATAGCCGCGCTCATGCCCCTCCTTGACCAGACGGTTGACGGTCGGGTGCGAGAGGCCGGTGCGCTTGGCGATCTCGGCCTGGCTCAGGCCTTCGACGTAATGCATCACCAGCACGCGGTGGATCTTCCGCAGCCGCTCGAAATCGTCGTTGGAATGGGAGGCCATGACGAACTCGTTCAGCTGGCGCGGACGGCGCCGCGGGCGCGCTTGCGGGTATGGAGGAGGTGGTCGATCGTGACGGCAGTGAGCAGGATCACCCCGCGGATCACGTCCTGCCAGACCGGCGGCACGTCGAGCAGGGTGAGCGAACTCGAGACCACCGAGAGCAGGGCGATGCCGAGGATCGCGCCCAAGATGGTGCCGGACCCGCCCTTGAGGCTGGCACCGCCGATCACCGCCGCGGCGATGATGTTGAGCTCCATGCCGACGCCGAAGGTCGGCGGCGCTGCGCCGAAGCGTGCCATGTACAGGACGCCGGCGACGCCGGAGAGGCTGGCGCACAGCACGATGCAGAAGAACTTCACCCGATTGGTGCGGATGCCGGAATACTGCGCCGCCTTCTCGTTGCTGCCGGTATAGAACACCTTCCGGAAGACGGTCGCCTTGCGCAGCAGGAGGTCGAAGACCACGACCACGGCGAGGAAGATCAGGATGACGACCGGCACATCGTAGACCTGGGCGAAGCCGAGAGAACGCAGGTCCAGCGGCAAGGTGCCCTGGCCGATGAACTTGAAGCTCGGCGGCAGCGAGAACAGCGACAATGGCCTGCCGTCAGTGATGGCGAGGCAGAGGCCGCGCACGATCACCATGAAAGCGAGCGAGACGATGAAGGAGTGCAGGCCGATCAGCGTGACGAAGGAGGCCATCGCGACGCCGATGAAGGCGCTGGCGGCGATGCCGGCGAGGCTCGCCGTCCAGGGATCGAGGCCGGAGAGGAAGGCGGTGCCCGCCACCACCATTGCGAAGCAGACGACAGAGCCGACCGAGAGATCAATCGCGCCGACGATCAGGAGGACCGTCATCCCGACCACAACGATGCCCTCGATCGAGAAGGACATCAGCATGGCGCGGAAGTTGCCCCAGCTCAGAAAATAGGGCGAGGCGAAGCTCATCACGACGCAGAGCGCCAGGATAATCAGGACCAGCCCGAATTCGCGCATGCTGGCGATGTTGCGCCAGCTCCCGCCGGCCGCATCCCGCAACACTACCGGTCGCAGCTCCTCGCCCGTTCCACTGGCCACGCTCATCTCGCTTCCTGCCCTTCGATCATTAGCCCGGAGGCGAGCCGCATGATCGCTTCTTCGTTGAGATCATCGCCCGAAACCTCGCCGGCGATGCGGCCCTCGTGCACGACGAGGACGCGGTCGCACAGTCCGATCAGCTCCGGCAGCTCCGACGAGATCGCGACGATGCCGGTGCCGCCTGTGGCGAGATCGCGCAGGATGCGGTGGATCTCGGCCTTGGCGCCGACGTCGACGCCGCGCGTCGGCTCGTCGAGAATGATCGCCCTCGGGCAGACGGACAAAAGCTTGGCGAGCGCGACCTTCTGCTGGTTGCCGCCCGACAGGGTCGATGCGGCATCGTCGAGCGAGCCCCGCTTCAGACGCAGCTGGTCGGCCAAGCTCTTGGCTTGCGCCTGTTCCTTGGCCCGACTGACAAAGCCGGCGGCCGAGACCCGGTCGATATCCAATGCCGAGACATTCATCGCGATTGGCAGGTCGACGAAGACGCCGGCGCCCTTGCGATCCTCGGAGAGGTAGACGATGCCGTTACTGATGCTCTGCACATAGCTCCGCGGTGTCACCTCGCTGCCCTCGAACACGACCTTGCCCGCGGTCAGCCGGCTGAGGCCGCAGATGCCGAGCGCGATCTCGGTGCGGCCGGCGCCGATCAGGCCGGCGATGCCGAGCACCTCGCCTCGGCGCAGTTCGAAGGAGACGTCGCGGACGCGGCCGCCATCACCGAGACCGTTGACCGACATCAGCACCGGCGCTGTGGCGCTGCCCGGATTCTTCGGCGGGAAGATGTCGCCGAGATGCCGACCGACCATGCGCCGGACGATCTCCTCCTGCGTCGTCGCCGCGACCTCCTCCGTGCAGATGTAGCGCCCGTCGCGCAGCACGCTGATGCGGTCGCAATGCGCGAAGACCTCGGCCATGCGGTGGCTGATATAGATGATGCTGATGCCGCGGGCCTTGAGCTGCGCGATGATCTCGAACAGTTTGCCGGCTTCGCGCTCGGTCAGCGCGGCGGTCGGCTCGTCCAGGATCAGGATCGAGCAATCGAGCGCCAAAGCCTTGGCGATCTCGACGATCTGTTGCTCGGAAATCGAGAGCTCGCCGACCAGCGCCTGCGGATCGATCTCGGCGAGCGAAGCAAGGATCTCGCCGGCCCGATCACGCAGCGCGCGATAGTCCATCAACCAGGCACGCCGACGGTTGGTCGCCGCCATCGAGATGTTCTCGGCGACCGAGATGTCCGGGCAGAGCGCGATCTCCTGGTGCACTAGCCCGATGCCGAGCTCGTGCGCCTTCTGCGGCGAGGCGATCTCGACGGGCCGGCCATCGACGAGGATCTCACCGCCGTCGGGCCTCAGAATGCCATCGATAATGTTCATCAGCGTCGACTTGCCGGCGCCGTTCTCGCCCATCAGCGCATGAACCTCGCCCTTGCGCAGGCAGAAGCTGACGCCGTCGAGCGCACGCACCGGGCCGAAATGCTTGCTGACGTTGCGGACTTCGAGGGCGAGGGGCTGCATGGTTCGGCTCGTCGCGAGAGCGGGGGTCGGCGGAGCGCAATGACGCTCCGCCGGAGGCTTAGAAGGCTATTCCTTGATGCCCTTGGTACCGCGACGCTTCAAATAGGCGTCCCAGTAGAAATCGTCGGCATTGTCCTTGGTGACCACGGCGAAGCCGTTGTCGACGAAGGGCACGCCCATCGGGTTGAAGGCCGAGCGCTTGTAGTCGTTCATCGGGTCGATTAGCTCGGGATGGGCGGCCATGAACAGCAGCATGAAGCCCATATAGCCCTGCATGCCCTGGTTCGGGTTGATCGCGCCGAAGACCTGGCCGCCCTTGATCATGTCGAGGATCTTGCCGTTC
The DNA here is from genome assembly GCA_900470095.1 of Hyphomicrobiales bacterium. Lineage (GTDB taxonomy): Bacteria > Pseudomonadota > Alphaproteobacteria > Rhizobiales > Beijerinckiaceae > Allobosea. The sequence continues at coordinate 21,013 of UBZM01000009.1, forward strand.
ACGTCGGCGTTCATCACCTTGATCTTGCCGCCGAGCTCCTGCGCCGCCTGCGCCGCGCCGAGGGCAGAATTGGCCTCCGGCATGAACAGCGCGCCGAGATTGGGATTGGCCTGCGCCATGCTTAGCGCAGCATTATAGGCCTTGGTCGGGTCCTGGTTCGAGGCGGCGCGCGCGACCAGCTTGATCCCGGGATGCTTCTCGCCCATCCGCTTGACGAAAGCGGCGACGCGTCGGTCGTGATTGTCCTGGCCGGGGTTTTCCAGAATGCCGTACTCGCCCTTGCCGCCCATCGCCTTGGCGATCACGTCGGCGGCATAGGAGCCTTCGCGATCATTGTCGGAGGTGATGTAGGAGACGCGCTTGCTGTTCGGCGAGTCGGCCGCGAAGGTCACCACCGGCACGCCCGAGGCAACCGCCCGGTTGATGGGCTCTATGAACGGGTCCGAGTTCATCGGATGGACGAGAATGCCCGCCGGCTTCTTCGCTAGTATCTGGTCGAAGCTCGCGATCTGTTTGGTGACGTCATATTCGGGCGTGCCGGTATAGGCGGTCTTGCAGCCAAGAGACTGCGCGGCCTGCTTGAACATCTCGTAGACCGGGAACCAATATTCGACCCCGGATACCATCACGTTCATATAGTATGTTTCGCCTTCCTTGCAGCGAAACTGCGATTTTTCTTGCGCCACACCGCTCTGCACCATGCATAGAGACAGACCTACGCCGGCCGCGAACGTCAATGCCAGTTCCTTGATGCGCATATTCCCCTCCAGGTGCATTGCGCGGAGTTTTGTTCGCCGCGCCTTGGTGACCAGCTTGAAATTAATTTCACATACTGGTATCTATTTCTATTAGAGCTATGACGGACCCGTTGCGGTGTCAAGCTTCCGCAACTGGGCTCGCCCCCAAAGGTATCTGAGAGGGGCACACGCACTATTTTGCTCCCGGCCGATAGAGCGGCGCTCGGTAGCAAAAGCCGCTCTGTCGCAATTCCTGAAATGGACGGGAACATCGCTCGAGGGAACAGATCAGGGCGTTGTCACGTTACGGCATGGCGGCAAGCCGTGCAGGTGGGCGTGCATGACCCTGCCGACCATCAGCTACAAGCGCCATCGGTTCCTTCCGGCGATCATCGCCCATCCGGTGTGGCTGTATTTTCGCTTCCCCCCGAGCCTTCGCTTGGCGGAGGAGATGCTTTTGGAGCGCGAGGCCGAGTCCGCTTATGGCGCATTGCGCCGCTTACTTGAGAACGGCCTGGACTGGTGTCGATCTAAGCCCGCCTGGCATCGGGTGGAAGTTCCATATCAAACCTTATGCGAATCCGAAATGTAGGTCGCCGCTGCTAAGGTCACCGGTCTCCCCCAATGCGCTTGTCGCGACCTTGCGACCGTGGCCGATGTCGATCTATACACCAGCCAAAGGTCGTTCCCGAGGTTCGGATCGAGACTTAGCCCTCGAAGCCTTCCGCCAAATCTATCCGGAATGCCGTCTTCCGGGCCCGCGGGACTTCGAAAGATTTGAGATATTAGACGCTGGGGCGCCGCGCCTGACGATCCGCCCGTGGACAAAGCCCGTCACTGCGCGGGCCGAGAACGATCGGCGATGCGGAAGCCTTTTCAGGCGATATTTAAGTGCGAGGGTAGAGGCGTGGGAACAGATCCTCGAGTGCATCAGCCGGGAAGCGAAGCGAGACTTTTCCTTTTGGTGTTTCCGATCCCAACAGCCCTAAGCTGAGCAGGTCTGCCAGGATGCGTCGGGCAGTCCGTTCCGGCAGTCCGGTGATTCGTTCGATCTCACCTCGCTCGAACTCGCCTCGTATCAGTGCTTCCTCAAGCAACCACGAAGCCTCAGGCTTCAGATTCGGATGTCTGGCCACGTGCCGTCGAAGCCGATCTGCCAAGCCATTCAGGTCGAACAGCTCGCTCATAAAGGCCACTTGATCGAGGCACACCCTCAGGAACCACAAAACAAATTCCTTCAGCGCGGCCTCGGACTAGTTCCCTCGCCCATCGCGATCGCCCTGCCGCGGCGTATCCGCATGGGCCATCATTCGCTTGTAGTCCCCGCGACTTTCTAGGCCTCGAGCCAATCCTCGGGAGATCGACCAGAGGCCGTGGGCCCCCACATCCGCGACGCTGGCCATGGCATGGCTCATGAGCCTGCTTACTCTCCCATTCCCGTCGGGAAAGGGGTGGATGTAATTGAAGCGGTGGTGGGCAGACGCCAGCGCCATGATCCGCCCTGCTCTGCCCAGCGTAGTGAGCCGATATCGGTTTTCGAAATATGCCATGAAATCACCGACGCGCTCGCTTGAAGGCGGCACATGCCGGCCAACCTCGACATCCTCTCCGGATCGGGACCGCCACGCGCCTGGATCCATTCGAATTTGCCGATCTTTGCCGCGGATAGTGAGCATTGCTTCCGGGGCGCCGCGATAGAATTCGCGATGAAGCCATTTAAGAAACTCGGCCGATGCGGGCGCCGGAAGCGCATTGGCCGCTGCCATCCGGTCGACCTCGGCCTGAACGCGGACATGAGCCGCGGCCTCAATCTGCAGGTTGCGACGACCTTCATCCTCATCGAATTGACCTGCCAATGCCCGCTCAATATCGCGCGGACGTGTGTCGTGGCCCTCGATTAGGTTGCTGTAGTACGTGTTCATGATGCGCACGAGATCGGCCAGGTTGGCCGCGGTGCGCGGGTGCAGCGATCGACCGAGTGTTGCTGCCGCTGCGGACAGCTCAGCAATAGTGTCGGCGATCGCAGCTGTTGGATCGTCCAAAAGGGCTGGTTCAATACGGCTTGGGCTCTCGATGAGCATCATCTTGGCCGATCAAAATTGGATTTCGAGAAGGCTCAATAGCCTATAATCAAATGAGTTTCTATGAAGAATGGCCGATCCTTTGGCCGATCCTTTGGCCGATCTCTGTCGTAGGCGCAAGCCAAACGAAATTGATGGCTCTCAGCTGCCGGACCGCGGCGGATGTCGAGGCTCTGGATGCGCAACGAGTGAGAAGGGTCATGACCATCGTCAGCGAGCGCATCCCTTTCGAGTTGCGCGGCCGGTGTTGTCTTGACCTCGAGACCATCGCGCCTTCGGGAAAAGGATACGCCGGCACCAGGAGCTTTGGTGCAGGCGTCGAGGATCTGGATGAGGCCGTTGAGGCGAAGCAGAAGCAGCCAAGCCATCTGACATCGAGCTTTTCTATATTTTGAAGCAGATCAATTCTGATCCCGAAAGCTGTATCGATGACCTCTCGCCTCCCCGCCGGCGGGGCAGGTCCAAAAAAGGGCCCGCCGTTCGGCGGGTCCAAGTTGAGGGAGGGCCTCTTAGCGCGCATTGAGCACCTGAGGGTCCGTCTGTGATGGAAGTCGCATCGGCCGGAATCGAGCCCTAGCGAAAGAAACGCGCCGGCCGGAAATGGGCGAGTTCGGGGCGTTGCTTGCCGCTCATGATCTCGTCAGCCGCCATCGCTCCGAGCGCGGGCGAAAGCGTCGCACCGCTGTGGGTGACCATGAGATAGTAGCCTTCGAGGTTCGGTACGGGGCCGATGGCCGAGAGGCCGTCTTTTGGAATGGGACGCTGGGTGACGCGGCTCGCTTCCGGCTTCACCGGCGCGATTCCGGGCAGGATCCGTGTCAGGCGCGCGACCAGATCGGCCGCCTGGTCGAGGCCGGGACGCTCGGTGATCTCGGGCGTAACCAGGGCATCGGCCGGTCCCCAGTGCAGCATCAGCCTGCCGGCGCCATCCGGACGAAAATCGCAGACCGGTGTGGCCACGACACGCTGGATCGAGGCAGGAACCGGGGGCGTGAAGACCAGGAATCCGACAGTCGGCGCCAGCGGCACATTCGGGGCCGTTCCGGCAATCGTGTCGTTCGACCAGCGCCCCGTGCAGTTGACCACGAGATCGGCCATCAGGGTGTCCCCCGCCTCGGTGTGCACACCCTTGACCTTGCCGCCCTGCACAAGCAGCCCGGTAACCTTCGTCTGCGTATGCAACTGCGCGCCCTTGCGGCGTGCAGCGGTCATCATCGCATGGGAATAGACGACAGGATCAAGCCATCCGTCCGCCGGATACCAGGCGATAGGGGCATCGCCCACCGCGGCAGGATCGATATCGGGCTCTAGCTCAAGCAGCTGCTGGCGATCGATCCATTCGACGCCATAATCCCATTCCTGGAGGCGAGCCACCTTGGCGCGGTGTTCGTCTCGCCCCGCCTCGTCCCGCCATTCGACACGGCCACCGGCATGCCACCACGGCGTCGCACCGAACTCGTCCTTCAGCGCGGCATGCGCCCGCATGCCCGCGACATTCAGATCGTGATAGGGGCGCGGCGCCTTGTTGCTGGAATTCGTCCAGGCGAAGCTGATGCCGGAGGTGCCGCCGCCGACGCGGGTGGCTTCCAGCACGGTGACCTTCGCGCCCGCGAGCGCAAGACGATAGGCCACCGACGTCCCCAGGACGCCGGCACCGACAACGATGATCTCAGGCATAACCGTATTTCCGATCGAATGAGGGGCGATTGGGATGGCGCCGGAACTACTTCGCCTGCGACGGGGACCAGCCGTCACGAACCAGGGTCTTGAGCTCGGACAGTGACATGGTCTCGAGCCCGATATCGTCGAGCAGGTCGTTCTCGGCCGCGAAATTGCGGCCGTAGAGGGCCGAGAAGACGTCGATGCCAGCCTGGTGCAGCGTGGCGGGCCGATCGGTCAATTTGCCGAGCAGCACGGTCGGATGCAGGCCGAAGGGCGCATCCTCCAGCACATAGCGCGTGTCGATGCTGTCGGGGCCGTTGCCGCCATTGCCGCGTGCGGCGAGCGTGCGGGCCATCTCACCGACCGGTCCCGGCTCGACATGGAAAGATAGGTTGTAGTGCTCTCGAATGGTGCGCACCTTGTAGCCGGCCGCCTCGGCGATCGCGAGGCGTTCGGCATCGAGCGCTTCGAGCAGGCGGCCGACAGAGTCGGTGTTGTTTTCATTCTGGCCCCAGGTTTCGCCGTGCTCCATGCGCGTGAAATTGCATAGCGCGATGCCGAGATGGTTTTGCGGATTGAGGTTGGAGAGAGAAATCGCCAATGCGTCGGAGCGCTCGACGAAGCGGTCGCCGAACAGTTCCTGACAGACTTGCAGCCCGCGTGCGCCAGCCGAGGCAGGGATGGTGGCGATATCGACCTTGGAACGGATCGTCGAGACGTTCACGCTGGCATCCCCCGTGCGGCGCCCTGCCGTCACAGTGGTGCCCCAAACGACGACAGGGATATCGAGCCCGCGCTCCGCAATCTTCTTGGCGATATAGAGGCCGCTGAACGAGGTGTGCGAGCTGATGATGACGATCTGGCCGCTGGCAAGGTGGGGAGCGGCGGCATCCATCGCCATGCGATGGCCGTTGGCCGGCAAGGCCAGCAGGACGGCGTCAGCGCCGGCGATCGCATCGCCCGCGCTGGCCGCCATCGTGACCTTGAACGAGCCGTCGAGCGAGCCCGTCGCGGAGAGCGGTTTGCCCGCGACGATGCTTTGCCCGCTTTTGCCGGAGGGCGACCACAGCACAGGCTCATGGCCGAGGGAGGCGAGCAGCGCAGCATTGCCATAGGCTATCGAGCCCGCACCGAGTATTGCGACACGCATCGTTTGTTTCCTTGGGAGTACAAAGGCTTCTGGAACGCCGGGCCGACGAGCCCGGCGCTGATTGCGACATCTAAATCAGTATTTGTAGCCGGCCTTTTCCATATATTGTTTGGCCAGGTTCATGTCGTAGGCGATCGGCTTGAGCAGATCGTGGTCATAATCTTCGGATGTGAAGGGAATTGGCACCGTGCCGGGCTTGCCGAAACCGGCGACGACGTTCTTGATGATCTGCTCGCGCGGGATCATGTGGCTCATGGCCTTGCGGACATAGGCCGCAGCTTCCGCCGCACGGCTGGGATCCTGCTTGCCGAGCGGGGTTTCCACGCCGGTTCCGAAGACCGGGTGGTTCATGTTCAGGCAGGTCTGCATCCACTTGTAGGAATCGAAGCGATTGACGGTGCCCCATGACGGATCGATCGTCTCGAGCAGCCCGCCGACGTCGTACATCGGATCATGCGCATCGATGGATCCGGCCTTGATCGCGCTCAGAACAGCGTCGGCGCCCTGGATGTTGACCACATAGAAGGTCTTCACATTGCCTTCGGTCTTCTTCCAGTAGTTCTCGTTCTTGATGTATTTGTAAGCCTTGCGGGCCGGATCGAACCCCTGCGGAATCCATGGCCCCGTGCCGATACCGCCCTTGGCCTCGAAGGTCTTGCCTTCGGAGGTCTTGACCGGAAAGGTGCCGAGCCAGGTGCTGATGACATGGCCACGCAGTTCCTCGGGCTTGAGGCCCTGATAGGCGTGTTTCGGCATGATCGCGATGACGGGCAGCACGAAATCGCGAAACATCACGTTCGGCTCACGCAAGGTCACGGTGATCTCGTGCGTGCCGGTTATCTTGTAGGCATCCTTGCTGCCCAGGACAGTCTCGAGGGGAGATTGGAAGACGCTGGCATAGGTCTTGTCGATCACCGTATCCCAGGTGAACTTGACGTCTTCGGCCGTGAACTCCTCGCCGCTATGCCATTTCACGCCCTTGCGCAGAGCGAATACCCAGGTCTTGCCGTCGTCGGAGGTCTTCACCGACTCCGCCAGCGCCGGAACGAGCTTCTTGTTCGCCCAGCTGTCGTATTCGAACAGCGCGTTGTAGACGGGGCCGAAGATATTGGCCTCGTTGTAGCCGCTGCCATACATCGGGATGAGCTGGCTCGGCGGCTGCCAGGACGCGAACGTGGCCGTGACGTCGCCAGTGGCGCCCTCGATCGTCCAGTTCTCCGGGCGCGGATAGAAGACCGGGTTGTAGGTTGTCGATTCCATGCCCTTCAGCTTCGGATTGGTGATGATCACCTCTTCCGGATAGAAGACGACATGGAGCGGCTCGATCTCGTACCAGCGCTTCATGAAGGCGGTGATCGCCGCCTTGCGGTCGGCCGGCGTGACGGAGCGCGAGTATTTCTCGATCGCCTCATCGATCTGCTTGTCGGCGATGCGATAGTAATTCTGCCCGTTCGGCGGAAAATTCTTGCTGTGGAAGAGCGTCTCGGGCAGCGGCACCAGCCCACTGTAGTAGATCCGCTCGGAATACATGTCCCAGCCGCCATCGACATGCGTCTTGCCGCTGTCATTGGCGCGCCGCGCGATCACGACTGAAGGGGGCTGGTAGCTCGACACGATATCGATGCCGAGGCGGGCGAACTGCTTTCCGATCAGGTCCGTCCAGATCATCCGCGACTGGAGGTTGTTGAAGATCATCAGGTAGAGCTTGAAGAAGGGCGGCTTGGCGAGCGCCGCCTCCGGTATCCCACCGGCCGCGAGCGCGGCCGCTCCGGCTCCGGACCATTTCAGCACATCGCGTCGCGTCGATTTCCTGGACATCGATTTTCCCCTTGTTTCTTGGTGGTGCGAAATGAACAGGCCGAGAGCGTCCGGCGCTCAGGCCTGGAAGCGCGAAGGGCGAAATTGCGCCAGCTCCGGGCGCTCCCTGCCCCGCAGGACCTCGTCGGCCACGGCCTGGCCGAGGAAGGGAGACAGCGTCACGCCGCTGTGGGTGACGACGACGTAGTAGCCGTCGACGCCGCGGGCCGGCCCGACTGTGGAGAGCCCGTCGGCGGGGATCGGCCTGACGGTCGTGCGCACCGCTTCGGCCTCGACGCCTGCCAAACCGGGGAGAAGCTCGGTTGCGCTTGCGAGCGCGATCTTCGCCTCCTCGCAATCCGGCAGGCGACTTTCCAACCGGGCGAAACGGTCGTCGAGCGAGTCCTTGCGGATCATCAGACGGCCTGCCCCGTCCGGACGGACATCGACGTCGGGCGCATGGAAGGGCCGGCGCAGATCGACACCGACCGGAGGCGTGAAGACGAGGAAGCCCACGGTCGGAGCGAGCGGGACATTCGGCGCCGTCTCGCTCACCGTATCGTTGGACCAGCGCCCGGTACAGTTGATGACGAGATCGGCTGCGTGGACAGCGCCCGTATCATCCCGAGCGCCGACGACACGACCGTTGCGGGTCTCTACCCCGGTCACCTTCACGCCGGTCTTGAGCGCCGCTCCATAGCGCTGACGGGCAGCGCGCAGCATGGCTCCGGCGTACTGGACAGGGTCCACCCACCCTTCTTCGGGGCAGAATACGATCTGGGCCTTGTCCGAAACTGCGTCGATCGCCAGCTCCGGCTCAAGCTCCTGCAGCCGCTTCTTGTCGATGAACTCCGCCGCATAGCCCCACTCGCGGAGCCGCTCGACCTTCTTCGCCTGAGCCGCGATCTCCGCCGGATCGACGCGCCACTCCAGGCTACCGCTCTGATGGAACCAGGGTGTCGAGCCGAACTCATCCTTCAACGCGGCATGCGCGCGCATGCCTGCAACGTTGAGGTCGTGATAGGGGCGCGGCGTCTTGTTGTTCGCATTCGTCCAGGCGAAGCTCACCCCGGATGTTCCGGCGCCGACGCGAGAGGCTTCGAGGACCGTGACCTTCGCACCGCCCTGGGCGACGCGGTAGGCGATGGAGCTGCCGACAATTCCGGCTCCGACGACGATAACATTCATCATGGCGTTTCCTGTGGTCTCTCCCCGCACTCAACGCGGGTTGTGGCAAGCGAAGGCGTGGGTGCCGTCCGGTGCGGACAGCGGCGGAATCTGTTGGGAACAGACAGGCAGTGCGGCGGGGCAGCGGGTGTGAAAGACACAGCCGGACGGTCGCCGGACAACGCTGGGGACTTCGCCCTGGATTGCCTGGCGCTGTGCCTGGTTTGAGGGATCGGGCACGGGAATGGCCGAGATCAGGGCAGCGGTGTAGTGATGGCGCGGCCGTGCGAAAATCTCGTCGACCTCACCGATCTCGACGAGATTGCCGAGATACATCACCGCAATGCGGTTGCTCAGAAAGCGCACGGAACTCAGGTCGTGCGAGATGTAGAGATAGGAGAGTCCCAGGTCTTCCTGCAGGTCCGCCAGCAGATTGAGAACTTGCGCCCGCACCGAGACGTCGAGCGAGGAGACGGGCTCGTCGCAGATCAGCAGCCGCGGCTCGACCGCCAGAGCGCGCGCGATCCCGATGCGCTGGCGCTGCCCGCCGGAGAATTCGTGGGGATAGCGATCGGCATAGTCCGGCGGCAGCCCAACCCGCTCCAGCAGACTTTCCACCGTCGCGTCCCAGTCCTCCTTCGGGGCATGACCATGGACGCGCAGCGGCTCGGTCAGGATCTGCCTGACGCTCCAGCGCGGATTGAGCGAAAGATAGGGATCCTGGAAGACGTATTGCATCTGACGGCGCAGCGCGAGCACGTCCGGCCGCCGGTCCTCGGCGAACGTCGCCCGGATATCCGTGTCGCCGAGGCGGATCGCACCGGCAGTCGGTTCGACGAGGTGCAGGATCGCGCGGGCCGCCGTCGTCTTGCCGCAGCCGCTCTCTCCGACGATGCTCAGCGTCTCCCCGGCCGCCACGCTGAAGCTGATGTCGTTGACGGCGCGGATTTCCCCGGTGACCGTCTGGCGGAAGAGGCCTCGGCGGCGCAACGGGTAGCTCTTCACCAGCCCGTCGACGGTCAGCAGGGGCCGTGGCGTGACGCCTTGGCGGAGATTCGGAATCGGCTCAATCATGGCTGGCCACTCCGGCGCTGCCGCGCTTCAGGCAATGAACGACACGGCCTGGCTCGATCGCTGCGGCCTGCGGCACCAGCCGGGAGCATTCCGGAGCCGCCTCGGGACAGCGCCCGGCGAAGCGGCAGCCGCCACCGAGTGATTGACCCGGCGCGACGGCGCGCCCGACCGTGGGCAGGCGCTCGCGACGCCCCTCACCGTCGATTGCGTAGCGCCGGTCGATGCGCGGCGTGCTCGCCAGAAGGGCCTGCGTGTAGGGGTGGGAGGGCCGTGCGAAGATGGCGTGCTTGTCGCCCGTCTCGCAGACCTGGCCCGCATACATCACGGTGATGCGATCGGCGATGCGCGCCACGACGCCCATGTCGTGCGTGACGAAGATCATCGACATGCCGAACCGCGCCTTCAGGTCTTCGAAGAGATCGAGGATCTGGGCCTGGATGGTGACGTCGAGCGCCGTCGTCGGCTCATCCGCGAGCACGAGCGCCGGGTTGCAGAGCAGAGCACGGGCGATGCAGACACGCTGCTTCATGCCGCCGCTCATCTCATGCGGATACTGCGACAGGCGCGAGCCGGGGTCGGTGATGCCGACGAGGCGAAACAGCTCCTCTACCCGCTGCAGAGCCATGCTGCGCGGCATCTTCTCGTGAACCTTCAGGATCTCGCCGAGCTGCGCGCCGACCGTCATCAGCGGGTTCAGGGAATAGCCGGGGTTCTGGAAGACCATGGCGAGCCTGCGCCCGCGCAGTTTCTGCATCTCGCCCTGCGACTTCGCGGCGAGATCCTCGCCATCGAACATGATGCGGCCACCCGTGATCCGTGCGGGAGGCGGCAGAAGGTTCAGGATCGCGAGACTCGACAGCGTCTTGCCGCTGCCGGATTCTCCGACGATGCCCATCGTTTCGCCGGCGCGGACCTGAAAGCTCACATCCTCGATGATGCGAACGGGCGCGTTCCAGGGCGGAAACTGAATCCGCAGGTTCTCGACGCGGACGAGGTCATGGACAGGCGGCGTCAGCATGCTCCTATCGTCGATCGACATGGCGGCGGTTGGCTTTGCGGTGGCGAGGCTCGACATCTCAGCGCTTCGCCCTTGGGTTGAAGGCATCGGTCAGGCCGTCCGCCAGAAGGTTGAAGCCGAGCACCGTGATGAAGATGGCGACACCCGGGCTCAGCGATGCCCAGGGAGCCACTTTCAGCGCCTCGTAATTGAAGTAGAGCAATTGCCCCCAGCTCACCGCGGCCGGATCGCCGAAACCGAGGAAGCCGATCATCGCCTCCGCCAGCACGGCCCCGCCGATGCCGAGCGCCACGATGACGACAAGGGATGGCAACGCGTTCGGAAGGATGTGGCGGAAGAGGATATCGCCCGAAGTCGCGCCGATGCAGCGCGCAGCCTCGACGAATTCCTGGTTCTTCAGGCGCAGGAATTCCGCACGCGTCATCCGGGCGATCGGGGCCCAGGAGAAGACGCCGATCAGCAGGATGATGACGCCGAGATTGAGATACGGCACGCTTTCGAAGGGGGTGTTGACGACCGCCACGCCGAGCAGGCGAATGACGGCGAGGATGACGACGAACATCGGAATGACGAGGAAGAAATCGGTGAAGCGCATCAGCACCTCATCCGTGGTGCCGCCGCGATAACCCGCAAAGCCGCCGACCAGAACGCCGATCAGCGAGGCGATCGACATCGCTCCGAGCCCGACGGCGAGCGCCGTCGGTGCGCCGTAGATCACACGGCTGGCGACATCGTAGCCCATGCGATCCGTCCCCAGCGGGTGGACCCAGCTCGGGGGCGCCTTTGCGCCGGGGTCGATCATCGGGCTCTGGTCCTGCGGATCGAAGGGCGCGACGAACGGCCCGACCACGGCGGTCGCGACGACGAGCAGGACGAGGATGAGTCCGAGCATGCCGGTCCGGCTGCGGGCGAAGCGCTGCCAGCCCTGTCGCCAGATGCCCTTGACCGGACGGCGGGCGGGCTTTGCGGAAGACGGCGGATGAGCCGTGATCGTCTGATCGCTCACGTGCTCACTCCAGGCTGATGCGTGGGTCGATGAGGACGTAGATGACGTCCGTCAGCAGGGTGGTGCAGATCAGCATGAAGGCGATGACCGCACTCGCCCCCATGATGACGGGGTAGTCGAGCTGATGGATCGCTGAGATGTAGAGATATCCCAGCCCCGGCCAGGTGAAGACGGATTCAGTCACCGGCGCCGTGCCCAACATCAGGCCAATCAGCAGACCGAGATAGGTCAGCATCGGGATGAAGGCGGCGCGCAACGCGTGCACATAGATGACGCGCCGCTCGGGGATGCCACTCGCGCGCATCGCCGCGATGAAGTCGCTTTTCAGCACATCGACCATGTTCGAGCGCATCAACAGCGTCAACGTCGCGGTATTGAAGAAGGTCAGCATTGCGACCGGCAGGACCATGTGCCAGAGCGCATCGAGCGTCGGGCTGCCCCAGAGCGGATTGCGGGTCGAGTAGGCGCCGTAGCTCGGCAGCCAATCCAGGCTATACGAGAAGATGAAGATCAGCAGAATGCCAAGGAAGAAGGCCGGCAGCGACTGCCCCAGCAGCGCTGTGGCCATCACCGCGAAATCGGAGCGCGAGTGCTGTCGGCGCGCCGCGGTGACACCGAACAGGATCGCGATCGCAAGGGCGATCAGGATGGCGGGAAGCTGAATCTTGAGGGTCTGCCACCCCCAGGTCACGATGAGCGAACCGACAGGCTGGTTGTAGACGATGCTCGTGCCGAAATCGAGCTGGGCGATCCGGCTCAGCCAAAGCAGGTAGCGCGTCATCGGGGGATGATCGAGCCCGTAATAGGCCTTCATCCGATCGATCACCTCCCCGGTCATTCCCGGCGTTTCCGCCATCATCAATTCGATGGGGTTGCCGATCGAATTGACCAGAAAGAAGATCGCCGCGCTGACACCCAGCATCAGCAGGGCTGCAAAGATCATTCTTCTCGTCAGGAAGACGAAAATCCGCATAGGCGAATATTTCTCCAAGTCAACGGGACAGCAGATCTCATTCACCCCACAGCGTTGTTAAGCGCGAATGGAACGGGCGGGCTCTGTTTGATCTACGTCAATGACAAGGAGCGTATGGGCCAAAAAATAGGCCGTCAAAGAATATGTTTTTGCTAGTTCATTCCTTCAGGTTATGGACTGAGCCTCCGCAGCGCAGCGTCAAAAACTCCTCTATGCATCGGCCCGATAGCCAAGCCGCTCGAATTCGTCTTCGAGATCGCGGGTCAGGGCCTCGGCCAGAGAAGAGCTGCTGAGACTGAGTGGCCGCAGGTGCCAGACAGGGAAGGAAATCTCCGGCAGGAAGGGCTTCACGACGAGGCCGCGGCCGCAAAAGGCCCGGGCATTGATCTCGTCGACGATGGCGACGCCCGCCCCGTTCGCGACCAGAGCGCAGGTCAAATGCGCCATGGGGGCCTCGATCATGATCCGCAAACGCACGCCGGCTGCATCAAAGGCCTTCTCGATGATCGTGCTGCGCTCGATCGCGCCGATCGAGACATAGTCCTCTCCGTCGAGATCCTCAGGCCGCACGTCGCTGCGCCCCGCCAGCCGATGCTGTTCGGGAACGATACAGACGCCCGGTATGCGCGCCATGACGCGGCAGGCGACGTTCGGATGCGGCGTCGAGGTGTTGGTGATGCCGAGATCGATCTGCCCGGCGATGGCCCATTCGATCACACGCTCGGAACTGCGCGAATGCAGCGAGATCGTCGTATTCTCGTGCTTGCGGCGGAAACGTGCGATCAGCGGCGGCATCAACGTACCGGCCAGTGCCGGCTTCACACCCAGATTGAGGCGGCCAAAGCGCATTTGGCTGATGTCCTTCGACATCCGCTCCAGCCGCTCGATGCTTTCCCAAGTCCGCTGGACCTCTGCGAAGAACAGTTCGCCGTCGCGCGTCGGCTTAAGACGTCCCTTGGTGCGCTGGAACAGGGTGATCCCCGTCGACCTCTCAAGCTGGAAGAGCATCTTGCTCGCCGCCGGCTGCGAGATCGCCATGATCTCACCCGCCTGAGTCAGCGTTCCGAACTTCATGATGTGACGGAAAAGCTCGACATGCCTGAGATTCATCAATGCCCCGCCCCTTGCTCGTGAATAAGAAGCCCGAGATCGCCGTGCGTCCGCGAGCATCCTGTCGAATCCAGACTGCGATCCTTGCCCGGCCATGCAGAGCCAAAACCCTGCTCAGCCGATCGTCAGGCACGACGAAGCGTGAAGGATGCAGCCGTCAGTCATCCCCGCCATCGCCCCCTCGAAAGGGCGACGGCGGCAACAGGCTGGCACTGAACGCCTCCACCAGTTTGCTGGTGGGGCGCCCGCGCTGTCGGAACAGATAGATCGGCACGCGTATCCTCGGGCTGAAGGCACGAAACACAAGCCCCTTCCCGGCCTGGGTGCGGGCGGCCTCGCTGTCGACGATGCCCACGCCGCATCCTGCCGCGACGAGCGTGCAGACCGTGACGCCCAGGCTTGCATCGATCATCGAGCGGTAGCGCATGCTCGCGCCATCGAGGGCCTGGGACAACCGGCGTCGAAATTCATCGTCCAGCCCGAGCGCGACGATCGTCTCCTCCGCCAGATCCTCCGCCCGGATTTCCGACCTGCTCGTCAGCCGATGCCCTTCCGGCAAGGCGATGACTCCTTCGAGGTCGAACAGTTTGCGGCGGGACAGGTTGTATTCCTCGCTTCGCAGCTGGGCGATGCCGAGATCGATCTCGCCCGTACCGACAAGACGGGCGGCGTCGGTGGAGTTGCTGGAATGCAGTGAGACGGTGACATCCGGATGAGCTGCGGAAAACCGCGCAACCATGGCCGGGAGCCAGGCGAGACCCAGCGCAGGAATCGTGCTGACCACGATGCGGCCCTGCTTGCGGTCTCGCAGACTGGCGGCGAAGCGCGCCAGATTCTGCATGCCGAAATAGGTGCGCTCGACTTCCGTGTAGAGCGCCCGCGCTTCTTCCGTTGCCGCGATCCCCTTCGTGGTGCGTGAGAAGAGCCGCAAACCGAGTTCGTCCTCGAGCTGTTTCAGCGCCTTGCTGACCGCGGGCTGCGAGATCCGCAGCATGGTCGCCGCCTCCGTGATGGAGCCGGAGTCCATGATCGCCTTGAAAACCTCCACTTGCCGATAATTCATGCGGCCTCGCCATAACCTCAGTTCATATACATCGCATAATTATGAATTTGAGGCAGATCAATGCGTGTGGTTCTCTAAAGGCCGTCGCTAACTTTGCTGCGCCCGATCCAATCGCGGCGCGAATGCGACCAAGGAAGCAAAACAGCAATCCCTCCATGGCGTTGGGCGGGGCATTCGCCCGGCTGCGTCGGCATGGAACGATATCTTTGCGAGCTTGGGGAACAGTCGAACATGCGCAATCTTCGTCGATCCTGCTACGTCGCCGCCCTATCCGTCGGCGTGTCGATCATGGCCCTCCAGGTGCAGGCGCAGCCGGCCGGCACCCTTCGCATCGCGGTCGGTGCGGACCCGGCTACCTTCGATCCCGCCTTCAATGATCTTCCGGTCGGGAATGCGGTTGATCTGGCCGTCATGGAGGGCCTCTTCCGGCTCGATCCGCAGAACAACGTCCAGAAGAATCTGGCGACAGACTATGCCTTCTCGCCCGATGGGAAGGTCTTCACAGTGAAGATCCGGACAGGCAGGAAATTCAGCAACGGCGACCCGCTGAACGCCGAGGCCGTCGCGGCAAGCTTCAATCGCATGCTCGATGAGAAGACCGGCTCGATCTATCGCGGCCTCTATGCCTCGCTCGGGACGATCAAGGCGGTAGGCGAGGATACCGTCGAGTTCCACCTCGCCGAGCCGAACGGGCATATCCTGATGCTGCTGTCCAACACGGCCGCCAGCATCGTCAACGTCAAGGCGCTGCAGGCCATGGGCGCAGAATATGGCCGAAAGCCCGTCGGCTCCGGCCCTTACATGGTCGAGAAATTCATCGGTGGCGAAGGCTTCAGGCTCGTCCCCAACCCTTCCTATTCCGGCGACTATCCGGCGACGCTCAAGGCCATCGACTTCACCGTCGTTCCCGAAGACGGCTCCCGCATGGCGCTTCTGGAGACCGGAAGCGTCGATGTCGTCGAACGCGTGCCGCCGGAATCCATGCCGGCGATCAACGCCTTGAAGGACGCCAAGGTCATCAACCCGCCCAGCATGTTCTCCATCAACATGGAAATGGTGCTGCGCGGGCCGCTCGCCGACCCGCGCGTGCGCAAGGCCTTGAACCTCGCGATCGATCGTGAAGGCATCACCAAGGGAATTCTTGGCGGGCTCGGCACGCCATCCGTCGGAATGGTCGGCCCAGGCACTCAGGACGAACTGCGCAAGACCTTCCCGCCGATCGCCTTCGACCCTGAAGGCGCCAAGAAGCTGCTCGCCGAGGCCGGCTACAAGCCGGGCCAGCTCACGCTCAGCTTCACCTGCCCCACCGGTCGCTACATCAAGGATTCGCAGGTCTGCCAGGCCCTCGCCGGTTCATTCGAGGATATCGGGATCAAGGCGACTCCCATCGTTGTCGACCGCGGCACCTGGACCAAGGTCGTCGGCATGGAGCCGGCCCAGCGCACCGACAACATGGGCATCGTCGGCCGCGCCACCGCGGGCATGGACTATACGCTCTACCGCCTGTTCTTCACCGGCGTCGGCGCGAACCGGACCGGCTACACCAATCCGCGCGTCGATGCCTTGCTGAAGGAGGGCCGCGCGGCGACCGACCCGGCGAAGCAGAAGGAGATCTATGGCGAGATCCAGAACATCGTCTGGAGCGACCAGCCCTTCCTCTTCCTCTGGTACCAGACCCAGGCGCTGGGCGTAGCCAACCGCGTTCAGGGGCTGGCGATCCAGCCGAACGAGACGCTGGTCTTCGACAAGGTCACGCTGAAGTGAGGCTTGCATAGCGGAGAAGCGGCAATGTTCGTTCTCAAACGCCTGGGCAGCGCGCTGCCGACGCTCTTTGCGGTTTCCCTGCTCGTCTTCCTCTTCGTCGACCTGATACCGGGCGACCCGGCCCAGATCCTCGCCGGGCCGACCGCCTCGAACGAAGAGATCGAGAGCATCCGCAAATTCCTCGGCCTGAACGAGCCGCTTCTCACGCGGTACGGCCAGTTTCTGCGCGGCATCTGGGACCCATCCGCTGCGACGTCCTTCCGCACGCATCGCCCCGTCGTCGTCGAACTCTCGGAGCGTCTGCCGAACACGTTGATCGTCTCGATCGGCGGGCTCGCACTCGGCCTTGTCGTCGGCACCATTGCCGGCATCGTCTGCGCCATGCGTCCGGGCGGGCTCGCCGATGCTGCGATCACGGTGCTCACGCTCGCCGGCATCTCGATGCCGATCTATTGGCTGGGCCTGCTTTGCATCTGGCTCTTTGCGGTCAATCTCGGCTGGCTGCCCGCGGCGGGCGCCTCGACGCCCGCCCATTTCGTCCTGCCGATCCTCGTCATCGCGACGCGCCCGGCAGCGATGTTCAGCCGCCTCGTCGCGACGAGCCTGCTGGAAACGATGGGCAAGGACTATCTCGATACCGCCCGGGCCAAGGGGCTCAGCGAGACCCGCGTCGTGCTGTTCCATGCGCTGCGCAATTCGCTGATCGCTGCGGTCAGCGTCGCCGGCGTACAGTTCGGCGGCATGCTGGGCGGCTCGGTCGTCACCGAAACCGTGTTTGGCATTCCAGGCGTCGGTCGCCTGCTCGTCGATGCGGTCTCCCGCGCCGACTATCCGGTGATCCAGTACGCCATCCTGATGTTCGCGTTCTTCTTCGTGGTCATCAATCTCGTCACCGACCTGCTGACCCAGTGGCTCGACCCCCGCACGCGCGACCAGGAGCGGGCGATATGAGCATCATGCCGAACGTGCTCTCCGCGCCTGAAAGAGCGGCACCCGTTGACGCCTTTGCACCGCAGTCGCGCTGGCTGCTGCTGCGACGCATCCTTTCACAGCCGAAAGGCGTCGTAGGCCTGACGCTCGTCACGCTCTACCTGCTGCTCGCGATCTTCGGGCCTATGCTGGCGCCTCAGGATGCCTTTCGCCAGAACTTCGCCCAGACCCTGCGGCCGCCTTCCGCCGCGCATTGGTTCGGCACCGACCAGCTCGGCCGCGATGTTTTCAGCCGCGTCCTGGTCGGCGCCCGTGCGACGCTGGGCATCGGAGTAGGCGGCGTCGCCGTGGCCTTTCTGGTCGGCGTGCCGCTCGGCGTCCTCGCCGCCTGGCGGAGGGGCTGGATCGAAGCCGCGGTGATGCGCGCCATCGATGTCATGCTGAGCTTCCCCGATATCGTCTTTGCGCTGGCGGTCGTCGCGATCCTCGGCGCCAATATGCAGAACGTCATCATCGCGGTCGGCATCGTTGCGATCCCCGTCTTTGCGCGGACGGCCAGGGCGGTGACGCTCAGCATCCTCGCCGAGCCCTATATCGAAGGCTCGATCGCGCTGGGCGCCAATCCGGTGCGTGTGATCCTGCGCCATGTGCTGCCGAACATCTCCGGCACGCTTCTGACGCTGTCGACCTTGCTGTTCGCTTCGACCCTGCTCTCCGCCTCGGGCCTGGGCTTCCTCGGCCTCGGCACCCAGCCGCCCTTCCCCGAATGGGGAACGATGCTGGGAGAGAGCCGCTCCTATATTCGCAGCCATCCCTATCTCGCGACGTTCCCCGGGCTGTTCCTCGCCGTCTCGGCGCTAGCCTTCAATTTGCTCGGAGACGCTCTGCGTACGATTTACGATCCGACGAGCCGGCGCGTCGCCCGCAGGCCTCCGATTCTGAGCCTCCTGCGGCGCCGCCCTCCGCCAGGCGAAGCGCAGCAGCAATCCGCGGAGAAAGCGACCGACCTGGCCGTTTCAGTTCGTGGTTTGCGCATCGCCTACCGCACGGGCGAGGGACTTCTCGAGGTTGTGCGTGGTGTCGATCTCGCGATTAGGCCGGGCCGGACTCTGGCGGTGGTCGGGGAATCCGGCTCCGGCAAGTCGACGCTGCTGAGGGCAGTCGGCACCTTGGTCAATCCTCAGGAAGTCGCGATCACGGCAGGCGCTATCCGCATCGGGGGCGAGCAGGCATTGGGCCTCGGCCCCGCCGCGCTGCGCGATCTGCGACGCCGCAAGGTCGGCATTGTGTTCCAGGACGCGGCGAGCGCATTGAACCCCGTGCTCACCATTGGCAACCAGCTCGCCGAGGCGGTCACGGCCGGCTCCCGGCTCGACTCGGAGACCGTGCGGCAGCGCTGCATTGCGCTGCTGCGCGACGTGAATATCGCCGATCCCGAGCGCCGGCTCGACATGTACCCGCACCAGTTCTCCGGTGGCATGAAGCAGCGCATCGTCATCGCCATCGCCCTTGCTCAGAACCCCGAAGTGCTGCTCGCCGACGAGCCGACCAGTGCGCTCGACGTCACGATCCAGCAGCAGATCCTCGTCCTGCTGACCGAGATCCAGAAGAAGCGTGGCATGGCCATTCTGCTCGTGACCCACGACCTCAACCTGGTCGCGCGCTTCGCCGACGACGTTGCGGTGATGTATGCGGGCCGACTCGTCGAAAGCGGCGATGTTGCGAGTGTGCTGGAGCGACCGCTCCATCCGTATACTCAGGCACTGCGCGCGTCGGCGCCGGGCGGCAGCGAAGGCCGAGGCCGGCATCTGCGGACCATCGCTGGCGAGCCGCCGCTGATCGGTCGCCTGCCATCGGGCTGCTCATTCCGTCCCCGCTGCCAGCGCAGCGCCAACCGGGCGGAATGCGCCTCAAGCGAGCCTGGTCTCCGGGCCGTCGCCGGCCGCGACGTAGCCTGCGTCTTTGCCGAGGAGGCAACGCGATGAACGCGCCCTTCCCACTCCCACCTCGCGTACCCGGAACCGACACCGACGACATCGTTATCGTCGCGAATGTCAGTCGGCATTTCGGTGGCAGGCGGCGCTTTCTGAGCGGTGTGGCGGCGCCTGTGGTACGGGCCGTCGACAGGGTTTCGTTCAGGGTCCAGCGCGGAACCTGCTTCGCCATCGTGGGAGAATCCGGCTCCGGCAAGAGCTCGCTGGCACGGCTCGTCGTCGGGCTGCTGCGACCGACGGAGGGTGAGGTCACGATCGATGGCGTGCCGCTCTCGACGCTCGATTCAGCCGGCCTGCGCGCGATGCGCCGCAAGGTTCAGCTCGTCCTGCAGGATCCGAGGGCCTCGCTTGATCCGCGGATGACCGTGTTCGATACGCTCTGTGAAGCCCTGACCGTGCACGGGCTCCATCGCGAACGCACAGAAAGGCTCGACCGGATCAAGACGGTGATTGGGCTGGTCGGTCTCAACCTGGCCCATCTGGGACGCTACCCGCATGAATTGTCCGGCGGACAACGCCAGCGCGTTGCCATCGCCCGAGCAATCATCTGCGAGCCGGAGGTGCTCGTCCTCGACGAGCCGGTCAGCGCGCTCGACGTTTCGGTCCAGGCACAGATCATCAATCTCCTGGCCGATCTTCAGGCGAAGCTTGCGCTGACCTACGTGATCATCACGCATGATCTGGCCCTGGTCGAGCATATGGCCGATGCCGTCGGCGTGATGTATCTCGGGCGCTTCGTCGAGCAAGGCGATGTCGGCGAGGTCTGCGGCGCACCCCGCCACCCCTATACTCAAAGCCTGATGGCGATCGCCGGCCACTCCGCTCCGATCTCCCGCGACCGGCCAGCGCCGGTGCTGGAGGGCTCGATCCCGAGCCCGCTCGCGATTCCGCCGGGCTGCAGTTTCCACACACGCTGCCCGTTGGCGCGGCGGCTCGCCATCGGAGCGACCACGGTCGTCGAAACCGCCGATGGCCGCGTGCCACGTCCCTGCGCCGAGAATCCGCCACCATCCCTGCCTGCGCCGGGAGGCCGCAGCACCGCGACCTGTCACTTCGCGGATGAACGCCTCCCCGACTTTGACCACCGAAGCAACATAAGGAACTGATCGATGTCCGATCACAGCAATGCCTCCGAAATCGTCATCGTTGGCGGGGGCATTTACGGCACGAGCCTGGCCTATCAACTGGCGAGCGCCGACAAGACGGTGACGCTCCTCGAGGCCGGCGAAATCGCCGGCGGCGCCTCCGGCGGACCTGGCGAGCGCGGCGTGCGCGCCAATGGCCGCGACCTGCGCGAATTGCCCATCTGCGCCGTCGCCCTGAAGCTCTGGGGCGACTATCAGGAGAGTTTCGAGGGCGGTGTCGGGTTCCGCCGCCTCGGTGGGTTGCAGGTCTACGACGTGTCGTATGGCCACCGCGAACACGAAGTGCTCGGGCGCATGACGGCAAACGCCGCCGCACAGGCGCGGCTCGGTACGCCTTCGCAGGTCCTAACGCGCGATGAGGCGCTGGCGCGGGAACCGGAGCTCGCCCCCGGTATCATCGGCGCGATCTACTGCCCCAATGACGGCGTCGGCGACCACACATTCGCAACGCTGCAATTTGCAGCGCAGGCGACGAAGGCCGGAGCGGTGATCCGCACGGGCGCCAAGGTCGTCGAGATCCTGCATGCGCGCGGCGTGGCCACCGGCGTGAAGCTCGCCGACGGCGAGATAGTCCCGGTCGGAGAGCGGCTGGTGGTGCTCGCCAATGCCGGCGCAGAGACGCTGCTGAAGCCAGTTCTCAAGCCGCACGAGCTCGGGCCGGTCTGGAACCTCATGCCGCAGATGCACTACGTCTCGAACCCGTTGAAGAAGACGGTCAACCATCTGCTCTCGCACGCCCATCGGCGCCTCGCAGTCAAGCAGCTCCCGGATGGAACGATCATGCTGTCGGGCGGCGCCCATGTCGCCCATACACCGGAGGGCCTCTGGAAAGGCTCGCTGAGTGCAATGACGCAGAACGTGACCGATGCGATCCTGACCCTGCCCTTCATCGACAACTCGACCTTCCTCAAGGCGGACGCGTCGCGGGTCGATACCGTCGCCGTCGACCACATTCCGCTGATCGGACAGGCGGAGGGCCTGGCCAACACCATCTATGGCTATGGCTGGTCCGGCCATGGCTTCGCGATCTCGCTGGGGTTCACCAAATTTTTCACGGAATGGCTGATCTCCGGCGTGAAGCCAGAGGTCCTGGAGCCCTTCTCCCCGGCGCGGTTTCACAAGCCGGCCGCGATGCTTGCCGCCGCGCCACTCGGCCGCGCCGCCGCCTGAACCACCATCCATCTGAAACCAGCGCCGACGGGTACAGCCTTGGCTTGCTGTCCCTGTCGGTCGGAAGGACACGGCTATGCTTCCTGATTTCGACGCGACCCGCCCCGGCAAGTTCAACTACGATCTCGGGCCGATCGCCGGTGCCCTTGACGGCGTCACCGGCGATTTCGTCTGCTGCATCAATAACGGCAAGGGCCCCTCCGTCCTGCTCTGCGGCGGCATCCATGGTGACGAATACGAGGCGCAGATCGTCTTGCGGCGACTTGCCGAGCGGCTCGAACCCGCTGACGTGACCGGGCGCGTGATCATCGTGCCGTCCCTCAATTTCCCCGCCTCACAGAAGGGCAAGCGCCTCTCGCCCTTCGATGGGCAGAACATGAATCGCTTTTTCCCCGGCAAGGCCGACGGCACGCCGACCGAGCGCCTCTGCGCCTTCACGGCGCAAACACTGTTTCCGGTTGTCGATCTTCTGATCGACGTCCATGCCGGCGGCAGCGATGTCTCGGTCGTGCCCATGGTCTTCGGGTTTACGACGAAGAAGAGCGTCGTCGACGACGCCCGCCTGAACCGCCTGATGGAGGCATGGGGCTACCGTTTCGTGCAGCATGTCGACGGAATCGACGAAACTGCCTGCGGCGCCGCGAAACTCGCCGATCTGGCCTCCATCGAGGTCGAGGGTGGCGGCGGGCGCATGAAATCTTCCGAGCTGACGATCATGGAAGAAGGGCTGCTGCGCGCGCTTGCCGATTTCGGCGCGATCAAGCCGATGCTGGAGCCCCTCCCGTTCGTCGGCGTGCATTTCACGGCCGGGCCGGAAGGCCAGTACCTGGCGTCGCGAGCGGGCCTCGTCGAACATCTCGTCGCGCTGGGTGACGAGGTCACGAAGGGCCAGCGCGTGGCGCTGCTGCATCCGACGGCAGGAGCGCGCAGCGCCCCGGAGGAGGTCCTCAGTCCGATGCCGGGCTATGTGCTGCGCCAGACGGAGCACGCCTACGTGTCGGCTAAGCAGTTGATCGGCAATGTAGGTACGCCGATCAAAGGATAAGCCGACGTTCGGCCGGCAGGACGTAGCGGAGCGATCTGGCGGTCCGAGTGTTGTCGCCCGCTTCGCTTCGATCCGATGGATCGAACGGAGCTCGGGCCTCATATCGTCCTCAGCGCCCCCTATCCACGATGCCGCCCCTCCCTGCATGGGCGGTATCGCGGGTTGGATCAGCGTTCCGCTCCGGCAAGCCATTGTTCCCAGGCTATCTGGGCCGTTGCACCCAAACGCCTGAAGGGCTCGGGAGGAAGCCAATTGGGGCCATCCAGCTTCAGGCGCTCGCTCAGGAGCGAGGATGGCGAACCGCAGGCCAGCTCGGCCAGCAATTTGCCATGGGTCGTGCCTCTCGCGACGCCGGCGCCGCCGCATCCGACCGATGCGAACAACCCTGGCTTGAGCTGTCCGAAGGCGAAGGCGCCGTTATGGGTGATCGCGGTGAGTCCACCCCAGACATGCTCGAATTCATGGCTCCTCATTGCCGGAAAACGGTTCCGATAGAGCCGGGCCAACATCGCGCGAACGGTGTCGGGAGCGAGTTCCCTCTCATAGGAGTCGCCGCTCCTGATGAGGAGGCGCCCCATGGTCTTTCGCATCGTCGTTCCCATGCGATGCGCCGGGAGAGCGCCCCATTTTGGCGCCTCGCCCAGGAAATCCAGCTGGGTGTCGTCGAGTTGGGGCGTGAACGCACCATAGGTGTAGATGCCGATCATCCGGTCGCGAACGATGCCGAGCGAGCGGGCGTGCAGATTATTGGTGATGAATACGCGGTCCGCGACGAATTCGCCGCGATTGGTCTGCAACCGAAAGGGAGCACCGTCACTCAGCGCGCTCACGCTGGTGTTTTCGAGGAGCGTGACCCCGGCCGGAAGGTTGTCGGCAAGACCGCGGTGGAGTGCCGCCGGCTGGACGAGGGCCCGCGTCAGGGACCGAATCCCGTAGCGATAATAGGAAGTTCCGAGCACGCGCCGGAGTTCCTCGGAACGGTACTCCTCCGCGCTCACGTTCCAGGCCTCGTAGCGACTACGCGTCGCCCGAACGGATTTTTCTCCACCGGATGTGGCAGCAGCCGTGATCGCGGGAACGTCTTCCTCCCAATCGCAATCGATGGAATGCGTCCTGACCAGCAGGCGCAGCCAATCGAGGCCGGCCTGAACCAGGGCCATCTGCCGAACAGCCCAGTCTTCCGTGAAACCGGCGGCGTTGGCACTCGGTTCACCAGGGTTGATCAAGAGAAAGCCGGAATTCCGGCCCGAAGCCCCCTCGCCGATCGTCGAGGCGTCGAGCAGAAGCACCTCTTCATCCGGAACCAGCTCGACCAGGCGGCGCGCGGCGGCCAATCCCGTGTAGCCCGCGCCAACGATGATGCTGCGGAATCGCCGCGATGCCGGGAGCTGTTCCCTGGCGATGCGCTGCGGCAGCAATGCATTCCAGCCGGAGCGTGTTTGATAGGCAGGAGCAACGTCGAGGCGTTTCATGTCAGATCCCGCGGCGGCAGCAGGGCGTTCCAGCCAGGCGGGGGCCTGCAGGAGCCTGTTCCAGGAATTTCATGCGCAACTCTCATCCGGCGCGCGGCACAACGTTATGCCGCTGGCGCGACTTCGAAGACGCCGCCGGGCACCGCCGCGATGAGTTCGCGCGTGTAGTCGTCCTGCGGCTGCCCGAACACCGCCTGCGCCGGACCGAGCTCCACGATCCGCCCGCGCTTCATCACCGCGATCCGGTCACAGATATTCGAGGCGACGCGCAGATCATGCGTCACGAAGATCATCGCGAAGCCGATGCGGCGCTGCAGCACCTCGAACAGCCGCAGTACCTGCGCCTGGACGGAGACGTCGAGTGCCGAGACGGCCTCGTCGGCGACAATGATCGAAGGCTGCATGGCCAGCGCCCGCGCAATGCAGATCCGCTGCCGCTGCCCGCCCGAGAACTCATGCGGGAAGCGTTCGAGCGCATCGGGGCTGAGTCCGACCAGTTCCATCAGCTCTCGGGCGCGCGCGACGGCATCGGCCCGCGACAGTCCGTGATGGACCGGCCCTTCTGTCAGCGACTGCCCGATGCGGCGCCGTGGATTGAGCGACTTGTAGGGGTCCTGGAAAATCATCTGGATATGCCGTCGGAAGTCGCGCAGCACACATCCCGACAGCGCCGCCACATCGTCGCCCCGGAACAAGATGCGCCCGGAATCCGGCGTCTCGAAGCGCAGCAGCGTCTTGGCTAGGCTGGTCTTGCCCGATCCGGATTCACCGACGATGCCAAGCGTTTCGCCGGGCGCGAGACGAAACGAAACCTGGTCGAGTGCCCTTGTCTCCCGCTTGCGGCCGAGCAGGCTGGTGCTGCGGTAGGTCAACGTCAGATCCTCGACGACGAGGACGGGTTCCGGCGCCGCCAGCCGCTCGGGACGGTAGCGGAAGCGGAAGCGTGGCACGGCCTCGATGAGCGCGCGGGTATAGGGGTGCACAGGCCGGCTCAACACCTGCTCGGGCTCGCCACGCTCGACCACCTCGCCATGGCGCATGACCACGACATGATCGGCGACATCGGCGACGACCCCGAAATCATGGGTGATCATCAGCACGCCGCTGTCATGCTTGGTCAGAAGCTCCCGGAAGAGCCGCAGGATCTGCGCCTGCGTGGTGACGTCGAGCGCTGTCGTCGGCTCGTCGGCGATGATCAGCGCAGGCTCCAGTGCCAGCGCCATCGCGATCATCACGCGCTGACGCTGCCCGCCCGAGATTTGATGCGGATAGACGCGCCGCAGCGCCGCCGGATCGGGCAGATGGACATCGCCCATCAGCTCGATAACGCGCGCCTCGACGGATTCCGCGGCGATCTGTGGGCGATGAATCCGCATGACCTCGGCAATCTGGTCGCCGATGCGCATGACCGGGTTCAGCGCGGTCAAAGGCTCCTGGAAGATCATCGCCATGCGGTTGCCGCGCAGTTCGCAGATCCGGGCCGGCGAGGCCGCGGCGACGTCTTCGCCTTCGAGCCGGATCGTGCCGCCGGTGATCCGCAGCACCTTTTCAGGCAGCAGGCGCATCACCGCCGAGGCCGTCACGGACTTTCCCGAGCCGGATTCGCCGACGACGCAGACGATCTGGCGGCGATGGACGTCGAGCGAGAGATCCCGGACCGCGTGGCTGCGGTCGAGGCCGGCCGGCAAGGCGACGCTGAGATTCTCGATGCGGAGAATGGGCTCGGACGTGTTCATGACGAGACCTTGGCGGCGCGCGAGAGACGGGGGTCGAGCCGGTCGCGCAGGCCGTCGCCGAGCAGGTTCACCGCCATCACCGTCATGGCGAGGAAGAGCCCCGGCGCGATGATCGTCCAGGGCGCGCGCTGGAAGACGGCCCTGCCCTCGGCCAGCACGTTGCCCCAGCTTGGAATGTCGGGCGGAAAGCCGACTCCGAGGAAGCCGAGCACCGCCTCGGACAGGATCGCGGCTGCGAACATATAGGTGGTCTGGACGATCAGCGGCGCGATGCAGCTCGGCAGGATATGCCGCAGCAGGACGAGAAGCGGCGGAATGCCGAGCCCCTCCGCCGCCCGGACATAGGATTCCTCGCGCACGCTCAGAACGACGCTCCGGACCAGCCTGGTGACGCGCGGAATCTCGGCGAAGGTGATCGCGGCGACGATGGCCATGAGGCTCGGCCCGACAAGCGAAACCAGCGCCACGGCAAAGAGGATGCCGGGGATCGCCATCATCCCGTCCATGATCCGCATCACGACGGGGTCGAGCCAGCGCAGATAGCCGGTCACGAGACCGATCGCCGTGCCGATGACGGCGCCCGAGACCGCGGCGAGCAGGCCGACGAGCAGCGACAGTTTCCCACCATGCAGGACGAGCGCAAAGACGTCACGGCCGAGCGCATCGGTGCCGAACCAGAACTCGCTGCCCGGCGGGCGCAGACGCAGGCGCGGGCGGATCAGGAACGTGTCCGTTCCCGTCAGCAGGCCGGCGAACACCGCCGACAGCATGATCGCCAGCAGCAATACGCTGCTGCACAGCACGACGCGATTGGAAAGCAGCGCCTCGAGCAGAACGCCCCGCTGCGGCATCGATCTGGCCTGTCCGGTCGCCGACATGGGAATGACCTCAGTAGCGAATGCGCGGATCGACGATCACATAGGCGATGTCGATGAGGAGGTTCACGCCGACATAAATCAGCGCGAAGAACAGCATCAGCCCCTGCACGACCGGATAGTCGCGCGCGAGAATCGCATCGATCGTCAGCCGCCCGACGCCGGGCAGGTTGAACACGCTCTCGGTCACGACCACACCGCTGATCAGCAGCGCGATGCCCAGGCCGATGACGGTGATGATCGGCACTGCCGCGTTGGGAAGCGCATGGCGCCAAAGCACGCGGCGTTCGACATTCCCCTTGGCACGCGCCGTGCGCACGAAATCCTCGCCGAGAACCTCGAGCACGCTGGAACGCGTTACGCGGGCGATCAGCGCCATGAAGACGAGCGCCAGCGTGAGCGACGGCAAGGCGAGGTGGCGCAGGGCCGCGACTGGATCGCTGAACGGGCTGACATAGCCCTGCACCGGGAAGAGATCGGCCTTCACGGACAAGAACAGGATCAGCAGATAGCCGATGACGAAGGCCGGGACCGAGAAGCCGACGACCGAGAGCATCATCACGCCGCGGTCGATCCAGCTGTTGTGCCGCCAGGCTGCGATCGCACCGAGCGGCACCGCGAGCACCACAGTGATGACGATGGCACTCAGGGCCAGCACCAGCGTCGGCTCCAGCCGATCGCGGATCAGAGCCAGGACCGGCACCTTGGACAGGATGGAGATGCCGAACCGGCCGCGCGCGATCTCACCGAGCCAGCCGAAATATTGCACGAGCAGCGGCCGGTCGAGCCCCATCTCCGCCCGGATGCGGGCGACCGCCTCCGGACCCGCATTGTCGCCCGCCAGAACCAGCGCCGGATCGCCTGGGCTAAGCCGCAGCAGCAGGAAGACGATGGTCGCGACGACGAGCATGACCGGGACGGCCATGGCGACGCGCAGGGCGATGAGCCTCAGCATCGGGCGTGCCCGCCCTAGCGCTTGTCGACGCCCCAGACGACCATGACGGGCGACGGGACATAGCCGGAAATGGTGGAGCGGAAGGTCTCGTAGTCGAAATAGGTGCCGAGGGGGATGTAGAAGACGAGCTCGTAGGCACGCTTCTGCATCTCCTCGACGATCGCTTTCTGCCTCGCCGGGTCGGTCTCGCGCTGGTAGCGGCCCTTCAGCGCTTCGGTCTGCGGATCGTCGACGAAGCCGGTATAGGCGGCCTTGCCGCGCGCATCGAAGTTAAGGTTGCCGAGCGGCGAGATCAGGTCGATGCGGTCGAATACGGCATGAGCCAGGTTCCACCCACCTTCGGCGACCGGAGCGGGCTTGGCCCGCCTTGTCAGGAAGGCACTCCATTCCATGGTCTGGATCTCGGATTCCATCCCGATCTGGCGCAGGAGCTGCTGCGTCAGCGGCGCCAGCGGCGCAAAGGAGGCGATGTCGCCGGGCGTGATGATGACGATCTTCTCACCGTTGTAGCCGGCCTCCTTCAGCAGCGCCTTGGCCTTGGCGATGTCTGGCTTGCCGG
Source organism: Hyphomicrobiales bacterium (assembly GCA_900470095.1). Taxonomy (GTDB): domain Bacteria; phylum Pseudomonadota; class Alphaproteobacteria; order Rhizobiales; family Beijerinckiaceae; genus Allobosea. Next base: position 49,496 of record UBZM01000009.1, read on the forward strand.
TATCGGGGAAGCCGACCGCGGTCTCCAGCGGGGTGCCGCAACCGAAGAAGGCCGGGCAGACCTGGTAGGATTCCGGCTCGCCGATCGAGGCATCCATATAGTCCTGCTGCGTGACGACGGCCTGCACCGCCTGCCGGACCTTGACGTTGTCGAACGGCGGCTGCGCCCAGTTGAAGCGGACCGTCGAGGCGTTGGGACCGGGCCGGCGGCGGACCACCACATCCTTGTTGCCCTGCAATTGCGAGCGCTGGTCGGCGTTCATGTTCTCCAGCAGGTCGATCTCGCCCTTGGCGAGCGCGTTGATCGCGGTCTGCTTGCTCGGGAACCAGATCACCTCGACGCGATCGACCTTGACCTGCTTGCCGCCCGCGAGCCCGTCGGGCGCCTCGTCGCGCGGCACATAGGCCTCGTTGCGCTCATAGGCCCAGCTCACACCCGGCCGGAATTCCGAGGCGACGAACTTGAACGGGCCGGAGCCGACGACCTCCTCCAACACCTTGTCGGCCGGCAGCTCGGCGATCCGCCTTGGCATGATGAACAGCGGGATCGAGCTCGGCCGGGCGAACCCCTCCAGCATCGGTCCGAACGGCTCCTTCAGATCGATCCGGAAGGTGCGGGCATCGAGCGCCTTCATGCCCGTCGTCACCGCGGCGAGGCGCAGGCCGACGACGTCCTTCGAGGCCCAACGCGTGATCGAGGCGATGCAGTCTTCGGCCGTGACCGGCTGACCGTCATGGAAGGCGAGTTTCTCGCGCAGCGTGAAGGTATAGGCGAGCTTGTCGGCGCTGACCGACCAATCCTTCACCATCTGCGGCTGCGGCCGATACTGGGAATCGACCGAGAACAGCGTGTCGTAGACCATATAGGCGTGATTGCGGGTGATGTAGGCGTTGGTCACGACGGGATCGAGCACGCGCAGCGCGGCATGGGGCGCCATGCGCAGCGTCTTCTTGCCCTGGGCCCGAGCCAGGTTCGTCGTGGCAAGCAGGGCGCCGGCCGACAGGGCCAGAGCTTCGCGTCGATTGATCAGCATCGTTCCCGTTCCCTTTTTTCGTTGGTCTGACATGTCGCTGGTGGTCAGTAGCTGCGTCCGCGCCGTGGATCGGGCCAGAAGGAGGTTCCGGCCCTTGCGGCCCCGCCGCCCACGCCCATCGGCACGCCGTCGGCGCGCCAGCAAGCCGCGCCGGTCATCGTGCCGTCCTCGGCGAAGCCGATCGCACACATGCCGCCGGCGACGTGGTCGACCGGCGCAACGTGATGGCCGAGGCCCGCAAGCGTCCCGCGCACCGCCTCCGGTACGCTGCGCTCGATCTCGGCCTCCTGCCCCCAGGTGAAGACGCGCGGCGCCTCGACGGCCTCCTGCACGCTCATGCCGTGGTCGACGAGACTGAGCACCGCCTGCATGGCCGAAGCCGGAATGCGATGCGCACCGGGCAGGCCGAGCGCGAAGATCGGGCGGCCGTCCCGCTTGCCGATCAGCGCGGTGATGCCGCTGGTGATGCGCTTGCCCGGCTGCAGCGAGAGCGCGTTTCCGGGATGCGGATCGAACAGGTACATGTAGTTGTTGGGAATGATGCCCGTGCCCGGGATCATGATCCGTGCTCCGAACAGGCTGTTGATCGTCTGCGTCGAGGTGACGATGTTGCCCTCGTCATCGGCGATGGTGACATGGGTCGTGTTGGCCGATTCATTCGAGGGGATCTTGGACTCGAACGCCTGCGCGCGGCCGAGGTCGATGTCCGACCGGCGGCGCTCGGCATAATCGCGCGAGATCAACCGCGCGACCGGCACGTCCACGAAATCCGGGTCGGCCGTCACGGCGCGCCGGTCGGCGGCGGCGATCTTGAGGGCCTCCAGCACGAGATGCAGAGTCTCAGGGGTGCCGAAGCCGAGTTTCCCGATATCGTAGGCTTCGAGCAGGTTGAGGATCTGCAGCGTCTGGATGCCGCCCGAGCAGGGCGGCGGCGGCCCGACGACCTCGACGCCGCGATAGATCCCGCGCACGGGCTCCCGCTCGACGGTGCGGTAGGCGGCGAGATCCTCGAGCCGCAGGAACGAGCCCGCACGGCCGAGATGATCCGCGATCCGGCGCCCAAGCTCGCCGCCATAGACGATGTCGGGGCCGTGCTCGGCAATCTGCCGCAGCGTTGCCGCGTAGTCGGTCTGCACCAGCAACTCGCCTGCCGCCAGCGGCTTACCGCCCGGCAGAAACACCGCTGCGATCGCCGGATCGAGCGCCAGGTCGAGTGCGATCTCGGCAATGCAGGTTGCAAGATAGGGCGAGAGCCGGAAGCCGCGCGCGGCATGGCGGATCGCCGGCTCCATCAGATCGCGCAGCGGCAGGCTGCCATAGCGCTCGGCCGCCTCGCACCAGGCCTTCAGCGTACCGGGCACCGCCACCGCCTGTGCCCCGACGCGGTTGGCGCGGCCCTTGGCCTCCATGTAGTCGGGCCAGGAATCGGAGATCGGCGTGAAGGTGTCAGGGCGGGCCGCTGCGGGCGCGGTGGAGAGCCCGTCGAGCACGACCTCACGCCCGTCGGCCAGGCGGATCAGCGCCGCGCCGCCGCCGAAGATCCCGACCATCATCGGCTCGACGACCGTCAACGTGAACAGGGACGCGATCGCCGCGTCGATGGCATTGCCGCCCGCCGCCAGGATCTCGACCGCAGCCGCCGAGGCGAGCGGGTGATTGGTGACCGCCATGCCGCGATGAGCGGAGACCGCGGTTTTCTCGCATGTGAAGGGGCTGCCCGCCCGGTCGCGCCAATGCATCATCGCCAACCTGATCCAGAAGATCAGCGAGTATCGGCGCAGTGGTTCAAATCAGTCCAATATGCATCTTCATGATTTTTGATAATTACAAATTCTCAATTGAGATTGAACTCGGGGGCTTCTGTTCAACCGCAGACGCCGAACGGCGCGCATGCGCTGCGAAGGCGCGGGCCACGGGCGATGGCTCGTTGCGACGGTAGGCCACTGCGAGCTCGGCCAGCACCGGCTCACCGGCAATCGCCTTGTAGCGCAGGCCGGGAACCTGGATGCAGCGCAGCGATTGCGGCACCAGCGCAACGCCGAGCCCGACAGCCACCATGCTCGCGATCGTCACGAAGTCGCGCCCCTGCGCGCCGAGTCTCGGGAAGAACCCCGCCGCCTGGCAGGCAGCGGTCGTGTGCCTGTGGAAGCTGACCTCGGGGGGATGGCGGGGTGTGATGAAGATGTCGCCATTGAGCGCCGAGAGCGGCACAGCCTCCTGCCCTGCCATGGGATGGCTCTCGGGCAGGGCCAGCATGATCTCCTCGAGCAGGATCGGGATGCTGGCGATGCCCATCGGCAGCGGCACCGGCGGGCGGATGAAGCCGATGTCGAGCTTGCCCTGATCGAGCTGGTCGAGCTGCTGCTGCATTTCCATTTCGGCAATCTGGAGCTCGACCTCCGGATAGGCCGCCCGGAATTCGCCGACCATCGTGGTCAGCGCCCCCGTATAGGCCGCCGACCCGACATAGCCGATGGCGATCCGCCCGAGTTCGCCACGCCCGGCACGGCGCGCCACCATCAGTGCGCTTTCAGTCTGCAGGACCGCCTTGCGGGCCTCCTGCGCGAAAAGCTCGCCAGCGAGTGTCAGCCGGACCGAACGCCGCGTCCTGTCGAAAAGCGGCGTGCCGACGATCTCCTCGAGATTCATGATCTGCTGGCTCAAGCCCGGCTGGGCGATCCGCAGCCGCTCGGCCGCGCGTCCGTAGTTGAGCTCTTCGGCCGTGGCTAGGAAGTAGCGGAGATGGCGCAGTTCAAGCGTCGCGCTGCTCGGTCGGCGGCCTGGAGCCATGGCAATCTCTTATAAGTGGGAATTCTTGAAAACCAGCAAGCTGCATATTGGACTGATATCTGGGCCACCCGCAATATCCTGCAACGCCGCCAGCGCCAATCCGGCCTGGCGGCACCCAGGCCTCGCGAGCCCCCATGGTTGATCCGACCGCAACACCGCCAGGCACACCGCACGCCGCCCATTGGGGCAGCTTCTCGGCGCGCTGGGATGGCGAACGCCTCGCGGTGACGCCGCACCCGGAGGATCCGGCCCCCTCGCCGATCCTCGGCAATTTCACCGATGCGTTGCGCCACAAGGCCCGTGTGACCCGCCCGATGGTCAGGCGCGGCTGGCTGGAGAACGGCCCCCGCCCGCGCCCCCGCGACTTCACCGACGACCTGATCCCGATCGGGTGGGACGAGGTACTGGACAGGCTGGCTGGCGAAATCAGGCGCGTCAGCGACGGTTTTGGCCCGGCGGCGATCTATGGCGGCTCCTATGGCTGGGCGAGCGCCGGGCGCTTCCACCATGCCCAGAGCCAGATCCACCGCTTCTTAAACATCGCCTGCGGAGGCTATGTCCGCTCCATCAACAGCTACAGCGCCGGCGCCTCCTCCGTCATCCTGCCGCATGTGCTCGGCCCCTTCGAGGTGCTCTCGCGCCGAAACGTCACCTGGGACCAGATCGGCGAGCACACCGACTTCGTGCTCGCCTTCGGCGGCATGCCGCTGAAGAACCAGATGATCGCGAGCGGCGGCATCACCCGTCACATCGAGCAGCAGGCGATGGCGCGCGCAGCCGCGCGCGGAACGGTGTTCTGTTCCGTCAGCCCCCTGCGCGACGACATGCCGGATGAGGCCAGGCCGCGCTCGCTGCAGATCCGCCCCGGCACCGACGTCGCGCTGATGCTCGGCCTTGCACATGCGCTGCTGAGCGAAGACCTGCATGACCGCGATTTCCTGGCGCGCTGCTGCGTCGGCTTCGAGGCCTTCGCCGCCTATCTCCTCGGCACCGAGGACGGCGTCGCGAAGGATGCCGCCTGGGCGGCCGAAGTGACGGGCATCCCAGCCGAAACGACCCGCGAACTGGCTCGCAAGCTCGTCTCCGGGCGTAGCCTGATCACCGTCGCCCACGCCTTGCAGCGCGCGCAATATGGCGAGCAGCCGGTCTGGATGGCCGCCGTGCTCGCCGCCATGACCGGCCAGATCGGCCTGCCGGGCGGGGGCTATAATTACGCGCTCGGCGCGATGGGACATACCGGCCGTCAGGTGAATGCCGTGCCGATCCCGACCATGTCGCAAGGCAGAAATGGGGTCAGCGACTTCATCCCGGTCGCCCGCATCTCCGACATGCTGCTCAATCCCGGGCAACCCTTTGAGTATAACGGCCAGCATCTGAATTATCCGAAGATCAGGCTGGTCTATTGGGCCGGGGGCAACCCGTTCCATCATCACCAGGATCTCAACCGGCTGCGCCAGGCCTTCTCCCAGGTCGATACGATCGTCTGTCACGAGACCGGCTGGACGCCGATGGCGCGTTTCGCCGACATCGTGATTCCCGCAACCATGACGCTGGAGCGCGACGACATCGGCGCGGCGGCGACCGACCCACGCCTGATCGCCATGCGCAAGGTGGCCCCGCCGATCGGCGAGGCGCGCGACGATTTCGCGGTCTTCGCCGCACTCGCTGAACGGCTGGGCTGCGAGCAGGCCTTCACCGAAGGACGATCAGCCCGGCAATGGCTCGAACATCTCTACGAACCGACGCGGCGCGCCCTTGAGGAGAAGGGGTGGCCGGCGCCGTCCTTCGAGGCGTTCTGGCAGACGGGCGAAATCCCCCTGCCCTCCGCGCCCGACGATGGCGGCATCCTGCGCGCCTTCCGCGAAGACCCGGAAGGCAATGCCCTGCCGACGCCGAGCGGCCGGATCGAGATCGTCTCGCGGACCATCGCGGAGTTCGGCTACGACGATTGCCCCGGCCATCCGACATGGTTGCCCGCGACCGAACAGCCGGACGCCGCCGCACCGCTCACCCTGATCGCCAACCAGCCGGCGACCCGGCTGCACAGCCAGCTCGATTTCGGAGCCTACAGCCAGTCCTCGAAACGCCTTGGCCGCGAGGTCGTCAGGATCAATCCACAGGATGCAGCCCCACGCAGCATCGCCGATGGCGACCTCGTCCGACTGTTCAACACCCGCGGCGCCTGCCTCGCCGCGGCCTGTCTCAGCGATGACGTGATGCCGGGCGTCGTCCATCTTCCGACCGGCGCCTGGTATGATCCGGAGCACCCCGGCGCAGAGCAGTCTCTCTGCCTCCATGGCAATCCCAATGTCGTCACCCGCGACATCGGCACCTCCCGTCTTGCCCAGGGCAGTTGCGGGCAGGTGACAACCGTCCAATGCGAGCGCTTCGTGGGCCATGCCCGCCCCGTTCGCGCCCATGAACCGCCTGCGCGCGCCACCGAGACGCCATGACCGAAGCCGTAACGCCCCCTCGTCCCGCGCAGGCAAACATCGTGCAGACAAGACCGGGGCCGCTCGCCGGCCTCCGCGTGCTCGATCTCACATCCGTGCTGATGGGACCCTACGCGACCTCTATCCTCGGCGACATGGGCGCCGATGTGATCAAGCTCGAAGGTCCCGGGGGCGATGTCATCCGCCAGGTCGGCCCGAGCCGCAGCGGCGAGATGGGCGGCATGTTCATGCACGCCAATCGCAGCAAGCGCTCGATCGCGGTCAATCTCAAGGCGCCGGCCGGCCGCGACATCGCGCTCAGGCTGGCCGCAACGGCCGACGTGCTGGTCTACAATGTCAGGCCGCAGGCGATGGAGCGCCTCGGCCTTGGCTATGAGGCGATCGCGCAGGTCCAGCCCGGGATCATCTATGTCGGGACCTTCGGATATGGCCAGGATGGCTGCTACGCCGCCAAGCCGGCCTATGACGACCTGATGCAGGGGATTTCCAGCATTCCCTCGCTCATCGCCGAGGCGGGAGACGGCACGCCGCGCTACGTTCCCGTCAACATCGCCGATCGCGTCGTCGGCCTGCACGCGCTGGCGGCGATACTCGCCGCACTTCGCCACAGGGACCGCACCGGCGAAGGCCAGCGGATCGACGTGCCGATGTTCGAGACCATGGCGAGCTTCGTGCTCGGCGACCATCTCGGCGGACTGACCTACGATCCGCCGCTCGATGGCGGCGGCTATCCCCGGTTGTTGGCGCGCGACAGGCGTCCCTACCGCACCGCCGACGGCTATCTTTGCGTCGTCATCTACACCGACCAGCACTGGCGCCGATTCCTGGAACTCACCGGTCATGCCGAATGGCTGAGCGATCCGCGCTTCGCCAGTCATGCCAGCCGTACCCGTCATATCGCGGCGATCACCGAACAGGTCGCGTCCATCTTCCTCACCCGCAGCACGGCGGAATGGGAAGCGCTGCTGGGCCCCGCCGACATTCCCCATGCGCCGATGCACACGCTCGAAAGCATGATGGACGATCCGCATCTCGCCGAAGTCGGCTTCTTCACCAGTCTCGATCATCCGACCGAAGGCGCGGTGCGCTCGATGCAGGTGCCGTCGCGCTGGAGCGCGAGCCAGCCGGCCCCCTCGCGCCCGGCACCGCGCTTCGGCGAGCACACGCTCGATATCCTGCGGGAACTCGGCTTGAGCGAAGCGGAGGTTGCCGAGCTTGAGGCAAGCGGAGCGGTCCTGATGGCGGGCGGCGGCGGACCCACGCGGGTCTCTGAACGACGAGGCATAGTGTTGCCGCGATTGTAGGAAAAGTTCCGCAATCTGATTTTTTGACGCCCGGCCCTGCCGGGCGTCACTTCGTTTCCATACAGGCCGAGAAGCTTGGTTTTCCTGCCAGCAGGCAATCCAGTCCGCCCTATGCAAGGGCGCCACTTCGGCAAGGCTCGCTTCGAAAAGCGAGTAGCCTCCTGTCGGACTATTGTTGATTGCCCGGTCTCGCCCCCCTCCCCGCGTCCCATCTATCGGATTCGCTAGTCTCCGGCGCGCTACTCGCAGATCGGGAGCCGGTTTGAGAGCGAGCAGAGCATCACTCTCGCGCTGGAATCGATGGGTGTCCGCCGCCTGAAGCGCACTCACAGTGGCATAAGCACAAGGCTGCCTACCTCGAAGGAAGCCGTGGCGTTGCGGCAACCTCCCGTCGAGCCCATTCTCGTCTGGGAATCTCTGAAACGCGATGAAAACGATGCTTCGGTCGATTTTGGCATCGCGCTGATTGCGGGGAAACGCGTGCAACTCGTCTTTGACCTCGGATAACGCTCCCAGGCAAATATCCCGGCTGGTTTTTGGGCGGAGCTCAACTGGGAAAAGCTGATCGAAGCCAACGCGTCATTTCTCGCCGCGCCCGCGCCTTGACGGGCGGTGCGTCCTCATTGTCACCATTCCTACTGCTCGCCGGCATCGTGATCCTCGGGCGCGCGATATCAGCGATCGTCGGCGTCCACCTATCGACGCTGCTTCAGGAACAGGACCTCAGACTCGCAGCCGCAGTCGCTCTCGGGGCGCTTGTCGGTCCCGCACAAGTCGACGGACGCGTTGGCGAAATGCTCGGCAAAGGGCGCACCATCCGCTCTGGACGATGACAGGCGCCTTGGCCCTGATCGCGCTCGGCCTTGGATTGTTGTCGATGGGCTGCGGCCCCATTGTCTTGGTTTAGGGAACCGGGAACGGCATCTTCTCGATCGCGAAGGGCACGCTGCCTCCAGCGCTGTTCGGGCCGCATCGTACGCACCAATTGTTGGCTTGCACGGTCCAGTCTATCGCCCAGGCACGGGCTCCCGCAGTGAGTGCATTTGGTATCGAGAGGGCGGGAGCGTCTTCGACCTATGCCGGGCTGCTGCGGTTTGCGATAGCAAACATCGCGCTTTGCCTCGGCCTTTGGTTCCTGCGTCACCGTTCAAAGATTGGCCCCGCCCAGTCTGACTGATGCGGCGGGGCGCACTTGAAGCCTTGTGGATCGTGCAAACTGGCTCGCCCTGGCGTGATCTGCCGGAGGTTTGCGGCGCGGGGAACAGCGTTTCCCGCCTCAACCGCTGGAGGCCTATCTCCGAGAAATCGCCGACCACTCCATAGATTTTCAAAATATGAAAAAGTAAAATTTCAGATATTAGAACACATAATTAGATAACAAGAAATTACTCGTAGTATTATATTATACTCCTAAAGCAGATACCGTCTTCGTTAGATTCGCTTCGGGCAAGGCAGATCTGAGCCATTTCTCGAACGCCGTGATCTGCGCACCGCTTCTAAATCCTTTTGGCCGGACGAGATAGTATGAGGTCGCCTCGATGCTGCAGGTTTCATCGTCAAAAGGAGCGATGAGTGTGCCGTCGCGCAGTTCCTGTTCAACCAGCACGTCCCCTTCTAAAACGACCCCGCGGCCACTTACGGCGGCATCAATGGCCATGCTCGAACGGTCCAGCCAGAATTCGTTGGCTGCGCGCAACTCGGAGAACCCGAGCTTTCGCAGGTAGTCGGTCCAGGTCACCGCATTTGTCGAATGGATAAGGGTTGCCCGGCTGAGGTCTCGCAGCGTCCGAAGGCCCAACTCCCGCGCCAGCGTGGGGCTGCACAAGGGACGCAAACGCTCCACCAGCAAAGGCCGGACCTGATGCCTGGTCGTCTGGGGCAAGGCGTAAGCAATCGCGATATCGAAGCGGCTCGTGTCGAGGTCGTCTGTGCTCGACAGAGTTGAGAGTCTCACTCTCACATCGGGATGTGCGCTCTGGAATTCGGAAAGCCGGGGCTGCAGCCACTTGGCTGCAAAGCTTGGCCCTGACGCAATAACCAGATGGTCCTGTTGCGATTGGGGCGCCACGAGCTTGGTGGCCTCGGCGATGGCGCCAAAGGCGTGCTCCAGCTCCCGGCTATAAATGCGCCCCTCCCCCGTCAGCGTCGCGCGGCCTGCATGGCGCTGGAAGAGCTTCACGCCGAGGAAGTCCTCCAGGACCTGAATCTGATGGCTCACGGCCGATGGAGTGACCCCGAGCTCCTCGGCGCCTTGTGAAAAGCTGCCATGCCGCGATGCCGCCTCGAAGGCGAGCAGCGCCTTAAGGGGTGGCAACCGAGGCCGCTTCGCCGCACCTGTTGAACGCAATTCACAGGGTGGTGAGTTTTTCGCGTTGGCTCCCATAGGCATCTCTCGACATGTTTCCCGACAGGCAACGTACCGCAAATCGTACGCCAAACACGACAACGCAGCGTTCGCCATCCGACAGAACAAGACAAGCTTGAACGCGCTGCTCCACACAGCCGATCAACGGGCCCGGGGGCCGGTCGATCGGCCATGAAGCAACGTGTCGGCAGAGCGAAGGACAACGTCATGACCGAGACGCTACTGGACGCATCAAAGGAATATCTGGTCCGCTATGGCGGCGATGTCTTTCCGGCCCTGTTCACCTCGGCCAAGGGAACTATCGTCAAGGATTCGAATGGCCGCGACTATCTAGATTTCACCTCTGGGCAGATGTGCGCCACGATCGGCCACAACCATCCCGCCATCGTGGAAGCCGTCAATCGCGCCGGCGAAAGGGCCTTCCACTTTTTCAGTGGCATGATCCCCGAGGTCGTTGCGGAACTTGCACAGACTTTGGCGCGTGATTGGTTGCCGGGCGACCTCAAGCGCTCGATCTTTATCAACACCGGGTCGGAGGCCACCGAAGTCGCTCTTCGCATGGCCAAGATGTACACCGACGGCTACGAGATCCTGGCGCTCGGAGGCTCCTGGCACGGCATCACCGGCGGGGCGAGTTCGGTCTCGATGGCGAGCGACCGCAAGGGCTATGGCGTTCCGGCGCCCGGCGTCTTCGTGATCCCCGAGCCCAATGCCTACCGGCCGTACATCCAGGGAGCCACGGAAGAGGAGGCTGCGCTCGCCAATCTCGACCTCGCCTTGAAGATGTTCGACATGCAGTCTGCCGGCCGAGGCGCTGCGATCATCGTAGAGCCCGTGATCAGTGCGGGCGGCGTGCTGGTGCCGCCGAAATCCTTTATGCAGGCACTGCGCAAGGCGGCTGACGATCGCGGCATGCTGCTGATCTTCGACGAGGCCCAGACAGCGTTCGGTCGCATCGGGACGAAGACGGGCTCGGAGTACTTCGACGTCGTTCCCGACATTATGACGATGTCGAAGACCCTTGGTGGCGGACTGCCGATCGCAGCGGTCGCCACCACGGCCAAGATCGAGGACGACATCCACTCCAAGAAGTTCGCCTTCTATACCAGCCACGTTTCCGATCCACTGGCGGCCGAGGTAGGCCTCGCCGTGCTCGACGTAATCCAGAAGGAGAAGCTGGTCGCGCGCTCGAAGGAGATGGGCGCTTACCTGCGCGGCCGCTTCGAGGAGATGCAGCAGCGCTACGAGGAGATCGGCGACGTCCGCGGTCTAGGACTGCTTCTGGGTGTCGAGCTGGTCACCGACCGCGCCTCGCGAAAGCCTGCCCACGCGCTTGGGGCGCTGACGACGCAGAAGTGCTTCGAGAATGGCCTGAGCATGAACATCCGGCGTCGCCCGGAACGCGGATCGGTCTGGCGGATCGCACCGCCGCTGACGGTCTCCACCGACGAGATCGATCAAGCGGTCGACATCCTCGAAAAGGCACTGCGCGAGAGCCGCGACGAACTCGCCGCCAGCAGGGCAGCCTGACGCCATTGGCCGGTTCCGGGGCTCCAACTCCGGAACCGGCCTGCAATGTCTCGGGCGCGAGACCAAAACGTCGATTAATCGATGACAAAAAGGGGAGATCTCGATGACGAAACAGGCAACTTTGTCGGTGCTGGCCGTGGCGGCGTGCCTCGCAGCAGCATCTTCGGCACAAGCCGCGAGCCCCACGCTCGACAAGATCAAGTCGAGGGGAGTGTTAACGCTGGGGTATCGTGAGTCCTCCGTACCCTTCGCCTATCTCGGAGCCGAGCAGAAACCCGTTGGGCTGTCGATGGACCTGTGCGCCGCCGTCGCGGACAAGGTCAAGGCGCAGTTGAACCTGCCCGCCCTCAAGGTCGCTTACACTGCGGTCAATGCCTCCAACCGCATCCCGCTTATCCAGAATGGCACCATCGACGTCGAATGCGGTAGCACGACCAATACCGCCGACCGCCAGAAGCAAGTGGCATTCTCGGTGACGACCTTTGCCAGCCAGCCGAGTTGGCTGACGACGAAGGCCACGGGCATCACGAATGCGGCGAGCCTCAAGGGCAAGACGGTCGTCGTGACGCAAGGGTCCCTCAACTTAACCTTGGCGCAGAAGATCAGCAGGGAAGCTGGCCTCGACCTCACCTTCATCCAGGCCAAGGAGCAGGCTGAGTCGCTCCTAATGCTGCGCACCGGGCGCGTGGTGGCCTGGTTCGAGGACAAGATCCTGCAGGCGGGCCTGGCGGCGGCCGCCCCTGATCCCAAGGCACTCGCATTCCTTCCCGATCAGTATGGCGGCAATGACTATTACGGTCTGATGCTCCCCAAAGACGATCCGGAATTCAAGTCTGTGGTCGACGAAGCGATCAAGGAAAAGATGGCGTCTGGCGAGTTCGCCAGGCTCTACGCCAAATGGTTCACGTCGCCGATCCCGCCCAGCGGCCAGAACCTAGCGCTGGAGATGAGCGAGGCCCTGAAGGCACGCATCGCCGCCCCCAGCGACGCGCTCACGCCTTAAGCCTGGAACGCCAGGTAGGCCAGCAAATCGAAATACGGAGGGGTATGCGGTGTTCGACATTCTCTTCGAGCGTGGGCCCGATGGCGCGCTCTATCTCGTTTGGCTCTTGTCCGGGCTGGGGTGGACACTGGCACTGGCCTTCTTCGGCTGGTGGTTCGCCTTTGCCATCGGGATCTTCGTCGGCGTCAACCGCACCAGGCAGCGCGGCCTCGCCTCTTTCGGCGCGCGGCTATACGTCGAGGTCTTCCGCAACACACCCCTGCTCGTGCAGCTCTTCCTCTGGTACTTCGTTCTGCCCGAGTTGCTGCCGGTTGCCGCCGGAAACGTGCTGAAGCAGATTCCGCCGCCCTGGGGAGCCTTTGTCCCGGCGCTGATCTGCCTGAGCTTCTACACCGGCGCCCGTGTCGCAGAGCAGGTGCGAGCGGGTATCGAGGCTCTGCCGCGCGGCCAGGGCGAGGCCGCCTCAGCGCTAGGGTTGAAGCCCAGTCAAGTTTACCGGCTCGTGATCGTGCCCCAAGCGCTCCGCATGATCGTTCCGAGTCTGACCAGCGAGGTGATGGGCGTTTACAAGAACACCTCCGTAGCGCTGACGATCGGCGTGATCGAACTAACCGCGCAGGCGCGCCAAATCAGCGAGGCGACGTTCCAAACCTTCGCCGCCTTCGCCTGGGCAACGCTTATCTACCTGACTCTGGCTCTGGCCGTTTATCAGCTCATGAGCGTGATCGACGCCCGCCTGAAGATACCAGGGCTTCAACCCACGGCATCCCGCCGGACCCGTAAGCCGCCACTCGATACTGGCCTCATAAGCCCCTCCAAAGTGGCGCTGCCTTCGGGAGACCGCTCGTGAACGCACTCGACTTCTCTGTTGTCTGGCAGGCAGCGCCTTATCTCTGGCAGGGGCTACAGTTCTCGCTGGCCCTGACAGCCGCAGCTTTCGTCATCGGCATGGTGCTCGGGACTTTGCTAGCCTTGGCGCAGCATTTCGAGCTCCCGGTGGTCGCCCAGGTCGCACGCAGCTATGTCGCGTTGATGCGATCGGTTCCACTGATCATGGTGCTGTTCTGGTTCTTTTTCCTGATGCCGCTTGTGATCGGCCATCTGAGCGGCGGGGGCCGACCGGTGCCGATTGGCGCGACAGCGACAGCCTTCGTCACATTCGGCCTCTTCGAGGCGGCCTATTATTGCGAGATCATCCGGTCGGGGCTTCGGGCGATCCCCAAGGGGCAATATGAGGCCGCTCGCGCATTGTCGCTTGGCGCGATCAAGACCTATCGCCTCGTAATTCTTCCGCAGGTGGTACGCGCGGTTAGCCCGATCCTGCTGACGCAGACCATCATCCTGTTTCAGGACACCTCGCTGGTCTACGTTCTGTCACTCACCGACCTGCTGGGCGCGGCCTCGAAGATGTCCCAGATCAACGGGCGCCTGGTCGAGATGTATCTCGCAGCAGCGCTCGCCTACTTCTTGATCTGCAGTTCGGCGTCCCAGTTCGTCGCGCATCTCGGTGGAAAGATCAGGCGCTAGGACGGGACCGACGGTCCCTCGCCTACTCGTTCAACGCATTACGACTGGAGAAACCCAATGGCACAGTGGCTGAAGACCTCGATCGCACAGGGCGAGCGCGAGGACACGGACCTGAAGATTCGCACGACGGTTGAGGTGCTTCTCAACGAGATCAAGACGGGCGGCGACCGTGCCGTTCGTGACCTATCTAAGCGCTTCGACAGCTGGGACAGAAGCGACTACCGGCTGACCGACCAGGAGATCCGCGATTGCGTGTCCGAACTCTCGGCGCGGGATATCGAAGATATCAAGTTCGCGCAGATGCAGGTCCGAACGTTTGCGGAGCATCAACGGGCGGCATTGCGGGATATCGAGGTGGAGACGCTGCCGGGTGTCGTGCTCGGTCATAAGAACATTCCGGTGAACTCTGTCGGTTGCTACGTGCCGGGTGGCAAATACCCCCTGCTCGCCTCGGCTCACATGTCCGTACTAACCGCTAAGGTCGCCGGGGTGCCGTATGTCGCGACTTGCGCACCGCCCTTCGAAGGAAGGCCGGCGCCGGCCATCGTCGCCGCGCAGCATCTTGCCGGAGCCGACGTGATCTATGCCCTGGGAGGCGTGCAGGCAATCGGCGCGATGGCGCTCGGTACCGAGACCATTAAGCCGGTGGATATGCTCGTCGGTCCGGGCAACGCCTATGTCGCTGAAGCCAAGCGCCAGCTCTACGGCAAGGTCGGCATCGATCTTTTCGCAGGCCCCACGGAAACGCTCGTGATCGCCGATGACAGCGTAGATGGCGAACTTTGCGCAACAGACTTGCTGGGCCAGGCTGAGCATGGACCCAACTCTCCGGCCATCCTGTTGACGAATTCCGAGAAGCTGGCGCGCGAGACGATGGCCGAGGTCGAACGCCTGTTGACCATCCTTCCGACTGCCAAGGTCGCACGTGATGCCTGGTGCGATTATGGCGAGGTGATCGTTTGCGAGAGCGAGGAGGAGATGGTCGCGGTCGCCGATGGCATCGCCTCGGAGCACGTGCAGGTCATGACGCGCGATCCCGACTATTTCCTGACCAAAATGACCAATTACGGTGCCTTGTTCCTCGGGCCCCGCACTAACGTCAGCTTCGGCGACAAAGTGATCGGGACCAATCACACCCTCCCGACGAAAAAGGCGGCGCGCTACACAGGCGGCCTCTGGGTCGGGAAATTCCTCAAGACCTGCACCTACCAGCGCGTCTTAACCGATCAGGCCTCGGCGATGATTGGCGAGTATTGCTCGCGCCTGTGCATGCTGGAGGGCTTCGCCGGGCACGCCGAGCAGGCGAATATCCGTGTGCGCCGCTATGGTGGTCGTAACATCGCATACGCGACCGCGGCCGAGTGAGGCACGGCGTGTCGACGGACTCGATCTTCAGCCTGGCAGGCAAGCGCGCGCTTGTAACCGGGGCGGGCCGCGGAATCGGGCTGGTTCTTGCGTCCGCCCTGGCGGACGCAGGCGCCGAGGTTGTCCTGGTGGCGCGCAGCGGCCATGAGGTCGAGGCTGCTGCGAGTGACATTCGCGGCAACGGCCGCGCGGCGTCCTCAATTGCCGCCGACGTTACCAACACGCGGTCATTCAGCGCAGCAATCGATCGGGCGGGACCCTTCAGCATCTTCCTGAACAATGCGGGCATGAACCGACCGCAGGCATTCCAGGATGTCACCGAAGAGAATTTCGACTCAATCCTCAACCTCAACCTGAGGGCTGCCTTCTTTGCCGCCCAAGCGGTGGCGCGGGGCATGATCGCTAAGGGAGAAGGTGGCTCGATCATCAACATGTCGAGCCAAATGGGCCATGTCGGAGGCGCGCTTCGGAGCGTCTATTGCTCGAGCAAGTTCGCGCTGGAAGGGATGACGAAGGCGGCGGCGATCGATCTCGCCCCGCATGGCATCCGCGTCAACACGATTTGTCCGACCTTTGTCGAAACGCCCATGACGCGAGAGTTTTTCAAGGACGAGTCTTTCCAAGCGAGCGTTCTTCAGAAAATCAAGCTCGGACGCCTGGGTAAGCCGGAGGATCTCATCGGAGCCGTCGTCCTGCTGGCCGGCGACGCCTCCTCCCTGATCACGGGCACCCATCTCATAGTCGATGGCGGCTGGACCGCCGACTGAACGCGAGCCTGAAAGATCAGCCTGTTCTCCACTGATCTGCGGAAACGCAAGACTGGTGACACGATCAACTTGGACGGAATTACACTCATGAATGTCGCATTCACCCTCGAGGGGAGCCACGCTAACGCCCAAAGAGCTTCCTCGCTAATCACACCCACGGCCGTGGAGATGATCGGGGTCAACAAGTGGTATGGCGAGTTCCATGTCTTGCGCGACATCAACCTGAAGGTGGCGCGCGGCGAGAAGCTGGTGATCTGCGGACCGTCCGGCTCGGGCAAGTCGACGATGATCCGCTGCATCAACCGGCTCGAGGAGCACCAGAAGGGCCAGATCATCGTCGACGGCACCGAGCTGACCAATGACCTGAAGAAGATCGACGAGATCCGCCGCGATGTCGGCATGGTCTTCCAGCACTTCAACCTGTTCCCGCATCTGACGATCCTGGAGAACCTGACGCTGGCCCCGATCTGGGTGCGCAAGATGCCGAAGAAGGATGCCGAGGAGATCGGCATGCACTATCTCAAGCGCGTCAAGATCCCGGAGCAGGCGCTGAAATATCCGGGCCAGCTCTCGGGCGGCCAGCAGCAGCGCGTTGCGATCGCGCGCTCGCTCTGCATGAGCCCGAAGATCATGCTGTTCGACGAGCCGACCTCGGCGCTCGATCCCGAGATGGTCAAGGAGGTGCTCGACACCATGGTGAGCCTGGCCGAGGAGGGCATGACCATGCTCTGCGTCACCCACGAGATGGGCTTTGCCCGCCAGGTCGCCGACCGCGTCATCTTCATGGATGCCGGCCAGGTCGTCGAGATGAACGAGCCCAACGCGTTCTTCAAGAACCCGCAGCACGAACGCACCAAGCTCTTCCTCAGCCAGATCCTGCACTGACACACATCTACCGGCCTCCGGACGAGAACGGCTTCAAGCCGAAATGCGCCGATAGCCGACCTCCGCTGCGCAGCCGCGTCGGCACCTCGTACGAGAAATTGCGCTGTTGCGCGCCAAGAGCATGCGTAATCGGGCGGCCCTGCGAGGGGCTAAGCTCCCAGTAAGGTCTCGGTTCAACCGAGACGAAGGGAGACGACCATGTTCTGCGCTGGGCTCCCAGGTTCAATTCCCAAACGTCAAAGACCCCAATCTCACGACGCCCGGTGGCGGCGGCTGCTGAAGAGCGCACCGTTGACCTCCTAATTCAATGGGCCTATCAGTGATATGTTACGCCTTACACTTCACTAAATAAATCCTGCCCCGACGGAATTCCGCCAAGGCATGACGTCTCGCGCAGCTCGAAGATTTCTGCCGCCAGGAGATTTCTCACATGCAGATCCGGTTTTTGCAGCCGCTTTCCCGTGTACTCGGCGCCGTGTTCCTCAGCGCTATCGCCTTCGCCGGCCTGATTAACCCCTCCTATGCCCAAAACACCCTTGAGCGGATCAAGAGCCAGAAATCGGTCAGGATCGGCTTCTCTAATTTCGCTCCGACGTCTTTCGTTGGGCCTGGCGGTGAGATCACTGGCTCCTCCCCCGAATTGGCGAAAGCGTTTTTCAAGAGCCTCGGCGTCGAAAAGGTCGAAGGAGTGGTCGGCGAATTCGGTTCACTGATCGGGGGGCTGCAGGCTCAGCGGTTCGACATGATCGCGGTCGCGATGCAAATCCAGCCGCGGCGCTGCGAGCAGATCGCCTTCGGTGACCCGGAGATGCAGTTGCTTCAAGGATTTGTCGTCAAGCAGGGCAACCCACTTGCGCTGAAGAGCTTCAAGGATGTGGCGGACAAAAGGAACGCCCGGCTTGGAATGCTGACCGGCGCCGGGCAAATCCGCTTCGCTGATATTGCTGGCGTGACCAAGGATCAGCAGATTCTGTTCCCCGACTTCGACAAGTCGGTTGCGGGGCTGCAAGCAGGCCGCGTCGAGGCGGCCGCCGGCGCCAGCGTTGCGCTGAAATACATTCTGTCGAAGATCAACAGCGCGGAGGTCGAGTTTGCCGAACTCTCGCAGCAACCCGTGGATGAAAAGGGCCAGTCGGTGACAGCCTATGCAGGCATGGGGTTTCGGCAAGGCGATACCGAACTTCTCGACGCATGGAACGCCTGGTTGCGCGCGGCCCGTCAATCCGGAGAGGCGCTGCGGATCATGGCGCCATTCGGTCTCGGCGAGAATGACATCCCCCCTGTCAGCGTCACCGCGCAGTCGATCTGCCAGAACCGATAGAGTCGGACCTGCCAATCGCGGGGATGGCAGGGCAGATGAAACCTGAGGCCACGGGGCGACCTGGGCTCGTCTCCCGTGAGGTTAATTTCGATGACGCTCACCTATGCCGCCGCCGAAGGCCTGTCTGGGGTCAGCCTTCGGCAGCAGGCTATTCAAATTCTTCGCACCCAGATCCTGATTGGCGCGCTTGCGCCCGGCCGCCTCTATTCGATTGGCGAGATTGCCGAACAGCTCAAGGTATCGCCAACGCCAGTGCGGGAAGCCCTGCTCCATCTTGCGGGCGAGCGCCTTATCGTCATGGTCCGGAATCGAGGATTTTCGGTTCGCGAGATCGATGACCACGACCTCGATGAACTGGCCGAATGTCGGCATTATCTCGAGGTGCCGGCGATCGTAAGCCTCACGCAGAAATCCAGGCTCGCCGCCCGTGCGCTCCTCGTCGACTTGGCGTCGCAGACCGAGAAAGCGGCAGCCGAGGGCGACCTTCTCTCGTTTCTCACCGCTGACCGGCAATTTCACGTGATCCTGCTCTCAGAGACGGGCAATTCCCGGTTGGTGGAGATGGTGGCGACATTGAGAGACCAGACAAGGCTCCACGGCCTGACGCGCTTGCGAGGCTCGCATGAGTTGCTGTCCTCGGCGAAAGAGCACCGCGCGCTGATCGATCTCATCGAAGCTGGCGATGTCCCGGCAGCCCGGGAACTCATGGCGCGGCACCTCCGGCATACCCGCGGGCTCTGGGCCGGAACAACCAGCATTCCCGCGGAACAGAGCGCCGATCGCTGTTGACTTATAGTATGTAGCCGGTAACATATTACTTAGATCAAAGCCCGTTGGAGGCTTGCAATCTCGGCCATGGAGAGCAGCTTGTCTGAGCAGAATAAACTCAAGGTCGCCGAGGCGGCCAAAGCGTTGCGCGCAGAAGCGCTTGCAATGCTGGCGGACATGACAACCATTCCGGCCGATGCGACGACGGGAGCCGGCTACCCCGAAACGGTTGCCTACCTGAAGAATCAGCTCGCCACCTTTGTTCGCCCCGAAGAGATCGCCGTCCCGCAAAGCTATCTCGATGACCACTGGGGGAGCGATCTGTCGCTTTCACGCCAATATCTGCCGGTGTTCCGCGCTGCTCCGCGCGTGCTTGTCACCGCGACGCTGCCAGGTCGAAGCGACGAGATCGGCATCCATCTGAACAACAACTATGATCTGTACTGGGGCCCGCGAAAGGAGCGCGCTGGCTCGATCGCCCAACTTCTGGCTCTCAAGGCCATCGCCAAGAGCGGTGTGAAGCTCGACAAATCGGTTTTCCTCTCGGCCACGCCCGATGCCTATATCGGCGGGGAGACCGGCGCTGGCTATCTGGTGCAGCAGGGCATGGGTCGCAGCCCGGTCGTTCTGGCTAGCAGCCTGGGCGGCCCGGACATCGTCACCGCCGGCTACAAAGGCCATTTCTGGGCGAAGATTACCGCTTTCGGCAAGTCAACGCATGGTTCGCGGCCAACGGAAGGCGTGAATGCCATCGAAGGCATGATGGCGGTACAGGATAGAGTTCGGAAACTCGCTCAGGAGTTTTCGGCGATCAAGACGCCCCTGGAGATCGTTCCGGCGCATGCCAACACGCCGACGATTGTCATGTGCCGCATCGCGGCCAACTTGGACGTGACGTTCATCCCGGACGAATGCGCACTCTATGTCGATCGGCGCATGAATCCCGAGGAAAAGCTGGACGATGCGATGGCGATACTGAGGGAACTCGTCGCTGACGCTTCGCGCGATACCGGAATGCGAATGGAGGTCTCCTTCCCCCACACTGTTTCGAGTTCGTACACGCCGCCTGAGCATCCCTTGCACAAGGCGCTGAGCGACAACCTGAAGACCGTCACCGGACGTGAGCCCCGTTCGATCGTCTGGTCGCATTACCTTGGACTTCACTATTTCACGGCGGGCTGGGGCAGCGCGGCCGTCGCATATACCCCCGGTGCCGTCGACCACGGCAAGGTCGTGATCGAGGCGGGCGATCCCACGGTCTCGGATGACGAGCTGATGGCCGCGATCGAAGTGATCGCGCTGACGATCTACGATTTGACCACATCCGGCGCTGTCGACGCCTGACATCGATATCGGCAAAGGAGGCGGATATGCCATCTCTTCAGAAGGTAGCGCTCGTTACGGGCGCCGGATCCGGAATCGGCCGCGCCACGGCGGTGGCGTTTCTCAAGAGCGGCTATCACGTGGTGCTGACTGGCCGCAGGCTCGATGCCTTGCAGGAAACGGGCGATCTCGGCGGGTCGCCCGGGAACGCCTTGTGCATCTCGTGCGACGTCACGCGGCCTGAGGCCGTGAGGGATCTGTTTGCTCAATGCAAACTGCGCTTTGGCCGGCTTGATGTGCTCTTCAACAATGCTGGCGTCACCCGCGGAGGATCGATCGAGAATATTGCCTACGAGGATTGGATGACGACGGTCTCAACCAATCTCACCGGCCCGTTCCTCTGCACCCAGGAGGCGTTCAGGATGATGAAGAGCCAGACGCCTCAGGGTGGCCGGATCATCAACAACGGCTCGCTGTCCGCGCATGTTCCGCGGCCCGCGTCGGCTCCCTACAGCGCCACAAAACACGCGATCAGCGGCTTGACTAAGACGACCGCGTTAGACGGCCGCCAGTACAACATCGCCTGCGGTCAGATCGACGTCGGCAACGCGTTGACCGAGATTGCGCGTGATATGATCGAGCGCTCCAAGGCAGCAGGCACCTACGCCCAGGCCGAGCCTGTCATGGATGTCGAGCACGTTGCCCAGTCAGTGCTCCACATGGCGAACCTGCCGCTCGAGGCCAATGTCCTGTCGATGACGGTCATGGCGACCAGAATGCCATTCGTGGGTCGGGGATAGAAGGAAGCTCAGCCGACCTCGGACCAACGCGTCTTCGTGGATTCGACGTGGTTGGTGATGATCTTATGGAGCAGCGCCTCATCCCTAGCCAGGGCAGCATCGACGAGCGCTATATGTTCCTTCGATGCCGCCACGATCTCGTGACTTCCCAATCTGGCCCGCAATCCCCTTAGCCGAGCGCGATCCCGATAGTTCATGATGAGCTCGGTGAGATGCGGCATGGCCAACGGGGCCAGGAAGGCCTGGTGGAAGCGGCGGTCGCCTTCGACATAGCTAACCAGGTCGTTCGACTGCGCGGCCTGAACAGTGGTCTCGGCGATCGCCCGGGTCTCTTGCGCGTACTGCTCCCCCATCTTCAGTCCGGCCTCGACCGTGGAGGGAACCTCGAGCAGGAGCCGGATCTTGTGGAGCTCCTCGAGCTCTTCCGGTGTGGTCGCAGGAACGGAGAATCCGCGGTTCTTGTGGATGACGAGGAGATCCTTGCTCGCCAGATCCAGGACCGCTTCGCGAATTGGCGTCGGAGATACATCGAGACCTGCCGCCAGTTGGGCGACCGAATAGATCTCTTCGGGAACGAACTCGCCCGACATGATCTGAGCCAGCAAAAGCTGCCGGACGCGTTCACGCAGACTGACCGTCTGCGGAATTGAGAATTGGCTTAGACGTAGCTGAGACATCGACAGTCGTCCTTATGACGGCACGACGCTTGTAGAGACGGGGCTTCGGCGGGTCGAGAAAAATGTTGACGGCTACGGGTAATATGTTACACCTCAGTCGTTCCGGGCGTGATGTCCGACATTCTCTTGCTCTCCTCACAAAGGCTTAGGCACATGCGTGAAGCAATCACCCTGCCAGGGCAGCACGCCAAATATTACTCCGATATCGTGAAGGCGAAGGGGACGCTCGTGTTCCTCGCCGGACAGGTCGGCTGGGACGAGAACGGCACCTGGGCGCCTGATTTCACGAGCCAGCTGGAGCTTTCCCTTGAGAATATGAAGACCGCCCTGCACGCGGCAGGCGCGACGATCGACGATGTCGTCAAAGTCAACGCCTATCTCGTCGATGTTCGCTACGGCGACGAATTCAACGAGGTCTACGCGCGTTACTTCAAGACCGACCGACCGGTACGGACCCGCGTCCAGGCGGCGATGCTTGCGCGCGATTGCCTGGTCGAAATCGACGTCATCGCGGTGATCGACGACGCCTGAACGCGATCCATCAGAGGGACAACGGCAATGGGATTGAAGAATTCGGATCATCTCTCGCGGCGCCTCGTCCTTCGCGGCGCGCTGGCGAGTTGGGCGGTGGTGGGAGCGTCGGCAGCGCTGTCTCAGCCGCATGACGACAGCCTGGCGCGGATCAAGTCTCAGGGCAAAGTCCGGATCGGCTTCGCCAATATCCATCCCTATGGCTATGTGATGCCCGATGGACGTGTCACCGGGCAGGCTCCCGAACTCATCCGCGCCTTCTTCGCGGATATGGGCGTGTCCTCGCTAGAGCCCGTCGTGACGGATTTCGGCGCGCTGATCGGAGGACTTGTAGCCAAACGCTTCGACATCGTCGCAACGGGCATGCTGATCCAGCCCGAGCGCTGCAAGATTGTGTCCTTTGGCGACCCCGAATATCAGATCAACCGGGCCTTCGCGGTCAAGAAGGGCAACCCCAAGGGCGTGACGAGTTTCGTCGGCCTGGCAAGGCACGCCGACGCGAAGATCGGCTTGCTGACGGGCGCCGGCGAGATCCGCTTTTCGGAACTAGCCGGCATCCCCCAGGAACGCCGCCTCCTCTTCCCCGATCTCTCAGCTGCAATCGCGGGTCTTCAGGCCGGACGGGTCGATGCCGTGGTGGCGTCGACCGTTACGATCCGCGGAGCTCTTTCGCGGGCGAATGATCCGCGCCTGGATTTCGTCGCCCTGTCCGAGCAGCCCCGCGACGAATCCGGCAATGAATCGATCGGATACGGCGGCATGGCCTTTCGCAAGGACGACGTTTCGCTTCGTGAGGCCTGGAATACCTGGCTCGCCAAGGGCCTGAAGAGCGGCCGCGTCACGTCGATCATCGAGCCGTTCGGCTTCGGGCCGGAGACTTTGCCGAAGGAAGGCACCACAGCCGAATACGCCTGCGCGGAGCGCAAATAACCAGTCGCCAAGACAAGGGGAATACCATGAAGATCACGTCGCGGAGATCCCGTGTCGCGAATGCGCTCGCAAGCGCCCTGATCGCCAGCGCTGCGCTGTCGTTCTCGACGATTGCCCGTGCCGACAGCCTGTCTTCGATCAAGAGCGAAGGCTATGCGCGGGTTGGCTTCTCGAATTTCACCCCGTGGGGCTATGTCGACGACAAGGGAGAGCTTTCAGGGGTCGAGCCGACGCTCGTCCGAGCGTTTCTCAAGTCGATCGGCGTAGAGAAAATGGACGGCGTACTCACGCAGTTTGTCTCGATCATCCCCGCCCTTGATGCCAAACGACTGGATTTCATCGGCGCCGGCATGCAAATCCGACCCGGTCGCTGCCAGCAGATCGCTTTCGGCGAACCGGAATGGGTCAGCACGCAGGGTTTCGTTACAAAGGCCGGCAATCCGTCCAAACTGACAAGCTTGGATGATGTGAAGAGCAATGCCGCCACCCGTCTTGCTGTTGTCGCCGGTGGCACCGAGCGGGAGTACGCCAGGATCAACGGTATCCCTGATGCTCAGGTCGTCATCTTCCCAGATCTGCCCACCGCGGCGTCTGGCATCAAGGCGGGCCGGGTCGACGCCATGATGCAGACCTCGATCACCATCCGCGGCTTGCTGGCGGGCGACAAGCATCCTGAGCTCGCCTATGTCGCGATGTCGAAGCCGCCCCTCGACAAGGATGGCAATCCGGTCATCGGATATGGGGCAGTTGGTTTCCGCAAATCGGATCCGGAGCTTCTTGCCGCCTGGAATGCCTGGCTCAAAGGAGCCAAGCAGTCGGGTGAAATTGTGCGGCTGCTGGAGCCGTTCGGCTTCACGGCGGCAGATATCGCACCTGACACGATCAAGACGGCAGATCTCTGCGCCGCAAAGAACTGACCGTTGCATGCTCCAGGATGAATCGTGAACCTCCTGCTTGAAATCAGTCCGGTGCTTTTGCGGGGAGCATACACAACCGTGTTGCTCACGTTGGTATCTGGGACCTGCGCGCTCCTGGTGGGCTTCGCGGTTGGGCTCGCTCGCCTGGCCCGGACCCGGTGGCTGTCCATTCCGCTGGCGATTTACATCGAAGTGTTCCGCAACACGTCCTCGCTGGTCCAGATCTTCTACTTCTTCTTCGTGCTCCCTCTCATTGGGATTCGGCTCGAGGCATTCACGACAGGATGCCTCGTGCTGGCACTGAATTTCGGGGCTTATATTTCCGAGGTTGTGCGCTCAGCCATTCTTTCGATTGACCGCGGACAGCACGACGCCACCATCGCCCTGAATATGCCCACCAGCCTGAGCTACCGGCGGATCATCATCCCCCAGGCCATTCCGGTCATGCTTCCTGCCTTTGGGAATTACGCACTGGAATTGTTGAAGGCCACCTCGCTGGTTTCGCTCATAACGATCACGGAGCTGACGTTCTCCGGGGCTCAACTTGTCCAGTATTACGGGCACCCCACCCTCATCTACATGTCGATCTTCGTGATCTACCTGCTTCTGGCCTTGCCTCTTGTTGCTCTCAACAAGGCTCTCGAGCGGCACTCCGGAGGCCAGTGGAAGCCAAAGGTGCCGACGACATGAATTTCAGCCCTCAAATCGTGGCGGAACTCCTCCCGGCACTGCTCAGAGGGACTGTCGTCACTCTGTACGCCACGGCCGCTGGCATGGCTGTCGCATTGGTCGTCGGGCTCTTAATCGCCATCGCCCGCCGCGGCAGCAATCCCGTCGCCGTCCTGATCATCGACAGTTTCGTCACCGTCGTCCGCAGCACGCCTCTTCTGATTCAACTGTATCTGCTTTTCTATGTGCTTCCACTTTACGGACCGTCGTTCAGCCCCCTGTTTACGGGCATCCTGGGCCTGGGGTTGCATTACAGCAGCTACATCTCCGAGGTCTTCAGGGCTGGCATCGATGCTGTCCCCCGCGGGCAGTGGGAGGCCTGCATTGCCCTTCAATTCTCGCGTGTAAAAACCTGGACGAGAATAGTCCTGCCGCAGGCTTTTCGCATCGTCCTGCCGCAAATCGGCAACTACCTCATCTCCATGTATAAGCATGCGTCCCTACTGGCCACGATCACAGTGGTCGAGCTTCTCGGAGCGGCATTGAACTTTGCCGGTGAAACGTTCCGATACTTCGAAGCCTTCACGCTCGTCGGCATCATATACTTCGTGATCGGCTTCGCATTTTCACGTCTTGTCCGTTACCTGGAGCAGAGAACGACTTACGGCCGGGCCTGAGCTCAAAGGTCGTTTGTATGCTTCCTGCTCCTCATCGAGTGCTGAGAATGGACCATCAGAGCACAAGTGCCTCCCAAGCGCCGCTTGCGGCCGAATTCGTCAATGTCTCGAAGTCGTTCGGTGCATTCACGATCATCGACGATCTTAACCTGCAGATCAGACCATCCGAGCGCGTCTCGCTGATCGGCCCGAGCGGCTCCGGGAAAACCACCATCTTGCGTCTTCTGATGACCCTGGAACGGCCCAATGAGGGTGAGATCAAGGTGTTTGGAGACGTCCTTTCGGCCGGTGGGGAAGGAGCTGCGAAAGCGCGACCCGATCGGGAATTCAGAGCGATCCGCGGCAAGATCGGCATGGTGTTCCAGCAGTTCAACCTGTTCCCGCACATGACCGCGCTCGAAAACGTCATGGAAGCGCCGGTGCAGGTGCTCGGAACGCAACGCCAGGAGGCGCGAGACCTTGCCGAGTGTCTTTTGAAACGGGTCGGCCTGGCCGAAAAGGGCGCGTCCTATCCATCGCAACTGTCAGGTGGCCAGCAGCAGCGCGTCGCGATCGCGAGGGCCTTGGCCATGAAGCCCCAGATCATGTTGTTCGACGAGATCACGTCTGCGCTTGATCCCGAGGTCATCGGTGAGGTCCTCGAGGTTGTCCACAATCTCGCCCACGAGACCAAGATGGCAATGTTGGTTGTGACGCATGAAATGGGCTTCGCCCGTGACATTGCCGATCGCGTCATCTTCATGGAACGAGGAAAGATCGTCGAAGACGCCTCTCCGGGCGAGATCTTCAACTCTCCAAGAAACGACAGAACCAAAGCGTTTCTGAACGCAATCAAGCGATAGCCGACAAAAACATCACAGCATAACCGGCCTGATTGGACTCATGCAGTCGGGCCACGGCCGTGCTTTGCCGCGAGCAAGGGAGATCACAGTGTCCTCACCCACGATAATCGGAGCCCCCGAGACCGCTTCGGCTCTCGCCTACCCTCCTCTCATAGATGCATTGGCAGCCGGTTTTGCGGCGGGGTGTCAGGCGCCGCTGCGCCATCACCACGCGATCGATCGGGCCAGACAGCCGCAAGCCACGCTGCTCCTGATGCCGGCGTGGAGCCATGATGGCGAAGCAGACAGCATTCTCGGCGTCAAGATCGTGACCGTGTATCCCGGCAACGCCGCGAAGGGACTGCCAGGGCTCGCCTCGACCTATGTGCTCTATGATGGCTCGACGGGCCAGCAACTGGCGATCATTGACGGGAATACCATTACAGCTCGCCGGACCGTCGCGACAGCGGCGCTGGGCGCCCGGTTCCTGTCGCGTGAGAACTCACGAAGCCTACTGCTGCTCGGCTCCGGTCGGGTTGCCAGCCTCGTCCCCGAAGCGATGCGAGCCGTTCGACCGATCGACAAGGTCGCGGTCTGGGACATCGATGGCGTTGGCGCGCAACGTCTGGCAGGCAACCTCACCGCCAACGGCTTTCAAGCAACCGTCGTCGACAATCTCGAGCACGCGGTGGGCGAGGCCGACATTATCTCGGCAGCGACGTTGTCGACGCGCCCTCTCCTTCCCGGTGATTGGGTTCGCCCGGGTACGCATGTGGATCTGATCGGCAGCTTCACGCCGACAATGCGTGAAGCGGACGATCGCCTGATGGCGGCCGCGATGATCTATGTCGATACAAGCGACGCGCTGCAGGAGTCCGGCGACCTCATTCAGCCGATTAATGCGGGGGTCATCGCGGCTTCCGATGTGCAGGCAACGTTGGCGGAACTATGCAACGGCTCCGCGTTTGGGCGCCAATCCGCCGAACAGACGACGTTGTTCAAGGCCGTGGGTTCGTCATTGGCCGATCTTGTCGCAGCCCGGCAGGTTTACCGCGTGCTGATGGCTCCGGAGCAGCAGATGCGCCTGAACACCGCTTCGTGATGGGTCGCACGGCCCCATCGGGGCGACCTGGCGAGAAACCCTGTGATCTTCCGAGGAATCCCATGCAAAGCAACCGCGTTATCCATGTTGTCAGTTGTCATGCCGAGGGCGAGGTCGGCGACGTCATCGTAGGCGGCGTTCTACCGCCGCCGGGCGAGACGATCTGGGAGCAGGCGCAGTTCATCGCCCGCGATCAGGGACTGCGGAACTTTGTGCTCAACGAGCCCCGGGGCGGCGTATTCCGCCATGTCAATCTCCTGGTGCCGCCCAAGGATCCCAGAGCCCATACTGGCTGGATCATCATGGAACCCGGCGATACCCCGCCGATGTCCGGCTCAAACTCGATCTGCGTTTCGACCGTCCTGCTCAACAGCGGCATCGTCCCGATGCAGGAGCCAATCACACGCCTCATTCTTGAGCCGCCAGGAGGGCTAATCGAAGTCGAGGCGGAATGCAGGGACGGCAAGGCGAAACGCATCCGCGTCCGAAACCATCCCTCCTTCGTGGACAAGCTCGATGCGCAACTCGAGATCCCAGGCATCGGCACAATGGCGGTCGACATTGCCTGGGGCGGCGACAGCTTCGTCATCATCGATGCGCCGTCGCTCGGGCTTGCAGTCCGGCCGGACCAAGCCCGTGACATTGCCGAGATTGGCGTACGCGTCACGAATGCAGCCAACGAGCAGCTGGGTTTCTCTCATCCAACCAACGGCTGGGACCATATCTCCTTCTGCCAGATGACCGAGCCGGTGACACGGAAGGACGGCGTCATGCACGGCACAAGCGCCGTGGCCATCCAGCCGGGAAAGATCGATCGATCGCCGTGCGGAACGGGGTGTTCGGCGCGGATGGCGGTCCTTAACGCACGCGGCGAACTGGCTGTTGGCGAACGGTTTGTCGGGCGGTCGATTGTCGATACCGAGTTCGATTGCCTGCTGGAATCCGAAGTGGAACTGGCCGGCAAACGGGCAATTGTCCCGGTGATTTCGGGCCGCGCCTGGATCACCGGCATCCATCAGCACATGCTGGACCCCACGGACCCATTCCCGGGCGGCTATCGGCTCTCAGATACCTGGCCGATGCAAAAACTGCCGAAATAGCGGCGAGACGCTAGCCCGGGTTTTTTGAATCCGGACATAAAATATTACGCGTAGCACCTTAAGCGGCAGCCGATGGGCGCCCCCGAACCAGTGAACAAAAGGATACCGAACATGCGCGAGTCGATTACCCTGCCCGGCCATCCCGAAAAATGGCCCTGCTTCTCCGATGTCGTGAAGGCGAAGGGGACACTCGTCTTCCTGGCGGGTCAGGTCGGCTGGGATGACCATGGCGTTTGGGCCGAAGGCTTTGAGAAACAGGCAGAACTTGCACTCCAGAATATGGAGAAGGCTCTGGCAGCGGCCGGCGCCACGATCGACGACGTCGTCAAGGTCGTCGTCTTTGTGGCCGATGCCCGGAATGGCGACGCGGACTATCGCACCGGCAATAATTTCAACGAGATCTACTCCCGGTTCTTCAAGCGCAACTTTCCGGTTCGCACGCGGGTGCAGACCGGCATGCTCGCGAGAGATTGCCTCGTGGAGATCGATGTCATCGCTGTCATCAGCGACGATTGAACGATTGGCGGCCGACCCTAGGCGGTCCACATGCGTGCGAAAGGGAAGGCAACGGTCTTCCCTTTCGCACCAGTTTGCTTGAGCGGCCTTTGCCAAGCGCGAGCAATGGCACATGGGCCCTGCTTACATCACCTCGATGAACATCCCGTTCGCCAAGAGCTCCCAGCCGGAGAGCGGACATTGTCAGAATCCGAAGTGGGCCAACTCGGGCACCAAGGGGTAAAGGCCCGAGCTTCGAAGCGTGGTCAAGCGCCCTGCTCACCCACAGTTCGCACTGCACCAACGACGAAACTGCCCTTGCCCAATCAAACCGCAGCAGTGTCTCGGAGCACGATCTCAGCATTTATCCGGTTCAGTGAAGCAGATATTTGCTTTCTCGAAATCAAGCGCCTTGATTCTCGACAGCCCGGCCTTTCCGAAGTTTACGGTCGGGACCATGAGGATGAACTTCTTCGATCGTTCAGCCGTCTCGGATGTATCAACCGCTTCGAACGCCTTTGCGTTGGGTTTGAGTATGTCACTGAAAATGGCCTTGCCGAAACTGCCATTCGCGACAAGAATATCGTCTTTGAGCAGATCGGTATGAGAAATGCCGGAGACAGCGCGGATGGATTCGGGGACCGTGCCGTTCTCGGCTGATGAGATTTGAATGCTAGGCAAGCCATTGTTGGCGACAAATTTCGATAAGACAAAACTCGACGTGGGATAGACATCCGGGGCGAGTGCAAATTTCGGCAGATCGCTGACGCGCGCAATCTCGTAGGCAAACACGATTGGCTCTTGGAGCGTAATGACGATCTTCTCATCGGCAGCAACGCTCGCGCGGGCGTTAGCGTCCACAAGGCCGCTCCTAATTTTTGCCCATGCCTCCGCATCTGCTCCGTTCTTTTTACCGAGCGTCAGACTAGGAAGGCCGACGTATGCCCGGTGAACAATGACGGGCCCGGGCAGCCTTTGTTCCTGAGATGGAAGGGCTTTGACCCGATCGCGCAGCTGGGGCAACGTCATTTCGAAGATCTGCGCCTTCTGAATGTTGAGGAAGGCTACGGTCGAGTGCGAAGCTTCGGCAGACACTCCGAAAATCGGGAAGAAAGTGGTGCCTGCCGCCGCAGAGGCATCGAATTTGAGCTCGACCGACATCTTAAAAACGGCCCCGGCGGCCGCTGGACTGTCTTTCAGTTCAGCCCGGACGAGCGCGAACCTCATTTTGCTGTCGTAGATCGAACCGGGCCAACCACCGGGCTTCGGCGGCAGATTCATCACGAAAAATTCCGGTTCAGCCTGGAATTTCTTTGCCAGATCGCTCCGCAAGTCGGCCGACGCTTGCGACGAAAGCCCTTCCAACATGAGAGCAACAGTCGCTACCCACGCACGCTTCGTGATCGCCCCGCCCTAGTAAACAACCAACAATAGACGTCAGAAGTGTTTTCGCAATCGAGTGGTACTACACGACCGTTACCGCATGGGTCGCTGACTTGCGGAGCCTGTCGGCTTCAAATTTCGCCGTGGCTTGCCTCTGATTGAAGCAGCTATTCGGGGCGACCCGATCGTTGGATCGTAAATTGACCTACTGCCCTCGTTGAGCAGGCAAAAATTATAAGACGCCGCCGCGGTCCTTGACCGCCTCCATTACTACGTTCGTTGACGTGTTCGACACGAATGGGAGATTAGATATTTTTCCCCCCAAGACATCACGATAACGGCGGATACTAGACGTCCTCACCTTTAGTAAATAATCAAATCGCCCAGCAATCATATGGCACTCCTCGATTTCTCTCAATTTTTTTACAGCCTGATTGAATTGATCCAACGCTGGCTCGCGAGTGTCGCTTAGTTTTACTTCAACAAATGCAATGTGCTCCAATCCCATCTTTGATGGGTTTATGATAGCCTTAAAGCCACTGATGTACCCTTCAGATAGCAATCGCTTCACGCGCAACTGACACGGGGTCTTTGAAAGCCCGACGCGAGCCGAAAGGTCGGTGATCGACATTCGACCGTCTTCCGAAAGTGCCTCCAGGATCCTGAAGTCGATCTGATCGATTTCACTATCTGAAGCTAATTCAGTTCCCATTTTTCCTACATCCTCCCCCAAATTAAGTCCGTTTGTAATATCAAACTCTAGAATATGGTCAAACCGCCGACGATTGGCGGGGTATTGTGCGCGCAGTTTTCTACTGGGGAGTCCGCCGTGGCCGTAGTCGTCAGCAGTGCACACGAACAATCGCACACGCCGTTTCAGGCCTTTGCTCCACCGATCCGCGCACAGGATAGCCTACGTAGAGCTATCACCGCCGCCTATCGACGGCCCGAGACTGAATGCCTGCCGCCTCTCGTCGCCGCGGCCAAGCTTCCGGCGGACACCAAACAAGCGGTAGCGCGCGTTGCCCGCAAGTTGATCGAGGCGTTGCGTGCCAAGCATAAGGGCACCGGTGTCGAGGGATTGGTGCACGAGTATTCACTGTCCAGCCAGGAAGGCGTGGCGCTGATGTGCTTGGCCGAGGCGCTCCTGCGCATTCCGGATACGGCCACCCGCGATGCGCTGATTAGGGATAAGATCGCCGATGGTGACTGGAAGTCCCACGTCGGCGGCGGGCGCTCGCTTTTCGTGAATGCAGCGACCTGGGGCCTCGTCGTCACTGGCAAGCTGACCTCAACGGTCAATGACCGCAGTCTAGCGGCCGCCCTAACCCGGCTGATCGCGCGCTGCGGCGAACCCGTGATCCGGCGCGGCGTCGACATGGCGATGCGCATGATGGGCGAGCAGTTCGTCACCGGCGAGACGATCGACGAGGCGCTGAAGCGCGCCCGGCCGCTCGAGGCGCGCGGCTTCCGCTACTCCTACGACATGCTTGGCGAGGCCGCGACGACGGCCGCTGACGCCCAGCGCTATTACCGGGACTACGAGAACGCGATCCAAGCTATCGGCAAGGCGTCGAATAAGCGCGGCGTTTTTGAAGGCCCTGGCATTTCAATCAAGCTCTCGGCCCTGCATCCGCGCTACAGCCGCGCGCAGTCGGCTCGCGTCATGGAGGAACTGCTTCCGCGGGTGCGCGAACTCGCCCTGCTCGCTCGCCAGTACGATATCGGCCTCAACATCGACGCCGAGGAGGCGGACCGGCTGGAGCTCTCGCTCGATCTGCTCGAGGCGCTCAGCTTCGAGGAGGGCCTGAAGGGCTGGGACGGCCTCGGCTTCGTCGTACAGGCCTATGGAAAGCGCTGCCCCTTCGTCTTGGACTTCATCATCGATCTGGCACGCCGCTCCGGCCGACGCATGATGGTGCGGCTCGTCAAAGGCGCCTACTGGGACGCCGAGATCAAGCGCGCGCAGGTCGACGGCCTGTCTGACTTCCCGGTCTATACGCGGAAGGTTCATACCGACGTCGCCTATGTCGCCTGCGCCCGCAAGCTGCTGGCCGCCACCGACGTGATCTTCCCACAATTTGCCACGCACAACGCGCAGACGCTGGCGACGATCTATCATCTCGCCGGGCCGGAGTTCAGGGTCGGCAAATACGAGTTTCAATGCCTCCATGGCATGGGCGAACCGCTCTATGACGAGGTCGTCGGCAAGGACAAGCTCGATCGGCCCTGTCGCATCTATGCGCCGGTCGGCACGCATGAGACGCTGCTGGCCTATCTGGTCCGGCGCCTGCTCGAGAACGGCGCGAATTCCTCTTTCGTGAACCGCATCTCCGATCCGCAGGTAACGATCGACTCGCTCGTCGCCGACCCGGTCGACGTCGTCGAGGCGATGCCGACGGTCGGCATGCCTCATGACCAGATCGCGCTTCCCGGCGATCTCTACGGTGCCGACCGCGCCAATTCGAAGGGCATCGACCTTTCGAACGAAACCACGCTGGCTGAGCTCTCCAGCCATCTCGTCCAAACGCTAGGTGTGGCCTGGCATGCGCTCCCGCTTCTCGCCGACGGCTCCACGACCGGCACCACGCGGCCTGTCTTGAATCCCGCCGACCATTCCGACGTGGTCGGCCAAGTCACAGAGCTCGCAGTGGAGGATGGGGCGAAGATCGCCCGTCTCGCTGCGGAAGGCGGTAAGGCATGGGCCGCCCTTTCGCCCGCCGAGCGGGCGGCCTGCCTCGACCGCGCTGCGGACATCATGCAATCTCGCATCGAGACCCTGATGGGCATCGTCATGCGTGAAGCCGGCAAATCCGCCGCCAATGCTGTGGGCGAGGTTCGCGAGGCTGTCGACTTCCTGCGATACTATGCCGACCAGGCGCGCAAGACGCTCGGGCCCTCGCATATGCCGCTCGGGCCGATCGTCTGCATCAGCCCGTGGAACTTCCCGCTGGCGATCTTCACCGGGCAGGTAGCGGCGGCACTTGTCGCCGGCAATTCGGTCATGGCGAAGCCGGCCGGCGTCACGCCGATCATCGCCTACGAGAGCGTGAGGATCCTGCACGAGGCTGGCGTTCCGCGCGGCGCGCTCCAGTTCGTGCCCGGAAGCGGGCGCCTCGGCGCCGCGCTCGTCGGCGCGGCGGAGACGGCGGGCGTGATGTTCACCGGCTCCACGGAAGTCGCCCGCGGCATC
Source organism: Hyphomicrobiales bacterium (assembly GCA_900470095.1). Classification (GTDB taxonomy): domain Bacteria; phylum Pseudomonadota; class Alphaproteobacteria; order Rhizobiales; family Beijerinckiaceae; genus Allobosea. The sequence goes on from UBZM01000009.1 coordinate 83,225, forward strand.
CAGGCGCAACTGGCCGACCGTCTCTCGGTGACTGGCAAGCCGATCCCGCTCATCGCCGAGACCGGTGGGCAGAATGGCATGATCGTCGATTCCTCGGCGCTGGCCGAACAGGTCGTTGGTGATGTCATCGCCTCGGCCTTCGACAGCGCCGGCCAGCGCTGCTCGGCACTGCGCGTGCTCTGCCTGCAACAGGACATTGCTGACCGTACGCTCCACATGCTCCAGGGCGCACTCGAGGAGCTGAGCATCGGCCGTACCGACCGTCTCAGCATCGATGTCGGCCCGGTGATCAACGACCAGGCCAAGCGCGAGATCGACGAGCATGTCGAGCGGATGCGCAGTCTGGGCCGCAAGGTCGAGCAACTTCCCCTACCGGAGAACACGGCCAAGGGCACCTTCGTGCCGCCGACCATCGTTGAGCTGAAGAGCCTCTCCGATCTGAAGCGGGAGGTGTTCGGTCCCGTCCTGCACGTCATCCGCTATCGCCGGGAGGAGCTCGACCGGCTGATCGAGGACATCAACGCTTCCGGTTATGGCCTGACCTTCGGCCTGCATACGCGCTTGGACGAGACGATCGCCCACGTGACCAGCCACATCAAGGCAGGCAACCTCTACGTCAACCGCAACATCATCGGTGCGGTGGTCGGTGTGCAGCCCTTCGGCGGCCGGGGACTCTCCGGAACGGGTCCAAAGGCGGGCGGGCCTCTCTATATCGGCCGCCTCGTGCGCAAGGCGCCGATCCCGCCGCAGCACAGCTCGACCCATACCGATGCGTCCCTGCTGGAATTTGCCACCTGGTTATCCGGGAAAGGGCTGAAGGCGGAAGCGGATGCGGCGCGCGACACCGCAGGCCGCTCGGCACTTGGCCTGCAGACGGAGCTCACCGGCCCGGTCGGCGAGCGCAATCTATATGCGCTGCATCCGCGCGGCCGAATCCTGCTCGCGCCGGTGACTAAAACCGGCCTCTTCCGGCAGGTGGCCGTATCACTGGCGACCGGCAATCAGCTCGTCATCGACACCGCTACCGGGTTGCACGGCGCCCTCTCCGGCCTACCGGGGAATGTTGCCGCGCGGATCAGCTGGACTTCGGACTGGGAGGCCGACGGCCCGTTCTCGGGCGCACTGGTCGAGGGCGATACGCAGCGGGTCGGCGAGGTGAACCGCCGGATCGCCAAACTGTCGGGTCCGCTCGTGCTGGTTCAAGCCGCAAACACGGAGGAGCTGGAGAGCGATCCCGAAGCCTATTGCCTCAACTGGTTGCTCGAAGAGGTCTCTACCTCAATCAATACGGCCGCAGCGGGCGGGAACGCCAGCCTTATGACGATCGGTTAGTCTCCCGAGGGACGGCGCCATACTGACGAGGCGCCGTCCGCCCCCGCGTGTAAGTGTCTCGCGGCGTTGGGTTTCTCATGCGTGTTCAGGGCTGCTCGAGAAAGGAAAGGCCAGCAGTAGCCAAGCTTTGAGCTTTACTATCGCGATGACGCTCTGGGGCGGCTTACCTTGCTGTATGGGGTGACCAGAATGCCTCGCGCTTTCGCAGTCGGCTACGTGAGAGTGGGGCAACTCTGCAAGTTCTTCGGGAACCGCCACCGGCTCCTTGGGCAGAGGCCCGGCGGGACAGGAGCGGATGGTGGTCTTTGCCGCCTAATTCCGTTACCAACCGGGATAGAGCGCGAAGAGACAGGCCCAGTCCGCCAAAGTACCTTTCGATTTCATGTGGTCGATGGCATCCGCAGCATGCCAAGTGCATGGAACACGCCTCAGCCATGTTGTCCTTTCGGCCCCGATAGAGCCAGATGATCGACGCTGCCAGCATCTGCCGCTCGTCCGACATGCTGCGATAGTCGAAACGCCAGCGCTCCATCCCGGACTCGCCAATCTGGGCCAAAAACCGTGAAAAACCACGCCAGCAAGGATTAAGTTATGCAGTTTGTTATGCAGTGGCAAGCGTGCTGGTCGCTTGGCGTCAAGGATTAGGGCTGCGATTCTTGCCGGTGTAACCTTGGCGCTTTTGGCGAAGTCTGCGGACGCCCTCCTTCCCAGCGACCATCCTCAGTAGTTGGCCGGTTATTCCGTCGATGCCGGGACGCGCCATAAAGCGGGCTCTGCTCACCGTCCAAAAGCGCACCTAACCCAACCGGCCACCTGGTGCGCCGCACGCAGCCGGGTGGAGCCGGACGTCTCCGCCATCAGTCAGTCCAGTCCTGCGATCAGCATGTGCGGTCACGGCCTAGCGCCTCGTTGCTCCCCGGGGCGTCGGAGCCCACATTCAGTCCATCATCTTGACGAGCCGCAGCCTCTCAATCTCGACTTTCGGTGCGGCGACCGCGCCTCCCCTCGAACGGCCTTGACGCCTTTGCTCTGCTCTCGCGATCCAGCGGATCTTGCTACCGTCGCAATCTATGGGGCGCGCGAATCCTAGCGGGCGTCGCAGGTTACTTGGACGCTTATACTCGCGGCCTCGTCGGCCAAATCCGGAGGTGCCATCTTGGCGCCCTTGCCGGTTGTATCGAGGCCGAGGCCGTTGCTCTGCAGGAATGCAACAAGTCCGGTCGCTCTGATCGCGAAGTTGACGTTTTGCGGCATGTCGCCTGAGGCCACTAGGGTCTTCAGCGCATTGAGCTTGGCAGTCACTACGCCGACGACATTGCCTTGCTCATCGAGCAGCGGCCCCCCGCTATTCCCCGGCTGCACGGGCGCTGAGATTTGAATGAAGCGGGTGTCGTCGCCCACTCCCGCCAGCGCCGTGATGTTGCCAAGGGTGAAATTCCCGCTCGTTGCCAAGACCTGAGTGAGCGGAAATCCAAACACCGCCACGGATTCGCCGAGCCTCGCGCCCATGCGGATGGAGGCAAATTTTTCGTTCCGATGATCCGTAACCAGCAACGCCAGGTCGTTGGTCGTGTCACGAGCGACGATCCGCGCAGCTGCTTCCTGCACCGTCCTACCGCGGACCTTCGCATCGGTGCACCCCGCGACGACATGCGCGTTTGTGATTACCTGCCCAGCCGCGCCGACGAAGAAACCCGTTCCGGAGGAGGTCTTCGTAACCACTGGCGGTGGCGGCGCGGAAGGCGGTGCAGGCGGGCTCGGGATGACCGCAACCTGCGTGGCAGCCGGGGCCTCCGCAACCGCACGAGGGATGTATCTTTCTTCCTCAAGGTGCTTCCTCAAGGCCGTCGGGAAATCGACCTTGATCTCGCGCCCCACGGGGCAAACGTCCCTCACCTTCTCAACCGAGCACTCGGTGAGCGGCCAGTCCGCATTCCTATCGTAAAGGGGCAGCATGCGGTTCCAGGCATCGTCGAACTCGCCTACGATCGCCTTGGTCGCGACCCAGGCCGCCAGGAAGCCGTTTGACCGCCAGTTATCAGGTTTCTTCGCGGCCCAGTGTTCGAGCCGATAGAGGTCCTGGCGCATGTATTGCTGGAATGGCTGAGCCAGCGTGACGTCAACAACCCTCGTTCCGCTTAGCCTTGATATCCGCGTCGGACTGACTGAAGCAGCGTAGTACGTGTACCGGTAGAGAAACGAGTCATCGGAATGGATAAGCTCGGCCGCGCCGTCACCGTCGATATCTTCGAAACCGTAGGCGTTGTCGCCATCGGCTGTCTTGCCCGTGACAGCCTGCCATGAGCCATTTTGCGGCACGAGGAATTTGGTGACCGTGCAGCAGTGTGCGCCGCCCCAGTAAGACGAGAAGACCAGTTGGTGATCGCTCGACGCCGGATCGAGCCGCAGCGCCACAAGCTTTGCATTCGGGAACGACGCCGTCGCCTCGTTCAGCTCGAACCGAAGCGGCGCACGATCGGGCTGCGAGATCGTCAGGCCAGCGATGTCGTTCCCATCGATCTTGCGGCTGGAGACCGTAAGCCGCGTCTCGCCAAGCTGGGCGGATACTGGCCGCTTGCCGTCGTATTCGAGCTGGAAGTCGAACTGAGACGTCGCCGGCGCCCACACCTGACGGACGTAGCCGTCTCCGCGGCTGAAGAGCATATCGCTCGGAACGCTACCTTCCTTTAGCAACTGCTCCTTGCGTGTCTTCAGATTCGGAACGCGCTCAGGCCCCGCCACGACAGCGAACCAGCCATTGGTCGCCTGCATCACGCGCACTGTTGGGAACTGGAATCGATAGGCGCGGGCAACGCCGATCGCTTCGTCTTCCGTTTGGCGGCTGGCCAAGGCCATCCAGCGATAGTCACCCTTTTGAGAGAACGGCGATGATTGGGCCAGGCACGATCCACTGACACCGAAGACGACAGCAACCACAGCCAAACGCATCGAACAACTCACCCGCAAGCAATATCGCAACACTAATGGTTCCCCGCATCAGTTGCATTAATCGGCAACGATCCTCAAAGCGTTCAAGGTCTGTGGGGTGATGGTCCCCGTTGCCTTGAGCCCGTAGTCCGTCTGCAATCGGGTGAGTGCATCGCGGGTCTCGGCCCCGACGATCCCGTTGACGGGGCCGCTGTAATATCCAAACGCCAGCATGGCCATCTGAACCTGACGGACGATAGCCGCGAATTTATTGCTGTTTCCAGGGAGCGTCGCTGGGCTTCCCGAGCTCGGCAAGCTCGAACCCGGCCTGCCCGCGCTATCGCCGATTAATGGCGTTGGACCACTGTTTGGCGGCCTAACACTCGGTACAGGCGCGGGTGCGGAAGGTGGAGGCGTGTAAAGCGGCGCCGAGTACGACGGCGATGGCGATGAGTAGCTCGGCGAGCTGTAGTAGCCGCCGCCCGACGATGACCGGTGCGAGCTGTGGCTGCGATGAGAACTATGGCTGCGATGGCCCGCCAGGATGTATTTGTGCGGCAGTCGGAACACGTCGAATAGCGATTTGTCGGCACCGGCATTGGGTGCCTCAGACGCGCCGTCCGTGATCGGCGCGGCGTTGGACTTGAGCGGCATCAGCCCAGCCGCCAGCAGCGACGGAATGGCAAACAGCCTGCGCTTCATAGCGTACCAAACCTTTGAAATCCGCGGTCGTCAGTGTGCCATTCAAAGAGACCACTGCAACCGTCCCGCACGGAGCATTCTTCACATGCTGCCGGATATCGTCTCTTCCAATCTGAGATCGTCGCCGGTGCGAGGTGACGATAACCTTCAGGGACCGTGCATCGAGGAAAGTTATAGAGCCACACATTGAGCCCCCGGCTACGGGCCAGGTCAATTGCGTTTGCTACTGGCTCGAACTGCACGGAATGGTCGAAGAACAGCTCGTTCCAGTTCAGTCGACCGAACCCGATGTTTTCAAGCTGCATGATTGCCCAGCTGCTACTGAACGGCACTTGAGATGTCACGAAGCGCGCCAAGTCTGGCAGATCCGCGGCGTTCCGGCTCATCAAGACGGTTCGCAGTTCGAGCGTCGCGCCCGACTTGGCCAGGATCGCCAAACCACCCGTCAGCTTTTGAAAGGCACCATCCTTGCCGACGATGCTGTCGTGGATGACGAGATCGCTAGAATACAACGGCACCCCCCAGGTGACGCGATCATGCGGCAATCGGGCGAGCGACGGGAGATCGGTCGGTTCGAAGTGTTGCGCATTCGTCAGAATATGGAAGCTCAAATCCCGGCGGTGCGTAAGGACCCGATCCAGAAACGGCAAAAGCTGATCCTTGAAAAGTGTCGGCTCTCCGCCAGAAATTCCCAGAACCATGTTTGCCGGAGCAAGGAGTGCCGCGGCCTCGAAGTAGGGAAACATGTCGACATGGCCGCGCTTCGGCGGTTGGGAGCACATGACGCAGAGCTGATCGCAACGCTCCGTAATGAGGAAAGTGTTGTGAGCCGAGCGAGCGCGTACGAGGCGGTGAGCGATCCCTCGGGAGGGATCGATGAAGACAACATCCCCATCAACCTCACCGGCGTCGATACCACGCAATTCGAGTTCTGCGGAGCTGGAGCGGTAAACCGACCTCCCTTCGCCAACGATTTCGAGATCGAGATCGAATGGCGTGCGGCCGCTCGTGCGTTCCAGTTCGAAGGCGCGGCCTTCCGCGTTGAGCCGCGCTACGAATGGCGCCACGGCTGGTGTCGCAGCAGTAATGCGCAAAGGGATCATGCGAGCTCCGGCGCCATATGCCGGCCCCAGCTCACTACGCCCGACCACTGGGCCAGGGAGTGCTTCGTGGCCGGATCGTCCCGGTACATCAGCTCGAAGACATGGTCGAAGATGCTTGTGTGACGCCGGCAGAACCAGGTCTTCGTCTTGGCTCGATCGCTGCGGCCGTATCGTGAGATATCGTCGATCAGGTCGGAGCCACAGAATGGCTGGAAGGTGCAGTGAACGCAGTCGGGATCGTAATTGTTGAGAGAAGCCGCATTTAGCGTGTCGGTCTTTTCGGTTTGCAGGCCAGAGAAGACATCGCCAATCGACAGGTCGATGCGGCCGATGCGGGAGAGCATCCGCGCCTCGTCGGTGGGATAGAACTTCCCGTCATGGTCGACCACCAAATAGTCCGAAGCGAAGAAGTTCGGGTTTCTCAGATCGACATGCTCGTCCGCGCCCGATCGCAGCGCGCGCCGCAGGCACTGCGAGAAGTAGTACTCTTCGAGCCCTGCTCCGATTCGATAATTCAGATCGATCAAGTGCTCGACGAAAGCATGGTGCAGAGCATTCCATCGCTCGATATCCGCATCCACGGATCGCCCCCGCCGAGCGAAACCCTGATGATTGACGGGCCTCAGATAGAGGGATCGCATCCCTCGGGAGCGATAGGCGTTGATCAGGGCCTCGAAATCCGGAGGATTGTCGATGTCGATCGTTGGCAGAGCGGAAACCTTGTGAGGACCGAGACGCTCGATAGCCTCGTCGAGATTGCTCAGGAACTTGCTGGTCGCCTGAGCGGAGTGGGTTCGCTGCCGTGAATGCGTCGCCATATCACCGTCGAGCGACGTGCTGACGAATGTGTCGCCGGCCTCGAGGAACGCCCACTCCCTCGGGCTCATTTCTTGAAGGTTCGTACAAACGACAAACTTCGACGAAGCGAAGCGTTCTCTGCAGAAGCTACGTACGCGTTCGAGCAGATCGATCCGCAGCAGCGGCTCGCCGCCCTGGAACTCGATCTTGATATCGGACGTCCCGAGCTGATCGAGATACCGGAGCACGGCCTCCGTCGTCTCCTCCGTCCAGTCATACCCTTTGGCATGTTCCGCGGCCCGAGAGACCTGACAGTAGCCGCAACTCAGATTGCACCTGAGCGTGGGAACCAGGATGAGATAGGCGAGCTCTGGGCGAACAGCCTGCCGCTGGCTCCAGCGATATGCAAACGCGGTGTGGGCGAGATCCCCGACCTCTGCGAATGTGTGACCGCCGTGCCTTAGAAAATCATAGTCGCTCAATAACAGCCCATCAGCGACATAGCGTTCGAGAAACGCTTGGTCCGCCCGAAAGAATCCGCCGGCATCGTCGCTGAAAAGATATTCTGTACCCGATTTGCGGAACCGCAGCGGCCAAACGTTCATCCAAGTACCGCTTTCAGCAGCGCTTGCCGCATTGGCAGAGTTTCGGCGTAAATTTTTTCTCGGTACAGGACGTGAAGGAAATCAGACCGGCTTTCGTCCGCTTGCGCGTTCTCCCCTTCGAGGATCACCCCCTCCGCATCGGGCAACACGCGGATCCCTGGATGCTGACCCTCGAAGCGCACGATGGCCGTGCCGACATAGTCCTTAAAGGGCTGAGGGATCTGAACGAACGCTCGCATTGTCGTTTCGAAAACTTCTTCGATTGCAATCAAAAGGTTCAGCTACTGTTGCGTGCGCCAATGAGCCTTGCAAGGACGGCAGCACATTTCAACTGCGTCCAATTACGCCACAATAGCGAGCGAGCGCGCATCGTGTCGTAGCCGATGAGTCGACACCGTGCCGTTGTCGAACACTATTGGCTTGATGCCCACCCCCACTGCCAGAACAACCAGTTCCGGTCTTGCACAATCGAGCCAATCCCTTGCTGATTCCCGCCAAGCTGCGGATGCCCCCAAAGATTCTTAGCCACGACGACCTTTCCGTACCGCGGCAGCGATCGTGTCGACAATATCAGGCCCGTCGGCCATAGCGGGTGGACCGGCGGCGAAATCCGTGCCCGCTTCAACCGGGTAGATTGAGATCTGACCAAGTCCCGACGAAGCCGCAGCCAAAATCGCGCATCACTCCCTCCGGTTCTTCGCGGCGATAACGTCCGATGATGCCCGCTACGAGGTCGCAGACTTGTAGAGAGGGGTTCTCGTGGCTGCGAGCGCTTGCGGTCGACCTCACGGGGACCGGCAAAGTGAGCGTCCTGTCGCCGACGCCTAACATCATCGGTTCGAGAGCCGGATTTGTGATGGCCTCCTAACGCTCCGAGCGCTTGGAAAAGTGGTTGCTCTCGCCATGCACCACCTCGAACGGGCCAGGGCCGCGCCTCTGCCGATGGCCCATGCACTGCAAAACAGCCGTTACGTGGATGTCGTTCGTGTCGTCGAACTCATCAGGCCCATCGAAGCGCCTGAAATTCGACGTTCCGAGAATCATGAGATCGAGCGGCGTCTCACTTCGGTAGGGCGCGTCCCTACGAGCGGACCGGAGCGCGGAGTGCAGCGCGCGCAGGCGGTCGGCATCCGGCTTTCGGGCGAACTCGTTGTACAATCGAAGGAGCTCCGCCGTGACCGCAGCTGGCATCAACCTATCGAAAGCGTAGAATGCAGAGTTGGCGAATTTGACCGCGTAATCGTCTTTGTAGAAGTTGTAACCTTGGTCGCGCAGGACCGGCTCGACCAGGTGGTCGACCATCTTGGCTACGACAGCGAAACGCTTGTCGATCTTCGCCGTGCAAACCCGTCCTGGTTCCGTCTCGAACTCGCCCAGGAACCGGAGAAGCTCGCGACGGCCCCTCACTTGCCCAAGCAGCCGTTGGGCCTTCAACTCCTTCCCTTGGGAAGTGGCGTTCGAGCATTTCCTCCCCTTCCGCGTTCTGGATGTCGGTACTGGCGATACAGAAAAATGGCTGGTTGGCATCCAAGGGGTGCGTGCCTGTTTGGCCGCTTTCATCGAAGTAGATTCTCTGCACCCCCCCGCTGCACGGTCGCTCGTCGCCGCGTCGCATCCACCGCTCGTCGATCGACGCATGACGCGGTGGCAAATCACGATCGGCGATGCGCTGAATGTTCAACGCCCTCCCGCCGGCTCTCGCTTGAATTCGATCTCAGTCGAAGGGGTACAACTTCTTCTGGTAGACGCGAGCCATAATTGGTCATTGTATGGACCATAAGGCAAAAGACTCTACTGGTTCCGTAAGGGGGCGGCATGGTCGGTCGAGATTATCCTGCGCCCCCGATGCCGCGCATTCGCGTCAACACCATCGCGTTCGAGCTGCCCGAAGGTGAGGTCCTGTTGTTTCCCGGCGATGCCCATGTCGGAAACTGGCTGTCCTGGAACGAGCAAACCCCTCCGAAGGAACAGCCGGCCGGCTCGACTGCCAAGGCGATCACGGCCGAGGATCTCCTTCGGCTCACTACGTTCTACAAGGGCGGCCATCACCTAACGCACAACGGAATGGCGAAAGCGCTCGGCCTGGAACGAATGACGGATCCTAGATTGGTTGCTGCGCCTGTCGTGGAGGCCGACTCCGCGGCGCAGGACAAAGGGAGGAAACCCCCCAATATGGGGTGGAAGATGCCCTATCCGGACCGCTACGCCGCCCTGATCGAGAGAACTCATGTCAGGATCGTGCGAGGCGATGGCGATCTCGAAGGGGAGCGCAAAGCCTTTACCGACAAGCCCACCGCTGCCAACCGTCCCGTGAAGAAGAGCATCCCGCGCAGGACGACCTTTGGGTGGGGCTGACGTTCGACCTTCGTGAAGTCGCATACCAATTAGATTTGGAGGGCTCGGCATGGCGATCGAGATCGATGGAAAACAACGGACGCTGGGATTGGCACTCTCGGGCGGCGGTTTCCGAGCCGCGGCGTTTCATCTCGGAACGTTCACCGCGCTGAAAGAAGTGAACCTACTGGACAAGCTGGACCTGATAACCTGTGTCAGCGGCGGCAGCATCGCCGGCGGCTTCCTCGCTGCCAAGTGGTCAAGTGGTACCGTCCTCCAGGACCTAAAGACCTACCTGTCGACCAAGTCGATCGCGGTTTCCTCGGTCGTGGGAGGCCTTCTGAGCCCCTTCGAGACACGTCTAGAAAAACTCGCCGAGACCTACGATCGGGACCTGTTCGGGGGGAAGACCCTGTCGTCGCTCAGTGACGGTCCGCGCATCTATTTCAACGCGACCAATCTTGCGACAGGCAACCTGTTCTTCTTCGTCGCCGGCAAGTCCGTCGCCGAGGGCGGGGATTCCGACGAAACTCTAGGGGAGCACGAAACCGGCACCGCTTCGGCCAGCGATTTCCCTATCAGCCACGCGGTGGCGGCCTCGTCGGCCTTTCCACCGGTGTTTCCGCCGCTAAAGGTCGATGCGACGGTCTATCCGAACGCGGCCGCGGAGTACGTGACGCTCACGGACGGCGGTGTCTACGACAACCTCGGCGTCAATCCGCTGCTCCGTAGGGAACGTAATCCGATCGACTACTGCATCGTCAGCGACGGCGGAAAGCCGTTCGAAATCACGCCGCAACCGACCGAGTCCAGCACCATCGTCCTCAAGGAAGCGATTAACATCCTGATGGAACAAGTGCGGGGTTTGCAATTTGCTCGCCTTCAGTTCGCTTACGAAGCCAAGAAAGGCCCGAAGCCCCTCTGGTTTTCCATCGACAGCGTCGAAGGCGAGGAGCGCCCTGGAGACGCGGCATTCGCATCTCTGGTCGGCACGAACCTGAGTCGTCTTGATTCCGCCGAGATGGAAGTCCTGGTCCGTCACGGTCGGTCACTCGCGATGGCAAGGATCAGGAAGTACGCTCCAGAGCTCATCGTGGCCTGACAGAGCATATGGGTGGATTTCGCGCCCAGCTCTGACGATGCGACATTCATTCCGCCGAGCGAGGGGGACGCCTTTGGACGCGAAAGAACTCCAAGCGGGACTGCATAATCTGGCATTCGAAGTGGGCGAGGAGTCCAATCGACTGTTCTTTGAGTCCTTCCTGGAGGACTGGCCGGACGAGGAGGCCACAACAGGGGCCCTCTTCGGCGCCCTGGTTAGCACGATCAAGACGATGTCCGGAGAAAACCGAGCGAGTAGCAAATATGGGATCAAACTTAGGGCCCAACTGACGAAGAAGCGGGACGAGGCGGAACATGGGGCCGATGTCTTTGTGAGGTTCAGCTGCAATGAACCTCATTGGCAGATCCAAACGACCACCGTCATCCAGGCGAAGAAGCTCGACTTAAGCCGGCCGATGACATCCGGCGATCATACGCGCTTGTCTGACCAGCTGGGCAAGATGCTGGCGCGCACGACCGAGTCCTTTGTGCTCGTCTATTCAAGTCAGGGTATCCAAGCCCTACCGGCGGTAGCCGCTCAAGCCTTGAAGACAAAGCAGCTGTTCGACGCCGACATGATAAGTTGGCAGTGGTTTCTCTCGGGAATTTTCCGCGGCCGAATGGGCGAAACGAACTCCGACAGACTTCCAGCTAATCCCCGGATCGACGTCGCGATCATCGCGCAGGCCGCGGAGGAGGAGCCAAAGACTCGTGCGATGACCGCCGGGGGCTGAAGCGTCCAGGCACGTGATCAAGCAGTCGATCCTCGGCAGCGGCCCGCCGGCCGGGCATTCGACTTCGAAGTGCTTTGCGCTCGGTCTATCCATATAACTTTAGACTGCGTTGAGCGTCTCCGAAGACCCACCATAGCTCTGATTTCGGCCGCACGGGAAACCCTGCAAGAGCCGCAGTTGAGTCGGACTCCAGCCCGCCGGGCGAACGTGCGCAGCCCCGATGAGTAGCGCCAGCACGTAATGCACCGTTGAGCGCAAAATCTGCATCGGTTGCGAGGAACCGTACAAGCTACGAACCATCTTTCCGGCCTCCTCCCAAAAAGCCCGTCAATGTCTTCAGACGTCCATCTGTCCGGCCGCGATGTCGGCAGCAGTATCGGCATCGCCCTTGAGCAGGCTGATGAGGAAGCTCGTGACCTGTTCGGCGGCGGGACCGAGCATGCCCTTAGCCCCGTCGACCACAGTATCTGCTACCGCCTCGCCGGCCTTACCGGCGACCTTTTCCCCGAGCTTGCCGAGGACGCCTTTGGCGATGGCGGTGAAGCTCTTATCCTCCAGCTGCTTATCCTTCACCAACTTGGCTTTGAAGGCTTTCTTGACGCCAGGGTCTACGAGATGATCCAGGAACTCCACGAACGCGTCCACTGGCAGGCGGACAATCTCTCGGGCAAAGGTGGCATCAGCAAAGACACCAATCGCTTTTAGGCGCGCTACGATCTCCTCGCGCAGTAGCGGACTCTCAATTCCGAATGCCAAGTAAGTTCCGTCCTTGGCGAAGCGGGTTTTCTGAAGAGCCGCAACGAGGGCCGACCTTAGATCGAAGCCGCTAGCCGTTGAGCGCAGCTGCCAATTGAAGATCAGGGTCCGCACCCGTGTCGGCGTTAAACTGAAGGCGCGAGCAATGTCGTAGATGGGTGTGGAGGGGTCGAGGGCGCCAGCCTCGATCAGGCTGCTGAAGACCAAAAGGTCAATCTCGGACTTGGATCGAGCTCCGAAAGCGGGTGTCAGATAGCCGGCTGCGAAAGTTGCAGCGAATTTCTGCGCTTTTGCTGGGTCCGCGAGCGCGGTCTTCAGGTCGATCATGTTTGCCCCCCAGTCGAGGCGAGACGATTTCGTCTGCTCTCCCGGTAGAAGATTCTTGTCACCGCCGGAGGTCAAGCTGGCCTGACGTAGGGGCGCTCAGGAGTAACTAATGTCGCTGCCGGACCGCATACAGGGTTTCGAATAGCATTCCCTATGTCTGGGGGAGGCTGATCGCCGCACGAAATGCGCGCGTCTTTGTCGTGTCATAAATCGATCTGTATCGGCTCTCCGTTCGAGACTGTGATGCGGGTGCCCTGTTGCCAGCGTTGAATGAGAGGCGAGATCGCGTGGATTGCGGGATCGTATTTGATCGTCTTGTTGCTGCGCCAAGCCTCATGCTGAGTATCGCAGTCCTGCGCCGCCACCGTCAGGTAGACACGGACGTCGCGATTGCCAGTGCCCTGTTCCAGCATCTCAAGCGAGGCACGGTCAGGGTTGCCGAAATTGCCGTTGGCCGAGATGATGTAGTGCTTGGCCTCGATAATCTCGAAGAAGCTCGTCTCGAGGTCGCGATCTGAGCCGTGATGAGGTACCTTCAGCACATCAACCTTCAGCTTGCCGTTTTTGATGAGGCCTGCCTTGGCGCAGGCCTTGATGATTACGTCGCCTCTCGCATCCCCTGTCAGCAGCACAGTCTTGCGGTCGTATTCGAGCAGGGCGACGATGCTGGCGAGGTTTGGAATTGAATCGTCGAGGTACTGCGCAAGCGCTGCCGGGCCAGCGCCCGCGGAGCCGAGTTTCTTGTGCCACTCATTACGGAACTCCTCAACTTGGTCATTGAGCGGTCCGAGTATGCGTAGGGCCGCGCCTCCGATTGATATCGGTGCGCGATCGCTGGTGAGGAGGGACTGGTCAGGCGGGTTTCGCGTCACTTGCAGGAACGAGGCGAGCGATCCTAGCTTCAGCGCTTCGTTGTAACTCTGGAGCACGGCCGCTGCCACCGGATGGGGCTCCGTTGGTAAAGCCAATGGTCCGGGTTCGCCGAAACTAGCTAGCGTGGCTGGACCGCCCACATCCCGTGCCGCGGTCCCTGCGCCCTCGCCCAGGATGGCGTCAAAGCCGTTGTGCAGCAGCCATATCGGCTTGTAGGGCCTAGGTGCGTTCTGTTCATCCGCGTCCCGTATGGCATCGAGAAGCTGGATGATGCCATATATATGGTCCTGGTCGATGTGGCTGACCATGACGACGTCGAGCTTTAGCGGAACCTCGTCCGGAAAGGCCTGCTGCTCGTTGCGAAGCCTAATCTTTAGAGAGGCGTTGAACACGCCGGGCGGCCCCCCATCGACCAGGATGCGGGTGGGGCGCTCGCCCACACCGCCAAACTTCAGGAACAGGCAGTCGCCGTACTTTGCCGGCAGCGCCTCGATGCGAAATACCATTCAATGTCCTCCTACCGGGCTTGCAATGCGCGCAGGGCATCGACCAGGCCGGCACCTTGGAAGTGCCGTTCACGCTTCAGATCGGTCGCCGATTCAACGATCACCGCCTTTACCTGTCGCGGCTTGCCGATTAGCTCGGCGTTTCGGGACATCAGCAAGGCAGCGACCCCCGAGACGTGCGGCGCCGACATGCTTGTGCCGTCGAGCCGGCCATATCCCAGGTCAGGCAGCGGCCCATCGATACGTTCACCAGGCGCCACCACGTCCGGCTTCGACCTTCCGTCGCTGGTAGGGCCGCGCGACGAGAAGAAACTGACCCCATATTCGTGCGGCCGATCGCGATGCGTCGACCCCACGGTAATCACTGACTCAGCGTTGCCAGGGTCTGCAATGGAAATGTCGGCATAGCCGTCGTAGACGGCGCCGCCGTCGAGAACGAACTTTTGCGCGCCCCAATTTCCGGCAGCGGCCACGACGACGACGCCGCTGTCCACCGTGGCTTCGCACGCCAGGCACACTGGTGTCCGGCCACAGGCATACTCGGCCTTATCATGCACTAATCCGATCGAGAGGTTTACCCCGTGGATCGTCATGTGACGGTTGCGGGTGTTCACCCAGCGAACGAACTCCAGCGCGCCGATAACGGCGAACTCGGTATCCTCGATCGTGTCCGCAATCACCCTTAGATCGTACAGCATGAGGTCCGGGCAGACGCCCCGGAAGAAGACGTCGTCCCCGTCGCGCCAATCGGCTGCTAGGACCCCCGCCACGTGTGTGCCGTGACCGTTTGGGCGGTCGCCCTGGCGCGAGGTCGGCAGGCGGTCGGGCCTCGTCTGCAGCAGTTGGGACAGGATCTCCCAGTCGTACGGCCGCCCGTTATCCGCGGCATCCCACAGCCGTTGGACCGCCGCACGCGCGTCCGCCTGCGGCAGCCCGAGCTTGGTCGTCATCATGCTGGCAAGGAATTCTCTTCGATCCGGCAGCACCATCGCGTCATAGGCGACGTGCGAACGGAGCTCAGCAAAATCATAGGCTCTCTTCACCCGAATGGAGAGGTCGCCGGCAGCATGATCGATGAATGCGGGGTGCGTTCCATCGATGCCGGAATCGATCACCGCCCATGTCACGCCGCGACAGCTAATATCGAAGACGCGGCGAGCCGCATCGGCCTTGATAGTATTAACCGACGACGCCATCATCGGGTGAACATCTCGATTGCGAGACACGCGGTAGATCACGCGATCGGTTCGGTGTGGCAGATCGTCGAGCAACGTGTCCATGTACAGGGGTGACTTTAACCCGGGGTCCTGCGTTGGCTCCGGCGCCAGGATGAGCAAGACAAGCAACGCGGCTCGCAGTTCGGGGGCCAATCTCCCAAGGCTTCTCTTCTTGAAGTCCTCCAACTCGGCAAACGTCACTGTCTGCATAGGGGGCGCCAGGGGTAACGCCAGAATATCCTTGAGGGTGCGCACCGCCTGGTGGATGTCGAGCCCCGTGCTGGGCACAACCGTGATCAGGAAATCGACGAAGGTCAGCCGGACTGCGACGATGCCCTCAAGCGGTGCGATTCGTCTTGCCGGACGCCAGCGGAGGTCGTCCTCGCTGGGATAATCCTCGGTCGAGCGATTTACCAACGCCGCGAGCAGTTGCCTCGCGATCGTCGATGCCTCGATACTGTCCATCGGCGTCAGCAACAGGTCGACCGGCGCATGGGGGTTAGCCGCATATGCTCTCCAGACGTCTAGTTGAATAGAGTTCTCGTTTAGGCTGCGCCGGCCTGCTCGCCCGGACAAGAGGATGTCGTCGACAATTGAGACGGGAAGAGTCGCCATTGGCCGCAGACCTTCCGTGCAAGCCCTAGTCGGGCACAAAATTAGCCACAAATTCTATTCTGCGAACCCTGAAGCTGCCGTCGGTCGTCGGCTGGCCTGGCAAACGTGCTCGATGATCTCTCTGGGAATTCCGATCGCCGTGCGTCACACGCCGACGGCATGAGGAAAGCGGGAAGCCGGAAGGCGGTGACAGGCAGAGATCGAGGTGTCGCAGGCGCTGCCAGGTCGCAGACTGCTTAGCCCCCCGTCGCTCATAAAGACCCTCCTGATATAACGGGGACGCTGAAGATCCTTGGCTACGCGGCAGCCTTGAGAAGCGCCTCGACCTGCTCTTTCGTCTCGCGCACCTCTACGACGCCCTTTTGCCCGGAGAGCTTAACACTGGCTCCGGTACCGTTCTTTCTCACTTCGAGTATCGCTTTCGCGTTGAACCAACTAGATCCCTTTGCCGAGGCAACGCCTCCCTCCGGCAAGGTAAGCTCGATCATTTTGATTGTGCTTCCGACAATTTTCACCACCTCTTCTGGCTTTTCGCGAAGGCTTATGATCTGCCCTCGATAAATTATATTACTCTTGGCCTTTGCGGGCCCCAAAAATTTTGAGTAGAAAATCAGAATTATCGAGCCTGGATCAAATTCCCTTTTGTTATTCTCAGGATCTGTAAGCTGTATCATTTTCACTACCCCCCAAACATAACCGTATGATTGTATATTCGCCAGATTTTGCGGGCTTGTCGAGCCCCTTCAAACTTGCCGACCAGTGCCCGAACCGTCATTCCCCCGCGGCAGAAGGGATGTCGCCCTCGCGCGTGACTTGAGATCGAGCGCTCCGGACGCGGCGCACCTTGGGAAAGCGAATATCCTGGCAGCGGGAATTCGACTTATCCCACAGCTGTTTCGGCTGTGCGCTGGTAAAGACGGGCGCTCGGATTTCGCAACAACGAACGACACGTCTGGCTTGCTGGGTCTGCGCCCCAATCGGAAGCGGAGGAGCGAACACCTATAGGTGTAGAGCAAGGTAGCTATAACATAATAGAGCGCATTGAACGGGAGATTTATGCGCTGTATGGCGACATTCTCCAGTAATAATTCTGATATAATTTGCAATTGGATAAATGGGCGGAGACGAAGCCCTTCCAGCAGCGATGAGCGGACGCATTAGTGCTCGCCCGCATGGCGCAGAGCTGCACCGCAACGATCGCCCAAATTATGCGGCTGTGCCCGCGCGGCAGCGATTCCCATAGCTGCGTTCTGAAGTTGGTCGCCTCCGGAATCCTCTTCCCCGACTTGGAGGAGGAGCTGCGTTTGGGATCGATCGTCAGCCTTACCGAAGTTTCAAACCTCCTCTGCTCGTGAGTGATCGAAGTGATCACGGAACGCCGCCTATCGACGCTGGCGTGCAGACTGGTCATTCGGTTTGCGTTTGGAAGCGGATCCGGAAGGGTCAAGCTTCCGGATCCGCCCGTCTCGCTCCACGGCTCCAAGCACGGTGCCAAGCTTGTCGTTAGGCGATCCGCTTTTAGTCTTCCTGCGACAAGCTGGTAGTGGCGCCCTTTTCTCCGCCGACGCGTCGGCGAGCCAAGCACCTAACATGCCCCAGCCAAGACCGTGTTGGGGAGCCATTTTCTGAACTCGTCCTCCGGAAAGTAGAGTTTCAGATAATCTTCGATGCTCTCAGAAGGCGTCGCTTCCTTTGGGGCTCGGCGTGCTATCGGAACCGCGATGACCGAGCCCGGACCGCGGACCTTCGAGCCTTGGCGCTCTTAGCTCCAACGCCCCGTTAGGATGGGCCTCGCCGCTCGAACAAATATAAGACCGCTGCTGCGGAGGCGGCAGCGATGAGTGCGGCGGCGACCAGCATCGTCGAGAACCCGATCGAATAGGCGGATCTTGCCTGTGCGATTGCGTATTCGAGTTCCTGACCCCTCAAGCCAGCTACTGCTTGCGGCAAGTCTCCCGCGATGACCGCCTCGACGAACTCCGATGACTGGCGGCAGGCTTCCTCAAGGCAGTCTGCGGGAAGGAGAAGCCTGCGTACTGAGGTCGCCAGCACGGCGCTCAAGACGGCAAAGCCGAGCAGGATGCCGGAGAAGCGCGAGGTAGTGCTAATGCCGGAGGCCATGCCCGCGCGTTCGCGCGGTACGACGCTCATGATCGCCTTCTGGGTCTCGCCGTTCAAGAGCCCTCCGCCACTGCCGACCACCAGCATTCCCATCGCGACAATGGTCCAGCTTCCGAGTGCGGCCCCCCAGCCGGTCAGCCCGTTGCCAGCGGCGACGATGAAAAGCCCGGCTGCAAGAATTCTGGCTGCGCCGACTCGGCGGCCGAACAGCCTTCCGATATGAGGAAAGACCAGCATCGCCAGGGCGAAGGGAAGCATGGCGAAGCCTGCTTCCAGGGGCGCGATCCCGAGCCCGTTCTGGAGGAAAAGTGGCAGCAGCGACGCCATCACCTGCGCGCAAGCCGCGTAGGCGAACATCGCCCAGACACCACCAACCAGCCGCGAATTGCGGAACAGACCCAGATCGAGCATCGGCCGTTCCTGCCGGCTCTCGACGAGGATGAAGATCAGAAGGCTACTGATACCGGCGACGAATCCGGACAAGGCATTCAGGGAACCCCAGCCATACGCCTGGCCGTTGATGAAGCCCCAGGTTAGACCGAACATTGTCGTGGCAAAGAAAAATATGCCGGAAGGGTCGAGTCGGCGGGCGTTCCGATCCCGGGTTTCTTCGATTGAAAGCACTGCGACGGCGAGCGCACCACAGATCGGCACGTTGACATGAAAGGCCCAGCGCCATCCCAGCGTATGAGCGATTAGGCCGCCGATGATCGGCGCTAGAACCATCGTGAGCCCCATGATCCCGCCCCATACGGCCCAGGCCCGGTTCCGCTCGCCTTCGTCATGAAAGCTGTGGCCGATGACAGCCAGTGCCGGCGCAAGTAAGAAGGCGGCACCGACGCCCTGAAAGGCGCGGGCGAGGTAAAGTGCAGCTGCCGATGGTGCGAGCCCGCAAAGGAGTGAAGCGATCGCGAAGAGTGCGATGCCGAAAAGGAAGACGCGGCGGCGACCGAAGCGGTCAGCTACTGCGCCGGCAGGAAGCAGCAGCGATGCGAAGCACAACACGTAGGTGCTGACGACCCACTCGACTTCGGCGAAGCTTGCTCCGAAGTCGCGCGCGATCGTAGGGAGGACGATCGCGACGATATTGGTGTCGAGCACGGTCATCGCGCAGCCGGTCGACGCCGTCAGCAGAACGAACAGGGGCGAGGCGGCACGGCGCGTAATCGGAAGCTCGGCCGTCATGGCACCAGCGCCGCCGCGCCGGCCCTGGCGATCTGCTGGTCGTGATCCGGCGTATCGGCAGAAACGCCGATCGCACCCACGACCTGTCCCATCAGAA
The DNA here is from genome assembly GCA_900470095.1 of Hyphomicrobiales bacterium. GTDB lineage: Bacteria > Pseudomonadota > Alphaproteobacteria > Rhizobiales > Beijerinckiaceae > Allobosea. The sequence goes on from UBZM01000009.1 coordinate 102,559, forward strand.
AAAGCGGAATGCCGCCGCGCATCAGAGTGAAGCTGCGCGCTGTGATGGCGGCCGGTCTGGCTCCGTTGATGGCATCCTCGAGGGCGCCACTCTCCCGCTTGAATAATGCGGCAGTGCGAGCCTTGCCCGGCGCAAGCTCGACGCCGGCGGGAACGGCGGCGTTGTCCATGCGCACCACAAGTATCGGCTGCCCAGCATCGTCGACGACCGCAATGACGCAGGGCCAGCCCTCTGCTCGGGCTTTGGCCTCGGCAGCAGCGAGAACAGCAGCGCGGGCCGCTTCCAACCCCAGGACCGGTTTCAGCACCAACTCGGCGGCAAAGGCTTGGGAGGAAAGGCAAGCTGCCACTGCCATTGCGTAAAGGCCGCGCAGCAAGGTGAGTTTCGTCATCACGGGTCTCCGACCATTGAAGGGCCCGCAATTCAAGCGCCGCACAAAATTCAGTTCATTATTCGATTTTTTGATTTTTATTAGGTACTACCTAATATTGGAGAGCGCCCATGGAACTGAGACATCTGCGCTATTTCGTAACTCTGGCCGACGAGCTGCACTTCTCCCGCGCAGCCGAAAAGCTGAACATTGCGCCACCAACATTGACGGTGCAGATTCAGGAGATTGAGCGCACACTTTCGGCCAAGCTCTTCGCCCGCACGAAACGCTCCGTCGCACTAACGCCTGCCGGCCATGTTTTTCTGGCCGAGGCTCGTAACGTGCTCACGACCTTCGCAAAGGCTCAGACCGCCGGACAGCGTGCCGGGCGGGGCGAGATTGGCCGGGTCGAGGTAGGATATGTTGGATCGGCGGCCTATACGGGGGTGCTTCAGGAGCAGGTGCGGCGCTTTCGCCAGACACGGCCGGACGTCGACATTCATGCGGAAGAATGGCCGATGGACCAACTGCCCGAACTGATCTCCGCCGGGCAGATCGATGTCGGCTTCATCCGGCTGCCTATGGCACCGCCGCGCGGCCTGCAGCTTCACGTCTTGCTGTGGGACCACTTCTGTCTGGCATCTTCCAGCAGCCACCCTATGGCATCAACGTCGAACCCCATCGATCCCAGCCAATTGGCGGGTGAGGCCTTCGTTACGCCGGAACAGATAGCGGGCACTTACGAGGTGGCGCGACGCGGCCGTTTCTCGCCGCGGGTCATATCGGCGCCCGGCAGCCTCCTAGAGGTTTTGACGCAGGTCTCTTTGGGCGCCGGCGTCGCCATCGTACCGAGCGTGCTGCGCAACATCGTGCAGATGCCGAACGTCGTCTTGTCTCCCTTAGCGGGCGCGCCGATCAGATCCGAAGTCGCCGCGATATTTCGCGCAGGCGAACGATCGCCAGTGGTCCGGAACCTGATTGAACAGCTCGTGGCTACGCAGCCGACCACAATCTAAAGACCGACGATATTAAAGCGCCATGCCTTATCTTTAGTTTCCAAAGGCGAGGGAAGACCGCCCGATCGCCGGAAGTCCTCGCCAGGGCAGCCCATGTCAGCAGGGCGTCGAGAGCGGGTAGCGAGCCTAAAAACTCGCGCTTTGTGGCATCCACGGCAATTTGGATGCACTCGCAGGCTGCGCCTGCCTCTGAAAGGTGGCGCCTCGGCCGGTAGAAAGCTCTGTGTCGTCTACGTTTTCGGAACATACTGCCGATATCGTCGGCGGTTTGTGGCGTCAATGCACATGGATGGCGTTACATTTCACTCGCGGTTGGCGCGCAGGTCCTGCCCCTCCTCCCAGGCAGAATTGGGCGTCCCGTTTCCCTAAGAGACATTGGCAAGGCGCGCCAATGCTCCACTCGGCCGGCTCCAGCTTGGATGCCGGCCGCTTTTATTAGACAGAGGCCTTTTCATCCGTCTGAATTGGGTTTGGGCAACGAAAGTAAGGCACCTGAGGCTGAGGGGTGAATTCACTGCGCAACTCAGCCCCGCAAAAGTAGTTCAATGAGCGAAGACGTGTTTTTGACGTTGTATTTCCGCAGTAACCGAGCCCGGTATATATCAACGGTGCGCGGGCTGATGTTCAACGCTTTGGCCACCTCTTTCCCGGTTTTGCCGTCTATGAGTTGCGCAGCGACGTCACGCTCGCGCGAGGTCAGCGACGATCTTAGTGATTGTCCAGCGGGCTGAACTTTGGCGAGCTCTGAGAAGACCCATAAGGCGTGCGAGTGAGCGTCGCCGGGTGTGTAGGTAAACCCACTGACCCGCACCCAGAACAGGTCGCCGTCGAGACGCCGCATCACACGGTCGTCCGTGTAGCTGCGTTCGCTCGATAAGCGGTCCCCGACACGCCTGCCGGTTTCCTCATAGTCCGTCTGCGTCGGGTAGAGTCGCTCGAAGGTCTCGCCAACCAACCCAGTGATCGATCCGCGGAAAATCCTAGCGAATTCGTGGTTGCAGGCCACGATCACGCGGTTGCTGCCGACGGCCAGACCGACCGGAGAATTCTCGTAGGCCTGCCGGTAATCCACGTCCATGAGAACTCGCTCCCAGTGTCCGTTTGAACCGGAAAGCCGGCCAAACACTTAAGTGTCCGACACCTATAGCATTAAGTATTTAGGTGTCATAGCGTTGCCGTACGAAAGAAGCCGAAGCCGCCCAGCGGCTTTGAGCGGACGAAGGGCCGGCGGGGTTCGCCGAAGCCCTCGGGGAACGATGACGTTGGACAGCCATGACAAAGACGCAGCTGGAGATCGCTGATCTCTCGATCCATTTCGGAGGAATCCGTGCGCTCGACGGCGCCTCCTTCGAGATTCGGTCGGGCATCACTACGGGCCTGATCGGCCCTAACGGCGCCGGGAAGACGACGCTGTTCAATTGCATATCGGGCTTAACACCCGGAGCGACCGGGACGGTCAGGTTCTGCGGGCGCGAAATCTCCCGCGAGTCGCCGCAAGAGATTTCCCGAGCCGGCCTGGTCCGCTCGTTCCAGTTGGCCCGCGGATGCGAGAATATGACCGTGTTCGAACATCTCATGCTCTACGGCCCGCGGCAACGCGGGGAGAGCTTGGTGAGCGCCCTTCTCGGCAATGCCGAGGCTCGGAGGCAGGAGCAGGCGCTTCGCGAGGAAGCTCTCGACATGGCGCGGCAACTGAAGCTCGCGCACGTACTGGACAATCTCGTGACGCGACTCTCCGGCGGACAGAAGAAACTGCTGGAGATAGGGCGTGTCCTCCTCGCAAAGCCGAAGATGATCCTGCTCGACGAGCCTATGGCGGGCGTGAACCCCACGCTCGTTCAGGAGATCGCCGACCATCTCGTCGAGATCCAGAAGAGCGGGATTTCGATCGTGCTGATCGAGCACGAAATGGAACTTATCGAGCGCCTCTGCGACGAGGTCATCGTCATGGCTGGAGGTCGCTTCCTAACGCGCGGGAGCTTCTCCGAAATCGCGACGAACCGCGACGTCCAGGAGAGCTATCTGGGGATCCGACGCCAATGACCGACCTTGCTGTCCGAGGCCTCCGAGGCGGCTATCCGAACGCCGAAGAAATTGTAAAAGGCATCGACCTAGACGTACGCGCTGGCGATCTATCGGTGATCATTGGTCCCAACGGCGCGGGAAAGTCGACTTTCCTGAAGCTCGTCGCAGGCCTGTTGAGGCCCATGGCCGGAGAGGTAGCCTTGCAAGGCGACGCTCTTCCGCTCGGAAACGCGCAAGCGGCCTGCAAGAGGGGAATGAGTTTCGTGCCGCAGGAGCGGAACGTTTTCGCGAGTTTGACAATCCGCGAAAACCTGGAGATGGGCGGGTATCTTCTACGCAAGGGCTTGAAGGACCGCATCGACGAGCAATTGTCGCGGTTCCCGCTTTTGAAGACCAAACTCCGCGACAAGGCGGGAAACCTTTCAGGTGGCCAACGCCAGGTATTGGCGATGGGCATCGCTCTCATGACCAGTCCGAGCGTGCTGCTCCTTGACGAGCCAACGGCAGGGCTTTCGCCAACGGCAGCCGACGAGATCTTCGAGCTCGTCCGCGACCTGGCGAAATCGGGCCTCGCCATACTGATGGTCGAGCAGAACGCCCTTCTTGCCCTCGAATACGGAACCAACGGCCTCGCGCTGGTGGCAGGGCGTAAGGCCCGCGAGGCCTCCGCGTCGTCGATGCTTGCTAACGACGAGGTGCGTCATCTCTTCCTTGGTCGGCGAGAGCACGGCCAAGGCGCTAAGCACGAAGCAAAACAAGGGGATAATCATGAGCAAGTCTGATCGCAGGAGTTTTCTGGCAGGCGCCGCAGGCGCTGGTTCCCTTGCGGCATTCTGGCCGAGGGCGCTAATGGCGCAGGGAACGCAGTCCATCAAGATCGGCATCGTGATCCCGCTTACGGGGGCTACCAGCCAATTCGGCGCAACGATGAGCGCAGCGGCGAAGATCGCCGCGAGCGACATTAACGCCGCTGGCGGTGTGGCGGGGCGTCCGGTCGAGGTCGTGATCGAGGACGACCAGAGCAACCCGGAAGCCGCCGTTCGGGCGACGCGCAAGCTAATCGACGTCGACAAGGTCGTATCTATTGGAGGATCCTACGCCTCTGCTGTCACCTCGGCGATCGCACCGCTGTGTTATGAAAGCAAGACGGCACTCTTCACCTCGTCGGGTGCGGACAGCATCACCAAGACGCCGCACAATGGCTACATCTTTCGCACCTCGCCGACCGTTACGCTCCAGGGCACGCGCGTCGGCCGGTACGCACTGGAACTCGGTGCCAAGAAGATGTTCTTTCTCGGCCCGCAGACGCCGTTCGCGCAGGCCTACATCGATATCATCTCGAAGCTGTTCAAGGAGGCTGGCGGCGCGGGACAAGGCCTAATCTACGAGGACAAGCGCGCCAGCTACCGCACCGAGGTTGACCAGGCGCTACGCACGAACCCCGACGTGATCGTCCTCGGCGGCTACGTTCCCGATACTTCCGTTGTCCTCAAGGATCTCTATCGCGCGGGCTTCGGCGGCAAAAAAGTCGGCTTCTCTTTCGGGGTGAACCAAGTTCTCGCCGACGGCATCCCCCAGGAGGTTTCCGAGGGCACGGCCTCTCTCGTGCCGTCTGCGTCGGAGGAGTCGCCCGCCTACAGAACGCTCATCGGCAAATTGGGACGGCCGGCTCTCGATAGCTATTCTTGCCAGGTTTACGACCACGTTGTGCTCACCGCGCTGGCGCTCGCTTACGCAGCGGCCTCCTCGCCAAGCGGCACCGCAGTGCGCGATTCCGTGAGGGCGATCTCGCAGGGCGGTAAGGGCGAGAAAGTCAGCGACGTCGCGCAGGGCCTCAAGATGATCGCCGACAAGAAGCCGATCAACTACGACGGGCCGAGCGGTCCTCTCGAATTTGCGTCCAATGGCGATGTCGAGGGCGTCTTCTTCCGATACGAACAGGTTCAGCAGGGCAAGATGGCCCTCCTGAAGGTCGCCTGAGCGAATTCGGGCAAGTGATCGTGTTTACCGAACTCGCGCAATACGTGGTGAACGGCCTTGTGCTGGGTGCGCTGATCGCGCTCCCGGCACTGGGCCTAACTCTGATCTTCTCCGTTCAGGGATTCGTCAACTTCAGCGTCGCCGCACAAATGACCGTCGGCGCCTATGCCGCCTGGCTCGCGGGATCCCATCTGGGATGGTCGCCCATCCTGATGCTGCTTCTCGCGTTCGCGGTTCCCGGCGCGCTGGGTGTCGTGACAGATAGACTTGCCCTTGCCCCGGTGCGCCGCCAATCCGGGGCACACACTGCCTTGATGCTGGCAGTCGTGTCGATCGCGCTTAACCTCGCTATTGAGAATGCGCTCCGCTTCATCTTCGGAAGCAACCTGAATAACTTCGATCTTCCGATGGAGCGCAATCTCCAGGTCTGGGGGCTGAGCGTTGGTCCCCAGCAGCTACGAAATCTCGTCACCGCACTTGTCATCGCCGTCGCGCTGGCTGCCTTCTTCTCGCTAACGCGTTGGGGCAAGGCGATGCGCGCAGTCGCCGACAACACCGACTTGGCCCGGCTGAAGGGGATCGAGCCGCGGAGTCTGTCGAACCTCGCGACCTTCATCGGCATGGGGCTCGCCGGCATCGGAGGCTCTCTCCTTGCGATCGACACGAGCGTCGATCCCTCAACCGGCTCCCGACTGATCCTGGTCATCTTCGCAGCAAGCGTGCTCGGCGGATTGACTAGTCTCTACGGGGCGGTCTTGGGCGCTCTGGTCATCGGCGTCGCGGGAGAAGTGGCGATGATCGCTATGCCGCCGGTCTACCAGTCCCTTACAGCCTTTCTCGCGATCCTCGTGATCCTGTTGGTGAAGCCGACCGGCCTTTTCGCTGGCGCGACAGGGGTAAGAAAATGACCTCCTACCTTCTATTCATAGGTACAATTACGGCGATCTACGCGCTGCTGTCGCTGGGCCTCGTCGTTAGCTGGGGGCAGGCCGGCATGGTCAACCTCGGCCTGGTAGGCTTCTTCGGCCTTGGCGCGTATTGTTCCGCGCTCTTAACGTACATCGGCGCGCCGATCGGCTTCGGATGGCTCGCTGGCGCCGCATTGGCGGCCGCGATCGGCGTGGCGTTCTGCCTCCTCACCCGGACGCTTCGCGGCGACTATCTTGCCATCGTGACGCTAGGGTTCGGTGAGGGATTGCGTCTGGTCGAACTAAACGAGCGTTGGCTCACGGGCGGCAGCGACGGTATCTCGGGTATTCGCCCCCCCCTCAAGGAGGCCCTCAGCGACCTTTATCCCTGGTTCTATTTCACCTTGGCATGGGCCGTCGTGGCGCTGGCGGCATGGGCTCTCTCGCGGATCCTGGCCAGCCCGTTTGGACGTGCCCTTCGTGCGGTCCGCGACGACGAGAAGGTCGCCGCCGTCGCGGGCAAGAACGTGTTGCGACTGAAGTGCCAAGCTTTCGGCATCGGCGCGGCTCTATTTGGCTTTGCCGGCGCGCTGTACGCTCATTTTACAAGCTACATCTCGCCCGACAACTTCGTCATCCAACTGACGATCTACATCTTCCTCGCGGTCACCGCGGGCGGCTACAGCAGGTTGGTGGGCGCTATTTTCGGATCCCTCGCCGTGATGACGATCCTCGAATCGTCGCGCTTCGCGGCCGAGTTCATTCCTGGATTGAGCGCCGTCCAGATCGCTTCGCTGAGGGAATTCACGATCGCGGTTGCGCTAATCATGATAATGCAGCTGCGTCCTCAAGGCGTCTTCGGCCTCAGGAACGAGCGTGCGGGCGCCAACGCGTCCGATGGCGCCCCCCATGCGACGGCCGTGCCGGCCACGCCAAACTGAGAACGCTTCCATGACAAGCACTTCGACCGTTGGCGCACCGGGAGACGAATTCGCCGATATGTTCGCAGCGGCGGGCCTGCCGGGACTGGCCCCAGCCACCGAGAGGACACGGGGCCGCGGGCCACACCGCTACATCCGGCTGACGAGCGCGCGCATCATAGACGGAACGGGCGCGCCGCCGTGGGGGCCGGCGGACCTGATCGTCGAGAACGGGCGCATCGTGGCATTGGCCAAGACCGGCAGGGCGAAACTGCCTGACACGACGCGTCCGGAGGATGTCTTGGAGATAGATTGCTCCGGCAAGTTCCTCACACCGGGTTTGATCGACTGCCATGCCCATATTGGCGCACCGTTCCATGCCAAGAACGGGCCACAGCCCTCGGCCGATTACATATACAAGCTCTGGCTCGGACACGGCGTGACAACGGTCCGCGAAACGGGGTGCTTCAACGGGCTGTCCTGGACGCTGAGGCAGAAGGCGGCGGCCGAAGAGCATCGCATCGACGCCCCCCGAATCTTGGCATATGCGCCGTTCCCCGCGACTACCGACTACGTGAAGAGCCTTCATACGCCAGAACAGGCCAGCGCCTGGATACTGGACGTCAAAACCGCAGGCGCCGACGGCGTCAAGTTTTTCGGGGCGCCACCGGCATTGATGAAAGCAGCACTCGAACAATGTGCGCACGTCGGCCTTCGCAGCTGCTGTCATCACGCCCAGCTCGCGGTCGGTCGGATGAATCCGCTTCAGACCGCCGGATGGGGCCTTACCAGCACGGAGCATTCCTACGGCCTTCCTGAAACTCTGCTCGAAAGCCAGACGCTGCAATCATTTCCGACCGACTACGACTACGGCGACGAATACTTGCGCTTCTCTGCGGCCGGCCAAACCTTCGTGCAGGCCGCCCGACCGGGCTCAGAGAAGTGGGAAACCGTGCTGGGTCGCTTTCTAGAGTCTCGTCACACCTTCGTGCCGACGTTCAATGTCTACGACGCGAACCGCGACCTGATGCGCACGCGCCGGGCGGATTGGCACGAGCGCTTCACCGATCCAACCCTCTGGGCGTATTTCCAACCGCAACGAGGCGGGCACGGCGCGTACTGGTACCGTTGGTCCACGACCAACGAGATCGAGTGGCGGGAAACTTTCCGTCTCTGGATGCGCTTCGTCAACGACTACAAGAACCTCGGCGGTCGTATCGCCGTCGGTAGTGACTCCGGCTTCATGTTCCAGACCTACGGCTTCGGATACGTTCGGGAGCTGGAGCTCCTGCAGGAGGCAGGATTTACCCCTCTGGAGGTCCTGCGCTCAGCGACTGCTTGGGGCGCTGAGTTGTTGGGGATTGAGCAGGACACCGGGATCCTTGAGATCGGAAAACGTGCCGACATCCTGATCCATCGGAACAATCCGCTGAACGACTTCAAGCTGCTCTACGGCACCGGTGCTATGCGACTGAACGACTCTACGAAATCCGTCGATTGGGACCGCAGCCTGGAGACCGTCATCAAGGGCGGTCTGATCTATGACCCGGCCGAGCTCCTGGCGGACGTCGCGGAGATGGTGTCAGCGGCCAAGCAGGGGGCTTGATGGAAAACGCGAGCCCAGCGAACAACCGCCCGGAATTCATTATCCTGACCGGCCCCCTTGGATCAGGCAAGACGACGCTGTTGTCGGATCATCTCTCCAGCGCCGACACCTCCGAGACAGGCGTTCTTGTAAACGATGCTGGGGAGATCAACGTCGACGGAGCGGTGATCGGTTCCGATCATCGAAATCTCGCCCTCGCCACGCTCGACGGCGGATGCGTTTGCTGCTCCCTCGGCAATGATTTGCAAGCGGGAATCGACGCCTTGCTGCTAGCGCGGGCGGAGAGACGCCTCGGCCCACCCCGCCGGATAATCCTTGAAACGAGCGGCTTGGCCGAACCCGCGCCGATCGTTCGCTCACTGCGCGCAATCAGGCAGGTCGAGTTCGACGTCCGGATCGTTGCCACGTTCGACGCTTCCGGTTCGCATGTCGGCGACAGCTTCCTGCCGCACTACGCGTCGCAGCTCGCAGCGGCCCAGACCATCGTGCTGACGAAACTGGACAGGCTGCGCGAACCGGAGTGGCCTCGCTGCGTCTCGGAAGCCCGTCGCTTTAATCCCCTCGCCGCCCAAGTTGTGACCAATCGCTCTCATGAACGGGCACTTGAAGCGTTCGCCTTCGATGGCGAACAACACGTCGGGCGAGCCTCCCAGTTCGCTGCAAGCGCGGCCCTGTACACGCGCGTCACGGTGGCGTTCGCCGAATGGAGCCCGAACGCGTCCTGGGAAGTCATTAGCGAATGGATTGAAAATCTAACGGGCTTCTTCGGGAATCGCCTCTTGCGATTAAAGGGATTGGTCAGGCCAGTTGGGCATCAGGACCCGCTGCTTCTCAACGGCGTAGGCGATGCGTTTTCGCCGCCCAGGCGAATACGGATGACGGAAGACGCGCGCCTGGGCCTGATGTTGATCCTTCGCGACGTAACGGCCGAAGAACTCGCGCTACCCTTCAGCGGCGAGACCGCCCCTACACTGCGGTTCCGATGATGACTGCGGTTAGCTCCGATCGATCCTCGGTCATGACGGGGCAAGCGCGCTTTCAAGGCAAATCACTCTCACGCTGTGTTCGTCGGCACATTGTGCTTCATCGCGGCTCCCGCGGCCAATCTTATTCCAGGACGGAAATCGACATCTCGGCGCAAGGCCTTACAGAGCTTATCGATTTAGATTTCGCCCCTAGTTTGAGCCAACTTACAGCCGCGGCAGATGTCGTGGTTTCAAGCCCCATATTCGGCAAGGACTGCGGATTGCCGCTATGGGTTTTGCCGCAATTGCTGCGGGTCTCGCGGCACACTGAGGGCGTTCAAAGGATATGGACTGGCGCCGCGGGCATCATTCCATTGATCGCAACTCCGTCGACGTTCCCGTTTTCGGATCGGTCGATGGGAGCTCGTGACGGCCGGGACCCGCCATCCCCCGTTTGATCTCTCGAAATAGGATCTAGCCGATGAAACTGACTGACTTCAAAGCCCTCACATTCGACTGCTACGGAACGTTGGTCGATTGGGAATCTGGCATGTTCGAGGGTCTCAAGCCGCTCACGAGCCGGCTCCCCTCTCCCCTCACGCGCAACCAGATCCTCGAGGCTCACGCGCGCCACGAGTCGTCCCAGCAGCTGCAGACCCCTGCAAAGAGCTACCGTGATCTACTGCCGATCGTCTACAAGCGTCTCGCTGAGGAGTGGAGTCTTTCAGCTTCCTGGGATGAGTGCGTGGCATACGGGCAGTCGGTCAAGAACTGGCCGGCCTTCACCGACTCGGCCGGCGCGCTCCAGTATCTCAAGCGCCATTATAAGCTGGTGATCCTGTCGAACGTCGATAACGAGAGCTTCGCTGCGAGCAATCAGAAGCTTCAGGTCGATTTCGACGCGATCTACACGGCCGAGGACGTCGGCTCCTACAAGCCGTCCGATCGCAACTTCGAGTACATGCTGAAGAAGCTGGAGACGCTCGGCATCCAGAAGCATGAGATCTTACATACCGCGGAGAGCATGTTCCACGATCATGGCCCAGCCAACAAGCATGGCTTGGCGTCCTGCTGGATCTACCGGCGCTATGACGAGGAGGGCTTTGGGGCAACCATGCACCCGGGCGATATGCCGAAGTATGATTTCCGCTTCAATAGCATGGCCGACTTGGTGAAGGCGCATCAGGAAGCGCTTCGCGGCTAATTGAGTAGAAAGGTGCGCGAGAATGACCGGTGCTCTCAAGCTCGATCGAATTGACATCAACATTCTCGCGCAACTTCAGCAAAATGCCCGGCTGACGAATGTGGGCCTCGCCGACGCGGTCGGTCTCTCCCCAAGTCCGTGCTTAACGCGTCTCCGGCGGCTGGAGGAGGCAGGCTATATTGTCGGGTATAATGCGCGCATCCAGTTAATGAAGCTTGCCGATCACATCACGGTCTTCACCGAAGTCACCCTCACCGACCATCGCCGCGAGGACTTCATCAAATTCGAGGCTGAGATGCGACGTTACGAAGCCCTGCAAGAATGTCATCTGATCAGCGGCGGATATGACTATCTTCTAAAATTCGTGATACGTAACGTGGCAAAATATCAGGAATTGATGGAGCGTATCCTTGAAAGAAACATCGGCGTCGAAAAATATTTCAGCTATATTGTTATAAAAACGACCATCGACAAAGGAAACGTTCCCATAAAATACTTGATTGAAAGCTAGATAACCCAGGAGATTTTCACAGAATACAAGACATGGTGACGGCTACCAGCCTGACGCGCGCTTCATCAAAGGCAACAACCATGGACATAATCCAAAAGGCGCTCGCAATGCTGCCGGGCGAGATCGTGACTCGGGACCAGGAAATCATCGCCGCCTACACGACGGATTTCCGGTGTCAGTATACGGGCGCGACGAAGGCATTGCTGCGCCCGAGAAACACCTCGGAAGTTGGGCACATCGTCCGGACCTGCGCGGAGTTCGGGGTGCCGCTCGTGCCTCACGGAGGCAACACGAGCTACTGCACGGCCGCCACGCCCAGCCAAAGCGGCGACGAACTCGTCGTTAGCCTGGAGCGCATGAACCGTGTACGCGATCTTGATACTGGCAATCTCTCGGTCACAGCGGACGCTGGCATCATCCTCAGCGAACTCCAGCGGACTGCGGATGATGCCGGCCTCCTATTGCCGCTCTCGCTGGGTTCGCAGCATTCGTGCAGGATTGGCGGCAACCTGTCGACGAATGCAGGTGGGATCTCGGTCTTGCGCTATGGCATGGCTCGCGACCTGACCCTCGGCCTCGAGGTCGTCCTACCCGATGGCAGCCTCTACAGCGAACTCAGCCCGCTACGGAAGAACAATTCGGGCTACGACGTCAAGCAACTCTTCATCGGAGCCGAAGGCACGCTGGGAATTATCACGGCGGTGTCACTCAAGCTCGCACGCAAGCCCAGCCAAACTGTCACCGCTTTCCTCGCCATCGACGAGATCGCAAGTCTTGCCGAGATTCTCGGACTCGCGCAGGTTCAGACCGGTGAGTCGATCACGTCCTTCGAATACATATCCGGGACTTCGCTGCAGCTGCTGCTGGCTGCGCGAAACGAACTTCGCCATCCGCTACAGTCGCGCGGCTCGCACTATGTTCTGCTGGAGGCAGCCACCGCTTCGCCCGTACTCAACCTTAAGGAGACGGTCACCGGTCTCCTCGGTGAGCTCTTGGAGCGCGGCCTAGTGACCGATGGAACGATCGCTGCGAGCGGCCAACAGGCCGCGGATTTCTGGCACCTACGGGAAAGCATACCAGAGGCCGAGGTCCATCATGGCGGCTCGGTCAAACACGATATCGCCGTGCGCACCTCGAGGCTGGCGGCGTTCATCCAGGCTGCGTCTGAAATCGTCAAGAGGGATGCGGAAGGAGCCGTTCTGTCAGTGTATGGGCATGTCGGCGACGGCAACGTGCATTTCAACATCGTTGCGCCTCCCACCGCCCCTGCCGTTCCATTCAAGCGCCAACTCGAACGAGACGTCTCTCCGAAAATTTATCGCCTCGCCGCCGAGATGGAAGGGACGTTCAGCGCCGAATACGGCATCGGCCGCGTGAAGATGGATTTACTGGAGCGTTATGGCGCGGGAGGCAAGGTTGAACTCATGCGTCGCATCAAGTCCGCAATCGACCCGAGCGGTACAATGAATCCCGGAAAAATCGTCATTCCGTGATCAGGATAGTCGGCCGCTGACGTGAGGCGGGACATTCCCGTCGTAACCGCGTTGGAGCCGAATAGTACGAGCCGATCCGAGGCTACTTGAACGTAATCGCGGTTACGGTCTGAGAGGGGGCGTGTGAACTTCGCGCAAATCAGAAGCTTTCATCTCGTGGCCACACTCGGCACCTTCGCGCGGGCGGCCGAGCGTCTCAATGCAACTCAACCCGCCGTATCGGCGCGTATCGCAGCTCTTGAACGGTCTCTTGACCTAGTCCTGTTCGATAGGTCGGGCCACAAAGTTGCCTTGACGCAGGATGGCCGGGCCTTTCTGCAGACTGCCGAACGCCTTTTGCAGATTGAGGCTCAATTTCTGGCTTCATCCCGGTCAGGCAAGCTGACAGGGACGCTACGTATCGGCATCGCCGATACGATTGCGATCTCATGGTTCACCGACTTCTTGGTCGAGTTGCGCACAGCCAGCCCAGCCGTCGTGGTGGAATTACGCGTAGGGTCATCATATCGCCTGCGCGAGGAACTCATCACACGACAAATCGATATTGCCTTTCTAGCCGGACCATTGACCGAGCCGGAGGTGCAAAATGAGTTACTTTGCGCATGCCCCATGGTCTTCGTCGGCGCCCCCCAGCTCGGGCTGCACGGACGCAAGCTTACTCTCTGGGATCTCGAACCCCACGACATCTACACGTTCGAACGGCTCACGCGACCATTTCAAAGTTTGGCAGGTGAGATTAACGCCATCGGAGCCCCGCTTCGACTGAGCCCCATCGGCTCGCTGTACACGAACATTCTGCTTGTTCGGAAAGGCCTAGGCGTCGGGTTGGTCCCACTCTGCGCCGTCGATGAAGACATCGTCGAAGGTCGCCTAAAACGTCTCGATCTGGACTTCGTAATCGAGGACGTCCGGTTCGCCGCGGCCTATCTGCGCGGCCCAGAATCATTGGTTGCAGAGGCCGTGGCGGAGGCTGCAAGCGACTTCCTCAAGCGCACCGCCAAGTCCGCGTCGATAAAAGTAATTTATGAAGATTCCAAAATATAAGACGTTTTGATGACAGAAAGCTCCGTGATCTACTCTTTGTAAGGCGACGGCCACGATCGCTTACAAGAGGGCAAGACATGGTAAGATTTTTCCGTCGACGGCAACTTAATTTCTACGCAGATTCGCTGCGTCTCTTCTTCAGGATTCATTGGAATCCTCGCTCACTCTCTACCTATAGGAAGTGGCTATGACGGTGCTTCTCGACACTCCGAGCCGCCTCGCCGCTCCGACGAATAACGGCGGACGCAAGGCCGTAATAGCCGGGACGATCGGGCATATCCTGGAGTGGTACGATTTCGCCGTCTATGGCTATGTCGCCATCCACATCGCGGCGAATTTTTTTCCCTCGGAAGACAAGACTGCCTCGCTGCTGGCTTCGCTAGCAGCTTTCGGCGTCGGTTTCGCCGCTCGTCCCATCGGCGGCATCCTATTCGGGCGCATCGGCGACAAACGCGGGCGCCGCGCTGTTTTGTTGACCACTCTCCTATTGATGGCGGTCTCGACCCTCATGATCGGCCTACTGCCGACGTACGAGACCATAGGCGTCGCTGCACCGCTTCTCCTAGTCCTCGCCCGCCTGCTCCAGGGCTTTTCAGCCGGCGGCGAGACCACGACGGCGGCAGCCTTCATTGTCGAATGGGCGCCGAATGGCAGAAGAGGCCTCTACGGCAGTTTCCAACAAATGGGCAGCGGCGCGGGACTGCTGCTCGGCAGCTTGACCGTCGCGGCCATCACGACCGCCTTGCCAGCCGATGCGATGTCGCAGTGGGGGTGGCGCATTCCGTTCCTCATCGGGGGAATGCTGGCGCCGATCGCCTTCGTCATTCGAAGGGCTGCTGATGAGACGCCCAAATTCACCACCCTGTCCGAGGCAAATGCCGTAACAGCGAACGAGCAGGACAGCGGTAAGACGATGGGTCGCGTTTTGCAGGCTTTCCTGTTCTCGCTGTTCTGGTCGGTCGGATTTTATTTCTTCCTTAGCTACATGCCGACATACGCCATCCGGGAGCTCAAGCTGGCGGGTACCACGGTTTTCTGGCTGAGCAGCGCCGCGAGCCTAATCTATATCGCAGCAATCCCCCTCTCCGGTGCCGCGTCCGATGCGATCGGCAGAAAGACGACCTTGCTCATAAGCTGCGGGATATTCGCCTTAGCTTCGGTTCCTGCCTTCATTTTCTTGAATAAGCATCCTACGCCGATGAATTATTTCATCATCATCACATTGGTCGGAATTTTATTCTCGATGTATACCGGGCCGGCCGCTGCAACGCTCTCAGAGATTTTTCCGACCCGTTCGCGTTCGAGCGGCATGGCTATTGGTTACAATCTCTCGACAGTCGTGTTCGGCGGCTTCACCCCCTTCATCTCAACCTGGCTGATTGCGGCCTTCGCGACGCCTCTGGCGCCCATCTACTACGTGGTGGCCTGTGCCGTCGTAGGCGGTCTCTTCATCGTCACTCTGGAGGAGACGGCACGTAAGCCGCTCCGCTGATCGATCGCACGATCATCACGCCTGCCCACTAACGGAGTTCCATCATGCAGTCGTTTCATGAACATCTGAGCGTCATCGACGGCTTGGTTGTTTCAAATTTCAACCGAGGCGTCTTCGAGGACATGAAAAGGGGCGGGCTTACGGCCGCCAATTGTACGTGCTGCATCTGGGAGGGGTTCGAAAAAACCGCCCAGAACATCTCGAAATGGAAGAAATTTCTGCGTGATAACTCGGATATCCTTTTGCAGATCTATGACATCGGCGACATCGCACGGGCCAAGTCTACGAGGAGGGTCGGCGTCATTCTCGGCTGGCAGAACAGCTCAGGCTACGGCGACGACCTGAACAACGTCTATCTGTTCAAAGAATTAGGCGTAAATATCGTCCAATTAACCTATAATACCGCCAATCCGGTCGGCAGCGGATGCTACGAGAGCCGCGACAGTGGCCTAACGGATTTCGGCCGCGATCTGGTCGATACGATGAATGCCGCTGGCGTCCTTATCGACCTCAGTCATGTCGGTCCGCTGACCTCGGCGGAGGCAATCGCCCACAGCAAGAAGCCGGTGGCCTATACGCACACCTTGCCGGCGGCCCTGAAGGACCATCCGCGCAATAAAACCGACGAGCAGCTGCGCGCGATAGCCGCAGGGGGCGGCTTTGTGGGCGTGACCATGTTTCCGGCCTTTCTCGACGACGACAAAGCCTCAACGATCGACACCTATATCAGGGCGGTCGAGCATGTCATCAATGTCATCGGCGAAGAACAGGTCGGCGTCGGGACCGATATCACGCAAGGTCATGGCGAAGACTTCTTCACCTGGATCAACAGCGACAAAGGAAACGGCCGAAAGCTGGTCGATTTCAAAAATGCCACAGCCCTCAATGGCTTCGAGACTCTCGATAAGTTCCCCGAATTGACGGCCGCGATGGAAAGACGCGGCTGGCCTTCGAGCCGAATTGAACGCGTGATGGGGCAGAATTGGATCCGCCTGCTCGGCGAAGTCTGGACGGGTTACGGGCGCAACGCGCTCGCCGCCGCATGATCTCGGGGCGGAGCCGCTTTCATGCGTCCCCTCCACTTGTCTGCGATCGACCTCCGTCAAAGCGCGCCCAATCGCCGCCTCATGGGGACAAGGCCCGGCCCATCCGGTCCCGCGTCCGAGAGCGAGCATCATCTATCGCAGGAGTTCCTCCTTGAACCCGCAGGAGCGGATCATGCCCGTTGGGCAGAGCGTGAAGTTCGTTCGGATGGGTCTCGACAGGGACTGCGATCCAGACCGCCACCACTTGCGCCGCTATCAGCGGTAGCTTGCGGTTACCCTGCGCGCCGCTTTACGATCCTGGCGGCGCGGCCGGCGGCGGGCGCAGTCGATTCCGCCTGGAATGCCGCAATCAGCGAAGCTGCCATCGGGAGCCGTAAGAAGCCCGGCACCGTTCGTAACGCCGTTGACTCGCTATAGTCTGGCTCGCCCCGGTCTTGTGGCCAACGCTCCGTCCCTCCGGTGTACGCGCTGAGAGCATGAGGGTCGGTGCGTTTGAAAATTCGCGCAGCTGGCCAGCGCGGCTACATGTTCGAGTAACCCGGG
>UBZM01000005.1 GCA_900470095.1 Hyphomicrobiales bacterium
CCGACCATGCGGGCGCCCTGAATGACGTTGAGGCCGATACCACCGAGTCCGAAGACCACGACATTGGCGCCGGGCCAGACCTTGGCGGTGTAGATCACCGCGCCGATCCCCGTCGTCACGCCGCAGCCGATATAGCAGATTGTGTCGAAGGGCGCGTCCTCGCGGACCTTGGCCACGGCGATCTCGGGCAGCACCGTGAAATTCGCGAAGGTCGAACAGCCCATATAGTGAAAGACCTCGCCACCGTTACAGGAGAAGCGCGAGGTGCCGTCCGGCATCACGCCCTGGCCCTGCGTCGCCCGGATCGCGGTGCAGAGATTGGTGCGGCGTGACAGGCAGCTTTTGCAATTCCGGCATTCCGGCGTGTAAAGCGGAATGACATGGTCACCGACCCTGAGCGTGGTCACGCCCGCGCCGATCTCGCGCACGATGCCGGCGCCCTCATGGCCGAGAATCGCCGGGAACTTGCCCTCTGAATCCATGCCCGACAGCGTGTAAGCGTCGGTATGGCAGATGCCGGTCGCCATCACCTCGACCAGGACCTCGCCCGCCTTCGGGCCGCCGATCTCGACCGTTTCGATGGTCAGCGGCTTCCGGGCCTCCCAGGCGACGGCTGCGCGTGTTTTCATGACCCGGGCCCTCCCAAGCGATCCCGATCAGGACTTCAGAACCCCGGACGCCTTGGCGATATGGGTGGAGATGAAATCCATCAGCGGCGGGGAGAGGCAGTCATAAGGCTCGAGGCGGATCTCGCGCAGGCGTGCGCGGACCGCGCCCTGATTGGCCGGATCGGCGCCCGACTCGATGATCGAGGAGACGAAGGCGGCAAATTCCGGGGGGGACCAGCCGGTTTCCGGCGACAATTCGGTGTGAACGAAATCAAGGCCGTAGAACGGGTGGGCTGCCTTCTCGATCCGCCCGTACATATGGACGCCGCAGCCCTTGCAGGCGTGGCGCTGGATCGTGGCTGACTCATCGACGATCGCGAGCTTGTCGCCATTTTCGAGCACGGTCACCTTGTTGCGCGGCGCCACCGCGACCATCGCAAACAACGCGCCCTTGGGCTTCCAGCATTTCGTGCAGCCGCAGGCGTGGTTATGGGCCGATTGCGAGTCGACGCGGACCTTGACCGGGCGGTCCGTGCATTTGCAGACAAGCGTTCCGCCCTTGAAATCGGCTGAAGCCGGCGGGAGGCCGCGATCGATCGAGGGATGGATGGCAACTGTCTGCGTCATGATCTCGTCCTCCCTGTCGCCGGTATGAGCACGCGCCCGGAACAAGCTCGATCCCGCGCATGGAAATCCGGTGCTCGTCTCCATGCGTCTGATGGCGCATGTCGGCGTGCAATGTGGTATCTTTCTCGCCTCGACGCTTGCCCTGAAGGGAAGCATCCCTTGTCTGCCCGCGAAGACACGCCCCGGCCCGCCGCGCCAAGGGCCATTCCTTGCAAGAGGGCGGCGATGTAGAGTGGCATCGTCGAAGCGGAATGCGCGACAATGACCCATGCGATCATATCCCTGAGCACCGCCACGACACCGGCTCCGCTGCGGTCCGAGTACTGGGCTCAGGCGCTGGGCACGCTATGCGGGCCGCTTCGCGTCGATGCATTCGGTGCCGGCACGATCGACGGGCATATCGATTATGCGACGATCCGGCGGCTGCGGCTTTGCCAGATCGAGGTCAGTCAACATCGGATTGCCCACCCCGCTTCCTGCACTGAGCTGGGCGGTCGTCCCATAAAGGTGCTGTTTCAGACAGACGGCACCTCGCTGTTCGAGCAGGACGGCCGGCATTGCGTCATCACGCCCGGCGACTGCCTGATCTACGACGTCTCCAGGCCTCATGTGATCACGAGCGCAGCGCTGACGAAGCATCATGTCGTCATCATACCCCGGCAATTGCTGGAGCTACGTGGCGTGCCGCTCGATCCGCTTCTGGCGCAACAGGCTTCGGCTCGCGAGGGCGCGGGCCGTCTGGCTCATGATTTCGTCCTGTCCGCCTTCAACGAGGCCCCTGCACTGGCGGCGGGCTGCGAAGTCCAGGTCGCCGACAGCTTGCTCGATCTCGTGCTGATGCCCTTCTTTTCGCAATCGTCCTTCAGGGCCTCGGGCCGCGCGGCGCTTTCATCCCGGATCAAGGCTCTCATTCGCGAGAACCTGAGCGATCCGGACCTCGGCATCGAACAGCTCTCGTCGGCCTTGGATTGTACCAAGCGCTATCTCCACATGTCCTTTGCCGATGAAGGGACGACGATCACCAGCTACATCTGGCAAAAGCGTCTGGAGAAATGCCTGGAGGAGCTCGAATTTGGCCCAAGGCCGGGAAAGACCCTGACCGATATCGCCTTCTCCTGGGGCTTCAGCAGCTCATCGCATTTCACCCATCTGTTCAAGAAGCGCTACGGCATACCGCCTTCGGCCATCCAAAGGCATGCCGGCGATCCTGCGGGCCTGTCTGCTGACACAGGCAAGGCCGCGAGCGGCCCTTAGTGCATCGGCCGGAAAGGGCCTGTAAGATGGGCCTCCGACGGTGTTGGCGCGCATTCCGCGTCATCGCGGGACGGGCTGGGCCACGCAACGTGGGGAGCAGTCGATGCTTGCGATCGTCATTTCCGTTTGCTTGGTCACGGACCCCTCGATCTGCCGGAACGAGCGGATTCCGCTGGCGATCAATGTCTCGCCGAACCAGTGCGCGAAGAGTGCAGCGCCCTATGTCGCGCAATGGAATGGCGAACATCCGGACTGGCGGGTCGTCCGCTGGCGCTGCGCGGGCGCGGATGAGAAGGACATCTGACACCGGGTGAGTGTCGTTTGCGTCAGACGCCCTGATAGGTCCGGTAGATGAAATCGGTGCGCTCGGATGCGGCCTCCGCTTCCGCAAGTGCGACGACCTCGCGGTGCAGCGGCGACAATGAGCAGGCAGGGTCGGTCGCCGCCGCGTCGCCGGCCAGCGCCATCGCCTGGCAACGGCAGCCGCCGAAATCCAGCTCTTTGCGCGCGCAACTGCGGCAAGGCTCCTGCATCCAGTCCGTGCCGCGGAAGGCATTGAACGCCCTGCCGCGATACCAGATTTCCGACAGGCTGGCGTCGCGGACATTGTCGAAGACCAATCCCGCGATCGTCTCGGCCGCATGGCAGGGCAGGGCGCGCCCCGTCGGCGTGATGTTCATCAGCCGCGCGCCCCAGCCGCCCATGCAAGCCTTTGGGTACCGGGCATAGTAATCGGGCAGCACGCAATCGATGACGAGGCGTCCGGCCGTGCGGTTCCTGGCCTCTTCGACATCCACCATCGCGGCTTCGACCTGCTTGCGCGTCGGCATCAGCCTGGCGCGGTTGACCAGACCCCAGCCGTAATACTGCACATGCGCGATCTCGATGCGCGCCGCGCCCCAATCCTCGGCAAGCTCCACGAAGGCGGGAATCTGCTGGACGTTTTCCCGATGCACGACGGCATTGACGGTGAGCCGCAATCCGAGCCGGGCGATGGACGCAGCGACTGCATGCTTGCGATCCCACGCACCCGCATATCCGGCAACCCGATCGCAGGTCTCGGCGTCGACAGCCTGAATGGAAAGCTGGATATGGTCGAGGCCGGCGTCAGTGACCGCGTCCAGCACGGCCGGCTGAAAGCCGACACCGGAGGTGATCATGTTGGTATAGAGCCCGGCATGGTGTGCATGCGCGACCAGTTCGGCGATATCACGCCGCAGCATCGGCTCGCCGCCGGAGAAATAGATATGCAGCACGCCGAGCGCGGCGGCCTCATCGATCAACCGCTTCCACTCGGCGGTCGAGAGTTCGCCCGAGCGCCTGTCGAGCTCGAGCGGATTGGAGCAATAGGGGCAACGCAGGGAGCAGCGATGCGTCAACTCGGCGAGCAAACCCATGGGGGGCTGCAATTCGGGTCGCGCAGGAGTGGTTTGCGGAAGCGTTTCGACGTCGCTCACAGGTCGACCATCCTCTGATCGGCAAGGCCGCGCAGGAACGTCATGACGTCTGTGGCGATCTCGTCCCGGTCCGCGTCGAACGTTGTCGCCAGATCCTGGACGATGGTTTCGACGCAACTCACCCCATCGATGCGCTGCAGGATCTCGAGCGCCATCTCATCGGGTTCGAACACGCGCTCGGGACCGAGAAGGAACCATTGCCGGCGGCTCTCGTCAAAGCGCAGGCGAACGCCACGGGGCAGCACCGGGATGATGTTTGCGACATCGGTCGTCGTAATGCCAGCGGACATGGGCTAGCGCCTCGCTCAGCTCGGTCAAGCGTATCGGTGCCAGAAGGACGATGGCGGAATCGGTGCGAGGCATGCCTCAACGCTTCGGGTGGCGCCTCAACCCGCCGCATCCAGTCGAGCGCACTATCGTCAGCGATGCCCGCAAACGAGCGTCGCTCCCGACGGCTTCCCGCCTGACATGCGAGCGGGACACCAACGAGCGGGACACCAATGATCACCGTCCTCGGCGGAGTTGCGCGCCTACGCCCGCACCCGCTTCCGGGTCGATGGCCAGTCTCTCAGAACGGACGCTTCAGAACTGCGCGGGCGCGTACGACGTCACTTCGCAGCCGACTGTCACTTCGATGATCGCGGGTTTTTTCCACTTGCGCATGATCGGTTTCTCCAGATCGTCGCCAGCCTTCTCAAGAGTAGGCGTCGGGAGCCTACACCCGCCGGCAGTCTGTTGCAAACAGAGCCCGCCGCCTGCCGCCGTCCAGAAACTCACTGGCGAGGGCGGATTACGGCTGTTCACGCGCGGCAAGGCGAGAGGGCAGGCGAGCCGGAGCGGCGGGCCATGCGCTGATCTCCGTCATGAATTTCTGCCGGAAGGCCCGGCCGAAATCCTCGAACCCCTGCGCCGGAAGGACGAAGGCGCCCGGCCCGCCAACGACGTTCTCGCCATACCAGCCCGCGAGCGTCGCAGCCTCGCTCCCTTCCAGGATCGGCAACCCGTTGATGGTCAGGCCGATCGCGACCAGTTCATCGCGAACCGATGCCGGGGCAGCCGCGGGATTGCAGTTCTCTTGTCCGTCACCGGACACATCCAGCACGACGCGTGCCGCCCGCATCGGGATTTGCGGCGTGATCTTGTCGGCGACGAAGCGCATCATCTGCGCCACGCAGGTGAATTCGCCGCCTTGCCGCGCGAGCCGGCGCAGTTTGCCTGCCAGCGCCTGCGCATCGGCGGCGCT
The DNA here is from genome assembly GCA_900470095.1 of Hyphomicrobiales bacterium. GTDB lineage: Bacteria > Pseudomonadota > Alphaproteobacteria > Rhizobiales > Beijerinckiaceae > Allobosea. Next base: position 5,190 of record UBZM01000005.1, read on the forward strand.
GGCGATCCTGACCCACGGAATCGAGAAGCTCGGCTTGTCGGCCCAGAGGATGACGCTGATCGCAATCGCCTGGCGCGGGCCACCGAGAATGGCCTCCTGCACGGAGGGGTCATCGAGTGCGTCCGCGATGCCGTCGATCTGCAGCCGATAGCGCCGCGCATCGACGGAGTTCGACACGTCGATCGCCAGGACCAGGGCGGTATCGACGCTTCCCCGTGATTCAGCGCTGCCGTCCCGGGTGCCGGGCTGTATCAGCAGCGCGGCTGCGAGGGGGATCAGCAAAGGGCGAACAGATCGATCGAGCAACAGCACCGGCATGTGCTCCGCAACGCATTCGACTGAGCTACCTTACCGCCTTGTCGAGATTATGCGCCAGGGCAAGGCCTCTGGCGCTCTCCAGGCCCTTCACCCCGGTCAGGATCGCGCCGTCGAAATCGACACCGGTCAGATCGGCGTCCCTCAGGTCCGCGCCGGTGAGGTCGGCCTTGGACAGATCGACATTGACCAGCATGGCCCCGGTCAGGTCGGCATGGCGCAGCTTGGCAAAGCGCAGGACGATACCTGTCAGGTCGGTGTGGCGCAGGATCGCGTCCGTCAGGTCGCAGCCGAAGAGCTCGGTGCGCAGCGTGGTCATCAACGTTCCCCGCATATCCGCATAGTTGAAGACGGCGGCGGTCAGGTCGGCTCCGCGCATATCGGCGCCGCTCAGATGGGCGACGATGACGGCGCGTGCAAGATTGGCGTTCCGGAAGCGAGGCGCTTCGCTTGCATCATAGGACAGGCTCGAAACGGCGCTCGGCAGCAGCAGGGTCGCGTCGGAGAGGTCGGCACCGCTGAAATCGGTGCCGATGATCACTGCCCGGTCGAGCCGGGCGCCGTGCAGATCGGTCCCGGAAAGATCGGCGCGAACCAGATCGGCGCCAAAGAGATCGCTGCCGGCGAGCCGCGCCCGCCGGAAATCGAGGCCGCTCAGGTCGAGGCCGCGCAAATCCTGCCCGCCGAGATCGGCACGCGTGCCAGGCGCAAGCTGGAACAATCTCTGCGCAACCTCGCGAACGGTGAGCTTGGCCTCGGCGACCGCCGGCATCGGCGTGCAGAGCAGGCCGAGCGCGACAAGCGCGGCCGTCCTGCAGGCGCGTCTGGCTGGGTTATCGGACTGTGTGATCAGCTTTCCTTCCCGCTCTTGACCGGCCAGCTGCCGCGCAACACGCGGCCATCCGTATCTTTTGCGGCGACGGTCAGAACATCGCCCGGACCCGTCGTGCGGAAGGTGAAGCGGATATTGGGGTCCGCACTCAGCGAGATGCCGCCCTCCATACGGAAGACGAGCGCATCGCCGCGCTTCACTTCGACATCGGTGATGAATTTCGCCGGGATATAGTAGCCGGTCAGCTGATTCATCTGCATCCCGGAATAATTCGGGTGGCGGATCATCAGTTGCGCCTCGCGCGAGGTCGAGGCCGGGAGGCCTCCGTCGAACTGCCGCAGCTGCATCTGGCCGAGCTCGGCATCGGCAAGCTCGGCATCTTTCTGCGCCGGGGCCGAGCAGCCGCCGGACGCCTTCACATATCGGGTGGTCATGTGCAGCGTTCCCGCACTGGTTTCGACCACGGCGCGGACATTCGAATAGGCGTCGATGCGCACGCGCGTCGACAGCACGATCTCACCGGAGCCCTCCCCAAAGAAGAAAGTGGCGGCGACCGGGGCGGGGTTCTTGTCGATCAGCAAGGTCAGGGTGAGTGGGGCCGATGCCTTGTCGCGGTCGATTTTCACGGTCAGCGGAACCAGGGCCGCATCTTCGGCGCGGACCGGCGCTTCCAGCGTCACCAGCCCATCCTCCTCGCTGATCGGCCGGTTCCTGAACACGTCCTGATGGAGGCCGGGCCAGGGATCGTCCTCGGCCCGCGCCAGCGTAACCGGCAGGCCCGTGATCACGGCGCCAACAAGATAAAGGACGCTGCGGCGTGCGATGAGCTCAGTCATGGCATCCTCCGGATCAGGTCGCCGGGCGCCGCGATCACTCCCATTCAAGCTCGGCAAACGCGGCCGTGACATTGCGGGCGTTGAATTCGTCGAACAGGAGCCAAGCCTCCTTCTCGGAGAGCCCGACGGTAGCCGCAGCCTCAGTGATCGATCGCCCTTCTTTTATCATGCGCCGCACGTCCGAGGAAATTCTTTGCAGGTACTGCTTCTGCGGTTGCACCGCCTCGGGCCAGGCCGCTACCGGCGGTCCGTGGCCGGGCACGACACGCGCCGCCGCGACCTGTTCGAGGCGGCTGATCAGCGCCAACCAGCCGCGGATCGATCCGTCGAGGACGGGGACATGCCGCATGAACAGCAGGTCGCCGAGAAAGAGCGTTCCCGAGGCGGTATCCTGAATAGTCAGGTCGTTGTCGGTATGCGCCGTCGGTTGCGCTTCGAGAATGAGCTCGCGTTCGCCGAGATCGATGACCGACCGGTTCTCGACGGAACGCGTCGGCACGATCAGGCGGGTGCCGGCAAACGCGTCCGGACCGAGCCATTGCGCGTTGAGGGCGAGGTAGCGCTCGGCCCGCGCGGCCAGGGCGCGCGCCAGTTTGTGATGGCCGATGAATTCCGGCCGGTCATCGACAAAGGCGGCGTTCCCGAACAGATGGTCGGGATGCATATGCGTGTTGATCACGTAGCGAATGGGCTTGTCCGTCACCGTCCGGATCGCGGCGCGCAGCGCCTGTCCGATCGCCAGGCTGCCGCCGGTGTCGATCACGGCGACGGCATCGCGACCGATCACGAAGGACAGATTGGCGATATCGCCCCGATTTGACGGTGCAAAGAGCGCATAAGCGCCCTGATGCACGAAAACGCCAGGCGCGATCTCCGTGACGCTCAGGGGCAGGACTACCGGGGTTGTCTGGGCCGCCGCCGGGGAAACGGGTCCGCTTTCACCGCCAGGCAGCGCCAGCGTCAGACAGAGCATGCCGAACACGACCCTGAGATATCGCCGCAGCGATGCGCGCAGATCCGGGCGCGAGGGCAGGAGAGTGGCGGTCATCCGCTTTTGTAGCATGCGGAAGCAATCGGTTCCATTTCGCGCTCAGGTCTTGCCGTATCGCAAGTTGACTGGTCTCTCCATTGAATTGTGCGGCGCAGCATTCATTGCGATTGCATTTGTGTAGGTCAGTAATCGTGACGTGTCGGCCGCGTCATGGTCGGGTTTCGGCTGAATTCATTGGGAAATGAGGGCATGGAGTCTTGTTGCGATCTTGTCCGAAATCAAAAAAGGGCCTACACATGCTCCGGTAGAAATCGGCTTCTGCGACTGACGCCCGGTTGGCGGCGAGACAGTCGTAGCCTGAACACATGCCCAAGCGCTCGGACGCTTCGGCGGTTCAGCCGTGACACGCTATGGAGCGCTATCGCAGCAGATAAAAATCGCCAGGAGGAACGCCATGCGCAAGCTTATACAATCGGCAGCTTTGTTGACGACCGTGGCTTTTCCAGTGCTCGCGCTGGCGAATTCTGATGTGATCAAGCAGACATCAGACCCAAATCAATGGGCGATCCAGACTGGCGACTATGCGAATACCCGCTATTCAAAGCTGGACCAGATCAATCGTGACAACGTCAAGAACCTGAAGGTGTCCTGGACCTTCTCGACCGGCGTGCTGCGCGGCCATGAAGGCGCGCCGCTGGTGATTGGCAACACGATGTATGTCCACACGCCGTTTCCAAACATCGTCTATGCGCTCGACCTGAATCAGGATGGCAAGATCCTCTGGAAATACGAGCCCAAGCAGGACCCGTCGGTCATTCCAGTGATGTGCTGCGATACGGTCTACCGCGGCGTCGCCTATGCGGACGGCATGATCTTCCTGCATCAGGCCGACACCACGGTCGTCGCGCTCGACGCCAAGACCGGCAAGGAAATCTGGAAGGTCGTCAACGGCGATCCGAAAAAGGGCGAGACCAATACGGCCACCGTCCTGCCGGTGAAGGACAAGCTCATCGTTGGCATTTCCGGTGCGGAATTCGGCGTGCGGGGGCATGTCACCGCCTACGACATGAAGACGGGCAAGCAGCTCTGGCGGGCCTATTCGACCGGTCCCGACAGCGAGATGATGATCGATCCGGAGAAGACCACCTCGCTCGGCAAGCCGGTCGGCAAGGATTCCTCGCTGAAGACCTGGACGGGCGACCAGTGGAAGATCGGCGGCGGCTCGAGCTGGGGCTGGTATTCCTATGATCCGGAAACCAACCTGTTCTTCTACGGAACAGCCAATCCCTCGACCTGGAACCCTACGCAGCGGGCCGGCGCCGACGGCAAGCCGATCGACCAGAAATGGACGATGTCGATCTTTGCCCGTGATGCCGACACCGGCATTGCGAAATGGGCTTACCAGATGACGCCATTCGATGAGTGGGACTATGACGGCGTCAACGAGATGATCCTCGCGGATATTCCAGTCGGCGGCCAGCCCCGCAAGGCGCTCGTTCATTTCGACCGCAATGGGCTTGGCTACACGCTCGATCGCGTGACCGGCGAATTGCTCGTCGCCCAGAAATTCGATCCGAAGGTCAACTGGACCACCGGAGTCGTGATGGACAAGAACAGTCCGCAATATGGCCGTCCGCAGGTCGTGTCGGCCATGTCGACCTTCCAGAACGGCCAGGACAAGAACACGAAGGGCGTCTGCCCGGCGGCTCTGGGCTCCAAGGATCAGCAGCCGGCAGCCTATTCGCCGCGCACCGGTCTGTTCTACGTGCCGACGAACCATGTCTGCATGGATTACGAGCCGTTCCGCGTATCCTATACGGCCGGCCAACCCTATGTCGGCGCAACCCTCTCGATGTATCCCGCGCCGGGCAGCCATGGCGGCATGGGCAATTTCGTGGCCTGGGACGCAGGCCAGGGCAAGATCGTCTGGTCGGTTCCGGAGCAGTTCTCGGTCTGGTCGGGTGCGCTCGCGACGGCTGGCGGGGTGGTCTTCTACGGCACGCTGGAAGGTTACCTGAAGGCGGTTGACGAGAAGGACGGCAAGGAACTGTTCAAGTTCAAGACGCCGTCGGGCATCATCGGCAACGTCATGACCTATACCCATAATGGCAAGCAGCAGGTCGCGGTGCTGTCCGGCATCGGCGGCTGGGCCGGCATCGGTCTCGCTGCCGGTTTGACCAATCCGACCGACGGTCTCGGTGCGGTTGGCGGTTATGCCGCGCTGCGCGACTACACTGCGCTTGGTGGCGTTCTGACGGTCTTCACCCTGCCATGATCGACGCGTGGCGGAGGGCCGGCGCGGCTGAACAGGTTGCGCCGGCCCTTTTGATGTCCGCCCGGCTGTCATGGCCGGCAATCGACGATGCGGCGGCTACCGGAGAGGCTGAAGGTGAAACATTTCGGCATCGGCTTCGCACTTGCAGGTTCCGCTCTCTTGGCTGTGCTGTTGCCGGCGACTGGCGGGTCGTCGCAGGACAAGCCGGCAAAGAGCGAACAGGACGGAAAATGGATGCTGGCGGACGGGACGCCGACCTACAACCTCACGCCTGACGGCAAGGTCGACTGGTATACCTATTCCGGCTTCCGGCGTTACCATTCGGAATGCCATGTCTGTCATGGGCCGGAAGGCGAAGGCTCGAGCTATGCGCCGGCCTTGGTCGAGTCCCTGAAGACCCTGAAATATGCCGACTTCATGGAAGTGGTGGCTGGTGGGCGCACGATCACGCGTCCCGACAAGACGAGCGTCATGCCGGCGCTCGGCGATAACGCCAATGTCATGTGCTATCTCGACGACATCTACGTCTATCTCAAGGCGCGCGCCGATGGCGCGCTGCCGCGTGGTACGCGTCCGGAACGCGCCGTCGAAAAGCCGGAGACGGCGGTCCAAAATGAAAAGACCTGCATGGGCTCCTAAAGCAAGGCCCGGACAGCCGCGTGGAAGCTCCGTGTCCGGCCTTGCCACCACCCGACCACCAGTGCGGGCATGGCGACCCGCCGATGCCCTTCGCCCGCTGATCTGCTGCGCGATGCTGCTCTTCGCTGCGGGGGGCGTCGGCGAGGCCGCCGAGACCGGCCGTGCCGATCTGGTCAATCACGAAGTCCTCCGCGTCTGCAGCGATCCGGCCAATCTGCCCTTCTCCAACGAAGCCGGGCAGGGCTTTGAGAACAAGATCGCCGAACTCGTCGCCGACGACTTGAAGCTTCCGCTCGAATATACCTGGTTTCCGCAGGCGACGGGATTTGTGCGCCAGACGCTGTTCGCCAAGCGCTGCGACCTGATCATTGGTTATGCGCAGGGTGACGACCTCGTCCTCAACAGCAACCATTACTACCGCTCGAGCTATGTCCTGGTTCATCGGCCGGGGCAGGGGCTCGACGGCGTCGCTACGCTCGCCGATGAGCGCTTGAAGGACAAGCGCATCGGCATCGTCGCCGGCACGCCGCCGGGGAACCTCATGGCAATGCTTGGGCTGATGCAGAGGGCAAGGCCCTATCCCCTGACGGTCGACCGGCGCTACGATTTTCCCGCGGAGCGGATGATCGCCGGTATCCGTTCCGGGGAGATCGATGCCGGGATTCTGTGGGGGCCGATCGGCGGTTACTTCGCCAGTCGCGGCGGCGAAAAACTGACCGTGACGCCGCTTCTCGGGGAAACCATGGGACCGCGCATGGCCTATCGGATCACCTTCGGCGTGCGTCATCAGGAAGATGACTGGAAGCGCAAGTTAAACGAGATCATCGCCAGGAGGCAGGGCGATATCGATGCGATCCTGCTGGATTTCGGCGTGCCGCTGCTGGACGAGGACACGGTGCCGATTACAGCGCCGCGACGCTGACCATGTGGCGTGGCGCTGCCCTGTTGGCACTCTGGCTGGCGGCGGGGTCGGTAGTCGACGGCCTGGCGCGGGACATTCCGGACGAACCCGCGGGTTATCGCACCGAGAACTATCGCGCGCCGGTTCCCGCGGCGCTTCAGGGCGCCCGCGTCATCGACACACGGGCCGCGGAGCTTCTCTGGCGCGCGAAATCAGCCATCTTCATCGATGTCCTTCCGCGGCCCGTGAAACCCGACAACCTGCCGGCGAACATGGTCTGGCGCGAGGCCTCGCATCTCAGCATTCCGGGTGCGGTCTGGCTGGCCAATACCGGCTATGGCGTCATCCCCGAACCGTTGCTCCAGGCCTTCCAGGCGCAACTCGCGACGCTTAGCGGCGACGACAAGGCGAAAACGCTGGTCTTCTTCTGCCTGAAGGATTGCTGGATGTCCTGGAACGCAGCCAAACGCGCCGTCTCATGGGGCTATAGCAATGTCATCTGGTTTCCCGACGGCACCGATGGCTGGGGCGAGGCGCTGCTTCCGCTCGTCGAGATTGCGCCGGGGCTGTGAGATTCGCCTCGGAAGGACCGCGGCCGCGGCGTCAATCCTTCATTAGCGCCCGGATTTCGCGGGCGAGATCGAAGGCGCGCTGTTCGATCTGCACCGGGATCTCGCAGGCGAGGGGCAGAGAGTCCTGCCTCTCGGCGAAGAACCGCGTATCCCACTTGTACCTGTCCTCCGCCACTGTGAGCTCCGCCTTGGCCTTCTCGTCCAGCGCCGCCTTGGCGCGCAGCGCACCCAGCACCGCTCCCTGCTCCTGGATCCGCTCGGCGAGCTGCCTTTGCCGATGCTGAAATCGGCCGATTCCTGCGAGCACGACGGCGCGGTCGTCATTGATGGTCTTCAGCACGCCGGCAAACAGCATTTTCAGCTTCTCGTCCCGGCTTGAGTCCGGCTGGGCCTTGGCCCATTGCGCCAGGCTCTCGCTTGCTTGCTCCATCGGGTTGGCGCGGCTGACGAGTGCCTTGATCAGGCGGTCCATCTCCGCGTCGTCCTGCCAGCCGGTGAGCGCCTCGACATCGGGGCCATCCCACATCTGCGCCGCAGTGAGTGTCGCGACCCTGCGCTGCACGCAGGGCCATTCCGGTTCGTCCGCCCGCGCCGGCAAGCCTGCGAACAAGGCTGCGAGCATCCCTGCGAACAGGGCCACGCTGCAGGCGATTCCGAGCCTCGTGCGGATCAGGCGTCGGCTCCGGACAAGACCTCTCGGGAACGTCATGCCGTGCCTCCGGGAGCACCACGCCGACCCAGCAAACCTTTTGATGGATTATAGGCGTAAATGGCGGCCGCGAGAAAGACGGCGGTAAAACCCAGCACCGCCGCAAGCGAGGCAGGATCAATCTGCGCATACAGCGCGAAGCGGATCAGTTCGACCGCGTGGGTGAAGGGATTGAAGCGGCAGATCTCATAGAGCAGCGGGCTCGATTCCCGGATGCGCCACAGCGGATAAAGCGCGGATGAGGCAAAGAACATCGGGAAGATCACGAAGTTCATGACCCCGGCGAAGTTCTCCAGCTGCTTGATGATCGACGACATGAACAGGGCGAGCGCGCCGAGCATCAGGCTCGCCAGGAACAAGGCCGGCAGCACCGTGAGGTAGCCGAGCAAAGGCGGCTCGATCTCCCAGGCATAGGCGATCAGCAGAAAGACATAGACCTGCAACAGCGCCACCGCGCCGCCGCCGATCAGCTTCGATGTCAGCAGGAACCAGCGCGGAAACGGGCTGACGAGCAAGGTTCGCATCGTGCCGGTTTCGCGGTCATAGACCATCGAGAGCGAGGACTGCATGGCGTTGAAGAGCAGGATCATGCCGATCAGGCCCGGCGTCACGAAGACCTCGTAGAGCACATAGGTTTCATAGGGCGGGATGATCGAAACGCCGAGAACCTGGCGAAAGCCGGCGGCGAAGATGAAGAGCCAGACGAGCGGCCGCACCAGCGCGGAGAGGAAGCGTTCGCGCTGATGGATGAAGCGCAGCATCTCGCGCCAGACGATGCCGTTGAAGCAGGCGAGATAACCGGGGAAGCCCGCGCGTTGCGGGGCATCCGCCAGTGTCGGTGGAGCGCGATCCAGCGGAATGGTCTTCATGCCGCCACCGCGCCGGTGGACTGGGCATCGGCTGAGCCAGTCATCGTCGTGAATGCCTCGCGTATCGTTGCCGTGCCCGTCATGGCGAGCAGGGCGTCGTGATCACCGGTGAACAGAACCCGGCCCTTGTGCAGAATGACGATGCGGTCGCTCGGCGCGACCTCGTCGATCAGATGCGTCGCCCACAGGACACCGAGCCCCTGGCGTGCAACCAGCCCGCGCACCAGGGCGATGATGCCGTCGCGCGCGCCGATATCGAGGCCAACCGTGGCCTCGTCGAGCAGAAGGCAGCGCGGGTCGTGCAGCAGGGCGCGAGCGATCTCGACGCGGCGCGCCTGACCGCCCGACAGGGCGCGCACCTTGTCGCGTGCCTTGTCGGCGAGCCCGATGATCTCGAGCAGTTCCATGGCGCGTGCCCGCGCCGCTGCACGGCCGAACCCGTGCAGCGCCGCATGATAGGCGAGGTTCTGCAGCAGGCTCAGATCGGCGTCGAGCGTGCGGCTCTGGAACACCACGCCGATCTGCCGCAACGCCGCCGAGGGGGCGCGGCGCACGTCATTGCCGAAGACGCGGATCTCGCCGCTCACATTGTCATAGAGCCGGGTGATCAGCGCAAACAGCGTCGACTTGCCCGCTCCGTTGAGACCGAGCAGCACGGTGAACGAGCCGGCCGGAACCTCGAGCGACACATCGACGAGCGCGCGCCTGTCGCCGAAGGCATGGCTCACCCCGGCGACCGAGAGCGCCATGCCGATCCGCCGATCGTCGAATTCCGCGTTCATCTGACGATGAACCGCGCCGGGTTCGCCAGTGATGGAGCAACGATGCGGGCCCTCATGGCTCTCCTCCGGATGAAGCTGCTCGTCTTCTGCGTGCCGATACGCGAGGTGATCAGAATGGGGCGATGGCGACGCCCCAGGGATAGCGCCCGACCTTCACCGACTTGGTGACGCGCAGTTTCTCGACATCGATGATCGAGACATCGTTCGATGTGCCGTTGGTCGTGAAGAGCAGTTTCTCGTCGGGCGTGAAGGCGAGCTGCCAGACGCGCTGCCCAACCAGGAGATAGCGCTCCACCTTCAGGCTGGCGGTATCGACGACGGCGACGCGGTTGGCCGGCCCGAGCGCTACGAAGGCCGTCTTGCCATCCCTGGTGATCCGGATGCCGACGGGCTGAATGGCGTCGGCGTTGACGCCATTGATCTGGAACGACACCTTGCCGACGGGCTTGCGTGTCTTGACGTCGATGACGCTGACCGTGCCGCCGATCTCGGAACTGACCCAGACCTGCGATCCGTCCGGCGTGAACTGCGCATAGCGCGGGCGGGCGTCGACCAGCACATGATCGACCGTCTTGTTGCTCTGCGTGTCGATGAAATGCGCCATGTTCGTCGTTTCGGAGGTGTTGACGAGAATGGTCCCGTCGGGGCTGATGCCCATGCCCTCGGGCTCGACGCCGACAGGGATTTCCGACAGGACCGAGCCCTTCTCGATATCGACGACGGTGACGATATTGTCGTCCTCGTTGGCGATATAGAGCGGGTTGCCCTTCGGATGCAGGGTGAAGAGCTCCGGGTCGGGGCCCGAAGGCAGATTCTTGACGAATTCCAGGGTCCTGGTGTCGAAGACCTGCACGACATTGTCGTCGCTCGCGCAGATCAGCAGCCACTCGCCGTTCCGGGCGAGAACGATCCCGCGCGGACGTTGACCGACCTTGATGGTCTTGGTCACTTCTAGCGTCGTGCTGTCGATGACGCTGACGGTGTTGTCCTTTTCATTGGAGACGAACACCGTGTAGCCGTTGGCGGTGGATGCGAGCAGCAAAAGCGCACCCGTCGAAAGAAATGATGTGAGCCGCATGGTGTTCCGTTTCCGATGATGATGTCGAAAAACCAGGACGCGATTGGCTTCAGGTTCTGACTTACGCTCCTATAATCGGCATTTCGTTTCCGGTCGGTCGAGCCCGAGCGTATCCAGCGTCGAGAACTGGTGCAAAAAGCCGGGCTGCGGCGAAACCGAGACCGGAAGCTTCGGCGTCGCGATCAGGATCGGCTGGCGAAGCTGGCCGTTCCAGTCCCTGAATGTCAGCTTCTGGCCCTTGAAGCCGGCCACGTCGAACTCGGCGGAGCGCAGATAGGCCGCGATCTCGGCGAAGGTCGTCGAGCGGCGGCGGGCCGCCGCCTCGCCGATGCCGCGGACCGCGAGCCAGACATCATAGTCGAGCGGACGCATCGTCCGGTTCGCGGAGCGCCTGAAACGGTTTTGGAATTGGGTCGCTCCCCATTGTTCGAGCGCGGGATGCCAGCTTGTCGCCGTCAGTCCCTGTGTCCCCACCACCGGTCGCGCCTCCCAGGTCCGAAACGGAAAGTACTCGCCGAACAGCCCGGCCTCGTCAGCCACGACCACGACGTCATGGGCCGCCGCATTCTGCGTGAAGACCGGGATCTGCAGCTGAATCTGCTCGTGACCGCCGTCAGCGCGCCGCGAGCCGCCTTCGTCGGAGAAAACCCGCTCCTCGACAATGCGGCCGCCGAAGCGCTTTGCCGCGCGCCGCACCGCCTCGGCGAAGGCCTGGTCTTCCGGCCGCGTTCCGAGAACCAGGAACCAGCGCCGCCACTGTTTCCAGACGAGATACTGCGCCAGCGCATCGGCGAGCATCGCGCGCGACGGGCTTGTATGCAGGACATTGGCGCGGCAATCCTCCTCGCGCAGGTTCTCGTCCGGCGCGCCAGCGTTGAACAGCAGCACATCCTTGCCCTTCAGAGCATCGGCGAGCCTGAGAACGGTCTGAGGTCGCACGTCGAGCACGAGAAAATGCTGCCCAGTAGCGACGCGGCTTTCGGCTTCGGCAAGCAGCTCATCGGGTTTGGCGCTCTCGATGACGTCGAGGCGGAACTCCTGGCCGAGAAAGCGCCCGGTATTGTTGTTGTCGGCGATGGCGAGCCGCGCGCCGGCGATGCCGTCGTCGGGGGGCGGGATGTCGAGCAGCGACAGCGGGAGAGGGCGGTCCTGGATCTCCCGGACGAGCAGGACGCCGATCATCCTGCCCTCCGTCGGCGGCGCTGCCGGTTGCGCAATCGCGCTGATCGGTGCGCCGGCAAGCAGCATCCCGCCGAAGACCAGAAGGACGGCCGCAAGGCGCAGCATCCCGGCCTTCAGGCGAAGGTCATGGCGACGGGCCTCGCAATCCTCCATGCGCGGCACTCCCCGATGAATGAGCGCCGGCTACGGCCGTGAGCGTCGCCCATCCCTTGTAAAGCTGCGCCCAGCCGCTAATCGCGTCAACTGGACGCGCTGCCGGCAAGCGGACGCCCGACAGTGCTGCAATGCGTGGATTGGTGACCTTCGCTTCCAAGGTCGCAGTCTCAAACAGAGCCCTCACCAAAGGGCCCTCCTCAGAGTTGTCCAAGGGCGCCTGTCCGCGGCCTCCAGGATCTCCAGAAACAGATTGTCCCTGGGCCAGTGGTTCCGGAGATTCGAGCAGTGGCTACATTGGCGGCCGTCCGGGTGGGCGAGCAGGCGAGCGATATCCAGCAGGCCTCTCTGGTCGGAGTGCGGGGCGATCTCGCAGCCGAGGAGCCGAGCCTGGAGCGCGCAGTCGATCTGGGCCGGCGCGAAACAGCGATTGGCGACACGAAACATCGGGAGATCGGCGTCCGAATCGCCAATGGCGATTGTTTCAGCATCAGGACTCAAGACCCAATCTCGCAGTGCCGTCAGGCCGACGCCCTTATCAGTCTCCTTCGCCACGATCGTGGTGTCGTTCATGGTCTTGTGGACAGAAAGCCGGTCCAGCCCCAGCTCGGTCAACAGCTGATCGATGGCGAGGGGGGGCAGGGGGGTGGGGGTGCCGGGCCCGATGCCGAACCCACGAAGCGCATTCACCAGGACGGAGAGCAATGCGCGCGGCATGGCCTGATAGGTGAAGGCCCGGATGGAGTACTGATGTCGGTCGTCGAGGAACACGCCAGGAATGTGGCGCAGGCGCGCGCGCAGTTCGGCCAATTGACGCCTGGCCTCCTCGCCTATGAGAACGTGCCCGCGCTGGCCCACCGCATCCCACATATAGCTGCCATACTCGGCCACACCTCCGGCGAAGCCGTAAGCCTGACAATAGGCCTTGACCTCTCCGACGGAGCGGGCCGTGTTCAGCGCCGCGCAAAATCCGTGGGCACCCAATAGCGAGACGGCCTCGATCCCGTCAGCCGTGGTCGACGGGAACCCGAAACGGCGGTGATCCAGGACACCGTCGATATCCAGGGAGACAAGCGGCGAACGCCACTGCACATCCGGCGACGACCGACGAAGAGCGCCGCAGAAAAGCGCCGTCTGCTCCGTGAGAAAATTCCAGGCGCTCAGGAATTGCTGATGGAGTTGCTGCTGTCTGTCGGCAGGCTGCGACTTGCAGAAGAGATGTTCCTGGGCCGAGGACATTGTCCAGAGGCCCGCGAGCAACTTGTTGATGAAGAGGCGCTGCTCCAGTCCTTTGTCTCCGGTCATCTCGACATAGCGCCGGATGAGCCTGTGCTCCTCCTCCGGCGAGAGCGCCAAGGTCAGGATCGTCTCCGCCAGATCATAAGCCGGGTCCGTCGTGTTCAACTCGGACTTGCCCATGCCGTGGTGTTCATAGTCAGTCTTGAGAGGCCCGTGCGGCCCCATGATCCACTCGGCACGTCCCATTTTCCCATCGATGAGCGTGGGCAGCGGGCTGCGCTGCCGGGAGAGTTGCCGCTCGAGGCGGCGGCGCATCAGCGTGTGTCCCAGGAACCACGGATAAGCCCTGCCGAGCGTCTTGCGCAGCAGCCGAAGGCCTTCTTCGTGCCGCTTGATGCTCTTGCCCGATCCCGGGGGGCGGCTCAGGGCAAGGCCGCGGGCTCTCGCGGCTACGTAGGAAGCCGATATGTCGATGAGTTCCTGCCGCGCGCCATCCCCCTGCTGGGCGAGTGACGGCTGAGGATACCACTCCATGTAAACGATCCCATCGCGTAATCCGAGGATGGGCGGGACGAACCCGGAGAGCCGGTGGCCGGCGAGAAAGGCATGATAGCCGAGCCATCCCCAGCCGACGCTCTTGGCGAGGACGTACCGGGTTTCCTTTCCCCGTCGCCTCTCAAGGCGAACTTCGTAGACCCGCTTGAGCCGCGCGCCACGATCGCCTGACGATAGACTCTGCAAGTGTGCGTTGAAGTCATCGGCCGCCTTGCTGGCGACCAGGCGCACGCCGAGGATATCAGGGGCCTGGAAGTACTCAGCCAGCCGTTGTTCGACCAGCTTCGGCTCCAGCAGACGATACTTGTGCCATTGCTCGGGCTCGAGGGAGATGACCATTTGGTCGGACAGTACTTTCAGGCAGTCTCTTCTCGCCGGATGATACGGGATGAGAGCCTTCAGCTTGTCGAGGGAAAAGCCAGCCCGGCGAACGATATCAAGGGCCAGGACGATCGTGCCGGCGGTGTAGGGCGAGTCGTCCACGACCAGGGCCGTGAACCCGTGCCGGGCACAATGCTGCAGTTGTTGACGCTCCCAGCGACCGGGACCCTTGCCCGGGTGGATCGTCAGCGACACCACCACCCGGTAGCCTTCGGCCTTGAGACAGGCCTGCAGCAGAGGAGCGAAATAGGAACCCGAGGTGCGCAACCCCACGATGAGAATGGCTTGGGAACGATCCGGAAAGCGGTCGGCGAAGCGCTGCCCGAGTGCGATGATATCGTAATGCGTCGTATCGAGCCTTCGAAACAGGGTGGAGGCGCCAACGTGCTTGGCCTGCAGGTCGGACGGCAGCGGGGGCGATACCAGCAATTCGGTCAAGCGGGCAGCCGACTCGGCGAACGACGCAGGTGCCAATGGTTGCCCTTTGACGAGGATTGAGAGGAAATCGCCGAGGCCGGCCTGCCAGCGCTCCTGCCAACCGCGCAGGCTGGCCTGACTCCGGTTCAAGCGAATATTCGCCGCTCCTTCCACGACGCGCGTGGCGCCATCCATGGCCCACATGGCGCCACGCCCAAGCCGCGTCATCAGGCGTCCCGGTATCCTCACCGACGGTCCGCGCAAATACTCTTCGACGGCATGCAGGAGTCCGCAGGACAGGAGGAATATGTTGGTCGCGACTTCGTGGGTCTGCCAATCATTCAGATCGAGCCGGAGTTTCTCGATCTCGGATCCGAGATATTGAATTGCGTCTTTGACGTCGGGATAGGCGTTGAGACACCAAGTATAGGTGCCGTAGAAGTCTAACTCTGTCGCAAACGAATGTGTTTCTGTCGGTTGTTCCCGATAATCAGGTGTCGATCTTCTGACACGCACTGTGTTCATGTCGGCACCCATGTCGGTTGGCCGTGAAAAGGAGCGTCATGTGCGACGTTGCTTCTTTCACCTCCCAGCCCCAGTCCGGATATCTCCCCGCACGGCGTCTGCAATCCTGCCGTAGCCGCTGGCGAAGCGGCTCTTGTCCTGCGAGGGTGCGAAGCTTGATCAGAGGGGAGGCGGGCATGGAGGCTCGGCTCTGTTTTCTCGGGCCCGCGCTGATGGACCATTCGGGGGCGGTGGAGTTCCCATCGCGAGACACCTACGCTGAGACGGGTGATCCGCCCGTTTGGTCTTCAAAGCGCGCACCCGAGGGCACTACGCGAACACCATCACGCGGGGTGCACACCGCGACGCCTCCCTCTGCCCACACGCCGTGTAGAAAGCACGATAGGGGTGAAGGTAACCGTGCGTCATCACTCATTCGAATGAATTCACCGGAATTCCTATGAGAGGATGTCGCTCCGATATTTATGGACGAGACGGCCGACATGGGTGATTGAGAGCTTTGTGTGGAAAGATATTTTCAGAGAAGTTGCCATAATTAATCGGCATCTGCAGAATCAAGACTGATTATACAGATTCTCTTATATAAGAATACATACGATTGTTCGATGGTTGTAGGAGGGCGTCGCGAGAGAATCTCCAGTGTCGATTGCGCCGCGTGACGCCAAGGGGCTCGACACCAGCGCTTTCGCAACGTTTCTGCGAGGTCTTCTTTGATCAGCAATGCGCGCCCGCCGGCTTGAGCGTGCAAGCCTGAGTGCCGGGCGCTCCTCGCGCGCCAGCGGGGTGCCGACAAGCCCTGCCGCTCAATCCTGTCGCGCATCGAGCGCGTCGCGAAGTCCATCTCCGATGAAGTTGAAGGATGTGACCGCAAGCGTGATCGCGGCGCCGGGGATGATCGCCAGCCAGGGCGCGCTGGTCAGGTAGCTCTGGGCGCTTTCGAGCATGTTGCCCCAGCTCGGCGTGGGCGGCTGGATGCCGAAGCCCAGGAACGAGATGTAGCTTTCCGCCAGGATCGCATGCGCGACGTTGAGCGTCGCGGCGACCACGATCGGCGCGACCGCATTGGGCAGCAGGACACGGAACATGGTGCGCTTGCTGCTGGCCCCGAAAGAGATCGAGGCCTGCACGAATTCCCTGGTCTTGAGCGAGCGGATCTGCGCCTCGACGACACGGGCGACCTCCATCCAGGAGGTCATCGCGATCAGCAGCACGATCGAGGGCACGGAGGGCTGGATCAGCGCCGAGATCGCCAGCAGCAGGAAGATCGAGGGGAAGCACAGCATCGCGTCGACGAGCCGCATCAGGGCAGCGCCCAGGGCCCCCTCGTAGAAGCCCGCGACCAAGCCGACCACGATGCCGATCGCCATCGCGATCGCCATGGCCGAGAAGCCGACGGCGAGCGAGATCCGCCCCGCCATCAGGAGCCGCGCGAGGATGTCGCGCCCGAGCGGATCGGTGCCGAGGATATGCGGGCCGGAGAAGGGCGGCGCGAAGCGCGAGCGGATGTCGATGAAGGTGTCGGTATAGGGCAGCAGCATTGGCCCGATGATGCAGGCCAGCGTGAGCAGGAGGATGGTCGCAGCCCCGAAGACCGCGAGCCTGTGGCGCCGGAAGCGCCGCATGCCCGGGCTGTTCCAGAAGCCGGGTGCGGGCGCAAGCATCGGTTCGGCCATGCTCATGAAGGGCGCCTCTCGCTCATCGGTGACATCTGGCTCATCAGTGGCTTCCGGCGATGCGCGGATCGGCGACGCCGTAGAGCAGGTCGGCGATCAGGCTGCCGAGCAGCACCAGGATGGCGGAGAACATCAGGATGCCCATCACCACGGGATAGTCGCGGTAGCTGATCGAATCGAGGAAGAGCCGGCCCATGCCGGGCCAGGTGAACACCGTCTCGGTGACGAGCGCGCCCGACAGCAGCGTCGGCACATGCAGGCCGGTGATCGTGATCATCGGGAGCAGCGCGTTGCGCAGCACGTGCCGCAGCAGGATGCTCCGTTCCGGCACGCCCTTGGCGCGGGCGGTGCGCACGAAATCCTGGTTGATCACGTCGAGCATCGAAGAGCGCATGTAGCGGCTCCAGACCGCGGTCGAGACCAGCGCCAGCACGATGCAGGGTCCGATCAGGTGATGCAGCTGGTTCAGGAAGGAGCCGTCGCCGACCGTGTAGCGGTTGCCGGCGGGCAGCCAGCCGAGGCCGACCGAGAAGACATAGATGATGACGAGCCCGAACCAGAAGGTCGGGATCGAGAGCGCGATCATCGCGCCGATCGTCGCCAGCGAGTCGAAGATCGAATAGCGTTTGATCGCGCCGAGGATGCCGACCCAGGCGCCGAGCAGCATGGCGAGCAGCGTCGAGGTCAGCATCAGCTCCAGCGTCGCGCCGATATGCGAGCCGATGACGTGCAGCACCGGCTGCTGGTCGCGATAGGACCGGCCCCAGTCGCCGCTCAGCATGCGCCAGAGCCATTCCGCGTATTGCACGGGGAGTGGCCGGTTCAGGCCGAGCTGTTCCGCGATGCGGTCGAGATCGGCCTGGGTCATGTCACCGCCCGCGGCGAATTGCGAGAGCGGCCCGCCCGGCGCGAGATGCAGGATGGCGAAGCCGATCACCGAGACGATGAGCAGCAGCAAGAGCGCCTGGCCGAGGCGGCGCAGGAGGAATCCGATCATGGCGCCGTTCTCCCGGCCGCTCCGCGCTTCATCTCACTTCGCCCTAATCATTTGGCCCAGTACCAGCTGCCCATGTTCCAGGCGTTCTGGCGCTGGTTGATGTTGGGGCGATAGCCGATCAGGCCTTCCTTCACGCCCTCGATCGGCGCGTATTGGAAAATCGGCAGGATCGGCAGCTCCTCGCGGACGATCTCCTGCAGCCTGAAATAGATCGCCTTGCGCTTCTCCTGATCGAAGGTTTCCTGGCCTTCCTTCATCAGCGCATCGGCCTCGGCGTTCTCCCACTGCATGTAGTTGCCGCCGCTGCCGCCCTTGACCGGAATCGCGTCGGAGGCGAAGCGCGAGGCCGGGTCGGGGTCGACACCGGTGCGGAAGGTCGTGCCGACCAGCAGCGACTCGAATTTGGAGCGCACGTAGAACTCGCCCCAGATCACGGCCGCCGGCATGTTGTTGATCGTCATCTTCGCGCCGACCTGCTGCCAGTCCTGCTGGATCAGCTGCTGGCATTGCTCGCGCAACTGGTTGCCCGTCGTCGTCGAGACCGCGAATTCGAGCGGCACGCCGTTCTTCATGCGCGTGCCCGAGCTGGAGCGCTTCCAGCCCGCGTCGTCAAGCAGCTTGTTGGCCCGGGCGAGATCGCGCTGCTGGACGGGGAGGGCAGGATTGAAGGCCCAGGATTCGCGTGGGGCGAAGGATTCCGTCGGCTTCGGCACGCCGTAATAGATCGCGTCGATGATCGCCTGCTTGTCCATCGCCGCATAGAGCGCATGCCGCACGGCCTTCTCGGCAAAAACCTTGTTGCCGAGATTCGGCATGATGATCTCGAGATTGCCGCTCGGCGCGACCGCCACCTTGCGGCCGGGAAGCTTGATCGCCTCCTGGTAGAAATTCGCGGGGATACCGGAGATGATGACGAGGTCGACCTGGCCCGTGCGGAACTGGGCATAGAGCGCCGTCAGGTCCGGGATGTATTTGAGAACCGCCTTCTCGAGATAGGGGCCGTCGCCGTGATAGCTCTCATTGGCGACGAGCGTGATGTTGTCGCCAGGCTGCCGCGTGCCCCAGCGGAACGGGCCGGTGCCGACGGGAGCATTGTTGAACGGCGCCGTATTCGGGTCCGCCGCCTTGCCCAGGATATGCTTGGGCACGATATGGGTGTTCGCCAGCATCGCGAGATAAGGCGCGTAGGCCTTTTCCATCCGCCACGAGATTTCGTGCGGGCCCCTGATCACGATATCCCGGACGAAGGCATGGCCGACGCGCGTGCGTGCCTTGAACCCCGCCGAATTGATCAGCTCCAGGGAGTATTTGACGTCCTCGGCGGTGAAGGCCGTGCCGTCATGCCATTTCACGTCGTTGCGGAGCTTCACGGTCCAGGCGAGGCCGCCCTCCGAGATGCCGCCATTGCCTTCGCTCGGTACCGCGGCCGCGAGGTCCGGGCGAAGCGTGCCATCGGGTTCCGCGACCCAGAGCGAGTTGAAGACGCTCGTCCAGACGACTTCGTCGACCTCGACGCCGGGCATCAGCGGATTGAACGAAACCGGCTCCTGCGAGAGCCCGACCACGACGACGCCGGTCGGCTTGGCCGGCGGCGGGGCCGTGGGCTTGGCCGCCGTCTGGGCCCGCGCGGCAAGGCCGGAGGTCGCGGCAAGCGCGCCGGCGCCGAGGCCGAAGAGCGCGCGCCGGTTCAGGCTCCAGTTCGAAACCAGCCGTGGATCGTGAATGTCTCGCATCGTGCTTCCCTCTCCCAAGGCAACCGCTTCCAGCTGGGGGCTGAAAGGCATCATCATGATAATGAACGCAAGCGGCGACCCATTTTCAAAATGGGCTTCATTCGGCTAAAAATCTTCATCATATGATATCGGGCGTCAAGGGCTGTGAGGCTGAAAATGCGGTAAGTACAGCCGATAATTTCAGCAACACATTGTATCTAAATGATATTTTTATAAATCATCCGATTTTCATCAAAATGGTTGCGCGGGCATTTTCATCATCATATCGTTTGCGGGCCTTCAATCGCTTCCTGGGACCCCATGCCGGATACAGTGTTGCCCGCCGAGAACGCCGACGTCGACAGCGACGAGCAGCTCGAGGCCATGAGGATCGGGCAGCGGCTGCGAGCCCTGCGGGCCGAGCGTGGGCTGACGATCCTGGAGCTGGCGGCGAAGGCGGGCGTTTCCTCCGGCAGCATCAGTCAGATCGAACGCGGCGCCTCCAACCCCTCGGTGAGCACGCTGCAGAAGCTGCGCGCCGCACTTGGCGTCACGCTCTGGTCGTTCCTGGAAAGCGACGCGGCCGAACCAGCCCGCGAGTCGCAATATGTCCGGCGCCAGGCCAATCGCCCGCGCATCGTCGTCGGCACCAATCAGCTGACCAAGGAGCTGTTGTCGCCGCGCGACAACAACGAGCTGCGCTTCATGATCCTCACCGTACCGCCAGGCGCCGAGAGCGGCAGTTTCCTGAGCGGGCCCGGCGACAAGGGCGGCTATGTCCTCTCCGGTCGGGTTGAGCTCAGCATCGGCGACGAGGTCTTCGAAATCGGCGAAGGGGACAGCTTCCAGTTCCCCAGCACCATTCCGCATCAGGTCGTCAACCGTTCCGCGAGCGAGGCGAAGCTGATCTGGATCATCAATATCCGGGAATCGCACCTGTAGGGCGATCGTATCAGGCGGGGCCGGCAAGGCCGCCTTCGCCTGCCATTCCAGCAGACCCAGAGGAAACATGATCACGCGTCACGAAGTCACCGGCCGTCTCAGCAAGGTGCTGGTCGCCAACGGATTTGCCTTTCTGTCGGGCCTCACCGCCAAGGACCGCAGCGGCGGCGTCAAGGAGCAGACCGCCGATATTCTCGCCCAGATCGACGCCTATCTGGCGATGGCCGGTACGGACAAGACCCGCATCGTCGTCGGCAATATCTGGCTGAAGGACATCAGCACCTTCAGCGAGATGAACGCGGCCTGGGAAGCCTGGGTCGACCCGAAGCAGCCGCCGGCACGGGCGACCGTCGAGTCGCGCCTGGCTGCGGACGACATTCTCGTCGAGATCCAGGTCCAGGCCCTCGCCTGAGCCTCAGAAGTCCGCCGCGAGCGATCGCGGCGGACTTTTCGCGCGTCCCCCAAAGCCGCGTGTCCCCAAATCCTCGCGTCCTCCAGCGCAAGCGGCCCGCCATGCCTCAGTCATCTGCCCTTCCGAGCGTCGTCCCCGGCGACCCGTCCTGGTGGTTCATCGAGGCCATCAGCGCTGAAGCAGGCCGGCCGGATTCAGCGCCCCTGTCGGGGAGCATCACGGTCGATGTGGCGATCGTCGGTGGCGGCTTCACTGGGCTGTGGACCGCGCTGGCCCTGAAGGAGCGGGCGCCCCAGCTCTCGATCGCGCTGATCGAGGCCTCGCGCTGCGGCTCGGGGGCAAGCGGCAAGAACGGCGGCAAGGTTTCGGGCTATTGGGGCTCGCTTGCCGGGATGGAAGGCAATATCGGCTCAGACGGCGCGCTGGCGGTCGCCCGCGCCGGAGCCCGCGCCCAGGACGCGATCCGCGCCTTCGCGACGGCTCCCGGTCGCGATGTCTGGTGGCGCGACGGCGCCAGCATCCGCGTCTCGGCCTCGCCGGCGCAGGATGCCAAGATCAAGGGTTATGTCGAGACCGCACGGCGTCTCGGCGTGCCGGATATGGCCCATGAGCTCTCGCCCGACGAGGTGGCTGCCTATTGCCGTTCGCCGGTCTTCCGCGGCGGTGTCTACCTGGCTGAGGGCGCAACCGTTCAGCCGGCCAGGCTGGCGCGCGAACTGCGGCGGGCCGTGATCGATGCCGGCGTTTCCGTCTTCGAGAACACCCCGATGGTCGCGCTCGATGCCGGCACGCCCAGCCGCCTGCGCACCCCGGACGGCGAGATCATTGCCCGCGAAGTCGTGCTCGCCACCAATACCGAGCTGGCGACGCGTCCGGAGGTGAAACCGCATGTCAGCGTCTTCTCCTCCTTTGCACTGATGACCGATCCAGCCCCCGAGAAGCTCGCCGCGATGGGCTGGACCCGCGATGAGGGGCTCGCGGATCTCAGGATGTTCGTCCACTATTTCCGCAAGACGGTCGACGGGCGCATCCTGATGGGCTCGGGCTCCGGTCCGATCAGCTTCGGCGGCAATGCGCGTGATCCGCGCCTGACCACCGACCTCGCCTCAGCCGCCAGGGCCGAGAAGGGGCTTCGCAGGCTGCTGCCGGGCTTCGCCAATGTCGGCATCGCCAAGATCTGGGGCGGTGGCATCGACGTCTCCTCCGATCGGTTGCCATTCTTCCGCACCGTGCCGGGTACGCGCATCCATTATGGCTGCGGCTATTCCGGCCATGGCGTGAACCCGACCTATATCGGCGGGCAATGCCTGGCCTCGCTGGTCCTGAATGCCAGGGACGACTGGGCGAGTCTGCCCTTGTGCACCCGCAGCCTTCCCTCGCTGCCGCCCGAGCCGTTCCGTGCCGTTGGCGGCCGGCTGGTGCGCTGGGGCATCATCGGATGCGAGGAGGCCGAGGAGAGGGCTGAGCGCCCCGGCTTGGGCATGAGCGCTGCGGCGGCGATCCCGAAACTCTTCGGCCTGCGCATCGGCACGCGGTGAGAGTCGCGCTCCGGCGCGCGCGTCACCTGCGTCCTGTGTGCTGCGGGAGGTCAGGCAGAGGCCGGGGACCGGCTAGCCCAGCCGGACCTTGGCGACCTTGTCACGGTAATCGTCCTTGGGGTCGACGCCGAGCAGCATCTTGATCCCGGCCACCAGGTTGTTGGCGTTCTCCCAGATTTCGGCGCTGCTCGGGTCGAAGCGCAGCAGGGCGAGATTGGGATCCTCCTTGCCGCCTTCGAACCAGGCCGCAATGAAGCTGTTCCAAAGCCGGTCGATGACCTGACGGTCCATATCGATCATGAGATCGCCCTCGACCGAGACGAACAGGTCATGGCCCTTTGAGACCAGGCTGAAGGCTGCGGGCTTGCCGGCGGAGAGCGCCTTGACCAGCTCGGTGTCGCGGGAGGCGAAGAACCATATCGGTCCGTGATCGGCCTCGAGCTGCGCCGTCATCGGGCGGGTATGGCCCTGCTCGGAGCCGGCGAGGCCAAGCATCACGGTCATGTCTGACTTCAGGGCTTTCCAGAATTTCGCTTCCAGTTCGCTTGGCGTCGGCATGGCATTCCTCCTGCTTCTGCGCGTTTGAATGTCTGTGCTTGGAATGGCCGGGCGACGGCCATGGTCCAGCTGATCGGCACTGGCAAACCAGCGCAAAAACCCCGCGGCAAGGCCGCGGGGTTTCCGGTTCCGCCCTTAGACGACGGGCGGACGGTAGGGCGTGGCGGTCTCGTCGAAACGGCTCCAGCCGTCGGCGCGATATTCCGCCTCGCGGGTGCTGCGGTCGATCGGCATGGCGCCATCCATGATGGCTTCGACGGTGGCTTCGTGCTCGGGCTCGGCCCTGACCGCGACGACCGAGCCGCCGCGGCGCACCGTCTCGGCATGATATTCCGCTTCGGCCTTGTCGACGCCGGCGCTGGTGAAGGATCCGACGATCCCGCCGGCAGCCGCGCCTGCGACCGCTCCGGCCGCTGTCGAGGCTAACCAGCCGGCCGCCACCACCGGGCCGATGCCGGGAATCGCGAGAATGCCCAGGCCAGCGAGCAGGCCGGCCGCGCCGCCGACGCCGGCGCCGATGCCGGCGCCCTCGGCGGCGTTGCTCTCGGTTGATGTTTCGTCGCGACCGATGACGCTGATATCGCTGCTGGCGACGCCGGCCTCTTCCAGTCGGGCGACGACCGAGCGGGCGGTTTCATAGGTATCGTAGGAACGGGTGATGGTGCGGGTCATGGTAGCCTCTTGTGCTGTGAGATCAGGATGCGCGGTGTGAGAAGGACATGGCCTGCTCAGTGGCGGACGATGTTGCCGCGATAATCGACGGAGACAGTGACCTTGGCGCCGGCATTCGTGGCCATGCCCTTCCAGACGCCGTCCTTGTCCTTCTTCAGACCGGTCACGTCCGAATAGCCATTGGCTTCAAGCCGGCTCTTGGCCTGCCCTTCGGTGAAGCTATTGGCGCCGGGAAGCGGGGCGTTCTTGTCCGCGTCGGCCTTTGGTGCCGGCATTGGTGACGTCGTCGAAGTCTGCGCGACGGCGCCGAAAGCAGTCACTGATGCGATCATCGAAACGATGAGAAGCTTTTTCATGATTATTCTCCGCAGGTTCGTGAGTGTACGGCCTGATGTCGGATCAACTGGCCTGACCGGCAGAGAGTTCCGTAAATAAATACTTCGTCCGGACGGAACAGACGGCTCCGTCGTCCGTTGGGCCAGCGCTATCCCGAAATCGCTGGAGAACAACCATGGCCCCGACACCGAAGCCACTCGACGAGCTGTTCCACGACATGCTCAAGGACGTTTATTATGCCGAAAAGCAGATCCTGAAGGCGCTGCCGAAGATGGCCAAGGCTGCCACTTCGCCCGAGCTGAAGAAGGCGTTCGAGACGCACAGGACCGAGACCGAAGGCCAGGTCGAACGCCTGAGCGAGGTCTTTGACCTGATCGGCAAGGCGCCCCGCGCCAAGACCTGCGACGCCATCCTCGGGATTCTCGAGGAGGGCAAGGCCGTGATGGAAGACTATGCCGACAGCCCGGCCCTGGACGCGGGCCTCGTCGCCTCCGCGCAGGCGGTCGAGCATTACGAGATGGCGCGCTACGGCACCCTGAAGGCGTGGGCCCAGCAGCTCGGCCATAAGGATGCTGTCAAGCTGCTCGACGCGACCCTTGCCGAGGAGACCCGGACGGACAAGGCGCTGACGCAGCTTGGCGGCCCCGCCAATACTGCAGCTGTTGCCAAGGCGGCCTGAGCGAACCGCCCATCAGGCCCCGACGGCAAGCCTGTCGGGGCCGCTTTCATGCGTCGTTTACTGATCGGCAAGCTATGTTCGAAGCTGACACCACTGAGCAGGACGATCTTCGCGGCGGACACCCGCCCTGGATGGCGGGTTTCAGGCGCAAGGTGCGCGTGACGCTCGACCGCAGCCTGCAATGCGACGTCCTCGTCATCGGCGCCGGCATCACAGGGGCACTTGTGGCGCAGCACCTGACGCGGCTCGGGCACAAGGTCACCATGATCGACCGGGAGCGCGCCGGCTTCGGCAGCACGGCCGCCAGCACGGCGATGTTGCAATGGGAGATCGACTGTCCACTTGGGGAGCTGACGGCTTTCTACGGCTTCGACCGCGCAGCCAACATCTATCGTCGCAGCCTGCAGGCTGTCTCGGGCCTCAAGTCGCTGGTCGACGAACTCGCTCTCGGCTGCGCTTTCCGGCACCGAAGCTCGCTCTATATCGCGGGCGGCGGCGCCGGCGCTGGCGAACTCCTGGCCGAGCACCGGTTGCGCGAGCGCGCCGGCCTGCCCGGGGCCTATCTCGACTACTTCACCTTGAAGCGAGAGTTCGATTTCGACCGCGAGGCCGCGATCATCTCGCCCGGTTCCGCCGATGCCGACCCTTTGCTTCTGGCCCACGCCTTGATTGCGGATGCGCTGAGCCATGGCGCCGCGCTCTATGACGCCGAGGCGGTCGGCTACAACAGTTTCGGCCATGGCGTCGTCGTCGCGCTTGATAATGGTCACGAGATCCAGGCCCGGCAGGTCGTCCTGGCGACTGGCTATGTCATGCCCGATTTCGTCCGGACGGAGCTGCACAAGACAGCATCGAGCTGGGCGATCGCAACGCCGCCTCAGGCGCCGGAGGCGCTCTGGCGCGACGGCGTCCTGATCTGGGAAGCGTCGGACGACTACCTCTATGCCCGCACCACCGGGGACAATCGCATCATTGTCGGGGGCGAGGACGATGAAGATGTTACCGAGCCCTCGGAGCGGGACGCATTGATGCCGGCCAAGGCCGAGGCGATCCTCATGAAGCTCAGGCTGCTGCGGCCGGCGGCAAACGCGACCGCGGAATTCGTCTGGTCGGGAGCGTTCGGCGAAACCTTGGACGGCTTGCCGTTGATAGGGCAGGTGCCCGGCTATCCCGCGATCTTCGCCGCCTACGGCTATGGTGGCAACGGCATCACCTTCAGCTTTCTCGCTTCGCGCATCCTGGCGAAGATGATTAGCGGGGATCGCGAGGATTGGTACGACGATCTCGCTATCGACCGGCCGTTGCCGATGGCGTGAGATCCGATGAAGCGGCAGCCATGATCTTGTGCGGCTGGACGCTTGTGCACGCCGTCTGCCCCCTGCACGACGCGCATGATTTTCACGGCAATACGGCGCCTCGCTGCTTTCCGCGACTGAGGCAATGATGCCGAGTCCCTCTTGTCTTTCATCTTTTAGCATCCATATACCATCCATATGGATGGTATATGGATGCTGAAATGAAAACGCCCGATAGCGAGAAACTCACGCTCAATCTCGGCTTCGTCGATCTCGGGCGCATCGACCTGCTCGTCAGGGACGGCTTCTATTCAAACCGCTCGGACTTCATTCGCACCGCGGTCAGAAACCAGCTTTCGACCCATGCCGATGTCGCGGCGCAGGCGACGACGCGGCTGTCACTCGAGCTTGGCCTGCGCGTCTTCACAAGGCGCGATCTCGAAGCGGCCAAGGCCGCAGGAGAACGCCTGGAAATTCGCGTGCTCGGCCTCGCTGTCATTGAACCGGACGTCTCCCCCGAACTCGCCAGGGAGACGATCGCCTCCCTGACGGTGCTCGGCGCGCTGCATGCCTCTCCCGAAATCAAGGCTGCCCTGTCCGACAGGCTGGCATGAAAAGGCTGACACACATGACCATGCACCTCCGCTCCGCCGTTGGCGAAGCCATGACACGCCTCAGGAGTGCCGATGTTGCGGGGGCGACCGCGGCCCTGCAGCGCGCGCTCTCCGGGCGGCCTGCTCAATCCCCGCAGCGTCCTGACGATAGCGAGGGGGGCGGGGGCGAGGCGACGGCTCATGCCCGGCGCGGCCTCGGCGACATCCTGCAATCGCTGCGAAGCGAGCGGGCGCGCTTCGCCGATCAGCCCGGCCCGGCGCGTCGCCAGCCTGGCCCGGCAGAGGAGGACGAGCGCTTTCGCTCGCGCAGCTTTCGCAACGCCGCCGGAGCGTTGGCCTACAAGCTCTACGTGCCGGCGGATCATGCCGGCCGGGAACCCGCTCTCGTCGTGATGCTGCATGGCTGCACGCAGGACCCCGATGATTTTGCGCGGGGAACCCGGATGAACCGGCTCGCCGACGAGTTTGGCATCATCGTCGCCTATCCCCACCAACCACGTTCGGCCAACGCCCAGGGCTGCTGGAACTGGTTCGATCCGCGCCATCAGCAGCGCGGAACGGGAGAGCCGGCGGTTCTCGCGGGCTTGGCCCAGGAACTCGCCGCCGAGTTCGGCATCGATCACGCGCGGGTCTTTGTCGCCGGCCTGTCTGCGGGCGGCGCGATGGCCGATGTGCTGTCCTCGACCTATCCTGACATCTTTGCGGCCGCCGGCATTCATTCCGGCCTTCCCCACGGGGCCGCAAGCGACGTCATGTCGGCCTTCGCGGCGATGAAGGGCAACGCGAAGACGCCATCCCGGGCGAGGGCAAACGCCAGCCGGCAGATTATCTTCCACGGCACGGCCGATGCCACGGTTCACCCCTCCAACGGCGAGACGCTGTTTGCTCGGGCACGGGCTCGCGGTGGTGAAATGGCGGAGTTGATGACCGATACCGTCGTCAACGGCCGGCATGTCACGCGCACGCTGGTCGGGCCCGCCCATGGCCCCGCCACCACGGAATACTGGCTGGTCCAGGGGGCCGGCCACGCCTGGTCCGGCGGGGACGGGACGGGAAGCTTCACCGATGCGTCGGGGCCGGAGGCTTCGCGCGAGATGATCCGGTTCTTCCTGGAAACCTGACGGGATCGTCTCTTCTCGCATGCTGGCGGGTAGGGCGCGGGAAAAAGCCCCCGATCTCGAAGCCGCGTGGCTGATAAGGAAGCTTCTGGCAAACGCCCGCGCCGCTGGCCGCCCGAACCGGTCAATGGTGCCAATTCTGCGGCGCGGCAGGCAGATCCCCTGTCACATCGACATGGGCGACGCCGCGTGTCGGCGGAAACTCCCGATAAGTGAAACGGAGATCGAGCAGATGACCATCATCGGTCAGCAACTGCACATCCGTGTGACCGAACACGGTCTTGAGTGCGGGAAAGGCCAGCCGAAGCTCGCCACAACTGGTGACCCCGATGGGATCCTGGAAAAAGCCTTCAAAATCGTAGGACGCACGGCCGATCTTGACGCCGTGGCTCAGGAGGGCACCGCGCCCCGAGATTCCACCGAGATAACGCATGATCGTTTCACTTCACGGTTCATAGGCGGGACTAAGCCTGCTTATCCTTCTCCAGCGCGGCTGTAAGTTCGATCGGATCCACGAGGATGATTTGCGAGGAGCCGCGTGAGAATTCGATGGCCGGGATCTGCAGCATCGTGGCGGTGCGGCGGAAGGCACGGAACGACAGCCCGACGATCTCTTCCTCGTCGGTGACAACGCGATAGGTGCCGGCCGGCTGAGGATGCGACAGGGCACTCAACCTGAAGGGGTGGCTGAAGGTGATCTCCGTTTCAGTGGTCCGGTCCGTCATGATCCGCACCTGTCATCCCTGCCGATGATATCAGGGTCGCCCGCTCGACTGTCAGAGCGCCGCAGCTATTTCAGGTTGCCGAAAGGGGTCACTTGCGTGACGCCGGCCCGGATCTGGAACTCTTCGATGGCGCGCTCGTGACCATCGGCCCCCCGCACCCGGTATTGCCGTTGTCCGTTTTCGCTCGCCGGAAGCACCCGCAGGATCTCGTATTGTCCAAGCCCGGTCCTGTCGAGGAAGCCGAAGGCCAGGCTGATGACATCGCCTGCCTTATAGTCGGTTGTCATGACGTGTTTCCTTGATGCCCGATCCATTGCGCGCCTCTTCATTCGCCGGTGAAGCCAGATGACCGATGAACACCGCCCCGTCGTCGCGATGGCCCATGATCAGAAGGTCCACGAAATCTCCGTCATCCCGGATCAGATGGATCGGAAAGGCGAACTGCAGTGGGTCTGTCCGGCTCAGGTTCGCGGCAAAATGCCCGGAACACATGTCCGTGGCATTGAGTGACGGTCTGAAGCTGTACGATGCCGGCTGACGCGTGCCGTCGCGCCAGATGATCTGGCCATTGCCTTGCAAGACGAAAATCCAGTGTCGGCCGGCACCACATCGGCGCCGCGACTCGCTCTCGGTCCATTTTGAAGGGAGGCGACAATTAACTACGCGCCTCTTTTAGTAAATATGCAAGCGTCAAGGCCGCGTCATCTTAGCACATCGACCAGAGTAGGGCTAAAATCTCTTCACTGCACCATTCTTTGCTCGGTTTGGTTTTGCTGAGCGAAGGTGTGGTGCATGAAAGGGGGTGACGCTTACTCTGAGAAAGCCAACCCGCGATCTTCTCCAAGCCTGCTCGCGCCCGTTGGCCGCTCCCCGAGAGCCCGTGCCTGAACGAGATCCTAGTGTTCCATGGCTTGCATGAGCGCAGCGATCCTGATCGTCGCGAAATTGCAGAACGTATCGGAGACCGCATAGGGCAGGACGATATGGTCGTTATGGCGTATCGCGCCGCAGGTGTAGACGACGTTGGGAACATAGCCTTCGCGTTCGGACGGCTCCGGCCGCACCAGTGGCTCGCGGGAACGCGCGAGGACTTTCGACGGATCCTGCTTGTCGAGAAGAACTGCTCCGATTGCATATTTCCGGACTGGCCCGACACCATGGGTCAATAGCAGCCAGCCCTCGTCGAGCTCGATCGGGGATCCGCAGGTGCCGATCTGGACGAACTCCCAGGGGAATTGCGGCTTCAGGATCACGACACCGCCGTCCCACGTGAAAAGGTCATCGGAATAGATGAGATAGAGGTTCTCGTTGTCCTGCCGCGCAATCATGGCGTAGCGACCACCAATCTTGCGGGGGAACAGCGCCATGCCTTTGTTCGTGGCGGCCGTCCCCCGTAGCGGCGACATCCGAAACGACAGGAAATCGCTGGTCTCGATCAGTTCGGAACGGATAGCCCGGCCGTCATAGGCAGTGTAGGTCGCCCGGAACACTGTCCTCCCAGCTTCGTCGAACGCGACGAAGCGCGCGTCCTCGATGCCGTTCGATTGGGATGCGGTAATGGGAAAGATCACCCGCTCGCTGATGTCGCCATCGGGCGAAAAGACGACCTCGACATCGTTGCCGTCGAGACGGGCCATGCGGTTGCGCAAGGTGGCGATCGAGGCCAGGCGCGATGTCGGATCGACGCTGACGCTGCCATCGCTGGCGATCGAGCCGGAGCGGAAGGTCAGCGACGAGATATGCCCCTCGCCAACCGCACGAACGCTCAGGATGAAGCGGCGCCCGCCTGGAGGCGCGCCGGACTGATCGGGGTGGGAAACGATGCTCGGGTTGAAGAGAGCCGCTGCCTCGAACGAATATTCATGCAGGAAATAGGCGCCGACCAGCTGACGCTGAATCCTGGTGAAGTCGCAATGCGTCGCGAAGGCATCCTCCATCTCGTCCGCGCGCTGCTCGAATTTTTCCAGCAGGTTGCGGTGCCGGCCTTTGAAATTCTCCAGCACATCGGCGAGCAGGCTCTCGGCCGTATCGCAATCCAGCGCCAGGACCCGGTCGACGATATGGTTCGCCCGGATCTTGTCGACGGGGTTGAGGTCCCTCGGCTCGGCCGTGGGGCCGAACCGGCGCACGACGACTCTGGAGGGATCGGGGCGCAAATACAGGGCCTGGCGATTCAGGAAGGCGGGTTGGGACAAGTCGACCCCGGTCTGTTTGTGCGCGATCGCCGAAGGCTCAGGCATGCAAGGCCCGAAGCGGCGCCAGTTTCGGGCGGTCCCCGCTGATGCGGGCCTGCTGGCGAATCTCGGCGAGGCTGAGAAGATAGGATACCACGGATTCGCCGCCGCGGTTCTCATTTGCCCGGTCGCGGTGCAGGCCGTCGCGGCAGGCGCCGGTGTCCAGATCGACCAGCGGCGCAGAGAGGTCGTTATGGCCCAGGAACCAGGCGAAGGCGCGGGCGGCCTCGGTCCGCCAATGCGGATCGCCATCGGCGCGCCAGGCCGCGAGGCAGGCCGAGATTGTCGCCGTGGCCTCCAGCGGCTGCTGGTCGAAGGACCTGGGCGCACGGCGCTTGTCGCCAAAGCTGTCGGAGCCGACAGGCCTGAACAAACCCGCCGGCGTCGTCTGCAGGTCCGCGAGCCAGCGCAGGGAGCGCAATCCGGCCTCTAGATAGCCTGGAACCTGCATGGACGCTCCGGTTGCGATCAGCGCCTGCGGCAGGCGCGCATTGTCATAGGAAAGTCCGTCTTCGAACCACACCCAGCTCGGTGTCTCGACCGCCGAGAGCAAGCCGAGCAGGCGGTCGGCAAGCAGCGTGCGCAGCCAGATCGCGGTTGGCGGCGCCCCGGCGACGGCGCAATAGGCGTCGAGGCCGAGCAGGGTGAAGCCCCAGGCGCGCGGCGAGGTGAAACTCTCGACGACAGGCAGAGCTTGTGCGAACAGGGCGGCCGCCCATTGCCGGCGCGAGGGGCTGACATCGCTGCGTGCGCATTCGCCCAGCGCCCACAGCGTTCGTCCATGGCTGTCCTCCGAACCGATCTCTTCCAGCCAGCGGCGGTCGAAGCTCATGAAATTGCGAAAGCGCCGCATGTCGGGATTCCAGGCGTGCTGGACGAAGGATGCGAAGCGGGCTGTCAGGGCCTCCGCCAGGTGCCGTTCGCCGGTGCTGTTCAATGTGCAGGCGAGGAGCAGCGCGCGGGCATTGTCGTCGACGCAGTAACCATGTGCGCGATCCGGCACGGAATGAACGGCGTGCTGGAACAATCCGGTGTCGTCGCACATGCACAGGAAATGGCCTGTCTGCATCTCCGGGGGAGCCGGCATCTGCGGCGCGGGCATTGTCATGGCCGTGCCGGTGACAACGCTCAGAATCCGGCCCCGACGTGCCGTCTCGAACGCGGCGAGATAGCGCTTGGCGGTTCGCTCCCAGGTCATCGAACGGCTGCTGGCATAGGCCCGCAGCCGCATCGCCTGGCGCCTGTCGATATCGGTCAGAAGTCCCGCGATCTCGTCGCCGATGGCAACAGCGTCG
The DNA here is from genome assembly GCA_900470095.1 of Hyphomicrobiales bacterium. Classification (GTDB taxonomy): domain Bacteria; phylum Pseudomonadota; class Alphaproteobacteria; order Rhizobiales; family Beijerinckiaceae; genus Allobosea. Next base: position 37,241 of record UBZM01000005.1, read on the forward strand.
CCGAACGGCACCAGAATGCCGCGCCCGTCAGCGAGCAGCTCCTGAGCGTGCCAGTAAGGCGTCGAGACGACGGCCTTCCCGAGGCCGAAACTGTAGGCCAGCGTGCCCGACGTCATTTGCGCCTCGTTGAGATAGGGCGTGACGTAGACATCGCACATCGAGATGAAGCCGAGCAGGGTCGCCTGGTCGACGAACTGGTCGAGAAAGACCACATGATCCTCGACGCCGAGTTCGCGCACGCGGCTCATCAGGCTGGCACGATAGGCCTCGCCTTGCTCGCGGACCAGATTGGGATGCGTTGCCCCCAGAACCACATAGACCGCATCGGGGCGACGCCGCAGGATCGCAGGCATCGCGTCGATCATCACCTCGATGCCCTTGTTGGGCGAGAGCAGGCCGAACGTCAGGATGACGGAGCGGCCGCTGAATCCGAGCCTGGCCTTGGCGTCGTCCGGTGCGAGAAAGGCGAAGTCGGGGATGCCGTGTGCGATCACCTCGATCTTGTCGGCAGGGAGCCGGTAGACTGTCCGCAGCAGATCGCGCGCCTTCTCGGCCATGACGACGACCCGTGCCGAGGCGTCGACGATCCGCTCCATGACGTCACGCTGCACAGGCGTGGGCTCCGACAGGACGGTGTGGAGCGTGGTGACGACCGGCATCTTCAGCCGCGACAGCAGCGCCATGATGTGCCCGCCGGCCTCTCCGCCGAAAATACCGAACTCATGCTGGAGCGAGACGACGTCGAACCGGCCATCATTCAGGAAGTCGGCGGCCCCTGCATACTCCTCGATCCGGTCATCGCTGACCTGATAGTGGACGGAACGTGGGTAGTCGTAGGCATGACCATGGTCGTTCATGGCCACGATCGAGGTTTCGAGATCCGTGCCCGACGAAGCGACCGCCTGTTGCAGGTCCGTGGTGAAGGTGGCGATTCCGCAGCGACGCGGAAGCGAGTTGCCGATGAAGGCAATGCGGTGGAGTGGGCTCATGCTCGGGCCTCCGTGAAAGGGTTGGACGGACCCGCCAGTGCGGGGAGCGGCAGGGGCGGCTGGGAAACGGCATCGCCTGGCGCACGCGCATCGCGTGCAGAGACGTCATGCAGAAGGTCGGGGCAGGGGCTTGCCGCGTCATAGGCCACCAGGCAGGTCAGGCCGTCGCGCCCCGCCTCGATGCGCACGCTGTCGGCCTCGATGAAGCAGCCCTGGCCGATACCTACCGGGAACGATCCGAGGCTGGCGGCGCCAGCGATGACGACCAGCCAGGTTTCTCGGGTTGCACTGAGGTTCCAGGCCGATCCTGAAGCCAGATCGAACCGTTCGAGGACAAAATGCGGGTTCGCGACGAGCAGGGTCCTGCCATTGCCGAGATGACGCGCCGGCGCTTGCAGCTCGGCCGGGCCGGGATGGGCGGCGGCAACGCCGTGCTCGATGTGAAGCTCGCGCTGGCGGCCATGGTCGAACAGGCGGAATGTCGTATCGCTCCGCTGCTGGATTTCCGCGAGGACGAGCCCGGGCCCGATGGCGTGGATCGTTCCGGCCGGCACGAAGATGACGTCGCCCTTGCAGGCCTTTCGCCATTGCACGAGCTCGGTGATCGACCCATCGGTGATGGCAGCGCGCAGTTCTGCGGCCGTACAGGGCGCTTTCAGCCCGACGCCAACCATCGCATCCGGCGTGGCGGCGAGGATGTACCAGGCTTCGGTCTTGCCGCGAGCCAGTCCCAGCGCTTGCGCGAAGGCGTCGTCCGGATGCACCTGGATCGACAAGGCCTCTTGCGTGAATAACAATTTGAGCAGCAGGGCGGGCTCGGTCGCGTGCATGTCGCGGCGTTGAAACCAGAGCTCGCCGATCGCGGCGCCGTCAGGCTCGATCGCGCTCCAGGGCAGGAGATCGGTCGACCCCCAGGGTTTGGGCATCGCCTGCACGCAGGCCTGTTCGAGCGCCATATCGGTCTCCTGGTTCACATCGCCAGTGATCGAGCGACGGCTGTCGATCGATGCGGCAATGGTCGGCGACAGTATCAATGGCGCAGGTCTTGAGGGGGCGGGCCCCATCGCGAGCGGCATCGTTGCGCGGCTTGCGCGCATCGTCATGGCCAAAGCCCGCTCCATGGTTGGAGCGGGCTTCCGGCCTGGTTCGGCAGGCGACAGCGCGTCTTGCGCCATCACCCGCAAAGCAATCGAGGCACTCTACTGAAGGACCTGCACGACTCTGCGTGTCCTTGGATCAACCAGCACGGTGCGGTCGTTCACGACAGTATAGCGGTAGCTGGTCTGGCCGTATTCGGGCGGCACGTCGTAGTAGATGACGCCCTCGTTCGGGAGTGTCACGCCGACGGCCAGCGGCTCGGCATAGCTGTAGGACGGACGGCGCTGCTCCACGACATAGGCCTGGAAGCGCGGTGTCTGATCGCCGACGATCGCGCCGACCACGGCACCCCCGACCCCGCCGACGACGGCACCGACCGGGCCACCGACAATCGCACCGCCGACCGCTCCGGTCGCCGCGCCGCCGAGCGCGCCGCCCTGGGCTGCCGGTGCGTTCTGGGCGAAAGCGGTCATCGGAATGGCGGAAATCGCGGCGATAAGAATAAATCTCTTCAACATGGAAGTAATCCTTCGCGTGAACCGGCCGGAAGGAATATCCAACAAGCTGACCACCTAGCACTTAAATGTACTCGGTACAAAGAAGTTCCAATTTTATTTTTGAATCGTGCCGACTGGCGCGGTGAGGATTAAAAATTGCTGGAGCGAGGTCCCGGTTTATCGATTCAGCATTAGAGTTGGATCGGCGCGATGGGGATTTCCTCGGTACCTCCCTCGCGATTGAACGGACATGGCCGGCCAATTCGGCCTTTCCATATGCAATAGGCTTCAGTTTAACGCGAGCCGCACAGACCCTGAAGGAGTGGTCGCGCCGCTGCCGGGAGCGGTGGCTGCCCACTGCGTGGCTAGGCCTCTCGCTCACGAACCCGGAAGAAGCGCGTCGTAAGCAGAGGTTGGATAGCTGCCTCGAACCGGTTCTTTGAAAATGCCGCCAGAGAACCTGTTGCGGTTTGCGTATTGCTCAGCCCCCGCTTGCGCAGCGTGTCGACCGCGGCATTGAGGGAAGCCGGAGGGTCGAGCGGGTCCTAAACCGGCAGCAGCGGGGCGATGTCGTGTCCTCCGACTGGCATATCGGCACTTGGGCCGTGTCAGAGTGCCTGACGCTCCAGGCGGAGAAGGCGCCCGGAAATCTCGGTCGTGCCGGCTCACGCAGGGGACGTGTGCCGAGGGTACCTCACGTGCCGCCAGTCATATTTGTCGGGAGCGTTTTGCGGCCTTGGCGCGGCGACGAAAGGGCTAGCTCGGGTGTCGCAAGGGGGCAAGGGTACCTGCCCCAAGGGCTAGGTATCGTGCGCTCGTGGGCTGACGCATTATCGCGAGCCCATGTCGTTGCTGCATTGGCGCGTGTGAGGTTGAGCCTTGGCTCAACCTCACACCTCACACGCGCGCAGCGCACCGCTGGATTTAACAACGGGAGGAATGAGGAGTCGCAGCAAAATCTGCATTCTCCCCGTCGGGGGCTCGCGGACGGGCAGCTGCTCGCGACGAACGGCATCACATCGTCTTCTGCTGCTGATATTTCCCCCTTTTCGATGGACTGAAGGGAGACATGAACGTGACACTGGGTGGTGTTCAGATCGATGGATGGGATGTCGTAACCTTTGGCGCGTTCGCAGTCTGTGGAATGGGCATTCTTGGCGCGCTGGTCTTGATTTTGGGTTTGCCGGGGCGTTTGGCGCTTGCCCGAAATCACCCCGAGGCGGAAGCCGTCAATCTCATGGGATGGCTCGGCTTTCTTGCGGTCGTGCCGTGGATGCAGGCCCTTATGTGGGCGTTCAAGCCGACGGACGTCGTCGATCTCAGACGCTGGCCGGCTGAGGAGCGGCGCGCTGTCGCCGAGATGATCCAAAACATGAAAAGCAAGTCCCGTGCGAGTGCGTCGGAAGACCAACCGACCGCCCCGCCACGCGCTCCGCCGGATGCTTCCCCACCCGCGTCACGTCAAACCTGACGGGCCGAGCCATGTTTATCGCGCTCGCGATTACGACCGTTTACGTCGCGCTGATCTGGCTGGTCTTCTTCCGCTTGAAATGGCTGCGCTTCTCGGTCGGCTGGGGCGTGGTCTCAGCCATGGTTGGCCTGCATGTCATCCTGATCTTTCTGATCGGCATGCGTTTCGTCGCCCCTGGCTCCTACCGGGCGGTGGTCGTGCAGCACACTGTCCAACTCATCCCGCGGCTGACAGATCCGACTGTTCTGACCGAAGTGCTCGTGACCGATAACGTTCCGGTTCGTAAGGGCCAGCCACTCTTCAAGTTTGATCCGACGCTCTATGCCTTGCGTGTGCAGCAACTCGAGGCGCAGTTGGAAGCTGCGCGTCAGAACGCTCGCATTCTGACGACGAATGTCGAGATTGCTGTCCAACGGGCGGCGAAGCTCAAGACCGAACTGGACTACGAACTCTTTCAGAAGGGGATCTTCGACAAACTGGCGCGAGAGCAGGCTGCGCGCGAGGATGACATCCAGAAGTGGCAAAGCCGCGTCAACGGCGCGGAGGCTGCCCATCTCGCGGCAGTCGGTGAACTGGACGCAGCGCGCCAGCTCGCAGAGGCCCAAATCAACGGGGTCAATACGGCGGTCGCCGATATTCAGGCCCAGCTTGGCCAAGCACGCTACTACCTTTCCCACACCACGATCGTTGCCCCGGCTGACGGACGGATCGTCAATTTGCAGGCTCGCCCCGGCATGGTCGTGGGAATTGTGCGGATTGGCGCGATTGCTGCCCTCGTAGTCGACGACGACCGCTACGTTCTCGGACTATTTCGTCAAGAGAACTTGAAATATGTGAAGGGCGGCCAATCGGTCGAGATCGCCATCGATCTCTATCCAGGGCAGATCTTCAAAGGCAGGGTCGACAGCATCTGGTGGGGCACGGGCCAGGGCCAGATGCTGCCGACCGCCGACCTGCCTGTCTTTACCGCGCAGGGTGAGCGCATGGCCGAGGGGCTCTTCGCTGTGAAGATCCATCTCGATGCAGTCGATCAGCTACAATTTCCAATCGGCGCCCAAGGTATCGCCGCGATCTATACCGGCGGCGGCGGCTTCGCTGCCCTGAGGAGGGTGGCCATCCGCGCCTACTCCTGGGCAAACTGGCTATATCCACTGCAATAAGTGAATTGGCGCTGGCCCCTGCTGCGACCATGCTGGGCCAAAGGCATCGTCAGCCGCATCTGGACGGTAGAGCAGGGGGGCGGACCCCTGACCAGATTTGGCTCTCCACCTTGGAGCGGGTCCGACGTGGCTCGCTTCATTTCGGGAACAGGAACTGGAGCTGGGCCCTGAGCTGCCAGTCGGCGGCTCCGATCGGAGGCCTGAGCTTGTGGGCCTGTACGAGCCCATCCCAGCCTATGGATCCTTGTTTGCTATCGCGAGTTTGCTGGCGCCATCGACACCGTGCTTCTGCAGGTCGGCCAGTAATCCTTCGTCCGACAGGTCCAGCCGGTGCGAATGCTTCCAGTCATGATGCGAGACTTCGACCAGGCGCTCGACGAGATGATGGGCGTCGGTTTCGATGGCGAGTTCGCGCCGCGCATCGAAGCTGCCAGGGGTCAGGTTGATCGAGCCGACGATCGCGCGTTTCTCGTCGGCCAGGAGCATCTTGCCATGCAGCTTCAGATTCTTCAGCCGATGGATCTTGGCTCCGACATCTTCCATGATCCGCAGGCCTCCGACACCTTCCACCAGCTTGTCGCTCTTCAGCTTGTGCGGCTGTCGCGCCATGATGTGGACCTCAACACCGCGGTTCAGTGCCCGGACGAGACGCTCGATGATTACCGTGTCCTGGTAACGTTCATTCTGCAGCCATAAGGTTTTCTTGGCGTCGTCAATGAACGCAGCGATCCGTTCGCGGCCGTTATTGGGGCACCAGATCAGCTTCGATGCAGGATCGGGCTCGAATTCCGTCTGTACCCAGTCCGCCTCGAAGCAGCGCACCATCTCCGCGACTTCCAGCTTGTCGGTGGTGGTGACGGCATAGTCGCGCGTCTCGGTGAGATCCCGCGTCTCCCAGTTCAGCGACTCCACGAAGCCGATCGTATCGTCGATCACCATCGACTTCTGGTGGGTGAGCGCAAAGGCCGGGCTGCTGTCGCGCACCTCGATGCCGGCGGCATCGAGCACCTGGCGCGTCTCCTCGTTCTCGCTCGCGCCATCGCGTCGCGCCGGGTTGAGCATGACGCGCACCTGGACACCGCGTTGCTTCGCCGCGAGCACGGCGCCGAGCAGGGTCGGGTCCGTGAATAGGAACATCCTGATATTAAGCGCCCGCGTGGCGGCGTTGATCGGCGCCAGGATGGCCTCGGGGGTATCGTCGGGAAGGACAATCAGTCTGTGCGACATGGCCGGCACTCCTTGAGATGCGCAGGCATGGGTGGGGCGGTCTCACTTGGCCGCGACCGTTTCGAATTGAGCCCGGTTGAGTTCGGCATAAATCCCGCCGCGGGCAATCAGCTCCTCATTCGAGCCCTCTTCCGCGACGATCCCGTCTTTCAGCACGATGATCTTGTCTGCATTTCGGATCGTGCTGAGGCGATGGGCGATCATGATGACGGTGCGGCCCTCCATCAGCCGCCGCAGCCCCTCGATCACCAGGTGCTCGGATTCAGTATCGAGCGCCGCGGTCGGCTCGTCGAGGATCATGATCGGGCTGTCACGAACGACGGCCCGGGCGATGCCGATACGCTGGCGCTGGCCGCCCGACAACGTATCGCCGCGCTCCCCGACCATGGAATCATAGCCATGCGGCATGCGGGCGATGAACTCGTCGGCATTGGCGATCCTGGCCGCTGCGACCACGTCCTCGTCTGTCGCTCCGGGCCGCCCATAGGCGATGTTCTCCCGGATCGTCCCGCGAAACAGCACCGTCTCCTGCAGCACGAAACCAATCTGGGCGCGCAGGGCGGCGAGTTTGAACGCGCCGACATCGGTGCCGTCGATCAGAATGCGCCCACTCTTCGCGTCATAGAAGCGTGGCAGCAGGCTCAGCACGGTGGACTTGCCGGAACCTGTCGGCCCGACGATGCCGACGACCTGCCCTGGCGCGATCGAGAAGGAAACGTCCTGCAGCACAGGGACATCGGCCTCGTAGCCGAACGCGACATGCTCGAAGGTGATCGCGCCCTTGACGCGCCCCGGATCGACGGCATCGGCGCGCTCGCGGATAATGTCGTCGGCGGCGAGGATCGTCTGGATGCGTTCCAGCGCGACGGTCGTCTGTGCGATTGCCGTCGTGGCGCTCGCAAGATCCTGAACGGGTTTGAAGAACTTCGAGAGATAGGCGAGATAGACCGTCAGCGACCCGGCCGTCATCGCGCCTGCGATGATCAGCCCCGTTCCCTTCCAGAGAACGATGGCCGTGCAGAATGCAACCACGATGCTGACCACGGGTGACAGCAGGGACTTGACCCGCCGCGCCTTCAGCGCCGCATCGACCGTCGCCTGGCTCACATCCTGCAGATTCGCGAGTTCGAGATCCTGCCGGCCGAACGCCTTGACCGCCCGGACCGAGCCCAAGCCCTGTTCCACCACTGCCAGGACTTCGCTCTGCCGGACGCGCACCAGGCGCGTAGCCTCTTTCACCGCCCGCTTGAAGCGCATGATGAAAACCAGAAGGAAGGGAATGACTGCGATCGCGATCAAGGTGAAGTCCCAGTCGAGCCAGAACATCAGCCCGACCATGAAGACGATCGTGAGAAGGTCGACGACGATACTCAACGTCGAGGACGAGGCGAAGCTCTGAAGGGTCGAGACGTCGGAGGTGATCGTCGAGATCAGCGCCCCGATCTTGGCATTCTGATAGTAGCGCAGCGACAGACGGTGCAGGTGCTCATAGATGCGGATGCGCAGATCATTGGCAATCCACTGGCCAATGCTGGTGGTGTAGTAATTGTCCAGATAGGTCGCGATCCCGCCGATGATGGCAATGAGCAGCGTTGCGAGTCCTGCGAAAATCGCGACACCGGTCGTATTCCGACTGAACCCGTACTGATGCAGCCATGCGAGCCATTCAGGCAAGTGATGGTTGCCGAGCGCATCGTCCAGGACCAGCTTCAGGGGCCAGGGCGCGGCGAGGCTCGCGGCAATTTCGACCAGCATTGCGCCATAGGCGATGATCAGCCAGCCACGATAAGGGCGGAGTAGGTCCAGCACCAGCCGTGTCATTCGCCACCTCCTGCACGGGGTCCGTCTCGGCTCGGCACATTCACAGGATCATTTTTCCCTGGCCGGTCCGAGCGCAGCCGCAAGCGCGTCGAACAGGGTCTCGTTCCGCAATGGCTTCGAAAGAACCGCGACGATGTCCGAGGGTTGAGAGGGCTCGCGCACCCCGTCACGATGTGCCGTAATGACGATCGTCGGAATATGGATGCCGGCCTTGATCAGGTGATGGTGAAGCTCGAGGCCGGTCACGCCCGGCATCTGTACGTCGAGGATCAGGCAGGCAGGCGTCCCTCCGGGCAAGGCCGTCAGAAACTCCTGAGCTGAGTTGAAGATCTTCGTCTCATAGCCGCGAATCCTCAGCGTCCGACTCAGGGACTTCAGTACGGACGGATCGTCGTCCACGATAGCGATCCAGGAAGAATCCTGCCCCATGGGGCGGAACGTGAGGCGCTTTTTGCGGGTTGTCGACCTGACCGTTGGGCCAGTACGCAGCGCGTGGCGACTACGCGGAGATGCCGGCCTTTTCTGCCAGGCGCACCAGGTCGGCGACCATGCGAACGCCAAGCTTCTTCATGATCGCCCCGCGGTGGAACTTGATCGTCTTTTCGACGGTGCCGAGCTGGTATGCGATCTGCTTGTTCAGCTTTCCCGCGACCACATATGTCAGAACCTCACGCTCGCGGGGCGTCAAGGTCGCAATTCTGCTCTCAACCGAGTCGAGTTCGGCTTGCGCTTGCCGGGCGCGGGAATCCGCTTCCCTCGCGCGTTCTATTGCAGCCACCAGATCCTGGGCGCTAACCGGCTTGGTCAGGAAATCGACGGCGCCCGCCCTCATCGCACGCACCGTCGTTGGAATGTCGCCCTTGCCGGTGAGAAAGATGACCGGCCGACTGGTCCCTTTGGCTGTCAGTGCCTGCTGAAGTTCAAGGCCGTCATGTCCAGGCATGCAGAGGTCAACGACCGCGCAGCCTGGAATCGAAGCGTCATGATCGGCGAGAAAGTCCTGCGAGGACGTGTATGCCGCAACCTCGTATCGCCTTGTCCCGAGAAGCCGCGATAACGCCTTGATGATGGCTTCGTCGTCATCAACGAGGAAGACCGTAAACATCGGGCGCTCACTCCGCCGGGTTCAGCGATTGCGCTGGCAGCAAGAGGCTCGCGACCGCTCCACCCGTCTCGTCGTTCGCGAGTTCGACCTCGCCACCATAGGCCTCGACGACGGTCGAGCAAATCGCCAGTCCGAGCCCAAGTCCGTTTGGCTTGGTCGTGTAAAAGGGCTCGAACACGTGGCTTGCCGCCTCGGGCTGAATCCCGGGTCCGCAATCCTTGACGCGGACTTCGATCATCTCCGTAGGCGTACGCAACGTCGAAACGGCGATGTTTCGTTCGGGCGTCGGGGTGGAAGCCATCGCGTCCATGGCGTTGACCAGGAGGTTGAGCAGGACCTGCTGCAGCTGGACGGGGTCCGCAACCGTCGTGGGCAGTTCGCCCGCCAGTTCAAGGCTTACACTGATCCTGCGACTGACGAGTTCGTTATGGAGCAAGGAAAGCGTCGACGTGACGAGCTCATTCACATCGACGGGAACAGATGTGGTCTGCCCTTTCTTGAGCAGGTTACGCAAGCGCTGGATGACATTGCTGGCCCGACGATTATCGTCGACGATATCCTGCAACACATCGCGGAGCTCGGCCAGGTCAGGCGAAGCCGCGGCAAGCAAATCGAGCCCCGTTTCCGCATTCGACTGGATTGCCGTCAGCGGCTGATTGATCTCATGGGCGATCGCGCCCGACAGTTCGCCCAGCACCGAAACCCGCATCAGATGTGCCACCTCCTGGCGTTGCAGGGCCGTTTCGATCTCGGCCATCTTCTGGTCGGTAACGTCAATGAAGATTCCGCTGAGCTGCTTCGAATCGCCCCCGGGGTCGGGATGAAACCGCGCGCGAATCCGTATCCAGCGCGGCTCGTCGTCCCGCATGACGCGAACGTCTGCGACGGCCGACTGGTCGCTGTTGGCCGCCTTTGTGAGCGAGTTCATCGCTCCCGCACGATCTTCGGGATGGATTGCAGCAAGGAGCGCATCGCGAGTGAGGGGAGTATGTTCCCCAAGACCGAACAGAGCCCGCGCGTGCTCGGTCGCCCAGAGCGCATCGGTCTCGCGATCGAATTGCCAGAGGGCCAGATTCACGGACGCCGCCGTAAAGGTCATCCGTTCCTCGCTCTCCTTGAGCAGGGCTTCGGCACGCTGTCTTCTGCGCCTCTGGAGCAGCAGGGCACCGGCAACGGCCATCTGCAATGCAGAGATGCCGAGGGCCGCAAGCACCAGATTGTGATGCTGGTCCCAGAGCGTCGGCGTCTTGAACATGACCACAGTGTCGGCGGGGAGATTGCTTTCCCCCAGATTCCAACGCTGCATCGCCCTGGCATCGACACGGTAGCTCTGTCCGGGATTGGTTCGTGGCGGGAGCCCGGCCGGGTCAGCGCCTGCAATGATTTCAAGTGCGAGGTCGGCTGCGGCTATGCCGACAGACTCGAACGTCTCGATGAAGCCGCCAACCGTGCCATTGCCCAGATAGGTATCGTAGGGTGAATAGACGGGAGCCGGAGAAAGCGCGGCCAGCGCCGACGCGACCTCGGCCGGAACAAAACTCTTGCCCGTGCCGTCTGCGAAAACCGTCAGGACGATAACGATCGCATCGACTGGAACACGTCCCAACTCTACAACGAGCGTGTCATACGGCAACCCAAAGAGGTACGTGGCGTCAAGTTCGGCATGAGCTTGCAGCGTCGTCCGCGCTTGGGTTTGCCATCGGCGATCGACTTCAGCACTCCCGGCAATCACCACGACCTTCCGAGAGTTGGGTTGAAGCAGCTTCGCCAATGCGAGCGTCCTTTCCAGATCAAACTCGGTGATGATCCCGGTGACATCGGGTGGCGGCCGTGAAGCCGAATAGGTCGCCGGAGAGATGCTCGTGAACACGACGGGTACGGCGGGAGCGATCGTGGCGCGGTGCTTGATGATGAACGGCAGTGCCAGGCTCCCCAGGGTGACGATGACGTCCGGCGGTGAATGCGCGTATTTGTCACGCAGAAAAGCGGCCGTCCGGTCCTCGTGCGCGGGGTCGGAACTGCGCGCGAGGTCAAGGAACTCCCCATCGATCTCGATCTTGTGAGGAGCGCGCTCCAACAGTCGCTTCCGCGCGGCCTCGCTTATGGCCGTCGTGGCCGGGAATGTATAGTTGAACGCATGAAGAAGAAGGATGCGCGCTGGTTTCCGCTGCGACCGCGCTGGCGGAGCCAGCCAAGGGAAGGCGAGCACCAGAAGGAGCAAGCCCAACGCTCCAATGCCTCGCGTGGTCTTTGCTACAAGTTGTAAACGAACTTCCATCTTTCCTACCGCAGGGACACGTGGAAGGTCTCGAAGTTCTGGAGGGCGGCATTATTCAGCCTCACCTCTACCCTGTCGAGATGCATTTTTGCCGAGCCGAGGCTCCTGGGCGCCCGGTCCCTTTCGGCACAAGCATGGTGTCAGCGGTTGAACCTTGACCGCGGAGCCCCGGGATATCCTGGAGCCCGGAAAGCCCCGATACTGGGCCATGGTCCAGTAGAGGGACGCTCACTTTATCGGTAGAGCCTGCTTGAGAGCCGAGCACTCAGAGAGTGTTTCATGCGAAATCTTGAAATCACGGCACGACCGCTCGCGGCCTCCAGCGATCCTCTGAAACGCTCGCTGAGTGCGGGAACTGCGCCTCCGCGAGATATGCTTGTCATACCGGGCGGCACGTTCAGCATGGGGTCGGATCGACATTACCCTGAGGAGGCTCCGGTCCACCGGGTGACCGTGAACAGCTTCTGGATGGACCGGACGCCGGTCACGAACCGCCAGTTCCGCGACTTCGTTCGCGCTACCGGCCACATCACATGTGCGGAGAGGCGACCGGACCCGAAAGATTACCCGGCGGCCCGGCCGGAGATGCTCTATGCGGGTTCGCTCGTCTTCTCGCCACCCGACCATCCCGCTGACCTGCGCTTCTGGGGCGAGTGGTGGACTTACTTGAAGGGCGCTGACTGGCGGCATCCCTACGGCCCGAAGAGCAGCATCCACGGGCTCGACAACCATCCCGTGGCGCACGTCGCCTTTGCTGATGCGCTGGCTTATGCGCGCTGGGCCGGCATGGACCTGCCGACCGAGGCCGAGTGGGAGTTCGCGGCCCGCGGCGGCCTCGACGGCGCGGAGTTCGCGTGGGGCGCCGAGTTCACGCCCGGCGGCCAGCACATGGCCAACACCTGGCAGGGCGATTTCCCGCGACAGAATCTCGCGCAGGACGGGTTTACGCGCACCTCGCCCGTCACCGCCTTCCCGCCCAATGGCTATGGCCTCTACGACATGATCGGCAATGTCTGGGAATGGACGAGCGATTTCTACGTGGCGAGGCACACCGCTGACGCGCCAAAGGCGTGCTGCATCCCGCAAAACCCGCGCGGCGGCCGCGAGGAGCAGAGCTACGACCCATGCCATCCGGAACTCAGGATCCCGCGCAGGGTCCTGAAGGGCGGCTCACACTTGTGTGCGCCCAATTACTGCCGCCGCTACCGCCCGGCGGCACGCCACCCCCAACTCGTCGACACCTCGGCAAGCCATATTGGCTTCCGCTGCGTCCGGCGCGGCGTCTCGAAGATCTAAAAGAGGAGGATATGCCGTGAAGCATGACATTCTCGCCGGAACAACGAGCACTGCCCCAGATGATAACCGATGGGGGCTCCGTCGCATGCTTGCCAGCGCTCGCGAAACGACGCGAACGGCTCTCCTGGGCGCCACCGCGCTCATTTGTGCCGCAGCGTTGACTCCGGCCGTCGCGCAGGCCCCGGCACAAGCACCGGCCCAGGCGCCGTCCCGGCCGAACATCTTGTTCATCATGGGCGATGACATCGGCATCATGCAGCCGAGCATCTATCACCGCGGGCTGATGGTCGGGGAAACGCCCAATATCGACCGGATCGGCCAGGAAGGCGCGCTCTTCACGCATTATTACGCCGAACAGAGCTGCACGGCCGGCCGCAATGCCTTCTTCACCGGCATGCACCCACTGCGAACCGGCATGATCCCGCCCCAGCTGCCGGGCAGCCCGTCCTATCTGCGGCCAGGCACGCCGGCGCTGGCGAAATTCCTGATCGATCTCGGCTACAACACCGGGGAGTTCGGCAAGAACCATCTCGGCGACCACACGGATGCGTTGCCGACCGCGCACGGCTTCCAGGAGTTCTGGGGTTATCTGTATCATCTCGATGCGATGCAGGGCGTGAGCTTCCCCGACATCAACAGGACCCCCACCCAGCAGACCGTGGCTCCGCCATGCCTGAATACGCCGATCCCGGGCCTTCCCGCGGTTCCCGGCGCGGTGGATCCAAGAACAACCGTTTGCCTGACGCCGCCACGCCCCGTGATTTCCTGCACCTCCTCCAATGGCACCGCAGCCAATCAGACCTGCCGGGACGAAGGTCCGCTGACCCTGGAACGCTCGAAGACGGTGGACGAGGAGATCTCGGCCAAGGTCGTCGACTTCCTCGAGCGCAACGACCCAAGGCGGACCAACAAGCCGTTCTTCGCCTGGTACAACCCGGCCCGCATGCACATCACGACGATGCTGTCGCCGAAATACGAGGCCATGATCGGCGAGCCCGGCGGCAAGGACTGGGGTCTCAACGAGGCCGGCATGAAGCAGCTGGATGACAATATCGGCGTCGTGCTGAAGAAGCTCGAAGACATGGGCCAGCTCAACAACACGATCGTCGTCTTCACCACCGACAACGGCGCCGAGACGATCACCTTCCCGGATGGCGGCACCACGCCCTTCAAGGGCGGCAAGCTGAGCACCTGGGAAGGCGGCATGCGCGCGCCGCTCCTCGTCCGCTGGCCAGCCGGCGGCATCCGGCCAGGCACCATCAAGAATGACATCTTCGCGTCGCTCGACTGGCTGCCGACCCTCGTCAACCTCGCGGGCGGAGACAAGGGCGATGCGCTGAACCAGCGCATCATGGCCGGCAGCTATCCCGGCATCGTCAAGACCAAGCTCGATGGCGTCGACCAGGTCGAATACCTGCTCGGGCGGTCGGACAAATCGGCACGCGACACGTTCTTCTACTATTCCGGCAAGGACCCTTCGGCGGTGCGCTACAAGAACTGGAAGATCTATTTCGCGATGGTGTCCGATTCGCCAGCCGGCTTCATCTCGGGCGTGCTCCCCTTCCATTGGGCCCAGGTCGTCAATATCAAGCGTGATCCCTTCGAGACATCGATCGGTTCGCAATACAAGACGCTCATGGGCATGGGCGGCACAATCGGCTCCCCCTCCACGGCCTATATCTACGACTGGAACATGCTGCCGATCGGCCAGGCGCTGTGGATGAAGGAACTCCTCTCCTACAAGGACTTCCCGCCGATGCAGGACCCGGCGAGCTACAACCTCGACCAGGTCATGGACCAGATCAAGAACTCGAAAGGCCGGTCCGACTGAGCGCTGGCGAAAGCAATCAGGCCGGCGCCCCGCGCGGGGGCGCCTGCTCCCTTCTCCCAGGCTCGCGAGCACCCGGACCCCAATCAAAGGAGGACGTCATGAAGACCTATGTCGTGACCGGCATTGTGTTATCGGTCGGACTGATCCTGTCGGGCTGCCAGAGTTCGCAATCCAGGCAGCAACAACTCGCCGCGATCTGCGCCGACCCCAATAACAGAGCGCCGAAGTCCGGCTATTGGCGTGAATGCCAGACGCTCTATCCGTCAAGCACGCGGCAATTGCAGAAGGATTATCTGCTCGGCGCCGCTGCCGGAAACTGACGCTTGCCTTGGGTCGAATCGCAGGATCCGGCCCAAGCCCTCCCGGCTGGCCCCTTCGTCATGCCAGGGTCCCGACGCGAGCAAGCGAGGCTTCGTTGCAAGGACCCGAGTGAAATCGACCTGTATTCCCCCGAAATCTCTGGAGGACGTCATGCCATCCCACGCCTTCACTGCCCTTGCGCTCTCGTTCGGGCTTGCCCTGGCGGGTTGCCAGTCCACGTCGCAAACCGTGCAGCAGAAGGAGGATCTGCTCTCCGCCGCCGGCTTCACCCCGCAGCCCGCAAACACGCCGCAGCGCCTCGCAGCCATGAAGAAGCTGCCGCCCAACAAATTCGTTCAGCAGGTGAAGAATTCGCAGATCATCTACGTCTACGCGGATCCGATCGTCTGCCAATGCGTCTATTTCGGCAACCAGACGGCATACGCTCAGTTCCGCCAGATGGTCTTCGCGCAGAAATTGGCCAACGAGCAGCAGATGACAGCGGTCATGAACCAGAACGCCTTCGATTTCGGACCCTGGGGTGGACCGGGACCATTCATGTACTGAGTTTTGTTTCTCACCGGCATTGGAAGGAAGGCAAGGATGAAGTCGATCAGCTCTCTCGTCGACCTGGACCGACGCATGCTGCTCAAAGGCCTGGCGGCTCTGCCGGCCCTCGCCATCCCCTTGAGTTTCATCGTCTCGTCGGCTTCCGCACAGACCGACGCTCTGCCGTCCTGGAACGAGGGCCCGACCAAGGCATCGATCACCGATTTCGTCTCGCGCGTCACGGCGCAGGGCGGTCCCGACTTCGTCGCACCCGCCGAGCGTATCGCGGTGTTCGACAATGATGGCACGCTGTGGGTCGAGCAGCCGATGTATGTCCAGCTCGCCTTCGTGCTCGATCGCGTCAAGGCGCTCGCGCCGCAGAACCCTGGCTGGAAGACCAAACAACCGTTCAAGGCGGTCCTCGGGGGCGACATGCGGGCCTTGGCGGCATCCGGCGAACAGGGGCTGATGCAGCTGATTGGCGTCACCCATGCCGGCATGACCTCGGAGGAGTTTGCCAAGATCACCACGGACTGGCTGGCGACGGCGCGCCACCCGCGCTTCAGGCGGCCCTATACCGAACTCGTCTACCAGCCGATGCTGGAACTGCTCGCCTATCTCCGGGCCAATGGCTTCAAGACCTATATCGCCTCCGGCGGCGGTATCGAGTTCATGCGCCCATGGACCGACAGGGTCTACGGCATTCCCCCCGAGCAGGTCATCGGCTCCTCGATCAAGACGCGCTTCGAGATGCGCGATGGCAGCCCGGAGATCTTTCGCCTGCCGCAGATCAACTTCATTGACGACACGGTCGGCAAGCCCGTGGGTATCAACCAGCATATCGGCCGCCGGCCGATTGCTGCGTTCGGGAACTCCGACGGGGATCTCGAAATGCTGCAATGGACCACGCTGTCGGGTGGGCCGCGCTTCGGCCTGATCGTCCACCACACCGATGCGGAACGCGAATACGCGTATGACCGCAATTCGCATTTCGGAAAGCTCGACAAGGCGCTCGACGCCGCCGGCGTGAATAAATGGACGGTGGTCGACATGAAGCGGGACTGGAAGAAGATCTTTCCGTTCGCGGAGTGAGGACGGCATTCGGCGGCCGCGCGGCGCAGGGAGGGCGCAGGGAGCATGTCCCGAGGCGCCGAACGAGTGCAGGGTTTCCGTCTGGCTGCGCGCAATGTGAAAGGGGACATCTCATTCATTCTGACACGCCGTGAAAGCGCATTGCGCCGAGCGATCTGGGCTCTTTGCACGCGCCGGCGGAGGCGTGCACACCCACAGGGGAGGCTCCAAATGCTCACGAAACACTTCACTTGCGTCATTTTGCTACTTGCCGGGCTTGGATCGGTGCGGGGTGAGGCTCAGGCGCAAGGCACCGAACCTCGGCCGAACATCCCTCTGCAAAAGACGATCGGTGTAGCCACACCCACGGGGCCAGTTCCCTCGCTCGCCGTCATCAACTCGACAGGCGCAAAGCTGGAGGGAAACACCCTGACTTTGACGGGTGTTTCGGCGAATTCGATCGTTTTCGCTGATCGCCCCGTGCGCGCCGCCGGCCACGTCGCCACCAGGCAGTTCATCATGCAGTGGGACGAAGGAAAGGACAATTTCGCCAAGGATCCGCCGAATGCCACCATATCGGTCCTGGGCGGGGATGGTTCGAAAGTCAGCGACGCCGTGGTGACGTTGCGATCGCCGAAACTCGATGCGGGCAACCTGACCTTTGAGGTCTCAATCCTCGAGGGGAGCCTCACCGGGGCGAGCGGGCCGGCGGCGTTGTTCATCGACCGCTTCGGAGGCTTCGGCGGCGGCGGGTTCGGCGGTCGCCTCGGAGGCGGCGATTTTGGCGGGCGCGACTTGGGCGGCTTCGGCGGAGGTGATCGATTTGGTGGCGGTCTTGCGGGCGATCGGTTTGGCGGCGATGCGCGACTGGGCGGCGCGCGATTGGGGGATGATCGTGTGGGCTATGACCGCTGGGGCGCCTATGATCGAGCCCGGGTTGGCGGCGCCTACTGGCATGCGCCGGTCTATAATGGCGCTTGGTATGCCAGTGGGGCGGCGCTGGGTGCGGCTGCCGGACTCGCTGCGACGCGGCCATATGGCTACGGCTATGGTCAGTGCGGGTACTATCCCTATCCGGCCTGCTACTAGATCCCCCGTGGTGCGCCGGGCCGGTGGGGCAAGCGCAAACTGCTCAGGGTCGTTCCCTTCGCGTCGAGACGATCCTCGGCCTGGGATCGACCCGGCGTGACAAGGGATGCCGGCAAGGCAGGTGCGGGCCGCATCCGGCCGCCGCGCGGCGGAGCAAGCTCTTATCCTGCCGGCAGGCCGTAGACCCGCCTCGTCGAGATCTCCTCCCCCGCGTCTGATGCTTCATTCGGCCAATACAGAGGGCTAGAAAATGAGCGGCTCATTGAGAATTCTGGCGCTTGTGCTTGGCGCAGTCGTCGCTGGAGCATTTGGTGATGCCTCGGTCGCGCAGGAGCAGCAGCATTTCCATCCGAAGGGGAACATGCCTTCGCGATTCACGATCGAAGCGCAGGAACAGCAGCGGCGGATATTGCCCCTTGCCGACAAGCAGGACTTCCAGGAAGCGAAGCGCGGCTTCATCGCTTCGCCGCCCTACCGCAAGATCATGAATGACAAGGGCGACGTGGCTTGGAACATGGATAACTGGAACTTCCTCCTGAACGGGAAGGACTATGACAGCATCCATCCGTCACTGCAGCGCCAGGCCTTGCTCAACATGGAGTATGGCCTGTTTGAAGTTGTGCCTGGCATCTATCAGGTCCGTGGCTTCGACCTCGCCAACGTCTCGTTCATCCGAGGGAATACCGGCTGGATCGTGATCGACCCCCTGACCGTCAAGGAAACATCTCGCGCCGCGCTCAGGTTCATCAACGAGAGACTCGGCGAACGCCCCGTCGTGGCCGTGATCATTTCCCATTCCCATGGTGACCATTTCGGCGGAATCCGCGGCGTCGTGGATGATGCTGCGCTGGCGGTAGGAAAGCTGCAGATCATTGCCCCCAAGGGCTTCATCAACGAGGCCATCTCCGAGAATCTCTATGCCGGCAACGCGATGACCCGCCGCAAGAGCTATACCTATGGCGACCTGCTGCCTCAGAGCCCTTATGGCCATGTCGATTCATCGATCGGCAAGGGAGTCGCCAGCGGCGATGTCGGGATCCTGCCCCCGACCCGGAGCATCGAGCAGCCGGTCGAGGAATTGACCATCGACGGCGTGCGGATGGTTTTTCAGAACACGCCCGGCACCGAAGCGCCGGCGGAGATGAACACCTGGTTTCCCGATTTCAAGGCGTTCTGGGCCGCGGAGAACATCGTCGCCAGCCAGCACAATGTGCTCACCTTGCGGGGCGCGCCGGTGCGCGATGCGCTGGCGTGGTCGCAGTATATCAACGAGGCGCTGTACCGGTTCGGCGATCAGGCGGAGGTGATGTTCGCATCGCATAGTTGGCCCCGCTGGGGAAAGGCGCGGATTGCCGAGGTGATGCGCGGACAACGCGACATGTACGCGAACCTGAACAACCAGGTCCTGCATCTGGCGAATTCTGGCGTGACGATCAACCAGATCCACAATGTCTATGAGCCGCCCAAAAGCCTGCTTCAGCAATGGTATGACCGCGGCTATCACGGCTCCTACCTGCATAACAGCCGGGCCGTGATCCAGCGTTACCTTGGATTCTGGGATCTGAACCCGGCAACCCTGGTCCCACTGTCGCCGGAGGAATCGGCACCGCTTTACGTGGAGATGATGGGCGGCGCCGCGAAGGTGATGGCGAAGGGGCGCGAGCTCTACGAACAGGGCATGTACCGTCACGCAACCGAGATTCTCAACAAGCTGGTCTATGCGGAGCCGGGCAATCAGGACGCAAAAAATCTCCTCGCCGACACGTTCGAGCAGATGGG
Organism: Hyphomicrobiales bacterium; assembly: GCA_900470095.1. Taxonomy (GTDB): domain Bacteria; phylum Pseudomonadota; class Alphaproteobacteria; order Rhizobiales; family Beijerinckiaceae; genus Allobosea. Next base: position 56,802 of record UBZM01000005.1, read on the forward strand.
CTACCAGTTCGAGAGCCCGAGCCTGCGTAACAGCTTCCTGGCCGGCGCCAAGGAGCTGCGCGATGGCGTCATCGCGGTGAAAGCGGCAAAGGCGGGCAGTCCCGACTTCGTACGCGGCACCACCACCGAGCTGTTCCTGAATTACCTCGGGGTCCAGATGGACAGCCGCAAGGCCGACGGCATGAAGTTCAAGATCAATATCTCGACGCCGGATAATGGCGAGCGGTTTGTGGTCGAGATGAGCAATGCGACGCTGACGACGATCGCCGGCTATCAGGCCGCGGATGCAGATCTGACGATCACGATCGACCGCCGCGAGCTGGAGGACGTGATGATCGGCACTGCGAAGCTGGCCGACAAGGTCTCGGCCGGAAGGGCCAGGATGGAAGGAAATCCCGCCGTGCTCGCGCAGCTCGGTTCGACAATGGTCAAGTTCGACAATTGGTTCGAAGTCCTGCCGGGCACGAAGAAGGAGACCGGAACTTCGCCAAGACCCGAAATCCTGCAGGACGACGCGATCTATTACGAGGGGCCCTGACTAAACCAACGAAGGGCTCAGTCATCCCGGAGCACGAAAGCTCCTCGGCTTTCTTTTCGGACCTTTATTGCGGCGAGCCGTGTTGCTTGCGGCCGCGGTGACGCCAAAGCCAGATGATGAGCACGACCGCGGCGATCGCAGCCAGGACGAGCGGGAGCACCCTTATCCCAACATGACCCCATCGCGGGATATAGGCCGCGATCCCGGACATGTGCGTGCCGAAATAGAAGGCGCCGGCACCCCAGACGGCAACCCATAGCGCGCCGCCGAGCGCGTTGAAGAGCAGGAAGCGCCGCCAGTCCATTCCGATCGTGCCGGCGGCGATGCCATTGAGCTGCCGAAGGATGTTGACGAACCGCGCCGCGGCGACCGTCGCTGGACCATAACGTGCAAAGACCGCTTCGACGCGATTGAAGCGCTCCGGTGTCAATCCGATCCGGGATCCATGCTTGAGTATGACGGCTCGGCCGAAGGTCCGGCCGATCAGGTAACCGACATTGTCGCCGAGCACAGCTCCCACCCAGGCATTGAAGAGGACGGCGGACAAGGACAGCTCGCCACGGGAAGCGAGCACGCCGGCGAAGATCAGCGCGGATTCCCCCGGCAAAGGTGCTCCGAGCGACTCCAGAAACAGGATCACGAAGATGGCGAGAGCGCCATATTCGCGAATATAGGGCTCGACGGCCGAAAACAGATGTTCCATTCCGCGCGTCGCCTCGCTGGATCATCGCAGCGGCTATCGTATCCTGTCTGAAGAAAATCGGCACATCCTTGGTGGGCGGATCACCCGGCCAGTAAATTGATGAGTCGCGGCGGAAGGCTCCACGGTCGACCGGAACGCCGGGCCAGGACTGTCCGCAGTCCGGTCGCAGGCGCCGTCTTCATCTTATTGTGGACGTTGAGTCATTGCGTCTAAGATCTTTGGCGGACTCAGGTTTTAGCCTGGCCCACGAGCGCCAGCCTGGGGCCGGTGGCTGCCAGGGGCGCAACCGGCACAGTCGCCCTTACTTGAACGCCATCGGGGCGACGAAGAGTGCGGCGAGAGCCAACACGACCCCGATGCGCAGCCAGACAGCCCTGACGTGATGTCTCACAAGCATGCGACGCTCCCCCAGACGCAACGACGGAACTCACGTAGCGAACCCGTCGCGGACCTCGATTCCGGTGACGGAGCCAGCCAAGCCTCGATCTCATCTTGAACCTGCCCGCGGGCGGCGCAAGCGGCCTTGATGCTGCCGGGCTCGTGGCCGGGGTCACGACTTCGTCAACGGGCAGCGCTGCCTCAAGGCTTGCCCCCGGGACGACGGGCTCTCCCGTCAGGAAACCGCCATCATCCGCGAGCACAACGCTGGCATCATCGCAGCATGCGGCGCGAGCCTCATCCTCGACTGCGGCAGGCTGCGGTTGGTTCGTTTGCGGATATCGGCCGCTGTAGACGGCCGCCGCGAGGGGGCGATCCGATCTGGCGAGGGCGCCCGAAAGCGGCCCGAGCGCGGCCACTTGCAAGGCGCTGTCGCCCCACCATCACAGCAAGGGAGACGCGACCATGCCTGAGCTCTCGAACAACTTGATGGAACCGTGGAAGAATTCTCTGACTGTCGCAGTCGAGACGAACAGGCTCGCCCTCGACAATGCTCAGAAGCTTGGCGTGCTGCAGATGGGCCTGCTGCGGAGTTGCATGGACCTGGGCTTCGCGCGTCTGAAAGCCGCCGCTGAGATCAAAGACACGGATGACCTTCTGGCGTTCCAGGCCGGCCAGATCGAGGCCGCGATGAGCTTGTCCGAAAAGCTGATCGACGACAGCAAGGCACTGGCTGATCTCGGCGAGGGGATCATGGAGGAATGCGGCAGGCTGACCGAAGAGGCCATCGGTCAATCACCGCAGCCGCTGGCTCTGCAAGGCAGGGTCTCGCACAAGGCTGCGTGAGCGCGGCCGGCTTCGCGCAGTCATTGCCCGGGCGGTTGGCAGGCTTCCGGCGAGGTTAAGGCGGGGCCGCTGCGCGGAGAGTGAGCCCGTCATAGCAAGTGGTGGTGCAGCCGGCGGAGCCTTGCCCTGGTTCGCTGCGCCTATCGCGGCGTTGCCATCCGGCCGACGACGGCCAGGGCGAATTCCACGAGGTAGGCGTTGAGCGTCAGCGACGCCGTGCTGGCCGCGGCCACATCCCTCCTGGCGATGCCCTTGAGGATCTGCTGGTGGAGCCGCTTGCCGCGTGCGATCTCCTGCTGCTCGTCCCGCACATGCATCACCCAGAAGCGCCGCGACAAGGACTGCAGCGGCGTCATCAGGGCCGCGAGATAGGGATTATGCGCCGCCTCGATGATCAGCGCGTGAGTCTGTCCGACCGTTTCTGAATAGTCGTGCAGCGTGAATTCGCCATCGAGCGCGGCCGCCAGCTTTTCGATCGCCGCAAGGTCCTTCTGCGTTGCTCGCGCGCAGGCAAGCTCCACCGCGAGCAACTCGTTGGCGCGCCGCACCTCCAGGCCGCTGAGCTGATCCTCGATCGAGATGCCGGGGATTTCGATGCCCTTGTTGGGGTGGATCCTCACCATGTAGCTGAGCGCGAGGCGCTGGATCGCCTCCCGCACCGGCGTCCGACCGAGCCCGGTCAACTCCATCAGATGACGCTCCGAGACCATCGAGCCGGGCTTCAATTCGCCCCGGACGATGAGGCGCTGCAGCACGACGACGGCTTCTTCCGACTGGTTCATCTCGCCCTTCCGCGCCGCGCTGTCTCGCCGCGCAGGCCGGCAGCGGCGTTCGATTCCGCCTACCTCATCCGCGCCGGCTTTCCAAACCATTATTCATCCGATATATCGGTTGCATATTATCGATGTTCAATGTCGCCGCCGGAGGAATGATCCTTGAAATACGCCCCTCATCTCGAGCCCAGTCCCTTGCCGTTTTCGCCCTTCAAGAGCTGCACGGTGCCGCGGCCGATCGGCTGGCTGTCGAGCGTCAGCGCAGCCGGCGTCGAGAACATCGCGCCCTACAGCCAGTGGCAAAACCTCACCTTCGACCCGCCGATGGTGATGTTCTCGGCGAACCAGTATCCAGACGGTCGCCGCAAGGACACGGTCCTCAATGCCGAGGAGACGGGCTGGTTCGTCTGGAACATGGCGACCTTCGACCTGCGCGAGGCCGTGAACATCAGCGCGATGGCCTTGCCCGCGCATGAGAGCGAGTTCGATCGCCTGAATGTCACCCGCGACTATGCCGATAACGCGCGCATTCCCATGGTCAGGGAAAGCCCGGTCAAGTTCGAGTGCAGATATGTCAGCACTCACCGGATCAAAGGCAATTCCCCCGTCGGCTCCATCGATATCGTCTTCGCCCAGGTCGAGAAGATCCATATCGATGACGGTGTGATCTTGCCGAGCGGAAAGCTCGACATCGAGAAGATCAAGCCGATCGCCCGCCTGGGCTATTTTGACTACACGGTGGTCAAGGACGTCTTCGAGATGCGGGTTCCGGGCGCGGACGGAGACGCGCGGCAAGGGCTGGAAGGGCGGTCCACCTTGCGCTGACGGTTTCACCGATTTTTGAACCGAAGAACCAAACAATAAGAGGGGAATTCCATGTCAACGGCCGAGCTATCCCTGGCGGATCGCGCCCCGACCTCGCGTCGCATCAAGGATCTGATCGCAGTCAATTTCGGAAATACGCTGGAGTGGTTCGATTGGGCGATCTATACGATCTTCGCTCCCTATTTCGCGCTTCAGTTCTTTCCGTCGAACGATAAGTCGGCCGCGTTGCTGGCGGCCCTGGCCGTATTCGCGGCCGGTTTCCTGACAAGGCCGCTGGGTGGCCTGATCTTCGGGCTCTACGCCGACCGCGTCGGCCGCAAGAAGAGCCTGACGCTCGCCATGCTGGTGACGGCCGGCGGCAGCGTCGTCATCGCCTGCGCCCCGACCTATGCCTCGGCCGGCCTGTTTGCCTCCGTCGTCCTGCTGGTCGCGCGCCTCGCCCAGGGCATCGCCCATGGCGGCGAGATGGGCACATCGGTGACCTATCTGGTCGAGCGCGCACCGTCGCACAGGCGCGCGCTCTACGGCAGCACGTCGTGGATGAGCGTCGTGCTCGGCACGATGATCGCGACCTGTACCGGTCTCCTGCTCAATGCCAATCTCGAACGGGCGGCCCTGGAAAGCTGGGGCTGGCGCATCCCCTTCGCGATGGGGGGGCTGCTCGGGCTCTACGGCCTGTACCTCAGGCGTAAGCTGACGGAAACGGCCAGCTTCGAGAAGAAGCAGGCGCAGGCCGCCAAGGCGACGGGACTTGCGCCGCTTGCACGGAACTGGCGTGGCGTCGCCGTGGTCTTCGGGCTCTCCGCCGGCGGCTCGATCATGTTCTACACTTGGCTGATCTACAGCCCGACCTTCGCCCAGATCAGCCGTGGCCTCGACGCCAAGTCGGCATTGACGGCAAGCCTGATCGCGCAAGCGGTCTTCTTCGCCGCGATCCCGCTGGTCGGCTGGCTCGCCGACCGGTTCGGACGGAGGCCCTTCATCATCCTGTTCGGGCTTGGCTTCATCGCCCTGACCTTCACCTTGGACGGCATGATCACCAACCAGTTCAGCGGGCTGCTCTCGGCGATGATCGCGGCGCTGCTGATCCTGGCCTGCCTATTCGGGGTGAACACGGCGGTCTGGGCCGAGGTGTTTCCCACCGAGGTTCGGGCGACCGGGGTGAGCGGGCCGCTCTCATTGGCGACCGCGATCTTCGGGGGCACCGCGCCCTATGTGAACACCTATCTCGCCCAGCAGGGCCAGCATTCGCTGTTCCTCGTCTATCTCATGGTCGTGTCCGCGATCACCTTGCTGACCGGCTTCCTGATCCCGGAAACCAGGTATCTCGATCTGGACAGGCCGGACACCGGCCGCCTGGCCAACACCCCGCGAGAATGATCCCGGAGGATACCAGCCTCGGCCTGAGGGCCAAGGTGAACAGAGGAGGGCCGCGCGCGCGGCCCTCTGCACCGTCTCCAACCCCGCCACCGGCAGGCTGTCGCTCATCACCACTCCGGAGGCGGGGGCAGGGCGGCCCGACCGAAATCCCGGCACGGCTCCGGCTCGGCGATGCCGTCTTGGGGCCGCCGCTCAGGCCGATAGCGTCAGCGGAGCCAGCCGCCTGATGAAATCGGCCTGCGAGCGGCTGCCGGTTTTCGCGAGCACCGCTTTGACCTGGCCGCGAACCGTCTCCCGGCCGACCCCGCGTGTCCCAGCGAGTTCCTCGACCGTGCGGCCGTCCAGGAGCCCGCCGGCGACAGCTGCTTCCGCCCGGGTCAGATCATAGAGCTCACAAAGCAGCGAGGCTTCGATCCGCAGGCTGCGGGCTGAGCTCGTGATGACGAGCAGGGCCTGGGCGCGCGAAAAGACATCCCGCGCTTGCCGGCGGACCGGCATGACATGGATGATGAAGGCGGGAAGATCGCCCTTGGCCGGCACCGGGATCGACCGCGTATCGCCCATGCGATCATGCCCGAGATCGGCGAGCGCCCTTTGCAGAAGCGTGTTCGCACGGGGATCATCGAGCGCGATCCTGTCCCTGGCCTTAAGGACGATCTGCCCGAGCAGGGCTTCGAAGCCCGGGTTGGCGGCGTAGACGGCGCCGCCTGCGCCCACCAGCGCAGCCGGAGATCCGGCCTTCTCGAAGGAATCGAGGCTGGCCTGGGCCCGTTGCATCTGGAGCTTCGAGGCAAGGACCGCGGCCCGGGCGAGGTGGGGGCGGACGCTGTCGAGCAGTTCGGTCTCGCGACGGGAGACCGGACCCAGTTCGAACTTGCGCTCCAGCGTGAAGACGATGGTCTCGCCCGATGCCGAGCGCACATGGGTGGCCGTGCCCCAGCCATAGCCCTCGGGCCGCAGGAAATCGCGATAGAGCGCGGTCTCCCTCAGCTCGTCGTCCGTGAAGAGGTCGTGATCGGTCACGAAACCGGTCCCGCCATGCGCCAAGAGGCCGGCCATGCGGGCATTCCTGTCCATCCAGCCCTGATCCAGGAAGCGCTGGAAGACCGGTGAAAACGCCCTGGACGCGACCCAGTTCGTGCCCTGTCCTGAATGCACGAAGAGAAGTCCCCCGGTACAGCCCGCGATCTCCGCCAGCCGTTCGATCGCAGTCGGCCAGACCTCCGGAACCGCGGCGGCCTCATAGAGCATGGCGACCGCATCCCCAAACTCGTTCGCATCAAGCATGGCCGTCCATCCCCCCGCCGACGAGAGTGGAACAGTGCCGGCCATTCCTCAATCGTTTTGGCCGAGACCCGTTCCGGAGACGGATGATCGCCGGGACGATTGCTGGCCGATGGAGCGAAACCTTGGCCGGGCAGGGGGGCAGTTCGGTCGCCGCGCCGCCTTCATCTTATGGTGGACGTTGAGAGACCGCGCGTAAGGGATTCAGCCGACTCATCTATTGACCTGCCCCTCGAACAAGCTGGGGTGGGGAACAACGCGATGTTCGGCACACTGAGTGCCTGGAGCGGCGGGAGGAGCGCCGTAACCGAGCCACTGGTGAGTCGCCAATGGCGGTGATGTGCGACGCTATTCAGGTGAGGCCTAAGGGCAGAGATCGGCGATCGGAGGGGCGTCCGGCCATACGGCGTTGCGAAGTTGCAGCGCGGCGCAGCGAAAGAGCCTGATGTCGGTCAAGGCCCTCGCCGACGTGCTCAGGACGTGACGATCACCGCCTTGCTCGAAGATGTATTCGCAGTGGCGCCATGACGCCAGCGAAGGAACATGAACACAGCGTGCGTAGATCACCGGTTTCGATTTCGAGCGAAATCCCACTGACCTGATCTCGCCGTCCAAGGGGGCAAGCTCGAGGACATCCCAGCCCCGCCAGGCCTGCATCGGCCTGGTCTTGAAACAGGTCTCGAATTCGGCCGCGCTGTCTGGAAATTTCGAACAGGTTTGCCGGACGCCCTGCGGTGCGCCGATTTCGAGCAGGAATTCATAGGGCCTGTCTGGATTGCCGGCCGGCAGCCTGGCCGCGATGAGTGGTCGCGCCGCGCAGGGTCGACCCACGAAAGATGTCGGGCACCTGAGCGGACGAGATGCCGGCGCCCGACATCGCCGCGATGAAGGAGCCGCAGAAGAGAGCGATGCGGTGGTGGCCGATCTGGACGCCAGGCCTGCGGAAAGTCGTGGTCGTCACCGTTGCGCGCTCCGTTCGGGCGCAAACCTGGCACGGCTGCTCCGGTCAGCGCCAGCCCGGCTCAAGGCCGCGCGCACGTCACTCTGCCAGCATGAGTTCGGCGGCCCGCTCGCCGACCATCATCGCCGGAGCGTTGGTATTGCCTGAGGGAATTGTCGGGAAGATCGAGGCATCGGCGATCCGCAGGCCGCTGAGGCCATGCACCCTGAGGCTGGGATCGACCACTGAATCCGCAGGATCGGGACCCATCCGGCAGGTGCCGCAGGGGTGGAAGACCGAGTAGGCCTGCTGCCGGATGGCGTCGAGCTGCGCCTCGTCATCGGCGCAGTCCGGCCCCGGACGGATCTCGCTCTCGATCAGGGCGGCGAAGCTTGGCGCCGCTGCCAGCCGGCGCAGGAAGCGTGCGCCGGCCAGGATGTCGCGGATATCCTCGGGATCGGAGAGGTAGTTCGGCTCGATCACCGGGGCGACATGGGGATCGGGCGAGCGGATCGCGACATGCCCACGGCTGCGTGGCCGGCAGGGCGAGACGCTGGTGCTGAAGCCGGAGAACGGATCGGGCTTCATCAGGGCGCGCACGCCGGGCAGGGCGCGCTCATAGCTCAGCGGCGAGAAATAGAGCTGCATGTCCGGGCGCTCGAGCCCCGGCCGCGTCTTGAAGAAGCCGCCGCCTTGGTTGACGCTGAGCGAGAGCGGGCCGCTGCGCTGAAGCGCGTATTGCAGGGCCATGCCGATGCGGCCGGGCCAGGACAGCAGCGCCTCGTTCAGGCTGGGTCGCCTCGAGCGGTAGACGTGGTCATAGCAGAGATGGTCCTGCAGATGGGCCCCGACCGCCGGCAGGGCGTGCAAGGGCGTGATGCCGTGCTGCGCGAGAAGCGCAGGCGCTCCGATGCCGGAGAGCTGGAGGAGCTGGGGAGAATTGATCGCGCCCGCTGCGACGACGATCTCGCCGGCGGTGCGGAAGCTGACGGGCTGGCCTTCGCGCCGGCCTTCGACGCCGACCGCGCGGCGCCCCTCGAACAGGATGCGCGAGGCCAGAACGCCCGTCTCGACCTTGACGCGCCCGGTCTTGCGGGCCGGATGCAGATAGGCGCGGGCTGCCGATTCACGCAGGCCGCCGCGCGTGGTGATCTGGTAGATGCCGGCGCCCTCGCAGCTTTCGCCGTTGAGATCGGGGTTGAAAGGCAGGCCGGCTTCCCCGGCCGCCTTGACGAAGATAGGGGTCAGGGGATGGACCGCCGAGGCGATGTCCTCGACATGGACCGGGCCGCCCGCGCCATGCCACACTGACGCGCCGAGCGCATGGTCCTCCATGCGGCGATAGGCGGCGAGCACCTCGCGCCAGCCCCAGCCGGGATTGCCCATCGCCTCCCAGCCGTCGAAATCCTCACGTTGGCCGCGCATATAGACCATCGCGTTGATGGCGCTCGACCCGCCTACGACCTTGCCGCGTGGCTGGTAGATCTCGCGGCCGGCGAGTTCTGGCTGCCTTTCCGTCCGGTACATCCAGTTCAGGCGCGGGTGATAGAAGGTTTTGCCGTAGCCGATCGGCAGATGCAGCCAGGGGCTCAGGTCGCGCGGCCCGGCTTCCAGAACGAGGATGCGGCCGCGCCCGGCCAATGCAAGGCGCCCGGCCAGCGCACAACCGGCCGAGCCCGCGCCGATGACGATGACATCCCATTCCTCCAAGACGGACTCCCTGCCGCTTCCGGCGCTGCCTGAGTGTCAGGCTCTCGATGTGTTTGCATCGGCTTTCCCCGAAAACCGCGATCCACGTTTCGGGCCGATGTCTTAGGTGGAATTGGGCTTGTCGCTAAGGACCATTCTGTTCGAAGCGCCAGTCCAATCGGTGGGGACCAGGCCGGCGATCTGGCCCAGGGTCAGGTCGAGCTGAGATCGTCGATCGCCTGGCGCAGGCCAAGCACGCCGGCCTGGATCTGCGCCGACGTGAAGCCGCTGAAGCCGAGTACGAGCCCGTCGCGCTCGACCGGCTCCAGGCTGAAGCGGCTGATCGGCGCCACCGTGATGCCGCGCCGGGCGGCGGCCTGCGTCACCGCAACGGCATCGAGCCGCTCGCGCAGGAAGCCGATCGTGTGCATGCCGGTATGGGTGGGCACGACGGTGAGATCGCCCGCCAGATGCGCATCCGCCGCCGCGATCAGCGCCTGGTGACGCTCCTGGTAGAGCTTGCGCATACGCCGGACATGGGTGGCGAAATGGCCCTCGACGATGAAGTCGGCGACGATGCCCTGCAGCGCGGTGGGCACGCCCGGCGAATAGGCGTCGAGGCAGATGCCGATCTGCTCGGCGAGCTGCGGCGGGGCGACGAGGAAGCCGAGGCGCAGCGAGGGAAACAGCGTCTTCGAGAAGGTGCCGACATAGATCACCCGGCCGGTCAGGTCGATGCTGGTCAGCGTCGCCATCGGCGCGCCCTGGAAACAGAACTCGCCGTCCCAGTCATCCTCGATGATCCAGGCGGAACTCGCCTGCGCTGCCTCCAGCAGGGCAAGGCGCCGCTCCAGGCTCATCTTGGCGCCGAGCGGCTGCTGGTGCGAGGGCGTGACGAAGGCGAGCTTGAAATCCGGCGCACGGCGCAGGCCCGCCTCGACGATCAGGCCGGCCTCGTCGACCGGTACCGGCACGATATCGGCGCCCGACAGGATCAGGCTGTTGCGGGCGCCGATCGCGCCCGGGTTCTCGAACCAGACCTTGTCGCCGGGATTGATCAGCGTCGCGCCGAGCAGCTGGAAGGCCTGCTGGGCGCCGGCGACGATGAAGATCTGCTGCCATTCGCAGGCGATGCCGCGGTTGAGCCGCAGATGGGCCGCGATCGCCTGGCGCAGCACCGCCTCGCCATGGGGATCGGGATAGCCCAAAACCTGCTGGCGGCCCTTGCGCCAGTGCCGGCCGGAAAGCTTGGCCCATTGCGCCATCGGGAAGGCGTCAAAAGCCGGCATCGCCGTGGTGAAGGCGCGCGGTTGATGCGGCAGGCGCGTGCCGAACAGCTTTGAGGCGGAGTCCATCGCCTGCGCCAGCTTGAGCTTCGCGGTCGGCACGGCCACCGCCGCCGTCACGGGCGCCGGCCGCTCGCTCGCCAGCGCCTGGCTGACATAGGTGCCGGCGCCGACACGGGTCTCGACCAGCCCCTCCGAGGCGAGCCGCTCGAAGCTTTCGACGATGGTCGTGCGCGCGACGCCGAACTCCTGCGCCAGCGTGCGCGTCGCCGGCAGGCGCTCGCCGACCTTGAGCGCGCCGCTCAGAATGAGCTCGCGCAAGCCGACGCAGATCTGGACGCTGAGCCCGTAGGGCCCCTCGCGATCCAGCACGATCGACTGCAGCAGGACGCCTTCTTCGCGTTTGACCATGTCGCTCCCAGTGATCTTGCCCGAACCAGCGCTGGCCCCGATCTCCGGGATTGGACTGCTGCTTTCGCCAGAATGGACCTTGGGTTCAGTCCAATTCAAGTCCCTTTCTGGGCCCACGCCGCCCGGCAATCGCGCTGGGCCACGGCGATGGATTGGCGGCGGCAATAATGAAGATCACCCGTCTCGAAAGCTTCACGACGCCGGATGTCGGCTTCGTCCGTGCCACCTGCGAGGATGGCAGCCAGGGCTGGGGCCAGTTCTCGCCCTATAATGCCGACATCACCGCGACGGTCTTCCACCGCCAGGTCGCCCGCTGGGCGATCGGCTGGGACGCTTTGGCGGTCGACGACCTCGTCGCGACGATCGGCGAGCGCGAGCACAAGTTCCCGGGCTCCTATCTCTGCCGGGCCTTGACCGGGCTCGACACGGCGCTCTGGGACCTGCGCGGCAGGAAGGAGCGAAAGAGCGTCTGCGAATTGCTCGGCGGCACGCCGCGCCCGTTCCCGGTCTACGCCTCCAGCATGAAGCGCGGCGAGATCACCCCCGAGGCCGAGGCCGAGCGCCTCGCCCGGTTGCGCGACGCCCATGGCTACAGCGCCTTCAAGTTCCGGGTCGGGCGCGAATGCGGCCGCGACCTCGATGAATGGCCCGGCCGCACCGAGGCAATCGTGCCGCAGGTCCGCGCCGCGCTCGGCGACGAGGCGACGCTGCTGGTCGATGCCAATAGCGGCTATACGCCGGCAAGCGCGATCGCGGTTGGCCGCATGCTGCAGGACCATGGCATCGTCCATTTCGAGGAGCCCTGTCCCTATTGGGAGCATGCCTGGACGCGCGAGGTCCGCGAGGCACTCGACCTCGACGTCACCGGCGGCGAGCAGGATTGCGACCTTGCGATCTGGCGCGCGATGATCGATGGGCGCGTCGTCGACGTGGTGCAGCCGGATATCTGCTATCTCGGCGGCGTCGGACGCATGCTGACGGTCGCGCGCTGGGCCGCCGAGGCCGGCCTGCCGGTAACGCCCCATTCCGCCAACCAGTCGCTGGTGACGGTGTTCACCCTGCACGTCATGGGCGCGCTCGCTAATGCCGGGCCCTATGTCGAGTTCTCGATCGAGGGACCGGACTATTACCCCTGGGAGCAGGGGTTGCTGCGCAATCCGCCAAAAGCCCGCGACGGCATGGTCGCAATCCCCTCCGAGCCCGGCTGGGGCGTCGAGATCGAGCCCGACTGGCTCGCGCGGGCCGCCTATCGCGTGACCGAGGTGTCGGCGTGACGCCCGAACTGATGAAGCTGGTCGAGGAAGTGCGGCGCACTGGTACCCTGGCGGGCCTGCCGCGTGGGCATTTCATCGGTGGCCATTTTGTCGCCTCCGTCTCCGGGCGGGAGATGGAGAGTTTCGACCCCGGCCGCGGCGTCCCCTTCGCCAGCGTTGCAGCCGGTGCAGTCGAGGATGTGGCGGCGGCGGTCGCTGCGGCACGAGCGGCGCTGTCTGGCCCCTGGTCGCAAATGACGCCGGCGGCCCGCGGTGAGATCCTGATGCGGGCGAGCCATCTGCTGCGCGAGCGGGCAGCGCGTTTCGCCGTGGTCGAGACGCTCGATTCCGGCAAGCTGTTCGCCGAATCCGAGGGCGATGTCGGCGGCGTCATCCGTGCCTTCGCCTATTATGCGGGGGCCGCCGACAAGCTCCATGGCGACAGCGTGCCGCTCGGCCCGGACTATCTCGGCGTGACGATCGAGGAGCCTGTCGGCGTCGTCGCACAGATCGTGCCGTGGAACTATCCGCTCTCGACGGCCGCGCGCGGCATCGCGCCGGCGCTCGCCGCCGGCTGCACGCTCGTCGTCAAGCCGGCCGAGCAGACGCCCTTCACCACGCTGATGCTGGCGGAATTGCTGCATGAGGCCGGCCTGCCCGACGGCGTGCTGAATGTCGTCGCCGGCACGGGGGCGGAGGCAGGCGCAGCGCTCGTCTCCCATCCCGGCATCGACCACATCACCTTCACCGGCTCGGTCGCGACCGGCCAGCGCGTGATGCGGGCAGCCGCCGAGCATGTCACGCGGCTGGCGCTCGAACTCGGCGGCAAATCCCCCGTCGCGCTGATGGCCGATTGCGAAATGGGGCCGGCGGTCGAAGGGGTGCTCGGCGCGATCTACGAGAATGCCGGCCAGATCTGCTCGGCCGGCTCGCGGCTGATCCTGGAGGCGCCGATCGCGGACGAGGTTCTCGACAGGCTCGTCGCACGCGTTTCAGCGATGCAGCTCGGCCATGGCCTGGGCGAGGCCGGCATCGGGCCGATCAACTCGCTGCAGCAGCTCGCGCGCATCGAGGCCCATGTCGAGCGCGCGCGTGCGGCCGGCAACCGCATCCTGATCGGCGGCGGCATCGTCCCGGAAGGCGAGTGCGGCGGCGGCTGGTTCTATCGCCCGACCATCATTCTCGCCCGCGGCCCGGACGACCCGCTGGTGCAGGAGGAGATCTTTGGCCCGGTCCTGACCGTGCAGATCGTCGCGGATCTGGACGGGGCCATCGCGGCCGCCAACGCGACCTCCTATGCGCTGGTCGCCGGCATCTACACCCGTGACCACGCCAAGGCCTGGCGCTTCGCGCGCGCCGTCGATGCCGGCCAGGTCTACATCAACGAGTTCTTCGCCGGCGGCATCGCCATGCCCTTCGGCGGTAACCGTAAATCCGGCTTTGGCCGGGCCAAGGGCATGGCGGGCTTGCGCAGCTACTGCAAGCTCAAGAGTGTTGTGGCGCGGCTCTGAACGGGCCCGGGGGGAAACGACGGAATGTCGACTGAGCTGTTTACCGCCGATTTCAAGGCGGCACCCTATTGGTGGGACGGAGTCCCGCGTCCGGAATTGCCCCGCTCGGAGCCGCCGAAACAGGCCGATGTCGTGGTCATCGGCTCCGGCTATACCGGCCTGCATGCCGCGCTCCAGACCGCCAGGGGCGGGCGCAGCACGGTGGTGCTCGATGCGGAGGCGGCCGGCTTCGGCTGCAGCACCCGCAATGGCGGCCAGATCTCGACCAGCATCAAGCCCGGCCTCGCGGCCCTGGCGCGCCGTCACGGCGAGAAGCGGGCCTTCGCCATTCTGCAGGAAGGCCATCGCTCGCTGCGCTGGATCGCCGAGTTCGTGCGCGAGGAGGCGATCGACTGCAATTTCGGCGTGGTCGGGCGCTTTCATGCCGCCCATTCGCCGGGCCAGTACGAGATGCTGGCGCAGCGCGTCGACAACCAGACCAAGGGCCTCGAAGTGCCCTGCCATGTCGTGCCGCGCGCCGAGCAGCGCGACGAGATCGGCTCGGATCTCTATCATGGCGGCGTGGTCTATGCCGGCCATGCCTCGGTCAACCCGGCCCGCTATCACCAGGGCCTGCTGGAACGCGTCATTGCGGCGGGCGCCGAACTCGTCCCGTTCTGCCCGGCGACCGCGATCACCCGCCAGGGCAAGGACTTCCTGGTCGAGACGCCGCGGGGCACGATCCGGGCGCGCGACGTCATCGTCGCCACCAACGGCTATACCGGGCCGGCGACCGGCTGGCTGCGCCGCCGCGTCATTCCGATCGGCAGCTACATCATCGCGACCGAGCCGCTGGAGCCGGCGCTGATGGACAAGCTGATCCCGCGCAACCGCATCGTCAGCGATACCCGCAAGGTTGTCTATTACTACCGAGCCTCACCCGACCGGCGGCGCATCCTGTTCGGCGGCCGCGTCTCGCTCAGCGAGACCGATCCGCGGCGCAGCGGGCCAAAACTCCATGCCGACATGAGCGCGATCTTCCCCGAGCTGGCGCAGACACGGATCAGCCATTCCTGGTGCGGCTTCGTCGCCTATACCTTCGACGAGCTGATGCATGTCGGCCGCCATGACGGGCTCTACTACGCCATGGGCTATTGCGGGGCAGGCGTCGGCACGGCGAGCTATTTCGGCATGCGGCTCGGCCAGCAGGTGCTCGGCCTGGCCGAAGGCAAGACGGCCCTCGACGACCTGCCGTTCCCGACGCGGCCCTTCTACAGCGGCAATCCCTGGTTCCTCGCACCATCGGTCTTTTATTACCGCTGGCGCGATCGCCTGGCCCGATGAGCCAGCAGGATCGTTTTTGCGGATTGGCCTTCCCCAATTCTCAGAATGGACCTTCTGGCCAGACCAATTTCAACAAACTCTGCACGCTCTTACTGGTGGGAAGCTGGGTCGCTACAGCGACTGCGCGACTGCCGCTGGACATGTGCCCCTCAGCTCAGGAGATATGACATGCAGTGCCCGCCGATCCTGCCGTCGCGATCGACCCTCGTCCTTCTCCTGAGCCTGGCCGGCGCGCTGCCCGCCGTTGCGCAGGAGCTCACCGTCGTGTCCTTCGGCGGCTCCTATCAGGAGGCGCAGAGCAAGGCGCTGTTCGTGCCTGCGGCCAAGGCGCTGGGCATCAAGCTCAAGGAAGAGACCTATAGCAGCATCGCCGACCTGCGCCTCAAGGTGAAGGCCGGCGCCGTGACCTGGGATGTCGTCGCCAGCGGCTCCGGCAGTGCGGCGCGGGCGGGCTCCGAGGGCATCCTCGAAAAGCTCGACTACAAGGTCATCGACACCTCGAGCTTCGTGCCCGGCACCGCGCAGGATTACTGCGTCGGCGGCGACGTCTTCTCCACGGTGCTGGCCTGGAACACCAAGACCTACGGCGAGAAGGGCCCGCAGAGCTGGGCCGATTTCTGGGACGTCAAGACGTTCCCGGGCAAGCGCTCCTATCGCAAGGGCGTGGCGGGTGCGCTTGAGCCCGCGCTGATGGCCGACGGCGTGCCGCCGGAAAAGGTCTATGAGGTGCTGTCGCAGCCCGGCGGCATCGAACGCGCGATCAAGAAGATCCGCGAGCTGAAGCCGCATATCGCGGTCTGGTGGAGCTCCGGCGCCCAGCACGCCCAGCTCATGAAGGATGGCGAGGTCGACATGATCACCGGCTGGAACGGGCGCTTCGACGTCGCCGCCAAGGACGGCGCCAAGGTCGCCTACACCTTCAACCAGGCCCTGCTCGACTATGACTGCTTCGCCATCGCCAAGGGGGCACCGAACAAGGACCTGGCGATGAAGTTCCTGGCCGAGATCAGCAAGCCGCAATACCAGGCCGAATTCACCAAATACATCACCTACGGGCCGACCAACAAGAAAGCCTACGACCTCGGCACGATCGAGGCGGCCTATGCCAAGTCGTTGCCGTCGCATCCCGACAATGCCGCCAAGCAGGTGCCGATCGACCTCGACTGGTACACCAAGTTCGAGACCCAGGCCTCGGCAGCCTATCAGAACATGCTGACCGAATGAGACTGGCGGCTGATTCCGGCGAGCGGGAGGCTGCCATCGCGGCAGCCCCGCTCGTCTCCCCGGCGGGCAAGGCGCTGCCGATCGCAGTGCGGCGCCTGAGCAAGGCCTACGGCGCCGTCTCCGTGCTCGACGATGTCGATCTCGATGTCAGGCCGGGCGAGTTCCTGACCCTGCTCGGTCCGTCCGGATCTGGCAAGACGACCCTGCTGATGGCGATTGCCGGCTTCCTGCGGCCCGACAAGGGCAGCATCCGCTTCGGCGAGCGCGAGGTCGTCCGGCTGGCGCCGCACAAGCGCGAGATCGGCATGGTCTTCCAGAACTATGCCTTGTTTCCGCACATGAATGTCGCCCGCAATGTCGGGTTCCCGCTCAGGCTGAGGCGCGTCCCGGCGAGCGAGATCGCCCGGCGCGTCGAGGCCGCGCTGGAGATGTTCCAGCTCGGTGGCTATGGCGGGCGCAGCATCAACCAGCTCTCCGGCGGCCAGCGCCAGCGCGTCGCGCTTGCCCGCGCCATCGTCTTCGAGCCGCGTATCATCCTGATGGACGAGCCGCTCTCGGCGCTCGACAAGCAGCTGCGCGAGCGCATGCAGATCGAGCTGCGCCAGCTCCATGACCGGCTCGGCACCACCACCGTCTATGTCACGCATGACCAGCGCGAGGCCCTGACCATGTCGGACCGCATCGCGGTGCTCGATCGCGGTCGGATCGCGCGGATCGACACGCCGCGTGCGATCTACGACCAGCCGGGCAGCCGTTTCGTCGCCGAGTTCATCGGCGAATCCTCGTTCCTTGATGTCGCTGTCGCCGATGGCATCTGCCGGGCAGCGGGCTCCGTCATCCAGGCGCCAAAGGTGCCTGTCGGACAGCGGCATTGCGTGATGATGCTGCGCCCGGAACGGCTGCGCATTCTCGACGGCAGCGAAACCGAGGCGATGAACCGCTTCGAGGGCACGGTCCAGAGCGCGATCTACCAGGGCGACACGCTGCTGCTGCAGCTCGTGCTCGGCGATGGCAGCCTGGTCAGCCTGCGCATGGCGACGCGGGGCGACGATGCCGCGCCGCCGGCACGCGGCACGCCGATCGCGGTCGGCATCGCCGTCGGCGACACCGTGCTGCTGGCCGACGAGGGGAGGGCGCGCAAATGAGCGCGCCGGGGCTCAGCATTGCCGGCGCGCCCGGAGACGATTTCCATGCCGCGGCGCTGCGCCGCGACCATTGGCGCGAGCGGTTCGGGCTGGCGGCGCTGGCCGCGCCTGCGCTCCTGCTCGTCACGATCACGGTTCTGCTGCCGGTCGGCTGGCTCTTCGGCCTGTCCTTCCTCGACGATGCCGGCGCACCGAGCCTGGAGCATTACCGGCGCATGCTGGCCGAGCCCTCCTATGGCCGGACTTTCCGCACGACCTTCGAGATCAGCCTGCTGACCACGGCGATCTGCATCCTGCTCGGCTATCCGCTCGCCTATTTCCTGTCGCAGCTGCCGCGGCGCGCCGCCAATCTCTGCATGATCGCGGTGCTGCTGCCGTTCTGGACCTCGCTCCTGGTGCGCACCTATGCCTGGCTGGTGCTGCTGCAGCGCCGGGGGCTGATCAACACCTGGGGCATGGAGCTCGGCCTCTGGAGCGAGCCGCTGCAGCTCGTCCACAACGTCGCGGGAACGCTGATCGGCATGGTCCATATCATGCTGCCCTTCCTCGTCCTGCCGCTCTACGGCACGATGCGGGCGATCGACCGCGATCTGCTGCGTGCGGCCTCCAGCCTCGGCTCGACCCCGGCTCATGGCTTCTGGACCGTATTCTTTCCGCTGTCGCTGCCCGGTCTTGCCGCCGGCTCCGCGCTGGTCTTCGTCCTCTGCCTCGGCTTCTACGTGACGCCGGCCATGCTCGGCGGCGGCAAGGTGACGATGGTCTCGAACCGCATCGCCAACGATATCGAGCTGTTCTTCAACTGGGGGGCGGCGAGCGCGCTCGGTGTCGTGCTGCTGGTGATCACGCTCGTCGTGCTCGTCCTGGCCGCGCGGCTCTCACGCGGCGCCGGCCTCTTCGGCGCGGGGCATTGATATGAGCTGGTTCGATCGCCCCGCCAGCGACACGCAGATCACGCACCGGTCGCGGCTCTGGCTCTACGGGCTCGGCGTGTTGGTGCTCGCCTTCCTGGCCCTGCCGACGCTGATCGTCATCCCGATGTCGTTCTCCCAGTCGCAATATCTGGAGTTTCCGCCGCGGCAATGGTCGTTGCGCTGGTACGAGGCGTTCTTCTCCTCGCAGAGCTGGATGGCGGCGACGGGGACCTCGCTCAAGGCCGGCATCTGCACGGCGCTCGTGGCGACGCCGGTCGGCACGCTTGCGGCCTATGGGCTGCATGTCTCGCGGCTGCGCTTCGGCGGGGTCGTGATCCTGGCGCTGCTGACGCCGACGANNTCGTCGGCGTCGCGCTGTTCTATGCCTTCGTACAGCTCAAGATGGTCAATTCCTTCCTCGGCATCGTGCTCGCGCACACGATGCTTGCCGTGCCGATCGTGATGATGATCGTCGGCTCGGCCCTGAAGAGTTTCGATCTCGACCAGGAGCGCGTCGCCCGCAGCCTCGGCGCGACGCGGGCACAGGTCTTCCTCCAGGTGACGATGCCCCAGATCGGCTTCGCGATCGTCACCTCGGCCTTGCTCTCCTTCCTGACCTCCTTCGACGAGGTGGTGGTCTCGCTCTTCGTCTCCGGCGGCGACAACGCGACGCTGACGCGCGCGATGTTCATGGCGCTGCGCGACCAGATCGACCCGACCATCGCGGCGATCTCGACCATCATGATCGTGATCACCTCGCTGCTGCTCGCCGCCTCGCAGCTGTTGGGCAAGGCGGAGAAATAAACGTAATGGAGTCAAACTTTTGCCAATAGGCGTGGCGTGTGGCCGCCGACCTGGCGAGGCCGTGACAAGCTGAGCGGCGCGCCCTATTCATGACAACCTGAGCTTGCGGCCGACCAAAGCAGCGCAACGCTGCCGGCCATGATCGGGATGGGGGCATGGGGGACGCACCGGATTGGGTGAAGGGCGGCGTCCTGCGCCGCGGCCTCGCCTTCCTGATCGATCTTGTCGTCGTGATGATTGTCACCCAGGCGCTGGCGGCCGTCCTGTTCCCGCTCTCGAACGGGGCGTTGATCGACGGCTCCAGCTTCATGACGGACTGCCGGCTCGCGCAAAGCCGCCCCGCGACGATCGAGATCCCCGCGGGCTTCCGGCCGACTTCAGAGAGCATCTGCACCAAATCGCTGTTGGGGCAGCCGACCGCCCGATTCTATACGCTGTCGCGGCAGGAGGCCGGTTCACGCGTCACGACCTCGCTCAGCTATGCGCTGAACGCTGAGGGCCAGATGACGCTGGCCTTCGACCTGTCTGTCCTGCAATGGCCGCTGCTGGCACTGATGCGGTGGCTGCTGGAGATCCGGGGCGTGCCGAGCCTTGGGCGCCATCTGTTGTCGCTGCGCGTCCTGCCACGCCGGAGCGAGTCGGTCGCAGCAGAGATCCGCGCCGCGCTCGCCCGGCGCTATAGTCTGTTCGCGCTACCTTGCGTCGCGTCGGTGGCAGTGGCGATCCTGCTGTTCGCGGCCCTTCGGCTCGGGGTACCGTTTCCCAACGATCTGGCATCCATCCTCGCTTTCCTCGGCAACCTGCCGATCGCCATGGCTGGGATCGCTGCCTTTTACGCGATCGCGCGGGGGCGTGATGCCTTCTATGACGAAGCGGCGGGAACCACTGTGCTCCGTCTCGTGAACGGGGCCAGGGAGGCCGCGTCAGAGCAGTCTCGCGCAGAACGCGGAATTGCCGATGGAACCCTGGAGCCGGCGGCGCCGTCCGCCGGCCTCCGGTCCATCCCCTGGGCGACGCTGGCGCTGGCGGCTTTCCTCATCCTCGTCTTCATCGGCGAACTGGCCGAAACCTATGTCCGGTCACAGAGCCTTGGCGTCACCGGCGTGACCATCGTGCTGTTCGGCGGCGTCGCTAGCGAACTCGTGCTCCAGGCCGGACAATGGTACCGGCTCGTCCTCGCCATGTTCCTGCACTGGAGCGCGGCGCATCTGATCGGCAATGTCGTCATCCTCGCGATCGCCGGCTGGTTCCTCCAGCCGGTCCTCGGGAGGGGCTGGCTTCTCGCCATCTTCCTGCTCGGCGGCCTGGTGGGCTCTCTCGCTTCGATCCTGGAGAACCCGGCGACCCTGCTTGGTGCCGGGGCTTCCGGCGCCATCATGGCCGTGATCGCCGCGGGCTTCGTGGTCAGCTTCCGGCTTGCCGACGATGCCCGCCGTCTCTGGCTGCAGGCATTCTGCGTTGTGATCCTGCTCGCAACCTTTCTCGCCGGCGGCCGGTTCGCGGCTGCAGAACCCGACCATGCCAGTCATCTCGGCGGGGCTCTCACCGGGGGTGTGCTCGGGGTCCTGGTCCTGCTCTCCTGGGACGCCGGGGCGAGGCGCCCGCGCTGGGCCCGCCCCGCGCTTGCAGTGGCGGTTGGCATTGCAGCCCTGCCATTCCTCTCGATCCCGCGCGCGGGCTTTGGTGATGTCCCCCTTGCGCGGTTGACGATTCCGCAGGAGCAGCTGCCAAAGACCGACGCCGAATGGCTCGCACGCTCCACCGAGCTCGTCCGCCAGTATCCGCGCGATCCGCGCAGCCATCTCGCCCACGCCGTCGCGGCCGGCAACGACAAGCTTGCACGCGAGAAGGCTTTGACGCTCGTCAGCCGGACCCAGGCGGCACTGTCCCCCGGCGATCTCCCGATCATCGAGCAGAATGCCTTTCTTGTTGCGGGCGATGCGCGGCGACAGGCACAGGACTGGGACAGCGCGCGCGATCTCTTCACCCGCGCAATCGCCACAAAGGCCCCGCCCAAGCCCGAAATCTATGGCTGGCGCGCGCAGGCCGAGCGCGCCCTTGGCTTGCTCGATGCGGCCCTCGCTGACGCAGAAGCCCGGGTTCGCTTGCAACCCTCCAGCGCCGACGCATTGGTCAGCATGGCCGGCATTCTCGACGCCATGGGCCGGCAGCGTGACGCGATCGCCAGGCTCGACCAGGCGCTCGCGCTGGAGCCGGGCAATGTCAATGCGCTGCGGCTGCGCGGTTGGCTTGCCTTCTTCGACGGCCGGCCCGACGAGGC
Organism: Hyphomicrobiales bacterium; assembly: GCA_900470095.1. Taxonomy (GTDB): domain Bacteria; phylum Pseudomonadota; class Alphaproteobacteria; order Rhizobiales; family Beijerinckiaceae; genus Allobosea. The sequence goes on from UBZM01000005.1 coordinate 78,307, forward strand.
CATTCAGGGCCTGGAACGGGCGCTGACGCTCAGGCCGGACGACGCCTATGCCGCCCTCTGGCTGCACATCGTCTCCGCCCGTTCGGGGCGAGGCGGGAGGCTCGCCGCTGCGGCCAAGGGGGTCGACATGACTATCTGGCCAGCGCCGATCATCCAGTTCTATCGCGGCGAGATCGATCGCAATGCCTTGCGCGCAGCCACCCAGAGCCGGGACCCGATCACGCATGGCGAACAGACCTGCGAGGCGAATTTCTATCTCGGCGAATGGCATCTTCTGGAGAATGCCAAGGCCGAGGCCGACCCGTTCATCTTCTACGCGGCCACGAGTTGCCCGAAGACCTTTGTCGAATGGGCGGCTGCTCGCACCGAGCGCCGCCTGATCGAGCGGTGACGGGCGTGGGACGGCTCGACCGCGTCAGACCGAGATCCACTTCTCATCCAGCACTGCTGCGCGCCCTTCATCCCTGAGCTTGAGCAGATGCGCCGCCACATTCCGTTCCGCAGCGCGCCGCAGCCACGGATCGGTTTGCGAATAGAGCCGGTCGACGAGGTCCCAGGTTCCCAGCGGCCCTGATTTCAGCGCATCGGCAATGGCGTTCTCGCGCCTGAGGCGGAATTCGAGCAACTCGCCGACATAGGGCCGCGGATTTGGCAGCGGCGGCCCATGCCCGGGCAGATACAGGCTGTCGTCGCGCGCCAGCATCAGCCGCAGGCTACGGACGTAATCGGCCATGTCACCGCCCGGCGGCGCGACGATGCTGCTCGACCAGGACATGACGTGGTCGGCGCTGAACAGGATCCCGTCGCGGAAGGCAAAGCAGAGATGGTCGGAGGCATGCCCGGGCGTGTGGATCGCCGTCATCCCCAGCGCGGTGTCGCCGTCCTTCAGCAGGATGTCGGGGATAAAGGCGTCATCGGCGCTGAGATGGTAGGCATAGGTCTTCGCGCCGGTGCGGGCCTTCAGGCCGGCGGTCGCGCCGAGATGGTCGGAATGGGTGTGGCTCAGCACGATCGCGGAAACCGCACCGCCCGTGGCGCGCAAGATGTCGTCGAGATGCCCGGCATCGTCGGGACCGGGATCGAGAACCACGAAGCCGTCGTCATCCGCGATCAGATAGGTATTGGTGCCACGATAGGTCATCAGGCTCGGATTATTGGCGACGATACGGGAGATGCCGGGGACAACCTCCATCGGCCGGCCACGGGGCGGCTCCGGTTCAGTCAGAAAGGCCAATATCCTATCCTTCGCTGGGGCGACGCCGACCGAGACCCGTCCTGCTCGCTCTTACGCGATGTCGAAGGCAGGAGAAATTGCGCGCAAGGTATGGCGGGGTCCTGCTTCTCGGCGATCGTCTCGGATGCCATGCTTCGTCGGGAGCACAGATGACCGCAGCGTCCAGAATGCGGCATTCGCCCAATGGCGATCCGGTGATCGGACAAGCCGACTCGCCACCAGGCAGTCAAACCAGCGCTCTACGCATTCTGCAGCATCGTCTCGGTGTGGAGGGCGCATTTCCAGGATTGGCCATCCCTGACCCAGGTCGTGCTGTCCGCGCATGTCATGTCCATGGGCTTGCCCTTCATGTCGCCCTTCTGGTGCACCGTGTAGGCGATGACGGCGACTTCGTCGGTCGGCATGATCACATCGACATCGCTGAGCTTGAAGCTTTGAAGCGTCCACCGGCCTTCTTCCGTCATGGCCTCATACCGGTCAGGGTCGATCTTCATCGCTCCCATCGGGCCGGTGATCAGACATTCCTGGGCAATCATCGATTTCGCGAGCTTTGCATCCTTGTCGACCATGGACTGCCAGAAGCGCGTCTCGAGATCGATGATCGTTTGCTTGTCTCCGGACATGGCTGTTCTCCTTTGACGAAGAGAACGAGCATCGGTGGAGCGGGTTCCGGGGAAGGGGGGCGACATCATGATCTCCTCTTTCGGCGAGCCCTTATCGATCCGATGCCAAATCCCCAGGCTTCGCCATATCGTTCGGGTTGGCGATCGTAGCGCGGCAAGGCTCGCTTCGACCGCCACAAGTGCGGCGAGAGCCGGTCCCCAGGCAGTCAGCAGGATGTTGCCGATGACGTCGATGTTGCAGGCGGTCGCGATGACATCGAGCGCTTCGGGCGGAATCTCGAGCACTTCGGGGGCGCTTGCTTCGGCCGATCACGTCGCCGCGGCCTCGCGCTGGTCGATGCCCATCAGTTGGGGCGCGCATCCCATGGCACCGCGCCGCGCAATCCGCGGTAGCGGCGGTTCGAATTCGGCATCCCGGGCCGTCCTGCGGGCTCCCTCGCCAAGCGCAATTTCATCGACGGGGATCGCGCTATGACGACCGAAGGTGCATCGGGCCGGGTTCCCGGTTCCACAGCGTCTCACCCACGCGGGCCTGCCCGGGGCGTGCGATCCGCCCGGCATGCCTGATCGATGGATGTCTTGGCCTTCCAACCGCTGCCTGACCGCGCAAATGCGTGTCAGGACCTGCCGTCAGGTGGCAAGCCGCTTCGACGCAAAAGACGTCAGGTGGTGATCAGAGAAGTTGGAGGGAGCCTGCCGCTGTCTTGCCGCGTTCGGTTTTCAAGTCGAAAGCGACCTTCTGTCCTTCGGTCAGAGTCATCATGCCGGCCTCTTTCACGGCTGTGATGTGTACAAACACATCCTTGCCACCGTCTGACGGCTGAATGAACCCGAAACCCTTCTCAGTATTGAACCATTTCACGTTTCCCGTCGCCATGGCCGAATCCTCTGAAGATTGCGTCTTGCGGGGAGGCGGATGCTTGATCCGACGACCCGCGGAAAAGAATTGACCGAAAAGAAAAGGTTGTCGAGACCAAACGTGAAGCATGACGAGATGCTGATTACAGGCAGTTTAGCGTCGCAACTATGAGTTGCCATCGGTTAACGGTGATGCATTAATATAAACCTCCGGTAGTGCGCGATCGACAATGCCCAGCGCCGACGCGCGATCTTCCCAAAGGCGATGATCTTGCGCCGCGCCCAACCTGCATGACCGGCTCAGGAGCAGGTTCCGGGGGATGTCCATTACCCGCCGGTTTCGCTCACGACTGCTCTGGTCTCGCATGCGACGGCAAGGCGCGACCGGTCCCGACATCGCCGCGCGCAGTGTCGGCAAGCAGGGTCGCGGCATCCCTGAAAGCCTTCAGGGCCGTGTCGATCGCTGAGTTGAGCGGGACCGTCGCCTGATACTGTCCTATCTCGCCCCGCGCGCTCTCCACCAGCGCCAGGAGCCTTTCCGCGTCATAGGGCGAGAAATGCCTCTGCGTGCGCGTTACCATCATCCGATCCTCTTCCACGGCGCCCGATTGCGCACAAAACCCTTCGAGACGAGCCGCTCGGCGTCCGCGGCCAGGACTGCGAGATCGTGCAGAAGCATGCGGATCGCTTCGCGCGCGTCTCCCTTCGCCTCGCAGAGCACCGCGTCGATCTCCTGATCGGTGATGACCGTGATGGCCCCCTGATCGTCTGGCATAACTCAATCCTGCAATGGGAACAAAATAGGAACATTCCAGGACTGGAGAGTCAAGCGATCCGGCCAGTTCCCAGCGGCGGCAACGCGGCGCTGAGCCGGGCGATGCTCATACGGCCCTCGTGACCGGCGCCCGGCTTCCCGGCGTGCAGCAGGGCCGTCTTCAATCGGCGAAAAAAGGCCCGGCGGTCGGGGCCGGGCTCTCATCCAGCGGGAGTGGGGCCGGTTGTCGGCCGCCTGGCTTGAGACAGGACACGAGGTTCCTGTCATTTGATCTCCCACACCGTGTTATGCGGGATGTCCATCGCGGTATATCCGCCGGGACCGGCCAGGACAGGCATCGCGAGGCAAGCAAAGGGCTCACGCCCGGTGATGCCCTTGTACTTGCCGGAGCCGCCGGTGATGACATGGGTGCCACAACCCATCTCCGGCTGCGATTTGTCGAGATCCCGCGTATCAAAGGTCGAGAAGATTTTGTCGCCGTCGGTATCGGCCAGAACGCAGGCACCGTCGATGTATTTCTTGTCGCCTGACGCGATGCTCAGCGCTGTGCACTGTGCCGACATCTTGTCGAACATCTTCTCGCCCTTCATGTTTTGGGTGGTGCCGACTGCTTCCAGCGAGGTGGCGGTGCCGAGGCCGGCGATGTCGATGTTCATCAAAGGTCGAAAGATGAAGTGCGTCACGTAGGGCGTGGTCCCCTTCTTTTCGATCGGCTGTCCGAGGACGACCCCGGGGGCCAAGGACAAGAGTAACCCGGAGAGAAACACTGTTTTGACAGGTGTCATCGTTGGTTCCTCCATGGTGTGAGCGGCGGAACAGGCGATGCTCTGCGCCGCCGCAGATTGCGAGGCGACCTGCTTGCGCTTGAGGCGTGTGTGGTTTCGCCGAGCGCCTGTCCCCCCGACCGAGATCAAGCGCGCGGTCGCAAGCCAACCCGATTAGCTTCGACAGGGCCTGGGAGGAGACTGCATCTCCGATCGCCGATGCCCGGAGCGCCTCCAAGCTCATGTCGCAGCCGACGCATGAGCAACTGCCTCTGAAATAGGATACCAGAGTTTGCGTGCCGAACCACATTCCGCGGCGCATTTTTTGGATGGAGGGGGCCGTCGGCGAGGCCTCTCATCGGCCATCTTGCGGTGCCTGCACCGCGAGGTCGAACCGAGCGCGAGCGGGCGACACCGGCGGCCGGATCGTGTGCTCGGGTCCGACGAGATCATTGCCGCGGCTAGCGGTCACCAGGTCCGCGATCGAAGTCAGTGGTGCAAAGAGGTGGCGTCAAAGGGCCTCTCCCGAATGCGCTTCAGTTCGGTCGCGACGAGATCGGGTGACGCGCTGCCATCCGTTCTGAAAGCGCGCCGCAGCCAGCCATTGGCGTCGATCAGAACCTGCGCGGGCGCGAGGCCGCCGCCGGTCAGTTCCGCGAGCGCGGCGGCCAGGGGCTCCGGGTCCTCGACCGGGCAGCGGGCGACCGCGCCGTCGGCCTGGACCTGCGCGGTCGTGCCCTCGATCCACAGGCGCAGGACCCGACCGTTGCCCGGCGTCAGGATGCCGCCCTCCTGGCAGCGGGCGACGAAGCCCGGCATGCGGGCGGCTCCGGCAAAGCGCATCTCGGAGGGAGCATAGATGCGGGCACCGGCACGCAGCCGGATGAAATCGATCAGGGCCCAGATCTCGGCATCGTCGAGCCTTGTTGCCGGCGGCATCGGTCCTGTGCCGTGGCGGATCGACCAGAACAGCTCCCCGCCTGGACGGCCCGCGATCAAGGGCGCCGAGAGGTCCGGAGGCCAGATCGCGTGGGCGACCGCGACCGGCCCGCGGCCCCGCGCGTCGAGGCCATGGCAGCTCGCGCAGTCGCGCTGGAACAGCGCGCGGCCGGCCGCGATCGAGCGTGCGGAATAGCCGGTCGGCGACAGCTGAAAGCTTGTCGGCACCGCGGCGACGACATAGGGGCGCCATGGCGGCACCTGGACATAGACCAGCGCTGCGGCGCCGGCCGCGAGCGCCGGCCAGCGCAGTTTGCGCAGCATAACGGCTAGGGCGAAGAGCGCGACCGCGATGGCGATCGGGCCGAGCAGGCGCAGGAGCCCGTCGCGCAGATAGGTATCGTCCCAGAGGCCCGGAACAGGCCGCAGTCGGAAGGGCCAGTCCGGCTGTTCGTGGATACCCGGCGGCTGGCTTGCGAGAGCGGCGGCAGCCGCGACCATGGCCAGCCCGAGGCCGGTCTCAAGGGCGATCGAGCGGCGCAAGCCGCGTATCGAACCGCCGGCTTCTGCTTGCGGCACGAAGCGGAAGCGGTTGGCGCTCGCAATTACCAGCAGACCCGCGAACAGGGCGAGCTTGAGCAGGGCGAGCCGGCCATAGCTCGTGCCGAGCGTCGCCGCCAGCGTGCCGAGAAGCGCCTGCACCTGCATCAGCGAGGTGATGGCAAGCGTCAGCACGCAGGCGAGGCCGAGCGGCGTGAAGCGGCGTGCGATGGCGCCGGCTTGCAAGGGCAGCAGAACGCAGGTCGCGAGCAACGGCAAAAGCGCACCGAGCCAGAGCCCGGCCGCCACGACATGCAGGCCAAGGGCGACCGTGACCCAGCCATCGGTCGCCGCGCCATGGCCGAGCCCGCCTTGCAGGAAGGCGGAGGCTGCAAGGATAGGCAGGGCGAACCATCGGCCGCGTCCTTCGCTCTGCAGCAGCCAAAGCGTGACGATGAGCAGGGCGAGACGCAGCAGCAAGGTCCCGCCGAAGCGGGTCTGGAGGATGGCCTGAGCCGCCTCCCGGCTCGCGACGGTATTCCCCAGCATGGCGCTGCCCTGGAACCAGAACCAGAGGACGCCGCTGACAAGGGCCAGTGCCACGCCGGCCCGGCTGAACCGGGCCAGCCACCGCAGCAAGGACCGAGCCTCCGGCGAGGCCTCCAGTCGTCCCCAGGCCAGCAGGCGAAAGGCTTCGGTGCCGAGGCTCGACAGCAAAGCGGCCAGATGGAGCCAGCGGATCGCTGGCAGCGCCGCCTCGATGAAGGCAGTCACATCAGGGCCTGACGGTGAACCGGTACTGCCCGGTGACGCGATGGGTATCGACGGAGGTCGCCGCCCATTCAACCGTGTAGGGGCCGGGCGCCGTCGCCTTCAGGCGGACCTTCAGCGCCTTGCTGTCGCCCGGCACGGCTTCTGCCGGCGCCGCCTGGACCGGCTGGCCCTGCCCATCACGCACGGTGATGCTGCTGAGCTTGACCTCGAGATTCTCGGTGAAGCCGAGCACGATCTCGGCCGGAGCGTTGACCGTCGCGCCCTCGGCCGGCGAAGCGGTCCTGAGATGGGCATGGGCGAAGGCTGGCGAGGCGGCGAGGGGGGAAGCGGCAAGAGAGAGGGCGAGCGTGAGCCCGGTGACGCGAGACATGAAGATGGTCCTGTGATGGAGAGGGGGCTGCGCTTGGGCGATCACCAGCTGGCGTCGAGCCCGAGATGGGCGAGAGCCTGCCCGCGCAGTTCCGCAAGGCGCGGATCCCCGCGATGGCGCGGGTAGGGCAGGTCATTGACGATCTCGGCCTTGATCCGGGCCGGGCGCTCGCTCAGCACGATGACGCGCTGGGCCAGGAACAGCGCCTCCTCCACGTCATGGGTGACGAGCAGCGTGGTGAAGCCGCGCTGGCGCCAGAGTTCGGCGATCTCGGTCTGCATCGCGATCCGCGTCAGCGAGTCGAGCTTCCCCAGCGGCTCGTCGAGGATCAGCACGCTGGGATCATTGACGAGCGCGCGTGCCAGCGCCGCGCGCTGCGCCATGCCGCCGGAAAGCTGGCGCGGAAAGGCCCGCTCGAAGCCGGCGAGACCGACCGTCCGCAGCGCATCGTCGACACGGCCTTTCTGTGTGGCGAGCAGGCCGCGCGCCTCCAGCCCGAGCGCGACGTTCCGCCAGACGGTGCGCCAGGGATAGAGCGTCGGGTCCTGGAAGACGACGACGCGGGACGGGTCGGGAGCGGTGATCAGCTCCCCCGCGGCCGCGATCCGGCCTTGAGTGGGCGGCTCCAACCCGGCGACGAGCCGCAGCAGCGTCGACTTCCCGCAGCCGCTCGGGCCGAGCAGCGCGACGAATTCGCCGGCCCGGACGTTAAGGTCGATATCGTCGAGAACCGGCAGCGGCCGGCCCTCGAGATCGAAGGCATGCGAGACACCCGCGATCGCGAGATCGGCGCCGCGCGAGGCTGGTGCGCTGCGGTCCACAGCGGCGGTTAGCGTGGCGGCTACCATTTCACCACGTCCTTCTGCCAGCCGAGCAACCGGTCGCGCGCAGCGAAGAGCAGCGTGATCAGGCTCGAGAAGATCAGCGCCATGACGATCAGAGCGCCATACATGTTGGCATAGGCCGCCCAGCCCTGGGCCCATTGCAGGTAGTAGCCGAGGCCGGATTTGACGCCCATCATCTCGGCCGCCACCAGCACCGAGAAGGAGGCGCCGAGCCCCATGAACAGGCCGACGAAGACATGCGGCAGGGCGGCCGGGATCGCGACCTTGAAAATCAGGAACGAGCGGCGGGCGCCGAGCGTGCGGGCGACGTCGTAATAGGCCTTGTCGACGCTGGCGACGCCGGACCAGGTCAGCACCGTGACCGGGAACCAGGTCGCAAGTGCGATCAGGAAGATCGCCGCCGAAAAGCTCGAGGGAAAGAAGAAGAAGGACATCGGCAGGAGCGCGGTCGACGGAATCGGCCCGAGGAAGCGCAGCACCGGGTGGACCCAGTAACCGAGCCCGCGCGACCAGCCGATCGCGACGCCGGTGACGAAGCCGGAGATCGTGCCGAACAGGAAGCCGAGCGCGAGCAGCCGCAGGGAATGCAGCACGCTTTCGCCGAGCCGCGGCCAGTCCTCGGCATAGACCTCGACGAGAGAGGAGGGCGGCGCGAAGAAGGGCACCGGAAGCAGGCCGAGCTTGGCCGTCAGCAGGTCCCAGATTCCGACGAAGAGCGCCAGCACGACGAGCCAAGGCGCGGCCCGGCCGAGCCGCGCGCCGAGCGGCGGCCAGACGGCGCCGATCGTCGTGGCAATCGCGAGCAGGACCGCCCATGCGGCCAGGCCGAGATTGGTCTGGTCGACATAGAGCGGTTCGGCGAAGCCGACCTTCCTGTTCGCAAGCAGGGTGACGGAAGCCGCGACCGCGGTCCAGGCGACCGTCGCAAGCGCGCCCCGCGCCAGCACCGCGCCATCGACTTGCAGGGGTGGCCGGTCGAAGCTTGCCGCGGAGCCTGTCTGTTCAAACGGCGACATTGGGCACGATCTTCTGCGCGAAGGCCTTGGCGTCGGTGTTCTTGCGGATCACATTGACGAGCTTCAGCTGTTCGGTGAACAGGGCGACGTCGTCGCGCAGCGCCGCTCCGGTGGAGTGGTGGTCATGCGTGTGGCTGCGCAGGATCGCCGCCACCGTCTCGGGCGTCACCTTTGCCGGAACGAAGGGGGCGAAGATCTCGGCCGTCTTGTCGGGGTTGGCTGCGGTCCAGGCCTGGGCCTCGACGATGGCGCGGGAGACCGCGGCTGCGACCTGGGGCTGGTCGCGGATCAGGGCGCCGCGCAGGCCGAGCACGCAGCAGGTCGACTTGGCGTACTGGCCCTCGAGATTGGTGGCGAGTTCGACGAGCTTGTCGCGCTCGCGGATGAGATAGAGATGCGGGTCGTCGCCGGCCAGCGCCTGGACCTCGCCCTTCCTGAGCGCCTCCCCGAACAGATCCTGCGGGTACTGCACCCAGCTGACATCCTTCTCCGGATCGAGGCCGATCTCGGCGAGACGGATGGCGAAGAAGTTGCGCACCGGGCTCGCCGGGTCGGTGACCGCGACGGACTTGCCCTTCAGGTCCTTCAGGCTGCCGATGCCGGCGTTCTCGGCAACGAGGAGCCGCATGCAGCCGCCATGGGTGCCGACGGTCAGGCCGACATCGAAGCCTTGTTCGAGCGGCTTGAGCCAGCGCAACGCCATGCCGATGCCGCCATCGGCATGGCCGGTCGCGATCGCCTGGAGCAGCGCATCGGTCGGGCCGCTGAAGTTCACCGGCTCGACGGCGATGTTGTATTTCTCGAACAGCCCCTGCTTCAGCGCGACCGAGATCGGCGACTGGCAGACGGCCGTCTGGCCCCAGGCGAGCTTGATCGTCTGTCGCTGCGCTAGCGGCGCGGCCTGGGCGAAGGCGTGATGTCCGGCGACACCGACGAGCGGTGCGGCGGCGAGGGCGGCGGCTCCGCGCAACAGCGTGCGGCGGGTGGGCTGGCTGGTGAGAAGGGTCATCTTCGCTCCTTTGCCGCTGCTTTGAGCGGCCTCATGCAGGGCTTTGGAAAAATCAGGCGGCGGCGCGGCTGGCCGGGATGCGTTCGACGGTTCCACGCACCTCCGTGCCGCGCCGGAGCAGGTTCAGGATCGGGCAGAAGCGCTCGACTGCGGCGTTGAGTGCGTCCAGATCGGTCGCATCGGTGGTCAGCCGCACCGTGTAGGAGAGGTCGTGCGGATAGACCGGCGTCGTCTCGAACCCCGGCGTGCCGGCCCGCGGATCGAGCTGACCCTGCACCTCGACCGAGACGTCCCGCAGATCGATCTGCTGGTCGGCCGCCTGGATCAGGTAAGTGTGCGTCAGGCAGCTGGACAGCGCGCCGAGCAGGAGTTCCGGCGAGCTCGGGCCGAGATCATAGCCGGCGAAATCCGGCGGGCTGTCGCTGACGACCTGGAAGTCGCGGATCCGGATGCGCCGGACGCCGCTGCGCCCTTCGGCCGTGGCCTGGGCTTGCAGGCGCTGCGGTCGGGCCTCCGGCGTGCGGGCATGAGCCTTGCGGCGCAGCAGGGCGTCGCGCTTCTGGACGAGATATTCGGTGAGATCGGACATGGTTGGCGGCTCGCGGATGGGAAAGGGCTGGGGAGAGGGGCTTGCCTCGATTTCGCGCGTTCGCCGGGCCGCTGCACCGCTGGAAGCCGGCGCATCGGAGACATCACGAAATCCGGGGGAGGTCGTCCGGGCAGCGGCAAGACCGCGTCCCGCTTCAAGGGCGCCGATGCATCGGGAGGTCGCTGTCGCGGTTCTGTCCGCGGTAGCGACGAGCACCAGCCTAAAATTCCGAAATCATAGCCTTCGATGGCAAGGGGGCTGCCGGCCGATTGTTGTCAGTTCAAGCGGGAAGGGCATTCGCGTCTCCAAAGCAAGAGAGGAGCCCACGAGCGATCGTGGTGCTTTTAGCGTTGTTGACGCGGCGCAAGCTGCTCCAGCAAATCCCGCGGTGAAGACGTTAGGGTTACTCTTCACGTTCAAGATTATTGCTCAGATGATTATTTGTATCAATGAAACAAACTGTGCGTTTTGATTGCAGAAAGGCGATGATTTGTTTCTGTTCGGGGTTGTGGTGACGAAAATCAGGTTTCTCAAATCCCGCCGCCCCGAATCCTAGTAGGCTGCAGCGGCGACCGGGAGCGAGGGCGGGCTCGCCGTTTCCGTCTGCGCGACGGTGGGGCCGAGCTTGGGCGGGCTGAGATAGCGTTCGCCGCTATCGGCAACGATGGCGACGATCGTCTTGCCCGCGTTTTCGGGGCGCCGGCCGAGTGTGGCGGCGGCAAACAACACCGCTCCCGACGACGTGCCCGCCAGGATGCCTTCCTCCTGTGCCAGCGCCCGGGCGAATTCGCGGGCCTGCGCCGTGTCGGTCACGATGACCTCGTCGACGACGGCAGCGTCAAAATTCTCGGGCAGGTAAGCGGTTTCGACATCGGTCACCTTGTGGACTCCCTCGATGCTGTCGGGGTAGGGCGTCTCCGCCGAGGGGATCGAGGCCGCGCCGGGCTCGACGACCACGACCTTCACGCCTGGCTTCTGCGCCTTCAGGAAGCGGCCGGTACCGGAGATCGTGCCGCCGGTACCGACCGCGGCCACGAAGATGTCGACCTCGCCCTTGGTCTCGCGCCAGATCTCCGGCCCGGTCGTCTCAAAGTGAACGCGAGGGTTTGCCGGGTTTCCCCGCTGATTGGTGTAGTACGCATCGGGATTCTCGCGGCGGACGCGGTCGATGATCGCGTGGATGGCGCCGGTTTCGAGGAAGACGCTGTTGTCGATCAGGACGGTTTCGGCGCCGTATTGGTGAAGCAGCCTGATCTTGTCCTCGCTGATCGTGTTGCGGAGGTAGAATTTCGAGCGGTAGCCGCGCGCCGCTGCCAGGGCGGCGAGGCCGATGCCGGTATTGCCGCTGGTGAGATCGACGATGAGCTGGCCGGGCTTCAGCGCCCCTTTCTCCTCGGCTTCGCGAATGATGCCCCAGGCCGTGCGGTCCTTGATGCTGCCGGCCGGGTTCAGATACTCGATCTTCGCGAAGACGCGGGAGGCGATCTCCAGCCTTTCGGCAAAGCGGCGCAGCTCCAGCAGCGGCGTGTTGCCGACCAGCGCTGCAAAGTGGTCGTTCTGCGTTCCCATGATGCTCTCACTCCCAGGAGAGGTGGCGCCCGCCACCGAAGACCGGCGCGATGGCCGGTCGCCTATGTTCGGCAGCCGCTTGCCCCTGATTGGCAGGCGCTGCGGGGTGCAGCGTCATGCTGCCGGCGAGACTGCGTCTTTGCCGCTCAAGCCGCCGCCACCTGCGCCGTCGCCGCGCGATGGGCCGCCAGCCGGGCCGCTATCTTCGCTTCCTGCTCGGCCTTGACGATGGCCACGCGGGCCGTCGCTTCGTCGAGCGATGCGGCCGGCGGATAGATCGCGGTGCTGCCGGCGGTGCCGGCCTTCGCTCCGATATGTTTTTCAAAGGGCAGGGAGCGATAGAGCGTCGGGTCCACTGTCGTGTCGAAGAGCGGCCGATAGCCGAGCGACAGATACAGGCCCGTCGCTTCCGGCTGCCGGAACCCGGTGGTGAGATAGGCACGGGTGTAGCCGAGCGCGGCCGCCGCCTCTTCGAGTGCCAGCACGATCTGCCGTGCCAACCCCTGCCGACGCAGATCGTCCCGCGTCCAGATGCGCTTGAGCTCGGCTGTCTCGTTGTCATGGCTCATGAAGGCGCCGCCCGCGATGGTCTCGTCGCCGCGCCGCAGGAGCAGGAAATCTCCCAAAGGCGGGGAGAAGGCCTCGGCCGGGTAGCGCAGGATCTCGGTGCGCGCGCCGCCTGGCCTGCTATTGGCCCCGTATCGGCCGTCGTACTCGGCAACAAGCCCTTCGATCAAAACCTCTGCTTTCCCGTCAAAGGGAGACGAACGCACGATCAAGTCAGTCATGGCACGGTTCCGGAATTTGGCGTTGAGCGGAAATAAGCGCCCATGGCATTCGTATCTGAACCGTTTGTGCAATCAATACTGTCAGAACAATAAGTATATTTGGCTATATTAGAGGTTATTTGGAAATCTATAGTTCCCCAATGAGCGGGCGAGACGGAAGGAATTTATCCGCCTCGCTGGTCAGCGCCCCGGCGCCGGCCGCTCAGTTCGTGAATGCGGCGAGCCGGGGGATGTCGAGGCCAAAGCGCTCGCGCAGGCTGGTTTCCTCGTAATGTCGGCGGAACAGCCCTCGCTCCTGCAGGACCGGGATCACCAGATCGACGAAATCGTCGAGCCCGTCGGGCATCGAGGCCGGGATCAGGTTGAAACCGTCGGCAGCGCCCTGCTCGAACCATGATTGCAGGTCGTCGGCGATCGTCTGGGGCGAGCCCATGATGATGCGATGGCCATGGGAGGCGATCGCGAGCGCAGCGAGTTCGCGCAGCGTGTAGTTCTCGGCGCGCGCCTTGTTCAGCAGCAAGCGCACCCGGCTCTCGCCATGGATGCGTTCGCCCGGCTCCGGCACCGGCCCATCCAGCGGATGGCTGGACAGGTCATAGCCCCAGCGCCCCGACAGCTGGCGGATGCCTGCGGCGATGTCGGTATGCTCCTGCATCGCCGCGAATTTCTCGCGTGCCTCGGCATCGGTCCGCCCGACGATCGGCATGATTCCAGGCAGGATCGGCAGGCCCGGCGCCTTGCGTCCGGCGGCTTTCGCCGCCTCGCTCAGCGCCTCCCTGTAGACGTGGGAGTCGGCAATCGTGTCCTGCGCAGTGAAGGCGAGATCCGCCTCGGCGGCCGCGAGCCCGATGCCGTCGCGCGAGGAGCCGGCTTGCACGATGACCGGATGACCCTGCGGCGGCCGCGAGATATTGAGCGGCCCGCGCACCGAAAAATGCGCGCCCTTGTGCGCGAGCAGGCGCACCCGCTGCGTATCGAGGAACGTGCCGGATTGCCTGTCCATGACGAGGGCATCATTGGCCCAGCTGTCCCACAGGCCGCGGACCACCTGCACGAACTCCCGGGCGCGCTCATAGCGGGCGGCGTGATCGGGCAGGGCGCTGAGGTTGAAATTCTCGGCGGCCCGGTCCGATTGGGTCGTGACGACGTTCCAGCCGGCGCGGCCATGGCTGATATGGTCGAGCGATGCGAGCTGCCGGGCTACGTTGTAGGGTTCGGAGAAGCTGGTCGAGATCGTGCCGACGAGGCCGATCTTCGAGGTCGCGACAGCGAGCGCCGAGAGAAGGGTCAGGGGCTCGAGCCCGCCGGCCTTGCCCTGCGCGCCGGGCTCCGGGCCAGCCAGATTGTCCGCCACGAAGAACATGTCGAACAGCCCGTCCTCGGCCTTGCGGGCGATCCGGATCGCCCAGTCGATATCCTCGGGGTGCCCTTGCGCGGTGTCTTGCCGCCACGCCGCCGGATGCCGCCCGATCGGCTGGTGGAACAGGCCGAGATGGAGCCGGCGGGGCTTGCGTGCGTTTCGGTCGGCGATCGTCATGGACTTCTCAAGCAAAGGGAATGGAGAGGGGCGGCGCTCAATCGAGGCGCGGGTCGAGATGGTCGCGCAGCCAGTCGCCGAGCAGGATGACGCCGAGCACGGTCAGCGTGATCGCGATGCCGGGGAAGGTCGCAACCCACCAGCTGGTCGCCAGGTACTGGCGTCCCTCGCTCAGCATTTGGCCCCAGGAGATCTCGGGTGGCTGGATGCCGAAGCCGAGGAAGCTGAGGGAGGATTCCGCCAGGATGACGGTGCCGACATTCATGGTCGAGACGACGACGAAGGAGGATAGGATATTGGGCAGGATGTGCCGCAGGATCAACCCGAGCGGGCGCGCCCCGATCGACCGCGCGGCTGCGATATAGTCCATTTCCTTGACGCTCAGGACGTCGGCCCTGACGATCCGGGCGCAGCCGACCCAGTTGGTCGCGGCGATGACGACGACGAGCGGCACGAGCCCCGTTCCCGCGACGAGGGCGACGACGAGCATGAACAGCATCGTCGGGATCGCCAGCATCGCGTCGATCACGCGCATGATCAGCGCATCGACCCTGCCGCCCGCCATGCCCGCGAGCAGGCCGAGCGACAGGCCGATCAGGCTGGAAAGGGCGACGGCGGCGAGGCCGACCGTCAGCGAGGTGCGCGCCCCGAAGATGATGCGGCTGAGCAGGTCGCGTCCTTGGCTGTCGGTTCCCAGCAGGTGTCGCGGATTGCCGCCCTCGAGCCAGGCCGGCGGGAGCAGCTTCAGCGAAAGGTTCCGCCGCAGCGGATCGAGCGGCGCGAGATGGTCGGCCAGCAGCGCGGTGACGGCGATGGCGGCGACGATGGCAACGCCGGCGAGGCCCGCCTTGTTCGACAAGAGCGAGCGCAGCAGGCGTGGCAGGCGCGGGATACGGGGGAGCGGGAGGGATATCTGCATGGTTTTCACGTGAGGGCGATCAATGCCGCAGGCGGGGATCGATCAGCCGGTAGAGGGCGTCCGTCGTCAGGTTGATCGTCAGAGCCATGATGGTGATGACGAACACCGCGATCTGGATGACCGCCATGTCCTTGGTGTAGACCGCCTGCACGACGAGCTGGCCGAGACCCGGCCAGGAGAACACCGTCTCCGTGACCAGAGCCCCGCCAAGCAGCGCGATGGCATGGAGCGAGGTCATGGTCAGGGCCGGGATCAGCGCATTGCGCAGGCCGTGGCGGAGGATGATGAAGATCTCCGGCACGCCCTTGGCCCGGGCAGTCCGGATATAGTCCTGGCCCATGATCTCCAGCAGGCTGGACCGGATCAGTTTGGTCAGCTCGGCGGCAAAGCCGGTGCCCAGTGTCAGCGCCGGCAGGATCAGATGCGCGAAGCTGCCGCTGCCGGAGACCGGAACCAGCCGGAGCCACACGCCGAAGACGAGGATCAGCATGATGCCGACCCAGAAATTCGGCATCGCCTTGCCGAGGATCGTCACGGCGGAGATCGCGAAATCCGGCATGCTGTTGCGCTTGAGCGCAGCGAAGATGCCGGTCGGCAGGGCGATGAGGATCGCGACAATGAGGCCGCCCGCCGTCAGCGTCAGGGTTGCAGGGATGCGTTCGAGCACGACCGGCAGGGCATCCGTGCCGTAGCGATAGGAGACGCCGAAATCCCCGGTCAGGATGTTGCCCATGTAGCGGAGATATTGGACATACCAGGGCCGATCGAGCCCCCATGCCGCGACCAGCACGAGGCGGTCTTCTTCGCTGGCATCCTCCGGGATCAGCAGCGCCGAAGGATCGCCCGTCAGGTAGACCAGCACGAAGACGATCAGCGAGACGATGTAGAGCACCGGCACGAATTGCAGCAGGGCCTTGAGGGGAGACCGTCCGCTCATGGGCGCGAGACGTCCTCGGCCGCGATCATCTCGTCGAAGCGCCCGGTATAGATGATGCGATCGCTCACGCCGTAGATCGATTGCGGGAAGAGCAGGCCGATGCGGACGCGCTGTTCGGCGACGATCTGCTGGCCCTGCTGCGAGATGGCGATGCGGTCGGCCTCGCTCTTCGCCTGGCGCACGGAGGCGGCGAGCTTCTCGAAGCTCTCGTCCGACCAGTCGTAGTGACGCTTGAAATTATCGACGAAGAGGGTCGAGGCATCGGTATAGGAGCCCATGCCCCAGAGATAGAGCTCGCCAAAACCGTCGCCGACGACCTTGTTGTTGTAGACGGTCCAGTCGAGCACCTCGACCTGCGCCCGGAAACCGGCATCCTCGAGATAGCCGGCGACCGCCTCGACGATCTCCCGATCCTTCACATAGCGGCCGCTCGGCGTGCTGATCTTGATGGCGGGACGCTTGCGGTCGCTGTAACCCGCCTCGCGCAGCAGCGCCTTCGCGCGCTCCGGATCGAAGCGGATGTCGCGGCTCAGCTCCGGGGCAAAGCCCGGGATCGCCGGCGGGAAGAAGCCGCGCGTCGCCCCGCCATGTCCTTCCAGCACCTGCTGCACGATGGCATTGCGGTCGATGGCGAGGTCGATCGCCTCGCGGACGCGCGGATCACCCGTGACGCGGTCCTTGCCGGTGCGGACATGCAAGGCGAGGTTGCGCGCGATGTCGAAGGTGATGGCGCGCGTGCCCTTGTTGTCGTTCAGGCGCGCGATGTCCTCCGGCGGGACGTTCACGGCGATGTCGACGCCGCCCGTCAGGAGCTCGGCCACCCGCGTCGTGGTTTCGGGGATCGAGCGGATGACGACGCCATCCCATTTCGGCGTGCCGCCCCACCAGCGCGGGTTCTTCGCCAGGACGACGCGGTCGGATTTGACCCATTGCCTGAAGACATAGGGCCCGGTGCCGACCGGCTGCTTGAAGAACTCGTCCTTGCCTGCCTTCTCGAACGCTGCCTTGGGCAGGATGCCGGCACCGTTGCCGACGAAGGCGTGCAGCAGCAGCGTATCGGGCCCGTCGGTTTCGATCCGCAGCGTGGTGTCGTCAGGGGCTTCGACCGCCTTGATCCGGCGGAATTTGCCGGAGCTGATCAGCTTCTTGTCCTGCTGCGACCGCTCGATCGTGAACTTGACGTCCTGCGCGGTGAATTTGTCGCCATTGTGCCAGTAGACGTCGTCGCGCAGCTTCAGCGTCCAATGGATATTGTCGTCGCTGCTCCAGGAGAGGGCGAGGCGCGGGGTGAAGCGCAATTGCCCCTGGCTGAAATCCTTGTTGACCAGGTAATCGTAGATGTTCACCAGCGCCGACTCGGTACTGTTATTGCCGTGATTGGCCGGATCGAGCGAAAGGATGTCGTTTCCTTGCGCTATAGTCAGCGTCTCGGCCGCCGCTATCTTTTGAGGGCCTGCAAAGATCAGCGCTGCCGACATGGCCAGGACCGGCCAGCGGATCAAAGCGAACAGACTCATGGAAACGACGCCTTTGCCTTCGAGATTATCGGGATTGGCGCCAAATTAGCCTGCGCTATCCGGAAAAGGTCTTCAAATGCACGGCGATATCGACAGAGATCCTCTCCGATCATGAGGACGGGCAGAAGTTTTGTTGTCGGCGCGGCCTACGGGAGGGCGGCAGAGTCGCGCGGGATCATGCCTGCGCTCTCCAACCGCCGATCGCAGCGGTTCCCCCGGCTGCTCTCAGCGCTTCCGTGCCACGAGGAAGGGCCGGGCATCCCGGCCGCGCGAGGCGTGGCGCTCGCGCCCGATCATCTCGAACCCCGCGGCCGCGATCTCGCGCTCGAGATCCTCCGTGCTGAGGAAGCTGACATAAGGCGCCTTGCCGATGCGCTGCATCAGCGGCACGGCCAGGCGCAGGAGCGGGTTCATCTCCTTGAGGCATGGCGTCTTGGAGATGAAGATCCCACCAGGCTTCAGCAGCCGATGGAGGCCGGCCAGGGTCTCCTCCCGCGCCGCGATCAGATGCAGGACATTGAACCCCAGCGCGACGTCGAATGTCGCGTCGGGCTCCGAAATCGCAGCGGGTGTCGCGACCTCGAACGCGACATTGCCGCAATCAGCCGCTTGCGTCTTGCCCCGGGCGATCGCGATCATCTCGCCGGAGATGTCGGTCGCCACGATGCGCCCGACATGCGGGGCGAGTCGCAGCGCCGTGGTGCCGGTGCCGCAGCCGAATTCGAGCACCGTATCGCTGCCCTTTAGGTAATGCTGCGTGCGCTCCAGCGTGCGCTCATAGCCGGCCATGTCGGCGATCGGGCCTACGGCGTATTTCCGCGCGGCCCGGTCCCAAAAGCGCGTGTCTTTCGCGATCTGTGTCATGGCCGCCTCCCGTCGCTGCGCCTTAGCACAGGCGCAAGCATGGAACATTGCAGCGCTCATCGTCGCGGAAACCGCGCAGGCGAGGGCGCGCAACTGCGGCTCCGTCGGAACGCCATGCCTGGAAATGCAGTCCTCGCAGTCAACGCCAGCCGCAGGAGACTGAGTAGCCGGGTCTTGGCGCATAGCTGCTCTCGATTAGATATAGTCTAAATAAATCAAAGACTAAGCCGCTTGCAGGCTGCGCGGCTCCGTGGAAGAAGCGCCGGTGCTGGTTGTCCGATGCGCCGGGGTGAGTGAGACCATGACGGAAAATCCGTTCCACGAGGCGACGCTGGTCGCGCGCCGCTACCTGACGCCTGGCATGATCAGGCTGACTTTTTCCGGCGAAGGCCTGGCGCGCTTTCGCTCGACCGGGATCCCGGATGAATATATCCGGCTGTTCTTCCCCGATCCCGGCACGGGCGAGCTCGTCCTGCCGACGATCGATGCCGAGGGCCGCTGGGTCTTCCCCGAGGAACGGCAGCGCCTCCGCTATTCCACTTACACGGTCCGGAGCTTCGATAGTGCTCGCTGCGAACTCGAGATCGACCTCGTGGTACACGATGGCGGCAAGGCCAGCGACTGGGCGCGCGATGCAGAGCTTGGCGAGCGGATCGTGATCAACAATCCGCGCGGGCTCTATGCCCGGCCGGACGCCCTGGACCGGCAGATCCTGATCGCGGACGCCACCGGCCTGCCGGCCGTCGCCCGGATTCTCGAACAGACGCCGGAGCATGTCGCCAGCCGGGTCTTCATCGAGGTCGCGGACGAAACCCACCGGCAGCCCCTGCCGGATCATACCGGGCTCAAGACGACCTGGTTCCATCTCCCCGATGGCAACCCGGATCGCAGCCGCCTCATCGACCTCCTGCCCGCCGAGCAATTCGATGACGGACGGACCTATCTCTGGGCCGCGGCCGAGAAGTCCGTCGTCAGGACATTGCGCGCGCAATCTGAAGAGCTGAAGCAATCAGGCGCGGAGCGCCAGAAGATCGTGGCCTATTGGGCGCGCTGAGCATCGCCTGGAGAAGTGGATCGCGGTTGTCGAGAAAGCCGATGATCCAGTGTTGAAGCGGGCCTTGCGGTGCTGGGACGATGGAGCGCTCGCGATGATCTCGTGAGCGGCGGGCCCGCGCCAGCCCCGGTGATGGTTGGGTCGATTGGGAGGTGACGCCGGCCGGATGGCGCGCTCGACCGGCCAATCTCTTTGCCGCGATGAGTCCGCTCACGAGGAACCTCCAGCTTTCCCGGCGGTTCTCCGGCGAGAAGCAAGAGGAGGTCGTCATGCGTGATGGACGCGGAAACAAGCTGTCGCCGGAAGAACAACAGAAAGTGAAGTCGATCCAGGGGGCGCCGGACAAGGAGTCCTTGAACAAGGTCTCGATCAATCCAGAGGTTAGGGATACGGGGTCGGCCGACAAACCGGATCCGAAACCGGGCGAGAAGACTGCTATCGGCGGCGCTGAATAGAGGCACGCCTTCTTCCGTGTCCCGCGCCACTCCGATGCGACGCGCGAGGAAGCCGCAATCCTACGGCCGCGACCGTAGCATTGCGGCATGACTACCGCAGCGGCCTGGGAGTAGAGATGCGGCATACCAAGTGCCGGGTTCTCGTCGCGCCAAGAGCGCGTCGCGGCGATCTCGATCAGGCATGCGCAACGGGAGTAGCCGCCGTGAAAAGACAGATCATTCGTGTCGAACCGCTGGCGAGCTATCTTGAAAGGTACAAGGCGCCGACATCGACGGTCACCAGGCACGGCGATACGATCTACGTATCCGGCGCGCCGCCATTCGATCCGGAGACAGGCGAGATCTATACGGGCGGGATCGAGCGCCAGACGGAGCTTGTCCTGGAGCAGATGAAGCTCTGCGTCGAGACGGCTGGCTCCTCCCTCGACGACGTCCTGAAGGTCAATGTCTACGTCACCTCGGTCGAGATGTACCCGGCGGTCAACGAGGTCTATCGCCGCTTCTTTCCCGGGGATCCGCCAGCCCGGATCTTCATCAACGTCCCGGCCTGGAATGGCGGCTTCGACATCGAGATGGATTGCATCGCCGCCGTGTGATGCGAGGAGCGCGGTCCGAGGAGAAGCCGATGTTCTCTGTGATCTTCGAAGTGCATCCGGCGCCGGAGCAATGGGATGCCTATCTCGGTGTGGCCAGGTCGCTGCGGCCCGAACTCGAGGCGGTGGATGGTTTCGTCGACAATATCCGCTATCGCAGCATGACCCGCGAGGGCTGGCTGCTCTCGCTCTCGGGCTGGCGTGACGAGAAGGCGGTGGTGCGCTGGCGCACGACGATGCGCCACCACTTCGCTCAGGAGAAGGGCCGGTCCGGCATCTTCCTCGACTATCACCTGCGTGTCGGCGAGATCACGCGGGACACGCAGATCCCGGAAGGCCAGACGCTTCAGCAGCAGCGTCTCGACGAGACGCAAGCGGGCGAGGGGACGACGGTCACGCTGGTGACCGGGCCAAGGCCTGCAGAGTTGGGAGAGCACGCGGATGCGGCCGAGTGCGCGGCGTCTCTCGGCCTGCTCCCGGAAACGGATGGCCTGCTGTCATGGGATGTGTTCGACGCGGTGCTGACGCCCGGCGACCTTATCCTGCTGCTGTCCTGGCGCGACGAGACGGCGGCGAAGGGCTTTCAGGACAAGGCATCGCTCGCCGCACAGAGGTTGCGCCATGTGCGTGTCGTACGCGACTATGGCATGTTCGATCGGCGCGAGGCCCCGCAATATTACCCCGATGTGCCGCCGCGGCAGCGAGCCGGATAAGAACGGGGGAGAGACGAGGCATCGCCTTTCCAGGCCCGGTCGGCATCCTGGGTCATGCCGCAAAGGCATGGTGACCGCGTTTTGAGAATCTGCATATTCGGCAATTCGGCGTGTAAAACTGGATTCCGAGGATACTCTGGTGAGTGCGATTGTCTGCAAGGGGCTGACGCGGAAGCGACCTGTCCGAAACCCCGGTCTTTCCGCGGGCATTGGCCTCGCCTCCTGCCTGCTCGGTACCTCTGTCGCCTGCGCTCAATCGGTGACTGGAACGGGCAATGTTTCGCCAGCCATTCCAGGGGGCAGTACGAACTGGACGGTCGGGGCACCGCTTAGCGTTGGCAACTCCGGCACCGGAAGCCTCACGATCGCGGGCGGCGGCACGGTGACGAGCACCGGCACCAGCATCATCGGGACCGGCTCGGCGGCGAGCGGCACGGTCACGGTGACCGGCACGAACTCCCGCTGGAGTAATGATGCAGAGATTGTCGTGGGATTTCAGGGCAGCGGCACGCTCACCGTGGCGGCGGGTGGCGTGGCGACGGCAACTACGGGTTACATCGGATACTCGACCTTCACGGGCGGAGCCGCAACGGTAACAGGTGCAAATTCTCGCTTGGAGCTCAGCGGCGAGCTTTTGCTTGGATTTCAGAGCGGCGGCACGTTGACCATCGATGCTGGCGGCACCGTGACGAGTACAATCACACGGATTGGCTCCACGTTGAGCGGCGACGGCACGCTCAATCTGAACGGCGCTGTCGGCGGGCGCGGCATGCTGGAAACAGGCCAGATCCTGAAGGGTAACGGCACGGGGCGGATGAGTTTCAATGGCGGCGGGCTCCGCGCCACGTCGAGCCAGCCGACCTTCGTGTCGGGCTTCAATCCGGGCGACCTTCAGATTCAGGTTGGCGGGGCCTTCATCGACAGCAATGGCCACGATATCGGCATCTCCGCCGGTTTCTCCGGGAGTGGCGGCCTGACCAAGCAGGGCGTGGGTACGCTGACGCTGACCGGGGCGAATAGCTATACCGGTGGAACGACGATCGATGCCGGCGTCCTGCAGGTCGGAGCCGGCAGCAACAGCGGATCCATTCTCGGCGACGTCGTCAACAATGGACAGCTGGCCTTCAACCGCAGCAATGCAGTGACCTTCGGCGGCACGATCTCGGGCTCAGGCTCGGTTGCGCAGCGAGGCACCAGCACCCTGACCTTGACTGGCACCAACACCTATACCGGTGGCACCACGATCGCGGCGGGCGCCCTTTCGATCTCGGCTGACGCCAATCTGGGCGGCAGCGCTGGCAATCTGCAGCTCGATGGCGGCGCCTTGCGTGTCACCGGCACGGCGCTGACGCAGCTCGGACGCACCATCGCCTTCGGCAGCAATGGCGGCGGCTTCGACATCGTCGACGCCGGCAATATCTTCACCGTGACGGAGTCCTTTTCGGGGACCGGGGCGCTGTCCAAGGCCGGTGCTGGCACGTTGCTCCTGACCGGCACCCACAGTTATTCCGGCGGAACGACGATCAGCGGCGGCGTTCTGCAGATCGGCGATGGCGGCGCGAGCGGGTCGATCGCAGGCGACGTCGTCAACAACGCGCTACTGGTCTTCAACCGCAGCGGCGCGATGACGTTCGGCGACACGATCTCGGGCACCGGCTCGGTTATCAAACGGGGAGCCGGCGCCCTGACCTTGACCGACACAAATACCTATACGGGCGCGACCTCGGTCATCTCAGGCACGCTCATCGTCAACGGCTCGATCGCGAGCTCGTCCGTGGTGACGGTCGCAGCCGGCGCCACGCTCGGCGGCTCAGGCACGGTGCCGACGACGGTGATCAATGGCGGCACGTTGTCGCCCGGCAATTCGCCGGGCACGCTGACGGTCAATGGCAACCTGACGCTGAACCCCGGCTCGACCTATGTCGCGGAAGTCCAGGGCGCAGTAGCGGATCGGGTCGCCGTCACCGGCACGGCGGCGCTGGCCGGAACGCTCCGGATCGTGCCGCTCGGCGGCGCCTACACGTTCAACAGCCCCTATACGCTGCTCTCGGCGGCGGGTGGGCTTGGAGGCTCCAGCTTCAGCCCGGTCGACATGACCGGCAGCTTTGGCGACGGCGTCACCACGGGCGTGAACTACACCGCCAACGAGGTCCGGCTGACCCTGGCGCCGAAACCGCTGGCCCCGATCGTGAACCCGACACCGCAGCTCGGGGTCACGGCTCCGGCCAACGCCTATGCCATCGCCTCGGCGATCGACGGCGCCGTGGCCAATGGCGGCGATCCCTCGTCGCTGTTCGGGATCTACAACCTGCCTTCGGCTGCGATCCCGGCCGCCGTGAACAGCTTGTCGGGCGAAATCCATACAGCCGCGCCGGCACTGGCCGAGGTCGCCTCCGACCAGTTCCTGCGGGCGATGCTCGACCCCTGGGCGGCCGGCCGGCTCGGTGACATCGGCGGCTCCGGCCCCGGAGCGGCAAGTTTCTCCGGCCTGGTGCGCAAGGGCGCGGATCAGCCCGCCGGGCAAGCGCGGCTCGATGCTCCCGCCCATTCGGTCTGGGGCTCGGGTTATGGCTCCTATGGCCGCACCGACGGCAATGCGGCGGTGGGCTCAGGCCGCCGCAGGATCGACGATGCCCATCTCGCGACGGGGGTCGATCTGCGGCTGAGGCCCGGTACCATTGCCGGCTTCGCGGTCTCCGTCGGCAGCGCGCGGGCCTCGCTGCCCGGCCTGCTCGGGAAGATCGATGCCGATGTCTTCCAGGCCGGTCTCTATGGCGTCAGTCAGCTCGGCCCGGTCAGGCTCGGCGCGGCCGCCAGCTATGCCCGGCTCGACAATGAGGTCAGCCGCGGCATCCCGGCGCTCGGCAGCAGCCTGTCCTCGTCTTACGACACCACGGCCTGGAGCGGTCGCCTGCAGGCGAGTGCCACCGTGCTCAACTGGAACGGCTTTGGTCTCTCGCCGCTGGCCGCGCTCCAGGCGACGCGGGCGCAGAGCCCGGCCGTGCGCGAGAGCAACTGGTCAGGCGCCACTGCCGGGGCGCTGGCTTTGGGCAGGCGCGACGACGTCACGAGCCGCAGCGAGCTCGGCTTGCAGCTCGACGCCGACACCATGCTCGGCAGTGTGCCGGTCACGGGCTATGTCCGGGCGGCCTGGGCGCATTATTTCCAGCGCGATGCCGATCTGACCGCGAGCCTGGCCGGCCTGCCCGGAGCCGCCTTCACGGCGACGGGCGCTGAGGCCGACCGCAACAGCGCGCTCGTCGCCGCTGGCCTCAGCGCCAGGCTCAGCGAGCGCATCACGCTCGGCCTCAATCTCGACGGCGAGATCGCCGCGGGCAGCAACCGCCTCGGCGGTTCCGCACAGCTCAAGGTCAGCTTTTAAGGGTGGTTGGGGGGGCGGGCCCAGCCGGGAGATTTCAGCTCCCGGCCATTGGTGTGTTGGCGCCCGCCATCAGAGCAGCCCCTTCAGGCGGCAGAGGCCAAGGGCTGCGATGCTCATTGCGTCCTTGATCCGGCCATCCCCTACCATGGCGATGACGGCTTCAAGCGCAAAGGACTGGCTGATCAGCCCTTGCTCCTCGGGATCGAGCCTGGTTTCCGTCGCCTGCAGATCGCGCGCGATGAAGATATGGCAGCCTTGCGTCGAATAGCCGTAACACTCGAAGAGATGTCCGACATAGTGCATCTCCCTGGCCAGGAGGCCGGTCTCCTCCGCGAGTTCGCCGCGCGCCAGATCGAGAGGATCAGCCGTGGCGACGCCCTCCCAGGAGCCTTGCGGGAACTCCCAGAATCGGCCCTTCACCGGGTATCGGTACTGTTCGACAAGGCAGAGCGAACCGTCGGCATTGACCGGGATGACCAGTGCGAAGTCACTCTTCTCGACGACGCCATAGAGGCCCGTGGAGCCGTCGCTGCGTTGGATCTTGTCTTCCCTGACGGTCATCCACCTGTTCTGGTAGACGATGCGGGTCGATAGCGCCGTGATCTCGCAAACCGGGCTCTCCATTTCGATTTCCTGCGACATGCCCGCCACTGCCTCATCCCCACGCGCCATCATCCGCGCCATCTCCCTATATCCATGCCGCGACTGCCGGTCGCGACATTTGCGGCGAAGGCCGCCCATCTCGCCGTCTTCGTGGCGGATGCCTGGGTCTCCGCCGGCTCACATGGCGTTACGCGTGTACCGCGCCGTTCGGCACGGGTGGCAGCGGCGTCTTAACCAGCGGCAGCACGCGCGAATCCTCGACCGCGGCGGTGCGGTGTCCGAGGCCGGCGAGATAGGCCTCATCCCCGGCAAAGGCCATGAAGGCCTGCACGGAGCTCTGTTTCACCAGGAGCGCGCGGTCCCAGCGCTCGTTTGCCGGGCCGATCAGGAAAGGGCCGCCCTCGCCAAAGAACAGCAGCGCTCCACCGCTCCCGGCCAGATAGGGCAGGGTATGGGCGATATAGCGCTCATAGGCCTCAATGCCGCTGATCGGCTGCGCCGGCGCCAATTCGGGGGCGGCGGCATAATCGGCGACCGCGCGCAGGCGCAGCAGGTTGAGCATGACGACCTCGCCCGGAATGGCACGCAGGAACAGGGCGCGCCCCGCCTCCTGGCTGGGTTCAAGATAGGGTTGCATCGGCCGCATCTTCCTCTTGCGGCCTGGCGGTTCCGCTCATCATCAGGCTTTCCGCGTAGGAGCGGATATCCGGCGGCCAGGTGCGGTTCTGCTCGGCAAAGCGCGCGTGATCGCCGGCGAACAAGGCACGAGTCGCCTCCTCGAAACCCGGAAGGTCGCCGGCCATCGCCGCGATGAAAGTGTAGGTCGCCGTCTGCGCGGCGCGGGCCCGGCTGCGGCCGCCATCGCCGCGTCGCGCCTCCTCCACCAGCCTGCGCAAGGCCTGCGACGCACCGCCCGGCTGCATCGCCAGCCAGTCCCAGTGCCGGGGGAGCAATGTCACCTCCCGGGCGACGACGCCGAGTTTCGGCCGGCCGCGGCCCCGCTCCGGCGTCCCGTCGCTCGCCTCGGGCCGGAGGACCGCTGGCGTCGCGCGATCCGCCGCCTCGGCACGCTCAGCCAGGCGCGCCACGATCTCCGCGGTCTCGCCGCGCAGATTGAGATCGACCACGGCGCCGGTCGCATCGTCGAAGGTGAGACAGGCCGAAGCGGGATCGGCTTCCATCGCCGCCTTCACGGCCAGCGCGACATCGATCAGCGGGCCAGCAGCGATGCGGCTCGTTCCCTGGAAGGCGGTGCAGGACTTGGACAGAAAATCACTCATGACGGGCTCTCTGATAATGAATGTATATTACCCGGGTAAATATCTTGATGCAAATATCATCCGGGTATAAATGACGCCAATGGCCGGGCGATAGCCGGATGGCTGGTGCTACGGGAAGGTGGATCGTGAAAACCGAGGATAGGAAAGCGGCCGTCGCGGCCTACAAGCTGCGCAAGGCGGTTCCCGGCATCTATGTCGTCGCCTGCGCGACGACCGGACAGCAATGGGCGGGAAGCGCGCCTGATCTCGGCACGATCTGGAACCGCCTGTCGTTCACGCTGCGCCAGGGCGCCAACACGCATCGCTCCCTCCAGAGCGCGTGGCGCGACCATGGTGCCGAGAGCTTCAGCTTCGAGGTCGTCGAGCGGGTCGATCTCGAGACATTGCCCTATGTCCTTGATCGCTTTCTGAGGGATCGACTGGCGCATTGGTGCAAGACCCTGCAGGTCGAGCCGATCTGACGACGATCCGGCGGTGGCGCGTGGACCATCTGTCCGGCGCGATCATTCGGGTGCGGGGCGGTGGCAGCGACCGCGCCAGAGGACTTGGCGGGGAGAGCGGCAGTGGCTCCTGCGAAGCGGCGCTCCCGACCCGATGAGGGGCATCCCGGCATCGCCCGATCCACGCTACTGCTCGGCCGCTGGCGCGGGTATGATCGCACGCCTGGATTTCGCGACGGTGGCCAAAAATGGATCTGCTGAGCTTCAAGGCTTCGATTGCGCAACCACAGCCGCCTGCCGGCCTGGGCCCGGCTCTGCAGGCGCTGTGGTGGGATGCAAAGGGCGATTGGCACAAGGCGCATGAGCGCGCGCAGGAGCACGAGGACAGGGCGGGCATGCACGTGCATGCCTATCTCCATCGCAAGGAGGGCGATCAATCAAACGCGGCGTATTGGTATCGACGCTGCGGCGCCGTAGCGTCACGCCTGACGCTCGATGAGGAATGGGAGGAACTGGCGCAGGGGCTCCTCGATCAAGGCTGAGCCCTGTTCCAGGCGAGGTTTGGGCGTGGTTCTCGTGCGCAGGAAGCGACGCGCGATCAGCCGCTCGGCCTGAGCGGGAACGACGACGAAGGACCTGGGTGGGGGGTGGCAGGCCGTATAGGCCGGAAGCAGGAGCGATGGGGGCAGGAAAGGCGCATGGCCAACGATTCCATCAGACGCCGGCTTGCTGCCATCCTGGCCGCTGACGTGGTCGGTTACAGCCGGCTGATGGAGCGGGACGAAAGCAACACCCACACGCTGCTGATGGCGCGCTGGAAAGAGGTGCTGGAGCCGCTCGTCGCGCACCATCAGGGCCGCGTCTTCAAGCGCACCGGCGACGGCGCC
Organism: Hyphomicrobiales bacterium; assembly: GCA_900470095.1. Taxonomy (GTDB): domain Bacteria; phylum Pseudomonadota; class Alphaproteobacteria; order Rhizobiales; family Beijerinckiaceae; genus Allobosea. The sequence continues at coordinate 106,181 of UBZM01000005.1, forward strand.
TTTGTCGAATTCGGCAGCGCCGTCAATGCCGTCGAGTGTGCCGCGGCGCTGCAGCAGGCGATGGCGGCCGCCAATAACGGCATGCCGGGCGACCGGGCCATCGTCCTGCGCGTCGGCGTCAATCTCGGCGACATCATGGTCGAGGACAGCGACCTCTACGGCGATGGGGTCAATGTGGCTGCCCGTCTCCAGGCGCTCGCCAGCCCCGGCGGCGTCGCGATCTCGGACAGCGTCCACGACCATGTCCATGGCCGCGTCAGTATCGATTTCGCCGATAGCGGCCGGCACGAGGTCAAGAACATCGCGCGCCCGGTGCATGTCTGGAGCTGGGCGCCGCACGGTGTCGGCGATGCGCTCAGGCCACTCATGGAGGCCGAGCCGCGGCTTCCGGCCAAGCCCTCGATCGCCGTCCTGCCGTTCGACAACATGTCCGGCGACCCGGAGCAGGGCTATTTCGCCGACGGCATCACCGAGGACATCATCACCGATCTGTCCAAGGTCTCCGGTCTCTTCGTCATCGCCCGCAATTCCTCCTTCGCTTACAAGGGCAAGGCGCCGGATATCCGCCAGGTCAGCCGGGAGCTTGGCGTCCGCTACATCCTTGAAGGCAGCGTGCGCCGGGCGACAGACCGGATCCGCATCAACGCGCAGATGATCGACGGTACGACCGGCGGGCATCTCTGGGCCGAGCGCTACGATCGCGACCTCGAGGATATCTTTGCCGTCCAGGACGAGGTGACCCGCACGATCGTCAACGCGCTCCGAGTGAAGCTGACAGCCGGCGAGGAGGAGCGGCGCGAGAGCCGCGGCAAGGTCGATCCGGACGCCTACGACCTGCTCGTCCGCTCCCGCAGATCCATCCTGGAGTTCAACGCCGTATCGGCCACGGAGGCGCGCAGCATGCTGGAACGTGCCATCGCGATCGATCCGGGGCTGGCGGCGGCCCATGCCGCGCTCTCGATCATCGCCTTGACCGAGTTCGTCAACCTCTGGAACGGCGCGACGCAGGACAATCTCGCGCGGGCGTTCGCGCTGGCACGGAAGGCCATCGACACGGACGAGACCGAGCCGCAAGGCCATCACGCGCTCGCGCTTGCCCTTGCCTTCATGCGGCGTCTGGATGAGGCGGAGCGCGCTGCCGAGCGGGGGATCGAACTCGACCCCAATTCGGCCAACGCCCATACCGGGCTCGGCGGTATCAGGGATTTCCAGGGCCGGCACGAAGACGCGCTCGCGCTCTTTGCCCGGGCCTACCGGCTCGACCCGCAATTCGACCTGGCGCTGCATTTCCTGGGAAGGGTTCTGCTGAATCTCGGACGCTTCGACGAGGCCGAGATCGCCTTCAAGCGCCGGCTGACGCTGGCGCCGCGATCCGACATGTCGCGCTTCTATCTCGCCTGCCTCTATGGCCGCATCGGGCGTCACGACGAGGCGCGGCGCTATTGGCGCGAGGTGTTTGAGATCAATCCGGGCTTCTCTGTCGATCACCTCAGGCGGGCCTTGCCCTATCGGGATCCCGATCTGCTCGAGCGGCTGGTGAACGGACTGCGCGAGGCCGGAATCTCCCCCGTGACGCCACCGGGATAGGCGCGGACCGGGCCATGACCGAGGCCCGTCCCTTGCGGGAGCGGGCCTTGGTTGGGCCTAGCGCATGTCCCGACCCTGGGCTGGGTCAGTCGATGATCTGGATGATACGGCGGGTGCGCGGCTCGATCACGACGGCGCGCTCGTTCACCACGGTATAGCGATAACCCGGCGCGCCGTATTCGGCGGGGACCTCGCGATAGACGATGCCCTCATCCGGCAGGATCGTTCCGACCGCGACCGGGCGGCCATAGCTATAGGAAGGCAGGCGCTGCTCGATCACATAGGTCCGGAAGCGCGGCGAGTCGTCGATCATGGTGCCGCCGGCCGGATCGCGTTTCAGCGGAACCTCGACCGTCCCGATGCCGAGCGCCGGATCGCGGGTCGTGCCGCCGGCAGGGTCGGGAATGACCGGCCCGCTGTTCTGGGCGAAAACGGTGGCGGGCAGCACGGCGAGCGCCGCGGCGAATGCAAATGTCTTCATCATCGGTTGGTCTCCCTGACAGTGGGGGGCTTCCTGAACCAACGAGGCTGCGGCGCTGAGGTTCCGGGAATACTGCGAGGCCTGACCCAGGACGAGCATGCAGCCGGAGGCTCGCGCAGGAGGCATCGCGATGGGTTGCGCCCGACCGCAGGGCGTTGACGATGTCTTGAACGGGCCCGTCTTTCGGACGCGAGCGGTGTGTGGCACTCATGCGCCCATGAAGCTCCGGCGCCTCGCGCATTGTCTGGTTCTGACGCTGTTCGTCACGGCGACCATGCTGGCGGCCGTCGTCAGCCCGGCGAAGGCGGGCTATGCGCGTATGGATGCCGAGGCCATGATGCCGATGGCCGCCGATATGCCGTGCTGCCCTCCCGAGCAGGAGAGATCGCAGGACTGCACGAAGGGCTGTTTGGCGCTCAGCTTCTGCCTGGCGAAATGCTTTGCCGCAGAGCCGGCCTCCTCGCTCACCGCATTGTCCCTCCCGATCGTCCGCGTGGTTGGGCTCGTCGGTGATGATGCTGCGCGCGATACACGGCCTTTTGGTCCCCCGGCGCGACCACCCCGAACCTGAGGCATAGCCGGCGCCGCAGCGCCGGACCCGATCGCGCAAGCTGCGGTCGGTGAGACGTGGCCCGTCGCCGCGCCGCCAGCCCTGCGCAAGCCGGGCACCTCATTGGTTCGGAACCCAAACATGACTGTCATCACCGCATTGCGCGCGCTCGCCGCCGCACTTCCGCTGGCCATGGCTGCGGGACCAGCCCACGCAGAGATCACGGATTATGAGTTTCGCCTCCTCCAGGGCGAGCTCAAGCCGGGCCATGGCGTCATCGTCGCGGTCCAGCTCATCGACAAGCGCTCGGGCAAGCCGGTGCCCGACGTCGTGATCTTCGCCAGGCGCATCGACATGGCGCCCGACGGCATGGAGACGATGACGTCCCCGATCGAGGCCGTGCCCGCGACCGAGCCTGGCACCTATCGCTTCAAGACCAACCTCACGATGGCAGGCGGGTGGCGGCTCTCGCTGGCTGCGAAGGTGCAGGGCGAGGAGGGCACGCTCGAAAGCCGTCTCAATCTGAGAGTCCTGCCATGACGCGCCTCTTCGCAACCGGGCTTGTGCTGTCCGCGATCGCGGCAGCTGGGGCTGGCGGGTATGTCGCCGGCACGCGCGGCGTCCCGGTGCCGGGGTTCGATCGGTTCACCCGTCCCGCAGTGCCTGAGCCGAAACCGGCACCGACCGGGCCGATCGTCTACTACCGCCACCCTGACGGGACGGCGCTCTATGCGCTCGAGCCGCGCAAGACCGAGGATGGCCGCGATTTCCTGGCCCTGCATGCGAGCCAGGATGTCAGCTTCGATGACGAGGCGCCTCCCTCCAGTCCGGAAGCCGCCGCAAAGGGCGAGCGCAAGCCGCTCTACTATCGCCATCCCATGGGGCTGCCCGACACGTCCCCCGTGCCCAGGAAGGACGCGATGGGCATGGATTATCTGCCGGTCTATGCGGGCGAGGACGCTGACGAGAAGTTGATCACGCTTTCGCCTGGCCGGGTGCAACGCAGCGGCGTGCGCTCCGAGCCGGTCAGCCGCCGGACCATCACGCGGTCGATCCGGGTGCCAGGGACCGTCCAGCTCGACGAACGGCGGGTTGCCGTGGTCGCAACCCGTTCGGATGCCTTCATCCAGGAGGTGGCGCCGGTCACCACCGGCGATCGCGTGGCCAAGGGAGATCGGCTCGTCAGGCTCTATTCGCCAGAGATCGCCACCGCGAGCGCGCAGTTCCTGACCGAGCTCAATGCAGCCGCGCGAGGGGCGCCGGAGGGCGGAGCGCGTCAGCGCCTCGAAAACCTCGGCATACCCGCAGAGATCGTGGCCGAGATCGAGCGCAGCCGGAAGGTGCCGATCACGATCGGCTGGTCCGCCCCGCGCGAAGGCATCGTGCTCGAGCGCAACGTCGTCGAGGGCATGAAGGTGGCGGCGGGCGACACTCTGTTCCGGCTCGCCGACATCTCGACCATCTGGGTCAATGCCGACGTTCCGGAGGGTGAACTTGCTGCCGTTCGCATTGGTGCGCCCGTGACGGTCCGGCTGCGGGGACGGCCCGAAACGGTCTTCCAGGGCAAGGTCGGCCTGATCTATCCGCAGGTGGCCGAGGCGACGCGCACCACCAAGGTCCGCGTCGAACTCGCCAATCCCAACGGGATGCTGCTGCCCAACATGTATGCCGATGTCGAGATTGGATCGGGCGACGGGGTCTCGGCGCTGACCGTTCCCGACAGTTCCGTGATCGACACGGGCACACGCCGCATCGTCATCCTCGACCGTGGGGAGGGCCGCTTCGAGCCGCGCGAGGTCACGCTTGGCCAGCATGGCGATGGCAGGGTCGCGATCAGCGACGGCGTGGCTGACGGCGACCGCGTCGTGGTTTCGGCCAATTTCCTGATCGATGCCGAGAGCAATCTCAAGGCCGCCTTGAGCGGGCTCAATCCGCCGGAAGCCAAGCCTTCCGAGACCAAATCTTTCGACGCCAAGTCTTCCGAGACCAAGCCATGATCGCTCGCCTGATTGCCTGGTCGGCGCGCAACCTCGTCCTCGTCTTCGTCGCCACGGCCTTTGCCGTTGCGGCCGGGGTCTATGCCGTGAGGACGTTGCCGCTCGACGCCATCCCCGATCTCTCCGATGTCCAGGTCATCGTCTACACCGAGTATCCCGGCCAGGCGCCGCAGGTGATCGAGGACCAGGTCACCTATCCGCTGACGACCGCGATGCTGACCGTTCCGAAGGCTCGCGTGGTGCGCGGTTTCTCGTTCTTCGGGGTCTCCTTCGTCTATGTGATCTTCGAAGACGGCACCGATCCGTACTGGGCGCGCTCGCGCGTGCTCGAATATCTCAATGCTGCAGCGCGCCGCTTGCCGAGCGGTGTCGCGCCAACGCTCGGCCCGGACGCGACCGGTGTCGGCTGGGTCTATCAATACGCCGTCATGGCCAGGGAGATGACGCTGGCCGAGCTGCGCTCGACGCAGGATTGGCTCGTGCGCTTCGCCGCATCTCGGGCCGAGGGCGTGGCGGAGGTCGCCAGCGTCGGCGGCTTCGTCAAGCAATACGCCATCGTGGTCGATCCGGTGCGGCTGCGGGCGCAGGGTGTCTCGCTGGCGGCGCTGCGCGAAGCCGTGCGCAGTAGCAACATGGATGTCGGCGGCCGCACCGTCGAGCTTGCCGAGTTCGAATTCGTGGTGCGCGGGCGCGGCTATCTGAAATCGATCAGCGATATCGAGGCGATCGTGCTCAGGAGCGAGCGCGGTGTGCCGTTGCGCCTTGGTGACGTCGCCCGCGTCGAGCTCGGCCCCGACGAGCGACGCGGCATCACCGAACTCAATGGCGAGGGCGAGGTCGCGAGCGGCATCGTGCTGCAGCGCTTCGGAGCGAATGCGCTCGGCGTGATCGAACGCGCCAAGGCGCAACTGGCCGAGATCGCCGCGAGCCTGCCGGGCGGGGCGGAGATCGTGCCGGTCTATGACCGGTCCCCGCTGATCGAACGGGCGATCGAGACGCTGAAGGGGACGTTGATCGAGGAGAGCCTCATCGTCGGGCTCGTCTGCATCGTCTTCCTGCTGCATCTGCGCAGCGCGCTGGTCGCGATCCTGATGTTGCCGGTCGGCATCCTGATCGCCTTCGTGGCGATGAAGGCGCTGGGTTTAGGCTCCAACATCATGAGCCTGGGCGGCATCGCGATCGCTGTCGGCGCCATGATCGACGCCGCGATCGTCATGATCGAGAACGCGCACAAGCATCTCGAACGGGCGCCGCCCGACAAGCCACGCATCGAGATCCTGATCGAGGCGGCAAGCGAGGTCGGGCCGGCCCTGTTCTTCAGCCTGCTCGTCATCACCGTCTCGTTCCTGCCGATCTTCTCGCTGGAAGCGGAGGAGGGCCGGCTGTTCGGGCCGCTGGCCTACACCAAGACCTTTGCGATGGCGGCCGCGGCCCTGCTGTCGGTGACGCTTGTGCCGGCGCTGATGGTCGTCTTCGTCAGGGGCAGGATCATTCCCGAGCACAAGAACCCGATCAACCGCGTGCTGATCGCTCTCTACCGCCCGCTCATCCGCGGCGTGCTCAGGGCCAAGACGCTGACGATCCTCTTGGCCTTGGCGGCGCTCGGCGTCAGCATCTGGCCGGCGCGCCAGCTCGGCTCCGAGTTCATGCCGACGCTGAACGAGGGCACGCTGATGTACATGCCGACGACCTTGCCCGGCATCTCCGTGACCAAGGCGGCGGAGTTGCTGCGGACTCAGAACCGGATCATCCGGTCCATCCCGGAGGTCGCCTCGGTCTACGGCAAGGCGGGCCGCGCGCAGACCGCGACCGACCCGGCCCCGACCGAGATGTTCGAGACCATCATCAACCTGAAGCCGCAAGCCGAATGGCGCGACGGCGTCACGCTCGACAGCCTCAAGGCCGAGATGGACAAGGCCTTGCAGTTTCCCGGCGTCTCCAACGCCTGGACCCAGCCCATCCGGGCCCGCATCGACATGCTGGCGACGGGCATCCGCACGCCGATCGGCATCAAGGTCTTCGGGACGGACCTCGCTGAGATGGAGGGCATCGCCCGCCAGATCGAAACGGTGCTGCGCACTGTGCCGGGCACCACCAGCGCCTATGCCGAGCGCGTCATCGGCGGCTACTTCCTCGATATCGTGCCGGACCGGATCGCGCTTGGGCGCTATGGGCTCTCCGTCGGCGACGTCCAGAACGCGGTCGTGATGGCCATGGGCGGCGAGACGGTGACGACGATGGTCGAGGGCCGCGAACGCTATGGCGTCACCATCCGCTATCCCCGCGACCTGCGTTCCGACCCCCACGCCATCGCGCGCGAGGTCCAGGTCACGCTGCCCTCGGGCGGCACCGTCCCACTCGGAGAGATCGCCAAACTCGAACGCAAGCGCGGCGCAACCACGATCCGCACCGAGAACAGCCAGCTCGCGACCTATATCTTCGTCGATATCGCCGGGCGCGATCTCGGCGGCTATGTCCGCGCGGCCCAGGACGCGATCAATCAGTCCGTGAAACTGCCGTCCGGCTACCGCATCGCCTGGAGTGGGCAGTTCGAGTATCTCGAACGGGCAGAGGCACGCCTGAAATTGGTCGTACCGCTGACGCTCGCGATCATTGTCCTGCTGCTCTACCTGAATTTCCGCAGGTTGACCGAGACCTTCATCGTCATGCTCTCGCTGCCCTTCGCCCTGATCGGCGGGGTCTGGCTGCTCTGGTGGGAAGGTTTCAACATGTCGGTCGCCGTCGCGGTCGGCTTCATCGCCCTTGCCGGCGTCGCGGCCGAGACCGGCGTGATCATGCTGATCTATCTCGACCACGCGTTGCAGGCGGTGAAAGCGCGCTGCGCGGCCGAGGGCAGGGCGTTCACGCGCGCCGACCTCCATGATGCGATCATGCAGGGCGCGGTCGAGCGAGTGCGCCCCAAGATCATGACCGTGGTCGCGATCACGGCCGGCCTGCTGCCGATCCTCTGGAACACCGGCACGGGGTCGGAGGTGATGCAGCGCATCGCCGTACCGATGATCGGCGGCATGATCTCGTCGACCGTGCTGACGCTGATGGTGATCCCGGCGATCTACGGGCTTGTGAAGGGATGGGGTGTCGGGATCGCAGCCCCGACGCCATCATCCCCTGCGCCCGTTTCCTCAGAAGCTGACCCTGAGCTGCGCGGAGCCGCCGAGGCGGTTGCTCTTGGCTGAGAGTTCGCCGTCGAGGTTGGGGCCGAGCGTGACGCGTTCGCTGAGATTGGCGCTCAGGTCGGCATCGCGCTCGCAGTCGTGCACCCAGGCCGCCCGGCCGAGCCGGCGCATCGGGGGGCGCCTCGCAGGCCCCGGCGGCAGCGCGCAAGCAGACGAAATACGGCATTCGTCGTATTGAACGCCGCGTGCGGGACCGTGACATTGCCGAGCCCGATCCTTCGCCAGGAGGTTTTCTGGTCCTGCCCGAGGTCGCCATTGTCCGTTCAAGCCGTTCTGTTGCCGCCTTGCTGCTGACGGAGCCCCGGCTACGCAGCCGTCACGGCCCGCACGGCGACTGCCGGGCTGTGCCCGACAGGGCAGGCGGGCAGGGCGCTCGGGGACCGCAGCTGCGTTGGCGGCGGTCCGGCGCCGCGTCATCCGACCGGCAGGCCGACGCGCACCGCATAGGCTGCAAGTTCCGTCGCGCTGTGCAGATCGAGCTTGCGCATGAGGTTCTCCCGGTGCTTGCGGGCAGTGTGGGGACTGATGCCAAGACGTGCGGCGACAGCGCGGGTCGTGGCGCCACCGGCGATCAGGGCCAGCAATTCACTCTCCCGTCGCGTCAGCGCAACGGACGAGACGCCGCCCCGCGCGTCGTTTGGCCCTTGCTGGAGCCCGGCGTCACGCGGCGGGAGGCTGACATAGGGGCGGCCTTGTTGCAGGGCGTCGAGGGCGTCGAACAGCTCGTCGAGATCGCTGCCCTTCACGACATAGCCGTCGGCCCCCGCCGCCAGCGCCGCCTGGGCCATCTGCGGATCGGTGTTCGCGGTCAGGATCAGGATCTTCAGGTGCGGATAGGCCTGGTGCAGCTCGGCGATGGAACGCAGGCCCATCAGCCCGGGCATGCCCAGGTCGAGCACGAGAAGCTCGGCCGGCCTGTCCTTCAGCACTGCCGCAAGACTTGCACCATCCGCGGCCTCGCCCACGACGGCCCGATCCTGCTGAGCCGCGATCAGAAGTTTCAGCCCTTCGCGGATCAGGGCGTGGTCGTCGGCCAGAATGATGCGGCAGGCGGTTTCTTCGGCTGGATCGGCCGGCGTCCTGGAGGTGTGGCGAGGAATCATGATGCGTGACTATTCCTTGAGCGCGCGTCGCTGGCTACGGGCCCTGGGGCATCACCCCTGCGCGGCGAGCGCTTGCCAGCGCAGGAAGGAGCAACCATGCGGGCCCCGGCGCTGACGCCCGACACGAGCCCGCATCTGCGCGCGGCTCTGGTCGAACTCCTCTATCGCCAGTCCGGCTCGATCCTGCTCGCCAACCTGGTGATCCCCTGGCCCGTCGCCTATGTGATGCGCGAGGCGGTGCCGGCCGGCCTGCTGATCGGCTGGATCGGCGCGACCTATCTCCTCACCGGAGCCCGCCTGCTGCTGTCGCGGCGTTATTTCGCGCGGACTGACGGCGAGGCCGGGGCGACGAACTGGGCCCGACGTTTCACAGTGCTGTCGATCCTGTCGAGCCTGCTCTGGGGAGCGTTCGGCTGGTTCGGCTTCGAACCGACGCAGCCGCATCTGATCGCCTTCGTCTGCATCGTGCTGACCGGCTTGTCCGGCGGAGCGGTGCCGTCCCTGTCGGCCTATCCGCCGGCCTATATCGGCCTGCTGATCGCCATGCACCTGCCTTTCGCCCTGCGCTGTCTCACGCAGGAGGGGGCGATCTATTCGGTCTATGCCCTGTTCCAGCTCTGCCTGATCGGAGCCTATCTCTTTTGCTGCCGGATCACCTACCGCACCCTGAAGGAGACGGTCGCCCTGCGTTTCGAGAATCTGGCGCTGGTGCGCGGGCTCGAGCGCGAGCGTGACCGCGCCGCTGCTGCCGACAAGGCCAAGACGCGTTTCCTCGCGGCGGCGAGCCACGACCTGCGACAGCCGATCCACGCGCTCGCCTTGTTTGCCGCGACGCTCGGAACGCTTGCCCGGCGCGGTGCTGTCGGAAGCCATGACGCCAGTGGGATCGCCGACAAGCTGGAGGCGGCCATCGGTTCGCTCGGCGGGCTGCTGCACGGCCTCATCGACGTGTCGCAACTCGATGCCGGCCTCGTTCCGGTGCGGCGGCAGCCGGTTCATCTCGGCAGGATGCTGGCGGATCTGGAGGAGGTCTTTGCGCCGCAGGCACGCAAGCGCGGCATCGATCTGCGCGCGGTGCCCGGCGATGCCTGGGGCGATACCGATCCCGAGCTGCTCAGGCGTATCCTCGACAATCTCCTGTCGAACGCTCTGCGTCACGCACCCGATAGCCGCGTGCTGATCGGCAGCCGCCGTCGCGGGGAGGAGATCGAGATCCTCGTGGTCGATACCGGGCCGGGCATTCCATCGGAGCAGCAACAGGCCGTGTTCGAGGAATTCACCCAGCTCGACAATCCGCAGCGCGACCGCGAGCAGGGACTGGGCCTCGGTCTCGCCATCGTTCGGCGGCTGGGGGCATTGCTCGACCATCTCATCGGGTTGCGGTCCACACCCGGCAAGGGCTCGACCTTCTCCGTCCGGATTCCGAGAATCGATCCGCCGGCCTCGGGGCTCGCGCCGGCGCGGGAGCGGGGCTCCCCGTCCGGTCTTCGCATCATGGTGCTGGACGATGATCCTCAGGTGCTTGACGCCACTATCAGCCTGTTGACGGCCTGGGGCCACGAGGCCATTGCCGGAACGGATGTCGAGGAACTCTGCCGGCGCCATGCCGAGGCGGGCACAGGCAGGGTGGACCTGATCATCGCCGATTATCGGCTCAAGGCGGGGCTGACCGGCAGCGAGGCCGTCGAACGTCTGACGGGAGAACTGGGATATCGTGCCCGGGCGCTGATCGTCACCGGCGACACCATGCCGGAGCGGCTGCGGGAGCTGAACGCGACCGGGTATCGCGTCCTTCACAAGCCCGTCGCGTCGGAAACCCTGCAGGCGGCGATCCGGCAATCCGGCTCCGGCCACGCGGCCGACTGAAGGCTTCCCCCGCTAGCCGCAATTGCAGCCGGCAGCGCGCAGCCTTTCAGTGCGCGGCCGCTGCACCGCCGCTTTGGCCCTTCCTGGCGAACAGGACCACGATGGCGGCGAGGACCAGGATGATGCCGATGACGGCGAAGGTGTCGCTGAAGCCGAGCACCAGGGCCTGGCGCTTCACCGTCTTGCCGAGCGCGATGACCGCCTGCTGCTGCGCGGCCGCATGGTCGGAGATGCCATGCGCCATGAAGTAGTTCGTCATCTGGTCGAGGCGGGTGCGGACCTCCTCGCGGAAGGGCGTGACCGCCTGGCCAATGATGTTGGAGTGGAACTGCTCGCGCTTGGTGATGATCGTGCCGAGCACCGCGGTGCCGACCGCGCCGCCGAGATTGCGCAGCATGTTGAACAGGCCTGACGCGTTGGCGGCGTCCTTCGGCTGGATGCTCATCATCGCGATCGCCGTCAACGGCGTGATCACCATGGACTGGCCGACCGCGCGCACGACATTGGGCCAGAACAGCTGGTCGCCGGAATAGTCGAGCGACATATGGGTGTTCATGAAACAGGAGGCCGCAAACAGCGAGATGCCGACGAAGGTGATGTAGCGCACGTCGAAACGCTTCATCAGCATCGGGACGAGCGGGATCAGCAGGAGCTGCGGCAGGCCGGTCCAGGCCAGCACCTTGCCGATCTGCTCGGCATTATAGCCCTGCACCTGGCCGAGATATTGCGGCAGCACATAGACCGAGCCGAACAGGCCGAAGCCGACGAGGACATTGGCGATCGTGCCGACGGTGAAATTGCGGTTCTTCAGCAAGGAGAGGTCGACGAGGGGCTTCTTGACCCGGAGCTCGATCCAGATGAAGGCCGCCAGGAACACCACCGCGATCGCGGTGAGGCGGATGATGAAGCTCGACTGGAACCAGTCTTCCTTGTTGCCTTCCTCGAGCAGGGTCTGCAGCGCCGACAGGCCGATCGCCATCGTGGCGATGCCCGCCCAGTCGCCTTCGCGCAGCAGCCCGAGCTGCATGGGCTGGTTTTCCATCGTGAAGGCGAGCGCGATCACCATCGCGATGCTCGGGATGGTGTTGATGAAGAAGATGGTCTGCCAGCCGTAATTCTCGGTCAGGTAGCCGCCGATGGTCGGGCCGATGGCGGGCGCGAAGGTGACGGCCAGCGCAAACATCGCCAGGCCCATCGGCTGCTGCGACTTCGGCAGGCGCGTCACCACCATGGTGAAGGCCATCGGGATGAGCACGCCGCCGGCGAAACCCTGCAGGCCGCGGAGCGCGATCATCTGGCCAAGCGTGCTGGCAAAGGCGCAGGCCATGGAGAACAGCGCGAAGGCGACCGTGCTCCAGATCATGTAGCGCTTGAACGAGAACACCCGGCTCAGATAGCTCGTCAGTGGGATGACGATGATCTCGCCGATCAGATAGGAGGTCGATATCCAGGCGCCGTTATCGACGCCGGTCCCGATGCCGCCCTCGATGTCGAGCAGCGAGGCATTGGTGATCTGGATATTGAGGATCGCCATGAAGGCGCCGATCGCGCCGGCGATGATCGCGATCCAGGTGGAGAGGCTGGCCTTGTCCTGCGCGGGGAGAGCCTGCGGGGGGAGGGCGGCAGTCGGCGTTTGGTTCGGCATGACCCAGCTCCTTGCAAGCCAGGCGCGCGGGAGTGGTTAGCGCGCGTCCGCCACGATGTTTCCGTTCGAGACCTTGGTGTTGATCGTCGGCACGACCGACATGCCCGGGCGCAGATCACCCGCCAGGCCATGGCCGGGGTCGAGCACGATCTTGACCGGGACGCGCTGGACGACCTTGGTGAAGTTGCCGGTCGCGTTGTCCGGGGGCAGCAGGGCGAATTCCTGGCCGCTGGCCGGCGCGATGCTGTCGACATGGCCCTCGACCTTGACGCCCGGATACATGTCGACCTCGACCTCGACCGCCTGGCCGGGCTTCACCCCGGTGAGCTGCGTCTCCTTGAAATTTGCGACGATATAGGTGCCGGCCAGCGGCACGACCGCCATGAGCTGCGTGCCGGCCTGCACGTACTGGCCGATGCGCAGCGTGCGGTTGCCGACGACGCCGTCGACCGGGGCGGTGATCTCGGCATAGGACAGGTTGAGCTCGGCCTGGCGCTGCACGGCCTCGTCATGGGCGACGGTGGCGCGCGCCTGGGCGAGATCGGCCTTGATCAGGTCGACCTGCTTCTGTGCCGCGGCGAGCGCGGCCGTGTCGCGGTCGGTTGCGGCACGGGCGGCCGCGATCTTGGCAGCCGCGGACTGCGCGTTCTGCACGGAGCCGTAGCCGGTCTTGGCCAGGTTCGTGTAGCGGTCATTATCCTGCTCGGCGAAGGTCTGGTTGGCCTTGTCGACCTCCACGGTTGCCCGGGCGGTGTCGATCACCGACTGCTGGGCATCGAGCTGGGCCTGCTTGCTGGCGACGGCGGCGCGGGCAGCAGCGACATCGGCCCTGGCCTGGTCCAGCGCGACGCGGAAGTCGCGGTCGTCTATCCGGGCGAGGACCTGGCCGGCCTTCACCGGCTCGTTGTCGCGCACCAGCACCTCTCCGATATAGCCCGAGATCTTGGGAGCGATCGTGGTGCTGTCCGCCTTGACATAGGCGTCGTCGGTCGAGACCTCGAAACGGCCGGTCGTCCAGTAATCATGGCCCCAGGAACCGGCGCCAAGGAGAGCCGCGAGGGCAACACCGGCAAGCACCACCTGACGCAGCCTGCGCCTCGGCGGAACGGGTGCTGCGGGGGAGGCGGCCGCTTCGGCCAGCTTCTCTGCGACGATCTCCGGCACAGCCTCTGCGACGGGAATGGCGCGTTCGGCGGAAATCCGATCCTGATGCGTGCTCATCTGTTGATCTCCTGCAGGTCTGGGCCGTCGGCCGTTCCTGCAATTTGGAAACTTGATGTTTTCTAAAATAATCCCTAGATTGGATGTGTCAACGATAATTTGGAAAACGGCCATGGTACAAATTCACGAAACGGTGAAGCGCTGCCGCGGACGGCCGCAGGCCAGGCCCGACGAGGAGACGATGCGCCTGATCGTCGAGGCCGCGGACCATGAGTTCCAGTCGAACGGCTATGCCGGCACGAATATCAAGGCAGTGGCAGACAAGGCCGGCGTCTCGACCAAGACGCTCTACAAGCTCGTGCCGACCAAGGCCGGGCTGTTCGAGGCGACGATCCGACTTCGCATCAGCCGCTTCCTGCTCGATCTGGATGACGAGGTCGGCGAGGAGCTCGATCCGCGCGAGGCGCTGGAGCGCATCCTGTTCGCCTTCGGCATCTTGACGCTGAGCACGGAGACGATCGCCATCAACCGGCTCGTCATCGCCGAATGCGGGCGTTTCCCGGAGGTCGCGCGCGCTTTCTACCAATTGGCGATCGTGCCGGTGAACGGCGTCATCGAGGCCTGGCTGACGCGGCAGAAGGACAAGGGCACGCTTCGCCTCGACGATGTCCATATCGCATCGGGCATGCTGCGCGGCATGATGATCATGGAGCCGCAGCGAACCGCAATGATGGGGCAGCGCGCCGCCCCGCATCGTGACGAGATCGCGCTTCGCGCCCGGCAATGCGCCGAGGTGTTCTACAACGGCTGCAGGATCTGACGGGCCAAGATCTGAGGGGGCGAGATCTGGCGGAGAGGGGCCTCGCCTGCCTGCCGGTTCCTGGATGCGGGACGCGCACGAGCGGCTGCACTTGGCTCATTCCGTCGAGTCGAAATCGTCCTCCCCGGCAGTCAGCATCGCGGCCAATGTGCTGAGACCGGTATCGAGCTGTTCCATCGTCGGAGAGGCCAGCGCCAGCCTGACGGCGTTCGGCGCGTGGCCGGGGCTGACGGTAAAGGTCGACGAGGGCGTCAGGGCAATGTCGCGCCTGGCTGCCGCCGCGACGAAAGTCTGCGAGCGCCAGTGCGCCGGCAGCGTCAGCCAGAGATGATAGCATTTTCCGTTGGTCTGGATGTCGAAGCCCGAGAGACGATCGGCCGCCAGTCTCTGACGCGCGCGCGCGTCGAAGCGCTTCAATCTTGCAAGCTCGGCAACAGTGCCGTCGCCCAGCATCCGCTGTGCGGCTGCAAATGCAAAACCCGTTGCGGTCCAGCCGCCCGAACGCACCGAGGCCGTCACGCTTTCGCGCAACCGCGGTGGCAGCACGATGAAGCCCAGCGTCAGGCCCGGCGCGACCTTCTTGGAGAGGCTGTCGATCACGATGCAGGTGTCCGGCGCGCGTGCGGCCAGCGGCGGCTCATCGTCGAGGAAGCCGTAGACATTGTCCTCGATGATGGGGAGGCCGAGTGCTTCGACAACGCGCAGCAGATCGGTCCGGCGCGCTGAGCTCATCGTCATGCCCAGCGGATTCTGGACCGCCGGCTGAACATAGATGGCCGAGAGATGAGCCTCGCGATGCGCCTTTTGCACCGCGTCTGGCCGCAGGCCGCCTTCGTCCATCGCCAGAGGCACCAGCGAAATCCCGAGGCGGGCGGCGATGCCCTTGATGAAAGGGTAGGTCAGGGCCTCGACGCCGCAGCGGCCGCCGGTCGGCACGACGGCCGCGAGCGCTGCGGCAATGCTCTGACGACCATTGCCGGTGAATACGAGCTGTTCGGGCGAGGGGGACCATGCGCCCTGCGTCAGGTAGGCGGCTGCGGCGCCTCTCGCCGCCAGTGTCCCGGTGCTGGTTGCCTGCCTCAAGGCGGCATCGAGCGCGGCCGGATTTTCCAGGCCCTCCAGGCATCTGGCGATCAGCGCGGTCTGGTCGGGAAGGATCGGGTAATTGAACTCGAGGTCGATCCGGCTGCCATGTGGCTCGCCAGGCGCTGCCGCGCCGCGCCTGGCCTCGCCCGAGATGAAGGTGCCCCTGCCGACTTCGCCGACGACGAGGCCGCGGCGCAGCAGCTCGGCATAGACGCGGCTCGCGGTCGAAACGGCGATCTTGCGGTCATAGGCGAAGCTGCGCTGCGGCGGCAGGCGGTCGCCCGGCTTGAGCGTGCCGGCAGCGATCTCCGCGGCGATCGTGTCGGCCAGCCTGAGATAGTCGGATTTCGACATTATTGCACCGAGATCAATGTTTCGATTGCTCTGAGTACTATGTCGGATCATTTTATCCGCATCAACCCGATTGAACCGGAGTCATGAGGGCTCTCGCGGTCGACGAGCAAGCAGCTCCCTCGCTTGCGGCGGCGGCATCGTGTGGCCCGGAGGATTGGCCCGGAGCAACCCTTGGAGACAGGACATGTCAGCTGTTCCTTCGACCCTTGTCCGACCTGAGGTCGCGCAGCGGCCGGGCGCAGTGTTTCGACTGCTCGGCGCTTCTTGCCATTGGATCGCCGGCTATTTCGTCCGTCGCGACGCCATTGCCTGGCTTCGCGAGTGCGACGACGCCGCGCTGCGGGATATTGGCCTGACGCGGCGCGAGATCGAGGACGCGGTCCGCGGCCGCTTCACCCCGTCCGGCCGCGCAAGGGGGGTGGTGATGGCCTCGCCGGTCGCAATCAGCCCCTGCGCGGATGCAGCTCGGCGTGCTTCGCCTGTGGAGGCCGTCGCATGGAACTGACCCTTGCCACGATCCTGGTCGCCTTTGCCGGCGTCTTCCTGATTGGCTTCATGCGGGGAGCTTTTGGTGGCGGCTTCGCCATCATCGGCATTCC
Organism: Hyphomicrobiales bacterium; assembly: GCA_900470095.1. GTDB lineage: Bacteria > Pseudomonadota > Alphaproteobacteria > Rhizobiales > Beijerinckiaceae > Allobosea. The sequence continues at coordinate 122,627 of UBZM01000005.1, forward strand.
GCTGTTGTCGCTCGTGATGGACCCGGTCACCGCCGGCGGGCTGCTCGCTCCCCTATTCATCGCGATGGATCTGTACGCGCTGCGCTACTTCAAGCCCTCGACCTGGTCGAAGCCGGATCTCGTGCTGCTCCTGCCGGGGCTCGTGATCGGCATCGGGGCGGGCTTTCTGCTGTTCCGCTCCCTCGACCACCGAACCATCACGCTCGCGATGGGGGTGACCACCCTGATCTTCGTCGGCCTCTGGCTTGTTGGAGGCGCGGAGGTGAGGACCCGCCCACGTTCGAAGCCGAAGGCGATCACGGCCGGTCTCGCCTCAGGCGTCACCACTATGGTGGCCCATTCCGGCGGACCGCCGCTGGCGATGTATCTGCTGCCGCTCGGCCTCGGCAAGGACGTCTATGCGGGGACGACGAGCCTGTTCTTCACCGTCGGCAACGCGACCAAACTGGTGCCCTGGCTGCTGCTGGTGAAGCCGAGCGCCCATGTCTGGAGCTTGATGGCGTTGTGCCTGCTTGCCATTCCCCTGGGCGTCGGGCTGGGTTGGCGGCTGCACGGTGCGCTCGACCAGCGGCAGGTCTACCGCGCTTGCTACGGTTTGCTCGTCGTCACCGCGCTAAAGTTGCTCTGGGACGGTGTCTCCGGATACCTGGGTTGAGCGCACCCCTCCGAGGCGGGTCGGCAGCGGCAGCCAGCCCGCGACTGTCAGGTTGCCGGCCATGTCCCACTCTCTCCGCCGCTCGCGCCTTCACGCCAGGCCGATGGCTGCCGCTGCCTTGCGGTAGCGCATCTCAGTGTCCGCTTCGAACCTGAACGTATTCAGGAAATCGTCGAGGCGGTAGCCCGGGCTGAGCGCATGGATGCGTGCGACATGAGTGCGCGCCTCCTCGGTACGGCCAGCAAGGGCGAGGCAATGTGCGGCGATGGCCAGGATATGGACATGGGCATTGGGGCGCGCAGCGGCCTTCACGCCCCACTGCGCCGCCTCCGCGAAGGCGCCCAGCCTGACCAGCGCCATCGCGCGCGTGCCCAGAATGCCAAACAGCAAGGGATCATGCGGGCTCAGCAGACGGGAATGGTCGGACGCCGAGATCGCGGTTTCCGGATCCCCCGCCTGGCAATGGACGAAGGCGAGGGCGTAATGCCCGAGCGCGAAATTCGGGCTGAGCGCCACGGACCGTTCCAGCGCACCGATGGCTTCGGCCTGATCGCCGACGAGCCACAGGGCTCGACCCATCGACCAATGGGCGGCCGGATTCTGCTCGTCGATCAACAGGCTCTGCTCGGCGGTTTCGATCGCCCGTCGGACTTCGTCATTTCGTTCGCCCCAGCGCTGGAAGGCCCTTTGCCAATGCGTGAACGACAGGCCGGCCTGGGCGCGCGAAAAGGTCGGGTCGAGCTGCGCCGAGCGGCGGAAGAATTCCGCGGCCTGCTCATTTTCCGCGGCGGTGAAGCGGTACATGTGCCAGAGCCCGCGATGGTAGGCTTCCCACGCGTCGAGCGACTCCGGCGGTCTCAGGATCGCGCGATTGCGCTCGGCGGTCTCGATTTCCGACGCGATCGCCGAAACGATGCCGTTGCCGATCTCGTCGAGCACGGCGAGCCGATCGAGCGAAGAGGCCTCGAACCGGTCCGTCCAGACGATATGCGCGCTTGCCGCCTCGACGACTTCGATGACGGCGGTGGTGGCGCTCTCGTGCCGCTCCAGCAGCCCGGTGACGACATAGCGGACGCCCAGCCGCTCGCCGATCTCGCGATATCCCAGCTGCTCCGGTGCGATGGCGAAGACCGACCCGCGCGCAATGACCAAGAGCCCCCGCAGACGCGCCAGGCGGCTGATCACGTCATGGGTCAGGGCGTTGCCGAGATCACTGGGGCCGATGCCGTCCGACCTCACTTCCTGGAGCGGCATGATCGCGACCGAAATCCGGCGCTGCGCCGAAGGCTCTGTCGTCTCATGGCCGGCGGCCTGCGCGGCGACTGACGCGGGCGTCGTCCTCAGTTCCTTCCAGGCGGCCGCGATGGGCGCGAAATCGATGCCGTCGGCCGCGAAACTCCTGGCTGACCTCTCGAGGTGCCGGGTGCAGTCATCGATCAGGCGCCGATCGTAGAGTTCGGCCAGGAACCGGGCGTGCGCGCCGATATCGAATGGCGAAAGCTCGATCCACCTGCGGGCCGCGGCCCAGCCTGCTGCCGTTCCCCTCGCTGCCCTGCGCGCCGTCTCGGCCACCAATGCGATCTCGAACGAGCGGAACTCACTCCGGCGGCTCGCCACCCAGTGTTCGAACTCGATGCTCTGGGCGAGCTCGGTGCCTTCCAGGAATTCGTGTTCCGCCGCGGCCGTGAGCGACTGCAGCTCTGTGTCGCCAAGCCGCCCGAAGCCGGCTTCGGCAGCCGCAAGCAGGCGCAGGACATCGACATCGCAGCCCGCGAGATCGAGCGCGATGCCGTCATCGCAGGCCAAGACGCGGCGATGAGCGGGGTCGTCGACCAGCGCTCGCAGTTTGCTGAGGCTCCATCTCAGCTCGCCGCGCGGATCGTCGGGCACCTGCCACAACAGGCTGCAGAGCCGCTCGCGGGGGATCGGATGCGACGCCAGCGCGAGATAGGCCAGCAGGGCCCGCACCTTGCGCGAGGGCGGAAGCGTCACGGCCGCACCGGCGCGCAGGAGTTTCAGCGGACCGAGGAGCCGCAGCTCGAGCCCGGGCCTTGAAGATTCAGAATCGGAACGCTGTGATTCCATGGGCGCTCCAACGGTGGCTCCCACGCGAAAAACTCCCCCGCCATCCTAGCATCCCCTGCCTGTCCGCACAGCCGGACCCTGCGGCGGCTGCGACGGCCGCCGCGCCGGCGCAGTCAAGAAGGAGGGAAACCATGCCTTCGATGGAGATTTCCAGGACGACGCAAGGTCGGGGCCGCCTGTTCGAAACGGTGCTCGACACGATTGGCGACACCCCGGCCATCCGCATCAACAATCTCGGCGTGGACCACGCCACGATCTATGCGAAGGCCGAATTCTTCAATCCAGCCGCCTCGGTCAAGGACAGGCTGGCCGTGGCCATCATCGAGGAGGGCGAGCGCAGCGGCGCCTTGCGGCCCGGGCAGACGGTCGTCGAGGCGACCAGCGGCAATACCGGCATCGGCCTCGCCATGGTCTGTGCGCAGAAGGGCTATCCGCTCGTCGTCACCATGGCGGATAGTTTTTCGGTCGAACGCAGGCTCCTGATGCGAATGCTCGGCGCGAAGGTCGTGCTGACGCCCCGGGCGCAAAAGGGTTTCGGCATGTATCTGAAGGCCGTCGAGCTGGCCGAGAAGAATGGCTGGTTCCTCGCCCGTCAGTTCGAGACCAAGGCCAATGCCGCGATCCACGAGGCCACGACGGGCCGCGAGATCGTCGGCGATTTCGCCGGTTCGCGCCTCGACTATTTCGTCACCGGCTACGGTACCGGCGGCACGGTGGTCGGCGTCTCGCGGGTGCTCCGGCGCGAGCGTCCGGAGACAAAGATCATCCTGAGCGAGCCGGCAAACGCCCAACTGATCGGCAGCGGCCAGAGCCAGCAGCGCGGTGCGGCAGGCGCGCCATCGGCCAGCCATCCCGCCTTCGAGCCGCATCCGATCCAGGGCTGGACGCCGGATTTCATCCCCGATGTGCTGCAGGAGGCGATCGACGAGCATTACTATGACGAGGTGATCCCGATCTCCGGGCCAAAGGCGATCGAGTGGGCCCGGCTGCTGGCGCAGAAGGAAGGCATCTTCACCGGCATCTCGGGGGGAGCGAGCTTCGGCGTCGCCCGGGAGGTCGCCGCTGCGGCACCGGCGGGCTCCGTCGTCCTGTGCATGCTGCCCGACACCGGCGAACGCTACCTGTCGACGCCGCTGTTCGACGCGATCGAGCCCGGGATGGACGCGGACGAACTGGCATTGTCGCAATCGACGCCCGGTTTCCAGATCGCTGCCGAATAGCGCGGAGGAGACAGCCATGGACGCGCGTGTGGGACCATTGATGCAGACGGATCCCGACGGATATGGCGGGGAGGAAACGCTCGATCCGCAGGATTGGGACGCGGTTGCCGCGCTGGCGCATCGCGTCGTCGACGACGCGGTCCGCCATCTCCGGGAACTGCGCGAGCGGCCGGTCTGGCGGCCGATGCCGGGCGAGGTCGAGGCGCTGTTCCGTGAACCGGTGCCCGAACAACCCAGGCCGATCGAGCAGGTCTACGGCCTGGTGCGCGACAGCGTGCTTGCCTATCCGATGGGCAATATCCATCCTCGCTTCTGGTCGTGGTTCATGGGGGCGGGCAATTTCTCCGGTGCGCTCGGCGACTTCATCGCCGCCGTTCAGGGCTCGAACCTGGGCGGCGGAAGCCATGCCGCCGCGCGGCTCGACCAGCAGGTCGTCGGCTGGCTGCGCGACATGGTCGGCCTGCCGCCCTCGGCAAGCGGCACTCTTGTCAGCGGCGGCTCGATGGCAAACCTGATTGGGCTGACCGTTGCGCGCAACACGGCGGCGGGGATCGACCTGCGCGAGCACGGTGTCGCCGCGCTGGATCTGCCATTGCGCTATTATGCCTCCGATCAGGTCCATTCCTGCCACCGGAAGGCGGTCGAGACGCTGGGGCTCGGCAACAGGGCCTTGCGCCGGATTCCGAGCGGCGCCAACGGCCGGATCAATCTGGATGCGCTGCAGGCCGCGATCACGCAGGACCGCGCCGAGGGCTTTCATCCCGCCTGCATCATCGGCACGGCCGGAACCGTCAATTCCGGTGCTGTCGACGATCTGGCGGCGCTCGCCGACATCGCAGCGGACGAGAACATATGGTTCCATGTCGACGGCTGCATCGGCGCCCTGCTGGCCATCGCCCCCAAAAACGCCTGGCGGGTGAGGGGCATCGAACGCGCCGATTCCGTGGCGCTCGATCCGCATAAATGGCTCCATGCGCCATTCGAGGTGGGCTGCGCCCTCATCCGCGACCGGGCAAGCCACCGGAACAGCTTCGCCGTCTCGCCGGAATATCTGCAGACCAGCGCGCGTGGCATCGCGTCGGGTGACTGGCTTTACGAGTACGGGCTGCAGACGACGCGCGGCTTCAGCGCCCTCAAGGTCTGGATGGCGCTGATGGAGCACGGCGTCGCGAAATTCGGTCGCCTGATCGACCAGAACATCGCGCAGGCCGCCTATCTCGCCGAGCTGATCCGGTCGCAGTCGGCCCTGGAGCTGATTGCCCAGCCGGAGATCAATATCGTCTGCTTCCGTGTCGCTCCGGAGGGCCGTGACGAGGAACGCGTCAAGCGGATCAATGTCGAGATCATGCTTCGCCTGCAGGAGACCGGCATTGCTGCCCTGTCCGACACGACAATCCGCGGTCGGCACTGTCTGCGCGTGGCGATCTGCAATCACAGGACGAGGCTGGAGGATCTGGACCAGCTCGTCACTGCAGTGCTGGAGCTTCGAACGGGGATGGCAGAGCAGGCCGCCTGAGGGGCTGCGGTCAGCGTCTCCCCCCGCGAGCACCGTTGCACGGCGAAACGGATTGCAACCTTCCGCAGCCGGTCCATGGTGGTTTTCGGGTCGGGAGCATCACGGAAGGAAAACGTGCATGTCCATGGAGCTTGATCAGATCCGCGACCAGCAACGCGACACCTGGGATCGTTTTTCCGCTGGCTGGAAGAAGTGGGATAGCCTGGTCCTGGGTTGGCTCGCTCCCTTCGGGGCGGCGATGATCCGACAGGCCAACCTCCATGACGATTCCCATGTCCTCGATGTTGCTGCCGGGACCGGCGAGCCGGGGCTCACGGCGGCGGCGCTGGTGCCGCGGGGGCGCGTGACCGTGACTGACCTTTCGCAAGCCATGCTGGCGGTGGCAGCAGAGAACGCGGCTCTTCGCGGCCTGCGGAATTTCGACACGAAACCCTGTGACGCTGGTGCGCTGCCATTTGGCGATGCGAGCTTTGACGCCGTTCTATGCCGCTTTGGCTTCATGTTCTTCCCCGACATCGAGTCAGCGGCGCGCGAGTTCGCACGCGTGGCCAAGCCGAACGCTCGCATTTGTGCCGCCGTGTGGAGCGCCCCGGACAAGAACGCCTGGGCAACGACCATCATGGGCACGATTGCGCGCCACGTGGAGATGCCGCCGCCGCCGCCGGGTTCGCCCGGCCTGTTTCGCTGCGCTCCGGAAGGCCTGATGCGCTCCGCCTTTGCCGCAGCGGGGTTGCGCGACATCGCCGAAGAGGAGGTGTCGACCGCGATGGTTCATGAGACGCCGGAACAGTACTGGCAGTTCATGAACGACATCGCCGCTCCGGTCGTCGCCGGGCTCGCCAAGGCCGATGTGGGGACGGCGGAGCGGATCCGCAGCGACGTTCTCGACCTGGCGAGCCGGTCCATCCGGGACGGCAAACTGCGCCTGATGTCGACTGCAAAGGTGATCGTCGGCACCCGCTAGGACCCGGCGCGTGCGTTCACGATCAAGGCATCGGCGCGGTGCTGTCATTGGGGCGGGTCTGCGCCGGGGCGCTTGCGGAGCGTCGCTATCGTCCCGGCCAGGGCCAGTACGCCGGGAACGGGCCTGAAGCGAACGCCATTCCCGCGCAGTCGAGGCGAGGGCTGGTGATCAGGCGGAGTGCGAGGGGGCGCCTGCGGCCGGCCAGCGCCCGCGGCCTGGTCCTGCACTCGGCCCCGGCATGGTCATCGAGACGGCCTCAGGCGGCGCCAGGCACCGGAGCCGATCCGCCAACCCGCGCAAGGGCCCGGATTGCGCCGGGCCCTTCTCAAGGAGCCTGCCTGCGATCGTCAGGCCGCGTGGCTGCGGCGCGGCAGCTTCCAGTCCGGCCGGGCGAAATGGCAGGTGTAACCCCCGGGCTGGCGCTCGAGATAATCCTGGTGTTCCGGCTCGGCCTCCCAGAAGTCGGAGACCGGCACCAGTTCGGTGACGACCTTGCCCGGCCACAAGCCCGAGGCATCGACATCGGCGATCGTCTCCTCCGCCACCTTCCGTTGCTCTTCCGACCCGTAGAGGATCATCGAGCGATAGCTCAGGCCGATATCGTTGCCCTGCCGGTTCTTCGTGGTCGGGTCGTGAATCTGGAAGAAGAATTCGAGAATATCCCTGAAGCTTGTCTTCTCCGGGGCGAAGATGATCTCGATCGCCTCGGCATGCGTGCCATGATTGCGGTAGGTTGCATTCGGCACGTCGCCGCCGGAATAGCCGACCCGTGTGGAGAGGACGCCCGGGCGACGCCGGATCAGATCCTGCATGCCCCAAAAGCAGCCGCCGGCCAGCACGGCCCGTTCAGTTGCACCAGTCATTGCTCTTCTCCTTCTTCAGCCGATCGCGTGCGAAACGCGCAGATGTCTCATTTGCCCAGTCATCGACATGGGTGACGCACAAAGAGGGCGCGTCGATGGCATCGCACCGTCGCCATTCCTTCGTGACCCATCGGGAGAACCCGAGGAGAGCGGCGCCGTGGGCGGGCGATTTCGGTTCGCCTTTGCTGCGTGGGCGCGGTCGGGTTGCAATCGAGAGGCTCCTTACCGTCACTCTCCTTGGATTTTTGGACGGGCGCAATCCAATCCCTCTAGCCGAAAGCGTTGCTGCGCCGGGGTCTCGCGCTCACCGCAAGGAGCCACGAACCTCATCGATCGTCTGCTTCGGGCTCTGGAGATGAGGGTAGTGCCCGATGCCGGGAAGAACCGTGAGTTCAGCGCCGACCTTTTCGGCGAACTCAAGGCCCACGTCTTCCTGATATAGAGGTCCTTCTCACCCCAAACCACCTTCACCCTGGTCTTGAGCTGTGCCAGTCGCGCCTCGAAAGAGTCCTGATCACGCGTGAACTGCGAGTAGTAACGCGCGAACGCCGAGTGGGTGATCAGCGTGTCGGGCGTAGCGGCCTGAAGGCAGAGCGAAGCTCGGCCACCAGGAGTTCGGGTTGCTCCCAGGCAGCGAAATGCCCGCCCTTGTCGAGCTCGCGGAAGGAGACGAGATTGCGGTACGCGCGCCGCGCCCAGCTCTCCGGGGCCCGATAGACCTCGTCGGGAAACACCGAGATCGCGACCGGGAGTGAAATCTCCTGGGTCATTTGCGCGGCCGAAAGAACGACGCTTTGGCCAGCGGTCTCCCAGTACAGGCGTGCGGCCGAGGTCGCTGAGTTCGTCAGCCAGTACAGCGTGACGTTGTCCAGCACGTCGTCCCTGTCGAGCCGACGCTCGGGCTCGCCGTTGTTGTAGTCGAATATCCAGGCGGCAAGCCCGACCGGGGAATCGGCCAGGGCGTAGCCGAGCGTTTGCGGCCGCGTGCCCATGATCGCGCCGTAGGCCCTGTATTTCTTGTAGAACATGTCGAGCGAGTCGTACGCCGCGCGCTCCTTGTCAGAGAGGCCCGTCGGCGCAGGCCCACCGCTGGCCAGCGACGCGGCTACCTCGGACGGCACCGCCGCCGGCAGGTTGATGTGGATGCCCAGCAATCCTGCTACGCGCTGGCGCGCCATCGCGCTGGATACGGGCGAGCCCCAGTCGCCGCCCTGCGCGACGTAGCGGCTGTATTCGAGCCGCCGCATCAACTCGGCCCAGGCGCGTCCGATGCGATCGGGATTCCAGCCCCTGTCCCTGGGCTTGCCGGAGAAGCCATAGCCGGGCATCGACGGAATCACGAGATGGAAGGCGTCCGAGGCGCTCCCGCCATGCGCCGTCGGGTTGGTGAGCGGATCGATGATCTTGAGTTGCTCGATGATCGATCCCGGCCAGCCATGCGTCACGATCAGCGGCAGGGCGTCTTCATGTCTTGAACGGACATGGATGAAGTGGATGTCGACGCCATCGATCTCGGTCACGAACATCGGCAGGGCGTTCAGGCGCGCCTCCACCTTCCGCCAATCGTAAGCCGTGCTCCAGTGGCGAGCGAGGTCCCGGAGCGTGCCGAGCTGATTGCCCTGCGACCGGTCGCTCACCGTTTCCTGGTCCGGCCAGCGCGTGGCGGCGATGCGCTGGCGGAGATCCACCAGTTGCGCCTCCGGCACATCGACCCGGAAGGGGCGAATGGCGTCGCCGGCCGGAGCGGCCGCCAAACGCGACGGAAGAAGGTTCGCTGCACTCGCCACGACCCCCATCACGACCATCCCCAGGAGGAGGCGGCGATCATGGTCGATAATTTCGCTGGTGCTGGAGCTGCTCATGACTCTCTCCCTTGTGTCTGTGGGGGCAGGCGCTGAGATGCTGGTGCCGGCGCAGGTTGTAGCGAGGGGCAGCGAGCGCGTTGGGAATCCTGCCTGCCAACGCGTGGTGCGCAGCCTCGAACCGATCCCAGTCCGCCTGGTTCCGCAGTGAGGGGATGGTGATGGTCTCGCCCAGGTCGAACGAGGTCGACGTTCAGCTCAGCCTGCAGGATCGGATGGTCAGTCTTCTCGGAGAGCACATCGAGGTCACGCCTCGGATAGGATATCTCGCCGACCGCAATCTGATCGCTGTCCGTGTCGGCGAAATTGTCCGGGTAGTCTGCGCCAACCCGGCCGATTTGCAATCCTGCGGGACACGAGGGTGCCTGGCGATCCCTCTCGGCACCTGACTGCATCAGCTATCCTGAGGTCGAGCCGATCCTATCCGGAGAACTCGTTCCCCTTCTGCCGGAGTTCCATGCGCGAGGCCGATCCCGGAACAAATCGGCCTCCGGAGGCTTCCTCATCCACAGGAGGAAACCATGCAAAAGCCCCGCGAAAACCCTGCGCTGCTCGAGGACGAGCGCGCGCTGCTCGCCCCGACCGAGAGCCCGACCGAGGCCGATCCGGTCACGACGGGCCGCCGCGTCAGCGACCGCACCAATATTCATGACGAAGGCAGCGATGCCAACGACACGGCGGATGGTCTGACGGAATCCGAAGAGGCGGTTCGCCAGGCTGCCGAAGATGTCCCGACGGGCGGCTCGCTCGCCGGCGGAACGGAATCGGTGCCGGTCTTCGACCGCGGCGACCTTCCCCCAAAAATCTGAGGAGCCGGCGCCTGCCCCATCGGCCGGGGGGCGTGTCCAGGAGGCAAGCTCACGTCACGCTACGCGACTTGGTTCAGGGCCTGCTCCAGGTCGGCGATGAGGTCGGCTGGCTCCTCCAGGCCGACATTCAGCCGGACGATCCGGCCATCATAGCCGCGCTGCGTCCGTGGCAGCGGCGGATAGGCCATCGCCAGGCTGCGCGTGCCGCCCCAGCTGAATCCGAGCCGGAACAGCTGCAGCGCTTCGACGAAACCCGTGACGCGGTCGCTCTCCCAGCCTGGCTGGAACACCACCGAAAATACGCTTGCCGATCCCGTGAAGTCGCGCCGCCAGATCGCGTGCCCCGGACAGTCCGGCAGGGCCGGGTGGAGCACATATTCGACCTCGGGGCGCGCCTTGAGCCAATGCGCGATCTCCAGGGTCGTCGCCGCCAGGCGGTCGAGGCGAACAGCCAGCGTCTCCAGCCCGCGCAGGGCAAGCGCGCAATCGTCCGGCGACACCGCCATGCCGAGCAGGCGGTGCGTCGCGCCGATCCGCTCCCGGGCCTCCTCCGTCCCGACCGAGACGGTGCCGAGCAGGATGTCGCTATGGCCGCCGACATATTTCGTCAGCGCCTGCATGCTGACATCCACCCCATGCCCGAAGGCATCGAACAGCACGCCCGCCGCATAGGTGTTGTCGAGCGCGACGGGCACGCCCGCTGCATGCGCCGCGGCAACGAGGGCCGGCACGTCCTGTACTTCCATCGTGATCGTGCCGGGGCTCTCGCACCAGATCAGCCGCGTGTTTCGCCGGATCAGCGCAGAGATGCCGGAGCCGATCAGCGGGTCATAGGCTTCGACCTCGACGCCGAGCCCGGCCAGCAGCTCGTCGGCGAGTTCGCGGTTGGGACCATAGGCGGTCTCGGGCAGGAGGACATGATCACCCGCGCGGCAGAAGGCGAGATAGATCAGCGCGATGGCGGCCTGGCCGCCCGGCACGACGAAGCTCGCGCGTGCGCCTTCGAGATCGGCGATGCGCAGAGCGAGTTCGCGGGTCGTGGGCGTGCCATAGAGGCCGTAGGTGTAGCCTTCGCCACGCCAGTCGTCGCGCGCCTCGGCCACGCGATCGAACAGCACTGTCGAGCCGCGATGAATCGCAGGCACGAGGGCGCGAAAGCCCTGCGATGGCGCGACCCTGGGGTGTACGAGTCTGGTCCGCCAGTGCCGGGTGGGTATTTCGTCAGTCATTGCGCCTCACCAAATGGCCGAAGTGGAAAGCTCTTAGCCGCTTCAGGGTGGAGGCCGCTGCACTCCGGTGTCAAAGGGCGAGGGCGCGTTCGGCCCGCTGCGCAGAATGCATAGCGCGGCAGTTTCAGCCTCCGACTCCGGTGCGGACCTATTCGGCAGGGTGCTTCATCGTCTGGCCTGCTGCCCACTGCCATCCCCCTGACGACAAGCAGAAAACGCAGAGCGATTTGAAGCGTCCGCCAACACGCTGCCCATCGATCAGAAATGTGTCGGCGATCGACATGGTGGCCACCGCACACTCGCCGAGCGCTTTGACGGCCAGGTCGGAAAACCGTTGCTCAAGGAAAAGCAGAGATCCGGACAGGCTATACGTCTCGATATAGCTCGATTTGTCGAAAATCCTTCCTCCCGCATTCACATAGGTGAAGTCGCCGTGGATCAAACTCGCAAGAGCTTCGGCATTTCTGGAAACAAGCGCCTCGGCCTTCGCGTCCAGCACCCGTTGGATTTGATTGCTTAGCGTCGACATGGGCTTGCGTCTCACCGGCCAGTGATCAGGCTATCAGCCATGTGCCGGGTGTCCACCATCTCCGGCAAGGGCCTCAGCTGGCAGCAGAGCTCGGATCGCCCGCGAGAAGCCGCCCGAACGAAGCATGCTCCGGAGCCGCCTTGGCGATCGCGAGGCGCTCCGGCACAACTTATCGCTGCATCGGGATCGAAATGGCCCGTCGCGCGTTGAGCCTCTGCGCCACCAAACGAGCGCGAGGAGTAGACGATGATGACGATGAGGCAGACAGCCGTTTCTTTCGCGGCCCTTGTGATGCTGGCATCACCAGCCTTGGCGCAGTCGCGCTCGCTTGGGCCTTCGACCGGTACTGTTCGCATCGAGCAGGTTTCCGCTGGTTTTATTGCCTCTGGCGAAGCGGGCGGCGGCACCTTGCGCTTCCAGGGCCGCTCCTATCCGATCTCGGTCGGCGGCCTCGGCCTCGGCTCGATCGGCGCATCTCGTTCCGTCGCAACCGGAACCGTCTACGGGCTGCGCAAGGTGTCGGACTTCGGCGGAGCTTATGTCCAGTTGAAGGAAGGCTGGGCCGTTGGCAGGCAGGGCGGCGGCAATGTCTATCTGCGCAACGACAAGGGCGTGACCTTGCGCCTGGCCACGCAACGGCAAGGGCTTCAACTCTCCCTCGGCGCCGATGGCGTGCTGATCGGCTTCAAGCAGTAGCAGACCATCTGGCAATCAGCTCGCCGGGCCGGATCTCGCATCCGGTCCGACCCCTGCGCAGCAAGGGACGCCGCGCGCATGCGCTGGCGAAAGCATCAGGGCGCGCTCTGACCACGGCTGCTGAAGACCCGACGCGGCCGACCGGTTCACCCGCAGATTTCCCCTGCATCTGCGCCATGCGACGAGGAAGGGGAGTGCTTTCGGAGATAGTCCTCGACCCGGTTCAGCAACAGTGCGCAGCGCTGGAGCGTGGGCTCGCTGTCGCCGAGGTGCTGGCGGTCAAGCACCACGAACTCCCTGATCATCGATCCGGGAGGGAATTGCTGCCAACTGAGGTCAATGTGATACCAGTCCTCGCCGATGGGCAGGCCGTTCCAGAAGTGGGTTTCTTCACTTTCGCCCGTCCAGACCGTTCCCATGATGATTTCCGTTTCCGGGTAATAGTGTTGTACGACCCGTGCGGTTGGGTAGCACTGACCCAGGGCGGGATTGCCGGGCTTCACAACTGCCTTGTACGAGGTTTGCCCGTCCCAGGACGCCTCCAATGCTTCGCGAATGCGTAGCATTCGGTCCTGGGGGCTGGATCTGTTCGGCATGGCGGCTCCCCCCGGTCACGCCCGTGGCACCGATGGCGCCTCGCCATCGCGCAAGACGGTTTCGTCACCCGCAGCCGGAAGCGCGCGGAACAATGCAGAGATCATCTGCACGAAGAAATCGCACATGCGCGGATCGCCGGACTGCGCCCGGCCGCCCGAGAGCCGTTCGACCCGGCGGTCGGCGACATGCATCAGGAGCGCGCCGAGCGCATATTCATAGCCCCAGACCATCGTCTCGCGTGAGCGGCCGGGCAGGGCCTGCATCATCGCATCGATCAGGCTATGGGCGAGACCGTCATAGACGCGTTCGATGATCGCGCTCGCCTCCGGCCCTGGGTCCCAGGCGGTGCGGGCGACCAGCAGCGAGAAGGCGTCTGCGCCCGCTTCCCGCAGGCGAATGACCGGCTCCGCCCAGGCCCGGACCAGATCCTCGATCGCATGGGGATTGGCGCCTGAGATATCCACCGCGGCAATCCTGTCGATGCGCTCGGTGACGTAGCCGCTGCGATGCGCGAATACCGCGGAGAACAGGTCCTCCTTGCGCCCAAAGTGATAGCCGACAAGGGCAAGCGGCACCTTGGCCGCGCCCGCGATGTCGCGGACCGAAACGCCGGAATAGCCGCGTTCGGCGAACAGGGCCTCGGCCGACCTGAGAATCGCGAGCCGCCTGTCCAGCGCCGCCTCGGCCTTGCGAGAACGTTTTTCCTCGACCGCTCCGGTCATGCCGCCTGCTCCATCAGCCCCCCTCGTCGATGATCTTGTACGATCGTCCAAGATATCCTATCCCATTCCCGACGCCGGCAAGCCCGGCATGTGGCTGGCGGCGATGACCCTGATCGATCTGTCCATTCCCCTGGAAAACGACGTACCTGCCGATCCGCCCTTCCAGAAGGTGAGGATCGACTACCGCCATCACGGCGAGACGGCGACGGAAATCGCCGCCGCCTTTCCGGGCCTGCGTCCCGAGCAGCTTCCGGACGGCCAGGGCTGGGCGGTCGAGCAGGTCAGTATCTCGACCCATAACGGCACCCATGTCGATGCCCCCTGGCATTATCATCCCACGATGGATGGCGGCGCCCGGGCCGCGACGATCGATGAATTGCCGCTCGACTGGTTCATCAGGCCGGGCGTGAAGCTCGATTTCCGCGATATGCCGGACGGGCATGTCGTGACACCGGACGAGATCGACGCCGAACTCCGGCGCATCGGCCATCACCTGCAGCCCTTCGAGATCGTCGTCGCGAATACGCGTGCGGGGCAGCGCTACGGCGAGGCCGATTATATCCATTCCGGCTGCGGTTTTGGGCGGGCTGCGACGCTGCATCTCGTCCGGCAAGGCATCCGCGTCGTCGGCACCGATGGCTGGAGCTGGGATGCCCCGTTCAGCCATACCGCGCGCCGCTTCGCCGAGACCGGAGACGCCTCGCTGATCTGGGAAGGCCACAAGGCCGGCCGGGAGGCGGGCTACTGCCAGATCGAGAAACTGCACAATCTGGAAGCGCTGCCGCCGACGGGATTCACCATCTCCTGCCTGCCGGTGAAGGTGAAGGGCGGCTCGGCCGGCTGGACCCGGGCCGTCGCCATTCTGAACGACTGACATCGCAGGCGCAGGTCGCAACAAGACGGCGCCGATCCCGGGGAGGGGCATATGGGCAAGGTCATCATCACCTGTGCGGTCACGGGCGGCATTCATACGCCGACCATGTCAGAGTACCTGCCGATCACGCCGGGCGAAATCGCCCAGCAGGCGATCGAGGCGGCGGAAGCCGGCGCCGCCATCCTGCATCTGCACGCACGCGATCCCAGGGATGGGCGGCCGACGCCCAATCCGGCCGTGTTCATGGAGTTCCTGCCGCGGATCAAGCAGGCGACCGATGCGGTGATCAACATCACCACGGGCGGCGGTCTCAACATGACAGTCGAGGAGCGCCTTGCCGCGCCGCTTCAGGCCGCGCCCGAGATGTGCTCGCTCAACATGGGCTCGATGAACTTCGCGCTGCATCCGCTCGCCAAGCGCTACAGCAACTGGAAGCATGGCTGGGAAGAGCCCTATCTCTCCGGCACCAAGGATTTCATCTTCCGTAACACATTCGCCGATATCGAGCGGATCTATAAGCTGCTCGGCGAGGGGCACGGCACCAAGTTCGAGCACGAATGCTATGATGTGGGCCATCTCTACAACCTCGCCCATTGCCTCGATCAGGGCTGGTTCAAGCCTCCGGTCTTCCTGCAGCTGATCTTCGGGATTCTCGGCGGCATCGGTGCCGACATGGACAATCTGATGTTCATGAAGCGCACGGCCGACAAGCTCTTCGGCAAGGACTATCAGTGGTCCGTCCTGGCCGCCGGCCGGCACCAGATGCCGTTCTGCACGCAGGCCGCGATGATGGGCGGCAATGTCCGGGTCGGCCTCGAGGACAGTCTGTTCATCGGCCGCGGGCAGCTCGCCCGCAGCAATGCCGAACAGGTCGCCAAGATCCGGCGCATCGTCGAGGAACTCGGAATGGAGATCGCGACGCCGGCCGAAGCACGCGCCACGCTCGGGTTGAAGGGCGGCGACCAGGTGAACTTCTGAGGCGCGCCATGGCCGGAAAACCCAATCCGATCGACGGTTTCACGGTCGATCCCGCGGCGATCGTCCATGTCGGCGAGGGCCTGCAGCGCCCTGAATGCATCCTGGCCGAGCGCGACGGCACGCTCTGGTCGGCCGATGCGCGCGGCGGGGTCGTGCGCATCGCCCCGGACGGACGCCAGCAACTGATCGTGCAGCAGGCGAGCCGCGGCTTTGCCGAGGCCGGAAACGACGCGGACCGCTTCGTTGCCGGCACCTTGCCGAACGGGCTCGCCTTCGCCCGCAATGGCGACATCCTGATCTCGAATTTCGGGACAGACCGGCTCGAGATCATGACCCGGGACGGCGAGACGCGCGTCCTCATCGACAACATCGATGGCGAGCCGATCGGCAAGGTCAATTTCGTGCTGCGCGACAGCCGGGATCGGATCTGGCTAACGATCTCGACCCGGACGAAGAACTGGATGAAGGCGATGAGCTCCGCGATCCGGGACGGCTATGTCGCACTCTATGATGGCGGGCGCCTGCGTGTCGTCGCCGACGGTTTCCATTTCACCAACGAGATCAGGCTCGATGCCGCCGAGGAGTGGCTCTATGTCGTCGAGACCTGCGGCCGCCGCGTGACGCGGCTGCGCGTCGGCCGGGATGGCAGCCTCTCGCAGCGCGAGACATTCGGCCCCAGCGATCACGGTGCCTTCATCGACGGCATCGCCTTCGACGCCCATGGCAATCTCTGGGGCACACATGTCATGACCGACCGCCTCTTCGCGATCACGCCCGACGGCGATCTGCGCATCCTGCTCGACGATGACCGCGGCAGCGAGCCTGGCAGGGCGCTCATGGCCGCGTTCGCCCGCGACGAGGCGACGCCCGAGCTGATGCTCGCCTGTGGCGGCAGCATCGCCCCCTGGTTCGCCAGCATCACCTTCGGCGGCCCTGATCTGCGCACGGCCTATATCGGCAGCCTCCGGGGCACGCGCATCCCGGCCTTCCGGTCGCCTGTTGCCGGATTGCCGATGGCTCATTGGAACGGAAACGATCGACCCGCCTGACGGTCGACGGAATGGGAGGATTGGGAATGCGGATCAAGTTCGTAGCAGCGACGGTCGCGCTGGCGCTCGGCTGGCCGGGTCTCGCGGCCAAGGCAGAGGTCTCCGACGGAGTGGTCAAGATCGGCGTCCTCACCGACATGTCCGGCGTCTATTCCGACATCACCGGCAAGGGATCGGTGCTGGCGACCCGGATGGCGATCGAGGATTGCCTTGCGGCCGAATGCGCCGGCATGACAATCGAAACCGTCTCGGCCGATCATCAGAACAAGGCCGATGTCGCCTCCGTGATCGCGCGCGAATGGATCGACCAGCAGAAGGTCGATGTCCTCGCCGACATGTCCAACGCCTCGCTCCAGCTCGCCTTGCCTCCGCTGCTGAAGGAGAAGAACCGGGTCGGCCTGTTTCCGGGCGGCACCGCGCGGCTGACGGGCGATGCCTGCCAGCCCGATCACATCGTGCAATGGATGTGGGACACCTATGTCCAGGTCTCCGGGGTCGCGAATGCGCTGACGAAGCCGGGCTCGAAATGGTACCTCGTGACCGCGAATTACGCGCTGGGACACCAGCTCGAAGCCGATACCAAGACCTTGGTGACGGCCAAGGGCGGGAGCTATCTCGGTTCGGTCCGGCATGCCTTTCCCGCAACCGAGCTGTCGTCGCAGTTGCTGACCGCGCAAGGGTCGGGCGCCGATATCATCGCGCTGGCCAATGCCGGCGGCGATACGATCGCCGGCATCAAGACGGCGCGTGATTTCGGCGTCGGGCAGGGCGCCCAGAAACTGGTCGCCTTCTTCATGACCGTGATGGATGTGAAGGGCGTCGGCCTCCCGGGCGCGCAGGGCACCGTGCTGACCGAGGGGTTCTACTGGAACCTGGACGATCGGACGCGCGCCTTCTCCGAGCGCTTCAAGGCGAAGAACGGCACCGTTCCCTCGGCCATCCATGCCGGCATCTATTCGGCGGTCCGGCACTATCTCAAGGCGGTCGCAGCCGCAAAATCGGACGACGCCGGGACGGTCATCGCCAAGATGCGCGAGATCCCGATCGAGGACGATGTGGTGCGCAACGCGAAGCTGCGCGAGGACGGACGCATGGTCCATGACTTCTACGTCTTCCAAGTCAAGAAGCCGCAGGAGTCGAAGGGCGACTGGGACTTCTACAACCTCATTGCGACCATCCCCGGAGACCAGGCTTTCCGCTCGCTCGCCGACGGCGCCTGCCCAGCCCTCAAGAAATAGAGGGCAGCCGACGGTCTGGGGCCGGGGGCGTCAATTCCCTGGCCCCGAAGGCCCGCAGTCGATGAGGCCGACGCGTCTGCTCGTGCGGTGGGGTGCCGAAAATGATGATGCGACTATCCGGCGATATCCCCTCGCCAAAATGCTGACCTTAGGGCAGTCTCTCGCTCTGGCGGGTGGGGGCTGGCATGGAAGAGACATTGTTCGTGTCGGCGTGTCCGACAGGTTTCATTCACGACAGCGTTGAGGGCAAGCAGAAGAAACAGCTCCTGTGGGGCGATTTCGTCCGCCTCAAAGGGCCGGAGATCGGCGGCTGGGTACCGGTCTCGTCCCGCGGGGAAACCGGCTGGATGAGGCGGAACGATCTCTCCAGCGAGCGCCTGCTGGAGATCGTCTTCGTCGACATTGGTCAGGGCGACGGCGCCCTTGTCATCACACCGGATGACAAGCACCTCCTGGTGGACGCAGGTGAAGCCGACAATCTGTATCGCTTCCTGCGCTGGCGTTACGGCAAGTTCGAGAAACCTGTCACCTTCTCGGCCGCGGTCGTCAGCCATCCCGATCAGGACCACTACAAGGGCTTCAGCGCGATCTTCGCCGATCCCAACATCCACTTTAATGCGCTGTACCACAACGGTCTCGTGGAGCGGGCGGGCGATGACCCGCTCGGCCCTCGTGTGGACGGCTACGTGACCGATGTCGTGCAGACCCGGGGCGCGCTCGCCGCCCTGCTGGCGGATCCGATGCGGCGTGGCAAAGGGCAGTATCCCAATATGCTGCACGACGTGCTGATGTCCGGTCGCCTGAACAACGCTGCAGCCGTTTCACAGAGTGATCGCCACCTTCCTGGCTTCGCCCCCGGAGACAATCCCTCTAGCATTGCGATCGAAGTCCTGGCGCCGGTTCTTGATCAGTCCACGCCTTCACCGCGCCTTCCCTGGTTCGGCAGTGCAGGCAAGACCAAGAACGGTCATTCCGTGGTGCTGAGAATCGTTCATGGCAATGTCGCGATCCTGCTTGGTGGGGACCTCAACATCCCGGCAGAGCATCGCCTGCTGAGCCACTACACAGGTTACGCGATGCCTCCGGCGGAGGCCGACCGATCGGCGGTCATCGAAGGTGCTCGAAAGGTCTTCCGGTCGGATGTCGCCAAGGCATGCCACCACGGTAGCGCCGATTTCTCAGACCTGTTCCTTCAGGCGGTCGATCCCTTGGTGACGGTGATTTCCAGCGGCGACGACGAACCGCATGCCCATCCGCGCGCCGATGCGTTGGGAGCCGTGGGGCGCTGGGGGCGAGGATCCCGGCCCCTGGTGTTCTCGACCGAGCTTGCGCGCTCGGCCAAGGAATTGATCAAGCAGCCCTATGTGTTTCGCAAACAGCTCGACGCGGCGCATGCCGCCTTGAACGCCGCGAAGACGGATGCGGAAAGGAAGCGCGCCAAGAAGGCGCTCGACAAGCTCTATGAGAAGATCGAGCGGAGCGTGGCCGTCTATGGAGCGATCAACCTTCGTTCCGATGGCCGGCGGATCGTCATGGCGCAAAAGGTGGAGCGTCCCACGCGCGTCACCGGCCAATGGGATGTGTATCTCCTCGAGCCGGACGCAGCCGGCGTGCTCCGCTATCGAAGCAAGCACTGACCGCCGATGCGCCCCGAAACTCCGACCAGCGAGCAGGAAACATGTCTCAGCGGTTCCCGGTCGCCGCTCTCGCCATAGCCGGCGCGATGGGCCTCAGCGGGTGCGCACTCGCGCCCAGCCGCGTTGAGCCCATCTCCGCCGAGGAAATCGGCCTGGTGCTCATCGAGGCCAAACGGCAGATCGGGGTCTACCAGTTTGCAGCGCAGAGGCTGGCCCCCGGGGTCCCGAGCGACCGGGACCTTGCCAGGCAATTCGAGAAGCAGCGCTTCGTGTGCGGAAACGGCAGCATCAACTACGAAGTCACAAGTGTTACGCTCGGCCTGACAACGCAGCTCACGCAAAGCAATTCGCTCATCGTCCAGGGCTCCGCTCCGATCCAGCTTGCAACGGTCGGCGGCAGGTTCTCTGCCGCCCTGACTCGGGACAATTCGCAGGAGCTGAAATATCGGCTCTATCCCGTGAACGAGCGGGTGCTGACCGAGGCGGATGTCGAACTTGGGAAGGACGCGCCGATCGCCGCCGTTCTCCTGAACCTTCGCGACGCCTCGATCGTCAGCGCGCATTCCAAGGGAGCCTGCTTCAGGAATTTCGTTCCCGGGAAACCCGATGCCGATCCCAACACGTACAAGCTGGCGCTACGGGTAGTGAAGGCCGTTCAGGCTCGATCTCCATAGGCTTGGCGCCGATTGAATTTTCGGCGGGTGGCGAAAGCAGCAGCGTGACCGGCAATTCCCTGACCGTCACCTTCAGCCAGGTCGTTCGCTCCGGAAAACCAACTGACGGGGTCGGCATCAGCAGGAGGAAGATTGTCAGGGTGCAAACCAGCCCGTCCGGGACGGAGCCCTTTATTGCTCCTTCCCCGCTGCCCGCCCCGGGCGTGTGCCCAGGCGGCAATTGCCTCGGCATCCAGGGCGCGAGGCCTCAGAGCGAATAGGGCTCGCCTCGGTAGGGAGGGCAACATGTTCTCATGGACCCGGCGATTCTCGGGTCGGAGGCAGGAGCTGCATGCCCCCTTGACGCACGGTTGACGGGTGCTCGTACGGCGAGCTCGGCGGCTGGGATGGGTGGGTAGGCCGTCTTTCAGTTTGTCGCACACGCCAGTCGGGAAATTCGGACTTGTGCGAACAAGTTTCGCGACAGACTGCGCCGGCGTTTCACATCGTCCCCAGGAAGGCCGCGCCTGCCAGCAGCGCCCCGGTCAGGATATTCGCCAGGAACAGACCGAAATTCACGTCCGGGCGGGCAAGGTCTATCCGCGAGGTCTGCCAGGCCAGGTGCGCGGCGATCACCAGCATTCCGATGGCATAGAGCGGCGACATGCCGAGCAGCCAGCCACCAAGCGACCATGCTGCAAGCGTCAGCGCATAGAACAGCCCAACCCAGGCCTTGCCGTGCCGGCCGAACAGGATCGCCGTCGATTTCAGGCCGAGGCGGCTATCGTCCTTCACGTCGACATAGGCATAGACGGTATCGTAGCCGATCTGCCAGGCGATGGCCCCGGCCCACATCAGCACCGCGCCGGGCGGGATATGCCCTGCGACCTCGGCCCATGCCATGAGTATCCCCCAATTGAAGGCCGCGCCCAGGACGGCCTGCGGCCAATGGGTGAAGCGCTTGCAAAGCGGGTAGATGAACACGAGCGGGAGAACGCATACCGCGACAAGGGCTGTGTATGGGGCGAGGACAAGCAGCAGCGCAGCCGCCAGCGCTAGCTGCACGCCCAGAAAGACAAAGGCTTGTCGCGTGCCGATCTGCCCGCTTGCCAACGGCCTGAAGCGGGTTCGCTCGACATGGCCGTCAAAGTTCCGATCGGCGATATCGTTGACCGTGGAGCCGGCGCTTCGCATCAGCAACGCACCGAGAGAGAAGATGGCCAGGAGCCCAAGGTCGGGAACGCCATGGGAGGCCTGGATCAGGGCGGCCCAGCAGGGGAACAGCGTGAGCCATATGCCCACGGGGCGATCAAGCCGCGCCAGCCGCGTATAGGGTCGCCATGCGAGCGGCAATCGGCGGTCGACCCAATCGCCCTGATGGATGTCGCTGAGGTCCGGGCGGCTTGCCGTCGTCATGGCCTGATCTGAGTTCCTGTCGCGAAACGTCTGCTGAAGGCGACAGTCTTGTCCGCGATTCTCGCACCATCGCAGAATGGAATTTGTGCGCCAAGGATCGAAGCCGGCAACGGGGCGATCATGTTGAAGACGTCACTGTTGCTGCACTCTGACACCGTCCGGTTTTGGGCGACCCGACGAGCATTCCGACAGCGGGGCCAAAACGAGTGCGCAGTGCGAGCGCCGAGTGATCGCCAGCGTCAGACATCCTCTGAACTGTCCGCTCTCGACCATGGTGCCGCGGCGCGGCCTGCGGGCGTGTGCCCAGGCCGCACTTGCGTCGGTATCCAGGGCAGAACGGGAGAGAGCCGATGAGGCTCGGCTCGGAACGGCTCAAACGACAGGCCGGTCGCGATGTGATGTCGCGAAGCAGCCGGAGGTCGGGCAGTTGCGATACGATCGACATCGGCGCTGCAGCAGCCAGCTCAAGGCAGCTCATCGAAGAAGAGGTAGATCGCGGCGATCTTGCCGTCCCGAACGATGGCGAAATCGGTTCCTGCATAGGCGGGCGGCTTGCCGGGGCTGCCCGACAGCCATCGGACCCGGCCGCCATCGCCAATAACCTCAGGCTGGGCGAGCGGCTGATAGCGGAAGTCGGGGTGAGTAGCCTTGATCGCGCCCGCGATCCTGTCGATCTCGTCGCGGCCGCGGTGAATCCCGCTATTGGGATCGTAGAACACGGCGTCTTCGTGGAAGATCTCGTCGATCGCGACGCGTCGGCGCGCCGGGTCAATCTCGCCGAACACGTCGTGGAGATTGCGAAGCAGCAAGGTCGATACGGTCTGGGACATGGTTTTTCTCCGGTCGGTGTCGCCTGCGGCCCCGGGACGTTCCCGGCCCGCAACGGCTCTGCGGCGGAAAGGCTCGTCGCGCGGCGTGTCCGAAGCGGGCTATCGGCGGACGGACCTGCCGGCCGCAGCCGCCGAAGCTGGACGGGAACGCCGCGGCGAATGAGTCAGGCGGCGATTGCGGAATCGGCCTGCAATTCGCCGGTCCTGCGCCAATTGTCGAGGCTGAGCGCACCGGCGCCGAAGGCCGCGATCTGCAGAAGCCCACCCGCCATCATCACGTTCTTGAGAAAGTGGATCATCTGGTTCTGGTCGGCGAAATTGGCGTGAAACGACAGCGCCGTTGCCAGCGAGAACAGGGCGAGGGCGCCGGCCACGGAGCGGGCGCGGTAGCCGGCGATGAGAAGCAGGCCGCCGCCGAGCTCGGCTGCGACAGCTATGGCAAAAGCCAGTGGGGGAAAGGGCAGGCCGGCAGCGCCGATCATTCCGGTCGTCGCGCCATAAGCCCCGAGCTTGCTCAGGCCGCTCATCGCGAAGGGAAGGCCGATCATCAGCCGGCCAAGAAAGGGAAGATAACGGGTCGTGAACATCGAAAGCCTCCTTTGACGTGGATCTCCGCATCGCGTTGCGGGCTGGGCGTATGATGTTGTGCCGACGACACTTTCGAAATAGAAATGATGGAAATCTATCATTGCAGGATTGTCGGTGTCGAAGCTGCCGGATTTCGAGGGCCTGGCCATGTTCGCGAAGGTGGCCGAGGAGCACTCCTTCGCTGCGGCCGCACGGACCCTGGGCGTGTCGGTGGCCACCGTCTCGCGCGCCGTCGCGCGCCTGGAGGAGCGTCTTGGAGGGCGCCTGTTCAACAGGACGTCCCGGCGGCTTGCGCTGACGGACTATGGCCACAGACTCGCCGAGCGCGCCTCGAGGATCCTTTCCGATGCAGAGGAGGCCGAGGATGTCGCGCGCGAGACCTCCAGCCGGCCCCGCGGCCTCGTGAAGCTTGCGGCCCCGCTCTCCTTCGGCACGCGCTGGATCGCCCCCATGCTGCCGGAGTTCTTCCGGCGCTATCCCGAGATTGCCGTCGATCTGCATCTGACCGACGCGCAGGCCGACCTGATCGGCGAGGGATTCGACGCCGCGCTGCGCATCGCCGTCCTGGAGGATTCCTCGCTCGTTGCGCGGCTGATCGCCCCTGTCCGGCGGTTCGTGGTCGCAGCGCCGGCCTATATCGCGGAATACGGCCGGCCGCAGCACCCGCACGATCTCGCGACCCATCGCTGCCTGAGCTATGCCAACCGATCCAGGCCTGACGTCTGGCGCTTCGCGCATCAGGAAACCGGCAAGGAAGCGTCGATCACGCCAGCAGGGCCGCTGCGGGGAACGAGCGCCGAGGCCTTGTTGCCGACGGTGCTCGCGGGGCTGGCGATCACTGAGCTCCCGGAGTTCATCGCGACCCAGTATTTTCCCGATCGCCAACTGGAACCGATCCTGACCGATTGGCGGCTGCCCGAGGGCGGGCTTTACTTCGTGACGCCGACGGCGCGTGCACGCCCCGCGAAGGTCTCCGCCTTGGCTGATTTCCTCATCGGCGAGCTGACGGATGCACGGTGGAGCGCGGAAGCGGTGATGGGCTGGAAACCGCCGTCCCGACTGTTGAGGCAACCATAGGCAATACCCGGGATGCTTGGTGTGAAGACATGGCCGCGTCATCTTAGTCGCTCGAACCGCAGAAGGCGCAGGGGACAGGGGGCAGCCACGGACGCGCGGTCCATGGGGCACCGCATTCTCGGTGCGGCTGGAACGGAGGTCCTGCGCTATCAGTGGCCTGACGCGATTGGAGTGAAGGAGCGTCCCGCATCCTGGAAGGCAGGGCGGCACAGAGCATCAGAATCGCGAATATCAGTATTCGGCGGGAGCTTGGGGCAATGCGTTATAGCGTGAGAAGAAGCGGTCGATGGTCCGAGACCTCGGGATGCTCGACCACTGTGAATTCGCTCACATCGACGGTGCTGCGCACGAGCATATAGTCGGCGTAGCGACCCGTCTTCTTGTAGTGCGAGGTTCGGGTGTCGGTGCACCCAGTCGCCGTGACGAGGTCGCGCAGGCCGATCTCCGCCAGGATGTCGAACGTCCGGCTGGCAGGTTCGACATTGAAATCGCCGCAGACGACCAGGCGCTCCCCTGGTAGCGCGACGTTCTGGATCATCCCCACGAAGCGCGTTGCCTGCTCCATGCGCTCTGGCGTGTCCAGCTTGCCCGCAGGGTCGCGAAGCCCATGCATATGCGCGATGGTGATCGGCCAACCCCGTTCGAAATCGAAGAGTCGGACGACATGCGCGTTGCGCGACCTGGGATGGTCTCCATAGCCATCCCAGGAGAACTCCTTGTGCACGAAGCCTTGCGCCTGCCCGATGATCGGATAGGTCGATCGCACGAATGTCGCCAGGCCCCATTGCGAGGGCACGGGTTTGCCGTCGTCCCAGAGAAGGCCCTGCGCGGCGGGCAGGAACATCGCCCTATGATCAGGCAGAGCCTCGCTGATCTCACGGAAGAAGTTTGCGCGCTGGGGAAGAACGTGGTCGCCGTCGCGGTAGGTCAGCCAATCCTTTGACGACGAAGGCGTGTGCACGACTTCCTGCAGGCACAGGATGTCGGGTAGCGCGCTGCGCAGATAGGCCTGCACTTGCTCGTGCAACGCGCCACCCCATCCGTTCAGACTGATGATCCGCATGACGACCCCAAGCGACCGGATTGGCGACACCCGGGTGCCACCCGCGTCGTCAACCTGACCTGGGTCGTTGATGAATGGGCACGGGCCTCCAAACCGGGGCGACTGACGCACTCAGCCTAGGGGGACGCCGCCCCGGCCGCAACGAATGCCGTTACGGAAGGGCTTCGTTGGTGACGAGGAGACCCGTCCGTCCGTCGGCAATGGCGATCCTTTCCCAAACCACGATGCTGGGAAGGATAGGAATATCGGGATCATCATTGCCGCTGGTGACGAAGCGGACGCGCCCTGACCCTCTACCTTCAAACCAGCCAAGCTCCTGAAGCCTGCGCTCGGTCTCGATGATTTCCCGCGTTGCGAAGCGTCGCAGGGAAACGCCGTAGAACGAGGCGACATCGATGCGCCACTCCGCCTCCCGCGCCGGGGAGACGGCCAGGAGCGCAAGCGCATCGTCGCAGACGAGGTGGACCGGAAACGAGGCATGTTCGACCAGGCGCCGCAGTGTGCTGTCGATCCCGACGCTTTCATGCCGATCCAGCAATCTTTCGATCCGGGAGCGCGCCTCGGCCGACGGTTCGTGGACGCCCGATTCCCATCGTGACAGCAGCCCCTGCGAGACACCGAGATCAGCCGCCAATGTTTGCTGCTTGATCTGCCTGAGGACGCGGAAGCGGCGGAGCCTGCGGCCCAGGGGGATGATCTCGTTTGATGGATCGAGAGGCATGGATCTCTCTCGGCAGTTGAGCGCCTGATGCTGGAAGCCGCGCGGATCAGGCGCAGGTCCGAGAGGGTAGCGCCCTGTCGCGCTGTTCGGCAATTGCCGCCACGCGCTCCAAGAGGCCGCGAGGCGGGATCCGTTGGGTTTGCCTCATGCAGCACGATCCGTCGTGCTCGCGCTCCGGCCGTTGCGGAGAGGCGTATCGGAAGGCCCGATACGCGCGCGGGCTTCTCAGTTGATCGACTTGATGCTGCCGAAGATATCGTCGAGCGCCTTGGCATGGGTCGCGCGTTCTTGGTCATTGCCCCAGACGGTGATCATGATCATCCGGCCGCTGCCGGCCGGCATCAGGATGAAATCGACTGTCGTCGGGCCGTTCGCGTCAGTGGTGCGAAACTGGAAGACGGTCGAGGAAATCCCGTTGATCGGGACTTCGGCCTGGATCGGCTTCACCTGCTTGATCTCGTTTTCCTTCATCCAGGCTTCGTTCGTGGCCATCATCTTGTCGATCTCGCGGGCATGCGCGAACTCGACCGAGAAGAAGATAGCCTCGTCCTCCGGGCGCGCGGAATAGCCGAACTCGATCTCCTGCGTCTTCCAGTTGTTCGGGACGGTCAGCGTGATGGCCGGGTTCTTGTCGGGAACAGCGAAATTCTTGGCGCTGGCAGGCACGACACACAGAAGCGCGGCGGCGAAAGCCGCAAGGAAGAGACGGGCGATGGGCATGGGAGAGTTCTCAAGAGCCAGGTGACACATGTGACCTGCAGCCCGCCGCTTCCTCTGCGCCGCCCATGGCGCTGACGCAATGCCGATTGACCGGCCGTGTCGCGCAAACCTTAACCGGCCCGGCATTCGCCTGGGGATCGCGGGCCGCGGAGCGTATCACCGCCCCTCACCCTCAGGGTGGCGTCCTCGGCTCCGTCCCTTGCACGGTCGTGAGAGGGGCGCATCTCCGCCCGCATCAGCGGGAACCGCTACGGACGGTTCCTCAGTCGGCGATCGAACGAATGACCCGCGCCGGATTGCCTCCGACAAGGGTATTCGGCGGAACGTCCCTGGTGACGACCGAGGCCGCCGCGACGACTGAATTCTCTCCGATTGTCACGCCACCGATGATGGTCGCGCCGGCCGCGATCCAGACATTTCTCCCGATCGCGACGGGCTTTGCGACGACGCCGGCGCGCCGCTGGGATGGTTCGATAGGGTGACCGGTCGTGATGATGCTCACATTCGGCCCGATCAGCACGTCGTCGGCAATATCGAGCCCGCCGAGATCGTAGAAGGTACAGTTCTGATTGACGAAGACATTGCGCCCGACGCTGATATTGACCCCGTTTTCCGTGTGGAATGGCGGTATCAAAACGAAACTGTCATCGACCTTCTTGCCGATGAGATCGCTGAACAGGGCCCGGACTTGATCGGCATCGTCATAGGTCAAGCGGTTGAGGGTGGCGGTGATCGCCATCGCTCGTTTGATACTTGCCGACATGGCCGCCGATTCCGGCGTTCTCCTGGGAATGAACCTGGTGCGATCATCCTTCGCCATTCCGTATTGTCCTCCGGGCGCGGTCGAGCGAGTGCCCGGTGCGTGACAGCGCCGCCGGGATTCGCTGAGGGTAGCTGCAAATGGCTGGGATAAACGTCCAAACGTCCAGGCAGGTCCATATCCAGGCAGGCCTTCAGCTTTGGTTTTGCAAGGCCGTCCGCAGCAAGTCGTAGGTGGGCGCCAGGTCACGAAGGGCCGACGCCGCAACAGCGTCCTTGCCGATAACCAGCGGATATTGCATCGCGCCGATCAGGCGCGCCTGCCTGTCGGCAATCTGCGCGGCTTCGGCATAGCCAGCGCGCGCCAGGCACGTCGCAGCATCGGCGGCGCGGCGGGCGCCGACCCTGACCGCGAAATGGATCATATGGCCGCGCAGCTCCTCGTCGCATCGCGCCTCGATCCTTGCCGCCAGGGCTTCGGCAGCTTCGCCATTGCCGAGGCTTCCGGCGGGCATGCCGAGATCGCCTTCCATCGACAGCCAGCGGATCGCCGAAGGGATGGACGCACGGATCGTCTCCACCTCGCTCACCTCCGCGACGCGCCTGAACGCGGTGCGCATGGTGTAGGGCGCACCATAGATCAGCGTGCTGGCGCTCCAGGCGGCCATGAAATCGGCGATCGGCAGGCTGGCATAGGGATAGCCCTGCGGATCATGCATCAGCGCACGCTCATCATCCGCTTCGAGAACGACGACGTAATGGTCGGCTTCGATCGGTCCACGCATGCCCGGCTGGTGCCGCAGATGCCCCATCTCGACCGGACCGACCCAGACCGGTCCGTCAGCAAGCGCCGCCTTGAGGCGGGCGAGGGCTTCCTCGGCTTCGCCGCCCTGCGTGACCGTCGATGTCCAGCCAAGCGCCGAAAGCGCGTCCTCAAAACCCTTTTCCGGGTCCCAGCCATAGGGATCGAAGAATGGCAGCGTGCCGCCGACCAGTTGCATGCCGAACGGGCTGCCGGTGGCGAATTCGATCACCGCGGTGGAGGGCGCATCGGCCCGAAACATCATCGCGAAGGAATTGGCGTAGCAATAGGGGCCGGAGCCCGTATAGGCAAAATGCGTCATGACGGGTTCCCTTTCTGGGTGATCGGATAGGCGACGTCGAAGCGCGCGCCGCCGGTTCCGGGATAGGTCTCGCAGGGGCTGTCGCTGCAGCTCAGATCGCTTCGCGCGTCGAGCCAGGCCTCGATGGCGTCGTAGACGCGCAGGACGAGCGGGAAATCCTCATAAGCCCTGGGCACTGGCAGATAGACCTCGCGCCGCCCCGGCTGCAGCCATAGGCGTAGGTCCCCGGCAGGTTCCAGGCTGCCGTCATAGGCGATGGCGACCTCGACCAGGCCTTCGCTGTCGCGGCTGACGAGGCTGTGGCAATGCACGCTCATCGGCCCGTCGCCCGGCAATCCTGAGCCACGCAGATGGGCGCGGATATCGGCCTCGGCGCTGGCGATGAAGGCGTCGAGGGCCTCGACGCCAACATGGCGCTGGCGGGACACCACCTTGCTGGCCTTGATCTCGCGCAGCCGGACCGCCGTGGCCAAGGCGGGTTCTCCACCGTCGACGTGCCGGGCAAGCGCCCGCACGCCCTCGGCCTGTTCGGCCAGCAGCTCATTCTGCGCGGCGAGCCATGTCTGAAGCTCGATGACGCGCGCCTCGGGCGCAAGCGCGACCAACTGCCCGACGCGCGCCACCGGCAGGCCGAGCCGTCGCAGTCTCGCGATCAGCCGCGCCCGCGGTGCCTGCTCGGGTGCGTAGTAACGGTACCCGGTCTGCGGATCGACATAGGTCGGCACGAGCAGGCCCAGTTCGGCATAGAGCCGCAACGCCTTCGGCGACAGTCGCGTGGCGGCGCCGAAACGCCCGGCAAGAAGATAGGAATCGCTCATGCGCCTATGTCTAGGGTCAGCCCTTGGGGCGAGGTCAAGCGCTCGATAGAGCCTTCGCCATGGCCACGTTTTGATCGTCCCGGGTGAGGAGCCTGGCGCCCCCCCTCGCGCGCAGCTGGGCGACGGCCCGGCTCTGCAGTCTCCGGGCTGGCGACGTCAGAGCCTTCATGGCACGATCCGGGCCTTGCCATTCAGTCGGGGAGCGCCTGATGACCAACGACAGGGCCGGGCACCTCGTTGCTGACGACGCTCCGACACATCCTGAGGAAATCAGATCCGAGTTCGACCTGCGTGTTGGCAAGCACATCACCCTGCAGGGACGGGCGCGGATCACCCCGGCTGGTCTGATCTGCTCCGGGCTCGCGGTCGCCATGGTGACGTTTGCTCTGGGCTACCTTGCGCGGTCGATTCCGGCCCGGCGGCGGTGAGCCTTCTGGCCGATGATCCAGCAATTTGCCCCGACCGTTCGCAGACTATGTGTCGGGTTGCCGGGATCGAGCCATGACTGCCAACAGCGTTCACCGCCACGAGACCGCCCGCAACCCTGCGAAACGCGCTACGCATTCGTCGCAAGCCTCAACCCTTGGAAACGATGTTCTTCGATTCATCGCGCTGGTCTATTGTGCGCGCCGTGGCCAAAGGGCGGATGACGACTATGCGAATTTTCCTGATCGCGTTCCTCTGCATGGCGACATCAACGGCAGGCCTGGCGGCGGACACCTTGGCACGGGCTCGCGAGACCGGCACATTGCGGCTTGGCTTCCGGGCCGATGCGCCCCCGTATTCCTATCGTACGACCAGCGGCGAACCGTCGGGATATATCGTCGATCTCTGCCGCGAGGTCGCCGCGGGCGTGAAGAAGGCGCAGGGTCTCCCTTCACTCAAGATCGACTATGTCGAGGTCTCGTCCACGGCTCGCCTGGACGCGCTGCGGGATGGCAAGATCGATATTCTCTGCGATCCGACCTCGATGACCATGTCGCGTCGCGCCATCGTCGATTTTTCGCTCCCGACCTTCATCGATGGCGCCGGCGTTCTGCACCGGACCAATGATCTCTCCCGCCTTGAGGATCTGCGCGGCAAGAAGATCGGCGTGCTGCGCGGCACGACGACCGAGGACGTCCTGAAGGCGACGTTGACGCAACTCGGGATCGAGGCCGAGATCGTTCCGATGCAGGCTCATCCCGACGGTGTCCGCAGCCTGTCGGCAGGAAAGATCGACGCTTATTTCGCTGATCGCGGGATCCTCAGCTATCACTTGCTGAACAGCGAGAACCGCTCCGGCATGAAGCTCTCCGATCAGTATTTCACGTTCGAGACCTATGCGCTGGCTCTGCCGCGCGGCGATGAAAAGCTGCGCCTGCTTGTCGATGCCACGCTGGCAGAACTCTATCGCACCGATCGTGTGAAGCAGATCTATGCCCGTAGCTTCGGAAGCTTCCCGCCGGATCAATTTATCCGTGCTCTCTTCGTCATCAATGGCGTGCCGAAATAGCGGCCTAAAGCCCCCCAAGGACGGGGCTGTTGCCAACGGCGCCGGTTCCATGCCGAAGCGCGCGGGACAGCCTGGATGCCGCCGCAGGGCCGCTCCGCGATCGACACGCGGCTGCCACGGTCGAAGCAGGGGAGGTCGTGATTCTCTCCGGGCGGGGGCCGAGCATAGCGGCACGCGGTGCCGGCTTGGCAAAGGCGCCTTCGGTTCGGAAAGGTCCCAGGTGAGGGGCGGCCTCACACAAGAAAGTGAAAGCCGAAGCCGAGAATGATGAACCCCGTGGCGATGATTTGTGCCGTGAAGAGCGGGCGCAGACGCCATTGCTGTTCTGCCTGAAACTCTGACTTCTCCGCCCGGGACATGCGATCGCGCGCCTTGATCTGTTCGGCCAGCACGCTGGGATGGCCGCCATTCCCGCCATCGCGTTCGAGATCCATCCGCACGGTAATGAACGCAATGATCAGCCCGAGAATTCCAAGCCCGAAGAAGCCGACAAGACGCAATGCACCATAGGTCACGCCGATCAGGAGAGCGGCGAGAAACGGGAATGCGAGATAATCCCATTTGGTGAAGCGCATCGCGGCAGAATGGTCGATGCTGCTGGTGGCGTCCAGCGGGGGCTCGCATGGGGCGTTCTGCCCCTTCAAGCCCAGGATCGCGGATGATCGCCCCGGGGGGCTTCCGGGCACGCGTCGGCGACGTACTGAACTTTCGTGTGGCGGCTCGATCTCCGTTTGACATGCAGGCATTTGCCTGCCTATCTTGTCCTCGCAACTGAGTGAGGACGATGGACGCTGACGACGTGTTCAAAGCGCTGGGTGACCCGACGCGTAGAAAGCTGCTGGACCTTCTTTGCGAGAAGAACGGGCAGACGCTCGGCCAGCTCTGCGAGAACCTGGACATGGCCCGGCAATCCGCCACGCAGCATCTCGGAATCCTGGAGGAGGCCAATCTGGTGAGCACGGTCAGGCGTGGCCGGGAGAAGCTGCATTTCATCAATCCGGTCCCGCTGCACGAGGTCTACGAGCGGTGGGTGCGCAAGTTCGAACGTCACAGGCTCAGCCTGCTCCATGATCTGAAGAAAGAACTCGAAGGAGACGAACAATGACCAGGGAAACAACCAGCTTTGTCTATGTGACCTATATTCTCTCGACCCCGGAAAAGGTCTTCGAAGCGATCACGAAGCCGGAGATCGCGCGGCGTTACTGGGGCCATGAGAACGTCTCCGACTGGCAACCCGGATCGGACTGGCAGCACATCCGCGCCAATGACGCGCGGACTGTCGAACTGGTCGGCAAAGTCGTCGAGATCTCGCCGCCGTCACGCCTCGTCATCACCTGGGCCAATGCCTCGCAGGCCTCCGATCCGGCGAGCCACAGCCGGGTTACCTTCGAGGTCGAGGAGTACAACGAGATGGTCCGGCTGACCGTCAGCCATGATGAGCTCGAAGCCGGAAGCGGCATGGCGAAGGGCGTCAAGCAAGGGTGGCCGGCCGTCCTCTCCAGCCTGAAATCCTTCCTCGAAACCGGCCACGGGCTGGACATCTTCGCCAGGCCGAAAGCCGCCTGATCCCTTGGCAAGGCAGGCGGCCGAGCCTGCCAGCAGGAGAATGACAATGACCAGGTCCTTGACCGGCGGATGTGCCTGCGGCGCGATCCGCTTCGAGACGACGAGCGAGCCCATCGTCGAGATCCACTGCCAGTGCCGGGATTGCCAGAAGCGAAGTGGCACCGGGCATAGTTCCTATCTGACCTTCTCCCGGCGCGCCGATGTGACGATCGCGGGCGAAGCGAAGACCTGGCGGGTCGCGGGCGACAGTGGGAACGAAAAGATCCACGCCTTCTGTCCAACCTGCGGAACCCCGGTCTACCTGACCTTCCAGGCCATGCCGGAGCTGATCGCGGTCCACGCGGCAAGCCTCGACGACCCCAGTCAGTTCAGCCCTCAGCTAGTGACCTATGGCATCCACGGCCATGCCTGGGACAGGATCGATGCCGCGCTGCAGACATTCGAGCGCATGCCGGCGGGGTGAATGAAGGTCGGCCACCCGCTCATCGGGGCCTATCGCTGGCTCAGCGCGTGCGTCGGCGGCGCGACGTGCCGCGCCGGCGAGCATGAAACCACGTGCGCCGGGACAGCCTGGTCTGGCTGTCCCGGCGCCAGGCTGGTCAGGCGACGAGGAAGCCGGCGTCGACGGGATCGTCGCGGTTGATGGTCCAGCGTGCGGTGCCGAGCAGCCCGGCGGTGCCCTTCACGGTCGGGCGCACGGCGCGCGTACCGTTCAGGTTCGCCTCGCCGATCAGGCAGCCTTCGAAGGTTCCCGATCCGAGCAGCCCTTCCGAGCGGATCGGCTGCTGCAGCTTGAGCAGGCCGCGCGCCTCGTACATCGCCATCATTGCGCTGGTGCCGGTGCCGCCGGGCGAGCGGTCGAGCTGGCCGGCGGAGAAAACGTGGACGTTCTTGTAGAAGGCGCCCTCGATCGTCGGCTCGTGCCAGAAAGTCACGAAGTTGAAGTTGTTGATGTGGCTGGAGGCCGGGTGCTGGATGGCCACCTTCTGGCGCAACTGCTCGCGGGCGATGATGCCGAGGCGGGAGAGCTCCGAGCCGTTCTCCGGCGAGATCCGCAGCGAGGTGCCGCGCAGGTCGATGATGCCGAAATAGTTGCCGCCCCAGACGATGTCGGCCTTGAGCTGGCCGATGCCCGGCAGGTCGAAGGGCACGTCCTGTGCCGCGACATAGGCCGGCACGTTCTCGAAGCGCGTCCACAGCACGTCCGGCCCGTCATTGGCGACCTCGGCCGTCACCAGGCCGGCGGTGGTCTCGAAGCGGATCGTGGTGCGGCCATTGGCGCCGCGCCGGACGAGCCCGAGCGCGACCATCGCCATGCCGACCGCGATCGTGCCGTGGCCGCACATATGGGAGTACTGCGTGCCGTCGATATAGATCAGGCCGGCATCGTAGTCCGGGCTCGACGGCGGCGTCAGGAACACGCCGAACATGTCCTTGTGCCCGCGGGGCTCGCGCATCAGCGCGCAACGCAGCCAGTCGTAGTTCTCCTCGAGGAAGCGGCGCTTCTCCAGGATGTTCGAGCCGGCGGGATAGGGAATCCCGCTATGGATGATGCAGAGGGGCTCGCCCTCGGTATGGGTGTAGACGACGTCGAAGACATTCTGCTGGCGCATGTGCGGGCTCCTTGGGACTAAACGGGGTGGGCGGGATCAGCGGCGCTCGGAGAGCACGTCGAGGCCGATGGTGAGGTCGAGCAGCACGATCACGATCGCGGCGACGATGATCGTCAGGCCGGAGACCGCCGCGATCGTCGGGTCGATCGTGTACTGGACGTAGTTGAACAGCTTGACCGGGATCGTGGTCAGCTCGGCGGTGGTGTTGAAGATGCTGAGCTCGACATTGATGAAGGAGGCGATGAAGGCGAAGATCGCGCCGCTGACGAGCCCGCTGCGGATCTGCGGCAGCGTCACCAGGAAGAAGGTCGTGAGTGGCTTCGCCCCGAGATCGGCCGACGCCTCCTCCAGGCTGCGCTGCTCGTCGCTGAGCTGCGGCAGCACGGCGCGCAGGACGAAGGGCATGATGATCACGACATGTCCGACGAGCAGGGCCGTGAAGCTGCGCACGAGGCCGATCGCGCTGCCATATTGCAGCAGCGCCGCGCCGAGCACGACATGCGGCAGGATCAGCGGCGACATCAGGATTTCCGACAGCAGGCGGCGGCCGGGAAAGCGATAGCGGGCGATCGCGATCGCGGCGGGCACCGCCAGCACGACCGCGACGATGGTCGCGGCGACCGCGAGCAGCGTGCTGGTCATGAAGGCCGAGACATAGGACGGGTCGCCCAGCATCTTGCCGTACCAGGCGAGGGTCAGCCCCTGCGGCGGGAAGGCGAGGAAGCTGGTCGTGGTCAGCGAGGCGCCGACGAGCACGACGAGCGGCAGGGCGAGATAGGCGAGCGCCGCAAGGGAGACGATCCTGACGAGGTGGGTGACCATTTCAGGCTCTCCTCGGCTCGCTGAGGCGCCCGGCGAGCGTGACGAGCACCAGCGTCAGCACCAGCATGGTGATGCTGAGCGCACCGCCATAGTTGAAGTCGAAGACCGAGCTGTATTGCTGGAAGATCAGCATGGAGAAGACGGTGATCCGCCCGCCGCTGAGCAGTGCCGGCGTGACATAGGCGCTGACCGCCAGCATGAAGACCATGACCGCGCCGGACATCAGCCCGGGCAGGCTGAGGGGGAAGGTGATCGTCCAGAAGGTGCCGGCCGGCGTCGCGCCGAGATCGGCGGCGGCGTGTTCGAGCGCCGGATCGACCTTGGCGAGCGCGTTGCCGACC
The DNA here is from genome assembly GCA_900470095.1 of Hyphomicrobiales bacterium. Lineage (GTDB taxonomy): Bacteria > Pseudomonadota > Alphaproteobacteria > Rhizobiales > Beijerinckiaceae > Allobosea. The sequence continues at coordinate 157,756 of UBZM01000005.1, forward strand.
GCCAGCACGATGAAGGGCAGGAGGATGTAGACGAGGCCGATCAGGATGCCGAGCTCGGTGCCGAGGAAGCGCATCGGCCGCTCGATCAGGCCAAGCCCGATCAGGCTGTCATTGACGAGGCCGTTGCGGCCGAGCAGCACCATCCAGCCGAAGGAGCGCACGATATTGCTGGTGAACAGCGGCACGATGAGCAGGATCACGCAGAACCGGCGCCAGGGCCGCCAGCGCACCACGCGCACGAGATACCAGGCGAGCGGATAGCCGATGAGGACTGAGACGAGCGTGGTCAGCGCGCCGAGCCGGAACGTCACCCACAGCACGTCCCAGTGATAGCTGTCGGCGAGAATGCGCAGGTAATGCGCGAAGGTCAGGTGACCATCCGGTGTGGTCAGGCTCGCGATCAGGACGACCGCCATCGGCGCCAGGAAGAAGGCGACGAAGAACGCCGCCGGCAGGGCGCAAAGCAGCAGGACCGTGCGCAGCCTCCCGCTCATCACGCATCCCCCGGCACGAGGCTGAGATCGCCGAGGCGGATCGTGGCGAAGACCGGCTGGCCCGGCGCGAGGCCCGAGAGCGCCGATGGCGCGAGCCTGGCCGTCAGGACGGTGCTGCCGGCGACGAGCGTGACGAGGGCATGACTGCCGACATGGGTGATCTCGGAGAGCACGGCCGGCAGGGAGAGGCGATCGGCGGCGGGCTCCGGCGCAATGAGGATATCCTCGGGCCGCAGCACGCCGGTCAGCACGCCCTGCGGAGCGTCGCAGGCGGGACGGAGCATCGCGCCGTCCAGCAGGGACAGGCTGCCGTCGCCGCGCCGCTCGACCTGGAGCAGGTTGGCGTCGCCGATGAAGTCGGCGGCAAACCGGCTCGCCGGCCGCGCATAGATGTCCTGGCCGCGGCCGATCTGCTCGATGCGGCCGCGGTTCATCAGCACGATCCGGTCGGCCATGCTCATCGCCTCGTCCTGGTCATGCGTCACGAACAGGAAGGCGATGCCGAGCCGGTGCTGGATCTGCTTGAGCTCGCCCTGGACCTTCTTGCGCAGCTTCAGGTCGAGCGCGCTCAGCGGCTCGTCGAGCAGCAGCAGCTGAGGCCGGTTGACGATGGCGCGCGCCAGCGCCACGCGCTGCTGCTGGCCGCCGGAGAGCTGGGCCGGCAGGCGCTCGCCGAAGCCGGCGAGGCCGACGAGCTCGAGCGCCTCGGTGCTGCGCCGGGTCGCCTCGCCCTTCGGCGTGCCCTGCCGGCGCGGTCCGTAGGCGACATTCTCCAGGACGCTCATATGCGGGAAGAGCGCGTAGTTCTGGAACACCGTGTTGAGCGGGCGGCGATAGGGCGGCAGCCGCGTCACATCCTCGCCGGCGAGCCTGACCGTGCCGGCCTCCGGCGTCAGGAAGCCGGCGATGCAGCGCAGCAGCGTGGTCTTGCCGCAACCCGACGGACCGAGCAGGGCGATGAACTCGCCCTGCTCGACGGAGAGGTCGATCTCCGTCAGGGCCGCGTGCCCGCCGAAATGCTTGGACAGGCCGTCGATGGCAAGGATGGGGGTGCTCATGCTGCAGCTCGCGGTGCTCGTGCCCAATCGTTCACGCGCAGGTCGTTCACTTGCGCGCGATCTCGCGGTTCCAGGCGTCGACGACGCCCGAGCGCAGCGTGTTGATCTCCGTCCAGTCGAAGACCTGCAGGGTCTTGACCGAGCCGGTCTCGCCCCAGGGCAGCTTGCGCGCGGTCTCGGGCTTGACGACGACGTTCTTCACGGACGGGCCGAGATAGAGCTTCTCGGCGAGGCAGCCGGACGCCTCCGGCGTCAGCGCCTGGTTGATGAATTTTGCAGCCGCGTCCTTCTTCGGCGTGCCCTTCACCAGATGGAGCCGGGCATCGGTCGCCCAGGCGCCTTCCTTGGGCACGACGAAGCCGATCGGCAGGCCCTTGTCGGCAAGGTCCCAGGCGCCGACGTTGAAATGCGCGCCGATGATCGCTTCGCCGCTCTGGTAGGCATTGGTGGCGGCGCCCGAGGAATCGAAGAACAGGGCGGCCTTCAGCTCTTTGATCTTCTTGAAGGTTGGGGCGAGGTCGCCGGGAGTGCCACCCCAGATCTTCGAAAGGAACATGACGAAGGGCACGCCCGCCGAATTCGCCGGGGAGGGGATGGTGACCGCGTCCTCGAATTCCGGCTTCCAGAGATCGTTCCACGATGTCGGAGCGGTCTTGACCTTCTGGGTGTTGTAGGTGAGCCCGAGCGAGTAATAGCCGGTGCCGACCGCATAGGTCGTCGAACCGCTCTTGTAGATGGCCTCGGGCAGCGTGTTGGCGAGATTGGGGATCGCTGCCGCATCGAGGTTGTCGGTCACCTCCGCGGCGAGCGCCAGCTCGCTGATGCCGCCATCCATCCAGGCGACGTCGATGGTGGGAGCCGCCTTCTGTTGCTGCAGCTTCGACAGGGTGACGGTCGAGGTGCCGATCTCCGCCTTCACGGCGATGCCAGTCGCCTTGGTGAAGGGTTCGGCGACGCAGGCGCGGAAGGCGTCGCCCCAGTTGCCGCCATACCAGGCGACGGTGATCGAAGCGGGTTGCTGGGCCAGCGCCGGCGCGGTCAGCAGGGTGGTCGCGAGCATGGCGGTCGCCAGCCGGACGGGTCTATTCATCGTCGTTCTCCTCTGCCTGAGCGTCTTCGCGCTTCTACGATCATGGTGGGCGCGGCGCACGAAAGGCACTAGAATTCGCCGGCCGGAAATTTGAATAATCGCGACATGAACACAGCGCAGTTCCCGACGCCTGCAAACGAGCGGCCGCAATCCGCACCCAGCCCCGTTTCGCGGCTGCGGATCGGCTTCGTCCTGCTCGACCAGTTCACGCTCGCTGCGTTCTCCGGCCTGATCGATGTGCTGCGTCTGGCGGCGGACCATGGCGGCCGCAGCCGCCAGCTGCATGCGAGCTGGACCGTGATGAGCCTCGACGGAGAGCCGCGACGGTCGAGCTGCGGTGTCGCGGTCGCGCCGAATGCGGCCCTGCTCGATCCGGCCGGCTTCGACTATGTCGCCGTCTGCGGCGGCAACGACTATCTCAACGACGCCTTGCCCGAGAGCCTGCTCGACTATCTCAGACGGGCGGCGGCGTCGGGCGCGCGCCTTCTGGGCATCTGCACCGGCACCTTTGCGATCGCCAGGGCAGGGCTGGTCGGTCCGCGCCGGGTCTGCGTGCACTGGAACGTGCTGGATGCCTTCAAGCAGCGCTTCCCCAGGGTGTCGGCAGGGGTGGAGCGGCTCTTCATCGACGAGGGCGACCTGATCACCTGCGCCGGCTCGACGGCCGCGATCGATCTCGGCCTCTATCTCGTCGCGCGGCATTGCGGCCGCGACAAGGCCCAGCAGGCGATGCGGCACATGATGCTGCAGGACATGCGGCCGGCAGAGATGCCGCAGCCGCATTTCTACGCGCAGATCGGCTCGCATCTCGACGTCCGGGTCCAGCAGGCCGCGCAATTCATCGAACAGCGCCTCGACAATCCCCCGCCGATCGCCGCGGTTGCGCGCTATGTCGGCGTCAGCCCGCGGCAGCTCGAGCGCCTGTTCGGCACGTCGCTGGGCCAGAGCCCCGCCGCGTTCCAGCGCAAGCTGCGGCTGGACTATGCGCGCTGGCTGATCCTGAACAGCAAGCGCTCGCTCACCGACATCGCCATGGGCGCAGGTTTTGCCGACAGCGCCCATCTCTCACGCGACTTCAAGGCGAGCTTCGGGGAATCGCCGCGCACGCTTCGGCAGAAGGGCTAAAGCATCGGCCCGAAGAGTGGACTGCGGTTTTCGGGTCAGCCGATGCGGGCATGGAAGGCCAAGTCATCGGCCCGAAAAGTGGACTGCGGTTTTCGGGGCAATGCAGGCCCGGGAGGGTTTCGACGAGCCAAACGGCGTCGTCGCGCATGGCGAGGCTACTGACGCTGGAGCTTCCTCCGAAATTTGGAGCCGCCTGTCCCGCTCCCGGCAGAATGTTCCGGGCTTTGCGGCAACCGGAAGCCCGTCGCAAGGTCACGCCTAAGCCGCTGAGCAAGCTGACATTTGTTCGATCTTGGCTTCGTTTCATGCCGCGTTTGAGAGGCGCGCTCCTCCGGACAGGTTTCTGGTATGGTTCCTGCGGCGATCCGGAGCCCGCCTTTGCGGGCTTCAGGACGTCATTGATGTATCATCTGCTCCGCGCCATTCTGTCCAAGCTCGTCTCGCACGGCACCCTGCATGTAACTCTGCCGGACGGTCGAAGCTTCGTTTGCGGCGATGGGAGCGGCGACGCCGTCGCAATCCGGTTCACGGATTCCCGCGCGATTTTGGCCTTCCTGGCCGATCCTGAAATGAAACTCGGCGAGCTCTTCATGGAGGAGCGCCTCCTCGTCGAGGAGGGCACGATCCATGGGTTCCTTTCCGTGATCCTCGCCGGTGCCCGCGGACAGGCGCCGAGCTGGTGGGAGGGCGCGCTCGATCGATGCCGTTTCCTGCTGCGCCATCTGACGACGCGCAACACCCGGAACCGTTCGCGCGAGAATGTCGCTCACCACTATGATCTCGACGATCGCCTCTATGGCCTGTTCCTCGACGAGGACTGGCAATATTCCTGCGCCTATTTCGAGACGCCGGATCAAAGTCTGGGCGCGGCGCAGCTCGCCAAGAAACGCCATATCGCCGCCAAGCTGCTGATCGAGCCGCAGCACCGCGTCCTCGACATCGGCTGCGGTTGGGGTGGCCTGTGTCTCTACCTGACGGAAACCGCGCGTGCGCGCGAGGCCCTTGGCGTGACGCTCTCGCGCGAACAGCTCGCTGTGGCTGACCGCAGAGCACGCGAGGCGGGAGTCGAAGCCCGGGCTCGCTTCGCGCTGCGGGACTATCGCGACGTCGAAGGCGAATTCGATCGCATCGTCTCAGTCGGCATGTTCGAGCATATCGGCCCACAATTCTTCTCGGTGTTCTTCGAAAGCTGCCGCCGCCTGCTGAGTGAAGATGGCGTCATGCTGCTCCACACCATCGGCTGCTCGGACGGCCCGAACCACCCCAACCCCTGGCTCAATCGTTACATTTTTCCAGGCGGATACCTGCCGGCCCTTTCCGAGATCATCCCGGCCGTGGAGAAGGCGGGGCTGATCGTCGCGGATGTCGAGGTTCTGAGGCTGCATTACGCGAAGACGCTGCAGGCCTGGCGCGAGCGCTTCATGAGCCGGAGGGCGGAGGCGGCTGCGCTCTATGATGATCGTTTCTGCCGCATGTGGGAGTTCTATCTGGCGATGAGCCAGGCCGCGTTCGAACACCAGGATGTCGTGGTCTTTCAGCTGCAGATCGTTCGGAAGCAGGATGCCGTGCCGCTGACGCGGGATTACATGATGCAGGAAAAGGAGCGCCTGCGCCGGAATGAGCGGCAGGCAAGGGCTGTCGGCGTGGCTCTGCCTCCCGCGCTCGGCAACGCTGTTCAACAGCAGCAGGCTGAACTGATCCCGGCTACTCCCGGGGGATCCTGACCACCCGCGCCGACCTCATCAACCGAGATCCGCCGGCCTTTGCGACGAGCCGAGAGGCCGGGTATCGACGAGGGAGGGCGGGCGGACGGTCTCAGCTCTCTGCAACACAAAGTTGCATGGAAGTCGCAACCTTGCTGCTTTCCACTTCAGGGTGACCCAGAGGACTCCATTTCCGAGCGATCATTTGGTATCGCTGCGGATGAAGAGCATTGGCGCATTGGGGTCAACTTTGCCTAAGTAAAGACCGGTCTCGCTCCAGTTTCACCCGTACTGCCGGACAGCAACACGCTGTCCGCGTATGATCATGTCCATCGGGTGGCGGCAAGAGACCGGTTTGGCATTGTTACTTTGTGCCATGAGCAGCTCTGCTGCCTCAGCTCTTCAGCCGCCCGAACCATCGCCACACCGGACCCGCAAGGGTTTTCTCATGCACCCTCTTGGTGGACTTCCGAACGGAAGACCAAGACGATATGTGCAATGCGCTTCGGGTCCGCTGGACCATCATTCCCCAGACGGCTCCCCAGCCTTGGATTGCCTGCAGCGGATGCGGGGGCCTGAGAGCCTTCCAATCCAGCGGCAAGACCCGGCTCAATGCCAACGGTCGCAAGCTTGATGCGTGGCTGATCTACAAGTGCCTGAGCTGCGAAAAGACATGGAACCGGCCGATCTTCGAGCGGCAGAATATCCGCGACATCGATCCTGCCGTGCTGGAAGCGCTACACGCGAACGATCCACACTGGATCCGGAGAGAGACCTTCAATCTCGAAGCATTGAGGCGCAAGGCGCAGCGCGTCGATGAGTTCCCCGAGTTTGATATCCAGAAGGAGGTCCTGCACGACACTCTCGATTGGACGAGATTGGACATCGACCTGAGGGTCTCGCTTCCCACCAGCACGCGCCTTGACCGTCTGCTGGCGTCCGAGCTGCGGGTCTCGCGTGCGCGGCTCCAAGCGCTTCACGACGGAGGCGCGCTTTGGACCAATCCGGACCGCGCCGACATCCTGCGGCGGCGTGTCAAAACCGGTACGCGGGTCATGATCGACCTCTCCACCGAGGCCGGCCGGGAGCAGGTCTGGAGACCTCTGGTGCAAGGTGGTCCGCTGTAACGGCATCAGGAGGGCCCGAACTCTCGGGCCTTCCTGATTTCCCGGTTCACGCGCAACAGGCGTTCCGGGTTGGTCTGACCGCGGCGTTGCCTGGCGGGATACCGGTCGCTCAGCCCTTCGTCTGCGCCTCCCTGGCCGCCCGGATCGCATGCCAGATCCGGGCCGGGGTCGCCGGCATGTCGATATGGCTGACGCCGAGCGGGCGCAGTGCATCGAGGATCGCGTGGATCACCGTCTGCGGGGCGCCGATGCAGCCGGCCTGTCCGGCGCCCTTGACGCCGAGCGGGTTGGCCTTTGTCGGCAGCTCCACGAATGAGAGCTCGAAACAGGGCAGGTCGGCTGCGCGCGGCAGCGCATAGTCCATGAAGGTCGCAGTGAGGAGCTGGCCGCCGTCGCGGTCGTAGCGGATGTCCTCCATCAGCGCCTGGCCGATGCCCTGCGCCAGGCCACCATGAACCTGGGCCTCCGTCAGGAGCGGGTTGACCAGGGTGCCGTAGTCGTCGACGGCGACATAGCGCAACAGCGTCACCGCGCCGGTCTCGGGATCGATCTCGACCTCGGCCGTTTGCGCACCATTCGGAAAGGTAAGCGGTGCGTCGCGATGGGCGCCATGGCCTGAGAGCGGCAGGCCGGTCGTCTCCCTGATATGGCGCGCGACCGTTGCGAGAGTGACTTCGCTGGCGCCGGGTGCCCGGAACGAGCCGTCCTCGAAGCGCACGGTGCCAGCCGGGGCCTGGAGCAGTTCTGCGGCTGCGGGTTTGGCTGACTGGAGCAGGGCACGCGCCGCCAGGACGAGAGCTCCTCCGCCCATATGCAGCGAGCGGGCGCCGCCATGGCCGCCGCCGGTGGGGACGCGCGCCGTGTCGCCCTGCACGAGATGGAAATGCTCGGCCGGCAGGCCGAGCTGCTGCGCCAGGACCTGCGCAAAGCTCGTCTCGTGACCCTGGCCGTTCGACTGGGTGCCGACCGCCATCTCGACCCGGCCGTCTGTGCGGAAGCTTAGCCAGGCATCCTCATTGGGGCCGCCGCGCGCGGTTTCCAGGAAGCAGCCTATGCCGAAGCCGCGCAGTTTGCCGCGCCGACGCGACGCTGCGCGACGCCGGCGAAAGCCGGCGCGGTCGGCAGCCACCAGCACGCGCTCGAGATTTCCAGTGAAGGCGCCACAGTCGAGGACAGCCCCAAACGGCTTGCGATAGGGGAAGCGGCGGATGAAATTGCGTTTGCGCAGCACGGCCGGATCGATCCGCAGCAGATGCGCCGCCTCATCGGCCAGCCGTTCGATCAGGTAGTTCGCCTCCGGCTTGCCGGCGCCGCGATAGGCGTCGACCGGAGCGGTATTGGTGAAGACGCAGCGGACATCCATGCTCATCGCCGGAATGTCGTAGAGGCCGCCCATGGCGGGCGTCGGCGCGGTCGTGGCGCTGCCCGGCCCGAGCGAGGAGACATAGGCGCCGAGATTGGCGACGGTTTCGACCGCGAGCGCCAGGAAACGGCCTTTGGCATCGAGGGCAAGCCGCCCCGTCGTCAGATTGTCGCGGGCATGGGCGCCGCCCGCGAAATCCTCGATCCGCTCGGCGAGCCAGCGCACCGGCCGGCCCAGGCGCCGCGCCGCGATCAGCACCAGCGCATATTCGGGGTAGGTGACATTCTTCATGCCAAAACCACCGCCGACATCGGGGCAGTCGACATCGATCCGATCGGGCGCGACCCTGAGAACGAGGCTCAGTTCACGGCGGATGTCGTGGACGGAGGCGCCGCTGAGCGAAAGCCGGTAGCGGCCGCTCTCCGCATCGAAGCGCCCGAGCGCCGCCCGCGGCTCGAGAGCGGCGGCAGCGATCCGGTTGTTGACGACCCGGCAGGTCACGACATGCGCGGCGCGGCGGAATGCGCTTGCCACGGCTTCCTCATCGCCGAGACGGTAGCGCAGGGCGAGATTGCCGGGAGCCTGCGGCCAGATCGCGGGAGCATCCGGCGTGGCCGCCGCTGCGAGCTCGGTGACCGCGGGCAGGATCTCGTAATCGACGGCGATCAGCTCGCAGGCCTGGCGCGCGGCATCCGCCGTTTCGGCTACGACGAAGGCCACGGGGTCGCCGACATGGCGGACGCGCCCGCGCGCCAGCGGCAAGCGCGGCGGCACGATCAGCGGCGGCTCGGTCTTCAGCGGCAGCGAGCAGGGCAGCGGGCCAAGCTCTTCGATCTCCGCTGCGGTGTAGATGACGCAGACGCCCGGCAGGCTCTTCGCGGCTTCCGCGTCGACGCCAAGGATCGCGGCATGGGCATGGGGCGAGCGCAGCGCCACGGCGTGCAAGGCTCCGGGCACATGTTCATCGTCCTGATAGCGTCCCCGACCGGTGAGGAAGCGCTCATCTTCGAAACGACGCAGCGATCGTGGATCTGTTGCTGCATGCGAAACCAGGCCGATTGCCGCCACGCCGGTATCATTCATAGGCCGGTATCATTCATGTCGTGTCGCCAACCCCCAGCCGTCCCGTCCTGCCGAATGGCAGCCACCGGCGCGAACGACACGAGCATGGCATTCGGGATCGGCTTTTGAAACAGAGCCGCGCTGGCGTACGGAGCATCGGCCGCGTCTTCGCCGAGGTCCGGATCAGCCTGGGCTCGCAGCGACCGCCGCAGCGCCGCGCGAAGGCGGGCGCTGCCGGAAGCGTACCGGTGCCTAGGAACGCTGGTTGGCGGCCCGCTGCCGCGCCACTTCGCGGATGAACGGCATGAAGGCGGGCGGGATCTCGACCGGCGCCAGAGCCTCCTGAAGAATGTCGAACTCGGCGATGGCCTCGGTCAGCATCTCAAATTCATGGTCTTCGTCGGAGCCCATCGCGCTTTGGAGCAACGCGGCCGCCCTCAGGACGGCAGCCTTGCGGTCCTCATATGAGCAAATGGTCACGGTGTCGGCGTTCGGCATAGCCACCTCCCGTTCAGGATCCACGCCCCTTAGGCTAGCGGCCAGATGAGGGCTTGACGAGTCCAACGAATCAGCAGTCGGCGAGCCAAAGCGTCGCGTGGACAGGGACATCCACGATCAGCCTCGACCAGAAGGCGAGGGCCCGTTCAGGATGCCTTGGCGCGCGGCTCGGCGAACGTCTACGGGGCGTAGGAGCCGGGCACCGGAACTGCGAATGTCTCAGTTGGGGGGAGCAGCTATCGCCCGTCAGGCCAACTGACGATCAGCTCGAATGATCAGAAACGATGGACGCCGGACATGGTCAGCCAATTTCGGCCATTGCTGCAAGGAAACAGGATCGGGCCCAGGTTCGAGAACGCGGCGGATGACCAGGCCTGCGTCGATCAGGGCATTTACGTAGCTGGCGACGGTACGATGTTCCCTTGGTGTGTCGGCGCCGAGCCAGCGTACAAGCCGTGGCCCCTCATCAAGATAGCGATCCACCGGCCAATGCTGCCGGGTGCCGTCAGCCGCCTCAGCCCATTGCCGGGAGGCGCACGTCATAATCGGGTGCTCAACAGAGAAAATGAAGCTTCCCCCTTGTCTCAACCACCCTCTGACGCGCCGCGACAATGTCACGACGTCACGGATGTAATGCAGAGCAAGCCCGCTGATGACGACATCAGCGCTGCGATCGGGAAGCTCGACATCCTCGATCCGGCCTATCTCGTAACGCGAACGAGAATCGCCGCCGAGCTTGATCGCCTCTCGGATCATCTGCTCCGAGGCGTCGAAGGCCTTCACCGAACGCGCGTCTTGTTCGAGGGCCAATCGTGCCAAGCCACCCGAGCCACAGCCTAGGTCAACGACATCCTTTCCCTGAAGTGAAGGCATCAGCGATCGGAGTGCGGGCTGCTCGATAACTTCATTGGGCCGCCCGGGCCGGGATCGCAGCTTGCCATAGGCGACGCTGACCAGCGGATCGTCGTAGAGCGCTCGATCTACCATATTCAGCGCTGCTCCCGTTGTTCAACGCATGATGGAGGCGACAATCGAGGTCTGCAATGGGGTGAGAGCGGAAACAGGCGGCGGTGCGGCGTAGCCTCAACGCGGGCTGCCTGCAGCACCGTTGCCTTGTCCGTCCCGTTGGAGAGGGCGTGACGCTTCCGTCCTTGTCAGCGATGCACGTCTTCGCCAGCGACCTTGCGCAGGGCCATTCCGATCTGGCCGCCGCAATAAGCTTCGTCGCCATAGTCCCTGCGGGCTTTCCCGGCCAATGCGGCCAGGGGCGGCAGAGCGGAGACGCGGCGCGCGAGCGCGCTGGTGAGGGGCGCGGCCTCGTCGAAAATCGCTGCGATGACGGGGAAGCGATCCGCCATCGTCGTCCACAAGGTTGCCGTCACGACATCGGCGATCCCCGGAGCTGCGCCGCCCAGGAGAAACCCAGAATCTGCGGTCAGTCCGTGCCGACGCCCGGTCTCTTCCCAGAACGCCATCCATTTCTTGAGGCGCGGCACGAACTCGCGCCACCGTGCTTCGGTCCACATCAATTGACCGCCTTGCAGCGTGATTTCGTCGATGACGTCATTGGCGTCGTTGACGATCTTCATGGTCAGCGCCCGCAACGGCGGCGTTGCCGGCATGAGGTCAAGCGTCTCGCCGAGATAGAGAATGATGGCGGGCATCTGTGCGATCGCGAAGCCATTCGCGTTGTCGATCAGCAGCGGCGGCCCCATGAACGGGACCGGCACGAGTTCGACCGGCTCGTCCATGAGCTTTGCGATCTCGCCGTCGCCGGCTTCGCGCCAGGTCTTGCCGGCCCATGCCAGCACCGCCCGCACGAACTGACCGCGAAACGGGACCGACCAATAATAGAGCGTATAGTCCTGCATGGGGCTGGCCTCCTTCGTTGTCCCTGCCGCATGGCGAACAACGCGCCGGCCACGGCTTCTGTTCGGCGGTGCGTCCGCAGGAGCGCGGCCGGACCCGCACATCTCGGGGCGTGGAGAATCTCCCCGCTGGCCACGGTCCCATATTCGCTTCGCCTAGCCTATCGGCATGGATCAAGCGGGGAACACGGTCCCGCGCACCGCGTGCGCGAGCCAAAGAGCATCGAACATGGGTCGCTGCTCTGGGGACGGGGGAACGGATGATCGCGCGGTGCTGAGGCATCGGCCCTAAAACTGGACTGCGGTTCTCTGGAAAGCCGATGCAGACACACGGTAGGGTTCGACGATCTCAAGAGGGTGGTTTGCGGACGCTCGGATCGTTAAGCAGATTGCCGCAGGCCGTAATTGCTGGCGAGAGATCGTGGACGAGCTTCAAGAATCGCTAAGCCTTCGGATGATCCCGATTCCGGCCGGCATCGTGGCGCTGAGGGACGACCGAACCCAGCGGTCCTGGGATGTCGAGCTTCAAGCCTACAGCCTTGGAGCCGCCCCGGTAACGCAGGCACTCTACGCCGCAATCACAGGGAACTGGCCTTCGTCGCATGGGGACGCCGGATGCCCTGTCGAAAGCGTCTCCTGGCTCGACGCCGTTTCGTTCTGCAATCAATTGTCCAGAAAACAGGGGCTTAACGCGGCCTATGTCGTCCATGACGACGTTCAAGGTGCTGATCTCGTCGCCGAGGCCGACGGGTATCGCCTTCCCAGCGAGGCAGAGTGGGAATACGCCTGCCGCGCGGGAACCCCCGGGCCTCGATATGGCCACCTCAGCGACATCGCGTGGTTCGCGGATAACTCGGGCGGGCGGCCTCAGCCCGTGGGCGGTAAGCAATCCAATGCCTGGGGTCTCTACGATATGCTCGGCAACGTATGGGAGTGGTGCTCCGACCAGTATGACCCGCAGGTCTACGGCGCGTACCGCATCTTCCGTGGCGGCGGTTGGGCAGACCGTGAAAGAGGATGCCTGGCAACCAATCGCCGTCGAAGCCATCCTACCTTCCGGATAGACGATCTGGGCTTTCGCCTCTGCGCAAACGCCGGAGTGCCGGGACCAGCGATTTCGAAGGGCAGCTAAAGCTCGCGAGCGGAATGAGGCCAAGCCGGTGCCCGCGTCTGGTTCGGGGCCATGCCTCACGATCGCTGATTGCGCGAGACCTGAACCGACCTGAGCGAGCCGTCCGAGCGGCGAGGCCATGTGCGGCCCGGGAGTGGCTCGCCACAGTGGCGTGTCAGACGGGCTGCGATGGCGCTCGGTTGCGGCGGATATCCGCGCACAGAACGGCGCCGGCAACCAACGATCCGGCAGCAATGGCCAGGGAGAGGTCGAAGGACTGCGACCGGAGATAGAGCGCATTGGCCATGAGAGGGCCGGCAATCTGCCCGATGCCGTAGGAGGCGGTCATCAGCGCGAGCATATTGAAACGGACCGCCGTCGCTGCCTTGCGGACGGCCGGCATGGCGATCGTCACCGTTCCCACGAAGGTTCCGCCCACGAGCAATGCGCTGAGGATGTAGGCCGCCGGCGTGTGAAGCACGGGCAGCGCGACGCCGATGGCCTGAACCACCAGATTGGCGGTCAGGCTGCGACGCGTGCCGAAGCGCTCATGCAGGGCATGCCAGAAGAAGCAGGATGGCACGGCGCCAAGTCCGAAGAGCGACCAGATATGCACGGGATCGGTTGATGTGAGCACCTCGCCGACGAGAAGGGGGAGATAGGTTGCGGTGATGATGTAGCCGAACCCGGCGAGCCCATAGATCACGATCAGTCTCACGGGGCCCAGCAACGGCGCGCCATCGGCCTGCGCAGGCGCAGACAGGTGCCGGGGCGCCGCTGCCGGCGTCCGATCGGCGCGCTGCTGCATGATCAGGGCAACGACTGCGAGAGCCCCAGCCGCAACGGCAAGTGCGAGCCAGATCGCCCGGCTGGACAGGGCGATGCGATGCGCAAGGGCAATCATCTCCGCGGACATCAGAATGCCGATGCCGACGCCGGCGAAGAGGGCAGGCGTTCCCTGGTGGTGATTGCGATCATGGATCAGCCAATGCGAGGCGGCCACCATGGCGAATGCGCTCGAGATGCCGGCAACCCCGCGTATGCTAACGATCGCCCCTTCCGGCATGGGCAGGGCAAGGGCGCCGAGCAGGGCGACCGTCGAAATGACGGCGAGACTGCAGAGCCACCGGCTCGGGATGCCGGTCAGGACCGCGCTCAGCAATGCGCCGGCCAGATATCCGGCATAATTGGCCGAGGCTGCATAGGAGCCGCCCTGCACGGAGATGGCGTGCTCGGAGATCATCAGCGGATAGAGGCCGGTGAAGGCGAACCGGCCAAAACCCATGCCGATGACGAGCACGAGCGCGGCCGCGATCGTCGCCGCGCGTTCAGGGGCTCTCGGCATCGGCCTCAGCCTTGATGTCGGAGAAACCGGCGAGCATCTCGCGGAACGCGCTGAAAGCGGGCGTCGAAAATCCCGGCCGGCAGGCAAGATAGGTATCGACCCGCGTCAACGCCTTCTCCTCGACGGCGCCGGTGTGCCGCAGGAGATCGAGCACGCTGCGGGGCATGATGCTGAAGCAGGACCCTGCGGCCGTGCAGGCGAACATGGCGTGATAGGAGCGAACCTCCTGGATGGAGAAGCGCCCCTTCACCGTGCCGAAGCCGGTCAGCCATTCCTCGGCGAGCATGCGGTAGGTGCAGCCTGGCGCGAAGGCGGCCAAGGCCTTGGGCTTGAGGTCTCCAGCGTGCCGCACGTCGGGATGCCCCGGCGGAAGCACGAGCACGAGGTCCTCGCGGAAGACCGGCACCGTGTCGAGATCCTGCGGCCCGAGCCACCACTCGCCTGATGGAACGGCGATGAGGGCGCCATCGATGCGATGGGCCAGGAGGGAGTCGACCAGCTGCCGGGTCGGCGCCGTCGATAGGTCGATCGTGACCTCGGGCCAGCGTTGGTTGAAACGGGCCAGCGGCACAGGCAGGCGGCTCGCGACCGTGCATTCCATCGAGCCGATGCGCAGCACGCCGGCAGGCCCAGCCGGATTGACGACCTGAATGGCTTCGTCCGCGAGGTTCAGGATCCGGTCGGCATAGTCGAGATAGGTCCGTCCTGCCGCAGTCAGCGTCATGCCCTTCCGCTCGCGCAGGAACAGCGGCACGCCAACCGCCTCCTCGATCTGCTGGATGCGGGTCGTGACATTCGAAGGCACACGCCCGAGCAGCTCCGCGGCCCGTGTCACGCTCTGCTCCCTGGCGACGGTCCGGAAGACAGCGAGCGCGGCGAAATCCATTGGAATTCTCCATTAAGAAATCAATTGACATTATCGTTCTCTTTTTGAGAATTTAAGTCAATGATTTTGCGGAGCGCGGGAGGCCGGGATGTTGAGCAAGCTGGGAGTAGAGGTGCCGATCGTGCAGGCGCCGATGGCAGGTGTTTCGACCCCCGCCCTTGCTGCCGCCGTGTCCAATGCGGGCGGGCTCGGCTCGATCGGTGTCGGCGCGACGGATGCCGCAGGCGCCCGCGCGATGATCGCGGATCTCAGAGCGCGGACCGAGCGCGCGTTCAACGTCAACGTCTTCGTGCACGGCCCGGCAAAGCCGGATCCGGAGCGGGAGACGGCGTGGCTGCACTGGCTGGCACCGCTCTTTTCGGAGTTTGGCGCTACGCCTCCGACGGCGCTGCGGACGATCTACAAGAGCTTTGCCGATGATGCCGACATGCTTTCGATGCTCGTCGAGGCGAGGCCGCCAGTCGTCAGTTTCCATTTCGGCCTGCCGTCGCCGCAAGCCATTCAGCGCTTGAAGGGGGCGGGCACGACGCTCTTCGCCACGGCGACCAACCTCGAAGAGGCACGGCAGATCGAGGCCGCCGGGATCGATGCGATCGTGGCCCAGGGCATCGAGGCGGGCGGGCATCGCGGCGTTTTTGATCCAGCCGCTTCGGATGATGCCCTGGGAACCGTCGCCCTGACACGCCTCCTGGTGGCGAACAGCACGCTGCCGGTCATCGCCGCCGGTGGCATCATGGATGGGGCCGGCATTGCTGCCGCACTCAACCTTGGTGCTGTCGCCGCCCAGCTCGGCACGGCCTTCATCGCCTGTCCGGAATCGTCTGCCGATGATGCCTATCGCGCGGCGCTCGCAGGCCCCGGCGCCTATCACACCCGCCTGACAGCGCTGATCTCGGGCCGTCCGGCGCGCTGCCTCGCCAATCGCTTTACCGAGCTCCAGCTCAGCGTGGCCGACCGGCTGCCGCCGGATTACCCGATCGCCTATGACGCCGGGAAGGCGCTCCATGCCGCCGCAAAGGCCAAGGGCGAGCACGGCTTCGGCGCCCAATGGGCCGGGCAGGGCGCGCCGCTTGCCCGCGCCATGCCGGCGGCCGAACTCGTCGCCACATTGCTGCGCGAGCTGAAGGCCGCCCCCGACAGGACGCAATGACAGGCCGCCGCCCGGCATCGACGGTCCGCGAAAGCGATGGGCTCCTTTCCGCGGGGGCATGACGCTGCGAGGTCTGCAGTGGCAGGACGCTGACATCTGCTGTCGCTCGGCATCCTCAGAGTGCCGCGACCGTCCACCCCGTCAGGTAGCCTTGGCCATGTCCGTTCGCGATCGTCACACCCTCTCAGCCTCCGTATTCGTCGCCCTATGCAGGGGCGACGAAGTCCTCTTGCTGCGGAGACGGGCGACAGGATGGATGGACGGTGCCTTCAGTCTGCCCGCTGGGGGGCTTGAGGCCGGTGAGACGATTGCTCAAGCGGCCATCCGGGAAGTCCTGGAAGAGGTCGGCGTGCGCATCGCGCTTGCTGATCTCGTCTACGTTCATACGCTTCACAGTCTGACGGAGGGCCGGGACTGGGTCGGTCACGTCTTCACTGCAGCGCGATGGGACGGCACGCCCAGGCTGATGGAAGCCGACAAGCACGCCGATCTCGGCTGGTGGCCCTTCGGATCGTTGCCGCCCGAGACCATTCCCTATGTCCGGCAGGCCCTTTTGAACGTCAGCCAGGCCGTCTCCTATTCCGAGTATGGCTGGGGCGGAAGCGCCGAGTAGGACAAGACCTGGCAGCGGGTTGGCCCGGCCTGTTGCCTATCTGCCAGTAGCGAAGTGCGGCCCGCCTGCAAGAGTGCCTTTGAGGCTCAACGGGTGGTGAACACCGGCAAGCAACCGACCGGCTGATCGGGGCCGCCCCGGGCGCGAACCCGTCATCCGCGTTCTTCGTTCGGCTTATGGGGCATGACCTAGGGACATGAAGTCGTCGCCGCCTTGCCTGCTCTTGCGTCAGCGTGAATGATTGGGGCTGGCTATGGGGTCCTCGGATGCATTTGCGCCTTTCTCTGATTGCTCTTGTGCTCTCCGGGTTTCCGTCCTTTGGAGCCGAGATCCGACAAGCCGGTATCAACGCGCTAGGTCAGGCAATTATCACGATTGATGGTGAGTTAACCGCAGACGACACCGCGCGCTTCGCATCGATTGCCTCCAACATCCCGCAAGCCGTTGTCTCCCTGAACAGCCCGGGCGGAAGCCTTTCAGCCGGTATCGGCATCGGCAACTCCATTCGGTCGCGCGGCTATTCCACTGTTGCGGGGCCAACGGCACTATGCGCATCCGCTTGCGGATTGGCCTGGCTCGCTGGCATTCCGCGGATGGGACATCCCAATTCAAGGATTGGTTTCCATGCAGCTTTCACGGTGACCGATGGACGCGCAATTGAGCGCGGGGTCGGAAATGCTCTGGTTGGCTCGTACGCTAGCAAGCTAGGCCTCTCTGACCGCGCTGTCGCCTTCATCACTGTCGCTAGCCCCGAAACCATGATGTGGCTGGGTAATGAGAACGCGGACGCCGCGGAGATTGCCACCGTTTTTGGGCCGACTGACCAGTATTTGAAGGCTGTGCCTTCAGCACGGCTTGCGCCTGTAAGGACACCCAATCCCAAGGCAAATCCAGATCTTGCCAGGTACTCAGTACAAGTAGCCACGGCTCCCTCGTGGGAGGTCGCTTCATCGATTGTGAGAGCTTACCAACGCCAACTGCCCGGTGTTATTGGAAGTCTCAAGCCCATAGTTCTCGAGGCCGCGAACGAGACCGGCCGCTACTACCGCGTAAGATTTGGCTCGGAACCTCGCGACATTGCCATGTTGGCCTGTGCTCGATTGCTGGAAATTGGGATGAGCTGCTTCGTTGCCAGACAATGAACGGGCTTTCCTGGAGCGTCTCCGCCCAAGGCCTCAATAGGTCGGCGGCGTGATGGCGCTGACGATCTCGCTCGGTTCCGGCGAGGCGTTGCGGAAGCGGTGCGGCTCCCGGCTGTCGAAATAATAACCATCGCCGGGCTGCAGGATCGATGACCGACCCGCGACGGTGACCTCGACCGCGCCGCGGATGACGAGGCCGCCTTCCTGGGCCGAATGGGAGAAGGCCTCGCCCGTATCGGCGCCGGGGGCGTAGGTCTCGTGCAGCATCAGCATCGAGCGGTTGGGAAAGCCCGTTCCGATGACGCGGTAGGAGATTGCGTCGGCCCGGCCGATTTCCGTCATTTCAGCGGCTCGGCAGAAGGGATTTGGCGGCGAGGCCGCATGAAAATCCAGAAAGAAGCCCGACATCGTCGTGCCGAGCGCGTCGAGCACCGCATGCAGCGTATCGAGCGAAGGGCTGATCAGGTCCCGCTCGATCAGCGAAATCGACGAGTGGGAAATCCCTGAACGCAAGGCGACGGCGCGGACGCTGAGCTGGCGGCGGAGCCGTAGCTCCCTCAAACGGTCGCCGATCTTCATGGGAAGGCCTCCTTCACGCGAAGCCAGCATCTGAGCCCAGCTGGTGAATATCTTCAACGTCCCTGCTGGCCGCCTTGCCTTGTCGCTGCGTGGCGGAGAAGCTTGGCCAGCTCGATCCCGCTCACCGGAAGCAGCCTGCATGTCCAAATCCGATCTCGCCCTGGAAGCCCGGATCACGCGGATCAAGGCGCCGGAGCGCAGCGCCTGGAGCGACAACACCCCGGTCGAGACCACGGTGAAGGCGGTTCTGGAGGCGGTGCGGCGGGATGGCGACGCGGCCCTGCGGCACTATTCCCGCGAGTTCGACAAGCTCGAGATCGACGCCTTCGAAGTCACGGCCTCGGAGCGTGCCGCCGCGCTGGACGGGCTGGAGAGGCAGACCCGCACTGATACCGAGTTCGCGATCGAACGCGTGCGGGCCTTTGCCGAGGCGCAGCGCCAGACACTGTTGCCCCTGGAGATCGAGCCGCTGCCGGGCCTGCATCTCGGCCACCGCATCATCCCGATCGCCCGCGTCGGCGCCTATGTGCCGGGCGGGCGCTATCCGCTGCTCTCGGCGCCGATCATGACCATCGTGCCGGCCAAAGTCGCGGGCTGCGACGAGGTCATGGCCTGCCTGCCGCCGGGCGCCCATCCGGCGATGATCGCCGGCTGTCATCTTTCCGGCGCCGACCGGATCTTTCGTGTCGGCGGGGCGCAGGCGATTGCGGCAATGGCCTTCGGCACGGATACCATTCCGGCCGTCGACAAGATTGTCGGCCCGGGCAACGCCTATGTGAACGAGGCGAAGCGCCAGGTTTTTGGGCTGGTCGGCATCGACCAGCTCGCCGGTCCCAGCGAGATCTTCGTCGTCGCGGACGAGACCGGGGACGCCGTGACGATCGCGGTCGACCTCCTGGCGCAAGCCGAGCATGACGTGCGCACCCGCGTCGGCCTGATCACCACGGACCGCGCCCTGGCGGATAAGGTACTCGTCGAGATCGAGCGACAGCTCGGCAACCTATCGACCGCGCCGGTCGCCGCCGCCGCCTGGCGCGACTACGGCGAGATCGTCGTCTGCGCCGACGAGACCGCGATGCTCGCTTATTCCGACCAGATCGCCGCGGAGCATCTGGAGGTTCATACCCGCGACCCGCATGCCACCGCGGCGAAGCTGCGCAATTTCGGCTCGATCTTCATCGGGGTCGCAGCCAGCGTGGTCTATTCCGACAAGTGCTGCGGCACGAACCATACGCTGCCGACCATGGCGGCCGGGCGCTATACCGGCGGCCTCTGGGTCGGCTCCTATCTCAAGACCTGCACGCATCAATGGCTCGACGAGCGCGGCGTGGCGGCCGTCGCCCCGCCGGCCATGCGCCAGAGCGCGAGCGAAGGCCTGGAAGGGCACAGGCGGGCAGCGGCGCTGCGGCTCGCCCCGGCGCAGCTGCTCCGCGAAATCGGAGCCTGATCGACGCGAAGTTTTTCCGGAAGCCCCACTATCGCACCGCGAAAAAGGGGGCTCCAATAGGGGCAACGACGATCCCAACCGCGAGGGGCGGGGGGATCGCTGCAGCAGAAGCAGGGAGAAGATCCATGACGTTTCTGAAGTCCATACTCGGCAGCACCGCGCTCGCGGCGGGCCTCGTCATCGCAGGCCTCGGGGCTGCCACCGCCCGCGATCTCACCGTCGTATCCTGGGGCGGCAATTACCAGGACGCGCAGCGCAAGATCTACTTCAAGCCCTTTGCGGAAAAGACCGGTAAGCCGGTCCTCGACGAATCCTGGGATGGCGGCGTCGGCGTCGTCCAGGCCAAGGTGAAGGCCGGCACGCCAAACTGGGACGCCGTGCAGGTCGAGGCCGATGAGCTCGCCATCGGTTGCGCCGACGGCCTCTACGAGAAGCTCGACTGGGGCAAGCTCGGCGGCAAGGACAAGTTCCTGCCAAGTGCGGTCAGCGATTGCGGCGTCGGCGCGATCGTCTGGTCGACGCTGCTCTCCTACGATTCCGAGAAGTTGAAGACGGCGCCGACCTCCTGGAAGGATTTCTGGGACACCAAGACCTTTCCGGGCAAGCGCGCCCTGCGCCGCGGCCCGAAATATGCGCTCGAATTCGCGCTGATGGCCGATGGCGTCGCGCCGAAGGACGTCTACAAAACGCTGCGCGAGAAGGGCGGCGTCGACCGCGCCTTCAAGAAGCTCGACGAGATCAAACCCGACATCGTCTGGTGGGAATCGGGCGCGCAGCCGCTGCAGCTGCTGAAATCCGGTCAGGTCGTGATGACCTCGGCCTATAACGGCCGCATCAGCGGCATCAACAAGACCGAGGGCACCAAGTTCAAGACCGTCTGGCCGGGCTCGATCTATGCCGTCGATAGCTGGGTGATCCTGAAGGGCAGCCCGAACAAGGACCAGGCGATGGACTTCATCGCCTTCGCCAGCCTGCCGGAGAACCAGTCCAAACTGCCGCAGGACATCGCCTATGGCCTGCCCAGCAAGGCTGCCGCAGCCGCCGTCCCGGCCGATCTCGCGGTGGATCTGCCGACCGCGCCGCAAAATCTCGAGAATGCGATCGCGATCGATGTCGACTACTGGAACGACAATATCGAGGATCTGACCAAGCGCTTCAACGCCTGGGTCGGCAAGTAAGTCGGCAAGCTGGGCGGCAATTCGCCGCCTTCGCTTAGCCGCTCGTCAAGCAACGCGTCCCGGGCACGCCAGATCGTTCCCGGGGCCGTCCCCGTCAGCCGCCGGGCCAGGCGCCGTCTCCGACCGGTTCCGCGCCGCGGCCGCAACGGCTTCGCCTCATCCTCACGGGAAGATTGATCATTTGCGAGATCTGGATCCGTTCATTCATTTCGAGGCCATCAGCAAGGTATTCGGCACGGTCACGGTGGTTGACGCGCTCGACTTCCATGTCGCGCGGGGTGAGTTCGTCAGCCTTCTCGGCCCCTCCGGCTCGGGCAAGACGACGCTCCTGATGATGCTCGCCGGTTTCGAGGCGCCGTCGGGCGGGCGCATCCATGTCGACGGGCGGCGCGTCGAGCATCTGCCGCCGTACAAGCGCGAGATGGGGGTCGTCTTCCAGAACTACGCGCTCTTCCCGCATATGACGATCGCCGAGAATGTCGGCTTTCCCCTCAAGATGCGCGGCGTCGCCAGGGCGGAGCGTGAGGCGAAGGTGAAACGCGCGCTCGATCTGGTGCGCCTGCGCCATCTCGCCGACCGCAGGCCCTCGCAGCTCTCCGGCGGCCAGCAGCAGCGCATCGCACTCTCGCGTGCCCTGGTCTACGAGCCCAAGGTCGTGCTGATGGATGAGCCGCTGAGCGCGCTCGACAAGCAATTGCGCGAGCATATGCAGCTCGAGATCCGCGCGCTGCATCGGGAGCTCGGGCTGACGGTGATCTTCGTGACGCATGACCAGGGCGAGGCTCTGACCATGTCGGACCGTGTCGCAGTGCTGAACCGCGGCAAGATCGAGCAGTTCGATACGCCGTCGGGCCTCTATGACAGGCCGCGGACCCGCTTCGTTGCCGAATTCATCGGCGAGACCAATCTGCTGGCGGGCCGCGTCGCGCAGCGCCAGGGCGAGGCCGCGACGGTCGTGCTTGCATCCGGTGGGAGCGTGACCTGCGACAGGGCAGGGCCGTTTGAAACCGACAGCGAGGTCATGGTCTCGGTTCGTCCCGAAATGCTGCATCTCGTGCCGGATGCTGCAGCTCCAAACGCCTTGCCGGTGACGGTCGAGGACCATGTCTATCATGGCGATCACATCCGCCTGCATCTCGCCTTCGGGGAGAGCCGCCTCGTTGCCCGGGCCGGACGTCGCGATGCGGCCCCACCGATCGGCAGCACGGCTTTTGCCAGCTTCGCGCCCGGCGATTGCGCGCTGGTGGCGCCATGAGCGCGCGCCTCAAGGCTCTGCTGCTCGTCCTGCCACTGATCGTCTTCCTCGGTCTGTTCTTCCTCTGGCCGCTCTGGATGATGATCGCGACAGCGGTGCAGGGCGGCACGGTACGGCTCGCCTTTCCGCAGACGGCGACCGCGATCGCAAGCTGGGATGGCGCGGGACCGCCGCCGGCTTCCCTGCAGGCGGCGCTCGTCCGGGATCTGCGAACTGATACGCCGCAGGAGCGCTTCGGCGATGCGGTCCGCACGCTGAACAGCCAGCAGGCCGGTTTCCGGACGCTGCTGCCGCGGACGGCGCGGGCCGTGCGCGAGGCCGGCGAGGCTGATGCGTTCGATCTCGTCGCCCTCGACCCGCGCTGGAGCGAGCAGGGCTATTGGCTGGCGCTGAAGCGCAGCATGCCGGCCTATACCGATGCCAATCTGCTGGCGGCGGTCGACCTCAAGCGCAATGACGAGGCGCGGATCGAGCCCGTCGAGCCCGATTTCGCCGTCAACCGTGCGATCATGCTGCGCACCTTCGTCATTGCCGGCCAGGTCACGCTGCTCTGCGGGGCGATCGGGCTGCCCTTCGCGATGCTGGCGGCGAGCGTCACGGGCTGGAAGCGCAATGCGCTGCTCATCGCCGTGCTGCTGCCGCTCTGGACATCGCTCCTGGTGCGCACGGCAGCCTGGCTGATCCTGCTGCAGGATACCGGGCTGATCAACCAGACGCTGCGCGCGCTCGGGCTGATCGAGACGCCGCTGTCGCTGATCTACAACCGCACCGGCGTACTGATCGCCATGACGCATGTCCTGCTGCCGCTGATGGTGCTGCCGATCTATGCCAGCCTGATCGCGATCCCGCGCAACCTGATGCCGGCCGCCGCGGCGCTGGGCGCAGCCCCGCTGCAGGCCTTCCGCTACGTCCTGCTGCCGCTCGCCATGCCGGGCCTGCTCTCGGGCTCGCTGCTCGTCTTCATGGTGGCGCTCGGCTACTACATCACCCCGGCCCTGACCGGTGGGGCCGGCGACCAGATGATCAGCTCGGTCATTGCCTTCTACGCCACCGGCACGGCGAACTGGGGCATGGCGGGCGCGCTCGGCCTGTTCCTGCTGGTGCCGACGACCGTGCTCTACATCCTCTACGGCCGGCTCTCGCGCACGCCGCTGGTGCAGACATGAGCAGCGTGTCCCGTCCCGGCGGCGCGGCCTTCAACGCTGTGCGGCTCGCTTTCGCCGCGCTCGCCGTCGCCTTCCTGCTGCTGCCGCTCGTCGCGATCCTGCCGCTCGCCTTCACCGACAGCGTCTTCCTGGTCTATCCGATCAGCGGCCCCTCGCTGCGCTGGTTCGGCGCGCTGGCCGAAAGCCAGGCCTGGACCCGTGCGATCGTCAATTCGCTGATCATCGGCTCGGGCGCGACCGTCGTCGCGACGGTGGTCGGAACGCTGGCGGCGCTTGGGCTCAGGCGCGAACTCCTGCCGTTTTCGGGATTGCTGCGTTCGGTCTTCCTGCTGCCGATGGTGGTGCCGGCGGTCGTGCTCGGCGTCGGCATGCAGATCCTCTACGCCCGCATGGGGCTGGCCTCGAGCTATCTCGGTGTCATCATCGCGCATGCGGTGCTCTGCGTGCCCTTCGTGCTCGTCAATGTCGCGAGCGCGCTCGCCAGCATCGATCCGGCGCTGGAGCGGGCCGCGGCCAGTCTCGGCGCCTCGCCGGTCAAGGTCTTCCGCGGCGTGACGCTGCCGCTGGCCATGCCCGGCATTCTGACCGGCGCGGTCTTTGCCTTCGCGACCTCGCTCGACGAGGTGGTGATCACGCTCTTCGTTGCGGGACCCAACCAGACCACGCTCGCCCGCCAGATGTTCTCCTCGCTGCGCGAGAACATCAGCCCGGCGATCGCGGCCGCAGCCTTCATCATCATGATCCTGACCTTCGCCCTGCTGCTCGCCGTGAAGGGCGCCTCGCTGCTCCAGGGCTTACGCAAGAAGCAGAGGGTTCAGCCGAGCGAGGCTTAGGCCGGGCTTATGCATGTCCATGAACCGGTCCGGCATCAGGTCGCAAAGACCACCAGATCTGATTGCGCTTGTTTGAGAGTTCCCGGCTCCCTTCTGCCAAGGGAATGGCGCGGAATCGATCGTCCGATAGCCGGAGCCATTTCCCGCCTGGGGCAGGTCCGCTTCGGGTTGCGAATGGCTCAGGGCGTCGGCGCCTCGAACTCCGCTTCACTGGCGGGCGTGATCATCATCAATGCCGGTTATTCCACGGCCTTCGTCACGCTCGCCGCCCGCGGCCACATCCTCTATCCGTTGCCATGCCGGAGACCCGCGGCTATGAGCCGCCGACCGACCACCGCGCCATTCCGGCGCCGGCGAAGGCGGGCGAAAGAGCGGCGTAACCTTCATGACGGGCTGGGGGCTCAACGCCACGCAGATCCTCGCGATCGCGATCTTCGTCGCGACCTATGTCGCGATCGCCATCGGCCGGATGCCGGGTCTGCGCGTCGACCGGGCCGGGGCGGCGTTGATCGGGGCCGCGCTCATGGTCGGCTGCGGCGTGCTCTCGCTGGAGGACGCCTATCGCGCGATCAACCTCGACACCATCACGCTCCTGCTCGGCATGATGATCGTCGTCGCCAATCTGCGGCTATCGGGCTTCTTCCGCATGGTGGCTGGCTGGGCCGTCGGCAAGGCGCACCACCCGGCGCTGCTGCTCGCGGCCGTCGTGGTGACGACCGGCGTGCTCTCGGCGTTTCTCGTCAACGACGCGATCTGCCTGGTGATGACGCCCATCGTCATCACGCTGACCCGCGCGCTTGACCGCAACCCGGTCCCTTATCTCATCGCCGTCGCGCTCGCCTCAAACGTAGGCTCGACCGCGACGATCACCGGCAACCCCCAGAACATGATCATCGGCAATCTCTCGGGGATCTCCTACGGCGTCTTCACAGCCGCGTTGGTGCCGGTGGCGGCGCTCGGACTAATCGTCACGATCCTGCTCGTGCTCCTCCTCAACCCGCGCGAGTTCTTCACCCGCCAGAGGCTGCCGACGGTCTCGATCCCCGCCCATTTCCACAGTTGGTTGGCGCTCAAATCGGCGCTCATCTCCCTGGCGATGATCGTGCTGTTCTTCCTCGGCCAACCGGTCGCCAAGGTCGCGATCTGCGCGGCGGCCTTGCTGCTGCTGACGCGGCGCATCGAGCCGCGCAAAGTCTATGGCGATATCGACGGGCAGCTCCTGCTGATGTTCGCAGGCCTCTTCGTCGTCGTGCGCGGGCTGGAGCATGCGGTGCTGACCAAGGAAATCCTGGCCCAGGCCGCGCATTTCGACCTCGGCAATGTCGCGGCGCTTACCGGGGTCACCGCTGTCCTGTCCAACCTCGTCAGCAATGTCCCGGCCGTGCTGGTGCTGAAGCCCTTCGTCGAGCAGTTGCAGGATCCGCAGCGCGCCTGGCTCATTGTGGCGATGGCCTCGACGCTCGCGGGCAACTTCACGCTCCTCGGCTCCGTCGCCAACCTCATCGTCGCCGAGCGCGCTGCCAAGGAGGGCATCGCGATCGATTTCTGGACCTATTTCAAGATCGGCGCGCCACTGACCGTCGCCACGCTGGCGATCGGCCTCCACATGCTGTCCTGACTTCAGAAGGCGGTCGAGGCCGATTGGACCGCTTCGAGAAGCCGCAGAACTCCGACACGGACCGGAGCGTGCCATGCCTATCAACGGGTTTGCCGCAAAGGACGACGATATCGAGAAAGTCGAACTCTACCGGCCGACGATAATGCAGCTTCCCGCGAAGCCGCGGGGTAGCCAATGATGCAAGCGATTGCCATCAGGGCGCGCTCAGAGTGCGCCCATCCCGTGGAGCGCGTCGCGGACAGGCATGCCACCTTGTGCTCCGGCCGAAAAACAGGAGAGCGCGGCGGCCTTGCAGCCGAAACGAAGGGCATCGCCGAGGTGATGGCCTTCGTGCAGGGCAACTGCGATCGCGCCGACGAAGGTGTCGCCCGCACCCGTGGTATCGACGGGTTCAATGACGGGCGCGGGCGCTTCAAAAAACTGTCCGTCAGCCGTGGAGGCGAAGGCTCCCCGTGCTCCTGCGGTGACGATGCAGGTTGCGGCCGAGCGCTGCGCGAGTTGCGCGATGTCGTCGGCGGGGATGCCCAGGACAGTGGCCATGTCCCTGGCCTCATGCTCGTTCACGATGAGAACGTCGCTGGCATCCAGCAGAGCCATGGCCTCGTCGCGGGTCAGGCCGGGAGGAACCGGCGCGCAGTTCCAGATGACGCGGCCGCCGGCCTTGCGGGTGCGGCGCGCCACGTCGAGCGAGGCCGGGAAGGGCACTTCCATCTGCAGCACGAGAACGGTCCCGCTCCCGAGCATGGTGTCCGGCACATCCCCGGCGGAGAGCGCGCCATTGGCGCCGCTCGCGACGGTGATCGCATTCTCCGCTTTCGTATCGACCGAGATGAAGGCGCAGCCGGTGGCTGTGTCGCAGATACGGACCAGCTCCGTCGATACGCCGTTGCGGTCGAGATTTTCGATCGAGTCCCGCCCGAAGGCATCGGCGCCGACGCAAGCCGCCATGGCCACGGCTCCAGGCGCCGAGAGGCGCGCCGCAGCGACCGCCTGATTGGCTCCCTTGCCGCCGAAATGCTGCTCATAGGACCGGGCGAGCACCGTCATGCCCGGTCCTGCAATGGTGGCGACCCTTGCCACCAGATCCAGATTGATGGAGCCAAAGACCAGGATCATCGGCGATCTCGCTCGCTCAGCCTTCGGCGTCCATCGCGTGCAGCTTGTCGACGCGGCGGCGGAAATCCTCGTCGGTGGAGAACTCGGCCGCGAGGTAGGCGTCGATCAGGTCGCTCGCCAGCCACGGGCCGATGATCTTCGCGCCGATGCACATGACGTTGACGTCGTCATGCTCGACGCTCTGATGGGCCGAGTGAACATCGTGGCAGACGGCGGCGCGGATGCCCTTCATCTTGTTGGCCGCGATCGAGGCGCCGACGCCGGTGCCGCAGACCATGATGCCGCGCTCGGCTTCTCCGGACGTGACCTTTCGCGCCACCTCGCGCGCGATGTCGGGGAAGTCGACCGGCTGGTCATCGAAGGAGCCGACATCGAGCACGTCGTGCCCGAGTGTCCTGATATGGTCGATGACGTGCTTCTTGAGAGACCAGCCGGCGTGGTCCGAGCCAATGACGAGGCGCATAGGTCGTTTCCTTGTTTGGAAGAGGGAGCCGGCGGCATCGAAGGCGCGCCGCCGGCCTTGTCTGAGCTCAGCCCCGCATGTTCTCGGGCAGGTCGGTGCCGTGGAACTTCTTGTAGATGGCGTTGAGCTTGCCATTCCTGAGGTTCTCCTGAACCCAGGCATCGAGCTTTTCGAGCAGCTTCGGCTCACCCTTCTTCACGCCGATGGCGAGATCGAAATTGGTGATCGAGACCTTCGGCTCGAAGGCGCGGGCCGGCGCCTTGACGCCGATCTGGCTGACGATCGTCGCCGAGGTCGCGATGCAGTCGGCCTGTCCGGAGATTGCTGCCGTGACCATGGTCGCATCGTCGTCGTAGCGCGCGAGCTTGAGGTCGCGTTCCTTCATATTGGTGAGCGTCGTGTCCTGCGTGGTGCCGCGCGAGACGCCGATCGTCTTGCCCTTGAGATCGTCCCAGCCCTTGACCTGATCCGACTTCAGGCAGCCGACCACGGATTGCAGCGCGGCATAGGCCTTGGAGAAATCGATCACCTTGGCGCGTTCGGGCGTGACGGACAGCGTCGAGATGATGATGTCGGCCTTGTTGGTCTGCACATTCGGAATGCGGGTCGCGCCGGTCGTCTGGACGAATTCGAGCTGCAGGCCCCAGTCCTTGGCGAGAAGCTCGGCGGTTTCGACATCCGAGCCCGTCGGTTTCATCGCGCCGTCGATCATGCCGGACGGCGGGATCGCCAGATCCGTCGCGATGCGGATCTTCTTCGCCTTCATGATGTCGTCGAGCACATCGGCGCGGGCGCCGTGCGCGGACAGTGTCGTCAGCCCTGCCGCGAGCAGCATGGTGGCGATGGTGTTGAGTTTCATCCCTGGATCTCCCTTGCCTTGGATTTTCTAAAAGCCCGTTCCGACGAACTGGGCGAGTTCCGGCGTTGCCGGGGCGGCAAGGATCGAGGCTGTTCCCGTCTCGTGAACCTTGCCGGCATGCATGAACACCACCTTGTCGGCGATGCCCCTGGCAAATCCCATCTCGTGCGTGACCATCACCATGGTCATGCCGTCCGCAGCGAGCGCTTCGATGACCTTCAGCACTTCCCCGGTCAGTTCGGGGTCGAGCGCCGAGGTCACTTCGTCGAACAGCATCACCTTCGGCTGCATGGCGAGCGAGCGCGCGATCGCCGCGCGCTGCTGCTGGCCGCCGGAGAGCTGTTCGGGATAGGCGTCGAGCTTTTCCGCCAGGCCGACCTGCGCCAGAACCGCAGCGGCGCGTTCGCGCGCCTCGGCCTTGGCCATCCGCTTCACCGAGACCGGCGCCAGCGTGATGTTCTGCTCGATCGTCAGATGGGGAAAGAGATTGTAGCTCTGGAAGACGATGCCGACATCCTGGCGCAGCGCCCGCAGGTCGATGTCGGGGGCATCGACACGATGGCCGCAGACATGGATCTCGCCGCTGTCGATCGTCTCGAAGCGGTCGATGCAGCGCAGCGCGGTGCTCTTGCCGGAACCGGAACGGCCGATCAGGACGAGCACATCGCCGCGCCCCACCGAAAAATCGACGCCGTCCAGCACCTTCAGGGCGCCGAAGCTCTTGTGAACCTCTTTCAGGGAAACGACCGGGCTGTCCTTTGTCATTGCGGCTCCTGCCTGCTCAAGCCGGCATCAGTTTCGTGCGACCATTGCCCATACGTCGCTCCAGGCGACGGCTGAGCGCCGAGATCGGGAAACAGAGGGCGAAATAGATCACCGCGATGATCGCGTAGATCAGGAAGGGCTCGAACAGCGAGTTGTTGATGATCTGGCCGGCGCGAGCGAGTTCGACGAAGCCGACGACCGAGGCCAGCGAGGTGTTCTTGATGATCTGCACCATGAAGCCGACCGTCGGCGGCGTCGCGATCCGCATCGCCTGCGGCAGGATGACCTTGATCATCCGCTGCGTCCGGCTCAGGCCCAGGCCTTCGGCCGCTTCCCATTGCGGTTTCGGCACGGACTGGATGCAGCCCCGCCAGATCTCGCCGAAATAGGCGCCGACATAGATCGTCAGCGAGGCGCTGGCCGCCATCAGAGCGGAGATCGAGAAACCGAGCGCCGAAAGGCCGAAATAGCCCAGGAACATGATCACCAGCAACGGTGTTCCCTGGATCAGCTGGACATAGCCGCCGCTGAGCAGGCGTATCGCCCGGCTCGGCGAAACCCGCGCGAGCGCGATCAGGAAGCCGAGCAGGCCACCGCCGATCAGGGCGATCGTGGACAAGCCGATCGTCCAGAGTGCGCCATGCCCGAGGAACAGCAGGTGATTGGCGTTGAGAGACCCACCCATCGCCGTCACAACGCCGTGCCGAGGCGCCGGCGGCGCGGAAACAGCGCAAATCCCAGTGCCCAGAAGCCGGCCCTCAGCACGAGCGAGAGCACGACATAAGCGATCGCGACCAGGATATAGGTCTCGAAGGCGCGATAGGTGTCCGACTGGATGTAGTTGGCGACGGCGGTCAGCTCTTCCGCCGAGATCTGCGAGGTCACGGACGAGGCCAGCATCAGCAGCACGAACTGGCTGGTCAGCGCCGGATAGACCTTCTCGGTCGCCGGCAGCAGGATGACGTGCCAGTAGATCTGGAAGCGCGAGAGGGCGAGGCCCTCGGCCGCCTCGATCTGGCCGGTCGGGATGGATTCGAAGCCTGCGCGCATGATTTCGGCGGTATAGGCGCCGACATTGATCGCCAGCGCGGTCGCCGCGACGGAGAAGGCCGAGAACTTGAAGCCGATGCTGGCGAGGCCGAAATAGACAAGGAAGATCTGGACCAGCAGCGGCGTATTGCGGATCGCCTCGACATAGAGCGTGCAGGCCCTGGCGATCAGGCGGTTTCCGCTGTTGCGGCCGACGGCGCAGAACGTGCCGATGATCGCGCCGAAGACAATCGCGAGAGCGGCGAGCTTCAGCGTCATGACCGCGCCGTCCCAGAACAGGGGCCAGCGCTCCAGAACGACGGAGAAGTCGAGGTTCAGGCCCATCGCCGCCCGCCTCAGGCTCTGTTCGTCATGCGGTCATAGACGCGGAAGAGCGCCTGGTTGCCATTGGCGCCTTCGCCATGGGCGCGGGCTTCGATGTACTGGCTGGTGACCAAAGCGGTTCCGGGCAGGGGAACCGAAAGGGCCTGGGCCTGCTCCTGGACGAGCCTGAGGTCTTTCAGCATCAGGTCTATGCGGAAGCCCGCTCCGACATCTCCGGAGATCATGGCTGGACCGAGCTTTTCGAGCATCCAGGACGCGGCCGAGCCGCCGAGCAGGACATTTCGGAGCTGTTCGAGATCGACGCCCGAGGCCCGCCCAAGCGCGATCGCCTCGCAGATCGCCTGGATATTGATGCCGCAGATCAGCTGGTTGCAGAGCTTGACCGCCTGGCCGGCGCCCGGCGCACCGACATGGGTGATCGTCGTCCCCATCGCCCTGAAATAGGGCTCGGCCCGAGCAAAGGCCTCGGCTTCGCCACCCGCCATGATCGACAGGGCGGCGTTCTTGGCGCCGATCGGCCCGCCCGATACCGGCGCGTCGATGAAATCGGTGCCTGCCGCCTTGAGTTCGGCATGGATGCGCCGCACGGCGACCGGCGAGATCGTGCTCATGTCGACGACGAGGCGGCCGGCAGGCGGTGACGCGAGCAGGCCCTGCGGGCCGTAGACGACCTCCTCGACCTGCGGGGTGTCGGGCAGCATCGAGATGGCGATATCCGCGCTGGCGGCGGCCTGCGCCGGGCTTGTCGCCGCGATCGCGCCTGCCGATACCAGTTCTTCGACGGCGCTGCCGACGATGTCGAAGGCGGTGACGCTGTGCCCGGCCGCGAGGAGATTGCGGGCCATCTCCCGCCCCATCGTGCCGAGGCCGATGAAACCGACGTGTCCCTTGTCGTTTCGTCCCATAGCGCTTCTCTTCTTGTGAAAGGTTTTAGCCGGTGGCCGGTTCGCCTCTGTCGCCGTCGCCCAGAGCCGCGCGGCGTCGGTATTCGTCGCCGATGGCAAAATGCCGCCGCAGGGTGACTTCGGCGCGATCGGGATCGCGCGCGACGATGGCGTCGAAGACCCTCTTATGGTCGTCGATCAGATAGGTTTTCATCGAGCCGAACATCTGCACCAGCTCGCGCCGGCTGCGATGCGAGCGGGCGAGCAAGGTCGACATCGAATCGTGCAGGACGGCGAGCGTCTGCGAGCGCGAGGCCAGCACGATCGCTCGGTGGAAATCGTAATCGGCGAGGCTGCCGGCCTCGGCCTCGTCGATCGTCGCGCCGATGCGGACGAGCGCGCGCTGCAGGCGTTCGAAATCGGCGATCATCGCGCGCTCGCAGGCGAGCCGGATCGCCTGGCATTCGATCGCGATGCGCGCCTCCATGACATCGTCGATCAGGTCGGCCTGCTGGGCCAACGCTAACGCGAAGAAATCCTTCAGCATCGAGATGTCGGGACGCTTGACGATGGTGCCGATGCGATCGCGGATCTCGACGATGCCCAGCATATGCAGGGCTCGCAGTGCCTCGCGCACGATCGGCCGGCTGACGCCGAGCTGCACGGCGAGTTCGCGCTCGGCGATCAACCTGTCGCCGGGCTTGAGTGTGCCGTCGAGAAGCTGTTCGCGCAAAAACGCAAAAACCTTCTCGAACCCTTTCGGGTCTTCTGCAGCCTGAGCGTCCATCCCAAGATCACTTGTTTTTTATTCTGGTCAGACCAATACGATGACCAGACGCGGACGTCAACGCCGAGCCTTGCAGCCGCCTGTGGAACGGTGGTCGCGGGAGAGGCGAGGGGATAGGGAGACCGGCGGCGCGGCGAGCATTCCAGCGGAAGCGCCAGCCGGATTGGTTGCGTCTGTGGCTATCGCCTCGGCGCGAGGCTCGGTCCTGCGGCGGCTTTCAGCCGGCCGCGGGTCCTTCGCTTTGAGCGGGCCTGCCTTCTTCGCCTATGGCACCAGCGACCTGGTCGACCTCGACCATGCGCGGAGGTTCTTCGTGCTGGCCACGGTCCCGCATGCGTTTCGCCCGCCTGTGTCGATTCGGGGCAGGCGGCCTGCTAAGCGCGGCTGCGTCGCGCCATCGCGATGTCTCGACGCGATGCGCAGGAGCGTCGGGCCAGGAACCCGATGGGGCTTTCCGGCGTCATGGCAGGGCCGTTCGACGCTCTGCGACAGGCAGTACGGCTGCCATGCCCCAGGCTGATGCAGCATGAATCTCTGCTTCGAACCGACCAAACACCACCCGGCCGTGCGGTGGGATTGGACCCGGTTCTGGCAAGCGCGTGAGCAGATGAAGGTCAACCGGCCTGTTCTGTGCCAGGGGTAGCCGTGCAACCAGTCGCGACGGTGCAAGCGGCTCGTTCAGTTCTATCCATTCGGTTGCGGCAAGGACATTCTGGCCGCTTTCTGCGTCGTCTGGGCCGATCTCGTGCGGAGTGACGACCAACCGGGCTCCGAGGCGGCGCGTCTGGCAGCGCTTGTCGTCGATCATGACCTCGCAGGAAATCTCAATCAGGCCCGGCGTGGCAGGCAGGCTGATGACAGCCGCAGATGACGTTGTCTTCAGAGGGCGCAGGAGGACCTTTCCCTGCTCGATATAGCCGAACACCGGGTAAGTAGCTGATTGTTCCCTGGTAAGATGCACCTTGCCGACGACCGTGTCGGGAATCGGGACCGTTGCCTCTGCATCAGGCCGGAATTCGCCATTCTCCTCGGATGAAAGAGACCGGATGCCCGGTAATCCGCCCCAAAGCTTCATTGCAAGCATGGTCGCAGCGTCTCGCTCGTCCGGCCGCGCCGGGCTTTGCGGGGCAAGCCGGTATTCGTGCATGACACCGGCCGAACAGGTCGAAAGACGAGGCGCCACCTCGCCGCCATTTGCCCAGAGCTTGAGTGTCAGGGAACGCGACGTGCAAGGCGATGGGCTGGGCAGGCGCAGAGGCAGCCAGCCCTTGCAGAGCAGATCGAAGGGAACGCGCCACTGCGCCAGAACCGTCCCCGTATCGGAGGCCTCGATCCGCGCGCACAGGCAGCCGGCGCCCCGTCCGGGATCGGCGATATGCAGATCGATACCGAGCCATCCCCTTGCGGAGCTGGGTAACCGCTGCGAGAGGCATGGCTCGGTGTCGCTGGCGTCGGGCTCCATGGGATAGGCGGGAACATCGACATCTGCACCGGGAAGGGGGCTGTTGAAGACAAGCCGTGGCCGACCCATTCGCAGAGTGGCGAACAATTCCTCGAGTTCCGGTGGAATGCGGACGTGATGGGTCCAGCTCTCCCGCAAGGCCGCCAGGTCACGCATCAACAGCTGGTTGCTATGCTGGAATCTGCTTGTTTCGCGCAGGGCTCGCTCGAGCAGGGCTGCATCGAGCTCTGCTCGGTTCCCCACAATGTAGGGGACTGGCGTCTCTGATCCCCCGGCTTTTTTCCACCACGCCTGCAAGGCATGCAGAGAGTGTTCTTCGATCGGATGGGGAGCCCACAGGGCCCATATATTCGTGGGCGGAATCTCCAGCGTGCAAAGCGCTGGCGGCAATGCGCTTTCAGCCTGTCCATAGTCAGTCAGGACATAGTGGTCGCCTTCAACCAGCTTGCAGCCATACCAATGAAGGGCCGATGCCGGCCTGGCGCGTGCCGCTGACGTCTCCGGGCAACCCAGCACGATGACCTTGGGATCAGCGGAGTAGAGCTGCCGTAACAGATTTCCTGTCGATCGAAGGACCATCAGGCAGCCTGCCTGGATTTCGGTGCCGTTGCGTGTGCAATCAGTGGCTTCACGCCCAATTCTTCACATTCCAGATCAGTGTTTCGATCGGGCCAATAACGCATCTTTGCGCTTGGCATGCCGAAGGCCCGGCACAGGCGCAGGCGTTCCGCATTGCCGACGACAATATGCGTGTAAGCCTGCTCGAACGCTGCGCATGCATTCACAGTCTGGCTGGTCGCTTGATGCCTTTCGCCGTATCCGAGCAACGCCCATGTCTCCACTTTCAATCGACGCAACGCGCCCATCAATGTGTGTGTGACCCCGCCATCCACTGACACGACGCGGTGATAGCCAGCCAATGTGGAAATGGCGTCATCCGTATCCAGATGGTCGAAGCAGGGCATCGGCGTCCCCTGATAGCTCCGTGTCCATGTCCGGGACAGCAGCTCCGGCAGAGGCAATGCGATGATCTGCGAAAAGCATTTTGCGCGGCCGGGAGCGAGGGTGAGTTCCCTCGCGAGCGTCACGAGATGAACCTGCCACCCTGCTTCGATGAGTGTCAGTGCCAGCCTTTCAGCGGTCGCGACACTCTCGGGCGCCCCCGAGGCGAGCACCAGGGCAGCAAGGGGCCGGGCATCGGACGACCCGCAGGCGAAGGCCGACGAGAGATTGAAGAGTTCCGGATACACATCACGCGGCAGCGCCGTTTGGAGCCGGTATGTGTTAGGCATTGCCGACTTCCAATCGGCAGGGTTGGCCCCGCCTCCGGCAACGGCGATATCCCGGCACAGCCCCGTGAAGGCCTCATCGATTGGCTCGAGATCAGCCGGCGCTCCCCTCACGGCGAGCTCGAGTTCGATAGCATGGTGACGCTTGCCCGGCTGCCGAGGCAGGGCAAGCAGATCGAGCGCGCGCAGCGATGCGTGCTCGACGAGAAACGATGCCTCGACTGCCAGGATATGCGTCTGATTGGATGTCAGCCGGAACCTGTCCGTCTGCTCCTGGACGATCGTCCCGTCGCTCCAGGCCAGAAGACGATCATCGTGCAATCGATCCCGAATTGAGCACGTGACGAGGGCCGATCGGGCAAGCCCGCGCTCGAGCGTCCACAGGACGCCCGCCAGCAGCGATTGCGCGGCAAGCGTTTCGCATAACGAGTTGCTCATGACGACAAGCTGCCCGGGGCAGTGACCGTAGGCAGGGCGCAACCGGGCGCGCAGCAGACGGGTGATATAGTCGCTGACCGTCAGGGTCGTGACGTTGTTCTCTCCGGTGAAGCACCGAACCAGCCCTGTGTCGGGATGATAGATCGCATAGCGCGACCGAGCCTCGGTCTCAAATGCCAGAACGTTGCGAATACCGAACAGGCGCGGATGGCGGTTGCGGATATAGCGCAGGATCGGGGTGAAATCCCTTTCTGCCGCCACCAGCATGCTTTCTCCCCGGCGGCGGTAAGCAAAGCCTGCATCGGCCACGTGGACCCCGCGAAAGCCGCGCTCGAGCCCATGCAGCCAGAATTCCCAATCCTCGACACCCTGGCGCATCTCCGTGTCGAAACGGAGCGGGGCGTCGAGCATGCGCCGTGAGACCATGCTGCCTGCCTCGCAGAAATTCCGGAACAGATGCTCCAGCGGCGAATAGGGCCCCGAGGTATCGGCGAATTCGGCGAAGCCGAACTTGTCGACATCCGGATAGGCCCAGCCGATGCTCGCATCGGCCTTGCGCAAGGCGGTCAGAAGCCGCTGCAGGAGATGGGGGCCGATGCGGTTGTCGCAGTCGAGCAGGTAGACGGCCTCCAGATCCGGGAAGGCCGCCAGGGCGAAGTCAATTCCACTGTTGCGTGCGGCGCTCAAACCTCCGTTGCGCTTGTGCAAATAGAAGATCCGCCCTGGGCAGGTCGCAGCAAATGTCTGGCAGACCTCGTCTGTTTCAGGGTGAGGGCACCCGTCATTCACGATGACAACGGCGTAATTGAAGTCAGTGACCTGTCCCAACGCCGTATGCAGCGCCTCGGCCGTCAGCGAGGGCTGGCCATAGGCTGGGACGATGACGGCGACTTTGACATCGGCCCCATCGCTGGACGGATCGTGCAACCGTTCTCCGGCAGGGGGGCAGAGCCATGGTTCGCGCTGCACGTTGCCCATATTCATGCCATATTCATCCCGAGATTTGTCACGTAAATTAGATTGTCCTGTTCGATAATTCCGATAAATGAGGTTTTATGACGCCATGACATGGAATTGTTGCTTATTTATATCGGAGAAATTCATTCGCAAATTCGAAATAAAACCGAATCGATTTCGATTTGTTTGATAATCTACGTTTTTCTCTCCTGATGTGATGAGTAGACATGACAATTGCCACTGTTGATGCTCCGAGGCTCGATGGCACTCGTTGTCTGATCATGGGTGGCGGCGGATTTCTCGGGATCAACCTGGCCAATGCTCTGGCCCGTCAAGGCGCGGTCGTCCGGGCCTTCGGGCGTGCGCCGGCCCATCGGCAGGCGCTGGACGAGCGGGTTCATTGGAGCGGCGGCGCTTTCGAGGATCACGCGGCGGTCGCCGAAGCCGCGCGGGGGCAGGAGATCGTCTTCCATCTCCTGAGCAGCTCCGTGCCGGGAAGTCCCGGTCAGAGGCCGGTTTCCGATCTCGAGTCGAATGTGCTGGGCACGGTGCGCTTCCTGGATATCTGCAACGATGCCGCCGTCAGGAGGGTCGTCTTCGCCTCGTCCGGCGGCACCGTCTATGGCCCGGCCGACAGGCATCCGATCTCGGAAACCGCACCCACGCATCCGATATCGGCCTATGGCGTCGGCAAGCTTGCGATCGAAAAATACCTCGCCCTGTATCATCACCTCTACGGGCTCGAATATCTCGCCTTGCGCATCGCCAACGCCTACGGCCCGCTGCAATCGGCCCTGAAGCGCCAAGGCGTCGTCGCCGCGATGCTCAGTCACGCGCTCGCCGGCAAGCCGCTCGAAATCTGGGGCACGGGCGAGGTCGTGCGCGATTTCGTTCATATCGACGACGTCGTCTCGGCTTTTCTCTGGGCCGCCACATATGACGGCCCGCACCGCGTCATGAATGTCGGATCGGGGGCAGGGCTCAGCATCAATCAGGTGGCGAGCGATATCGAGGCCATCACCGGCACTGCCAGCCGGTCCAGGATCTATCGGGCCGGCCGGGTCGCGGACGTGCCCGTCAACATCCTCGATATCTCGCTGATCACCCGGGAAACGCCTTGGCGGCCCAGACGCACCTGGCTTGATGGCCTGCGCGGCACCGCCGAATGGTTGGCGGCGAAAAGGCACGCGCCACTGATCTGATCCGACGCATGATTTCGAGGTTGCCAGGGCAATCTCCGCTCGCATCTGCGTCCGTTCTCCCGCGAGATGGGTCGGCACTCGATCGATCGGGAGCTGATGATCCGGACGCTGCTCATCGGCCGACTGAGCGAGTTGTTCGAGACGACTATCCGGCGTTGCATCGCGGACGGGCTCGTCGGCGCAGCCGGCGGTCGTAGACGGGCAGTCATCAGATTGGGATGCAAGGTCATGGCGATCGACCGCGATTTCCCCCTAGATGCCCATTGTTCTCAAGAGCCGAAGCGATTGCGGCGGCCTATGCGAAGGCATGGGCGCGACTGATCCAGACGACGAACGCGGTGCTGCAGGCACGGCGAGCCCTGAGCTGCCCCAAGCGCTGGGATTGCAGTCGTTCCGGTGCATGTCGATCGCCTGCGGATGCGGCAGGACGGCGGGATGGACGACTGGCGCCACCAGAAAGTGGCGCCGAAGCGGATGATGAAGCAGCAGCGTGGCTGGTGAGGGAGGGACAGGCAATGACCGTGATCAGACGTGTCGCGATCGCGCTCCTGGCGGTGCTGTCGGCGGGGGGCGGGGCGAACGCTGATCCCGCCGCGGAGGTATCCGGCGAGGTTCCGGCTTCCGTTGCCCAGGCCATAAGGCGCCTCCAAGCCAAGCCGATCTTTGCCCATATGAGTTGGGGCATCCACCTCGTCGATCTCGCGACTGGCAAAGCGTTGATCGATCAGGCTGGGAACAAGTCGCTGCTGCCGGCCTCGGTCATGAAGACTTACAGCGTTGCGACCGCCCTTGACCTCTATGGCGCCGATTACCGTTTCCGGACGCCGGTCTACAGACTCGGCACCCTCAAGGGCGACGTGCTCGACGGAGATCTCGTCCTCGTCGCTTCCGGTGATTTCAGCTTCGGGCTCCGCGAGCAGCCGAACGGCACGCTTGGCTTCAACAGCCTGCCGGAGGTCGACCACAACACCACCTCTACCGGCTTTCCGGGCGGCGCCTATGTCAAGGACAGCGATCCGCTCGCGGCGCTCGATGCCCTGGCCGCGCAGGTCAAGGCTGGGGGTATCCGCGAAATCACCGGCGATGTGATGATCGACGATCGGCTGTTCGAGACCTATCGAGGGTTCCCGTCCGGGCCGATCGCTCCGATCTGGGTCAACGAGAACGTCATCGACATCATGGTGACGCCGACGAAGCCCGGCGAGAAACCCAAGGTCGACTGGCGTCCGAAGAGCGCTGCCATCACCGTCGAGAACGACGTCACCACGGTTGCCGGCACGGCCGGGCCGCTTGAGGTGAAGACAAAAGGCGCAGGGGTGGTCCGGGTCAGCGGAAAGATCGCTTCCGACGGGCCTCCGATCCTGACGATGTCCCAGATCGCCGATCCCTCTGCCTTCGCGCGCACCGTCTTCATCGAGGCGCTCGTGCGGGCGGGGATCAAGGTCACCGCGCCTGCGCTAGGCCCCGCCAGGCCGCTGCCCGACGCGGGCGGCTATCGCGAGACCAACCGGGTGGCGCAATACGTCTCGCCGCCGCTGTCCGAGTTCGTCAAGGTGATCCTGAAGGTGAGCTACAACCGCGGTGCCGACCTCATGGTCTGTCTTGCCGCGGTGAAGGCTGGAAGCCGCGATTGCGGCGAGGGGCTGGCCGAGGTGCTGAAGCTGCTCGGCAGGCATGGCGTGTCGTCAACCGGAACCTATGTCTTCGACGGTGCCGGAAGCAGCAATAGCAGCCGGACGACGCCGTCGGATCTCGCAACCTTCCTCAGGGATATAACGACCAGATCCTGGGGGAGCGCCATTCATGATGGCATGGCCGTCCTCGGTGTCGACGGCTCGCAGGCGCTGAATGGCGCGGGATCTCCGGCGGCCGCGCATGTTCGGATCAAGGACGGCGATATGGTCGCCGGAAGTGCCGCCGGGCAACTTGTCGCGCTCGCCACCACCCAGACCGGATACATCGATGCCAGGAGCGGGCGCCGGCTTGTCTATAGCCTGATGGTCAACAACATCCCCTTCCTGTCGCTGCAGGACTATTCCGCCGCCCGGGCCGATGTGGCGGCCGTCGTCGTCGCCATCCAGCAGGGCTATTGAAGCGACCGGAGATCGTCATGCCGCCGGCGGCGCGCTCTCGCTCGTGCCTTTCTCTGGCAGCGGCGCTCATCCTCACCGCTGCGGACGCGTCGGTTGCCGAAGGCTTCTCTGGCTCTGTCGACATCGGCGCTGGCTGCTGGTGGTCGCCAAACCTCGCGGATGGGCTGAGAGCTGAACAGGCCAGCCCATCGGCTGCGCCTGTGGCTCAATGCCTCGAATGTCGACTGGCCCCGAATTGGTACGGGCCCCACAAGTCGGCTCGCCGCGCGAGGTCGACGCCCCGGCCCGGCCGCGGGCCGCCCCAAGGCCCGGCTCAGCGCTCCGACGTCGACTGCCCGTTCTTCTTGCGGGTGACGAACTGCGCGATCGCCTGGATGGAATCGAGGTTACTGGGCAGGATTTCGCTATCCTCGACCGTGATCCCGAATGTGTGCTCGATGAAGCCGACAACTTCGAGCACCCCGGTCGAGTCCATGATGCCGTGCTCGAGGAGCGAGGCGCCGGCCTCCAGGTCATCTGCGTCGTCAAGGAAGAAATTTGCCGCCAGGAATGCGCGAATGGCTCCTGTGTCAGTATCGCCTGCTTTCTCGATGATCATCGTTGGCCTCGTGCTGAATTCGGAAAAGTCTCGATTCTGGCAATCACCTTCCGCTTCGGCGGCGAGCAGAGGGCGCGCAGGCGCGGTCACGTCGGCAATCTCCGCTCGCCCACGCGGAACTCGGCTGACGAATAGCTCTGCGCCACGGCCTGCTCGATCAGGGGGCGGTTCGCCGAGAGATGCGGTTCCATGACGAGGTCGAGATGGCCGCCTGCGATCGGAATGACCTCCACGCCCGCCAGGACGCTGTCCCAGCCGAGCTCCCTGGTCATTCCCTCGCGCTTGCAGCGGAACAGTGTGCCCGCCAGGGGCAGTTGCTGCTTCGGCTCGGCCAGCCACGCGAAGAAGGCGCGCGCCCGCAGGACCTCCTGCAGCTCCAGCTGGATTCTGAAGCAGGTCGCATTGAACTGCTCCTTCGTATAGCGGTCGAGCATCCCCGCCAGGCGCGCTTCGTGGCCCATCGCGGCCGTCCCCTTCGCAAGGGCGCGGCAGGCCATCCGGGAGGCTGCCACGCGATTGGTCCGGATCCGACGGAATGTGCGCGTGATGATCTCCCGATACTTGCTCCGTTCACCTTCGAGGCTCGTGTCCAGCAACCCCAGGAACCTGACCGGGCGTCCGGCGCTGAGCAGCCGCCGCGCGACCTCGTAAGCCACCGCGCCACCAAGCGAATGGCCGAGAAGGCGAACATCGCCCGAGGGCTGGGTCCGGCCGATCTGCTGGATCGCGTCGGCCGCCATGGCGGCGAGCGTGTTCTGTCCGTTCAATATCAGCCGCAGACCGGGGTATTTGATCGGAACCACCCGGGTCACCTTGCCCATGGCCGCGGCAAAACCCGCCAGACTCGGGCCGTAACCGACCGATCCCGGGAGGAGGAACAGGATGCGAGGGGTGTCCGTCCCGGTGACGCTGCTCAAGGGGGCGACCGCGGGCGTGCCGGCAGGGTCTTTCCCCATGTGTTCGTCTTGACCAAAAGGAAGAAAATCGCGATTCGAAGTGTAGTGAGAGACGTTTAGCCCCATGGAAACGCCGGCGCGCTTTGCATCTCTCCGGGTTTCCCGACCTGACGCCGGTGCTTGAAATGACTCCGAAACCATGGCCAGCCCCGCCTAAGGTTAGGGTCATTTATCGGATGCCACTAGAACCGCTTCATCATGCGTTTGAATGATAGCGGGTCTCGTTCGAGGCTGCGGCCTGTGTCGGCGCACTTCGCGAGCCCCCAGCGAACGCGATTAGACAGGTCTCTCCGGCTTCGGGCCGGGTCTATTCTGTAGAGCCGGATCAGATTCCGATTCAGGATTCCATCACTATTTGCATCGTGTCGGGCGATCGCGCTCATGCCAATCCATCGCAATAACACCTTTGCGGAAAGCCGATGTAGAAGGGGCGCACCAGACGCGACGGCCGCAAGATTCTTCTCCGGCGCGTCGCGCTTTCTCCTGGGCGCTTCCGGCGAGCCGCCCCGGTTACGCTAGAACCGGTAGTGCAGCCGCACGCAGCCCTTGTCGATCGCCTGCGCGCTGATGAGCGTCGGGCTCGCCCGAAAGCCGGTGAGCGGAAAGAGCGGCCGGCCGCCACCCAGCATTTCCGGGATGACATAGATTTCGATCTCGTCGAGTGCGCCGCGCTCGAGGAAGGCCGTCTGCAACTGCCCGCCGCCCAGCATCCAGACGTCGCCGTCGTCCAGCCCGCGAAGTTCGTGGATCAGCGCATCGACATCGCTGCGGACCTCCAGCGGACCTTTCGGGGCGTCGATCGTCCGCGACGTGACGACGATGACGCGCTTGTCCCCATAGGCCCAGGGGGACGCTTCTCCCGCTATGAAATCATAGGTGCTGCGCCCCATCACCACGGTGCGCATGCGCTTGAGGAAGATGCGGTAGTCGTGCTCGCCGAGGTCCATGTCGCCGTATTTGAAAAGCCAGTCGAGAT
This sequence comes from Hyphomicrobiales bacterium, assembly GCA_900470095.1. Taxonomy (GTDB): domain Bacteria; phylum Pseudomonadota; class Alphaproteobacteria; order Rhizobiales; family Beijerinckiaceae; genus Allobosea. The sequence goes on from UBZM01000005.1 coordinate 199,686, forward strand.
TGTCGTCCTCGGTGGCGATCCGCCCATCGAGGCTGGCGGCGATATATCCCAGAATCCTGGCCATGGCGGCTTCTCCATTGAATAATAAACGAACGTACGTTTATATATCATCATGGCAAGACGCAAAACGATCCCTGACGAGCAGGTGCTCGAGACGCTCCTCGCAACGATGCTGGCGACGGGCCCGGACGCTCTCACCTTCGCCCGCGCGGCGAAGGCCTGCGGCCTCTCACCGGCGACGCTAGTGCAGCGCTACGGCAACCGCGAGGCCCTGGTTCACGCTATTCTCCTGCACGCCTGGGACCGGCTCGATGCTGAGACCGGGGCGGCGGACGCGGAGGCGCCGCCGACGCCAGAAGGCGCGATCGACCTTCTGATCCGTCTGATGCCGTCCGAAACCGCGGAACGCGATGCTACCAACGGCCTGCTGCTGCTGAGGGAAGACATCCGCAATCCCGCGCTGCGTGCCCGCGGCGCTGCCTGGGGCCGCCGCCTCGCCGAAGTGCTCGGCCGCCGCCTCTCGAAGGACCGGACGCGGGGCGAGCGCTTGGGGTGGCAGATGGCGAGCCTCTGGCAGGGCGCGCACACATGGTGGGCCTTCACGCGCGACGCGCCTGCGGAACAGGCGATCCGACGCGTGTTGGAGGAGTGGGTCAAAGGGGTGAAATGACCACCGGCCGCGCGAGGGGAGGTCCCCAGGCGCGGGCCGGCACCAAATCTCCGTTCTGTCCTGGCTGCAGCCTCGTCCGGAGGATCAGCCCTGCGGCGGCTTCCAGCCGGCCGATGGAATGGTGTTGATCATCCAGGGCACGCCGAACCTGTCGACGAGCGAGCCGAAGCCGGGCGACCAGAAGGTCTCTCCGAACGGCATGACGGCCTTGCCGCCTTCCGACAATTGCTCGAACCAGCCCTTTGCCTTGGCCTTGTCGTCGCTGTGCAGGGTGACGTCGAAGCCGTTCTTGGGCTTGTCGATATTGGGAGCCCATTTGACGTCCATGTCGGCGCCCATCAAGGCCTGGTCGCCGACCTCGAGCCAGCAATGCATCAACCAGGTCTTGAACTTCTCGTCTGCGATCGGCATGCCCGGAGGCGCGTCGCCGTAGGATATGGCGGCGGTGATCTTTCCGCCCAGGACCTTGGCGTAGAATTCGAATGCCTCGCGGCATTGGCCCTGGAAGCTCAGGCTGGTCACGATCTTCATGGTCGTCTCCTTTCTGATCGTCGCTCGGACGCGCGTCATGCGGGTTTGCATCATGCGGGGGTGATGACGAGGATACGCCGAACCGGTCGGCCCCCTCCCGAGGCACTTGCTGAAACCGCAATCGTCCAGCCGCATCAGCGCCTTGCCGCCGGGCAATCATTCGCCGAAATGCCGCTCCTGATCTTCTCCTGCCGCGCAGTCCGGGAGCAATTTAGACGATTGACGGGCGAGCAGCCAATGTCCGCTGCGACCCATGTGCTTCCGAACGTCCGGCACCAATCACGGTTCCGCGGCGCAGAGCCAAGCTCTGCTCGGGCGCCTACCGAACCTCGTTGATGTAAGCATGTGCGCGCGTGCTGGCGCGGTGGGAGCCGAGAATGGTCGGCACTCCGGCCTGGTCATAGGCGACCTCGTCGATGGCGAGCACCGCATCGCGCCCGGCGAGAGCCAGCAGGGCGATGTCCTCGTCAGTGGCGAGCTCGGCCGTGATCTGCTCGCGCACCGCCGAGATGCGGATGCCGTAGCGCTCGAGCAGATGGAGATAGAGCAGCGGCGGCAGCTCCGCCGGCTCGCGGGGCAGATCGGGCACCCGTTCTTCCGCTAGCAGCAGCTTGTCGTGCATGACCGGGCGGCCGTCAGCATGGCGGATGCGGTGGATCGCGACCACGCCGCCCTCCCTGATCTGCAGGCGTTGGGCCTGCTCGGGCGTAGGCGCCTGCGTCTCGACCGTCAGGAACTGGCTGGTCGACCGCACCAGGCTGCCATCCGCCCGGTGCAGGCGGAAATACTGGAAGAAGAAACGCAGCGAATGATGCGGCGCGCGGCCGGTGACGACCGTGCCGGTCTTGCGCCGGCGTGACAGCAAACCCTCGGCGACCAGGTCGCTCATCGCCCGGCGCACGGTGCCGACGGCGATGCCGAATCCCTGAGCCAATGACGTTTCGCTGGGCAGCACCATGCCGGGTTGCCATTCCCCGACGAGGATCGCCTCGGACATGTGCCGCTTCACCCGCTCATAGAGCGGCGCGGAATCGAACGAAACGAGGTTCGGCAGCGTCAGCGCCACGTCACTGCCGCCGCTGATCAATCCCGCGGCAGGCGCCGTCGCTTTTTTGGCATTGACAGGAGGCATGAGGCTGAGTCCTATTTCTATATAGTTTATATGAAAGCTGCTTGAGCGCCAATGGCCATGCACTCCGCTACCTCAGCCATCTCCATGGCAGATCGCGTCCGCGCCGCCCAGCCGCCGTGCCAGGGCAGGGCGGTTCGATGAGCGGCGCTGGGCAAGTGGCTCGCGAGGCGGCGGGCCTGGAGCGCGCCGGCGCCTGGATCGCCGGGGCGGTCGAGGCGGCCGTCGCGGATCTAGGCGCGATGATCGCGGTCGATACCTCGTTCCCGCCGGGGCAGGGCTATGGCGACTTCGCGACGCTGATGGAGACGCTGACGCGCCCGCTCGGCTTCGAGGCCGAACGCGTCGATGTGCCGGACGACCTCTGGCGTGTGCGCAACGGCCCCGCCGCCGGGGCGCGGACGAATCTGATTGCGACCCGTGCGAGTGGCAAACCAGTCTGCGGGCTCTATTTCCATGTCGACACGGTGCCGGCCGCACCGGGCTGGACGACCGATCCGCTCTTTATGTCGCGCGAGGGCGAACGCCTGATCGGCCTCGGCGCCGCCGACATGAAAGGCTGCATCGCCGCCGTGCTGCTGGCGCTGCAGGCGGCCGAAGCCTGCAACATCGAACTCGCCTATGATCCGATGCTGCTGTTCTGTACCGACGAGGAGGGGGGCCTTTATCCCGGCATCCGTTATCTCGCCGAGCAGGGCCGGCTCGACGGCCATATCGTCAATTTCAACGGCAGCGCCGAGGCGCGTATCTGGGCAGGCTGCTTCGGCCTCTTCAACCTTCTGGTGCGGGTTCGCGGCCAGGCAGTCCATGCCGGCGAAGGCAACCGCCGGGGGCTCGGCCTCAACGCGATCGAAGGCTCGCTGCCGCTGCTCAACGCGTTGGCAGCTCTCAAGGCGGGGGTGGCGACGCGCCTGTCCGCCCTGCCGCCGCCGCCTGGAAAACCGGCCCTGGCCGCGCAGCTCAACATCGCAACGATCGGCGGCGGCACGGCTGGCGGGCAGGTGCCGGCCCTGCTCGAACTCACGCTGAACCGCCGCTACATGCCGGAAGAAGCTTTTGAGGACGCGCTGGCGGAGATCGAGGAGACGGTCGGCCGCGCCGTCGCCTCCGTCCCCGGCCTGACCGTCGAGACCGCGCTCGTCGGTCATCTCGCTCCGACCAGCGATCCGGCCGGCCCGCATTGGCCGCGCTGGCAGGCCGCCGTCGGCGCGGGCTTCGGCTATGCGCCGGAGGATTTCCGCCGCTGGGGTGCGGCGAGCTGCTCGGATTTCGGCTGGGTCCAGCGCGCAACCGGGAGGTCGGAAGTGTTGCTCGGGGGGCTCGGCCGCCCCGATCGCAATATCCACGCGCCGGGCGAGTACACGACGGTGTCCGACATCATCGCGCTGGCGCGCGCTGTGCTCGCCTATCTCTCGGCTGAGTTCAGGCCCGAGCTCAACCCCGATCAGCCCAACTCAGATCCTGCCTGACCCGACTTTTTCGAATTCCGAAGCTGAAGGAGCGTTCCATGCCGAGCATCCACCGTCGTGATTTCCTCGCCGCCTCCGCCGCCTTCGGCGGGCTCGGCCTGAGCGGTCTGCCGGCCTTCGCCCAGAATGCGCCCCGGCGCGGCGGCACCTTGCGCGTCAGCGTCGACCAGGCGGTCTCTAAGCTCAACCCGCTGGTCACCCGGGTGAACCCGGAATATCTCGTCGCCGAGTTGCTCTATTCCGGCCTGACGCGCTTGAATCCAGATATGAGCGCCGAGCCGGATCTCGCTGAATCCTGGACGAATTCCGCCGATCTGACTGAATGGACCTTCGCGCTCCGCAAGGGCCTGACCTTCCATGACGGCTCTGCTTGCACGGCGGCCGATGTGGTCGCGACATTCGAGGCCATTCTCGATGCCAAGACCGCGTCCCCCGCGCGCCAGAATGTCGGGCCGATCGCCAAGGTCGCGGCCAGGGACGACAGTACTGTCGTCTTCACCCTGTCGGCGCCCTTCGCCGATCTGCCGGTGACGTTGGCCTATACCAACGCCAAGATCGTGCCGGCCGCCGTCATCAAGGGCGGGCTGGAGAAGCTCGACCGCCAGGCCGTCGGCACGGGGCCGTTCAAGCTCGTCTCTTTCGAGCCGGAGCGGCAGATCGTGGTCGCCCGCAACGAGGCCTATTACGACAAGGCACGGCCCTATCTCGACAAGGTCGAGGTCGTGGTCTTCCCGGATGTCAGTGCCGAAGCCTCGGCGCTGATCGCCGGCGATACCGATCTGATCAGCACCACGCCGCCGACCGAGTTCGGCCGGCTGCAGAAGGCGTCGGGCGTCAAGGCGCTGCGCGTCCCGTCGGGCCAGTTCTGCAACGTCAATTTCGGCTGCGACCAGAAACCCTTCAACGATGTGCGCGTGCGCCAGGCGCTGGCGCTCACCGTCGACCGTGCCGCGATGGTCGATTTCGTCACCGAGGGTTTTGGCTCGATCGGCAACGACACCCCGCTCAGCCCGGCCTATCGCTTCTTCGCCGAGCTGCCGGCGAAGAAGGTGGACATCGCCAAGGCCAAGGCGCTGCTGGCGGAGGCCGGCTATCCCAAGGGACTGGAAGCGACGCTGATCGCCTCGGATCGGCCGGGGCAGCGCACGCAGCTCGCCGTGGCGCTGCGCGAGATGGCCAAGCCCGCCGGTTTCGACATCAAGGTCGAGACCATGCCGCACGCGACCTATCTCGACCAGGTCTGGAAGAAGGGCTCCTTCTATGTCGGCTTCTACAACATGCAGGCGACGGCGGATGCCATCTTCTCGCTGCTCTACACCTCGAACGCCGCCTGGAACGAGACGCGCTGGAACAATACCGCCTTCGACAAGCTGATCTTCGAGGCGCGCGCCACGGTCGACGAGACCAAGCGCCGCGCGCTCTACGCGCAGGCGCAGAAGCTGATGTATGACGAGGTTCCCTCGATCATCCCCGCCTTCTTCGACCTGCTCGGCGGACAGCGCGATTGGGTGCAGGGCTACCAGCTCCATCCGCGCGGCGCCGTCTTCCGGCTCGATTTCGTCTCGCTCGGCGCCAACGCGCCGAAGCGCGGCTGAGCCCGTTCCAATCAGCTTGCACCGCAAGCTGATTGGAAAAACGGTCTCCATTCCAAAGTGAGAGACGGGTTCACCGATCAGATTGGTTCAATCTGATCGGATCCGGCTCCAAGCAAAAAGCGAGGCATAAGCGCGTGTCGCCCGCCTATATCCTCAAGCGGATCCTGCTGATCGGCTACACGCTGCTGGTCGTGTCGCTGATCGTCTTCGCGATCACCCAGATCCTGCCGGCCGACGCTGCCGTCATGATGCTGGGTGAGAATGCGACGCCGGACGCGCTGGCGGCGCTGCGCGTCAAGATGGGGCTGAACGACTCGATCTGGCTGCAGTACCTGCACTGGCTCGCAGGCGTCCTGCACGGTGATTTCGGCCTCTCGATGCGCACCGGCCAGCCGGTCGCGCCCGCGATGTTCGAGGCGCTCGGCCGCTCGCTGCTGCTGGCCCTGTTCTCGATCGTGCTGATGTTGGTGCTCGCGATCCCGCTCGGCATCATCGCGGCGGTGCGGCGCGGCCGGGCCGTCGATCTCGGGGTGAGCTTTCTCTCCTATGTCGGTGTTTCGCTTCCGGAATTCGTCACCGCCACGCTCGTCGTTCTGGTGCTGGCGGACTGGCTGCAATGGCTGCCGGCGACAGGCTATGTCCCGCTGACCGAGGACCCACTGCGCGGCCTCAGGCATCTCGTCCTGCCGGTGCTGACCGTCTCGCTCATCCTGATCGCCCATGTCTCGCGCATGGTGCGCTCGGAACTGGTCGATGTGCTGCATTCCGACTATATCCGCGCGGCGCGCCTCAAGGGCCTGTCGAAGCGGCAGGTGCTGTTCAAGCACGCGCTGCGCAATGCGCTGCTGCCGACCATCACCATCGTCGCGCTCGATGTCGGCTATCTGCTCGGCGGCGTCATCGTCGTCGAGGAGATCTTTGCGCTGCCGGGCATCGGGCGCCAGCTCATCGTCGCGATCCAGGCGCGCGACCTGCCATCCATCCAGGCCGGCGCGCTGATCCTGGCGACGACCTATGCCGTCGCCAATTTCCTCGCCGACATCGCCTATGCCTGGCTCGACCGGAGGATCCAGTATGATTGAGATCCTCAAACGGATGCTGCGTTCGCCGCAAGGCGCGCTCGGCCTGGTCATCGTCGGCCTGATCCTGCTCGCCGTCATCGTCGGGCCGTGGTTTGCGCCCTACGATCCCGAGAAGATGGCGCCGCTGATGCGCTACAAGCCGCCGAGCGCGCAGTTCTGGCTCGGGACCGACCAGTATGGCCGCGATATCCTGAGCCGACTGCTGCATGGCGCGCGCGCCACCGTCGTCATGGCGGTGATCGCAACTGCGCTCGGCACGCTGGTCGGCGCCGTGGTCGGCACGATCTCGGCCTTCCTCGGCGGGCGCAGCGACGAGGCGATCATGCGCACCGTCGATGCCATCATGTCGATCCCGAGCCTGCTGCTGGCGCTGCTGATCGTGAACCTGCTCGGCAAGAGCAGCGTGAACGCACTTCTCGCCATCGCGCTCGCCTTCGCGCCCGGCATGGCGCGGGTGACACGCTCGGTCGCGCTCGCCGTGCGCAAGCAGGACTATGTCAATGCCGCCATCGCGCGCGGCGAGAGCGCCGCCTACATCGTCGGGCGCGAGATGCTGCCGAATGTGGTCGCCCCGATCGTCGTCGAGATGACGATCCGCGTCGCCTTCGCGGTGATGCTGTTTGCGACGCTCTCCTTCCTCGGGCTCGGCGCCCAGCCGCCGGCCTCGGAATGGGGGCTGATGGTCGCGGAGGCCCGCCGCTTCATGCATCTGAGCCCCTGGATGATCCTATGGCCGAGCCTCGCCGTCGCGCTGGTCGCGATCGGTTTCAATCTGCTCGGCGATGGCTTGCGCGACGCGCTGAACCCGAGGAGCTGAGGCGATGGCGACCCCGATCCTCGACATTGCCGGCTACGGCCTCGACTACGCGACGCCTGCGGGCTTTACCCGCGCGCTCGACGACGTGACGCTCTCCATCGCCCGGGGCGAGGTGCTCGGCCTCGTCGGCGAATCCGGCTCCGGCAAGACCTCGCTTGCCTGGGCGATCATGCGCCACCTGCCGAAGAGCGCGCGCGAGGCCGGCGCCATCCGGCTGACGGGCCAGGATCTGCTCAAGACGTCCGAAGCCGAGATCGAGGCAATCCGCGGCAAGCGCATCGGCATGGTGTTCCAGGATCCGAGCACCTCGCTCAATCCGACGCTTTCACTCGGCACGCAACTGGCCGAGGTGCTGGTGCGCCATCGCGGCCTGACCCGTAAACAGGCCTGGGCCGAGGGCGAGGAACGTCTCGCCCATGTCGGCCTGAAGGTGCCCGGCCAGATGATGCGGCGCTACCCGCACGAGGCCTCGGGTGGCGAGAAGCAGCGCGTCGTGATCGCGACCGCCTTCGCCTGCCAGCCGGAATGCATCATCTTCGACGAACCGACGACGGCACTCGATGTGATCACGGCCCGCCAGATCCTCGACCTGTTCAAGGAATTGCAGGCTGAGACCGGTGTCGCCTCGCTCTACATCTCGCATGATCTCGCGCTCGTCTCGCAGATCGCGACCAAGGTCGCGGTGATCCACCGCGGCAAGATCGTCGAGCAGGGCGCCGTCGCCGAAGTCTTCGCCCGCCCGCGCGATGCCTATACGCAAAAGCTGCTCGCTGCCGTGCCTCGGCCCGACCACCGCCTCGTCGACACGGCTGCGCCTGCCGCGGGCAAGCCGCTGGTCGAGGTTGAGAAGGTCAGCGTCCATTACGGCCGCAAACCCTTTCTCGGCCGGCTGCTCGGGCGCGCGAACACGCAGTTCACCGGCAACCGCGAGGTCAGCCTCTGCGTGATGCCGGGCGAGATCCTCGGCATCGTCGGCGAGTCCGGTTCGGGCAAGTCGACGCTTGCCAAGGCGATGACCGGCCTCAACCGCTTCGAGGGCGAGATCCGCTTCGCCGGGCGCCGCATCGCGGGGCTCGGCGACATGGACCGCGCCTATCGCCGCGATGTCCAGATCATCTTCCAGCACCCGGATTCCTCGCTCAACCCGCGCCAGCGCATTCGCGAGATCCTGTCGCGGCCGCTCGAACTCTATGGCGAGCCCGGCGCGCGCAAGGATGCGGCTGCGATCGGTGAGCTCTTGGAACAAGTCCGGCTGCCCGCCAGTTTTGCCGAGCGCTACCCGCATCAGCTTTCCGGCGGCGAGAAGCAGCGCGTCGCGATCGCGCGCGCCTTCGCCTCGAAGCCAAAACTGGTGATCTGCGACGAGATCACCTCGGCGCTCGATGTCTCCGTGCAGGCCTCGGTGGTCGAGCTGCTGGTCGACCTGCAGAAGCGCTTCGGCACGGCCTATCTCTTCATCACGCACGATCTCAACCTGGTCCGGCAGATCGCCCACCGGGTCGCGGTGATGTATCGCGGCGACCTCGTCGACCTCGTCGATGTCGCCGCGCTGACCGACGGAACCCTCCACCCCTATACCCGCTCCCTGCTCGACGCCGTGCCGGCTCCGGCCGCGGCGGCGGCCTGACATTCGAGGCCCTGACGATGAATCCCCGCGACCTGATCCATTCCCTCGATGAGAAGGCCTGCCTCGCGCTCCTCTCCGGCTGGGTGCAGCATAAAAGCTATTCCGAGACCGACGGCGAGCGGGCGCTCGTCCATCATGTCGTCGACCAGATGAAGGCGATGGGCATCGAGGCGGAGGCGCAGGCCTTCGACGAGGGCCGTCGGGCCAATGCCATCGGGCGCTGGAAGGGCACGGGCGGCGGCAAGAGCCTGATGTTCAACGGCCATCTCGACACGAACCCGGCAACCGAGGGCTGGACGGTCGATCCCTGGGGCGGGCTCGTCGACGACCAGTTCATCTACGGCATCGGCGTCTCCAACATGAAGGCGGGCGACGCGGCCTCCTATTGCGCGGTGAAGACGCTGCTCGATGCCGGCGTGAAGCTGAAGGGCGACGTGGTCCTGACCTATGTCGTCGGCGAACTGCAGGGCGGCGTCGGCACGGTCGCCGCGATCCGCAACGGCATCCGGGCCGACTATTTCGTCAACAGCGAGCCGACCGACGTGCAGGCCGTGACCATGCACGCCTGCGCCTTCTCCTTCGTCATCGAACTCGTCGGCAACACGCGCCATCTCTCCAAGCGAGAGCAGGCAGTCGACGCGATCATGGCGGCCTGCGACCTGATCCCGCGGCTGAACGGCATGACTTTCTCCGGTGCACTGACCGCCGAGCATGAATCGATCAACCGCGTCCATGTCGGCGTCGTCCATGGCGCGCTCGGCAAGGAACTGCACGAGTGGCGCGCGCCGCAGGTCGCCGACTATTGCAAGCTCAAGGGCTCCGGCCGCTATGCGCCCGGCCAGACGCAAGAAGGCGCGCTCGCCGACATGCAGCGCGAGCTCGCCGCGCTGGAGGTTCGCTTCCCCGGCCTGAAGACCACGATCCGCATCGAGAAGAAGGAAGGCCACCAGTCGATGCCGGCCTTCGAGGTCGCCAGGGATGCGCGCATCGTCAAGACGGTCAACGCGGCCTATGAGGCGGTGCGCGGCGAGAAGCAGCCGACCGGCGCGATCAAGCCGCCGGGCTTCTTCGGCACCGATGCTGGCCATCTCTATGCGGAAGCCGGCATGGAAGGCATCGTCTGCGGTCCGGGCGGGCGCTACAACACCATGCCCGACGAGCGCGTCGAGATCCGCGACTTCCTCGACATGGTCCGCATCTACATGCTGACCATCCTCGATATCTGCGAAGTGGCGTGAGCCTGCTCTTCCCGCGCGAGGAGTTCGCGGGGCGGGTGGCGCGAGCCCGCTCTGCGATGGCGGACGCCGGCGCGGAGCTTCTGCTGGTCGACCATGCCGAGTGCCTGGCCTGGCTGACGGGCTTTACCGTCTCGGAGACGATGTATCGCGCGGCTTTCCTGCCGCGCGACGGCGAACCCTGGTTCGTGCTGCGCGAGCTCGACGCCGGGCCCTGCCGTGACGCCTGCTGGTTTGTCGATATCGTCGGATTTCCCGATGGCGCCGAGCCGCATGCCGTGATGGCGGATGAAATCCGTCGCCGCGGCCTCGGCAACGCGCGGATCGGCGCCGATCATCTCTCCTACGGCTTTACGGCCGCGACGCGCGACCGGTTCGCAGCGCTGCTGCCGCAGGCGCGCTTCGTCGACCTGCCGGGGGCGAGCGACCTGCTCCGGGCGGTGAAAACGCCGGCCGAAATCGACCAGATCGCGGCAGCCGCGGCGATCGCTGACAGGGCGATGATGGCGATCGCGGAGAGGGCGCGGCCCGGGTTGTCGCCGCGGGCGGCCGCAGCCATTGCCGCCGCCTGCTTCCTGGAGAACGGCGCCGACACGGGTGAAACCGGTCCCATCCTGCCCGGCATTGGCGACCACGAATTCCTGCACGGCGTGATGACGGCGCAGCCGCTCGCCGAGGGGGACATCTTGCATGTCGAACTGATCCCGAAGCTGCGCCATTACGGCGCCCGACTGATGCGCCCCGTCCTGATTGGCGGGGACGAACGTGGGCTCACCCCGCTCGCCGAGCGCCTGGTCGCGCTCCAGGACGAGCAGTTCGCAGCCATGCGGCCGGGCGCCCTGGCCTGCCACGTCGATGCCGTGCTGCGCGACGCCGTGCTGGGCGAGAGCCTGCGTCGGGCTTACGACAACGTCACCGGTTACACGCTCGGTCTCTACGCTCGCACGCCGCGCCCCAGCGACTTCTCTCGCGTGTTCCTGCCGAATGCGCGCTGGCGGCTCGAAGAGGGCATGGTCTTCCACATGTACACGACGGCCGGTGGCTTAGGGTTCAGCGAGACCATCGTGATCGAAAGCGACGGCTGCAGGCGCCTGAGTTCGCTGCCCCGAAAGCTGCTCTCAAGCACCGTGCATTGAAGCGTCGTCCGACGCCGGTTTCGGTCCCGGTGCGGATTGCGATTGGGCAGGGCGCCCGTGGCTCCAATGTGCGGCGATTGTCCGGGCTGCGACGGGCGCCGAATGTCTGCCTCTGCCGTACGGGCGAGACGTAGCCGCAGAGGCCGGGGGCAGGGGCTGGAGCAAGGGAGGCGACTGGCCGCTGATGACTGCCGAACTTCGCTAGCGTCTGCTGGGATCACGATTGCAGCGATAGGCGTCCCGGACCCGCGGGGCAGGGTGTCTCGGTGCGCGGCCGCGGCGTGCCGCTTTGGCCCTTCCTGGCGAACAGGACCGCGCCTGCGGCAGACGGCCAGAACACGGCCACGACCTCACCACATCCAGAATTCGCTGAACTTGTGCGATGCAGCAAAAAAAAACGAATGCATTGCAATATGTTATCCGCCGCCATCATTGTTTGACATGTTTAGCGATTGAGTGTTCACTAAACAAATCGCTGAACTTGGACGGCTCGTTCCGAGGCGGCGTGAGGAAACATCCCGCGTCGGCTGTGCCCCATATTGCGGCTGTGCCCTTCGCGGTCGCGCAGGTTCGCCCGTCACCCCCATGACGGCTGGTGACGGCACGCCAACGGAGGGAAGCACATGACACAATTCAGGACATGGATGCTGGCCGCGACCATTGCCGGGAGCTCCGCGCTCGCTGCCACGGGAGCCGAGGCGCAGGGCAAGTCGCTGACGCTCTGCTGGGCGGCCTGGGACCCGGCCAATGCGCTGGTCGAGCTCTCCAAGGACTTCACCGCCAAGACCAATATCGCGATGAAGTTCGAGTTCGTACCCTGGCCGAATTTCGCCGACCGCATGCTCAACGAGCTCAATTCCAAGGGCAAGCTCTGCGACCTGATCATCGGTGACTCGCAGTGGATCGGCGGCTCCGCCGAGAACAAGCACTATGTGAAGCTGAACGATTTCTTCGCCAAGGAAGGCATCAAGATCGACGATTTCATGCCGGCGACCGTCACCGGCTATGCCGAATGGCCTAAGAACACGCCGAACTACTGGGCGCTGCCGGCCATGGGGGATGCGCTCGGCTGGACCTACCGCAAGGACTGGTTCTCCAGGCCCGAGCTGCAGGCCGAATTCAAGGCCAAATACAACCGCGAGCTCGCCGCGCCGAAGTCGCAGACCGAGCTGAAGCAGATCGCCGAGTTCTTCCAGGGCCGCGACATCGACGGCAAGAAGGTCTATGGCGCGGCGATCTTCACCGAGCGTGGCTCGGAAGGCATCACGATGGGCGTCGCCAACGCGCTCTATCCTTTCGGCTTCAAATATGAGGACCCGAAGAAGCCCTACGCCATGGCCGGTTTCGTCAACTCCGAGGATGCCGTGAAGGGCCTGGAGTTCTACAAGTCCCTGTACAAGTGCTGCACCCCGCCGGGCTACTCCAACGCCTATATGCAGGAGGGCCTGGACGCTTTCAAATCCGGGCAGGCTGCCCTGCAGATGAACTGGTTCGCCTTCTTTCCCGGCCTGTACAAGGATCCCAATGTCGGCGGCGACAGGATCGGCTTCTTCGTCAATCCGCCTGAGAAGGAGAAGGGCTCGCAGCTCGGCGGGCAGGGCCTCTCGGTCGTCGCCTATTCGCCGAACCAGGCCGAGGCGCTGTCCTACGTCAAATGGTTCGCCTCGCTCGACGTGCAGAAGAAGTGGTGGGAGCTTGGCGGCTATACTTGCCACAAGGGCGTGCTGAACGATCCTGGTTTCGCCAAATCCGCGCCCTTCGCGGCTGATTTCCTCGTCGCCATGGGCCAGGTCGTCGATTTCTGGGCCGAGCCTTCCTACGCGCAGTTGCTGCAGGCGGAACAGGCGCGCGTCCACGACTATGTCGTGGCGGAGAAGGGTACCGCCAAACAGGCGCTCGACCTGCTGATCCAGGATTGGACCAAGGTCTTCAAGGAAGACGGCAAGTTCTGACGCAAGCGGGCCTTCGCCCCCAGCCGAACCGGGGCTGCGCCGCATCGCAGGTGGCGCAGCCAGTCCCCGACCTTGCCTTTGAACGGTGCTGAGTCATGAATGCGAGCGACGTCACCGGCATCAGGAGCGCGGCAGCGATGCGCGCAGCCTATCCCCCGATCGCCCACCGGGTCCGGGGCCTCAGCGACAAGGCCATCGCCTGGATCTTCATCGCGCCGACGATGATCCTCCTGCTCGCGATCAACCTGTTCCCGCTGATCTGGACGATCCAGCTCTCCTTCACCAATTACCGCGCCAATCGCCCCAATGCACCGCTGCGCAATGTCGGGCTCGAGCACTACCAGACGATCCTGTCGGATCCGGAAATCTGGCAGCGCATGCAGGCGACGGCGCATTTCGTGTTCTGGACGATCCTGCTGCAGACCGTCATCGGCTTCGCGCTGGCCTACCTGATCGACCGCAAATTCCGCGGCCATGGCTTCTGGACCACGCTGATCCTGATCCCGATGATGCTGTCGCCGGCGGTGGTCGGCAATTTCTGGACCTTCCTGTACCAGCCGCAGATCGGCCTGTTCAATTATGTGGTCTCGTTCTTCTCCGGCATTCCGCCGTCCTCCTTCCAGATGCTCGGCGATGTGAACCTGAGCCCCTGGGCGATCATCATCGTCGATACCTGGATGTGGGCGCCCTACGTGATGCTGATCTGCCTCGCCGGCCTGCGCTCGATCCCGGACTACATCTACGAGGCGGCCGAGGTCGACCGGGCCAGCAACTGGCGGCAATTCATCTCGATCACACTGCCGATGTGCCTGCCCTTCATCATGCTGGCCGTGCTCTTCCGCGGCATCGAGAACTTCAAGATGTTCGACATGGTCAATCTCCTGACCTCGGGCGGGCCGGGCTCGACCACCGAACTCGCCTCGATCACGCTGAAGCGCGCCGCCTTCGAGGCCTGGCGTACCGGCTATTCCTCCGCCTTCGCGATCATCCTGTTCGTCGCCGTGTTCGGGCTGGCGAACATCTATGTGAAGGCGCTGAACAAGGTGAAGGCACGATGAGTGGCGCTCTCTCCACGGCCCATTCCGTCGTCGCGCCGAGCGGACGCGTCAAGCTGCTGGCCGGCACCATCGTCGTTCTCTACGCGCTGGTGGCGATCGTGCCGCTGCTCTGGATCGGCCTGACCAGCATCAAGACGCCGCCGGATTCGATCTCCTACCCGCCCAAGGTCGTGCCCTTCCTGCATTTCGAGCCTTCGATCGAAGGCTATTGCAACCTGTTCAACACGCGCTCGCGCCAGACGGCGGATTATCTCGCCTCGCTCCCGCCAGCGAATTCCGCCTGCGAAGAGATCACGCGCTCGCGCAGCATGGTGGTCGTCGGCCCGTCGAATTATGTGCCGCGCTTCGTCAATTCGCTGATCATCGCTTTCGGCTCGACGCTGCTCTCGGTGGGGCTGGGCACCTGCGCGGCCTATGCCTTCTCGCGCTTCAAGGTGCCGCTGAAGGACGACCTGCTGTTCTTCATCCTGTCGACACGGATGATGCCGCCGATCGCCGTCGCGATCCCGATCTTCCTGATGTATCGCGAGCTCGGCCTCTCCGACACGCGGCTGGGAATGATCCTGCTCTACACCTCGGTCAACGTCTCGCTGGCCGTCTGGCTGCTCAAGGGCTTCATCGACGAGATCCCACGCGAATATGAGGAAGCGGCGATGATCGACGGCTATACGCGGCTGCAGGCCTTCCGCAAGGTCGTGCTGCCGCAGGCCACGACCGGCATCGTCGCGACCGCGATCTTCTGCCTGATCTTCGCCTGGAATGAATATGCCTTCGCCGTGCTGCTCACCTCGGGCACGGCGCAGACCGCGCCGCCCTTCATCCCGATCATCATCGGCGAGGGCGGCCAGGATTGGCCGGCCGTGGCGGCCGGAACGACGCTGTTCCTGATCCCGATCCTGGTTTTCACCGTGCTGCTGCGCAAGCACCTCCTGCGCGGCATCACCTTCGGTGCGGTGCGCAAATGAACCTGCAAGTGAACCGGCAAGGGAACCGGTATCCGAGCCATCCCCGGGAGCCGCAAGGTGCGGCCGCATCGCGCTGGCCAAAGGCGCTGCGACGCGGACCGATGGAGATACTGGCGACGGTGCTGATCTCGGCCGGGGTGCTGATGCTGCTGCAGCCCTTCTCGCTGACGCTCTACGGCTATTCCTTCGTCACGACCTTGATCGGCGTCGTCATGTTCACCTTCGTCACCAAATTCCCGGAGTGAGCCATGGCCGAGATCCGGGTCGATAATCTGGTGAAACGGTTCGGCGCCTTCATGGCGGTGCGCGATACCAGTTTCACGGTCGAGAACGGCGATTTCTTCTGCCTGCTGGGTCCCTCCGGCTGCGGCAAGACCACGACGTTGCGCATGGTTGCGGGGTTGGAGCTGCCATCCTCCGGCAGCATCCAGCTCGACGGTGAGGACGTCACCTTCAAGCGGGCGCGCGAACGCGACATCGCGATGGTGTTCCAGCTCTTTGCGCTCTACCCGCATATGAACGTGCGCAAGAACATCAGTTTTCCGCTGGTCTCGATGGGCGTGCCCAGGGACGAGACGAGACGGCGCGTCGAGGAAGCGGCGCGCGTGCTGCGCATCGAGCATCTGCTCGACAAATCGATCTCCGGTCTGTCCGGCGGCGACCGGCAGCGGGTCGCACTCGGACGCGCCATCGTGCGCGAACCGAAGGCCTTCATGATGGACGAGCCGCTGGGCGCGCTCGACGCCGAATTCCGCCATCTGATGTGCGGCGAGCTGCGCGCGCTGCACGACCGGCTGAAGGCGACGACGGTCTATGTCACCCATGACCAACTCGAGGCCATGTCGATGGCCGACAAGATCGCGGTGATGAATGATGGCGTGATCGAGCAGCTCGGCTCGCCACAGGAGATTTATGACCGGCCGAATTCGATGTTCGTCGGGGATTTCATCGGCTCGCCCGCGATGAACTTCATCCATTTCGACGGCGCAGCGATTGCGGGTTCGACCTCGGTCAGCATCGATGCAGCCTGCGTGACCCTGCCGGAACTGCGCGAGAGCCATGCACCCGGGCCGCTGGCGCTGGGGGTGCGGCCCGAGCAGATCGTCATCGGCGATCCCGGCCGGCAGGGCAGCGCCCTTCCGGGCGAGATTTTTGGCACCGAATATCTCGGCACGACCCAGATCGTGACGGTCGCCACCCCGCGCGGCAAGCTCAAGGCGCGCTTGCCCGCCCATCTGCCAGTGGCAGCCGGCGACCGCGTCAGTCTGTCGTTCAGGCCGGAGCGGCTGTCGCTGTTCGATGCGGCGACGGGAAAGGCGATCCGCTCCGCCTTGCATGAGGCCAGCACGACGAGGCGCACCCATGGCTGAGGTCACGCTGACTCAGGTCTCGAAGCGGTTCGGCGCGGTGCAGGCCGCGAGCGATCTGTCGCTCACCATCGCCGATGGCGAGTTCGTCGTGCTGCTGGGGCCGACGGGCGCGGGCAAGACGACAGCCTTGCGCCTCATTGCCGGGCTGGAGGCCCCGGATGACGGCCGCATCTTCATCGGCGGCGCCGATGTCACGGCGCTGCCGCCGGCCGCGCGCGACGTCACCTTCGTGTTCCAGCAATATTCGCTCTATCCGCATCTGAGCGTCTTCGACAATCTCGCCTTCCCCTTGCGTTCGCCGACACGGCGCACGCCCGAGGACGAGATCCGGCGCGCGGTCGGCCATGTCGCAAAGCTCCTCAAGATCGAGGACAAGCTGCAGAACCGCGCGACGCAGCTCTCCGGCGGCCAGATGCAGCGCGTCGCGATCGGCCGTGCTTTGGTGCGCAGCCCGTCGATCTATTTGATGGATGAGCCGCTCTCCTCGCTCGATGCCAAGCTGCGCGCGGAATTGCGCATCGAGTTGAAGCATATCCAGCAGGATCTGGGCGCGACCATCCTCTACGTCACGCATGACCAGACCGAAGCGATGACGCTGGCCTCTCGCATCGGCGTGATCAACCAGGGCCGCCTCGTGCAGATCGGAACGCCGCGCAGCATCTATGAGGACCCGACCGACATCTATGTCGCGACCCGCCTCGGCAGCCCCGGCATCAATCTGTTGCCGCGCGCGCTCTTCCCCGATCTGGAGGCGCCGGCGAGCACGACCACGATCGGCGTGCGCACCGAACATCTCGCCATCGCCAAGGCGGGGAATGGTGCGGTGACGGGCAAGGTCAACTGGATCGAGCGGCTCGGCGACCAGAACCACCTGCATATCGCGGTGAACCAGCAGCAAATCGTCAGCCTGGTCGATCCCGATGAAGGCCTGGATGTTAGCGACGAGGTGAGCGTGAGCCTGCTCAAGCCGCTGTTCTTCGATGCCGACGGCCAGCGGGTGAGGTGAGCCATGGATGACGCGTTGAAGAAGAAGCTGATCGAGGCCATGACCGGGGCGATCGTGAGCCATACCGATGAACTGACGGCGCTCGACCAGGCCATCGGCGACGGTGACCACGGCCTGAATATGAAGCGCGGTTTCGAAGCCGTGCTGGCGGACATGGGACCGATCTCGGCAAAGCCCTTGCCCGACGCCCTGCAGGCAATCGGCACGACATTGGTGATGAAGGTCGGTGGCGCGTCGGGCCCGCTCTACGGCACACTGTTCATGGCGCTCGGCAAGGAGCTGCCGCCGGAACCGACGGTCACGGATCTGGCGCGGGCGCTGGCCGCGGCGATCGAAGCCGTGAAGGCGCGCGGCAAGTCCGATCTCGGCCAGAAGACCATGCTCGACGTGCTGGCGCCGCTCCAGGTCGCACTCGCCCATGGCGGCACCGACCTCACGAAGCGCCTTCCCGAGGTCGTGAAGGATGCGGCCGAGGCGACGGTGCCGCTCAGGGCCATTCGCGGACGCGCCTCGTTTCTGGGCGAACGTTCGGTCGGCCATATGGACCCAGGGGCACGCTCATCGGCGCTGCTCGCCACCGCAATCTGCAACACCATCGGAGCTTGAAAGCATGCCAGCCAGCAAGAATGTCGGCATCGTCATCGTGTCGCACTCGGCCAAGGTCGCCGAAGGCGCCGCCGACATGGTCCGCCAGATGGTCGGCGACAATGTCCCGCTCGCCGCGGCCGGGGGGAATGCCGAAGGCGGCCTCGGCACTGATGTCGCCGCCATCATGGCAGCGATCGACAAGGCATGGTCGGAAGCGGGCGTCGCCATCCTGGTCGATCTCGGCGGGGCCGAGACCAATAGCGAGATGGCGGTGGAAATGATGCCGGAGGAGCGGCGGGAGCGCATCGTCATCTGTAATGCACCGATTGTGGAAGGCGCCGTGATGGCCGCGACCGAAGCGTCCGGCGGTTCGCCGCTGGCGGTCGTGCAGGCGACCGCCGAGGAACTCATGTCGGCATGAACGAGATGTCGGCCAATGGTAGCCAGAGGCAAGGTAGCGAGAGGAATCAAGGGATGCAGGAGGTGACGGCCAGCGCCCTGCTCACCAACAAGATCGGGCTTCATGCCCGGCCGTCGGTGAAGCTCACCCAGACCGCCAAGCGCTTCGGCTCGCGTATCGAGGTCGCCACCAGCGCGGCCGGCCCGTGGACCGATGCCAAGAGCCCGGTGAAGATCATGCGCGTCAAGGCGGCCAAAGGCGAAGTGCTGCATTTCAAGGCCAGCGGCGAAGATGCGTCCGCGGCGCTCGCCGCGCTCGTCGATATCGTCGCCCGCAAGTTCGATGAGGAGTGAGGCGTGATGGAACGCCGCCTTTCCGGCCTCGCCGCATCGACCGGGCTCGCCTTCGGCCCGGCGGTGGCCTTTCGCGCCGTCGGCGAGATGCGGCGCGAGACGGGCCCGGTCGCAAGCGAGCGCCAGGCCCTGGCGGATGCCGTTGCCGCGTCGCTCCAGGCCGTCACGGATTTGGCGGCCAGCCTTCACGGCGAGGCTGCCGATATCGTGGGCTTCCAGGTAGCGCTGCTCGAGGACGACGCCCTGACCGAGGGCGCCTATGAATCAATCGCGCGCGGCGTGCCGGCCGACGCGGCTTGGCGACAGGCGCTGGCGGACGAGATCGCCGGCTATGAGGCGGCCGATGACGCCTATTTCCGCGCCCGCGCCGCTGATCTGGCCGATATCCGGGACCGGGTTCTGCGCCAGCTTTTCGGCTTGCCCGAACTGGCGGATGCGCCGCCCGGCGCCGTCATCCTGGCGCAGGACCTGCCGCCCTCCGCCTTCCTCGGCATCGATTGGTCGCAAGGCGGCGGCATCGTGCTCGGGGCCGGCAGCCCGACCAGCCATGTCGCCATGCTGGCGCGCGGGCGTGGCGTGCCGATGGTGGTCGGCATCGGCTCCGACTGGGAGGCGGTCTCGGGGACGGTCGTCGTCGACGGCATGGCAGGCCTCGTCCTGACCGGCCCGTCGCGCGCGAGCATCGATGCGGCGCGGCGGCGGGCTGACGAGCTCGGCCAGGTGCGGAGCCAGGCGGAAACCCGCAAGCGCGAGCCTGCGCTGACCCGCGACGGGACCCCGATCGCCGTGCTGGTCAATGTCGCGGGGATGGCCGATGTCGCCGGCTTCCTGGTCGAGGCCTGCGACGGCATCGGCCTGACCCGCACGGAGTTTCTGGTCGAGCAGGCCTTGCAGGATGAGGCGCACCAGTTCGAGGCCTATGCCGCCTTGCTGCGCTGGGCTGCCGGCCGACCGGTGACGATCCGCACGCTCGATGCTGGCGGCGACAAGCCCATCGCCGGCTACACGATCGATGGCGAGACGAATCCCTTTCTCGGCCTGCGTGGCATCAGGCTGTCGCTGCGCCATCCCGAGATCTTCCGTGTACAATTGCGCGCCTTGGCCCGGGCGGCGAGCCTCGGTCCGCTCAAGGTCATGCTGCCCATGGTCACCGTAGCGCGCGAACTGGAACAGGCGAGGGGGCTGCTGGACAGCGTTCTGGGGGAACTCGCGGCGGAAGGCGTGCCGCATGCAGCGCCTGCGCTCGGCATCATGGTCGAGGTCCCGGCCGCCGCCATGGCGGTCGCGAGTTTCGATGCCGCCTTTTTCTCGATCGGCTCCAACGATCTGACGCAATACGCGACCGCCGCCGCGCGCGATGGCTCGGAGGTCGCGGCCTATGCCGACGTGCTGCATCCCGGCGTGCTCGCGATGATCGCCCATGTCGCGCGCCATGGGGTGGAGCGTGGTCGGGAGGTCAGTCTCTGCGGTGACGCGGGAGGCGATCCGCGCGCCATCGCCGCCTTGCTGCGGGCCGGAATCCGGGCCGTATCGGTCTCCCCCGGGCTGCTGGCGCTGGCGAAGGACGCGATCCGCGCGGTCGATCTCTCGCAGCCAGGGGTGGACGCATGAGCAGCTCCGAAACCCTTGCCAGCGAGCCTTCGCCCCTGGCCGGGTACAAGGCGATCCTGCGGGCGGTCATCGAGAACCGCCCCTCCGGCACACGGCAGCGGCTGGCGGAAGCCCTCGGCAAGAACCGCAGCTTCATCTCGCAGATCGTCAACCCGGCCTATGTCACGCCCGTGCCGGTCCAGCATCTGGAGACGATCTTCCATGTCTGCCATTTCGCGCCGCCGGAACGCGAGGCCTTCCTCGCCGCCTATCGGGCCGCCCATCCCGGGCGCTTGGAGGTGGTCGACACCGCCCGGCCGATGCGCCGGCTGGTGGTCGAATTGCCGGATTTCGGCAGTGCCGACCTGAATGCCCGGGCCGACCATATCGTGCTGGGGGTGGCGCGCGGCCTGGTCTCGCTGATCCCGGCCGGGGCCGATGACGATGAAGCCGAGATGCGGGGGGAGAGCCCATGAAGAAGCTGATCAACGCGGTCGACAGCATCCTGTCGGAGAGCCTCCAGGGACTTGCCGCCATCCATGGCGATATCCTGGTGCTCGGCGACGAAGAGAAGTTCGTTCGGCGCAAGGCGCTGACGCCCGACAAGGTCGCGCTGATCTCGGGCGGGGGCTCAGGCCATGAACCCCTGCATGCCGGCTTCGTCGGCACCGGCATGCTCGATGCCGCCTGCCCGGGCCAGGTCTTCACCTCACCGACGCCCGACCAGATGCTCGCCGCCGTCAATGCCGTCGCCACGGCGGCGGGCTCGCTCTTCATCGTCAAGAACTATGAAGGCGACGTGATGAATTTCGAGATGGCGGCCGAGATGGCCGAAACCCCGGTCGCGACCGTCATCACCGATGACGACGTCGCGGTCCCGGCCTCGACCTATTCCACCGGCAGGCGTGGTGTTGCCGGCACGCTGATCGTCGAGAAGATGGTCGGCGCCGCCGCCGAGCAGGGTCGCGAGCTGAATGCGCTGAAATCTCTGGGCGACGAGGTCAACCGGCGCACCCGCTCGATGGGCGTGGCGCTGACCTCCTGCACCGTGCCCGCAGCCGGCAAGCCGACCTTCACGCTCGCCGAGGACGAGATGGAGATGGGCGTCGGCATCCACGGCGAGCCGGGCCGGCGGCGCGTGAAGCTGGCAACGGCGGACGCAATCGCCGACGAGATGATGGGCGCGATCCTCGACGATCTCGCCCTGAAGAGCGGCACGCCCTGCCTGCTGCTTGTCAACGGCTTCGGCGGGACGCCCGCCATGGAGCTTTTCCTGATGGCCAATGCGGCAAGACGCGTCATGGCAGGGCGCGGTCTCTCGATCGCCCGCGGGCTGGTCGGGTCCTACGTCACCTCTCTGGACATGGCGGGCTGTTCGCTGACCGTGACGGCGCTGGACGACAGCCTGATCCAGCTCTGGGACGCGCCGGTCCATACGGCTGCGCTCCGCTGGGGGTAGGCGCCGTACCGTTCGCATGCCAGCCATCGGTGCGGGGCCTGATGTCTGGTTGCGGCGCACGGCCCGGCAGGCTGCCCAAGGCAACCCCGCCCCGGATCAGATCTGGATGCCGTCCGGCAATCCGCCCAGTTCCTTGAGCGTGATCGGTCGCCCCTGCTTGACGCTGGCCATCGCGGCGGCGCCGCACAGCATCGACATGGCGCCGGCCAGCGCCCCGGCGCGTTGGCCGAGCGGATCCTTGAGGCCGGGGCGCAACAGCATGTCGCGCAGGCGGTCGTCGCCGCCGAAATGGCCGCCGCTCGCATGCGGCACGCGGATGCGCTCGGCCTTGCCGAAATTCCGCATCAGCATGATCTCGTCGTGGTCGGGCACCTCGAAGGCCTGGCGCTCGTACTGGCGGATCTCGATGCGGCCCTTGGTGCCGTTGAAGGCGAGATGGTGACCTTCGATCGGCATGAAGGTGTTGAGCGAGTAGGAGGCGATCACGCCGTTTTCGTAGCGCAGCATCGCCGTCATCGTGTCGGGGATGTCGATGTCCTCGCGATAGACGCAGCCATCGCGGAAATAGCCGTCGACCTCGGCGGGCTCGTCATAGAGCGCCGTCAGCCAGGGGTCCTTGCGGATGTCGAGATAGAAGTCGCATGCGCCGGTATGCGCGCAGGTCTGACAGCGCTCGCCACGGAACGGGCCATTGCGGCCGTAATGGCGCTGCGTGCCGAAGGCCGAGACCTCGAGCGCAGTCGAGTCCAGATACCAGTTCAGCAGGTCGAAATGATGGGTCGACTTGTGCACGAACAGGCTGCCGGAGTTCTTTTCATAGGCGTGCCAGCGCCGGAAGTAGTCGGCCCCGTGCTTGGTATCGAGATACCAGTGGAAATCGACCGAGGTGATGGTGCCGATGGCGTTCTCGAGCAGCAACTGCTTGATCCGGGCGGCGGTCGGCGCGAAGCGGTAGTTGAAGGTCACGTCGATCTGCCGTCCGGTGCGGATCTCGGCCTCGAGGATGCGGCGGCATTTCTCCGGCGTCGTGGTCATCGGCTTTTCCGTGATGACCCGGCAGCCGGCTTCCAGCGCCTTGATGATGATGTCGTCATGGGTGTCGTCGCGGCTGCAGACGATGACGATCTCGGGCCTGGCCACGGCGAGCATCGTGTCGACATCGGTGTAGATCGGCGCATTGGTGCCGATCTCCTGGCGGGCATGGCTGGCGCGCAGTTCGTTGACGTCGCAGATCGCGACGAACTCGGTGCAATCGCGCCAGCCGGCAAGGAGCTCCCGCCCCCACATGCCGGCGCCGCGATGGCCGGTGCCGACCAGGGCCACGCGATGGCGTTCGTCACTCAAGGTCATCGCCGCATCCGTCATGTCTGCATTTCCTCGTCAGTCTCTTGTTGTTTGAAACCTCCGGATCATCGCGCCGGGCTTGAGCGCCGGCTGCAATGGCCGGCCGTCAGACGAAATAGTCGGGATGGGCGACGCGCAGCCGGGCCAGATCGGGGATGACCACGTTGAGATGGCTCTGCATGGCCTCCCTCGCGGCCTCGACATCATGCCTCGCGATGGCCTCGCGGATGATCTCGTGCTCGCCGATGACCTGGTGCATGCGGCCGGCGACCGGCAGCGTCAGCCGGCGTGCCCGGTTGATCTGGACCTTCACCTGCCGCAGCAGCTTCCAGATGCTGGGATAGCCGGCGATCAGCGCGATCGCCTCGTGGAAGGCTTCGTCCGCCGCGTGGAAGGCGTCCATGTCGCCGATATCGGCCAGCATCCGCTGGCTCGCCAGCTTGGCGTCGAGCTGGGCGATGTCGGCCACGGTGGCGATTTCGGCCGTGCGCTTGATCGCCGTGTCTTCAAGAGCCAGCCGGATGACCTGCGCCTCGGGGATCGCGCTGAGCGGCACATGCGAGACGAAGGTGCCCGATTGCGGGAAGATATCGACGAGTCCGTCCTCCGAGAGGCGGATCAGCGCTTCGCGCACCGGCGTCTTGCTGACCCCGAATTGCTGCGTCAGCGCCTTCTCCTGCAGGGGGGTCCCGGGGGCGAGATGCATGTTGACGATGGCCTCGTAGAGCTCGTCGTAGATCACCGTCGCCGTGGTGACGCGCCGCTGCGGCGGACGATGGCCGGACTTCGCCGACCGCCCCCGCGGGGCGGATCCCTCCGCAATCTCATGCTCGCCCTGGCGTTCCATTGCTCTCGCCTGTTCGGCCTGTGCAGCACCGCTCGATGCGGTTTTGACATACTAGTATCTTAGTGTATCAGTTTATCAAGGCTCAAAGGAAGGCGCTTGGTTGGAACGCCACGAAACCAGCTCGCTACCGCTCGAAACGCATGCCCGTCCGCGTTCGTCCGTCTGTTGGGCATGACGGGGCAGGGGGCGCTGCGCCTGCGGGCTGGGATCGGGGCCGCGCTCGTGCAAGCATGGGCGGGTGCAGCTCGCCGCCTGATACCAGCTCCGACGACTGCAGAAGCTTCGACGCCTGAAGTAGCCTTGATGTCTGAAGTAGCTTTGACGCCTGAATACTTCCGCGCGCACCGGCGCGCCAAGAGCAACATGTTCAAACAAAAACAAAATCTGGAAACGCACCAATCGAGGGAGAAAGTCGATGAGCGCCTATTCTGTTAGCCGTCGGGGGTTGCTCGGCGCCGGCGCCGGCATTGCGGCTGCTTCGCTGCTGGGCCTCAGGCCCGCAGCGGCGCAGCAAAAGGACATCAGGGTGTTCTGGTGGGGCTCGCAAGAGCGTGCCGACCGCACCAACCGGGCCGTCGATGCCTACAAGAAGGCGAATGCCGGCATCGACGCCAAGACCGAGTTCGCCGGCTGGAGCGATTACTGGCCGCGCCTCGCCACACGGGTCGCCGGACGCAATGCGCCGGATCTGCTCCAGATGGACTACCGGTACATGTTCGAATACGCCCGCCGCGGCGCGATCGTGCCGCTGGACCAGTACCTGGGCAATGCACTCAAGATCGAGGATTTCGGCAAGGCCAACCTCGAATCCTGCAGCGTCGACGGCAAGCTCTACGGCATCAATCTCGGCGTGAACTCATCCTGCGCCGTGTTCGATCCGGCGGCATGGGAGGCCGCTGGCGTCGCGCCGCTGGCGTTCGGCAACAGCTGGGACGAGTTCGTCAGCAAATGCGCGGCCTTCGCAAAGGGCAATAAGCGCAAGAAATTCTACGCCACCATGGATGCCAGCGGCCATGAGCCGGGCTTCGAGCTCTGGCTCGTGCAGAACGGCAGGGCGCTCTACGGCGAGGATGGAAAGCTCGCCTTCGACGAGAAGGACGCCGGCAACTGGTTCAAGCTCTGGGCCGAACTGCGCAAATCGGG
The DNA here is from genome assembly GCA_900470095.1 of Hyphomicrobiales bacterium. GTDB lineage: Bacteria > Pseudomonadota > Alphaproteobacteria > Rhizobiales > Beijerinckiaceae > Allobosea. The sequence goes on from UBZM01000005.1 coordinate 225,052, forward strand.
CGGTTGCGTGCCACCCGATGTCCAGGCCCTCGACAAATCGACGCTCGACACCTCGACCCTGACGCTCGGCTATGCGGCGACCGCGTTCCCGCATTCCAATCAGTTCGTCGGCCTCCAGCAGCTCAACAAGGCCAAGCTCGACATCACCGCCTTCCCGGTGACGGCGGGTGGCAAGCCGGGGCAGTATCTGAAGCCGTCGCAGATGTGGTCGATCGCTTCGGATTCGAAGAACCCCGAGATCGCGGTCAAACTGGCGAACTTCACCGTGGCGGAGGCGGCCGGCGCGAAGATCCTGGGCGTCGAGCGTGGCGTGCCGGCATCGTCCGGCATGCGCGAACTCCTCGGGCCGGACCTGGATGAGGTCAGCAAGAAGGTCGTCGATTATATCGGCAAGCTCGGCCCCTACACGGCCAAGCTGCCGCCGTCTCCACCCAAGGGCGCCGGCGAAGTCGCCTTCGTCCTGGAGCGGGTCAGCCAGGAAGTCGCCTTCGGTGTCTCACCGGAAGAGGGCGGCAAGAAGTTCGTCACCGAGGCCGCGTCGATCCTCAAGCGCGGGTGACGCGATGGTGAGCTTTACCGCAGGTGACGCGGTAGCCAGGCGCCCGGCCAAGCCCGGGCGTCTCAGCCGCTTCTTTTTCGCCGGCAACGGCGCGGGCTACATGTTCCTCGCGCCCTGGCTGATCGGCTTTCTCGGCCTGACGCTCGGCCCGGCGCTGGCCTCGCTCTATTTGTCCTTCACCGATTACGACCTGCTGCAGTCGCCCAGATTCGTCGGCATGGACAATTACGTGCGCATGGCCACGGGGGACGCAAAATTCGCTGCGGCGATGAAGGTGACCTTCATCTATGTCATCCTCTCCGTGCCGCTGAAGCTGATCTTCGCGCTGGCGCTGGCGATGGCATTCAACCGCGGTATCAAGGGGCTGCCGTTCTACCGCGCGGTGTTCTACCTGCCGTCGCTGCTCGGCGGTTCGGTCGCGATCGCGGTGCTCTGGCGCCAGCTCTTCGCTGCCGACGGCCTGGTGAACTCGGTGCTCTCGGTCTTCGGTATCGACGGTCCGAGCTGGATCTCCAACCCGAACTACTCGCTCTACACGCTGGTCGTGCTCTCGGTCTGGCAGTTCGGCTCGCCGATGATCATCTTCCTCGCCGGCCTGCGCCAGATTCCGCAGGACATGTACGAGGCGGCGAATATGGACGGCGCCTCGAAGGCGCGGCAATTCTTCAGGATCACCCTGCCGCTGCTGACGCCGGTGATCTTCTTCAACTTCGTCATCCAGACGATCGACGCGTTCAAGGCCTTCACGCCATCCTTCATCATCTCGGCCGGCACGGGCGGGCCGATCAACTCGACCCTGTTCTACACGCTCTACCTCTATCAGGAGGCCTTCGGCTTCTTCCGCATGGGCTATGCCTCGGCGCTCGCCTGGGTGCTGGTGCTGATCATTGCCGTCTTCACGGCCTTCTCCTTCCTCACGGCGCGCTACTGGGTGCACTACGATGAATGACGCCGCGCATGCCGCCCCGCCCGGCGATACGCCGGAGCGGCCCATCCTGCACTCCGTGCTGATCCACTCGGCGCTGATCGGCGTCTCGTTCCTGATGCTCTATCCGCTGCTCTGGATGGTTTCGGGCTCGGTGCGCCCGGCCGACGACATGTTCGGCGGGCAGACCTCGCTGATCCCGTCGCAGGTGACTCTGCAGGCCTACAAGACCGGCTGGTTCGGCCTGCAGGTCAGCTTCGGCACGTTTTTCCTGAATTCGCTGGCGATTTCCGTGCTGGCGACGATCGGCAACGTCATGGCCGCCTCGGTCACCGCCTTTGCCTTCTCGCGGCTCGAGTTCTTCGGCAAGAGCTTCTGGTTCGCGCTGATGCTGGGCACGCTGATGCTGCCCTATCACGTGACCCTGATCCCGCAATATGTCCTCTTCCTGAAGATGGACTGGGTGAACACCTGGCTGCCTCTGGTCGTGCCGAAATATTTCGCGGTCGACGCCTTCTTCATCTTTCTGATGGTCCAGTTCTTCCGTGGCCTGCCGCGTGAACTCGACGAGGCGGCGATGATGGATGGCTGCAGCGCCTGGCGGATCTACTGGAAGATCGTGCTGCCGCTCTCGCTGCCGGTTCTGGCGACCGCCGCGATCTTCTCCTTCATCTGGACCTGGGAGGATTTCTTCGGGCCGCTGATCTATCTCGGCGACATTCACAGCTACACCGTGCAGATCGGCCTGCGCTCGCTGATCGACTCGAGCGGCACCTCCGATTGGGGCGCGCTGTTTGCGATGTCGGTGCTGTCGCTGATCCCGATCTTCCTGATCTTCCTGTTCTTCCAGCGGCTGCTGATCGAAGGCATTGCCACCACCGGGATGAAGCGCTGAGGATGCCTGCGATGAGAGTGCTGACCTTCGCCGTGATCGGCATCAACCACGACCACATCCATGGTCAGATCGGCGCGCTCCGGCGCGCCGGTGCGACCTGCGCCGGCTTCTACGCCGCCGAGGACGATCTCGCGGCCGCGTTCATGGCCAGATACCCGGAGATCCCGCGTGTCACTGAGGCGGCCCGGCTCCATGAGGACCGGGCGATCGACCTGGTGGTGAGCGCTGCTGTTCCGGGTGACCGCGCCGCGATCGCGATCACGGCGATGCGCCACGGCAAGGACGTGATGCTGGACAAGCCGGGGGTGACCAGCCTGGCCCAGCTGCATGAGGTCAAGGCGGTGCAGGCCGAGACCAGGCGCCTCGTCTCGATCATGTATTCCGAGCATTTCGAGGTGGCGGCGACGGTGAGGGCCGGCGAGCTGGTGGCGGCCGGTGCGATCGGCGAGGTCGTCAACCTGATCGGCATGGGCCCGCACCGGCTGCGCAAGCCCGAGCGTCCGGGGTGGTTCTTCGAGCGCGAGCGCTATGGCGGCATCCTGACCGACATCGCCTCGCATCAATGCGAGCAGTTCCTGTTCTTCACCGCGGCCGACGACGCCGAGATCCTCTCCGCTTCCGTCGGCAACCGCGCCAATGCCGACCGTCCGGGCCTGCAGGATGTCGGCGACATGCACCTGCGCACGCCAAATGGCGTCACCGGCTATATCCGCGTCGACTGGTTCACGCCCGAGGGGCTGCCGACCTGGGGCGATGGCCGGCTGACCATCATCGGAACGCAGGGCACGATCGAGCTGCGCAAGTATGTCGACATCGCCGGCCGCCCCGGCAAAGACCATCTTTTCCTCGTCGACCGCAGCGGCATGCAGCATATCGACTGCTCGGCCGTGGAGCTGCCCTATGGCCGCCAGCTCGTTGCCGACGTCTTCGACCGGACCGAGACGGCGATGCCGCAGGCGCGCTGCTTCAAGGCGATGGAGATCGCCCTCAAGGCTCAGCACCTTGCCGAGACCGGCAGGCTGCCGAGCGCATCGTCCCAAGAGGCTGCCTGATGAGTGAAGTGAAATCCGTCGCGGTGGTCGGCTGCAATATCGGCCGCTCGCATATCCTCGAAGGCTATGCGCCGCGCCCCGAGCGCTGGCGCCTTGCCGCCGTCTGCGACCTCAACCAGGAGCGGCTCGACAAGGTCGCCGACGAGTTCTCAGTCGAAAGCCGCACGCAGTATTTCGATGAGCTGCTCGGCCGCGACGATATCGACGTCATCGATATCTCGACCCCGCCGGCGACCCATCTCGAGCTCGTCAGCAGGGCGCTCGCCGCCGGCAAGCATGTCGTCTGCGAAAAGCCGCTGGTCGGTTCGCTCTTCGACGCCGACCGCCTGCTCACGGCGGAGGCGGAGAGCGGGCGCATTCTGATGCCGGTCTTCCAGTACCGCTATGGCGACGGGGTGCAGAAGGCCAAGCGCATCATCGATTCCGGCATTGCCGGCATACCCTATCTCGGCACGGTCGAGACCCATTGGAAGCGCACGGCCGCCTATTACGACGTGCCATGGCGCGGCAAATGGGAGACCGAGCTCGGCGGCGTGTTGATGACCCATGCCATCCATATCCACGACATGCTGACCTATCTGATGGGGCCGGTGGCGAAGCTGTTCGCCCGCGCCGTGACGCGGGTCAACGCGATCGAGGTCGAGGATTGCGTCGCCGCCTCGCTGGAGATGCAGAGCGGCGCCCTGGTCGCGGCCAGCGCGACGCTGGGAGCGCAGAACGAGATCAGCCGCTTCCGGCTCTGCTTCGAGAACGTGACCTTCGAGAGCGGCGGCGGCTGCTATTCGCCGGGCGACGATCCCTGGACGGTCCTGCCGGCCAATGACGCAGTGGCTGCCCGGATCGAGGCGCTGCTGGCCGACTACCAACCGGTCGGCCGTCGCTTCCTCGGCCAGATGGATGCGTTCCACGAGGCCTTGAACGGGCGCGCGCCGGTTCCGGTGACGATCGCCGATGCGCGCCGGGCACTGGAGCTGGCGACAGCCTTCTACCAGTCGGCGCAGACCGGCGCGGATGTCTCGCTGCCGATCGGGCCGGATCACCCGAAATACACGAGCTGGCGCCCGAACGGGCACTGAACCGGGACAAGAACACCAGGACCAATCGCTGTCACAAGGCCGGAACGGCGGGGCGATCGGCAAGATGGGGAGAACGAGATGGCGACGAGCATCAAGCTCAACAAGGTGGTGAAGCGCTACGGTGCGGTCGAGGTCATCCACGGCATCGACCTTGCGATCGATCCGGGCGAATTCGTGGTCTTCGTCGGCCCCTCGGGATGCGGCAAGTCGACCTTGCTGCGGATGATCGCCGGGCTGGAGAAGATCACCGGCGGCGACCTCCTGATCGACGGCGAGCGCATGAACGATGTCCCGGCCTCGCAGCGCGGCATCGCCATGGTGTTCCAGTCCTATGCGCTCTACCCGCATATGAGCGTCTACAAGAACCTGGCCTTTGGCCTGGAGACGGCCGGCTACAAGAAGGCCGAGATCGACGAGCGCGTGCAGCGCGTCGCCAGGATCCTGAAGATCGAGAGTCTTTTGCAGCGCCGCCCCCGCGCCCTGTCCGGCGGCCAGCGCCAGCGCGTCGCCATCGGCCGGGCGATCGTGCGCGAGCCCAAGATCTTCCTGTTCGACGAGCCGCTCTCCAATCTCGACGCCGAGCTGCGCGTGCAGATGCGCGTCGAGATTGCCAAGCTGCACCAGGACCTCGGCAACACGATGATCTACGTCACCCATGACCAGGTCGAAGCCATGACCATGGCCGACAAGATCGTGGTGCTGCGCGACGGCATCGTGATGCAGGCCGGCGCGCCGCTCGAACTCTATAACCGGCCGGCCAACCAGTTCGTCGCCGGCTTCATCGGCTCGCCGAAGATGAACTTCCTGGCGGCGCGCGCCAGCGCCGGGGCCAACACGATCGAGGTCGCCGGCCGCAATGTCTCCCTCGATGCGGCTCTGGCCGTGCGCCAGGACGAGCCGCTGACCTTCGGTGTCCGCCCCGAGCATATCGCGGTCGGCGGCGAGGCGGGCGAAATGCTCGGCGAGGTCAAGGTCCAGCTCGTCGAGCATCTGGGCGGCGGGACCGTGCTTTACGCCACCACGGCGGGGGGCGAGAACCTGACGATCTCGGCCGCCGGGCAATTGCGCGTCCGGCACGGCGAGAACGTGCCGCTGCGCATCGATCCGGCGATCTGCCACGTCTTCGACAGCCAGGGCATGGCGCTGCGCAGCTGAGCGAGGCGCCCAGTGGGCAAACCGGAGACGGAGCGCGGTCGTCTGCAATCTGTCTCGGTGCGTATGGCTTGCCGGCCCGGCAGCCGATGATCGTGGCCAGGGAGGAGCCTGACGATGGCCATCACGATTACCGCCTTTGAACGGTCCCCCGATGGCGGCAAGGGACTGGCGCGCGATACGCGCGTTCGCTGGGCGCTGGAAGAAGTGGGCCAACCCTACGAAGTTCGTCTCGTTTCGTTCAGCGCGATGCAGGAACCGGCCCATCTGGCGCTGCACCCTTTCGGGCAGATTCCGACCTATGAAGACGGCGATCTCGGCCTGTTCGAGACGGGCGCGATCGTGTTCCATATTGCGGAGCGCCATGCGGGCCTGTTTCCGGATGATGCGAATGCCCGGGCGCGCGCGATCACCTGGATGTTCGCCGCGCTCAGCACGGTGGAGCCGCCGATCCTTGAACTGGGAAACGCCAGGCTGCTTGAAGGCGACAAGTCGTGGACCGCGCAACGCATGCCTCTCGTCAAGGATCGCGTCCATAATCGGCTGGGCCAACTGTCCCGTCGCCTTGGCGATGCCGACTGGCTCGATGGCGCCTTCAGCGCAGGCGACCTGATGATGGTGTCGGTGCTGCTCAGGTTGAAAGCGTCGGGTCTGCTGGACGCGTATCCGAACCTCTCCGCCTATCTGGCCCGCGGCGAAGCGCGGCCCGCCTACAAGCGCGCGTTTGAGGCTCAATGGGCGGTCAACACCGGCAAGCCACCGACCGGCTGATGGAGGTCCGGCTCGCCATCGCCATCCCCCGTGTTTCCTTCGGTCCATGGGGCTGGTCCCAGGGCCGGTTGCGGAGATGGCCGAGCCCGGACGCGGGATGTCCCTGCTCTCTGTGGCCGAGCCCGATCGAAGGCAACCGCGTTTTTTCGCAGCCTCGTCTCATTGCCGATGCAGAGACTGTCGGCGCGAGGCGAAATCCTGGCGCCGACCCGGCCGCAGCACCCCAACGCGAGAGCGGTTTAGCCCACTGGCGCATTCCCCAAGGCGCGATAGCGCTGATCTTGGCCCTGATCCGAAGCCACCCGAACCGGCGAATGCGGAGACGTACCGATGCCGGCAGCCCCTTCGCGGCTTCCGGGCGTGGCGCGTCCGGCTCGGCGTCTTGGGTATGGCGGCGAGCCGCTCAGGTTAATCGGGAGAACCGACAGCGCCATGAACGAAAGGCAGCCAACGCCTCTCATGCCATTCGGAGCAACTCGCGGGGGACCCGATCGGCATCATCGAGCGGAGCCGTGATGCGGTCGCTGACGACAAGGCGGTCGCGCCCCTGTCTCTTTGCCTGGTAGAGCGCCGCGTCGGCGGCGGCGATCAGGCCGTCGCCCTGGCTGTCGTGCATGGGCAGAACCGCGAGGCCGATCGAGGCGGTGATGCCGTTCAGCGGCTCGCCGGACCAGGTCACGCGCATGCCGCGAACCGCATCGAGCACTTCGCCTATGCGCTTGGTGGCCACGTCCAGCCCCGCCTCGGGGAGCAACAGCAGAAACTCCTCACCGCCGAAGCGGCCGACAATGTCGCTCTTGCGGGTCGTCTTGCGCAGGATCTCGCCGATGTCGCGCAGGACGGCATCTCCGGCTTCGTGACTATAGGTGTCGTTGATGCGCTTGAAATGGTCGAGGTCGAGAATGGCCAGGGAAAGCGGCTTGCCGCTGCGGGCGCTGCGGGCGATCTCCCGTGAGAGAGCATCCTCGAGAAAACGTCGATTATGCAGGCCAGTAAGCGGATCGCGGAGGGCCTGGCTGCGCAACTGCTCGCGCAGCTCGATATTGGCGATGGCCAGCGAGACCTGTTCGGCGAGCATCGTCGCGAGCTGCTGGGCCGAGCCGTCGATGGCGGCCTTGCCGGTCTCACGATAGAGCAGACCAAGCAGGTTGTTCTGGGCGATGAGCGGCTGGCAAACGACGTTCGATGGCGGTGCCGAGCAGCAGGCGGCGACATGGCCGCAGCTCAGGCCGCGGCTTGCTTCCGAGAGCGGAAAGGTTTGGCCCCGTCGCAGGGCCCAGCACTCATCCGGATGGAACGATGCTGCATCAGCCTTGAGATCGCCCCAACGCGCGCCGCGGGTGACCAGATCGCGTGTTTCGTTGATCACGTAGAGCGCGCCGGCCTCGGCCGGGAAAAGGCGGCTGGCATAGCTCTGCACCGCCGCGAAGACCTCGTCCGACTTCTGGCAGGATTGCAGGATGCCGCTGAGCTCCGTGAGCAGCTCGATTTCCTCGGTACGCGCTTCGGCGGCGTAGAGCGATGCGGTCAGGCGTTCATTGGCGATCTGCAGCTCGAGAGCGTGACTGCGGCGCTCCTCTTCGACCAGCAGGGCGTCGGTCTTGTCCTGAATGACCCACAGAATTCCGCTTGGGCTGTTGCGCACGCCGGCAATGAGAGGCCTGCCATAGGCATCGACGAGAAAGGTCGTGCCGTCAGCGCGACGCAGGTGCAATTCCGCACCGGCTGCGCCGTTGCTGCGAATCTTGGCGAGCGCCATGTCGAACGCTGCCTCGCTGTCCGATCCGGCAACAAGGGCCCCGATCTCGAGGCCGCTCAGATTTTCGGCCGCAAGCCCGCAGAGTTCGGCGATCCGGCGATTGCCGCGCAGGACCTTGCGACCATCGGTGAACAGGATGCCGGCCAGCGGATTCTCGACGAGGGCGCGCTGCTCGGCGTCCAGTTCGGTGAGATTGCCCGAGAGGAGGCGGGAACGCAGCACGATCAAGGCCAGCAGCGCAGCCAGCAGGCTGATAATCGATCCGCTCGCCAGCACGAGATTGGGAACGATCCGATCGGACTCGTAGCCCGAACCCGGCCGGGCAGCGAACTGCACCAGCCATACCCTCTCGCCAACCACGAGCGAGCGTTCCGCGGAAATCCCGGGTGCTGTGGTCGCGACCGGCGTGACCAGCCTGAGATTGGGTTCAAGGCTGTCATACATCAGCGTCGCGGCGCTGGACGGATCCTCCGGCTCGTCAGTGATGACGCCCTCCGGCGTCGCCTTGGCATAGCCGCGGTCGACGACACGGATATGCATCTGCTGCAGGCTCTTCATGTCGAGCACGCCACGCATCAAATCGTTCACCCGATAGACGGCGGCGGCGAAGCCGCGCAGCGCCGCACGGCGCTGGGCTGCGGTCTGCACGGGTTCGCCGACGCGGTAGATCGGCGCGCGCAGGATGAAGCCCTGTCCTCCGGAGGTGTCTTGAACGAGCATGACCGGCGGTGTCGCAACGATACGCCCGCTTTCAGCAGCGCGGCGCAGGGAATCGAGTTGTATGGGGCTGGCGCCGGCGTCGAAGCCGAGGGAGCTCTCGTTGCCTTGCGGAGGCTCGACGGCTTCGACGACATTGTATGTCGGGCGATGTCCTTCGGGATGGACGGCGAAGTCCGGCTGCCCGCGCGGATCGAGGCTCGTATCCAATCTCACCTCGGCGACGAACCGGTCCAGTGCCTCCGGGGTTACATGGCGCAACGCCTGCAGCCCCTGGAAGCCCGGATAGCGTCGCTTCAGATCAAGGACATCGACATAACGTCGAAACTGAGCGCGGTCGACGCGTCCAACCGAGGCATAGAGACCCTGCATGCTGACCAGCACTTCGGCGTGGGCGCGCAGGCGCTCGCCGATCGCGCTGGTTGTCTCGGCCGCGTCGGTCGTGAAGCGTCGCTGCATCTCGGTGGCGATCAGGCGCTCTGCCGCTGTCTGGGCCATGAAGGTTGCCACCAACCCGGCGACAAGCACTGCAGCCGCAATGACGACTGTCCGCCTCATCGGAGGCGTCAGCAGATTCCGGAGGTTCATGGTTTGTGATCAGTCCCGGTCGGGGCCGCCTGGATGCGGCGATGCAGCAATTTGCCGGCAACATCCCTCACGACGATTGAAACTTGGTTGCCAAATGGGCGCGTTCCACTGCTGCCGCAGTGTTTGAGCCATTTCAGCTTGCAACTCAAATACTGATGCACTGCATCACCGCAGCGCGTCGAAGCGCAGCTCTTTCGGCGGGTCAGCGTCGTGACCCGGTCCGGGCCCGGCTCGCCATCTCCATCGGAAGGGGGCACCAACAACGCCGCGCCGCCGATCTGCGGCTGGCGCGTGTCCTCGTCGGTCGTGATCGTCTCTCCTGCGCGGTCGTGGGGAGGGTTGGTGAGGAGGCTGGCCGCGAAGGCGCGCTTGCGGCCGGCCCGCTGACCGACTGGACTGCCAGGAGAGTGCGGTCACCGGTCAGGCGCGGTGTTCACGCTGTTCCGAAAGGCGTAAAGTGTCCCAGAGGGCCGTTGATCCCATGGGACGAGCGGGCTTGTTCTCCGCTGGTTCGTTCCCGAGGAAGACCAGGGAGGATCGCGCAATGAACCGAAGGATCTGTTTGCATCCGCGCGCTGCGCTCACGAAGTCCGTGCTCGGCCTTCTCGCCGCCATGGCCGTCACAGGCGTTCCGGCGCCTGTCGCCTCGGCGGAAGGGGACGCCCGGAGCATCGTGAAGGCCATGGCGGACTATCTCAGCCGCCAGGAGAACCTGTCCTTGAAGTTCGATGCCGACGTCGAGGTGGTGACCCCAGCCGTCGAGAAGATCCAGTTCAGCGCCTCGGGTGAGGTCACCATGAGCCGCCCGAACAAGTTTCGCATCAGCCGAACCGGCGGCTATGCCGATGTCGAATTGATCTCCGACGGCTCGAACGTGACGGTCTTTGACCGCGGCGGAAACAGGTTCGCACAGGTTCCTGCCGTCGGTTCCTTCGACACTTTGGTCGACAAGCTCCGCACCGAAACCATGCTCGAGCTTCCAGGTGCAGACCTTCTTCTATCGAAGCCCTACGAGGAGCTGATGGCAGGCGTGCTGGAGGCCAAGCATCTCGGCCGCGGCGTCGTCGGGGGCGTTGAGTGCGAACATCTCGCTTTCCGTAATCTCGACACCGACTGGCAGATCTGGGTCGAGGTCGGTGACCGGCCGCTGCCGTGCAAATACGTCATCACGAGCAAGGCGGTTGGCGCCGCGCCTCAGTACACGCTCCGGTTCAGGGACTGGAAGACCGGCGTCAGTCCGGCGCCGGAAGCGTTCGCATTCAAGCCGCCGGAAGGCGCCAGCGGCGTCGCGATCACGCTGCTTAAGGACATTGACGAAATTCCAGCCGGCGTCGTTCCCGGAGGTCCGAAATGAACAAGTTGGCATCGAAGTTCATGTCCCGCGCCGCGCTCGCAGTGTTGGCCGGTGGCGCGGCCCTGCTTTGGAGCGGCGACGTTCCACCGGGCTCGTTCACCAGTCAGGCGGAGGCCAGGGTCGGGCGGCCGTTGACACCCATGAGCTACGCCGGCGTGGCCCGCCGGACCACCCGCAGAGGTGCCGCCTACGGGGCGGCGGCCGGAGCTGCGGCGGCTGGGGGCTATTATTACGCCAACCCGGGCTGCCAGCAGGTTGTGAACTCCTACGGCCAGATCGTCTACCAATGTCCGTAGTCAACCTGCTCGATCCCTGGGCGGCGGGGCGGCGTAGGCGCTGAGGTTCGAAAAAGAGGGGCCGATCCGCAAGCCTCTTGGCCAGCGCCGCCAACCGGGAATCCCGAGCCGGATGAGGACCGTGGCGCAACGTCCAGCAGATTCCATTTTTCAGCCGGATGGTCTAATCAGCCGTGATGGAGACCGCCGCGTCGCACGAACTCTTCCCCCATGTCCGCATCGTCATGGGCATGATCATCGGTCTCGGCATCACCCGGATGCTGACGGGCATCGCCGGTTTCATCCAGCACCCCGATCGCTATCGCGTCTCGATGCTTCACATGCTCTGGGTCGGCTCCATTCTCCTGGAGCTCGTGCTGTTCTGGTGGTGGGAGTTCGGGCTGTCGCGCATCGCCACCTGGAGCTTCAGCGTCTACATCTTCCTGATCGGCTATGCGATCGTGCTCTATCTGCTGGCGGCGCTGCTCTTTCCCGACAATGTCGCGGAATATGCCGGCTACGAGGATTTCTTCATCAACCGGCGCCGCTGGTTCTTCGGCCTCATGGCGGCTTCCTTCGTTCTCGACATGGTCGATACCCTGATCAAGGGCCCGGAGCGGTGGACCCAGCTCAGCGGCGATTATCTGATCCAGGTGCCGATTGGCCTGGTTCTATGCCTGATTGGTTCTGTTTTCGCGCAGCGTTGGCTCCAGATGTCGGTGGCTGCCGTGCATCTTGCCTATCAGGCCTATTGGGTCGGGCGCATCGTCTACAGCATGCAGTGACGGCGCCGGCCGACGCGGTCTTTGCGGTTTTCCGCGCAGCCTGCGCCGATCATCGCGATTGCGCGCTTTTCCCGCCCGTCATCTCCCGAACGGCGCCCTGAGCAGGCTGCCGCTCGCGAGCAGGGTGATCAGGCTGATGGCCGCCGCCAGCATGACGTACCAGGCCGGTGCGAGGGAACTTCCCGTCTGCAGGATGAGCCAGGTCGTGATGAAGGGCGCGAACCCGCCGAAGATCGTGACGGCGAGGTTGTAGGCGATCGACAGGCCCGTCGAGCGCATCGCAGGCGGATAGAGTTCCGCCATGGCAGCCGGGGCCGGTCCGCTGAAGGCGGCGATCAGCACGGAAATGACGATCTGCGCGAGGATGAGGTTGACGACGCCGGGATGCGTGCTCAGCCAGAACAGCAGCGGCCAGCACGAGACGAGGAGCCCGAATGCCGCGACGAGCATGATCGGGCGCCGCCCGACCTTGTCCGACCAGCCGCCGAAGATCGGCGCCAGGACGACGATCAGCACGAGGCCGATGCTGTTGGCGAGCAAGCTCGCGCTTTGCGGCACGCCGAGCTGGCGCACGGCATAGGTCGGCATCGTCACGAGGAAGAAATAGGTGCACACGGTCCAGGCGATGGTGATGCCGAAGCCGGCGAGCACTGCGGTGCGGTGCTGGCCCAGCGTCTCGCGCAGCGGCGAGAAGGCGGCCTCAGGCCGGGCTGCGCGCTCGCGCAGGATCGCCTTGAAGGCATCCGTCTCGCTGACGCGGAAGCGGATATAGAGGCCGACCGGCGCGATCAGCAGTCCGATCAGGAACGGGATCCGCCAGCCCCAGGCTTCGAGATCGGCCTGGGGCAGGAGGCCGGTCAGCAAGGCGCCGGTCAGCGAGCCCAGGAGCAGGGCCCCGGCCTGGCTCGCCTGCTGCCAGCTCGCATAGAGCCCGCGGCGCTCCGGCGGAGCGTGCTCGACCAGGAAGGCGGTCGCGCCGCCGATCTCGCCGCCGGCCGAGAAGCCCTGGATCAGCCGCGCCAGCACGATGATCGCAGGCGCCCAGGCGCCAGCCGTCGCATAGGTCGGCGCGAAGCCGATCATCGCCGTCCCCAGCGCCATCAGCAGGATCGTCAGGGAGAGCGCCAGCTTGCGTCCGCGCCGATCGGCCAGCGTCCCCAGGACGAGCGCGCCGACCGGGCGCATGATGAAGCCGACGCCGAAGGTGGCGACGGTGAGGAGCAGCGAGGTGGTGGCATCGCCCGCCGGGAAGAAGAGCTTGGCAAGCGTCAGGGCAAAGAAGCCGTAGACCGCGAAATCGTACCATTCCAGCGTGTTGCCGGCGACGGCGGCGATCACCGCCCGGCGGCCAGAGAGCATGCCGGAGGTCGATGCGACATCCCGGTCGGGATGCGTGCTGGCAAGTTGCGTCATGGTGATCCCCTCATTGCAATGGACCGTGGCGGAGGCCGTGGCCCTTCAGGATTGACGGCGAGCTGCGAAGCCCGCGAGGCGGACGAGGAACGCGTCGGCGGCCGCGAGCTGCGAGCGCTCGATCCATTCGTCCGGCTGGTGCGCCTGCGCGATCGAGCCCGGCCCGCAGACCACCGCGGAGATGCCGGCGGCCTGGAAGAAGCCAGCCTCCGTGCCGAAGGGCATGGCGAAGGGCGGGCCGATGCCGCCGAGCAGGGCCGCCACGACCAGCGCCGGCGCGTCAGGGGTGGTCGAAAGCGGCGGAACATGGACATGCCTGCGCGTCGACTGGCGGATCTCCGGCGGCGTCGCGCGGGCGAGATAGGAGGCGATCAGCTGCTCGGTCTCGTCGGCGTCCTCAGCCGTCACCGGCCTAAACTCCCAGAGCAGCTCGCAGGCGGAGGGCACGATGTTGATCGCCGAGCCACCTTCGATCCGGCCGAGATTGACGGTCGTGCGGTCGATTGCCCCGGCGCGGTGCCCGACAGCCCGGAGGAAGCCGGCGAATTCGGCGGCCGGATAGATCGCGCTTGCCCCCGCGCTCGGATCGCTCGAATGCGCCGCTCGGCCCTCGAAACGCGTGCGGAAACCGAGGAAGCCGCGATGGCGGTCCCCGAGCCGCATCAGCGTCGGCTCGCCGATGATGGCGAGCTCCGGCTTTTCCTCTTGGGCGAGCAGCTCGTCGATCAGGCCTTGTACGCCGAGACAGCCGACCTCCTCGTCATAGGACAGCGCGATATGGATCGGCCGGGCGAGATCGGCGGTTGCAAAACCCTCCGCCGCGGCGAGGCAGGCTGCAATGAAGCCCTTCATGTCTGCGGCGCCGCGAGCATGAAGCTTGCCGTCGCGCTCGCTCAGGCGGAACGGGTCTGAGGACCAGTTCTGGTCGTTGACCGGAACGGTGTCGGTATGGCCGGAGAGGATGACGCCGCCCGGCGCGCGGGGCCCGAAGCTCGCGAGGATATTGGCCTTGCTGCGACCCTCGTCATGGCTCAGCCGGACCCGAGCGCCGATGCCGTCGAGCCGGTCGGCGATGCGTTCGACGAGCGCCAGGTTCGAGCGGCTCGACGTCGTGTCGAAACCGACCAGTTCCTCGAGCAGGGCGATGGTTGCGTTCATCGCCGTTCACGCCGCCAGTGCCGCCTGCACGGCCCGCGCCTGGCTGAGACGGGCCTGTGCGAGCTGGAGCGCAGCCGTCTCTGTCGGGATGCTGTCCGCTTCGGCCCCCTGGAAGATAGCGAGCAGCGTGTCGCCGATGCCCGCGACGCCGCGATCGACGAGCCCCTCGTCGAAGCCATCCCGCTCGGAGGCGACGCGGATCATGCCGCCGGCATTGATGACAAAATCCGGTGCATAGAGGATGCCGCGCGTGCGCAGCTGCTCGCCATGCTCCTCGCGGGCGAGCTGGTTATTGGCCGCACCGCCGACGATGGCGCAGCGCAGCTGTGCCACCGTCTCGTCGTTGAGCACCGCGCCCATGGCGCAGGGCGCGAAGATCTCGGCCTCCGTGGCATAGATCGCGTCAGGAGAGACGACCCGCGCGGCGAAACTCGCGACGGCCTTCGCCGCACGGCTGGCGTCGACATCGCTAACCGTCAGCGCGGCCCCGGCCTGATGCAGCAGCTGGCAGAGGTGCCAGCCGACATTGCCAAGGCCCTGCACCGCGACATGACTGCCCGCGAGGCTCGCTGCACCCCAGCGGTGGTGCGCGGCGGCGGCAAGACCGTGGAAGACGCCGAGCGCCGTGGTCGGGGAGGGGTCTCCGGTGCCGCCGAGTTCGACGGGAAGGCCGACGACATGGCGCGTCGCCTTTCTCACCTCGGCGAAGTCGGCGACCGTCGTGCCGACATCCTCGGCCGTGATGTAGCGCCCGGCGAGCCTCTCGACCGCCCGGCCCATTGCTTGCAGCAGCGCCGGCGTCTTCTGGCTCCGGGGATCGCCGATGATCACTGCCTTGCCGCCGCCGAGATCAAGGCCCGACGCCGCGGCCTTCCAGGTCATGCCGCGCGAGAGACGCAGCACGTCGCGCAGCGCCGCCGCCTCATCGGCATAGGGATACATGCGGCACCCGCCGAGCGCGGGCCCGAGCGTGGTGTCGTGGATCGCGATCAGAGCCTTCAGCCCCGCTGCCGCGTCCGAGACGAAGACCACCTGCTCGTGATCGGCGAAATCCTCCTGCGCAAACACGGTCATGATCTGGCTTCTCCGGGGCGTCGGGATACGCGCGAGCGGCCGGCAGTCGCGGCAAGGCCGAAGCCACCGAGGATCAGGGCTGCGCCAACGAGATGGAACGGTTGCACGGGCTCGCCGAGCAGCAGGAAGGCGAGCGCGGCGGTGAAGAGGGCGACGAGATGGAAGGAGGCGCCCGTCACGCTCGGCCCGAGCGCGGTGACGCAGCGGTTCCAGATGATGAAGGCGAGCAGCGAGGCGAAGACGCCGATATAGAGCACGGCGGCGATCGGTCCGGGCGATGTCGGGATCACCGCACCCCGGGCGAGCTCCCAGATCCAGAACGGCAGCAGCACCAGAAGCCCCGCGGCCATAGTCGCGGCCAGGAAAACGAGCGGGTCGAGATCCTCCGGGCGGCGGCGCAGCAGCACCGAATAGAGTGCGTAATTCGCGACCGCGATCAGCACCAGCGGCTCGCCCCCGGTGAGGCTGAACCCTGAGAACGTCGAGGGCACGCCACGGGCGACGATGCAGCTCACGCCGACAAAGGAGATGGCGATGCCGGCCAGCGTGCGGGCCGAGACCCGCTCGACGCCGAGCAGGAAGGCGGCGAGCGGCACCATCAGCGGCAGGGTCGAATTCAGGAAGGCGACGCTCGCTGCCGGTGCGCTCTGCAGCGCGAGATAGCCGAGCGCATTGTATCCAGCGATGCCGAAGGCGCCGCAGGCGAAGACAAGGCCGCGGGCCCGGATGAGCGCCTGGCGCTGCGCCCCGAGCGAGCCCAGAACGAAGGGGAGCAGGCAGGCGAACGCGACGAGCCAGCGGCCGACCGCGAGCGAGACCGGCGGAAAGGAGCCCGCAAGCGCCCGCCCGAGCACGAGATTTCCCGCCCAGAACAGCGGCGGCAGCGGCAGGAGCAGCAGGGGCTGCGCCCAGAGGCGCTGGAGGATCTTCATCGCGCCGACCTCACGCGAGGCCGGCGAGGCCGATGCGCAGCCGGCGATTATGCCGGCCCTTGTTCTCGATCTTCAGGATGCTGATCGGCGGCGAGGCCCCGGTCGACGCGAGATGCGTGCCGCCGCAGGCCTGCCGGTCGAGCCCGACGATCTCGACGATCCGGACCTGCCCGTCCGAGGTCGGCGGCGGCGCGACCGAGCGCGAGCGGATCAGGCCGGGCTCCGCGAAGGCTGCGGCTTCCGCGACATGGCTCTGCCACACCGCCAGGTCCTGCCGGATCAGCTGGTTGACCGTGGCTTCGATGGCGCGCAGGCGCTCGTTATCGGCCTCGGGCAAATCGAAATCGATGCGCGCCGTGCCGTCCTCATTCATCTGCACCCCGGTGACGAGCGCACCATTGAAATCCTGGTAGACCACGGCGTTGACGATGTGCAGGTCGGTATGAAGCGCCCGCATCAGCTGCCGGAACGGGCCGTCGACCCGCGCTTCGACGGGCGCCGACGGCAGTTCGAGCGGCTCGGCGAACCGATGCCAGAGCCGGCCGCCCTCGCTTTCGAAACCCGTGATCGCGACCTCGCCGCCCGTCCAGGCGAGCGTGCCGCGATCGGGCAACTGGCCACCGCCACCGGGATAGAAGGGGCTTTGCGAGAGAACGACCCGGCCAGGTTGCGCGTCCACGACCTCGGTCGTCAGCGTCAGGACGTCGGGATGGTCGAGGCAGTAATAGCGGGTCATGGGTCTCACCTTGCGGGCAGCCCCGACGGGGCTGTTGGCTGCAGGCGAGAGTGGCGCGGCGCGGCGCGCGTCTATTGGTGAAAATTGAGAAACCGCTCAGATCATCGGATCGGAGGTCATATCCGGTCCGATCATCCGACCTTTTCGTGTTTGCATCGGCTTCCTCTGAAGACCACAGCCCAGGTTTCGGGCCGAGGCTTCAGCCAGCCGCAGCGCGCACCCATTGCAGCGGCGTGATGCCATAGGCGCGCTTGAAATGCCGCGTCAGCGCACTCTGGTCGTAGAAGCCGGCGTCCTGCGCCGCAGCAGCGATCGGCGCACCGCGCCCGAGCGCCTCGGTCGCGGCCCTCAGGCGCAGCTGCGTCAGATAGGCATGCGGGGTGAGCCCCGTGCTGCGCTTGAACAGGGCGATGAGCTGGAATGGGGTCAGCCCGACCTCTTCCCCCAATTGCTCCAGCGTGACGTCCCCGGCATGACGCTCCCGCATGATCTCGCGGATGCGGGCGGCCTTGGTGCGGTCCCGTGTCGGCAGCGCCAGCCGGGGTTCGCCTGCGGCATGGCGCCGGATCAGGGCGCCGAAGCTGCGCAGCAGAAGTTCGCGTTCCTCAAGCGGATCATCCCCCTTGTCGAGGATGCGGTGCAGGGCGAGGAAGGCCTCGATCAGATCGGGATCATGGACGGTGTTGCGGGTGAAATAGGCGGTGTCATCGAGGCCGAGCGCGGTCTTCAGCGTCTCGATCGCCGGCGGCGTCAGGTAGAGGCCGCGATAGAGCCAGCGCCGGCTCCAGCCCATCCGCCCGGAATGAGGCTCGTCAGGATTGAACACCAACAGGCTCGAGGTCTTGGCCTCGTCGCTGCGCCCCCGACTCTTGAACTCGGCGCCGCCGGCCTCGGTGACGGCGACGACGAAGGCCTCGTGGCTATGGGGCGCGTAATCATGGCTGGTGAAATCGGCAACGAGACAGCTCAGGCCCGGAACCCGCGGGTCGCGCCAGTAACGGGAGGAGTTGCGGTGGTCGATGCGAGCCAAGGTGGGGTCCGGATGGTCAGGGCGACGGCGATGGTGCGACGATCCATGCAAGATCGCAACCATGCTGCACCGCCGAAGGCACGGCATCGGCAGCTCCGCGGAGCTGTTCCTCGACGCTTGGCCTGATCGAAGCCACGCCTTGTGAAGAGCGGGAATCTGTTCAGTATCGAAACGGCCCGCTCTCAAGAGAGCCGCGTGACGGGAGCATCGTCATAGATCAGGCCCAGAGTGCCACGATCCGCACCGATCCGGTCAGCAGGCGAGGGGGCGCACATGACGGTGAAACAGTTTCCGGAGCGATATCAAGCTGTTGCCACCATTGCCCATGGGCATCTCACAGGACGGTTTGAGGAGACTCTGTCGCGGCATTTGGGGTAATGTTGACGCGGTGCGCTCCCGGCAAACGGGCGGCCGGCTTCGATGTCGAAAAGTCGCCGCTGCGGCGAGCCAGGAGAGGCGGGCCGCACTGCGGAGATGGTGCAGCGATGCGTGAGGGGCAGCGCTGCAGGGCCGGGGGGGACGTCAGGGAGGCGCGCCCCATGAAACTCGGATCAAGCAGTTTCGCGGACGGCGCAACGATGCCGCTGCGCTTTACCTGCGACGGAGACGATCTTTCGCCTCCTCTCGACTGGAGCGGCGCTCCGGCGGGAACCCGCAGCTTCGTTCTTCTCTGTGATGATCCCGATGCTCCCGCGGGAACCTGGCACCACTGGGCGATCTATGACATGTCGGCCGATCGCGCAGGGCTGGCGGAAGGCGAGGCCAGCCGCTCCGGCAAGGGCGGTTTCAAGCAGGCGATCAATGATTTCCGGCGGCCGGGTTATGGCGGGCCCTGTCCGCCGCGTCGCCACGGTCCTCACCACTATCACTTCCGGCTGCTTGCGCTGTCGATCGATCATTTGGCCTTCGGCCACACCCCGTCGTGCCAGGAGGTTGAAAAGGAGGCCCGCAAGCACCTGCTCGCCGAGGCGATTCTGGTCGGGGTCTTTGAGCGGTGATGATCATGCCTCCTCTTTTCGGCACGGTGAGGCAGGCGCGGGGCACGGCATTCTGAGCGGCCGCCGTGGCTCCGCCTGGACGGCGCGATGCGAATTGTTCTCTGCGGGGACGTGATGACGGGGCGCGGCATAGATCAGGCGCTGCCCTGTCCCTGCGCCCCGCGCCTTCACGAGGCCTATGTGCAATCGGCCATCGACTACCTGCGGTTGGCGGAGGAGGCACACGGACCAATACCCGCACCCGTCAGTCCGACCTATATTTGGGGGGCGGCGCTGCAGGAACTGAACCAGGCCGATGCGCGGATCATCAACCTTGAGACCAGCATCACGCGCAGCGACGCTTATGTCGCCAAGGGCATCAACTACAGGATGAGCCCCGAGAATGCCGATTGTCTGACCGCCGCAGGGATCGATTGCTGCGTGCTCGGCAACAATCACGTCCTCGATTGGGGCCGCGCCGGGCTGCGCGAGACGCTCGCATCGCTGGAGCGATTGCGGATCAGGACCACGGGGGCAGGGCGTGATGCAGCGCAGGCGAGCGCCCCGGCGTTCTTGGCTGGCGCCGATGCGAGGCGGGTGCTCGTCTTCTCGTACGCATCGGAGACAAGCGGCGTACCCCGGCAATGGGCGGCGAGCCAGACTGAGGCCGGGGTGAACCTTCTGCCCGGACTGTCCAGCGCGACCGCCGCGGCGATCGCCGATCTGGTGGCTGCAGCGAGATGCGCCAACGATGTGGTGGTGATGTCTGTCCATTGGGGAGGAAACTGGGGCTACCGCATCCCGGATGAGCAGAGACGGTTCGCCCATGAACTGATCGACCGGGCGGACATTGCCGTCATTCACGGCCATTCATCGCATCACCCCAAAGCCATCGAAATCTACAGGAATCGGCTGATTCTCTATGGCTGCGGCGATTTCCTGAACGATTATGAAGGCATCCGGGGCCACGAGACATTCCGGCCCGACCTGGCGGTGATGTATATTGCCACTCTCGAGCCCGGGAACGCGGATCTGCTCGCGCTCGAGCTTGTACCGTTTCGGATCCGCAGCTTCCGGCTCGCACGGCCCGCAGAGAAGGACGTTGCTTGGTTGCAGCAGACACTGGACCGGGAGAGTCGGCCGTTTGGTACGCGCATCGGGCCGGCGTCACGAGGCAGGCTCGTGTTATCCTGGCCGACACCATGAAGTGAGCGCCTCCGAGGCCGGCGGACTGCCCACCGCGGGCAGGGTGATCAGCTCGAAGGCGTGCCAGGCCGTGCGGGATTGCGGCATGGGGATGACCGGACCGAGAGCCGTGAGGCGGCCCTGGCATGAAAGGGGAGGTTGTGATGACTGAAGACATTGCCCGGAAAACCTGCACGCCGTGCCGCGGCGGCGTCCCGCCGCTGACGCGGGAGGAAGCTGCAGCCTATCTGCCACAGACACCAGGGTGGGAACTTGCGGAGGATGGGCACCTGCTGCGTCGCAGGTTCACATTCTCGGATTTTCGCAAGCCGCTCGATTTCATCGACAGGATCGGCGAGTTGGCGGAAGACGAGGGGCATCATCCCGACATTTGCTTCGGCTGGGGCTACGCCGCCATTGCGCTGCACACCCACAAGATCAAAGGCCTGCACGAGAACGACTTCATCATGGCGGCGAAAATCAATCAGCTCGTCGCTTCGTAACGCTGCCGGCTTTTCAGTTGCTCCGGGGCAGGGTCGTCAGCTCGGCCCTGGCGCCGGCTGCGGTTACGGTGCGATCGAGCCAGCGTGCAGGATGTCTGGCGCACGGGCGGAAGCGGTCCGGAGAAAGCCGTCGGTGGAACAGCCGACCCAACGCGCGTAGGGTGATCGTCGGTCTGATGGCCAAGGCAATCGCATGAACAGGCGCGATATCCTTGCTCTTCTCGCTGGACTGTCCACGGCCCCACGCAGCCTGGCACAGGCGAAGGGCGGTATGCCTGTCGTGTGCTTCCTCGGTCTTGCCTCGGAATCGGCCGACCGGCCCCTGCTTGTCGCATTCAGGCTAGGGCTCAGGGAGCGCGGTCATGTCGAGGGCCGGACGATCCTGTTGGAGGCACGCCACGCCGCTGGTGATTTGCGCCTGGCTGCTCAGTTCATCGACGACATGGTGCGCCGGCCGGTCGATGTGTTCGTCGCGCCCGGACCGGCCGCGGCCCGGGCCATTCACCGCGCCACGCGCATCCCGATCGTCGCACTCGGCCTGCCCCCTGTCGCCGACGATCAGGGCCTCTTTGCAAGCCTGGCAAAGCCCGGAGGCAGCGTGACGGGCTTCTCCTATTTCGGAGAGGCGTTGTCGGCGAAGCGGATCGAGGCCCTGCGCGAGATCCTGCCAGGGTCCACCGTGCTCGGCATCCTGCACAATGTCGCTGACCCGGTGTTCAGGGAGTGGGGCGCCCAAACGGATATCACAGCCCGGGCACAGGGCTTGGAAACCATGCGCCTCGGCTTGTGGAGCAGCTCGGCTGGAGACGTCACCGAACATCTGCGGGCCTTGAGGAGCCGGGGCGGTGACGCCGTCATCGTGATCACTGATTTCCTGACCGTGAGCCTCAGGGACGAGATCATCCGCGCAGCCACCGAGTTGAGGATCGCGGTGATTTCGGAGTGGCCGACATTCGTCGAGTCCGGCGCCTTGATGTTCTACGGGGCTGATATCCCCGAACTCTTCCGGCAAGCGGCGGACTATGTCGATCGGATCGTCAAAGGCGAGCGCGCTGGCGACCTTCCGATCCAGCTCGCCACCAAATTTCGGATGAGCATCAATCTCAGGGCGGCAAGGATGTTGAACATCTCCGTCCCGCAGAGCCTCATCGCCAGCAGCGACGAGGTTCTTGAGTAGGCGCAGACCTGCCGGCGACCTTGCGCAGGGCGGCTTCGATCTGCCCGCCACGACGGGCGCCACCGCAATCCGCGCAGGCTTTGTTGCGTTCTTGCAATGATGCCGAGCGACAGGATGCGTAAGGCGAAACGCGCTTATCCCAGCCGCGATTGCTCACGGAACTGACGCGGCGTTACGCCGGCAATGCGGCGGAAGGCGCGGCTGAAATGGGCTGGATCCGTATATCCGGAGGAAAAAGCGACCTCGATGATCCTGCAATCCGTGTCGCGCAAAAGCCTGGCCGCATTCTCATACCTGACCGTGTCGAGGATGTCGGAATAGGTCAGGCCGACATGCGAGAGCTTGCGCTGAAAGGTGCGCGCGCTGACGCCCGCCATCTCCGCGACCTCGGCCAAAGCCGGCGTTCGCTCATCCAGATAGGCCGGCAACATCAGTTTGAGCAGGTCGACGATGTCAAAGGCGGAGGGACCATCCGCGTGATCGTGCGGCGGAGCAGATGAGCCGGTCGAACGGTTGGAAAGACTGAGATGCGAGATCGGCAGGCTGATCCAGGCCGCATGCTGGCCTGACAGGAACCGCACATTGGGCCAGGAGGATCGCGTCGCGGGACCAGGCCTGTACCGCGTTTCAAAGGCAATCGTCGTCGGCATCCAGTCGGGCCCTGCAAATTGCCGGATGATGTAGATCGGGAAAATGTTCTGGATCCATTGCGCGTATTCCAGGTTCAGCAGTCCATTCGTCCCGGCGAGCCTGCTGCAGACCCGCGCGTGATCGTCGTGGTGTTCGATCCACATGCTCAGGATCGTATCCTCCCGTGACGCCCAGCGGCAGGCGTGCCTGAGGGCAACGAGCAGGGTCGGGGAGTGAGCGATCAGGGCCCGGGTCCTTTCTCTCAAATGCGAGAAATGCAGGCGCTGGGTCGCGAGGAAGCCGAAATCCTCGATGCCCTGGGTTCTCCCGGCGGTTGCCGCGAAGCGCAGCACCGGCAGGAGGGGGAGATAGAAATCGCTCTTCTCCTCCAGGGACGAGGGAAGCCGGAACTTCTCCAGGAGCGAATGTGTCGGCGCACCCATCTCGTCGAGAATTCCGACGAAGGGCAGAAGGAACTGGCCGCGCGTCAAAGGGATATCAGCCATCGGATCTCGCAGTGATCATCGGGGCGCTGCGTTTCCTGGGGAGGGGCTTCCCTGGGATTCGCCAACGACGCGCAGAATAGCCGGTCGTGATTGGCGCGAAATGGCAAGACTGCGATCTGCCCATGCACGAAATGCTCGGAACGGAGTTCGCCTGCCGGTCGGGACATGATCGGCGGTGCGGGGGCGTCGGCTTCCGCGGACGGTCCGCTTGCACGAAGGGTCGGCAACGCTGGCGCTCCGCCCGTGCGGCGGCTCGAAACAGGCTGCGGACAGGCCACGAGACCAGAGATCAATGTCAGGGGAAACGGTGCGCTCTCTCATCATCGCGTTGACGTCGGCAGCATTATGCATGCCGGCCTGGGCGTCCGATCTCCCACAGCCTGCCCCGCCGCTAGCTCCCGTCATTGCTTCAGGGCCAAGCTTTTCCATCACGAGCTATCTCTGGGCGACGGCGATCGACGGAAAGAGCGCAACCTTCCCGCCGCTGCCGGCCGCGGATATCCACCTGCGCTTTCGCGATGTGCTGAAGGAATTGAACGGTGCGATGATGGCATCCGCCGAGATGCGTATCGACCGCTGGGGCTTCCTGGTCGACGGCCAGTTTTCGCAGGTGACCTCCGGCGGCAACCTGCCCGGGCCCTTCTTTTCCGCGCTGAAGCTGCGCTCGCAGAGCACGATCGTGCAGGGCTCCGCCCTTTATCGCGTCTATGAGGACGCGGCCGTTTCGCTGGACCTGGGCGGCGGTGTCCGGTTCTGGAACCTGAACAATAAGCTGGAGGTCCTGCCGGGCCTCGCCAATCTCCGCATCGACCACCGCGACTCCGAGATCTGGGCCGACCCCATCCTCGGTGCCCGGCTTGGGATCAAGCTCGGCGGCCCATGGAGCGTGACGGTTGCTGGCGATGTCGGCGGTTTCGGCGTCGGTTCACACCTGACCTGGCAAGGGCTGGGCAGCGTCAACTACGCCTGGAGCGAGAGCCTGACGTTGAAAGCCGGTTACAGGGCGCTCCATGTCGATTATCGCAGGGGCGGTTTCTCCTACGATGTGACGCAGCACGGTCCCGCGGTCGCGGCAACATACCGGTTTTGACCGGGCAGCTTATGAGTTCGGCGATGTCGAAAGGAATGGGAATGTCTATGACGGTGAACGCGGTTCGGGCCACAGGTGTTTCGATGGTTGCGCTCATCGCGCTCTGCGGGCAGGCCTTTGCACAAGCGGGTGACGCCCAGTCCAAGGTCACCGATCCGCATTTCAAGATCGCGCCGGGCTATCTCAAGCCATCCGACCTGCCCAACAGCCTGGTCCTGCTGGGGCCGCCGCCCGAGAAGGATTCGGCTGCCTTGGCCAGGGACGAAGAAGCGCGCAAGGCGACGCTCCCGCTGCGGAACACCAGCCGCTGGAAGCTCGCCTCTACCGATGCCGATCTCGCCTTTCCACAAGCGGCCGACAATTTTTCCTGCGCGATGGGTGTCCGGATCGACAAGAAGCAGACCCCCCGCCTCTATGCGATGACGCAGAAGATGCTGTCGGATTTCGGCCTCTCCACCTATGGCGTGAAGAACAAGTACAATCGCGTCCGTCCCTTCGTCGTTCACAATGAATCAACCTGCAGGGCGGATCAGGAGGCGATTCTGCGGAGCGATGGCTCCTATCCGTCCGGCCACACCGCCGCGGGCTGGGGATGGGCCCTCGTCTTCGCGCAGATCAATCCGGAGCGCTCGAACGAGCTGCTCAAGCGCGGCATCGAATTCGGGCAGAGCCGCGTGATCTGCGACGCGCATTGGCAGAGCGATGTCGATGCGGGGCGGATCATGGGCGCGGCGACCGTCGCGCGGCTCCAGACCAATGCGGCCTTCCTTGCCGATCTCAGAGCGGCGAAGGCGGAGGTTCGGGCTGCGAAGGCGAAGCGCTTGAACCCGCCGGATTGCGCTGCCGAAACTGCGGCCCTGGCGGGGCAGTAACGCCCCCGGTTGGGCGGCCGCCACGCGCCTGCACAAGCCGGCGCCGGCCGCCGCTACACCGCCGCCCAGCGTCCCTCGCGGAAGCTCCGGGCGGCGGCCTCGACCGTGCGTTCGATGCGCAGACCGGTCTCGAAATCGATGAGATGGGCCGGCTCGCCGGCGATGCTCCGCATCAGCTCGCGGCATTCGATGATCTTGAGCTCGTTGAAGCCGAGCCCGTGGCCGGGCGCAGGGACGAAGTGGTCATAGGGCTCGTGCGCCGGGGCCGTCAGGATGCGGCGGAAGCCCTGCAGGTCGCTGCGCCCGTCGGCCGTGTACAGCTCGATTTCGTTCATCCTCTCCTGGTCGAAGCTGATCGTTCCCTTCGCCCCGAAAACCTGCACGAAGATCCGGCCCTTGCGGCCCCAGGCGCAGCGATTGAGCGCGACGAGCCCGGACGCGCCCGAGGCGAGGCGCAGCAGGAGGGTCGCGATGTCGTGCGTCTCGACCGGTCGCGCGCCGCCCTCCGGCCGCGGACGCGTCGGATAGGGCCTGGCCATGTCGGCCATGACCTGCGCCACCTCGCCGACCAGCACCTTGAGCAGCGAGAAGGCGTGCACGCCGAAATCGTCGAGCGCGCCATGGCCCGATTGTGCCGCGCTCTTCCAGGAGAAATGGGCTTCGGCATCGGCCATGAAATCCTCGTCCATCTCGACGCGGACATGGTTGACCGGCCCGATGGCGCCTTCGCCGATCAGCCGCGCCGCCAGCCGGATGGCCGGGTTCTGGATGTAGTTGTAGCCCAGCACCGCGACCGTTCCGGCCGCCCGGGCGGAAGCCAGCATCGCTTGCGCATCGGCGAGGCTCGTCGCCATCGGCTTCTCGCACCAGACATGTTTGCCGGCCTCGAGCGCTGCGATCGCCATCTCGGCATGGAAGGCGTTGGGCGTGGTGATCGAGACGATGTCGACATCGGGATGGGCGACGAGCGCTCGCCAGTCGGCGGTGGACTGGGCGAAGCCGAACTCGCGTGCCCGTCTTGCAGCCAGCGCATCGTCCAGCTCGCACAGCATGGCGAGCCTCGGGCGCGCCACATCGCCGAAGACCGGGGCAACCGCGTTCCAGGCCAGGGCATGGCACTTGCCCATATAACCGGTGCCGATGAGGCCGACGCCGAGTGCGCGCATGCAAGTTCTCCCGAGCTTGGGGGATGGTTGTTCAGGTCAGGGTAGAGGTTGGGCTCTAGATCATCGGGTCGGATATCGTATCCGATCCGATGATCTAACCTTTTGTGTCTGCATCGGCTTTCTCGAAAACCGCAATCCACGTTTCGGGCCGGTGCTTTAGACCGTGCCGCCGAACCCCGCCGAGAGCGTGCAGTTCCTGGCCGCCAGCCATCAGGTTCTGCAGTTCGTCCATGGCAATGTCGGATTTTGTACGGAATGGCGAAAGGCTGCGCAGCGCCCCTGCATTGTGATGACATCGACCTTTGGCGGCGCCCACGCGCGCGCCTCGGCCACGTCTTCAGTCGTCCCTGTCGAAATCGATCAGCTGCCCATCGGCTGCAAATTCGGCATCGAACTTGGTCCCGTCGGCAAGGCGGCCTTCGATCTTGATGCGTCCGCCTCGCTCGAACTCAATCCGTTCGAGCGTAGCACCGGCGGGCCAGGACGGGTTCTGCAGCACTGGGGCCGGAACCAGCGAGCGGATCTGGTCAATGGGAAAGAGAGCGCGCCCTCGTGCTTCGATTTCATCGATTTCCCCGTTCTGCTCCAGCTCGACCTTGATGCGCGCGCCGCCCGGCAGGGTGCCGTAGACATATCTGCCATAGGCGATGTGCGGCTTCGGGCGGGTCTGAATGTCGGTCAGGCCGAGCTCCAAAATGGATCGCGGGAGGTCTTGGGCGGCAAGCATGCCGGGGTAGGCGAAGCTTGCCGCAAGCGCCGTGGCTACGAAGATTCGCTTCATCGTTTGCATTCCTCTCCGCTGTCGATCTCGCAGCAGGCCGGCTGCCGACGTCGCGACACCGCGCCGACAGTGCCAGAGTCGGGCGGCAAGCAGAAGTCGTCCCAACCGGGGGGCAGACCCGCCCGGCGGCTCCGGCACATGTCGGCACCATGGCCGAAGGCCGTCGCCGCCGGCAGGTCCTATTGCTGGGACAGAATCCACTTCACCAGACCTTCGGCCTCCTCTGGCGAAACGCCGGGTTGAGGCGGCATCGGCATCTGACCCCAATTGCCGCCGCCGCCCTTCACGACCTTTTCGCTCAAGGCCTTGAGCGCGGTTTCGTCCTTGGCGTAGCGCTCGGCCACGGCCTTGTAGGCCGGGCCGATCATCTTCCGTTCGATGGAATGGCAGGCCACGCAGTTTTTGCTCCTGGCCAGTTCCGCGCTGGCGAAGGCGCCCGACGAGGACAGAATCGCGACGAAAGCGGCTGCGGTGAGGTGGCGAAAGTCAAGCATGGGCAGGTTTCCCATCATGCGCGATCCGGCTCGGGCGGTATCGCAGGCCAGTGATCGAAACAAAGCGACCGGCAACAGCGCAGCACCATCATCGGCTCGGCGGGCGGACCCGAACCGGACATCCGGTGCCGGAAGCGGCTGCGAAATCCGGTCGCGTCCTCTGCGGGCGCGGGCGAAAGCTCAGCCGCGTCGCCCCTGCGGGAGACGCGGCTGCCGATCAGGCTCAGTTGGGCTTGAGCTGGTAGACGTCGCCCTGGTCGGTGGCCACGTACATGCTGCCGTCCGGCGCCTGCACGACGGAGCGGAAGCGTCCGGCCGGCATCGGCAGGGACACCGTGCTGCGCGTCGCGGACGCACCGTCGGGCGTGATGTTGAGCACGTCGAGACGGTTGCCGACCGGTGTGCCATGGATGCCGATGCCCATGAAGGTCACGACCATCCGGCCGTTCCAGTCCTTCCATTGCGGGCCGTTCAGGAACACGCATGACGACATGCCCTGCGAGAGCGTGTCGTTGTTCCACGCCGGCTTCATTGCGTTGGGATAGGTCTTGGTGTCGGTCATCGGCATGAAGGCCGAGCGCTCCTTCGGATCGACCGCGCCCATCTGGTTCGGCGAGTATCCGCAATATTTGTCGGGGCAGTCGGCGCGGCCGGCCATGTTCGGGCGCGGATCCCAGCCGCCATTGCCGCCGGCGGTCAGGGCCGTCACCTCGTCGCTATGCCAGGGGCCGTTCTCCGCCGTGTAGGGCTGATTGGTGCCGGGGCGGAAACAGATGCCTTGCGGATTGCGATGGCCGTAGGTGAAGACGCGGGCATCGAAGCCCTGCGGCGGGTTGTTGCCCGGCGCGGCCTTGCCGTCCCGGTCGATGCGCAGCACCTTTCCGCCCATGCGGGTCGGGCTTTGCGGCACCTCGCCATTATGGGTGTCGCCCGTCGTCACGTAGAGGAAGCCGTCGGCGGGGCCAAAGCGCAGGCGCCCGCCATTATGCGCGCCGGCATCGCCGAAGGGATGGTTGCTGGGCGCCGCCTTGTAGACGATGTCGGTGACGATATCCTGCCGGTTCGAGACCTTGGTCAGATCGGGATTGACCGTCAGCCGCAGCACCCGATTGGTTCCTGGCGCGGTCATGTTCGATGCCGAGGACACGTAGATGAAGCGGTTGGTGGCGAAGTCAGGGTCGATCGCCACACCGCTCATGCCGGCCTGGCCGCTGCAGAACAGGTCGGATGCGGTCTCAGGGTAGTTCTTGGAATCCTTGATGCCGAGCAGGGCGTTGATCTTGCTCGACGGCAGCCGGACCGAGAGCCCGCCGCATTTCTCGGTGAAGAACATCGTGCCGTCGGGCAGGAAGGCCATGTCCCAGGTCAGCTCGCGTCCGGACATCACGGTGGTGCTGGTGAGTCCGGGCGTTCCACTTGGGCTTTGGGCCGCCGCCGCCCCGGGCAGGGCGAGTGAGGCCAGTAACGTATAGGGCAACACGAAGCGAATACGTCGAGTCATCGATGTCTCCTCCGAGTTATCGAGCATCCTTGAACGGTCAGCGATCTGCCGGACCTGGGCCGAAAGCATTGTTCGACAGATCGATTGTTATGCGAGCGTCAAGGATCGCGCAACATCGTTTCGCGGGGGTGGAGGATGCCGATCGCGTACGTCGGACTTTGGGTCAAGGCTGATCTTGGCTGCCAACCGCCCGTTCCGATATTGGCGATGACGAGACAGCTTCCGCAAGAGGATAGGTACCGGGGGTGCAGCGCGAAATGCCGTCATCCGAGAGCATACCCATAGGTCATGCCGGGGTTACCGTGCGTGACCTGGTGATCGATCAGCCAAGGGGCGAACTTATTGTCTAGGCCAAGAAAGCCGGGGAGATGTAATCCAGAACATGTCTGGATTATTCTCGGCTTCCGTCCGGCAGCTGCTTTACGCAGCACAAGACCAGCGTCCCCCTAGCAATTTGCCCCGAACGTTCGCAGATTATGTGTTGGGTTGCAGTTGGGATCGAACCATGACTGCCAACAGCGTTCAGGTGACGAGACCGCCCGCAACCCTGCCGATCGCAGCCACGCTCGGCGCTCTCGGCGTCGTCTATGGCGATATCGGGACAAGTCCGCTCTATGCCTTGCGGGAAGCGGCGAGGGCGGCGAGCCAGGGCGGCAGCCTCGGCCAGGATGCGGTGCTCGGCATCGTCTCGCTCATCCTGTGGGCGCTGATCCTGATCATTTCCATGAAATATGCGCTGCTGATCCTGCGCGCCGATAATCGCGGAGAGGGCGGCATCGTCGCCATGCTGGCCCTGCTCTCGGCCCGCAACGCCGAGCCTGGAAGCTGGCGCGCCTATCTTCTGGTCGTCGGCCTGATCGGTGCGGCGCTGCTTTACGGCGACGGCGCCATCACCCCGGCGATCTCGGTGCTGAGCGCCGTCGAAGGCCTGAAGCTCGACGCACCGGCGCTGCAGCATGTCGTGGTGCCATTGACCGTGGTCATTCTGATCGGCCTGTTCGCCGTCCAGAAGAAGGGCACCGGCTTCATCGGCGCGATCTTCGGGCCGGTCATGCTCTGCTGGTTCATCATCATCGCGCTGCTTGGCCTCCACGGCATCGCCCGGGCGCCCGGCGTGCTCGCGGCGCTCAGCCCGCTCTACGCCGTCACATTCCTGATCCACCAGGATTTCCATGTCAGTTTCGCCATTCTCGGCGCAGCATTCCTGGCCGTTACCGGCGGCGAAGCCATGTATGCCGACATGGGACATTTCGGCCGCCTGCCGATCAGGCTCGCCTGGTTCGGCATTGCCCTGCCGGCGCTCGTGCTGAACTATTTTGGCCAGGCCGGGCTCCTGATCACCGACACTGCCGCGCTGGATAATCCATTCTACCAGCTGGCGCCGGACTGGGCGCATTATCCGCTCGTCGCCTTTGCCACGGTGGCGACGGTGATCGCCTCGCAAGCCATCATTTCCGGGGTTTTCTCCCTGACCCAGCAGGCGATCCAGCTCGGCTTCCTGCCCCGCATGCATATTGCGCACACCGCGAGCCACGAGATCGGCCAGATCTATGTGCCGCTGGTCAACTGGCTGCTGGCGGCAGCGACGCTCGGCGCGGTGGTCGGCTTCGGCTCGTCCGACGCGCTGGCCGGCGCCTATGGCATTGCCGTCTCCCTGCTGATGGCGATCACCACCCTGCTGGCCGCGCTCGTCGCGCTGCACTGGGGCTATCCGCCGGTGATCGTGATTGCGGTCAACGGCTTCTTCTTCGTCATCGACTGCATCTTCTTCGCAGCGAACACGACCAAGCTGTTTGAAGGCGGCTGGTTTCCGCTGCTGCTCGCCGGAGCCGCCGCCTTCGTGATGCTGACTTGGCGCGCCGGCGTTAAACTGGTCGAGCGGGCGCGCCGCAAACTGCGCCAGCCGGAGGAGGAACTGATCGAGAGCGCGGTCGCCACCTGCCGTTCGCGGCTACCCGGAACCGCCGTCTTCATGGCGTCTGCTCCCCATGGCGTGCCGCTGGCGCTGACGCAGTTCGTCCGCCACAACCGCGTCCTGCATGAGCGCATCCTGCTGGTGACGGTCGTCATCGCAGAGGTTCCCCGCGTCGAGGAGGACGGCCGGGTCGAGGTGATCGAACTCCATGAAAGCATCACCCGGATCATCCTGCATTTCGGCTTCATGCAGTATCCAAACATCGCCGACGGACTTCGGATGGCCTGCGAACAGGGCAGGCTGCCCGGAGTGGACCCTGCAGAGATCACCTATTTCATCAGCCGCGAGACGATCATCCCGAGCGAGGAGGTCGCCGGCATGGCGGTCTGGCGGGAGACGCTGTTTGCTTTCCTGCAGCGCAATGCCGAGCGTTCGGCTGCGTTCTTCGGCG
Source organism: Hyphomicrobiales bacterium (assembly GCA_900470095.1). GTDB lineage: Bacteria > Pseudomonadota > Alphaproteobacteria > Rhizobiales > Beijerinckiaceae > Allobosea. Next base: position 256,551 of record UBZM01000005.1, read on the forward strand.
TGCCGACCAAGCAGGTGGTCGAGCTCGGAACCGAGATCGAGATCTGACGCCTGCCAGGCGAGGCACGCCATCCCCGGCGTGGCATGGAAGCCCAGCTCCTCCAGTGGGCTGGCCCGCGAGGCGACGCGGGGCATTGGCGCCGCGCGAGGCCCGTGTCCTGGGCTGGACCGGCCCGCCATCCCCCAGGCCAAACGTCCACGCGAAAATTCACCCCCCCCTGCGGAGTATCGCGACGTCCGCTGTCAGGGGCCCGGGGTGGCTGGAGAATGCCCCCTGAACCGGACAGCATCCGAGTTCCGACTTCGAGGGGAAACGGCTAATGAGGCGGGCGACATCAGCAAATCCCAGGGAATGCCAGGATGACAGAGCCCGCCACGATCCTCTTGAGCCGCGTCAATGGCCACGGCGCCTCCGCGAGCGGGCAAAGTAGCTGCCTCGATTTGACGGACAGCAATGGACGTCGCTTCATCCTTCACATTCCGCGCCTGCTCGAAGGGGATTTCCTGTCGCGGTTCGAAGCTGCCGCCATGCACGCCGCCGAACTGCGCGGCTCTCCTTCACATGCCGATGTTGTCAACGCCGTCCTGGCCGAACAGACCAGTTTCGTGAAGGCGGAGGATGGAACCTTGATCCTGAGGACGAAAACCCGCTCCGGCGTGGATATCGATATCAGCTTCGACGAGACCACCGTTCTTGGACTTCGCGCATTGTTGAAAACCCGACCAGCGCGCTGAGGCGCGCCTTTCGCCGAGACGGCGCTGAACCTGCGGCGATGCCGCCTCAGGATGTGGCGTTCCTGACGCCAGGCGTCTCGGCGCTGTGTTCAGGCGATGCCTGGTCGAGCAGAGACGGCAGTCTCGGCCTTGCGCCTCTATTGTCCCGGCAGGGTCAGGACCAGCGGTCCGTGGCGCGAGGCAATGACGGTGTGCTCGTATTGGACCGTGAGGGCTCGCGGCTGGCTGTAGAGGGTCCAGGGGTCGTCGCCATCTTCGGCGAATTCGGCGCCGAGGGACAGGAAGGGCTCGATGGTGAAGACCAGCCCCTCCTGCATGACCCGGCGCTCGGAGGCATCGGGCCAGGTTGCGATCTCGGTCGGCTCTTCATGCAGCGACAGGCCCACGCCGTGGCTGGCGAGGTTGCGCACCAGCGTGTAGCCGTTCTTTCGCGCGAAGGTGCCGACAGCCTGTCCGATGCCGGCAAGTGGCTTGCCGGCGCCGACCTGGCGCAATCCTGTCCACATCGCCCGGCGCCCGTCCCGGCACAGCCGCTCGACCGCGCGCGTCACGGGCGGCACGGCAAACGACGCCCCGGTATCGGCGAAGTAGCCGTCCTTCTCCGCGGAGACATCGATATTGACCAGGTCACCCGGATTGATCCTGCGGGCACCCGGGATGCCATGCGCGATCTCTTCGTTGACGCTGATGCAGGTCGCTCCGGGAAAGGCGTAGGCCAGTTCCGGAGCCGGGCGGGCCCCGGCGGCTTCCATGAACGCGCGCCCGATCTGATCGAGTTCGAGCGTGGTCATGCCGGGCTCGACGGCCTTGCCCATCACCTCGAGCGTGTTGGCAACGATGCGCCCGATCTGCTTCAGCCCGGTCAAATCGTCGTCGTTCGTCACCGTCATGTCGTTTCCCCTGGCAAAGCCGGATGAGGCTCTACAGCATCGGCCCGAAAAGTGGAGCGCGGTTTTCGGAAAGAGCCGATGCAAAGAAGGCTAAAGCATCGGCCCGAAAAGTGGAGCGCGGTTTTCGGGGGCGATGCAAGACCCAGGCTGTCGGCCGCGGCTTAAGCTACTCCCGATCTCTGTAGAATCGGCGGGGACCGGCTTGCCGTCAGCGGCAGACGCGCCTGCCGTTGATGATCGTGCAGCCGCGTCGCACGGGCGCGACAACCACGGCACGCGGGGCGACCGGGCGACGCACTGCGACCGCACCGTTCGGCCCCGCACAACCAGCTCGCACGACGCCGCGTGCGCAGACCACGGCGCTGGCCTCCGTCGGAGAGAGGGCAGCGGCCAAGGCCAAGGCTCCGAGGCCGAAGATGGCATATTTCATGTCGTGGTCCCTTTTGGAGTTTAAGAGTGGGAAGGTTCCCAGAGGATCAAAGCTTGGCGATGAGAGGATCAGAACTTGTAGAGCAAGCGCCCGACAACCTGATTGGTGCTCAATTGCTGCTTGAAACCGACGATCCCGAGCCCGCCGACGCTAACCGGGTAGGTGTAGGTATCCTCCTGGAATTGTGAGTACCGATACTCCAGGCCGGCGATCCAGTTGTTCGTGATGGCGTATTCGGCGCCGGCGCCGAGCGTCCAGCCAAGGCGGGTGCTGTCGCCTGCGCCATAGGAATAACCCGTGCCCGTCACCGTCGACTTGGCGTCGGCCAATGCGAGGCCGCCGGTTGCGTAGATCATGAACCGGTCGAAGGCATAACCGACGCGCAGCCTGGCCGAGCCGGCCCAGTTGGTATGGGCGGTGATGAAATCGCCGGTCAGCGCGGTGAACCGCTGCTTGCCGGTGATCAGGGCTGCGCCGTCGATCTCGCCACCGAGGACAAGCTGGCCGATCTGGTAGTTGTAGCCCGCCAGCAGACCGACCGTAGCGCCGTCCCTGTTCAGGCTCGGCAATGAAGCAACGGCGGCCCGACCGGCAATCACGGCGCCCGGCGTCAGTTCGGTTCTGGTCTGCGCCCAGCCGGCCTGGGCCCCGACATAGAAACCGGTCCATGTGAAGGCCGGCGGCATGGGAATGGCAGGTTCGATCCGCCGCGACGGCAGATCGGCAGCCTGAGCGGCGAGCGAGAACAGTGCGAAAGCAAGTCCGGCACCGAATACTGTAGATGAGGTAGACATCTTCAACGCGCCCTTCGTGAATGTCGGATCGATTGCGTGCACCGGCCCGCAAATGGATGCGGGCGATCAGCTTTCATGGAGTTCGGGTTTATTCAGTTCAGATTCGACATCGATTTCAGTACATGAATGGTCCTGGCCCACCCCAGGGCCCGAAATCGAAGGCGTCCTGGTTCATCACTGCTGTCATCTGTTGCTCGTTGGCCAATTTCTGCGCGAAGACCATCTGGCGAAATTGGGCGTAAGCCGCCTGGCTGCCGAAGTAGACGCACTGGCAGACGATGGGATCGGCGTAGACGTAGACGATTTCAGCGTTTTTCGCCTGTTGAACGAATTTATTGGGGGGCAGCTTCTTCATGGCCGCAAGGCGCTGTGGCGTGTTTGCGGGCTGTGGAACGAAGCCGGCCGCCGAGAGCAGGTCTTCCTTCTGCTGCACGGCCTGGGGCGTGGACTGGCAACCGGCCAGGGCCAGCCCGAGCGAGACTGCAAGCGCAGCGACGACGCGCGATGTCATGACATTCTCCAGAGATAGGTTCGACTTAGGCGACGTGTTGACGCCGGCACGCGGCGGCATTCGCCGCGCATGTCGGGCGCCAAACGGGCGAGGGGAGGAGTTCCGGGACCTAGTTGCCGACGGCGGAGCCGAGCAGATAATCCTTCTGCAATGCCTGGTCCGACGACGGATAAAGCGTCTGGCATTCCGACCAGTAGAAGGTCTTGGGCTGCCGATTGGCGGGATCTGCACAGATTGCGGCAAGCTGCGCCTGCCGCGATTGCGACGACTGGCAGCCTGCCAGGATCAGTCCGATCGATAACGCAATCCCTGCCAGGATAGACCTATTCATGTCGCCCTCTGTTTGCCTGCAGTACTGGAGCTTGCCGGTTCGATGAGAGGCGGACGCCCCGTTCGGGCGGCCGCCATGTCGCCTCGGAAGGCCGGTCTGACCGGCCTTGGCGTCGTTGATCCGATCGGCCGCAAGCTGCCCGCCTGCGAACCCACCGGCAGGCGCTCATTTCATCTGGATGCCCAGCTTGGCGCGCTCATCCTTGAACACGACTGCCAGCGCCTCGATGATCTTCTTACCCGGATTGGCCTTGCAGTAGAGGATGACCTCGTGCTCGACGACCTTGCCCTTCTTCAGGTCGAGGAAATGCTTCTTGGCGAGGCCGTTATACCAGCCGCTATACCATGCCGAGAGCGCATCGGCGTCCTCTTGGAAGGTCCCCGCCAGCTGGGCGCAGGTCAGGGCCTGGACGTCGATGAAGCCGTTGGCATCGGCATAGCTCGTCAGCGGAACCTGGGCGGTCGCGGCAGTCGAGGCTGCGCAAACGACCGATACCGCCATGGCGGCAAGAATTTTTGACATGATGATCTCCTGTTCTGAACTGTGGGAAGCGTGACTAAAGAGCTGGAATCGCGCGCTGATCGCGCCGGCGGCCCGGTTCCGGACCGCCCTGGAGAGATCGCGCGGTGCGTCCTTTGCCGGCGCTATGGGCGCACAGCAGGAGAACCGGCGACGTTATCGCAACGCGCTTGCGATGGAGAGGCGGAGGAAGCTTTCGTCTTCTATGAAACCCGTTTCACACCCGGTGGCCGCCATGTCCCTTCGCCCGCCGGCAGGATCGAGGGCGGCGTCGGCTTCGGCCAATAGAGGCGCATCACGAGATAGATCTTGTCATCCGGCGCCGGAAGCCAATTGGCTTCCTTGTCGGCTCCCGGGCTGTCCTTCTGGATGTACAGCGTCAGCGAGCCATCCGCGTCCTTCTTCATCGCCGAAAGCATCGGAGAGTTGATGAGGTAGCGATCGATCGGGTTCTTGACCAAGAGCTGGCTCTTGCCGTCATACATCGTCACGGACCAGAACGCATTGACCGGCGGCAACTGGCCGGGTGCGAAGGTGATGGTGTATTTGTGCCTGCTGCCGTCGAGCGGCTCACCGGCCGCGTCGACTCGGGTATAGGGGTACGTGGCTTCCACGGCATCGTTGCCATAGATACCACCCTTGGCGGCGCCGGCCCGCATCAGCCAATCGCCGTTGTAGAAGGCCTCGTCGCCAAAGAACGAGCCGATATTCCAGCCGTTGATGGTCTTCATTCCGCTGGCCAGCCATTTCGCGACCTTGTCGTCGCCCTGTTTCATGGCGATCAGGATTGCGGCCTTGTGTTCGAGCGAGAGATCCTTGAACGCGAAGGTCTTGCCGGGGCCGATGCCGATCTTCGCAAGTTTCGCACGAACCGCCTTGTCCCTTGGCGTCTCGGGGACGAATTGCAGGGCCGCGTCGAGATATTCGAAGAAGTTGTCCTTGATCCCGGCCGTGGTGGCAGGAACGAAGGCGATCTTCGGCGCGGCAGGCGGGGCGGGTTGTTTGAGGAAGGCGGAAAGCGGGTCCGCCTTGTAGCCGGCCTGGATCTTCTCGACATTGGCAATGTCGCCGGGGTTGAAGAGCTGGGTGCGGATCAGCGCGAGCGTGAACGGCGTCGTCGAGCGGAAGACCTGCTTGATCCCGGTCGGCTTTTCCCCCTTCCAGTCGGGGCCGACCACCAGATAGTCGCCAGGCTCGGTGCCCGTGGCGCGCGTGCCGATATAGCCGTAATTATAGGTATTGCCGTCGATGAGCTGGATCGAGTAGTAGCGCTCCCTTTCGATCGCCGGCACCGAGATGACCATCGGTTCAGCGCGCAAATCCAGCCAGAGCATCGAGTAAGGGGTGTCGCTGTTCGGCGTGATGACGGCCGTATCCTGCGGGGTAGCGACGTGGTGCTGATTGTTGATGTCGTTGAACGGTGCCTTGAACTGCCCCGAACTCCTGTTCACGGCAAACTCTTGCATGACCGCATAGTTCATCACGAGTGGCAGGCCGTAGATGAAGCCCTCTTCGGCGATGTCCTTGGCCTCGAAGACGTTGGGCCATTCGGGCTTGGTCTGCGCAAAGGTGGGGCTGGACTTCACTGTGGCGGCGGCGAATGCGGCCATCGCGGCAGAGCCAAGCAGATCGCGTTTCGTCAGCATTTGAACAGCTTCCTTCTGGTTCGCAACTTGTGATCAAGTGCGCCTGGGTCGCAGGCGAACGCTACGCGACCTCGGCGATGATTGGCGATGCGGAAATGGCCGATCCAGACCCGCTTGCATGTCTGCCTTTGGCCCTTCGGTGGCCTCCGGCGAGTTCCGCTCTTGCCCTGCCTGGGGCGGACGAGCGGACGTTGGATCTAACTCCGCCAATGCGCGCGAGGTCAGTAACAGGGCGGGTAGGGATAGTATCCGCAGACCGGTCGATAGGCGTATGGCGCGTAGTACGCTGCGGCACCCAGTGCGCCGGCGGCCACCGCGCCCCTGTAATAGGCTCCGCGAAATGCGCTGCGGCGCGCCACGCCGGCGAAGGACAATGGCGTAAAGGGCCGGCCAATCAGGTCGATGAAGATCGATGCAGGGCCGTCGCCGCCCGCAAGGTCGCCCTCCATCACGTCGACGTCGAATGTGACCTGGTCGCCTTCGAGCTTCGGTGTCTTCAGGACCACGACCGCGTCGCGAATACCCGAGCCATCCCTTGTGAAAACTGACACGGTCGCATTCGGCGGGTCCTTGTAGAAGCTGTCGGGGCTCTGGTTGCCCGGCAGCCACTCCTCGAGGATATGCGCCGTGAGCTCGTGACCAGCGGACCTCACGGGACGGTCGGCGAACACAATGGAATTCGGCGACAGGCCGCTCAGCACCAGCTTACCACCCTGCAAGGTCGCGCCGCGAGCGCTCAGGACAAAGAGTGAAGGCACGAGTTCGGGCTTTGCGGGCGTGCCGATCGCTTTCTGCAGCGGCACATGCGGGGGAACGGCCGGCGTCGCCTGAGCTGACGCAGAGTTGGACATCAATGTCAGGGCAGAAACCGCGACAGCATGAAGAAAGAACAGGGCAATTGTATTTCGCGCGGTTTTCATGGCGCACTTCCTTCGTTTCAATTCGCTGGTGCGTTTGACTGGCTCTATTTCGGGAACAGGAACTGGAGCTGGGCCCTGAGCTGCCAGTCGGCGGCTCCGCTGGGCTTTGCCACATTGTAATAGGCTGCGAGCTGCGCGTTGACCGGCTGATGGCCGATCTTGAACACCCGCCCGAAGCCGCCTCCGATCGGCACCGTCCAGCGGTCGCCGTGGCCGGTTTCCCAGTTGGCGGTGATGATCGGGGACGAGGTCAGGTACCAGCCGCCGTGGAAATTGTAGTTCACGAAGGGCTGCAGCGTCATCGCGTTGACCGCGCTGCGGTTGCTCTTGCCCGCGAAGGACCAGACATTGTTGACGAGGACGCCGACGACCCAGGGTCCTTCGATCGCCAGGGCGACGAAGGCCGGGCCCGCCGAGTACTTGCCGCTGGTCAGGGTCTTGTCGGTGCCGGTGGGGAGCACGAAGGTCGGGCCGATGCCCCAGATGATGCCGTGCGTCGGCTGTTTCGGCGAGAAGAAGAAGCTCGGGTTGATGTCGCCGAGGCCGAACTCGCGCTCGCCATTCACCGTCAGNNTTGGCCAGATCGGCCGTGCTGCGCGTCGAATCCTCCGCCAGCGCTACTCCCGAACACGACAAGGTCGCGAAGAGTGTCAGTCCAGCTAACCTGATCAACGTCCTCGCGCACACGGCCCGAAATTCCTTCAACGACAACAAAGCTGCCGACGGCCAAAACCGGTTTCCCGTTTGCCCGCGGCACTTATACTGTGCGAGAAAGCAGCAATCGGATTTCAAGACCACTCATTTTGCGCCAACCTTGCGGCATTCCGGAGTGTCCAAAGCGTGTCTGAAATCCCGGTCATCTCCAGCCATATCCTGCACGGCCTGCCGGCATTCCTGCGTCATGAACTCGGGGAGAGGGCGCTGCTGCGGGCGAACCGTGCGGCGGGCTTCGATCTCGAGCTGACCGAGGGCCGCAATTGCTTCATCCCGCATGCCGCAGTGCTCGGCTTCGTCAATGCCGCCGCGAGAGCGGCCGGCGAGCCCAATCTCGGGCTCCTGATCGCCCCGATGATGAACGCCGGCAACTACGGCTGTTTCGGGCGCTACGTCCTGGGCGCCGAGACGCTGGGCCAATCCATCGAGCGGGCCATTTCGGCCCTTGGCTATCACAGCACGGATGACCGGATGTCGCTCGCGATCACCGGCGACGAGGCACGCTACAGCTATGTCTTCGCACTTGCCGGCCATGCTGGCTACGAGATGATAGCCGGTGCGGCGGCCGGCGTTCTGCTAAGCGTCATCAGGGCCTATCTGCCATTCGACTGGCGGCCACTGCGCATCGAGCTCAATATCGAGAGGCCGCGCCAGGTCGGCCTGTTCGAAGATCTCTTCCACTGTCCGGTCCTGTTCAACGCGCCGGCCGTGACGATCGTCATGGAACGCCATCTCTTGTCGGCTGCTCCCAACCGCGGGGCATGGCCCATCGTCACCATCGAGGACGTGGCGCGAGACCGGCCCGGCGGGGCTCCGCGCGATCTGCTCGACGTCGTCCGGGAGCAGCTCCGGGCCCAGGTTCTCACCGGCAGCGTCTCGATCGATGGGGCTGCACGACCGATGGGCACCAGCATCCGGACACTGCAACGCGAGCTGAACCGGGCTGGCACCGATTTTCGCAGCCTGGCGAACGCGGCTCGGCTCCAGCGCGCAACCGAGCTGCTCCGGCACACCAATGGTTCGATCACCCGTGTTTCGGCGGAAATGGGCTATTCCTCTCCCGCCAATTTCGCCCGCGCCTTCCAGAAGGCGACGGGCCGTACACCCCGGGAGTTCCGCGCGAGCATGTAGCCTGGGGCTGGTCCGCCTGCTCCGTGGGTGAAGCGGTCAACGGGGGAGGGCGACCCATCTGCGGCATCGTAGCGCTTGAAGCTCGCCTTCTACGATCGTCGCTTCAAGGCGATCGAGGAGAAGGCGGCGCGGGCAGCGGCGTCTGCATCCGGAATGACGCCTTGACCTTCACCATCGCCACCATCGGCACAGCCGGCGGACTTCCCGCGGTGGCCCAAGCCGCCCCTAACCTTGAACCATGGCGTCAGGTTTGCTCTTTTGACGTTTGGGCGCGCCACGCACTTGCGCTGACCTGTGGCAGTGGACGTGATGACCCAGCACCGCATCTATAAAATGAGCTTCGCCAAGGTCTATCCGCTTCTGGTCGCCAAGGCGGAGAGGAAGGGCCGCACGAAGGCGGAGGTCGACCAGATCATCCACTGGCTGACCGGCTACGGGGAAGAGGCGCTCGCCTGCGAGCTGGCGAAGGATACGGACTATGAGACCTTCTTCGCCCAGGCGCCTGCGCTCAATCCTGCGCGAGCCGAGATAAGGGGGAAGGTCTGCGGCGTCCGCGTCGAAGAGATCGCCGAGCCGGTGATGCGGGAGATCCGCTACCTGGACAAGCTCATCGATGAACTCGCCCAGGGGAGGGCGATCGATAAGATCCTACACCGTCGGCCAGGATAGGCCTGGCGTTTGCGCTCGCGTCCAGGGCCGCTCCTTCAGGGCGGCTTTGTGTTTCAGGGGGTGGTTTCGCCGCAAACGACCGAGAAGCGCCTTCCTATATCCCCCCTGGGGGGATATAGGAAGGAAATGTCGGAACCTCACATCCATGAATCCCATCCCGCGATCATCAAACGGCTGAAGCGCGCTGGTGGTCACCTTGCCAAGGTCATCGAGATGATCGAGGCCGGACGCTCCTGTCTCGACATCGCGACGCAGCTCCAGGCCGTCGAGAGCGCCATCACGCAGGCAAAGCGGACGCTGGTGCAGGATCATCTCGATCACTGCCTCGACGAAGTCCTTGGCCACCTGCCGACCGAGCGTCGCCAGCCGATCGACGAGTTCAAGCGGATCACGAAGTTCCTCTGAGGCCACAATGCTCAAGGTCCTGTCCAATCGCGTCTACGGTCGCCTGTTTGCCGCGCAGATCATCGCGCTGGTCGGCACCGGTCTCCTCACGGTCGCGCTCGGTCTGCTCGCCTTCGCGCTCGCCGGCGAGAGGGCTGGCGCCGTCCTCGGCACGGCGCTCGCGATCAAGATGATCGCCTATGTCACCGTCGCGCCCATTGTCGGTGCGTTTGCGGCACAGCTGCCGCGCCGCACCTTCCTGATCGCCATGGATCTGGTGCGCGCGGCCATCGCGCTCACGCTGCCCTTCATCACCGAGATCTGGCAGATCTATCTGGCCGTGTTCCTGCTTCAGTCGGCCTCAGCCGCCTTCACGCCGACCTTCCAGGCCACGATTCCCGACGTGCTGCCGGACGAGGACGACTATACCAAAGCCCTCTCGCTCTCGCGCCTGGCCTATGATCTGGAAAGCATCGTCAGCCCGATGCTCGCGGCCGCCTTGCTCACGGTCATCAACTTTCACTGGCTGTTCGGTGGCACGGTCATCGGCTTCCTCGTCTCGGCAGCACTCGTCCTTTCCCTTACATTGCCGGTCTCTCCAGCCAGGAAACGCGAGGGCGGGATCTACGACCGGACAACGCGAGGGATCAGGATCTATCTCGCGACGCCGAGGCTGCGCGGACTGCTCGCGCTCAACATGGCAGTGGCCATGGGTGGCGCCCTCGTTATCGTCAATACCGTGGTGATCGTGAAGGGGCGCCTCGGCTTTGACGACAACGCGGTTGCGCTCGCGCTGGCCTGTTTCGGCGGTGGGTCCATGCTGTCGGCGCTGACGCTGCCGCGTGTGCTGGAACGGGTCGCAGATCGAACGGTGATGCTGACGGCGGCGACCGTTCTGGCTGCCGTCCTTGGCGGCTTCGCTGCACTCCTCCGGGTCAGCGGCTGGGCACTCGCTCCGGCGGCGACGGGTACGGGCTGGGCAGTGCTCCTGATCACCTGGGCGCTGCTCGGCATCGGTTACTCCGCGACACAGACACCGTCAGGCCGGTTGTTGCGGCGCTCGGCTCACGCCGAGGATCGTCCGGCGGTGTTCGCCGCGCAGTTCGCGCTCTCGCATGCCTGCTGGCTGGTGACCTATCCGCTGGCGGGCTGGCTTGGTGCGATATTGCCGCCGACACTGGCAGGCCTGTTCGCGCTGGCGACGCTGGCGGCAGTGCTCTTCGCATCGCGGCTTTGGCCGGCCGGCAGCGCGGATGCCCTTGCGCATGACCATCCCGAGCTTCCGCCGGGACATCCTCACCTTGCAGAGCATGGTTCGCGCCATTCCCATTCCATCATCATCGACGACCTGCACAGCCGGTGGCCCGCCGAGGCAAGATGAGGTGGTCAGGATGCAATGCCACCATGCGCGGGCCAGACCCATGACCGAGCTTGCATGGAATAGCTGGGACGGGTGATCGGAGCGGGATCTTTCCGGAAGCGGGCAGCTTTGCCATTCCCGCAGACCCGGCATTGCGATCACGGAAACATGAACGCAGCTCGCTCGCGTCGCAGGGCGGCCTTCGGTAGCCTCGGGGAGGGAATTCGCCCGCGATCGCGGCGTGCGCTCTCATCAATCAGCATTCAACACGATCGAAACCAGCGGTTTCGATGCAATATTGGTATAGCGCGCGTTTGACGACGATATCCTCGGTTATTGGGAGGGCGCCGTATGAATGCGATGTTTGAGGTGGTCTCGACAGTCGAGCAATTGGTCGGAGCCGCCCAGGATACGGCCACTCCTCACATCGTCGTTCACGGTGACCTGATCGATGTGCCGTCCATCCGTCTTGGCGCGGGGCAGTCGCTGCGCGGGGAGGGCGACGGGGCTGCCATCAGGTTCGCCAGGGGCAGCGATGGCCTCCAGCTGTCCTCGGACAACCGGGTTCACAATATCCGCCTCGACGCCGCTCCGGACAGGCGTGCGATCTTCAACGACACCGGTATGGCGACGCTGGGCCGGATCGAACTGCGCAGCGTGATCACGACCGGACGCGTCCAGATTCTCGCGCGCGACAAGGTGCGTGGGGGCCATGTCGATGTGATCGGGCTCGACATCATCGCAGCCGATGCACGCGGGGAGATGGAACGACCGCACGGCTACGGCGTCTACGTCCTGCAAGGTGCCTTCACGCTATGGAACATGCAGCCTGATGAGGCCGTCGTTGTCAGCGCCGACCTTGTCGGCCTGTCGGCCGGCCGCAATGGTGCGCCGGTTCGCGGTGGCGGCATCTTCGTAAGCGGTGCTGGCGACACGGGTGGCCGGCTCATCGTGAGGCGGCTCGAAACCGAGGCGGTCTATAGCGATGGCGGGATCGAGCCCGGTACCGCGGACCAGATCACCGGCGGTGTCTTCACCGTCCATGGCGCGCATGTCGACGTGGTGCGCAATCGTGGACCGGTCGTGACCTATGGCGTCAACGACATGGTGCTCGACAACTGGGGCGTCGTCGACCGCTGGACTGCCGAGGAGAAGATCAGGTCCCACGGCCCGAGCGGCATCGGCTTCGTCAATTTCGGGATCGTGCACGAGCTGAAGGTCAATGCGCTGATCGAAACCTTCGGCCAGGGTGCACGCGGCTTCAACGTCTATACCGGCACGGTGAACCTCGCGGAGTTCGATCGCGTCGTCACCCATGCGGATGGCGCAGTCGGCATCCAGATCAGCCAGCCGATCGGCCGGCTCGTCGTGCGTCGCGGGATCGAGACGTTCGGGGGCACAGGGCCGTCGCTCGTGAAGGGCGTTATGGTGACCCTCTCTGCCATCGCCTTGAGCATCAAGCCGGGCGGCTCGGCCCGCGAAATCGAAATCACCGGTGGCATCAAGACGAACGGGGCGGGCGTGGCGCCGATCGAGCAGCATGGCGCGATCGACAGCCTGCGCGTGGCGGGAGGCTTTGCCGCAGTCGGTGGGGGCTTCGACAGGATCTAGCCAGAGAGCTTTGCCGGGGCTCTTGCCGAGGGCCGCGAAGGAACGTCGGTCGTCGATCCGGCAATGTCCCGCACGGCTCCGTGGGTGTGCGACGAGACCAGACGGGCGGGCCGGCGCCTGATCGTGAAGGCACGCTGTTCCGCCACCCTATGGCATGCAAGGTCAGGGCATGCCGGGAGCGCAGCTCCCGGCCGCGTGGCCCTTCATGCTGCCTTGGCTCGCTCCTGCGCTGTCTTGACGGGGCCCTTGGCTGCAACGAGCGCCTCATGGTCCAGCGTGGTCTGCGCGGCATAGGCCATCGCGAAACTCGTCACGGCGTCGTCGAAGATTTCGGACGCGCCCATGTAGCCGGCGATAGTGGCCGCATCGCCCGAGCGGACATGCGCGCGGGCGAGCGTGCGGCCGCAGAGCTCGGCATAGGCCGTCAGCGCTTCGCCCTCGACGACTTCGGCGATCGATCCGAGACGGCGATTCTTGAGTTGCCGGACGTAGAAATGCCGCCCGCTGGCGCTGTCATCCGCCCAGCCCAGGAAGACGTCGCTCGCCGCCTGCAGCATGCGCTGGCCTTCCACCACCCGCTGTCCCTGATGCGGCGGCCCCGGGTTCTTGCTCTTCGTCAGCCGGGCGAGGACCGAGGTCTGGGCTTCCTTGACCTGCAGGAACAACGGCTCGTCATCGGCCGTCATGAACAGGCCGACGACGCAGAACGTGCCGACGCTGCCGACGCCGACGACCTTGAAGGCGAGGTCCCGCAGGCCGTAGCGCGTCGCCAGCACGCGGCGCTCGGGCGGCAGCGTCTCGTGATAGTGATGGAAGACCTTGTGGGCCTGCAGCGAGCGCGTGCTGTCGCGTTCCTCGGGGAGATGGTAGATCAGCGGCGGCCGGTCCTCGATGCTCCAGGAGCCGTCCGCCCCAGCATGCAGGCGGGGAAAGTTGCTGTCCTGCTGCGGATTGCGCGACGCCTTGGTCAGCAGGCCTTGCACATGCTTGCGCAGCGCCGGATCGTCGATCCGCTCCAGTTCCTGTCCAAGCTCGGTGCGCGCATGCCAGGCCTCCAGCGGCGTGAGTTTGGCCAGCCTGCGCAGGCGGCGGCGATAGGCGCTCACCGTCGCGGCAATGGTGAGCCGGGCGGCCTTCCTGGAAAATCCGGCGTCGAGTGCCGCTACGGCCACGCTGGCGGCCAGGCGCTTGAGATCGACGGCGAAGTCGATGCCCGGCAGCGTTTCGTCGAAATCGTTGATGTCGAACAGGACGTTCTCTTCCGGGGTGGTGAAGGCGCCGAAATTCATGAGATGACAATCGCCGCAGGCCTGAACGGGCAGACCGGTCGATGGGAGGCCTGCCAGGTCTTCCGCCATCACCGCCGCCGCACCGCGCAGAAAGGCGAACGGACTCACCATCATGCGCTCGTAGCGGATCGGCAGAAGCTCCGGAATGCGGCTGTCATCGGTCCCGGCGAGAATGGCGACGGCCTGGCTGCTGGAGCGGGGCGTCCAGTCGGCATGGCTCTCGCGCGGAACTTTGCTGCGCAGGGCCTTGCCGGCGGCGTAGCGCTCGGCACGGGACAGAAGCTGCGGCTTGGCCGGTTGATGGCGCGTCATCGGAGGACCTCGATCTTGCCGTTTCGGCCTGCATGGACATGCTCTTCGTCGACAGGCCTGTCCCTGGCGGCCGTATCCCGCGACCCGTCGCTTGCGCAGGCGGCGTTTATACCAGCCTCCGGGAGCGATGACCAAGCAAGGAGCCGTGATCCGGATGCTGGCCGATTCCGAAACGCGCAAGCATCGGTTCTCGTTGTCGCAGGTATTCGGGGAGTCATTGCCAGACGATGCCCAAGGGGAGCATACTATCTAATCTGACCCAAAGGCACGATGTCGGGAGGGTTCGGAATGAACGGCTCCGGAGAAAGTCGGGGCGGATGGAGCTGGTGGTACCTGCTCTTCGTCGCCCAGTTCGTCGCGGTCCTCTGGCCGCCGTTCTACAACCGGATCGACCCTGTCTGGGCCGGTATTCCCTTCTTCTATTGGTACCAGATGCTCTGGGTGCTGATCGCAGCCGCCCTCACCGCCATCGTCTACTTCGCGACAAAGGACTAGCTCGCCCGACCAGACCCTGTGCCTGAGGACGACGAGCTCCGACAGGAGCGTGTCATGCATGACGTGAACTGGACCGCCACCACGGTGTTCGTGGCGTTGTTCGGCTTCATCACGTGGCTCGGCTTCGCCGCCGCCAACTGGCGCAAGGCAGATCTCGACCAGCTGCACGAATGGGGTCTCGGCGGCCGCAGGTTCGGCACCTGGATCACCTGGTTCCTGGTCGGCGGCGACCTCTACACCGCCTATACCTTCATCGCCGTGCCGGCTCTCGCCTTCGGCGCCGGGGCGGTGGCGTTCTTCGCCGTGCCCTACACGATCGTGATCTACCCGATCCTGTTCCTCGTCTTTCCCAGGCTCTGGCACGTCTGCCACAGGCACGGCTACATCACCGCCGCCGATTTCGTCCGCGGCCGCTTCGGCAATCGCTGGCTGGCGCTCGCCGTGACCGTCACGGGCATCCTCGCGACCATGCCCTATATCGCGCTGCAGCTCGTCGGCATCCAGGTGGTCATCGGCGCGCTCGGCATTTCCGGGACCGGCCTTGCCGCCGACCTGCCGCTGATCTTTGCTTTTCTGGTGCTGGCGGCCTTCACCTATTCGAGCGGCCTGCGCGCGCCGGCCTCGATCGCGATCGTCAAGGACATCCTGATCTATGTCACTGCCTTTGCCGCGATCATCATCATCCCGATCCAGCTCGGCGGCTTTGCCAAGATCTTCGCCGCGGTGCCGGACACGAAGCTCCTGCTCGAAACGCCGGCCCCCGGCTCGACCGGGGCCTACAGCACCTACGCGACGCTCGCGCTCGGATCGGCACTGGCGCTGTTCCTCTATCCGCATTCCATCACCGGCATTCTCAGCGCCAATGGCGGCAAGGCCATCCGGCGCAACGCGGCCATGCTGCCGGCCTATTCCTTCCTGCTCGGCATTCTCGCGCTGTTCGGCTTCTTCGCGATCGCCGCCGGCGTCCGCAGCATGCCGGAATATGCGGCGGGCTTTGCCGAGTTCGGCAATAATTTCGCGGTGCCGGCCCTGTTCCTGCACAGTTTCCCGGCCTGGTTCGTCGGCATCGCCTTCGCCGCCATCGGCATCGGGGCCCTGGTCCCAGCGGCGATCATGTCGATCGCGGCCGCCAATCTCTATACCCGCAACATCCACCGGGAGTTCATCAACCGGAACCCGACCGATCGGCAGGAGGCCCAGATGGCGAAATGGGTCTCGCTGATCGTCAAGCTCGGCGCGCTCGTCTTCATCCTGTTCGTGCCGACGCAATATGCCATCCAGCTGCAGTTGCTCGGCGGCATCTGGATCATCCAGACGCTGCCGGCGGTGATGCTCGGCGTCTATACGCGCTGGTTCAACGGCTGGGCGCTGCTGATCGGCTGGCTGGCCGGGATCGTGGCGGGCACGCTGATGGCCTTCGCGTCCAATCTGACGCCGACCTTTCCGCTCAGCTTCGGGGGGCATGTCTTCCCGGGCTACACCGCCGTCTACACGCTGGTCCTCAACCTCGCCCTCGCCATCGTGCTGACCTTGCTCTTCCGGGCGTTGAAGGCCCATTCGACCGCTGGCGACGAGACGATGGCCGCCGATTATTCCGCCGGACCCTCCGCTGGCCGGACTTGAACCAAGGGCCACGGCCTCCCCAAGGCAGCCGGGGATGGCAACGCCGCAGACCGTTTGGCGCGCCGCCGCGGTCATGCGATCGTCATGCGCTCAGGAGCGAACAAGCGAGGGCCCTATGGATACGGACCAGGAGGCCAAGGACCGCGTCACGCAGATCATGAAGAAGCATCTGGAGCTGGCCCAGGAGCAGCTCGCAATGGCCGAGCGCGGCGTGCTCTTGTCGATCGATGGAGCGCCGGAGGGGATCAATCTGACCAGGGAAGCACTGGCCATCCGCGTCGAGCAGTTGCAGGGTGCGCTTGATCGACAGCGAGGGCGCGGCTGATACCAGCCACGCGCCCGCAGCAGGGCGTGAAGTGGAAACGTCGTTGCGCTGGTCCGCTTTTCCCAGCCCAACGAAGGCGCATGTCACGCGCCGGTCGGCGGCCGCGATCGGGGGGAGTTCGAAGGCGGTGGCGAGCGCCTATGCCGACCTTGGCATGCGGGACGCGTTCGCCGAGCCGGCCTCGCGATTCCGGCTCCTGCGGATGTGATCGACGAAGGCACGCAGCTTCGGCGCCATGTTCTGGCGGCTCGGATAATACAGGAAGAACCCCGGGAAGAACGGGCAAAACTCTTCGAGCACGGGAACGAGCTCCCCTCGCTGGATGGACGGTCGAAACGTTTCCTCCAGCCCGATGGTGATGCCGCCGCCCGCGACCGCCATGCGGATCATCAGCGCCATATCGTTGGTGGTGGCCTCCGGCTTCACGTCAACCGCGAAATCCCGACCGGCTTCCGTGAACTCCCATCGGTAGGGAGCCGTCAGTGGCGCCGGGCGCCAGCCGATGCAGCGATGCGCCGCGAGCTCGCGCGGATGGAGCGGCGTTCCCCGGCGCGTCAGGTAGCTGGGAGCGCCGACGGCGAGTTGCCGCTGCTGGTCGGAGACCGGAACGGCGATCATGTCCTGCTCGATGACCTCGCCGAGCCGCACGCCCGCGTCGTAGCCGCAGGCGATGATGTCGATCTCGTCATCCGTCACCAGGACGTCCAGCTGCACGTCCGGGCATGCCTCTCCGAAACTGGTGAGAAGCGGGCCTGACAGAAAACTCTCCGCGATCGACGAGACGGCCAGCCGCAACTGGCCGCGCGGTCCCGAGCCGAGTTGATGCGCAGCCTCGGTCGCCGCGCGGATATCGGCCAGCGAAGGGGCGATGTCGGCATGGAGACGCTCGCCGGCTTCGGTGAGGCCGACGCTGCGGGTGGTGCGGTGGACGAGGGCGATTCCCATCGCGTCTTCGAGCCGCCTGATCGTCTGGCTGACGGCGGAACGCGTCACGCCCAGCCGATCCGCGGCTGCCCGGAAGCTTCGTTCCTCGGCGACCAGGACGAAGGTCGCGAGTGCGTTGAGATCAGTCGCCATTGGTTAGAAAGTCTAACCACAATGTCGCCTCTTGGCCAGATACCGGCGACGAAGCCGAGCGTCCATCTTCTCGATCACGGGCTCCGCATCACCGAGCGGACGAAACGAGAGGAGTTGGATCATGGTTATGGACAAGACCGTTCTGATAACCGGGGCATCAAGCGGCATCGGCGTGGGCATCGCCCGCGAGCTCGCCGCCGCCGGAGCCCGTCTCATGCTGGGCGCACGCAGGGTCGAGCGGCTCGATGCCCTCGCCGAAGAACTTCGGCATGGCGGCGCCAAGGTCGACTATCGCCGCCTGGATGTGACGCGGCGGGACGACGTCCTGCGGTTCGCCGACGCGGCCCGTCAGCAGTTCGGGCGGATCGACGTCATCGTCAACAACGCCGGCGTGATGCCGCTCTCGCCGATGGCCTCCCTGAAGGTCGACGAGTGGGACCGCATGGTCGACGTCAACATCAAGGGCGTCCTCTACGGGATTGCCGCGGTTCTGCCGGAGATGACCGCCCGGGGCTCTGGCCATATCGTCAACATCGCCTCGATCGGTGCGCTCAGCGTCTCGCCGACGGCGGCCGTCTACTGCGCCACGAAATACGCCGTCCGGGCGATCTCGGACGGCCTCCGGCAGGAGCGCAGCGACATCAGGGTCACCTGCATCCATCCCGGCGTCGTCGAGAGCGAGCTCGCCGACACGATCACCGATCGCGCGGCGGCCGAAGCCATGAAGACCTACCGGACCATTGCGCTCCAGCCTGACGCCATCGGACGGGCCGTCCGTTACGTGCTGGAGCAGCCCGAGGACGTGGACGTCAACGAGATCGTCGTCCGCTCGACCAAGGCGCCGCACTGATGCGGGCCCGGGTCATCATCATTGCGACGGGCGTCGTGGTGGCGCTTGCAAGTGCTGTCTTCGCGGAGAAAGCCATGACGCAGGCCACTCATCCCTTTGTCGGCATGTGGGTCACCGACGACAACCGGATCCGCCACGAACTCCTGCCGGGCGGCCGCTATGTCGAGGCGCGCGGCGACCGCGAGGGCGCCTATCGCGGCCGATACGAAGTGACGGGCCGTCGCATCGAATACTGGGACGACACCGGCTTCACCGCCGACGGCGAGTTCGTCGACACCGATACCCTCCACCATGCCGGCATGGTTCTTCGCCGCCGGCCGTCATCTGCGACGGCCCCCTAGATCCTCAGGCCCGATGTCGTATCCAGTCCGATGATCTAACCCTTTGTCTTTGCATCGGCTTTGCCCCGAAAACCGCAATCCGCATTTCGGGCCGATGCCTTAAGCCGGGCGCTCCGGCAGCGCGGGCTGCCTTCCCAACCAACCTCAGGAGAAGGAGACGTTCAATGAAGTCAGCTGCCCCATTCACGCGATCTGCGACCGCCACCCGGCGCATCGGCCTGGCAGTCATCGTCGCCCTGGCCATCTCACCCGCAACCGGCGCTCCGGCACGGGCCGACACGGCGCAGAACGAGACCATCGTGCGCGACGCGTTCCAGCGCTGGGCCGCCGGGGACAATGTGTTCCAGCAGCTCCTTGCCCCCGACATCGTCTGGACGATTCCGGGCTCCGGCCCCGTCGCGGGCACCTATCGCGGCATCACGGATTTCGTCGAGCGGGCCTCCGTGCCGCTGGTAAGCCGCCTTGCGACCCCGCTCGTTCCCCAGGTTCGGCACATCTGGGCCATCGGCGACAGGGTGATCATCCGTTTCGACGCGACGGCCACGACGACCGGCGGGCACCCCTATCGAAACCAGTTCGCCTGGTTGTTCCGGATGAAGGACGGCAAGGTCACGGAGGCCGAGGCGTTCCTCGATCTCGTCGCCTACCAGCAGGTTGTCGACAACAATCAACCGCGCCAGCGGTAACGCCTCGGACTGAGCCGGCCGGCGCACAGCCGGCCGGCCCGGTCCCTATCCTTGGATGTGTTCACGCTTTACGCTTCGAGATGAACGCGGCGGCACGAACGGCGCGGATTGCGTCGCACTCCCGGCAGCGGTTCAGGCCAGCAGTGCGCGGATCACGCTTGCGTGCCGGGCTCCGCCGCTCCGGCCTGCTCGCGCAGGAGCGCATGTAAGGCGGCAGGGGCTGAGTTTTGCCTGCCGCGCCTCCGCGGGATGATCGTCAGGAACATAGTTGCTCTTGCCATTTGGCATAAGTGTCCTTATTTTGTGCCGAAGTGAGGTGAGCCATGCTTGTCGAGATCCCGCGGACTGTTGCGACCCCGGCAGTGCCGGAGATTACGCTTGAGGAGGCCGCCGCGGCCGCACGGGCGGTGATCAGGCTCTTCGAAAAATGGGGGCTGAGCGACGCCGTTGCGCGCGAGATCCTGGGTGGGCTTTCCGCCCGGACCTATGCCCGCTGGAAAGCCGGTGATCCCGGCCGGATCGACAGGGACCTCGCCACCCGCCTGTCTCTGCTGATGGGCATCCACAAGGGCCTGCGCACGCTCTTCACGGACCCTGAGCGCGGCTATGCCTGGGTCGGCAAGCCGAACGACGCTTTTGGTGGGCGGGCTCCTGTCGAGATCATGGCTGAGGGCGACATCTTCTCGCTGGCCCGTGTGCGCTCCTATCTCGACGCCGAGCGTGGTGGTTGGTGAGCGAGGCTGCGCCCGTCATCCGCGTCCATTGGCTCAAGGCCTACCGGATCATCCGCTCGATCTATCCGCCGGTCGACCTGTTCGAGGACATCGCCGACCCGAGCGACTGGGAGGCGCTGGCCTCGATCGAGTCGAAGACGAACCCGCGGATCTGGGAGCAGATCGGCCGGCTCGATCTCGTTCCACCGGCGCGGCGTGTGGCTGGGCACGGGGCGAGCTACCTGATGGCGCCCTTCGTCCATATCAGTACCGATCGGCCGGGCCGCTTCACCGACGGCTCCTGGGGCGTCTATTCCGCCGGCCAGAGCGACGAGGTCGCGATCCGCGAGGTCGCCCATCACCATGGCCGGGCGATGGCGGCGAGCCGGGAGGAGGGCGGCTGGACCTCGCAGTTCCGCGTGCTGATCAACCAGATCGATCTCGACCTGCATGATGTCCGGGCCCGGATCGACCTGCACGAAGCGGACGATTACTCGGCCTCCCAGGCCTTTGCGCGGCAGATGCGGGCGGCGGGCTCGAACGGGTGCTTGTACTTGAGCGTGCGCTGCCCCGGCGCAGAATGCATCGCGATCTTCTGGCCGGATCTCGTCCCGATCCCGATACAGGGCGACCACTACGACTTTCACTGGGATGGTGCCCGCGTCGACCGGGTACGCAACTGCCGGACCGGGGCAATCCTGGCGCTGTAGCAGCAAGAAACGCGCTCAAGCCATTGGCCCCTCACGCCTTGTTGCCGGGGCCCGGGCCCGGCGCTTCGCGATCCTGTCGGGCGTGTCCAGCCCACCCGGGCACGATCGGCCGGATCGGCTTCGTCCCGGCCGAGCGACAGCTCATCGCCTTCGTCCGCGTCCTACCGACGGGCATCCAGGCAGCGAGCCTTGACGCTGTTGTTGATGAGAGGCTGTCTGCAGGCACCGCCTGAGATGTTCTCGCGTCTGCGACGGCTGGATCCGGTCGAGATTCCGGTGCCGGCCATGTCGAAATACGGCAAATGCCGTATTTTTCCGGCACTCCCGCCCCCGTATTGCTTCAGCTCTGGCGGTCCCGCAACGGCGGCCACGCTGCCCCATGGATGCGGCGCAAGGAGGGCTGGATGAGCGGACAATGCAGGGCGCGCGCGGGGCTTCTGTCCTCGACGATGATCGCCGGTCTCGCCGGTTCGCCGGTATGCGCGGCGGACTACATCTTCACGGGCCCTTCAGGTTCGGTGTGGTCAAACGCCGCGAACTGGGGTGGATCATTGCCGCCATCAGCCGCGGGAACCCAGCTCCATTTCACGCCAACCGGTCTTCAGACCGTTAATGATCGCGGGGCCTTCGTCCTGAGCCGGATCACAGTCGATGGGAGATTCAGCAACTCCTGGATCGACTTCAATCAAACAGGCGGCAGTTCCCTTGTCTTCCAGGATGGCTCCTTTGTTTCCGCAAATCAGGGCGAAATAAACTTCAACCAACCCATCCGGCTGGAAGGCAGTTTCTGGGCGGCCGCCACTATCTCCAGATTCAACGACGTCATATCTGGGCCCGGATCGCTGACTGTTGGCGGCGTCCGGGTGTTCCTGACCGCAGCCAATACCTATAGCGGCGGCACGGCCATCGACGCCCCTCTCATCCTCTCCGGGGCGGGCACGCTTGGCGCCGTCACAGGGAGTACGAGGGTCAATTTTGGTGTTCTCGATCTCGGTGGCACGAACCAGACCCAGAACGGCGGATTGACACTGACCAGAGGCGCGATCTCGAATGGCGTCTTCACATCATCCGGGCCGTTCGCAGTTGAAAGCGGCAGCATCGACGCGACATTGGCCGGCTCTGGCGCCCTTGTAAAGAATACTGCGGGCACAGTGACGCTGACCGGTGCCAACAGCTACACCGGCCATACGACGATCAACGCCGGCACTTTGGAGGTGGGCGGCGGCGGGAACAGTGGCTCCATCATCGGCAATATCGTCAATAGCGGTGTCCTCGCCTTCAACCGGTCCGATGATTTCAGCTACGGTGGCGACATCTCCGGCAGCGGCTCGGTCAGCAAACAAGGCGCCGGCACGCTGACCCTGACCGGCGCCAGCAGCTACACAGGCGGCACCACGATCCGCGCCGGGACGATCACCATCGGGAATATGAGCGCGCTCGGATCGGGGGCCGTAACGCTCCTGAACGGCGCGAGCCTGAATTCGTCCGTAACGGGCTCCTTCAGCAGGACCTTGGACGTCGGGGCGAACGCCACGCTGTCGGCAGCCGCCGGCCAGACATTGTCGCTGGACGGAGGTGTTTTGCTGAGAGCAGCGACGCATTTTGGCACCAGCGCCGATACTGGAACAGTTGTTCTTAGTCCCGGGCAGCCGTCCGGGATAGGGACCGCGGCCTCGATCATGGTCGATGGAGGAACGCTGCGACTCGGCACAGGTGCCGGCGGCGCTTTATTCACAGCCTTGGCCACCGGTGGAACAAGCATCGCCTCCGGGGCGACGCTCGACATCAACGGCTATGCGACAGTCCAGCTTCTGAGCGGCGCCGGCGCCGTGCTCAATGACAAGGGCGCGGCGGCAACGCTGACCGCAAACAACGATGCGGATTCGCTGTTTGCGGGCGGCATCCGGGATGGTGCCGGCACGATCGCCCTGGACAAGACCGGCACTGGCAGGCTGACGCTGAGCGGCGCCAACACCCATACCGGCGGCACGACGATCTCGCAGGGCGAATTGCGCGTCGATGGCTCACTCGGTTCGGGCGCGGTGACGGTCGCCGCGGCCGGCACCTTGTCCGGCGCGGGCTCGATCGCGGGCGCCGTGACGGTGAATGGCACGCTCTCGGCCGGCCATAGTCCCGGCACGCTGACGGTCGGATCGCTGGTGCTCAACAGCGGCGCGACCTCGATATTCGAACTCAACAGCCCCGGTGTGGTCGGTGGCAGCAATCCCGCCACCGGCAACGACCTGGTCAAGGTCACAGGCGATCTGACGCTTGGTGGCAGCCTCGATGCACGCGTCGCGGCGGCCGGCTATTACCGGCTGTTCGACTATGGCGGCACGCTCGCGGGCAGGTTCGACCTCATGATGGTGCACTCAACCACGGCTGGTTTTAGAACCGTCGGCGCGCAGTTGGAGACTGGGGTCGCCGGCCAGGTCAATCTCGCGGTGCTGGGTGTCGGCCAGGCCATGCAGTTCTGGGACGGGACCACCACCACCGGCTCCGGCAGCGTCAATGGAGGTGCCGGCACCTGGGCTTCGTTCGGTACCAACTGGACCACCAGCACCGGCAGTGCCAATGCGGGCTGGGGCGGCTCGGTCGGCGTCTTCGCCGGCAGCGCGGGCGGCGCGGTGACCGTCGCCGGCACGCAAGGCTTCGACACGCTGCAATTCAAGACCAACGGCTACGCCCTGAGCGGCGGCACGCTCGCGATCATGCCCGCGAGCGGCAGGGTCGGCACCTTCAATGTCGACAGTGGAATTACGGTCAGCATCGCGTCCGCCATCGCCGATGGCGGCGGCACGGGCCTCGAGAAAGCCGGCGGCGGCACGCTGATCCTGTCCGGCCTCAACACCTATACCGGCGGCACGACGATCTCGCAGGGCACGCTCGCAATCGCCGGCGCCCAGCCGCTCGGAACCGGGACGGTGACCTTGAACGGCGGCACGCTGTCGATGGGCGATTGCGGCTGCGGTAGCATCTCTCTGTCCAATGATTTCGCCATCAGCGCCACCGGCGGCACCCTTGATGCGGGCGCTGGCGAATTGGAGATCGGCGGCAGCATCAGCGGCAGCGGCGCGCTGACGATCACCGGCTCCGGCGGCCCGCTCGGCGGCTATGTCGTTTTCAGCGGCGACAACCGCTATGGCGGCCAAACCCGTATTACGGCCAACGGCATCCTGCTGGCGCTGTCGCCGACCTCCCTGTCGCCGAACAGCGACTATATCGTCGACGGCATTCTCGATCCCGGCGGCTTCGATGCCACTCTGCGCTCGCTCTCGGGGGCGGCCAGCGGCCGGATCGGCAGCTCGGGCGTCGATCCGGTCACCCTGACCGTTGCGGGCGGCGGCAGTTTCGACGGCACCATCCTCAACGGCGGGCCTGGCGCAGTCTCGCTCGTCAAGACCGGCACGGGCACGCTGACCCTCAACGGCCAGAACAGCTATACCGGCACAACGACGGTGGAGGGGGGCACGCTGGTGGTCGGCGGCGCCGGCCAGCCGGGCGCGAAGCTCGCCAGTGCGGTCACGGTCAAGGCCGGCGGCACGCTTGGCGGCATCGGCACGATCGGCGGCCTGACAGTCGCGTCCGGCGGCACGGTGGCGCCGGGCAATTCGATCGGCATCTTGACAGTTTCGGGCGATGTCGCGCTCGGGGTGGGCTCGTTCTATGCGGTCGAGATCGGCCCCGACGGCGCGAGCGACCGCATCGTGGCGAGCGGCAGGGCTGTGCTGTCGGGCGGCACGGTCACCGTGGCGAAGGGGCCCGGCGCCTTCACGCCCGGCACGCGCTACACCATCCTGACCGCGGCCGGCGGGGTGAGCGGGAGCTTCGCCGGCCTGTCCCAGAGCCTGCCCTTTCTCGATCTCAGCCTGAGCTACGATCCCGGCACCGTCTATCTCGACATCGCCCGCAACCAGATCTCGTTCCCGTCGGTAGGCCTGACGCGCAACCAGATCGCAACCGGCAGCGCGGTCGAGGCACTGGGGCAGGGCAACACGCTCCATGATGCCGTGCTCCAGCAGGCGAGCGCGGCCGAGGCGCGCCAGGCCTTCGATGCGCTCTCGGGCGAGATCCATGCCTCCGCAACCGGGGTGATGATCGAGCGCAGCCGGGATCTCCGCCAGGCTGTGAACGACCGGCTGCGCCAGGCGGCGGCGCAGGGCGCCGGCGGGAACGCCGCGCTGGCGCCGGTCGCCGCGCCGGTGTTGAGCTATGCCGCCTTCACCCTGCCGGCAGAGAAGGGGCCGTTCATGGGCCTGGCGCGGCCGGCATTCGTCGAGCTTCCCTACGCATTCTGGGGCCAGGCCTTCGGTTCCTGGGGCCGTATCGGCGGCAACAGTCATGCTGCCGGCATCACGAGTTCGACCGGCGGCTTCCTCATCGGCGCCGATGCAGGGTTCGGCGAGACCTGGCGCCTCGGCCTGGCGGGCGGCTATGGCCGCACGACGCTCGACGGCAAGGCGCGCCTGTCGTCAGGGACGATCGACAGCTACCATGCCGCGCTCTATGGCAGCGGCCAGTTCGGCGCTCTCGCCCTTCGCTTCGGCGGTTCCTACACTTGGAACGAGGTCGATACGAAGCGCGCGGTCAGCTTCGCCGGCTTCTCCGACCAGACGATTGCGAGCGACCAGGCGCGCACCGCACAGGTCTTCGGGGAGGCCGCCTACGGCATGAATTTCGGCACTCTGGCCCTCGAGCCGTTCGCGAACCTCGCCCTTGTCCATCTCAACAGCGACGGCTTCACCGAGCGGGGCGGTGCGGCGGTCTTGCGCGCCCGCCGCAGCAGCGAGAGCGTCGCCTTCACGACGCTCGGCCTGCATCTGGGCAGCCAGATCGACCTCGGCGAGGGGATGGTCCTGAGCATGCGCAGCACGCTTGGCTGGCGGCACGCCTTCGGCGACATGGCGCCGAAGGCGCTGATGGCCTTCGCAAGTGGCGGATCACCGTTCACCATCGCCGGCACGCCGATCGCACGCGATGCTCTCGTGGCCGATGCCGGCATCGAGCTGGCCTTGAGCCGCGCGGCCAGCCTCAGCCTCAGCTATTTCGGCCAGTTCGGAAACAAGGCGCAGGAAAACGCTGTGAAGGGAAACGTGGTCTGGAGGTTCTGACGCGGTCGGCCGCGAAGAGAGCTCTGGAAGCACCGCATCGCCGATCTCCGCGCGGCGCCCGTCCGCGTCGGCATCGGTCAGGTCAGGTCAAGCAACCCGGCACGGATCTGTGACTTCGATCACAGACGGGGCGGCAGCTGCTCACGGTAAGGTGGCACACCCTCCCCATCTGGACCCGCCGCCATGGCGGGTCTTTTTTTGGCGAACAGCCCTGGAACGCTTCGTCCCCTTTGCTGACGGCAGCGCCAACCTCAACCCCGTCGCGGGGCAGGTCGAGGCCGCCGGTCGTCTGGTGCCGGCGTCTCGTCAGACCCACCCGCGTCCCGCGCCCGGCAGTCAGGCTTGCGCGCTCAAGCCGGCGCGCGCGCTGTGCCGGTCAAAGAAGACCTCGCAGGCCTCGGCAACCCGCGCGACGGACGCGTCGCCGACGTCGAGATGGGTCACCCAACGCAGCGTTCCGTAGCGCCCGCCCACCGCAATGCCGCGACTGCGCAGGAACGCGCCGAAAGCGCTGGTGTCGAGCCCCTGGGGCGTCATGAACACCATATTCGTGCGTGACGGTCCCGCGCCAAGCTCGGGAAAACGTGCCAGCACGGTCGCAAGATCCGCGGCGCGCCGGTGATCGTCGCTGAGCCGCGTGACGTTGTGCTCCAATGCGTAGATCGCGGCCGCGGCCAGCACGCCGGTCTGGCGCATGCCGCCGCCCAGCATTTTCCTGATCCGGCGGGATTTTTCGATGAAGTCCCTGGGGCCGACGAGGACGGATCCGACCGGCGCGCCCAACCCCTTGGAGAGACACAGGGACAGGGTGTCGAACTGCGCCGCGATCCATGCCGCGTCCCGGCCGCTCGCCGCTGCGGCGTTCATCAGCCGGGCACCGTCCAGATGCGTTGCAAGCCCGCGCGAGCGGGCGAGCTGCGTTGCGGCCTGCAGATAGGCGTCGGGCAGGACCAGGCCGTTGAACGTGTTTTCCAGCGCCAGCAGCCGCGTGACCGCGAAGTGAAAATCGTTCGGCTTGATCGCGTTCGCAATGGCGTCCAGCGCGATCGTTCCGTCCGGCTCATTGGGCAAGGGCTGCGGCTGGATCGAGCCCAGGACTGCGGCGCCGCCGCCCTCGAGCCGATAGGTGTGAGCCATCTGGCCAACGAGATATTCGTCGCCGCGGCCGCAATGGGCCATCAGCCCGGCGAGGTTCGCTTGCGTGCCAGTGGGGAAGAAAAGCGCGGCTTCCTTTCCCAATCGCTCGGCGACGATCGCTTCCAGGCGACTGGTGGTCGGGCAGTCATCATAGACGGCGTCGCCAACCTCGGCCGCAGCCATGGCAGCCCGCATCCCCGCATCGGGGCGCGTGACCGTATCCGAACGGAAGTCATCCACTAGCATCGATCAGATCCTGTTGAGCGTGAACGTGCCGCCGCGAGGGCGCACCGGCTGCCGTATGAAACATGATGCAAGGCATTGGGTCGAACCAGCCCTGCATCAGAGCCCCCGCACCGCTCTATAAGCACTTGACGCGGCATCAGGCTCGGCGCCCCGGCAGGTTCACTGCCAGGGCGCCGAGGCTGGACACCTCGAATCTCGCCGACGTGGCTAACGCGCGAGATGGCGACGGATGCTGATATCGAGTTCGGCGCGCTCGCGACCAAGCGCTCTCGCAGAGGTCGACTTCAGGGGCGGGCTCCCTTCGCCTTAGGCACCCTTCCCACTGACCTTCTTCGACGTTTTCGCCGGCGCCGCTGGCAACACGGTTATGGTCACCTTCTTCGAGATGAGCATCGGTTTGAAGGGCCTGTGGTCTGGGTCGCCGAGCACCAATTGGAGGGTATGTTTTCCAGGCGGCAGCTCAAGCCTCGCCTCCGTCTGACCCGCACCGAAGTGAAGGTGCTTGTTGTCTGTCGGAAGCGGCTCTTCCGGATCGATCTCATCGGTGACATCGACCAGGAGGTGGTGATGTCCGGCGTTAGGAGCGGAGCTGCCGGCCTGCGTCACGCCCATATTCCGGAGGCCGAATCGCACCCAGAATTCGCCGCGAATCTGCGCTCCGTCCCAAGGATAGATGATGTACAGGCGCGCATCCGGAGAAGGCGCGCGTTGCGGTGTGGAGGGCGTTGGGGCTGGTGCTGTCTGCGCCAAGGTTTCGAGCGGGAAAAGGCTCACTACAGCAAAGGCGAGAAAGATGCCGCCGGCGGATCGGCCCATGGAACCCTCCTGTCAGAGCGAGCGAGCTATCCTGAATCCGTGTGCAGGGTAACGGACGCCCGTATCGTAATGGGTCCGGCTCGCTGGCCTCACCGAGGCGGCGTTGCTTCGCCAGGAGCCGCCTCTCAAGACATTCTCGCGGCAATTCTCAGCCGTCCGAGGGGAGCCGTCCAACGGCGCATCCCGGTAGTTGGGCAGCCAGCAATCGGCAACCCACTGCGCGACACCGCCTCCGAAATCGGCACCGCCGAATGCATTGCGTGCGAAACTGCCGACCGGCATCGGAACCTTCGGATCTTGAGGCCCGCCGCAGTCCTTGCAATTGGCCTTGCCGGGTTCGAGCTCTTGCCCCCACCAAAAGCGGGTCGAGGTGCGCGCCCTTGCGGCGTATTCCCACTCCGCTTCGCTCGGCAATCGGTATGGTTTTCCGGTTAATTGCGCGAGCCAGTCCGCATACTGCTTAGCATCGAGCCAGCTCAGATTGCGGGCTGGCGCTGTGTCGCTTCCGTCGAGCGCCAAGTTGCAGCCCTTTGCCGCCGCGCATCGATTCCACTCAGCGACGGAGATGGGGGACAAGCCGATTGCAAACGGCGAGATGGTCACGGTCCGGATCGGTTGCTCTGAGGGGTCTTCGTCGCTACCCATCCGAAAGGACCCGCCGGGTATGCGGATCATCTCGGGGCAGGTTTCGCAGTCCCGGAAGCCGGAGGCGGTTTGGATGATCCGTGCAGCAGGAAGGTTCGGAGTCAAAATCGCGACCTGCGGATCTGAAGCTGGGGCGCGATCCGAAGCTGGGGCGCCAAGTGTGGGATCGGCCGATGGCGCCAAAGGTTTAGCCGCATCCGCATTGTTGATTGCTGGCGGCTCAACCCGCGGGGCACGAGCAGGTTCGTTTGTCACGGTGACGAGCGGGACGGGCACCCATTTCGGGCTCTGTTCGACAGACACCAGACTTGGCTTTCCGCCGACTAAGTAGCTGGCGGAGTAGAGGCCTGCGGCAACGAGCGCAAAGGCTGCCGCGATCCCCGCAGGGATCAAAAAGAGCCGTCTCTTTTTCGTCGCGCGAGTGAAGGCCGCCGGATCGGGAAGCACACGATAGATGCGAACAGGATCGGTAATGTTCTTCAGCTTCTCGTCGCCAAGCGACTGATATCCGCAGACCAGCTTATTCTTGATCTGTTCGTAGACACCGCCTGAGATATAGACGCCGCCGGGCGTCGCCAGAGCCTCCAGGCGGGCGGCGATATTGACGCCATCGCCAAAGACATCGTCGGGCTCAACGATAACGTCGCCTAGGTTCACCCCTATCCGGTATTGCAGCCTGTCATCACGCGGAAGATCGGTGTTCCTTGCCGTCACGGACTGCTGAATGACAATCGCGCATCTCACGGCTTCGAGCGGACTGTCGAACATAGCGAGGAAGCCATCGCCGGTGTTCTTTATGAGCCTCCCGTAGTGCTCTTCGAGTGTGGGATCGACGATCTCGCGGCGAACCTGCTTCAACCGACGAACCGTTCCCTCCTCGTCGCGGCCCATCATCTGGCTGTAACCGACGATGTCCGCCGCGAGGATAGCCGCAAGCCTGCGATGAGGGTGCGGATGAGCTGGAAACTCTTCGCGCATCACGACCACCACTGTGGATCACACAGCCCCGCGCTATCCATATCAGGTAGCGCATCCAGCGTCGCGAAATTTCCACTGATCTACGAGCGCTGGGCGTCGCCGTTCACGCTGCTGGTGTCAGCTTGGGAAGGCTGCCCAAGTTCCGGTATCGGCGCGACCTGGACCGGTGCATTGGCGCGGGCGAAGGGCAGCAAGCCACCTCCGGCACGGCCATAGCAGCAGCCTGGCTCACGCCGCCAAGGAGAGAAGCTCGCCCAGGCACGCCCGATCGTGCGCCCCAGCCTAGACCCCCAACAGCTCGTCAGGGCAGAGGATGCGCCGCGCGGGCTTTACCCGCATGGCCAGCCTCCCATTTCCGGCATGCCGGTCGTCCGCTCGCCTGCGCAAGACTGACGCGGCCGTCGCGACGATCGAGGAGGCACACATCCTCTTCGATGGAGACGGCTTCGATCGCCGCGTTCCTGGCATCGGCCGGAGATTGCTGTTCGAAGGGCATTGAGACGCTCCGGCCCGCCCGGAATGGCGATCTCCGGCTGTTCCTGCTGACACTGCCGCGGGGGCGACCCGGATGGCGTTCACGGGGCGGGGTGGCCCGTCCTCTCGGCGCTGGCTCGCGTCGCCTGGGAAAGCCGACGCATGTCGGCGTTCTCGTACAGGTGCCGGCCGGGCGCCACGTCGCCGATGAGCGTGACGATCGCGTCTGCCACCGTCTCGGCGGGGATGGCCCCGTAGCGGGACAGGGGGCCGAGCATGATCGGGGTGAGCGCCGCGAAGACGCGCTGGCCGATCGCCTCCCAGACCCGCCGCTCGGCGCGCCCGCCGAGAAGGAACCCGGGCCGGATCAGGTCCACCCGCTCGAAGCCGAGATCGGCGACAGCCCGCTCGATGGCACCCTTGGTCTGCAGGTAGAAGCCGGGACCGCCGGCGCCGACCGCGGTCACCAGGATGAACTGCCGGGCCCCGAGCGCTCGCGCGGCCCTGGCGACGGCCAGCACATAATCATGGTCGACGCGGAACATCGCCGGCTGCGATCCCGCCGTGCGGATGGTCGTGCCGAGGCAGGAGATCGCGACGTCGATGCCTTCGGGCGCGAAAGGCCTCAGGACGGCCTCGGGCGTTTCGCAAAGCTGTTCAAAATCGACCTCGTGCCCGGGCGCAGACGCGCCCCGCCGCACGAGGCTGACGAGATCGATGTCGGGGCGTGCTGCGAGCCGGGCGCGGACGAGGCTGCCGACCAGCCCGGTACTGCCGGCGAGGAGGACGCGCTGAGTCATAGCGGGGAAGGCTTGGTCACGGAAGGCTTGGGCAGGGAAGACATGGGCAGGAAAGACATGGGCAGGGGGCTCCTGGCTCACGGCGACCATGGCCATTATTCCGAGCGCCGGTCAAAGAGGGTGGTGGCGGGCGGGGCTTCGAGCTTGGGGGCGTTCGACCCTGGCAGAGGCGGACCATGCTACGCCACCTCGGGCGATCCTGTCTGCCGAGATCGGCGACACCGGCATCATCGCCACCATCAATCCCTCGGCCGGCCGGATCCGCGATTCTCGGGTCGCCGTTTTCGGGAGGCCTGCAATAGCTGTGGGCAGGAGGAGGTGAGCGATGCGGCCGAGAAACACACGCCATGATCGACGGGCCCTGTACGATTTCGCCGTGCACGGGTGTCAGTGCGCGGCGAGGCCTGTCTTCACGGTTGAGGTTTGTTCATGTCCAGGATCCGCCACGCCCAATCGAACCCGAACGCGCCGGCCGCAAGGGTGCGCCTGCGCCCGTGGCGGGCGGAGGACCGTGAACGCGGGCTGGCGCTGTTCGAGAGCAATGTGCCCCGTTCCTTCGCCTCGGCCGAGAAGGCCGATTTCCTTGCCCTTCTCGACGAGATGCCGGGGCCCTATTTCATGCTGGAGTCGCTGGATGGCGAGGCGCTGGGCTGCGGCGGCTATGCCGGCGAGGGCGAAGATCCCTCGGTCGCCGTCCTATGCTGGGGCATGGTGCGGGGCGACCTGCATGGTCGACGGCTGGGCGAGCGCCTGCTGAGCGAGCGCCTGGCGCAGATCGCCGCGGAACCGGCGTTCGAGACGGTGACCATCGAGACACCCAGCATAGTTGCGGGTTCTTCGCGCATTATGGCTTCGTCGAAACCACCCGCGTACCGGACGGCTTTGCGCCCGGCATGGACCGCGTGGACATGACGCTGCAGCTGGACACATACCGACGCGCCATGAGCACGGTTGAGATCGCTGCGCCATCAACGTGAACAAAGCTCCTGGTTTGTCGACTGTGAAGCTTGAGGCGCGTTGAATGTCGATCCGTCCCTGCAGCCCTGCGCGGTGGCGGCCTTGCGGTTGCCGTCGGTCGGGCCGCATCAGCGACCTCATTGCCGGCGCAGACCGCGGGAACTCTCGACGAAGCGTCCGCGGAATTCATGCAAGGGCTACCCACGGCCCGTCGGCCTGGCGCACAGCTGCCCCGCATCGTCTTCGTGAACCTCAGTGCCGAACAAATCGGGCTGCCGCGCGTTCCCCACGCATTCCCGAGGAGGCGGCAGATCAGGCCGCCTCGAGTTCAATGGCACTGTGTGAGGCCAGCAGTTCATAGCAGGAGGTGAAACCATGGAACGCCGGGCATTCCTGACAGGATTTCTGGGCCTCACTCTTGGCCTGGCCCTCACTTTGCGGCCCCGGGATGTGCAAGCTGCCCCACGGCTCCAGGCGCCCGAGGCGCCAAACGCAGATGTTTCCGATCTGACGCTCCCGGACGGAACGCCATTGGACTGGGCCCAACAGCGCGGTTCGGATTGGGATCATCGGCATCACCGTCCGCCGCAGCATCGCAGGCACCATCGCCGCCATCGGCGCCAGGTCTGCCGTATGCACCGTGACCGGTTCGGCAGGCGGATCCGCCGCTGCCATTGGGTCTGACCTGACGGGAGCATGCTAAGGGCCCGGCTGTCAGCGCGTGAAACTCCGTTTCCCGCTTGTGCGGAGCTGGCTCTTGCCCGCCCCTGGCCGCGACCTGTCTCGGGCCGCGCGGCGTATCAATGGCGACGGGCAGGGTGGTGCCGTGAGACAGGGGCCGGCGCGTCGATTCAGCCTCGCGCCGCTGCCTTCGCACCGACATGGATGGTCTTGCTCTGTGAAACGTGGTTGGGGGCGATGAAGCCATTGCGATGGAGCAACGCCCCGGCCTCGCCGCCTGTCAGGAAGGCAGCAAGGTCGTACCCGCGCTGCCCGGTCCCGCGCGCGACGGCCAGACCGTAGGACGCCGTCACCGCGCAGCCCTGAGGCAGATCGACGGCCGCGCAAGGGCCGGAGGGATCGAGCCCCACTGTGCCGGATTGGTAACCGAGGACGATATCGGCCTGTCCCGTCTCGATGAGCCATGCGGCCGGCGCGCGCCCGGCCGGAACGTCTGACGCGAAGCCGCCGCCGAGCAGCCGGCGAGCCTTGGCGGCAAGCACCGCGCCTGCGCCCGGCCTCAGCCGGTCGATCCGCGCAAAGACCATCTCGGCATAATCGCCGGATGGGTCGGCGCCCGGCGTCGAGGTCGCGAGCATGAGCGCGGGATCGAGCATGGCGTCGATCAGTCCGGCGGATGGGATGCCGAGAGTGCGGCGGATGACGGCACAGAACGGATTGCGGGCAAAGCAGATCGGCTCGTCGAACAGACCAGCTTCGAACAATCGGCGGGGATGGTCCAGATTGGCGGACGCGAAGACATCAGGCGCCGCGCCGGCCTCGATGCGCTGGCGCAGCAGTCCGGCCGGGCCGAAGAGCGCCTCCACACGGATCGCGTGGGCCTGCTCGAACAGCGGCAGAATCTCCCCGAAGGCGCGGCGCAGGCTGCCCGCGGCATAGAGCCTGACGGGGTGGGTTGCGGCGATCTCACTTGGCATGGCTGTCTCCCGAAACCGGTTTGCCGCCGCACAAGACTTCGCCGCACGAGGCCTGATCGCGCAAGACCTCATCGCGCGAGACCTGGCTGCGCAAGACCTGGCTGCGGAAAACCGGGGCGAAGGCGGTCAGTTCCCGGCCCTCGGCCGCGAAGCGGAGAAGGCGCACCGGCACCTTGTAGAGGTCCGCGAGATGGGCCTCCGTCATCGTCTCGGCCGTCGGGCCGATCCGATGCCCTTCGTCGTCGCCCATCAGCAGCACCCGGTCGGCGATCGCCAACGCGTGGTCGGGATGATGCGTCGTGAACAGCACCGCGAGCTGCCGGTCGTCGCAGATGGTGCGGATCAGCGCCATGACCTCGTCCTGATGGTGCAAGTCGAGCGCGGCGGCGGGCTCGTCGAGCAGCAGGATCGGTGTTTCGCCGACGAGCGCCTGGGCGATCAGGACGAGCTGCCGCTCGCCGCCCGAGAGCGACGTGAAGGTGCGTTTCGCGAGTGCCGCGATGCCGAGTTCGGCGAGGCAGGCCGACGCGATCTCGCGGTCGCGTCGGCCGGGCGAACGCAACAGGGGGATGTGCCGCGTTCGCCCCATCAGCACGATTTCGAAAGCGCTGTAGGAAAAGGCCGGCATGAAGGCCTGCGGCACGAAACCGACGGCGCCCGCGACCGCGATGCGGCCGGCATTGGGTGCGATCAGGCCGGCGACAGCGCGCAGCAAGGTGGATTTTCCGCGCCCGTTGGGTCCGAGCACCGCGACGATCTCGCCCGCAGAAATCGTCAGGTCGAGCCCGCGGAACTGCCAGCGCCGGCCGTCATAGGAATGGCCGGCCTGCTCGGCCCGGATGCACGGCTCAGCCATGGCCGCGCTCCGAGCCGGTGGCGCGCAGGAAGACCAGCGCGAAGACCGGCACGCCGATCAGCGCCGTCAGGATGCCGAGCGGGATCTCGCTCTGGCTCAATGTGCGTGCGAGATCATCGACCAGCACCATGAACAGCCCGCCGGCAAGCATCGCCGCCGGCAGGAGGGCGCGATGGTCGGGGCCGACCAGCATCCGCGCCAGATGCGGGATGACGAGGCCGATCCAGCCGATCACGCCGCTGACGGCGACCTGGGCCGAGACGATCAGCCCGATCAGCACCAGCACGAGCCAGCGCGTCGGCTCGGTCCGGACGCCGAGCGCGCGGGCCTCCTCCTCGCCCAGCGACAGGATGTTGATGCGCCAACGCAGCAGCAGGAGCAGGGCGGCGCCCGGCGCGAGCAGCCCCAGCATCAGCGCGAGCTTGTCATAATCGGCGGTGGCGAAGGAGCCGAGCAGCCAGAACACGATGCGCGGCAGCTTCTCCTCGGCATCGGCGAGATATTGCGCCAGGCTCACCAGCGCGCCGAAGAAGCCGCTGACGACGACGCCGGCCAGCACCAGGACCAGCATGTTGCGCCGCGCCACCAGCGCGTTCAGCGCGTAGACCATCAGCAGGGCCAGCATGCCGAAGAGAAAGGCCAGCAGCAGCAGGAGCCCGCGCGACCCGCTCATCAGGATCGCGAGCGTGCCGCCGAAGGCCGCTCCGGTCGAGACGCCGATGATATGCGGGCCGACCAGCGGGTTGCGGAACACCCCCTGCAGCGCCGCCCCGCACAGGGCGAGCCCCGCACCGGCGGCAAGCGCAGTCAAGACGCGCGGGAGCCTGACCGTCAGCACGACATGGCGCTCGATCGCATCCATGCCGTCGAAACCCAGCAGGATCTGCCCGACACGGGAAGGAGAAATGCCGTAGCGGCCGATGCCGAGCGAGACCAGCAGGACGAGCACGAGCGCGCCTGCAAGAAGCGCCAGAACCAGGCCGGGGGCGGCGCGACGTCTTGTGCGCGCCACGCGGCGGTCGGCGCTCGCCGTCAATGGAAGGAATCGTAGCCGGTGCGGTAGAAACGCCTGTAATAGGCGTCCGCCTCGGCCTGCATGTCGATATCGGCGAAACGGTCGGGATAGAGCTTCTTGGCCATCCAGAGCTCACCCAGCGCCATCGCCTCGGGCATGGGATAGCCCCAGGCCTTGGCATATTCCGGCATCAGGTAGATGCGTCCCGCCTTGACCGCCTCGATCGGCTGCCAGGCCGGGGCGCGCCGGATCTCCTCGACCACCTCCGGATAGCGCTCCTGGACGAAGATGACGGCAGGATTCCATTTCAGGACATCCTCCATCGTCACCTGCTTGAAGCCCTGCAAGGCGGCGGCGACATTGGCCGCGCCGGCACGGTTCATCATGATGCCGGTATATTTGCCCGAGCCATAGGTGTTGAGGTCGGGATTGGCCATATAGGCGCTGACGCGCTGCCCCGGCGCGACCGAGGCGAGACGCTCGGCGACCAGCTTGCGCTTGGCCTGGGCGTCGGCGACCAGCGCCTCGGCCTCGTCCTTGCGGTCGAGCACTGTGCCGACCAGCCTGACGCCCTCGGCGAAACCGCTTTCATAGGCAGCCTCCTCGTCGGCGACGACAGGGCTGACCTTGGTCGCCTCGCCCGGAGATGCGCTCAGCAGCGAGATCGCGATCACGGGAATGCCGGCCTTCTCGATCTGGCCGATCATCTCTGCCGGCGCATAGTTGGTGACGAAGACCGCATCGGGCTTCAGCTGCAGCAGCGCCTCGATATTGATCTTGGTCAGGCCGCCCGGCATCGGCAGTTTTGCGAGCTCGGGAGCAAGGCGGGCATAGTTCGCGCCGAGCTGCTGCTTCCATTGGTCGAGAATGCCGGCGAGCTTGCCGGTCGCGTTCATCTGGACGACGAGATTGAGCGTCTGGTGCTGGAGCACGACGGCCCGCGAGACGGTGTCGGGCAGCGTCACCTTGCGTCCGAGCTGATCGGTGACGATCCGCTCGGCATGGCTGGGCGTCGTCATCAGCGGCGCAAGCAACAAGGCCAGCAGAAGAGCCGGGACGCGCGATTTCATGACTATCCTCCCGCAAGCCGGCAAAGCGCCGGTGTGCAATGCCGGGATGCCGATCGGCATCGACGCGCTGTATTCAAGCGGGAATAGCGTGCGATGCCCATGGCGGCAAGCCGGCTGGATGCGAGGGCATCCCCGGAGTTGGAGGCTTATGCTCGCCCGTCGGGACCTCCGGTTTCCACATGCCACCGAAGCCAGCAGGCATCGGCGGCAAGGAGGGCCGGATATCGGCGCAATTCAACCGGGTCTGGCTCAGCGAGCTAGGCTGCTTGAGGCTCCGCCGGCATCAGGGTCGTTACGTCGATGGGCCATGCCAGATCATAGTGCTCACCGACCCGAAGCGGGCTTGCGCGACTCTGGCCGCTTCGGATGACCAGCAAATCCCGACCTTTGCCGTCCTGAAAGCGTAGATAGGTGACGATGCCGAGGAATTCCTCGCTGATCAGGCAGGCTGGCACGATGTTGAATTCATCCTGGTCAACAGGCGCCGATTTCGGCATCGGGGTGATTGCCTCTGGCCGTATGGCGACTGTGACGTGCCCGGTCGCTGGCGTCTCCGCTGAGGAGCGCGCCTTCAGCAAGCGGGCATCGCCGATATCGAGTTCGAGCCGCTGGTCGGACCCGCTCCTGATCGAGCCCTCGAAATAGTTCATATAGCCGACGAAATCGGCGACGAAGCGACAGTTCGGATTGTGGTACAGGTCGCCGCCGGTTCCGATCTGGACGATCCTGCCTTCGTTCATCACCGCCACGCGGTCAGCGATGGCCAGAGCCTCCTCCTGATCGTGCGTGACAATGATGGCCGTCATGCCGACCTTCTTCAGCAGGGTGCGCAATTCGCTGCGCATGTCGTCCTTCAGTTTCTTGTCGAGTGCCGACAGGGGTTCGTCGAGAAGAAGCACGGACGGCTGGGTCGCGATGCTCCGCGCGATCGCGACACGCTGCTGCTGCCCGCCGGAAAGCCTGGCCGGGTAGGCATCGCGCAAGGCGGAGAGTTCCAGCATGGTGAGGGCCGCATCGAGAACCACAGCGCGTTCAGCCGGCGCCACCCCGTGCATCTTCAGTCCGAAGACGATGTTCTCAGCGACCGTCATATGCGGAAACAGCGCGTAGCTCTGGAACACCATGCCGACATTGCGTCGATAGGGCGCCACGTCGGTCATCGCCTGTCCGCCCACCACGATCTCGCCGGCGGAGGGTCTCTGCAAGCCCGCGATCGCCCGCAGCATTGTCGTCTTGCCGCAGCCGCTTGGCCCAAGCAGGGCAATGATCTCGCCGGGAAAGATCTCCAGGTCGACATCGTCCAGGATGCGTTTGCCCTGGAGTTCGACCGAGAGGCCGGAAAGGGTAATTCCACGCTTCTTGAAGCTAAGGGACGGAGTCATCGCACCAGTCTTTCAAGCCCGATCCATCGCTCCATGAGATAGACGGCCAGGATTCCGGCCAGCATCATCATCGTGGAAAGCGCAGCGACGGTCGGGTCGTTTTCGGTTCGGATATATTGATAGGCCGCAACGGGAAGGGTGGGGCGGCTACCCACCAGAAACATCGTGGCCGTGAAGTTGTGAAAGGACATGACGACTGCGAAAACCGCCGCGCCCAACAGCCCCTTGCCGATGATCGGCATGGTAATGCGGAGAAAGGCCTGCATCGGCCGGGCGCCGAGCAGCATCGCCGCACTCTCGAGATTGGGGTCGATCCCCTGGAGATTGGCGACGACGAGGCGCACGACATAGGGCAGCACGATCAGGCAATGAAGGATGACCAGGGTCGTGGTGTTGGAGATCGCCGTGACAGCGTTCGCCCATAGCAGCATCGCGATGCCCATCACGACCTCGGGTACGAAGAGCGGCGCCATGACGAGGGCGTTGATGGCCTGCCGACCGAAGAACCGGAACCGCACGATCGCAAGCGCGGCCAGGACACCGAACACCAGGCTGACGGCGCTGCTGATCGAGGCCAGGAAGACGCTCTGCTGCAGACCGGCGGCGAAGCTCGGTGTCCTGAAGACGTTCAGATACCAATCCAGCGATATCCCCGTGGGCGGAAATGCCAGGGTGGCCTCGGGGTTGAACGACACCGCCAGGATGATGAGGTTCGGCAGGGCCATGAACAGCAGCACGGCGAAGGTCAGGGCCTGCAGGACAGAGAAGCCGGAAGACTTGCTCATCGCTGAAACCGTTTCTGATAGCGATCGCCGAGCCCGTTCAGCAGGAGGATCACCGCACCCGAGATCAGGAAGAGCACACCCGCAGCCGCCGAACCGAGCGGCAGATTGGCAAGGTTGATGGCCTGGTCGAAGATCAGCACTGCGATCATGTCGACGCGGCCGCCACCGAGCAGCATCGGCGTGACGAAGGAGTTCAGCGACAGAAGGAAGCTCAGCATGGTTCCAGCCAGGATGCCGGGCACGCATAAGGGCAGGGTGATGAGGAGAAAGATGCGCCAGGGCGGCGCTCCGAGCACGGAAGCAGCCTCGTGCAAGCGCTTGTCCAGCCGGGCGATCACCCCATTCAGCGACAGGATCATGTAGGGCAGGATGCCGGAGACGAGGCCAACGAGCACCCCGAACTCGTTGTACATCAGCTTGAACGGGGCGTCGGTAACGCCGAGCCACATGGCCAGCCGGTTCACCAGCCCGGACCTGCCGAGAATCAGGATCAGGCCGAACATCTTCAGCACGTAGTCGCTGAGGAACATCGCCAGCAAGCCGGCGAAGATCCACTTCCTCTGGCTCGGCGAGGCGTTGATCTCCATGTAATAGGCCACGGGAAAGCCGAGCAGGAGAGCGACGAACGTCGATATGGCGGCAAGCCAGAGCGAATAGGTGAAGAAGTGGCGATAGGATTCATTCGTCGCCAGGTTCGCATATTGAACCAGACCCGCCGCCCCGTCGCCGGCACTGCTCTGGAAGCTCCAGCCGAGTACCGAGGACAAGCCCGTCAGAAGGACTGCGATAAGCAGAAGTGCCGGCGCAACCAGGAAATACGGCACGAGCCGTGCGATCATCGTCCGGATCCTTCGCGGCCGGGCCAGCATCCGCGCCGCTTTTCAGGGGCGTTCAACTCAGTCGGCATTGGCATGCGCCCCCTTGCTCGGCTTTCCGTCCCGCGCCCGCCTGTCAGCGCTGGATTTCCCTTTGCCAGCGATCGTTCCAGCCGGAGAGCTGACTGGCCATCACGCCTTCCTGCAGGAAGCGGAACTCGGTGCTGGCCGGCACGGCTTCGCGCATCGTCGGCGAGACCTCCGACATCGTATTGATCGGCAGGCAGCCCAGCATCTGTGCGATCTTCTGTTGCGGTTCCTTGCTGATGGCGAAATCGATGAAGCGGGTTGCTGCCTCGACATTCGCACCCTTCAGGATCGCGACATTGCTGATGCTGACAGGAATAAACGGTTTCGGGCAGACGAAGCGGAATTGGGAGCCAGCCTTGCGGGCCGCGAAGTAGTTGGCGACCGGCGCAAACGCCACGACATCGACCTCTCCGGAGGTCAGCAAGCGAATTTGTTCGGAATCGGACGTGGTGAAAATCGAGAAGTTCGGCTTCATCTTCTTCGCCAGCGCGAAGCCGGGATCGACGTTCGTTTCGTCTCCGCCGGCCAGGAGCGCAAGCAACGCGATGAACATGCCGTTATAGTTGGCGCCGTAGGGAGCAGTGACCATGCCCTTCAAGCGGCTATCCGTGAGATCCTCCCATTTCGTGATTTCAAACGGGACCGTCTTGGCGTTGTAGATGATGCCGTAGGGCAAGCTCCAGATGCCGACATAGGTGTCGTTGACGACCGCCGCCGGCAGCTGGGACGCGTTCTTCAACTGGTCGACGGGGATCGGGCTCAGCAATCCGTCGCTCTGTGCAAGCGATGTCGGCGCGATCGCTGAAAGCCACAGATCCGCATCGTTGCGGTTCCTGTTCGCTCGCAGCGACGCGAGCGTTTCCATCGAGGATGACTGCAGCTGGATTTCCGATCGGATGCCCGCTGCCGCGGCGAAGGGCTCCATCCAGGATGAGCGCATCGCGTCGCCATAGGTGCCGCCCCAGGCAATGATCTTGAGAAGTTTCTGCGCCTGGGCCTGGCTGAAGCCCATCTGCCCGAGATAGCCCAGCGCGCCGCTGAATGCAGCGAGCCTGAGGGCCTGACGACGGCTGACTGTTCTCATTTGCTCCTCCCTTGCGGTGATGGTGCCGTGGTGGAGGAGGCGCAATTGCCTCTCTACCCCGCGATGCCATGCGCTTCGTCCCGTGTCGTGTTTTCTTGATTTGTGTTTCCTATAATGGATATTATCTCTTTTGAGATATCAAGGGAATTCTTGGAAGGCGTCCCACTCCTTGCGTCGCGGCGGTTCGAATGGCCAAAGCCCGCTCATATCTTCGGCCTCAGCCCGAGAATACCCTTGATTTATCGCGATACAGTCGCCTTATGTGCCGCCCTCGCGTGTATCCTATGAGATAAAATTCGTACTATCCTCTGATTCCGATGTCCGACCGGCATCTTCTCGTCATAGCGCGGCTGCCTTTGAACATGGCGCCCCTTCCGCAATAGGGATGTGCAAACCGATGAAGATTGCGGACCACGGAACCGGCATTCGCAAAGGCGATGATGACGTGGCTAGCCCTGGCGGAGGCGATCGAAAGAAGCGCGCGGTGAGCCCGGGCTTTGCCGAAATGGAGCGCGGCGAAGAAACGCAGAGCCCGGCAGGCACGTCGCTGGGCGAGCGCTTGCGAGCGATCCGGCACAGCCGGAAATGGACGCTTCAGGAAGCCAGCAAGCTGAGCTCGGTGGGCCGTTCCACGCTTTCGAAGATCGAGAATGGGCTGATGTCGCCCACGCTCGACCTGCTCAAGAAGATCACACGCGGGATGAACATCGACCTCGTCGATCTCTTCGACGAGCGTCGCCGGGGGTTCGAGCCGCGGGGCAGGCGGAGCATAACCCGCAAGGGCGAGGGAAAACTCAATCTGACGAAGACTTATCGGCACGAACTGCTGGCGACCGATATCTCGCAGAAGCGGATGCTTCCATTCCGGACGACGATTACTGCGCGGTCGCTCGATGAGTTCGACGGGTGGGAAAGCCATGATGGCGAGGAAATGTTGGTCGTCGTGTCCGGCTCAGTCGAAGTTCATACTGAATACTATGCGCCGGCGCGCCTGGACGAGGGCGATGCGATCTATTTCGACAGCCGAATGGGGCATTGTGTCGTGTCGGTTGGCGAAGGAGATGCCGAAGTGGTCTGGGTCTCGTCGGGAGCGATGTAGCGTCGCTTTAGATCATCGGGCCGGATATCGTATCCCGTCCGATGACCTCATCTCTTGCGTCTGCATCGGCCTTCCCGAAAACCGCAATCCACTTTTCGGGCCGATGCTTTAGTGCCTGACGGGCACGGCCAATCTCCGGGCGCAGGCCGCATCACGTTTCCAATCACGAAATCTTTGCAGCAGGACGGCGTTCCGAGAGCAGTTGTCCGGACACCGCCCAGTTCTCCCGTGGCTGCTCCTCAAAGATAATCATCACGTCGTCGGGATGGCAGCCGAAATGCTCCCGCAAGGCCGCGGTCAATGCCGCCGCCGCGTTCGCCTTTTGCTCGGTGGAGCGGCCGGCGATCATCGAAACGCGAATGACGGGCATTGTCTTTCCCCTCTTTCAGCAAAGCGGTGCGCGGCGCCGCCATGCAAGTCGGCGCCTGAGGCTCGATGAATCCCTAAGCGACCGATGCGTCCCTTGTAAAGTGAATAAGTTTCCAATAGGAAATATCGGTCCGTATACGAGATGGAGGTGAGAGCCATGAGCTTGTCGGTGCGCGTGTTGAATTTCGGTGACATTCGGGGGGACTGGACAGCACAGCTCGCGGGGCGCCCACCAGGGAGAAGGGTCCAGACTCCGACCAACGCGTTCCTCATCCTTGGGGGGGAATTTCCGGTCCTGGTCGATGCAGGCTCGCGCAGCACGGA
This sequence comes from Hyphomicrobiales bacterium, assembly GCA_900470095.1. GTDB lineage: Bacteria > Pseudomonadota > Alphaproteobacteria > Rhizobiales > Beijerinckiaceae > Allobosea. The sequence goes on from UBZM01000005.1 coordinate 299,327, forward strand.
ATCGTTGACGCGGCTGGGGCTCGGGCTCGAGACGATATGGACGGAGGAGCACGGGCTGGACGCACAGCTGGCGCAGCATGGCGTGCGGAAAGAAGAGATCGGCCTGATCATTCAAACGCATCTTCACGTCGATCACGCCGGCTTCCTCGATCGCTTCCCGATGAGCGTTCCTGTGATGGTGAATCGCAGGGAGCTGGAGTTTGCCTATAGTGGGGTCGGCCGGCTCGACTACGCGCCGGAAGATCTTCACCATATCGTCGATCGGCTCTACACGCCGGGGGCGTTGGCATGCCTGGATCTGGCATTCGGCGAGCGTGCTGAAATCCTGCCAGGCATCAGTGCCGTCTGTCTTGGCGGACATACGCCCGGCGGCATCGCCGTGGTCGTCGAAACCGATGAGGGAGCAGCCTGCTTCTGCGGGGATGTGATCTACGACATCCACGGCGCCTTGATCGAGCGCCGGGGGCAGCTCAACGCGTTCGAGCCGCAGACCTCGGGCAACTTCGCCACGAGCAGGCTGGAGGAAAAGCGCGCGATCAAACTCGCCGTGAGCCTCGGCCGCTTCCTCTACCCGTCACATGACCACTATGGCGGGGTCATCGAGCATGGCCGGGTCGTCGGTCGCATCGGTCGCACGATCCCCGGGCCCGTGCTTCCGCTCGATCCGGAATATGCGACCGCTCCTTGAGCAGAGCGCCGGGCTGTTGACGATCGTCTGACTTTTGGTCGAAGCGACAAAGCGAGCAATCCGGAGCGGGCGCAACGCCCGTTCCCAGGTCGTCAGGCTCCTGGGCGGAATGTAAGCGCCCGCCAGGGGCTACACTCGGCGCGATCCGGCCCTCACAGGCTTCGACTGCCCCACGCCCCCTTGGATCTCTCCGAAATCGTACTTTTTGGAACAGGGAAATGGTTCATCCGGCTGAGCCATCCCAGAGGCTTGGTTCTTTATCGCCCGCCTTCTCGTTCCGCAGCGGCTTCGCCCTCCTGAGTCGGGTTAACGTGGCCTTAACGATCTAAGTCCATGTTTCTCCAAAGCCTTGCCTGAGAGACAGCCATGCCGACCCGCCGTTGCTTTACCATGTCTGCCTTGACCTTTGCCGCTGCCGGGCTCGCGGGATGCGGCACGAGAAGCAGCGTCGGGCGGCCGGCTCTTTCCCCAGCCAGAGCGAGCCCGACGCGCACATTGGCGCGCCCGAACTACGCCGAGGTCTACACGGATTATCCAGGTGAGCGGTTTGCGGTCCGGACGGTGGATTATCGAAAGATTGATCCGGCCTATCTGCGCCAGACCGTCGAGCTTACGCGAGAGGAGACCCCGGGCTCGATCATCGTCGATCCGGCCTCTTACCATCTCTATTTCGTCGAAACGCCCCGAGTTGCGACCCGCTATGGCGTCGGTGTTGGACGTGAGGGCTTCGCCTGGTCCGGCTTGGCGCGGGTCAACATGAAGCGGGACTGGCCCGATTGGGTTCCGCCGCGCGAAATGATTGAGCGTGAGCCAGCCATCAAGGCCCAACTCGAGAAGACGCCGAGGGGCCTCGGCGTGCGCGGCGGTCCCAATAGTCCGCTGGGCGCGCGTACTCTGTATCTGTTCGGCGAAGGTCGGGACCTTGGCTACCGAATCCACGGCACTCTGGAGCCCTACAGTGTTGGCACCAACGTCTCGTCGGGCTGCATCCGGATGATCAATCAGGATATCGTGCATCTCTACGCACGCGTCGCCCCCGGAACGCCTGTTACCGTACTGGCTGCGTGACACTCGGTCGGGCGCGGCGCTGTTCACGCCGCGACCCGCGCTCTGACGGTCGCCCGCATCTTGGTTAGAGCCCAGGGGCATTTCCCACCTGCGTGCTGCTTTCGATCTGCGAGACGTGGTTGAGGGCGATCACCCATCGGTTGTCGGGCTTGCGCATCAGGCGGGGGGACGCCGGCCTGGTTGCCCGCCGCGCACCAGCTTTTAGTCGGTGATCAGCTGGGCCGCACCGAGCCTTTCGCACCCCCGGGGCGCGATTGAACGGGTCGATCCCACACTGGTTTCGTTTGCGGGCGAGGAGCCGGAGGCAGCTCGACCCGCTTCTTTCATAAACGCTGGCCCGACCTGACCGTGACCCTGGAGCGTGCGGGCGACCGGGGCGCCGCTCAGAGGAAGACGTCCAGCATCGCATAGCGGGGGCGTCCGGCGATCGTCGCCGTCCTCGCGATCATCGCCTTCAGGATCTGATCCTATGGGGTCTCGAAGCTTCGCAGGATTACGGCGGCCTCCACGGGACGCATTGCGAGAATCTCCTGATAAAGCGCCGCCGTGATCGCGCAGTACTCCGCATGCCGCGACGGCGGCACCGATGACAGCTGGAATATGCCCAAATTCTCAGTCGTGAACCGCTTGGCCAAGTTGGTGTAAACACGCACCAGTAGCGCTTTGACCACCTGGGGATTTACGGGGGCGCGGGGAGCGGATGTGGCGATGACGCGCTCGCCGAGCGCCAGCTCCCGCTGAACCAGTGCAGGCGGCACTTCGCCCGACAAGTTCACGGCTCCCAGGCCCGCCGCGTACCGATAGCAAAGCGTCGGGTTTCGCTGGCCTAGCGCGATGTACTGATCCACCGCCACGCGAGCAAAATCGATCAGTACGGAATCGTCGGCGCGCGCCTTGTGGTCCTTGATCACTGACAGCAACTCCTCGCGGAAGGCGGCGATCAACTGGACCTCGGTCTGCCCGTTCATATAGCCATCGAAATAGGCCTGGGCGATGCGCTGGTAGTCCTGCGGAAGCCGGGTCTTCATGGCGGCAAAGGAGGGGATGTACTTGGCCATCCCGTCGGCCAGCATGTCCTTGGTGAGGTCTCTCTCATAGCCCGACGCGGCGAACTGAGACCCGTCCGATAGGTTCGTTATGACCCCGGCGGCGAGCATTTCCTGCTCGGTCGGATACCACATCTCCGCGCTCGGGACGGCGAGGGCCCGGTCGACGAAGCCGGTCGCGAACCCGGCCGCGATATACTGCGCCTTCCATGATCGGGCCGCGACTGCCAGATCGGCGAATGTCATGCCAGCGAAAGCGGGTCCGTGGAAGCCCAGCTTGCCGCCCTTGTTGAGCCAGCGCTCGCGACCGGAAGCGAACGCCAGGGTGCAGGCTGACTCGCAGTGCGTCGACACATAGGTGACGAGACCCCGCTTCCTGATCGCATCGTTGAGCTTTGCCGCTTCCCCGATGCGGCCGCCGACGCTGGTGAGGTGGACGACGCGGATCCGCGGCGAGGCGCTGACCACACGCTCGAAGTCGGCGGTCAGGCCGAACTTGAAGCCGCCCGTCACCTCTATCTCGGTTCCGTTCCTCATGACGCGCAGGGAATATGGCGGCATCCTGGGATCGCCCCGAAACGCCATGTCATAGGTCTCGGCGATCTGAAGGGCACCGCCCTGCGAGAACTCGGCAATCGTTCGGATGACGCCGATGGCGAGCATGACCTTCGCAGCGGTCGCCCAACCCGTACCGAGGTTTGCTGCAATCCTGCGGGCGGCATGGTTCGTCGCCGACCGCCAGGTGCCCACGACCTGCCAGACCGTCACGACGAGAACAATCGCCCACACCGTCACTTGCATCCAGAAAATGGGGCCGGGATCAAACCCCTTATCCGTCGTGAACAGCTGGTTGACGCCAAGTATCGCGAGCAAGGCCAGCACGTTGCCGACGAAGGCGACGCCCCAATACGACCAGCCGAGCGAAATCTCTCCCCGCCAATGCTTCACGAAGAGGTTGCTGGACGGACGTGCCTCGGGCCGGGGGGCGACAGGCGGCTGCTCCGATGATGCAGAAATAGCGACATCGGAGACCGGCGAGCTTGGCAGGCCGACCACGGCAGCCGAGTTCGTCGGCTCGCGCTGTTCCCGCTTCGGCGCAACGCCGTCCCGGGCGATCGCCTTTCGCAAGCCCCATTTCGAGACGAGCGAGACAAGGAGGGCCATCAAGGCGGCGGAGCCGACAAATCCGCCGAAGTAGCCGATATCTTCAGCCGCATTCCCGGGTTGGCCGAACCGGTATTCGTTGCGCCACTGGAAGAGAATGTCGGAGAGCAGAAGCACACCCGCGAGGGATGCTGCGCCGGTGACGAACTTCGCCGTCAATGTGCGGAGGGCCTCGTCCGGGCTCCGTCCTAATGCGCCCTTGAGGCCATAACGCGCCAGTGCGCCGAAAAGGAAGGCGAAGAGCGCAAGAGCCACGGTCAAAACGAGGTAGTACCCGACGTCACTGGACGCAAACGCCTGGGATGACAAAACTATCGGAAGTAGCGAAGCTACCGATAGTGCAAGTCCGGCCACGACAACGTTGCGTGTCCAGCGTAGTGGCAGTCGCTTCAACCAGCGCTCGGCATGAGACTTTGTGGCGGCCTTCGGGTGGTCCGTGTGGGGCATCTGGGCGCCGCTTCTCAAGTCCGTCGTTCGGCAGCCAAGACGCGCTTCATCTTGTTGACCTCGAAGGTGACCATTGCTTGGCCATTCCGATAGGTCAATGAGCTCCGCGCTCCTGGCGGGGGATAGAGACGCATCGCTCCGATGACTGGCGGGTTGCCGATCGCGTGCTGCCTCGTCTGGTCTGCACAGGAGACAGCGCGTGGAAAATCTCCGGAGGGCGAGTTCGCCGGCAGATCCAATGCGATAATCGTCCCCGGCCTTCCTCCATGTGAGCGTCAGCTTCCGGGGAGCCCAACCGCCGCTCCTGCCGCGATCGGGCCCGCCGACCGATCGCCGGCAAACTTCGGCGTCTTACCGACTGAATCGACGTCCGCCACGGCCGGCTCCCTGCTGTGTGGCGCAGGGCGGTGCCATGAGCCACGCTCCCGCCCTTCGGTTCAGTCCCGGGCCGGGGCCTTTCCGCCGGCATTGGCGGGTTCGATCTGCGAGACGTGGTTGAGGGCGATGACCCATTGGTTGTCGCGCTTGCGCATCAGGCGGGTGTTGACGCCGGTCTGGTTGCCGGCGGCGCGCACCAGCTTGTAGTCGCTGATCAGCTGGGCGGAATCGGGCGCCAGCATCTCGATGCGGATGTTGGAAAAGGCGAGTTCGCCCTGCGAACCCGGCCCGCCGCCATAATCGGCGATGTAATGGTCGAGCGTTCCCTGCCAGTCCTTCTGGATGCGGCCGCGCGAGACGAAGACCACATCGGGATTGGCGAAGCCCGCCATATAGCCTTCGAAATCGCCGCGGTTCCAGGCCGCCTGCATCGTGGCGATCACCGCGCGGATCGCCTCTTTCTCAATCCTATCAGTCATTTGGAGCTCACCTTTCAGAGTGCGTCAGAGCGCAGTCTTGGCCACGGCCTCGTCTTCCTGCCGCTGCCGTTTGATCAGGACTTCCTGGGCCGCCGAGACGAGATGGCGGCGCAGCGCGTTCTCCGCAGTCTTCGCGTCCTGATCCAGGATCGCGTCGACGATCTGCTGATGCTCGCGGCAGGAGCGCTTGACGCGTCCCTTGTCCTTGAGCTGGAATTTGCGGAAGGGCGCGAGTTTCAGCCGTAGCGTCTGGGCAACCGCGATCAGGTCGCTGTTATGGCTGCCCTGGAAGAGCAGGCTGTGAAACTGCGTGTTGAGCTCGTTATAGCCATCGAGGTCGCCCTCGTCGGCCAGCGCATTCATCTGGCGGTGCAGGCTTTCGAGTTCGGCCCGCTCCCGCATCGTCATCCGGTGTGAGGAGAGCCGGCCGCAGGTCGCCTCCAGCTCGGCCATCGCCTCGAACATCTCGTCGATGCGCTCCGTGGAAATCTGCGTCACGACCACGCCCTTATAGGGCTCCCGCTCGGCCAGCCCCCGCCCGCACAGGATATGCAAGGCTTCCCGGACGGGCGTGCGGGAGACGCCGAACTGCAGGGCGATGGAGGATTCATCGAGCCGGGCACCGGCCGGAAACTCGCCGTTGATGACAGCCTCTTCGAGCTGTTCGGCAATGAAATCACTGCGGCTTTTCTTGGTGGCTGCCGGCATGTCCAGCATCACGCGTTCCTCTGTTCCCAACTCCGCCACGCGCAAGCCCACCATTCCAGATCGTCACCTCGGCCGATCCCGATGAGTACACAATCCTGTTGCAATGTGGACAAAAAATATACAAAACGAGCCGCTCCCGCATGAGCTGCGGCACAAAATCCTGAGGCTTGTCTATCATCCCCGCGTGGATCTCCGGCCTTGTCGACACGCACCGTCAGGCGGTCGCGAACGGCTGGAAATGAGGAATTGCCATGACATTTACGACGCGACCGGAACTCAGGGGCACATTCGGAGCCGTTTCCTCGACGCATTGGCTGGCCTCGACCGTCGGCATGTCCATCTTGGAAAAGGGCCACACCGCCTTTGATGCCGCGGTCGCCACCGGTTTCGTCCTGCAGATCGTCGAGCCGCATCTCAACGGCCCGGCCGGCGAAGTGCCGATCATCGTGACCCCGGCCGGCGCCGAGACCCCGATCGTCATCTGCGGGCAGGGGCCGTCCCCTGCGAAGGCGACCATCAAGCATTTCAAGGATCTCGGCCTCGATATCATTCCAGGCACCGGCCTGCTCGCCGCCTGCATTCCCGGCGCGTTCGGCGCCTGGCTGACGCTGCTGCGCGATTACGGCACGGCCGAGCTCGAAGATGTTCTGGCGCCCGCGATCTATTACGCCAGGACCGGCCACCCGCTGGTGCCGCGCATCGCCCGGACGATCGCCTCGATGCGCGAGCTGTTCGAGACCCACTGGCCGAGCTCCGCGGAGATCTACCTGCCGGGCGGCGTGGCGCCTCAGTCCGGCAAGCTCTTCCGCAATCCGCAGATTGCCGCGCTCTACCAGCAGATCCTCGACCACGCGAAATCGGCCGGGAATCGCGAGGCACGCATCAATGCGGCGCTCGACTTCTGGTATCGCGGCCCGGTTGCCGAGCGGATCGAGGAATTCTGCGCCACCGAGGAAGTCTGGGACGTCTCGGGCCGCCACCACAAGGGCCTGATCACCGCCCAGGACATGGCCGATTATCAGCCGTCGATCGAAAAGCCGGTCTCGGTGACCTATGGCGATTGCGAGGTCTTCAAATGCGGGCCGTGGTCGCAAGGCCCCGTCCTGCTGCAGATGCTGCAGCTCCTCAAGGGCACGGATATCGCCGATCTCGATCCGACCAGCGCCGATTTCGTCCATCTCGTCGTCGAGACGGCCAAGCTCGCGATGGCCGACCGTGATTCCTGGTATGGCGACAGCTCCGATGTGCCGATCAAGGCGCTGCTCTCCTCCGGCTATGCCGATATCCGCCGCGCACTGATCACGGGCACGGCGTCGATGGAGGTGCTCCCCGGCACTCCGGAAGGCCGCAATCCCAATCTGCCGCCGCTGCGCACGGTCGGCACCATCGCGCAGCCCGGCCTCGGCGGCGGCGAACCGACGGTCGCCCGCGAAGCCAAATTGCCGAATGACCGGCAGGGCGAACCCGCGCTCACCCGCGAAGGCGCGCAGCGCGGCGACACCGTGCAGGTCAGCGCGGTCGACCGCTGGGGCAATATGGTGTCGGCGACGCCGTCCGGCGGCTGGTTCCAGTCGAGCCCGGTCATTCCCGGCCTCGGCTTCAGCCTGACGACCCGCGCCCAGATGTTCTGGCTCGAAGAGGGCCTGAACTCCACGCTGGCGCCATCGAAGCGGCCGCGCACGACGCTGACCCCGTCCACCGTCTACCGGGACGGCCAGCCCTACATGGCCTTCGGCACGCCGGGCGGCGACCAGCAGGATCAATGGCAGCTGATCATGCTGCTGCGTCATCTCCACAAGGGCATGAACCTTCAGGAAGCGATCGACGCCCCGTCCTTCCATACTGACCATCTCGCAAGCTCGTTCTGGCCGCGCGAGATCAGCTTCGGCGCGATCACGCTCGAAGACCGCTTCCCGCAGGCGGTTCGCGACGATCTGGCGGCAAGGGGGCACAAGATCACCGTCGGCGACACCTGGTCCGAAGGGCGCCTCTCGGCGGTTGCCCGCGAGATGGATGGCGACGTGCAGCTGGTGAAGGCCGGCGCCAATCCGCGAGGCGTCCAGGGTTATGCGGTCGCACGCTGATCCAGCAAGACAAGCATTCCGGAACAGGAGAGGGGACTATCGATGAAACCGACTTATCTTGCACTCGCCGCCAGCCTGGCGCTCGGCGCCATGGCCGTGACGGTGGCGCCCGCCGCCGCCCAGACCGTTCTCAAGATCGGCCTGCAGGACGATCCCGATACGCTCGACCCGGTGTCCAACTGGAGCTTCGTCGGCCGCCACGTCCTGCAGTCGCTCTGCGACAAGATCGTCGACATCGACCAGAACGGCAAGATCATCCCGATGCTGGCGGCCAGCTGGGAATGGAGCGCAGACAGCACCGTGCTGACCCTGACGCTGCGCGGCGATGCCGTCTTCCATGACGGCACCAAGGTCGACGCCGCGGCGATCAAGTACAATCTGGAGCGCGCTCTCACCTCGGGCATCTCGCGACGCAAGGCTGAGATCAGCGCGATCAAGAGCGTCGAAGCCGTCGATCCGACCACCGTCAAGATCAGCCTCAAGGAGCCTTCGGTTCCGCTGCTCGCCGCGCTCAGCGACCGCGCCGGCATGATCATCAGCCCGGCGGCCGGTGCAAAGCTCGGCGACAAGTTCACCGATGCGCCGGTCTGCTCCGGCCCCTACAAATTCCTGGAGCGCGTGGTCCAGGACCGCATCGTCCTTGAAAAATTCCCGCAATATTACGATGCGGCGAAGTACAAGTTCGATCGCCTGATCTATCGCGGCATGCCCGATTCCAACGTCCGCCTGCTGAATCTGCGCTCGGGCCAGCTCGACCTGATCGAGCGCCTGGCTGCGACCGATGTGGACGCCGTCAAGGCCGACAAGGCGCTCGCCGTCGACCCCGTCGTCGGGCTCGGCTATTACGGCATCACCTTCAGCATCGGTGGCGACGGCGCCAATCTCGATGCCGGCAAGAAGGCCGCGATCCGCGAAGCCTTCAGCCTCGCGATTGATCGCCAGGCCATCAGCAATGTCGTATTCGACGGGCAGGCGAGCATCGGCAACCAGCCGTTCCCGCCGTCGAGCCCGTTCTACGACAAGAGCTTCCCGGTTCCGGCCCGTGATCCCGATGCCGCCAAGAAGAAGATGGCCGAGGCCGGCGTGAAGTCGGTCAATCTGGAACTGCTCGTTCCCACCGATGCCGAACGCCAGCAGGTCGCCCAGCTCATCCAGGCGATGGTCCAGGACATCGGCATCAAGGTTTCGATCAAGCCGACCGAACTGATGACGCTGCTCGACGTCGCCCGCCAGGGCAAGTTCCAGTCGCATCTCGTCGGCTGGAGCGGCCGCGTCGATCCCGACCTGAACGTCACGCCGATGCTCTCCTGCGGCGCGGCGACGAACGACGCCAAGTATTGCAACGAGGCGCTCGACGCGATCCTCGCCAAGGCCCGCTCGCTCGGGGACCCGGCTGCGCGCCAGGCCGAATACGCCAAGGCGGTCGCGATCCTGCTCAAGGACCTGCCGATCGTCTATCTCTACCACTCGCAGTGGATCTTCGCGCACAGCTCCAAGATCACCGGCCTCAAGCCCGCTCCGGATGGCATCATCCGCCTGGCTGACGTCAGCCGAAAAAGCTGAGCAGGTATCAAGGCTGCGATGAGCACCCCTCTCCGAACCGTCCAGGCCGATGACGCATCAGCGTCCGTCCTCGACGTCACCAACCTGCGTGTCGCCTTCGAGGGCGACACGCGTACCGTGACGGCGGTCGACGGCGTCAGCTTCTCGGTTCGGAAAGGGCGCACGCTGGCGATCGTCGGCGAATCCGGCAGCGGCAAGAGCGTCACCTCGCTCGCGGTCATGCGGCTTCTGCCGGAACACAGCGCACGCATTTCAGGCAGCGTCGTCTTCGATGGCCGCGAGCTGCTCGAAGAGAGCAAATCCGGCATGCGCAGCCTGCGCGGCAACCGGCTGGCGATGATCTTCCAGGAGCCGATGACCTCGCTCAACCCGTCCTACACCGTGGGCGAGCAGATCAACGAGGTCATCCTGCGCCACCGGCCGATCTCGAAGAAGGAGGCGACCGAACGCGCTATCGCCATGCTGAAGCTGGTGCGCATTCCTTCGCCCGAGACCCGCTACCACCAATATCCGCACAATCTCTCGGGCGGCATGCGCCAGCGCGTGATGATCGCCATGGCGCTGGCCTGCGATCCGGAGCTGCTGATCGCCGACGAGCCGACGACCGCGCTCGACGTCACCATCCAGGCGCAGGTGCTCGAGCTGATGCGCGAGCTGCAGCAGAAGACCGGCACCGCCATCATCCTGATCACCCATGATCTCGGCGTGGTCGCGGAATCCTGCGACGACGTCATCGTCATGTATGCCGGCCAGGTCGTCGAGCAATGTTCGGTCGAGGATCTCTTCACCTTCCCGCAGCACCCCTACACCGTCGGCCTGCTCGGCTCGCTGCCGCGCCTCGACGAAAAGCGCGAGCAGCTGGTCGCCATCACCGGCACCGTGCCCGACATGGCCAATCCGCCCTCGGGTTGCCGGTTCCAGGCGCGTTGCCCCTTCCGCGTCGAGCGCTGCGCCGAGATGCCGGACCTCATCGAGGTCACGGCCGGTCATTTCAGCCGCTGCTGGCGTGCGCCCATGCAGGACCTCGTCCCATGATCCAGAGCGCCTCCAGCGCCCCCGCGGCCAAGCCGATCCTCGAAGCCCGCGGCCTCGGCAAGAGCTTCGTCGTCAAGCGCTCGCTGTTTGGCCGCCCGCTCGCGACCGTCGGCGCGGTCGATGACGTGAGCCTGTCGCTGATGCCCGGCGAAACGCTCGCCATCGTCGGCGAATCCGGTTGCGGCAAGTCGACGCTCGGCCGCCTGCTGATGCGCCTGATCGAGCCCAGCTCCGGCGAGGTCTTCATCGACGGGCAGGACGTCACCCATGCCAGCCATACGGCGGTGCGCGCGCAGCGCCGGCATGTGCAGCTGATCTTCCAGGACCCCTATGCCTCGCTCAACCCGCGCATGACGATCGCCCAGACGATCGCCGAGCCGCTGATGCTGCACGACATCGTGCCGGCCGGGCAGCGCGCCAGGCGCGTCGCTGAGCTTCTCGACATGGTCGGCCTGCGCCCGGAACAGGCGGACCGCTATCCGCATGAATTCTCCGGCGGCCAGCGCCAACGCGTCGTCATCGCGCGGGCGCTCGCCTCCGAACCGAAGGCGATCATCTGCGACGAGGCGGTGTCGGCGCTGGACGTCTCGATCCAGGCGCAGGTCCTCAATCTGTTGAAGAACCTGCAGAAGCGGCTCGGCATTGCCTTCGTCTTCATCTCGCACGATCTCGGCGTCGTGAAGCACATCGCCGATCGCGTCGCCGTGATGTATCTCGGCAAGGTCGTCGAGATGGGCACGTCCGACGAGATCTTCGCCGCGCCGCGCCACCCCTATACGCGGGCGTTGCTCTCGGCCATTCCGGTTGCGGCGCCGCCGAGCCATCAGCGCTCGCGCGCGGCGAGACTCCATGGCGATCTGCCGAGCCCGCTTTCCCCGCCCGAGGGATGCCGGCTGCATACACGCTGCCCGCATACGCGGCCGGATTGCAAGAGCGTGAGCATGGTGCTCGAGGTCGAGGCGGGCGGCCATGCCAATGCCTGTGCCTTCTGGCGCGAACTGCCGGCGCAGGATGCGGGCGAGATTGCGCGCGAACCGCGCAACCCGAAGCTCGAAAAGCTGTTCGCGGCGTTTGAAGCCATGGCTGCGCGGCCGGCCCAGACCGTGACGGAGGGCTGACCCATGTCTTCACTTCTCGGCCGCCGCCTTCTGCAACTCGTCCCGACGGTCATCCTTCTGTCGATGATCATCTTCTCGCTGCAGCATCTCCTGCCGGGCGACCCGGCGCTGGTGCTCGCCGGCGAAAATCCCGATGAGGCGACGCTGGCCGCCATCCGCGCCCAGTATCACCTCGATCAGCCCCTGATCGTGCAGTATCTCTACTGGCTGAAGGGCGTGGTGACCGGCGATCTCGGCGAATCCATGCGCCATAACCGCCCCGTCCTCGAGCTGATCCTGCTCAAGCTGCCGGTGACGCTGCAGCTCGCGGTCATGGGCGTCCTGATCGCGCTCGTGGTCGGCATCACGGCGGGCGTCATCTCGGCTCTGCGCCCGAACAGCGCCATCGACTACACCACCAATGTCGCGTCGCTTGCCGGCATCTCGGTGCCGAATTTCTGGCTCGGCATCATGCTGATCATGTTCTTCTCGGTCCATCTCGGCTGGCTGCCGGCATCCGGCTTCGTCAGCCCCTGGGAGGACCTCAGGATGAACCTCTCGACGACGATCATGCCCGCTTGCGTGCTCGGCACCGCGATTGCCGGCGTCATCATGCGCCACACCCGCAGCGCGATGCTGCAGGCGCTCGAAAGCGATTACGTTCGCACCGCGCGCGCCAAGGGCCTCAGCGAATGGGTCGTGGTGTTCAAGCATGCGATGCGCAATGCGCTGACGCCGATCATCACGCTTGGTGCGCTTGAGTTCGGCGCGCTTTTGTCCGGCGCTGTCCTGACCGAGCAGATCTTCACGATTCCGGGCTTCGGCAAGCTGATCGTCGACGCCGTCTTCACCCGCGATTATCCCGTGGTGCAGGGCGTCGTGCTCGTGACCTCGCTCTTCTACATCGTCCTCAACCTGCTGGCCGACATCGGATACATCCTCGTCAACCCAAGACTGAGAAGCTGAGCTGTGCTGACGATCTCGGAACCCAAGCCTTCGGCCAATCCCGTCGCGAACTTCTTCCGCGGCCGCGTGTGGCGGCGCCTGTCGAAGCGCAAGAGCGCGCTGGTCGGTCTCGCCGTCGTGCTGCTCATGGTGTTCGTCGCCGTCTTCGCGCCGCTGCTGGCGCCTTATGATCCGGCGGCGCAGAGCTGGACTGCGGTGCGCAAGGCGCCGTCCGCCGCGCATTGGTTTGGGACGGACGAGGCCGGCCGCGACATGCTTTCGCGCATCATCTGGGGCGCCAGGGCCTCCCTGCTGGCGGGCCTCACCTCGGTCGGCATCGCCATGGCGATCGGCGTGCCGCTCGGGCTCGCCGCCGGCTTTCTCGGCGGCCTGGTCGACGGGCTGATCAGCCGCTTCACCGATGCGATGCTGGCCTGTCCGTTCCTGATCCTGGCGATCGCGCTCGCGGCCTTCCTCGGGCCCAGCCTGACGAACGCGATGCTGGCGATCGGCATCACCGCCATGCCGCTCTTCATCCGCCTGACGCGCGGCCAGGTGCTGTCGATCAAGGCGGAGGACTATGTCGAGGCGGCCAGCGCGGTCGGCAATCCGCAATGGCGCATCGCGGTGCGCCACATCCTGCCGAACATCCTGCCGCAGCTCATGGTCCAGGCGACGCTGACGATCGCGGCTGCGATCATCGCGGAAGCGAGCATGTCCTTTCTCGGCCTCGGCCTGCAGCCGCCGGCGCCCTCCTGGGGCTCGATGCTGAATTCGGCCCAGCGCTTCCTGAGCAATGCGCCCTGGATGGCGCTCTGGCCCGGCATCGCCATCTTCGCAACCGTGCTGTCGTTCAACCTGCTCGGCGACGGCCTGCGCGACGCCCTCGATCCGCGCGCGCGCTGACCCGACGCGGCGCCCCGCTCGCGCTGCCCGCGGGAGCGGGGCTGTCCCTGTCCCCGGGGCCCCGATCTCCGGGCGGCGCCCGTCCTTGCCGGCATCTTTCCGGCGCAAACGAAGCTGTTCCGAGCGACCTGCGCGATCTGCAAACCGGGCACCCGGACGAGAGGCGCGCCATGATGACCGCCCCGGGGCCTGCACGCGATTCCAGGCTGGAAAAACAGGGCGCACCGGGCCAGAATCAAAATTCGGGGATTCTTGCATTGGCCGGAGGAACAGGGGCTCGGGTCAGATCCTCTCCACTTTGATCCTGGAGTTCTGGCAATGGCGATGGGACGCGTATCAGCGGCCCTGAATGGCGGGCTTGATGATTGAACAGAACGACCGACGGGCGCGAAGCGCATCATCTTCATTGCCGGAGCGTGTCTCGGCCGAGGCCGCCTTGGAGCTCATCCGCGAAGGTGGCGAGCTGATCGACGTCCGCACCGTGCCTTACCGGGACAAGGAAGGCATCATCGAGGGGGCTCGACATATCGAGAAGATCGATATCCTCGACGCGCTTCGACCATTCCGGAATGGGGAAAAGCTGTTCGTCATCTTCTGTTCGAGGGACGATGCCAGTGCTGCGATCGTCCGGGTGTTGCGGTCCGCCGGAATTGAACGGGTGCTTGATGTGGCGGGCGGCTTTCATGCTCTGGCGCAGGCGGGCGCACGCGTCTCACCATTGACCAGGTAAGCGTCGGGCCGCTGCGGGGCCGAACGGCCCCGGGGGCCAGGCGACCTGCCGATCGTTCAGTCCGCGCAGGGAATATCGACCAGGAGCCCCAGTTCCAGCTGCGCGGACAGATCGGCCAGGCTGCGATGATCGAGGACATCGCAGATCGCCTGGCGGACCTCGATCATGACACGCCGCACCTCGCATTTGGGCTCGTCGCAGTCCGGGCAGGGCTCATATCTGCTGCGGCTGGCACAGGGTATCGGCGCCAATGCTCCATCCAGATGGCGAATGACCGATCCCAGCCTTATCTCTGCGGCAGGCCGCGCCAGCCGGTAGCCACCAGCTCTTCCCTTATGGCTGGCCACGAAGCCGGCATTGCGCAGTTCAACGAGGATGCCCTCGAGGAACTTGCGCGGGATATTGCGGGCTGCTGCGATGGTTCCGGGTTGCTGGAGCACAGCATTGTCCGACAATGCCAAATAGGCCAGCGCCTTCAAGCCGTACTTCGCCTTACGCGACAGCATTCCGGCAGACCCTCTCGTTTTCCGATCAAGGTGATCACTGGGGGCGGGCTGCCGGAGAACTGCTTCCCGATAGCTTGCCGCATTGCCCGGTATCGCCATGCTCGTTGCCCCTGTCAGTTCACGGCCGCGATCAGCGCCTTGGTGTATGGATGCCGGGGGCTGCGCCAGATGGTGGTGTGATCACCCGTATCGACAATTTTGCCTCTCTGCATGACCATGACCTTGTCGGACACGTATTGAACGACTGCAAGATCGTGCGAGATGAAAAGCATGGAAAGACCGAATTCCGCCCTGATATCCGCGAGCAAGTTCAGAATCTGTGCTTGAATCGAGACGTCGAGGGCGGAAACCGGTTCATCGCAGATCAGAACGTCCGGTTGCAGGATGAGGGCGCGCGCGATGCCGATGCGCTGGCGCTGGCCGCCTGAGAACTCGTGCGGATAGCGGTCGACGCTGCTCGCCGGCAACCCGACCCGATCCAGCATCTGCCGCACGCGCTCGCCCCGCTCTGCGATGCCGTGCAGCTTGAGCGGATTGCCGAGGATATCGCCCACCGTCTGGCGCGGATTGAGCGAAGCATAGGGATCCTGGAACACCATCTGGATATGCCGCCGCGCCTGCCGCAACCCGGCTCCCTGCGCGCCGGCCAGATCCTTGCCCAGGAGCGAGATCTCTCCCGTCACCCCCGGTATCAATCGCATGATCGCGCGCGAGAGCGAGGATTTCCCACTCCCGGACTCGCCCACCAGTCCCAGGGTCTGGTTCCGGGCGAGGGTGAAGCTCACCCCGTCCACCGCCGGCCTGTCCGCACCGGGATAGCGAACGGTCAGATCCCTGACGTCCAGGGCAGCGCTCGCGTCGGGGCCAGCTGCGTCCGGGCCAGGTAGGTCCGGGGCAGATGCGGTCGCGGCGATCCGGCCCGGCGGAGTGTGCAGCTCGAAACGAAACTCGTCGTTTGCGGCACGATGGGCGCGGACCTCGGCCAGCCGGCTGGTTGTGTAGTGCCGCTCGTCGCTCAACCGGATCGAAGCCGAGATCAGGCCGCGCGTATAGGGATGGCGGCCTGCCTCGAAGAGATCACGGGATTTGAGGGTCTCCATCTTCTGCCCGTGATGCATGACCACGACGCGGTCGCTCCAGGCCCGGACGAGGGGCAGGTCATGTGAGATCAGGAGAACGCTCATGCCCAGCTCACGCCGGAGTCCGTCGATCAGCTCGAGAATCTGCATCTGCGTGGTGGAATCGAGCGCCGTGGTCGGCTCGTCGGCGATGAGCAACCGGGGGCGCAGGGCGATCGCCATGGCGATCATGGCACGCTGCCTCTGCCCGCCGGACAGTTCGTGCGGGTAGGCATCGATGCGGTGCGCCGGGTCTGGAATCCCGACCTGCTCAAGCAATTCGAGCACCCGCCGCCGCGCCGCCGCGGCCGAGATGTCGGTATGCTCGTGCAGGACCTCGGCGATCTGGCGACCGATCGTATAGACCGGGTTGAGCGAGGTCATCGGCTCCTGGAAGATCATGCCGATCTGACGGCCGCGCAGGGCCCGGAGCCGCTCCGGCGCCATGCCGACCAGATCGCCGCCGTCGAACAGGATCTGGCCGCTGATCTCGGTATGGGCGGGCAGCAGGCCGAGGACCGAAAGCGCCGTCGTCGACTTGCCGCACCCGGATTCGCCGACCAGCGCGAGCGTCTCTCCACGCTCGACTTCGAGATCCAGCCCGCCGACGGCAACGCCGTTGCGGAGGGGGGCGTCGTAGCTCACCCGCAAATTACGGAGCTGAAGCAGGGGGGAGGTCATGCCGGGGTCCAAGCGATGCATCATGTGCGCGCCAGATGCGGGCTCAAGGCGTCGTTGAGCGCATCGCCAATGAGGTTGAGCGCAAACACGGTTGCGACGATGAAGCCCCCCGGGATGGCCGTCAGATACCAGTGGGTTCGGATATACTCGCGCCCGGTGCCGATCATGGCGCCCCAGCTCACCGAATTGGGATCTCCGAGCCCCAGAAACGCCAGCGCCGATTCCGACAGGATCGCCGATGCGACCATGATCGTCGCCGTCACCACCAGGGGCGGCAACGCATTGGGGATGATCTCGCGCAGGATGATATGGGCATCGCCATAGCCCACGCTGCGGGCGGCCGAGACATAGTCCTGTTGCCGCAAGGTACGAAATTCCGCACGGGTCAGCCGTGCGATCGTGTCCCAGGACGTCAGCGCAATGCCGATGATCACGGTCCAGATCGACGGCTGGATGACCGCGACGAGAACCACCAGCAGGACGAAGCCCGGGATGGTCTGGAAGATCTCGATGAAGCGAACGATCAGATTGTCGATGCGCCCCCCGAAATAGCCGGCGACGGCGCCCACGGAGACGCCGCCCAGAACCCCGAGCGCCGTGGCGGCAACGCCCACCAGCAAGGACACGCGGGCGCCGTGCATGATGCCGGCCAGGACATCGCGGCCCATATTGTCGGTCCCCAGGGGGTGCGCCAGGTCCTGTCCCGGCCAGAGCAGCGGCGTTCCCGCCAGGGCAAGCGGATCGCCCGGCCGGATCAGCGGCGCCGTGGCAGCCATCGCAATGATGGCTCCCAGGACCATCAGCCCGACGAGAGCGCCGGAATGGCGCAGCACGGTGAAAAACACGCTGCGGCGGCGTTTCCGCGACGGAGCGAACTCACCGGCGCCGGGACCGCGCGCGTTCTCGGCAAGTGTGGTGTTCATTTCGGCCAGGGCCATCAGCTCACCTCCACTCTCGGGTCGAGCAGCGATTGCAGGATGTCGAACAGCGCGTTTGCGACGATCACCAGCGCTGAGCTGACGAGCAAGATGCCGAGCAGGACCGGATACTCGCGGGCAAGAATGGCCTCGTAGGCGAGGCGTCCCATTCCCGGCCAGCTGAAGACAGTCTCGACGACGATCGCGCCGCCCAGCATTCCCGCCACCTTGGCCCCGGTCAGCGCGGCGATGGGGGTGAGGGCGTTGCGCAGCACGTGGCGACGGATCACGCGGGCCGGCGTCAGCCCCTTGGCGATGGCCGTCCGCACATAGTCGTGGCGCTGGGCCTCGATCACGGCGGCCCGCGTCAGCCGCGCGTAGATCGCCACATAGTTCAGCCCCAGCGTCAGCGCCGGCAGCGTGATGTAGCGGAGCCGGTCGACGAACCAGTCCCAGCCCTCGCTCGGTCCACCGATCGTGCGAGCGCCCCCCGACGGGAACAGCCCGAGATGGACGGAAAACAGGACGATCAGCATCAGCCCGATCCAGAAGGTTGGGACGGAATAGAAGACCAGCGACAGAAGAGAAAGCAGGCGGTCCGGCAGGCGCCGGGACAGCAACGCCATGGTGGTGCCCATGGCGAAGCCGAGGAGCAGCGCGACGGCGATCGCGACGCCCATCAGCAGGAGCGTGCCGGGAACGCGCGCCATGATCATGTCGGAGACCGGCGCACCGTAGCGCGGCGAGATGCCGAGGCTGAAATGCGCCAGGTTGTCGTAATAGGCGAAGAGTTGCTCCAGAACCGGCAGGTTCAAGCCGAACTGGACCCGCAAGGCATGGATGCCCTCCTCGCTGGCCGCTCCGGTTTCCGCGGCGATGTAGTCGGCCACGTCGCCTGGAGCGAGCTGCATCAGGAAGAACCCAAGCGTCACGATCACGAACATGGTCGGGATCGCCTGGAGCAGGTTCCGGCGCAGACTGAGAAGAATGCGGCGATTGCGGCTCATCTCGCTCCCGCTCCCTGTGGCCTGAAGGCCGCTGCGCGCAGGCTCACGGCTGCTCTGCGAGCGCGAGTCCGCCCGGCCCGGTCAGCGCCGCAAACCCGCCATCGACATCAACCGCACGGGTGATCCCGGCAGCGACAAGCTGCTCGATGACCGGGCCCGATCCGGCAACCGAGCCGCAGAAGATCACGATCGGCTGGTCGCTTTCGGACAGCCCCGAGCGGTCGCGCAGGAAGGTCAATACGGCAGCCTTGCCGATGATGACCGCGTCTCGCACCTCTCCGTTCGCCGCGCGGCCCTTGGCGCTGCGAACGTCGATCAGAATTGCGCCATCCGCGACGCGCTTCAGAGCTTCCGTTCCTGAGATCCGGTTCGTCATGGTGTTCTCCTTTCAGATTGAAGTCAGAGTGCTCCGGGAATGCCGAGCCGCGACCTGAGCGAGCCCTTGGCATAGCCGTCCGGGTAATGACCGGCCCTGCGAAGCAAGGGTACGACCTGATCGACGAAGTCGCGGGCATCCAGCGGCAGATCCTGGAGGTGAAGGACGAAGCCGTCCGCGGCGCCCGAGCGATACCAATCGATGATCGTATTCGCGACGATATCGGGCGTGCCGACGATGATCTTGTGCCCGCCTCCCAGCTGGAACTCCCGCGCCAGCTGGTTCACCGTCAGATCTCCGCGTCGGGCGACATCGGTGATCGCGTGGAAGAAGCCGAGAGGCCGCTTGTAGTGCGGCGACGGGATCGACAGCTGGGCCTCGGTCAATGGGCGGTCGGGATGCAGCGTTGCGGGGTCGAGGTCGAGCAGCTTCGCAACCCGCGCCACTGGATCGATCGATTCACCCAAGAGCCCGACCAGCTGCTCGAGCCGCCGTTGCGCCTCATCCGTGGTCGAACCGATGATCGGCACGATACCGGGGACGACCTTGACGGCTCCCTCAGGTCTGCCCTCGGCTGCAACCTGCGCGCGCAAGCCGGCGACGAAGTCCTGCGCCGAAGCCTTGTCGACGAGGGCTGCGTAGAGGACATCGGCGTATTTCGCCGCCAGACCGACCGCATGCTCGGAACCGCCGGCTGTCGACAGAAGCGGCCGACCAAAGGGAGACTGAGGGACGGGCAGGGGGCCGCGCACCTTGAAGAATGGGCCGACATGGTCGATCTCGCGCCGGCCTGCCGGGTCGTAGAGATAGCGCGCGGCGTCCGGCTGCTTGTCCCAATCCCTGGTCAGGCGGAAGCTGTCGCTCAGCCGGCCGAACAGTTCGAGATATTCGGCAGCACGGGCATAGCGTTCGGCGTAGTCGGGGACCGCGTCGCCGCCATAGTTCTGGGCGATGCGCGGATTGTAGGACGCGATGACGTTCACGCCGGCGCGACCTTCGGAGATTTCATCCAGCGTCGCGATGTTGCGGGCGACCGTGTAAGGCTCGGTATAGCTCGAGGACACCGTCGGAACCACGCCGATATCGGGGATGCGAGCCGCGATCGCCGCCATCAGCAATTGCGGATCCGAAATATGGAGCGGGGCCTGTTCCGGAGGCGTGATCGCCATGGGCAGGTCCGGCAGCCAGAGCGCGTCGAAGACGCCGTCATGGGCGATGCGCGCGACCTCGAGTCTGGTCTGAAACGACCAGGTCGCATCGCGATCGGGAACGAGTTTCCACGACCGCGGATGAACGCCGACAGCGTGGAAGTTGATTGAAAGCGAAATATGGGGCGCGTGAGCGGCCATGTCGGATCCCTGTACAAGGCCGTGGCGGGAAACCGCGCCACGGCGAACGTCACCCGAAAATCGAAAGCTCAGTCTTCGAGATAGACGCGATCGAAATAGTCGCTGCCCAGCCGCGCCGCGTAAGGCGTGTGGTCGTTCACCCGGTTGTTGAACATCGTGAGGCGCTGGAACTGCACCAGGTTCACCGCGGGAAGGTCGCGATGCACAATCCGTTGAAATTCCACGTATTTGCGACGGCGCTCCGCCGGATCCCTCTCAGCCGCGGCTGAGGTGAGCAGGGCATCGACCTCGGGGTTGGAATAATGCGTGTGGTTCGACCACGGCAGCCCCTTCTTGATGTTGGAGCTCAGATACGCGCGGTCGATACCGTCGGTCGGATCGTAACCGTTATTGAGGTTCTGCACATCGATATCGAAGACGCGCTCGGTGTAGACCTTTTGAATGTAAGTACTGAACTCGAAGTTGAGGATTTTGACCTCGATGCCCACTTCGCCCAGGGCATAGCGGATGTATTCCGCGGCCTGGCGCTGCTGCGCCATCCCCGGGTTCCAGGTCAGGTTCAGCGTGGCCCGCTTGCCGTTGGCGGCACGGGGAAAGCCCGCCTCGTCGAGCAGTTTCGTGGCACGTGCCGGATCGTAGGCGTAATGCTTGAGGGTGCTGTCGTGGAAGTTGCGCAGATCGGGAACGATCGCGGTCGGTGAAGGAATGGCGTAGCCATTCCACACGACCTTGATCAGGCGGTCGATGTCCAGCGCGTGCGCGATCGCCTGCCTGACCTTCAGTTCCTTGAGAAAGCTGTTGTCCAGGTTAAAGAACAACTGGTGCAGGTTGCCGCCCAGTTCATAGCCACGGGTTTCCACGCCAAAGCGCTTGCTGGCCAGAAAGCGCTCCACATCCCCGTAAGGGATCGGCGAGCCGTGGCCGATGTCGATCTCGCCCGTCTCGAGAGCCGCTGCCCGAGCCGCGGAATCGGGAATGACGCGAACGATGATCCGCTCGACACGGGGCTTGGCCGTGTCCCAGTAATCCGGATTCCGCTCCAGCACGTAGTGGCTGCCCTGTTCCCATTCCTTGAAGAGGAACGGGCCCGTGCCGATCGGCCTGCGGTTGTTGGGATTGGTCTTGAGATCGGTCCCCTTGTAGATGTGCTTGGGCAGGATGGCCGTGCCGACCCCCGACAGCGCTCCGAGAAGATAGGGCGCCGGTGCCGAGAAGCGGGCGACCAGCGTGTGTGCGTCGGGCGTTTCCACTGCCACGAGATTGGCGAACGTGTTGCGGCGACGCGGATGCGTCTCGCGCAGCGTCTCGAAGCTATAGGCCACGTCTTCCGAGGTGAATGGCCGGCCATCATGCCACTTCACACCCTTGCGAAGATGGAAGGTGTAGACGGTGCCGTCCTCGGTGATGTCCCAGCGTTCGGCGAGCGAAGGCTGCGGATTCATGTCGAAGTCGATCGAGACCAGCTCGCCCTGTACCGCGGGAATGGCCCCGTTTCCGAACAGGTCGACGAAGGAAGGCTGCTCTGCGGTGACGACCACGCGCAACGTGCCGCCTTTCGCCTTCGTTTGCGCAAAGGCGGGCACGGCGAGGTCGGCCGAGACGAAAGTGCTCGCGGCGAGCAGCTTGCCGAACGTTCGGCGATCGATACCTGTCACGGGTTCAGTCCTTGAAGATGCAGTTGGAAGGGGGAGGGCCCGGGCAGCTGGCGGGCCGGTTGGGACGCGATGGGCCGGGCCGGATGGGTCTCGGCTGCCGGCGGAGGGTTGAGGAGGGGGGCAACCAGCCGGTCGGCGCTGTCCCGGAACAGGCCGTCCTGGATCGCTTCGCGCAGGCGTCTGATGCAGGTGTCGTGGCTGCCGATGTCGCCGACATGATAGCCATGGCTGACGACGGCGCCGTAGTTGAAGATGTGGATGCGCCTGACCCAGGGTGCGGTGCCGGGAACGCGCTCGGTAAAGGCCAGTTCCCGGTCGAGATAGGGGTGCCCGCCCCATTCCTGCACCGCATCGCGATCGTCGGCGATGCCGGGAACTTCGCGCCAGAGGCGGACCCGCTTGGCAATCCGTGACAGCTCGGGCCTCGTGGCGAGATCCGTGCGATATCCCGTACCGGCGATGATGAAGTCGACGCTCAGCGTCTCCTGCCCGGTCTTGATCTCGATCCCGTCATCGCCCTGGCGCACGGAGGCGATCTCGCGGCCGAGGAGCAGGTGGAAATTCGGGTGGCGGCCGGCGCGGTCGATCGTGGCCTGCGGAGCATGCCCTCTCGCCCGGCCACGCGTGATGATCTGCCACCGGACCCTGTCGGGCAGGTCGCGGAACGGGCGGTAGAGCACCGGATTGCGCGCCAGCGCCTGGGGGCTTTGCGTCGCCAGCCGCCTGGCACGGGAGAGAAGGTGGACCTGCGAGGCGCCCGCTTCCAGAGCGGTTGCCGCCGCGTCGAAGGCCGAGGACGCCGCCCCGATCACCGCGATACGCCGCCCGGCCAAACGCGAAAAATCGATCGGATCGGCCGTGTGAGCCCAGGCGCCAGCCGGCAACCCGCTTCTGATGACCTCCGGCACGAAGGGCATTCCGAGCCCGTCGACCCCGGTGGCCAGGACGAGACGGCGCGCCGTGACGATGCTGTGCGATCCGCCATGGCTGAAGGTCAGGCGCAAACCGACTTCGGCGGCGTCGACATCGATCAACCGCATGTCGTGGCGAATGTCGACCGCAACGGTCCGCTGGAACCAGTCGAGATAATCCTGCCACATCAGCCGGGGAATCCGGCCCAGCGTCCGGTATGCGGCCTCTCCCCATTGTTCTGCGAACCAGCGTTCGAAGGTCAGTGCGGGAATGCCCTGATCGATCCCACTGATCGCCTTGTCCGTGCGCAGGGTCTCCATGCGCGCCGTCGTGGCCCAGACACCGGCTGCGCCCTTGGGAGCCGCATCAAAGACGCCGACATGCGTGACGCCGACACGCGAAAGGGCAAAGGCAGCACCGATCCCGCTCTGCCCACCGCCGATGATCGCGACGTCGAGGTCGGCGCCCGGCCCGCTGTCCCAGGCAAGGGGGCGGGAGACGAGGGCGATCGCACGTCGCGCCTCATCGGTCAGGCGCGCCAGCACAGCGGGTCCGTTTGGGGCTTCCTGCATGGCTCAGCCCGCCAGGGCAGCGCGCTCGGGCGCATCGTCATGGGCGCCGAAACGCTCACGCAGGGATTCCTTGCGATAGCCCTCCGGGAAGGCGCCTGCCTTGCGCAGAATCGGGATGACCTCATCGGCGAGCAGCGTCGCGTCTTCGGGCAGATATTGCGCGCGAATGGCGAAGCCATGGCTGGCGTCGTCGCGCCACCAGTCGAGCATCTGCTCGGCCACGGATTCCGGCGTGCCGACCACCAGGCGATGGCCGATGTCGAGCTGGAAGACCCGGGCCAGTTCGCGCACCGACAGGTTATCGCGTCGGGCGACATCCGCCACGGAGTGAAACAGGCCGACGGGGCGCTTCCAGCTTGCAGGCAGGCGAAGCTGTTCCTCCGTCAACGGGCGGTCGGGATGCAGCGTGGCTGGATCGTAGCCCAGCAGGTCGGAGATCCGCTGGACCGGATCTGTCGCATAGCCGCCCTCGAGCGCAAGCTTCTCAAGCTTGCGCCGAGCCTCTTCCTCGGTCGATCCGATGACCGGCACCAGACCCGGCATCACCTTGAGCGATCCCGGCCGGCGACCGTATTTCTGGACCCGGGTATGCAGGTCGCGGACGAGGTCGCGGGCCGCGCCCTTGTGCACCAGGGCGGCGTAGAGAATGTCTGCGTGCCGCGCCGCGAGATCGAGGCTCTGCTCAGATCCGCCCGCGATCGACAGGAGCGGGCGGCCGGTTCTGGCCTGCGGTACGTTCAGCGGACCTCTGACCTGGTAGAATTCGCCCTTGTAGTTGATCTCGCGCCGAAGCGCGGGGTCGAACAGCAGGCCCTGGTCACGCCACGGGCCGCCATCCGAGAGCGTCCAGCTTTCACCGAGCTGACGGTAGACCTCGAGGAATTCGTTCGCCCGGCGCTGGCGCTGGTCGTAGGGTATCGCGTCGCTATCGCCATAGTTCTGCGCCGCCCGGTCGGCGTAGGACATGATCGCGTTGATGCCGGCGCGCCCATCGGAAAGCACGTCCAGCGTCGCGATGTTTCGCGCGGTGGTGAAGGGGTGCGAATAGGTGGTCGAGATGGTGGGAACCACCCCGATATCCGGGACCTGCGCCGCAATCGCCGTCATCAGCAGCGTCGGGTCGACGGAATGATAGGGGGTATGTTCCGGTGGCGAGATCGTCATCGGAATATCGGGCAGCCAGAGCGCATCGAAGGTGCCGCGATGGGCGATGCGCGCGACCTCCAGATAATGATCCAGGCTCAGGAACGCATCCCGATCGGGCAGGGCCCGCCACGCCTGCTTGTGGGATCCGGCGCCATGGATGATGAGCGTCAAGATCAGATGGTGCTTCTCGGCCATCTCGATGCGGTCCTTTTTCCGGAGGGCCGAGGCCAACCGGCTCGGCTCATAAATTCATAGTCAATCTATATGGATTGAGGAGTATTTGTTCCTGTTCTTCCGGTATTCTTTGGATGGAAAAGACTTCCAATGCTGCGAAAGTTAGATGATCGTTTCGGCGAGGTCGCACAGGCTAAAGTTCAGTCGCGACCAAGGATGAATCGGCGGACATCCTGCCGCAATTCATGGTCCAGGCGACGCTGACGATCGCAGCCGCGATCATGTGGAAGCGAGCATGTCCTGTCTCGGCCTGGGCCTGCAGCCGCCGGCGCCCTCCTGGGGCTCGATGCTGAATTCGGCCCAGCGCGTCCTGAGCAATGCGCCCTGGATGGCGCTCCGGCCCGGCATCGCCATCTTCGCAACCGTGCTGTCGTTCAACCTGCTCGGCGACGGCCTGCGCGACGCCCTCGATCCGCGCGCGCTGAATTACGCAGCGCCTCGCTCTCGCCGCGTGCGGGAGCGAAGCACCGGAGGCGTCGAGACGCGACGTCTCCGGCGGGCGTGGCCTACGAGACGACGATGGTCTTGCGACCAGCGCTCCCGCGCCTCACCAGCAGAACGATGGCGCTGCCTTCGACATTCGCGATCAATCCGATGTCGAGAGAATGATGCGTTCCGCTAGAGGCGGTATCGCTCTTGAGCAATTGTCCTGTGAGCGTGTCGGACGGAATTACAGGCCGCGAAGGTTCATCATCGCATCGGTCATCGGGGATCTTTCGGGGCAGGGTTGGCGTTCGCAAACCAAACCTAACCTGACCGGCAACCGCCGATGGCCATCTTCCGCTACGGCACCCTATGGGACGCGACGGAGGACCTGGCACCGAAGTCATCAAGAGCCCTCTACCGTATGGTGCCACGCGACAGGGATAAATCACTTGCCGGGAGAAGCGCGCGCCCTCATAAACGAGTGGCGCGACACCACCCGACGAGGGTCCGATGATCGCTCCGCTCCCTGTGACCCGCCGCGCCGTCCTCGCCTTCGCTGCGACAGCCGCCATTGTGCCGGCGGCCGGGCAGGACCTTCCACTGGTTGTCTGGCTGTCCATATACCCGCTCGACCATGTTGACCGGTACCTGCAAGCATTCCGCTCCGGCCTCGCCGCACAGGGCTTCATCGATGGGCGCAATGTCCGCATTCTCGCCCGCTCGGCCGATGGCGACCGGGGGGAGCGCCTCGCCAAGGTCGTTGCCGAGACCGTCGCGATGAACCCGGCCGTGATCGCGACCCAGGGTGGGGCGATATACGGGGTTCGCGACATCACCACCATCCCGGTGGTTTACGGCTTTAGCGGTGATCCGATCATCGCCGGTATGACCAGCACCCTCGCACGGCCCGGGCGCAATCTCACCGGCGTCACCTTCATGGCAGCCGAACTGAATGCCAAGCGTCTGGAACTCCTGCGAGAGGTTGCCCCAAACGTGAGACGGGCCGTCCTCCTGGGCGATCCGATGCATCCCGGATACGAAGTGGAGGTCCTCACCGCAGAGCAAACAGCACGGGCCTTGGACATGCTGTTGGAGTGGATCCCGACCCGGAGCGTTGCGGAGGTTGGCCAGACCCTCGCTTCGCTTGAGGCTGCCCCGCCGGATGCCCTGGTGTTCCTTCCCGACAGCGTCATGCTGGAGAGCCGGAAGCAGGTTGTGGAATTCGCTCACCGGCACAGGATTCCGGCACTTTCGGGGTGGACCGAGTTCGCGCAGGCGGGTGGACTATTCTCGTACGGGCCCGACCTCGTCGAGTGTGTGCAACGCGTCGGCTATCTCACGTCCCGCATCCTCCAGGGGGCCAAGCCCTCGGACCTGCCGATCGAGCGGCCGAAGACCTTCGAGCTGGTTATCAACCTGAAGACGGCGAGAAGCATCCAGCTCGACATTCCGATCGAGCTTCTTGCCCGCGCAGACGAGGTCATCGAATGACGATGACGCAGGTTGTCCTAGCCGCTCCATAGAAAGGGAAGCTGGCCAGGGATCGTCCCTTGCAGGCCAGAGCGGGAGGGTATCCCGCTCTGGCCCAAGTCATCCGTCTCTAGCTACCGGCGCCGACGCAGGTCGCGGCATTCTGCGGTGTGCAGACATCGAGACCGGTATAGGTCGGGTCCTTCGGAGCGGGCTTGCCGTCCTTCATGTCCTTCAGGAACAGCATGGTCCTGTAGCCCATCTCGAAGGGGCGCTGACCGACTTGCCCCTTGGACAGGCCCGCCTTCAGCAGATCCATCTGGACGGGCAGCGTATCGGCGACGACGAGTGCAAGCGAGCCGTCATCGATGCGGGCCTTATACTTCTCCGCGACCTTGCGATACGCTTGAGGGATGAATTGCGGGAAGCCGCCGGTCGGCACGAAGGCATCGAGCTTGGGGTTCTTGCCGAGCGTATCTTCCATCTGCTGTACCGACAGCGGGAAATCGTCATTGGTATAGAGCGGGCAACCCGCTGCCTCGGTCCAGCCATGCTGGCCGGAGAGTTTTGCACCGGGCGCGGAGGCGGATTTCGCGCCGGCAAGCGTATCGCGAATCCCTTGCATGCGCTCGTTATGGTTTGCCGCCGCCGCACCACCCGACTGGATGCAAATCGTGCCGCCCTTGGGCTTGATCTGCTGGACGAGCTTCGCGAGATTGACGCCGATGTCATAGTTATACGTGCCGACATAGGCGGTGCGCAGGCCTTTGTCCTTCGCAAGCAGGTCGGAATCCCAGGTCAGAACCGGAATTCCCGCCTTTTTTGCGCCCTCGAGCGCCTTTCCCATCGCTGCTGCATTTGACGGCGAGACGGCGATGCCATCAACCTTCTTGGCAATGAGATCGTTGATGACCTGGACCTGTTCATCGCCGCCGCCGTGCTCGCCGGGGCCGATGTAAAGGCACTCGATCGCGCCGTTGAGTTCCTTCTCTGCCTTCTTGCAGCCGTCGCGGGCTTGATCGAAAAAGGGATTGTTCATGTTCTTGGGAACCAGGGCGAAGACGTATTTCTTGCCCTGAGACTGGGCTTCTCCCCCAACGGCGAGAAGTGCGAGCGCGGCGACACCTAAAGTCAGCGTTTTCATGAGCCTCTCCTCCTGGTGGTTATTGTTGTCCGGTTTTCTTCATGCCGAACCCTTGCCGCGGATCCGCTGCAGCAGAACCGCCAATACGATGAACAGGCCGACGAAGGCGCCCTGCCAGTTGGAATCGACCCCGGCCATGAGAAGGGAATTGCGGATCACCTCGATCAGCGCAGCCCCGATGACGGCGCCGTAGGCTCCGCCCTGGCCACCCATCAGATCGGCGCCGCCGATCACGGTCGAAGCGATCACCCGCAATTCATAACCCTGTCCGAGCGCATTGATGGCCGAGCCTTGCCAGCCGACGATGAGAACGGCGCTCAGTGCGGCGGTCAACCCCGAGACGATATAGGCCTGCAGCTTGATCCGCCGGACCGGCACGCCAGTCAGGCGGGCAGCGTTCTCGTTGCTGCCGATGGCGTAGAGATAATTGCCCCAGCCGGTGAAGTTCAGGATGATGCTGAAGATGATGGCCAGCGCGAGCAGCACCCAGACCGGGTTGGCAATGCCGAAGATGGACCCGCCGCCGAGGGCGTTGAAGCTGTCTCCCCAAGGACCGAATTCGTAGATCATCTTGTTTTCGGACAGCACGATGGCAAGCGACCGGGCGCCCGACAGCATCCCCAGCGTGACGACGAAGGCGGGGAGGCCGACATAGGAAATCAGCACGCCGTTCACGACCCCGACAGCCGCTCCGGTGAGAAGACCGGCGAGGATCGCCAGCACCCAATGCCCCTCGGACTGGAGGACGAGTCCGCTGACGACGCCGGCGAGCCCCATGATCGACCCGACCGACAAATCGATGCCGCCGGTGAGGATGACGGCCGTCATGCCGATGGCCATGATGCCGATGAAGGCGAAATTCCGCGTGATGTTGAAGAAGTTGTCGGCGGAGGCAAAGGCGTCCGGTTGATCCCACGTCATCACGAGGACCATGGCGATCAGGGCGATCGTCACCCAGAAGGGCTGGCTCGCGAGCAGCTTCTGCAGGAGATTCCGCTCCTTGAGGCCCGTGACGTCCTCGATGGCGACACTGCTCGGAATCGGGCGGAATGTGTCGCTCGACATGGGGGGCTCCTTGCGCAGCATCAGGCGGCCTGGATGGCGCCGGTGATCAGTCCGGTCACCTCTTCAGGAGAACTCGATGCAATCGCCTTGTCCGCGACCTTGCGTCCGCGCCTCATCACGACCACCCGGTCGCAGACTGCGAACACGTCCGGCATGCGGTGACTGATGAGGACAACGGCGATGCCGCGATCCTTGAGCCGGTGGATCAGATCCAGCACCTCCGCGACCTGGCGAACGCTGATGGCGGCCGTCGGCTCGTCCATCAGCACCATCTTCGCGTTGGCAAGGCGTGTCCGCGCAATCGCCACGGCCTGGCGCTGGCCGCCGGACATCAGTTTCACCAGATCGCGGGGGCGGGTCTCCGACTTGAGTTCCTTGAACAGTTCTGCGGCGCGGGCATACATCGCCTTGTAATCAAGGATCACCAGCGGACCGATGCGGCGCTTCAATTCGCGCCCGAGGAACACATTGGCGGCCGCGGTCAGATTATCGCACAAGGCGAGATCCTGATAGACGACCTCGATGCCGTCGGTCCGGGCGTCGACCGGCCTGCGAAAGTGCTTGACGATGCCGTCCAGGCGAAGCTCTCCCTCGGACGGAAGAAAATTGCCGGCGACAATCTTCACCAAGGTCGATTTGCCGGCACCATTGTCGCCCATCAGACCGACGACCTCACCGGCATCGATCGCTAGATCGATGCCTTTGAGTGCTTCGATCGCACCAAAATGTTTTGAGATCCCCTGAAGCTCCAGCAGCGGCATAGGTCGTTTCCCTCCTTGTTTCGAGGTGTGCCTCTGCTTCGGGCACTCGCTCAAACGGCGATCATCCAAGTCCTTCGGCTCAATTCCGGAATTTTATAATAGTTAGAGTTCGGTGCTGGGGCGATATTGTGTAGTAATAATGAATTTAATACGTTCTGGCGCGTCTCAAATCGATGATCGTCGGGTCGTCGTAAAAATTGATCTCGAAACCGGATCGTATTGTGTGGTCTGCTGACAGTCGGGCAGAGCCGACTATTCGAGAAGGGCAGATGTCGGTGCGCGCCGCAAGGATCACGCAGAAACCCGCCTGCGCCTCTACTGTGATTGGCGCGCGAACGAGGACGTCTGCCGTGCCCCATGCCCTGTTCCTCGAAACGCGTCCTCGATGGAAGGCTTCGAACACGATCTTACGCTCAATAGACGGCTTCGTCATTCACCGGAGGGCTCCCTCTCAATCTTTGGCTCATCCTCGCGATGGGCGCAGTACCTCGCTCACGCAGCACGCGCGAGCAGGCGGGCGGGAGCGGGATTCGCTTTTGGGCGGCGGGGCAGGGCGCCCGGGAACCAGTTGCGTCTCTCGGCTCAGTCGGGCACGCGATAGAAGGCGTTCGGCATGCCCCCGATGACACGCTCGCCTTCGAAGGTCATGCCGATCCGCTCCAGAACATGTCTGGATGCCATGTTGTTCAGGAGTGCGAACCCTACGAGCTGGCTTGGAGGACGATGCCGGCGAGCCTCCGACAAGAGGGCCGAGGCGACTTCGACGGCATAGCCGCAGCCCTGATGCTCCGGCGCGATGGCGTAACCGATCTCCAGTTCGTCCCCGCCCCAGGGCGACCAGCCGGCCCGACCGATGAAAGTCCCGTCGCGCAGGGACATTTTCCACTTCGTCAGGCCCAGATTCTCCTGCTCTGCGATGAACCCGGCAAGCTTCGCCCTGATCGCGGGTTCGGTCCAGTTGTCGGCCTTGGCGGGGTAGCCAGCCTGGACCCGAGGGTCGGAATGGAGCCCGAAGAGCAGGGGAAGGTCGGCTGGAGACCACGCATCGAGGCGCAAGCGCGGGGTGGTGAGACGCAGGCTGTCCTTGCTGAGGGCGTTGAACACAGTCCTGTCCCCGATCTCGGATAGGCACGCGAGAATGGCCGTCCATTTCCGGTCGCGCAACAAGGGCGCATCCGGAAGGGGCGCGGGCTGACGACCCGGCCACGCCCTGGCTGGCAGCGTCGACCGGCGAGGGGTGTCCATTTGAGCGATGTGCGCCACGGAGCCCTCACCGGCCGCGCCCTTTGAAACCGGCCGAGCGGATCAAGCGCCCTTCAGCAGCCTTTCCAGCTTTTCGATATAGGCCGGCGGGAGATTATTGGCGCGCGCGCCCTTGAGCAGCGGCTCGATGTAATGCGCCGGCGCTCCAGACGGTCCCGACGGATTGGGGATGTCGTAGGTCGTCGAGTTCACGACCTGGCCGTCGGGCATATGGAGCACGACGGATTTGTGAGCCCAATGGCCCTGGTCCGTGCCGGCATTCTTGTCCATGGCCGCCATGTCGCTTTCGGAGAGTTCGTAGTGGACGCCCCAGGTTTCGGCGCCCTTGGACGGGGCGAGCCGCGCGCCATTATATGTGCCGTCCGTGGTTTTCCCGAAGGTCAGCTCGTAATCCCTCAGGCAGGCAATGCTGAGCGCCTTCGCGGAGGGGGCGACCCCGTGGATGCAATTGATGTCCATCAGATTGGCATAGGCGAAGTAATTCACTTCGATCTCCATTTCAGGTTTGGGGTTGCTTCCGGAAATCCATGCCCGGCCCGCATTGCGGCCCGAGCATCGGGAAGGTCATCGCGGCGCGTCGCGCAGCGCGTCCCAGGTCTGCGGGAGCGCGGCGAGCGGGGCGAGCGCATCGATCTCCGCGGCGCGGTGGCAGCGCGCCTGCCGCCCCGGTGCCACGGTCGTGAGAGCGGGCGGCTCGGTCCGGCACAGCGGCAGGGCGAAGGGGCAGCGCGCGGCGAAGCGGCAGCCCGGCGGCGGATCGGTCAGGTCGGGCGGGCCGCCCGGAATGGCGATCGGCTCGTCGCGGCTGCCGAGCCGCGGCAGCGCGTTCTTGAGCCCGAGCGTATAGGGGTGGGTCGGCCGGCGGATGACATCCCGCGTCGGCCCGGTCTCGACGATCATGCCGGCATACATCACCGCGACGCGCTCGCAGTTCTCGATGACCAGCGCGAGGTCGTGCGTCACCAGCAGCAAGGAGAAGCCGAGCCGCTGCTGGAGCGCGCGCAGGCTCTGGAAGATCTGGTCCTGGACGACGACGTCGAGAGCCGTGGTCGGCTCGTCGGCCAGCACCAGCGGAGGGTCGAGCGCCAGCGCCATCGCGATGATCGCACGCTGGCGCATGCCGCCCGAGAACTGGTGCGGATAGTCGCGCGCCCGCTCCGGAGCCACGCCGACCATGGTCAGCAGCGCCTCGGTCCGGCGCCAGGCCTCGGCCCTGGAGACATCGCGATGGGCACGGATCGCCTCGGCGATCTGATCGCCGACGCGCAGGACGGGATTGAGCGCATTGAGGGCGCTCTGCGTGACCATCGAGATGCCGGCCCAGCGCACGGAGCGCCGAAATCCGGCGTCGGCCGCGACGAGATCGCGGCCCTGAAACGCGATGCGGCCGGCGGCGATCCGCGCATTGTCGGGCATCACGCCCATCACCGCCTTGAGCAATGTGCTCTTGCCGCAGCCGGATTCGCCGATCAGGCCCAGATTCTCTCCCTTGCCGATCTCCAGGCTGAGGTCGGCAATGGCGCTCGCCGGGCCGCGCGGCGTGCCGTAGCTCACCGCGAGACCGGTAATCGACAGCAAGGGATGGGTGTCGCTCGGCAGCATGGCGTCAGCCCGTCCTCAGGCGCGGATTGATGACCTGCTCATAGGCGCGGCCGACGAAATAGACCGCCGAGACCAGCACCATGATCGCGATGCCCGGCGGGATGACCCACCAGGGCGCGCGATACATCATCTGCGAGGCGTAGGCGTCGTAGACGATCGAGCCCCAGCTCACGACCGAGGGGTCGCCGAAGCCGAGGAAGCCGATGCTGGCCTCGGTGATGATCGCCCAGGCCAGTGCGAAGGCGACGCTGACCAGCGCGATCGGCATGATATTGGGCGCGATCTCGCGGTAGATGATGGCGAGATCGCTGGCGCCGGTGATCCGGGCGGCGGCGATGAAGGGCATCTCGCGCAGCGAGAGCACTTGGGCGCGCACCACCCGCGCCGTCGAGCGCCACATCACCAGCGTCATGGCGATCACCATCGTCGTCAGGCTGCGGCCGGTGAGCGAGAGCACGATGATGATGAAGGGCAGGAAGGGCAGGCCGAGGAACATGTCGGTCAGCCGCATCAGGAAGGAGTCGATCCGGCCGCCGAAATAGCCGGCGATCAGGCCGATATTGACCCCGATGAGGACGGTGCCGAGCGCCGTCAGCCCGCCGACGAGCAGCGCCGGACGGGCGCCGACCAGCATCTGGCTGAGCACGTCGCGGCCGAGCAGGGTGGTGCCGAGCCAGTGCTGCCAGGAGGGCGAGGCAAGGCGCAGCAGCTTGCCGGCGGCGTCGTAATTGCGGGCGACCGGATCATAGGGCGCGATCGCCGGCCCCAGGATGGCGAGCGCGAGGCAGATCCCGAGGATCACCAGGCCCGTGGGACCGAAGGGGCCGCGCCAGACGGCGCGAAAGAAGTCGAGGATGATGGTTGGCATGATCAGGCGTAGACGATGCGTGGGTCGAGCAGACCGCAGAGCAGGTCGGCGATGAAGGTGCCGAACACGGTCAGCACGGCGATGAGCAGGAAGGCGGCCTGCGCCACCGGATAATCGGCGCGGCTGATCGCCTCGACCATCAGCAGGCCCAGCCCCGGCCAGGAGAACACCGTCTCGATCACCACCGAGCCCGCGACCGCCCAGCCGAGGATCATCGGCAGCGTCGTCGCCAGCGGCAGCAGCGCGTTGCGGGCGGCGTGGCCGAAGAGGACGCGGCGCTCGCTCAGCCCCTTCATGCGGGCGAGCTCGATATAGTCCTCGCCGATGGTCGACAGCATCGTCGAGCGCATCAGCAGCAGCGGAAAGCAGAGCTGATAGAGCGTGTTGACGAGGAAGGGCAGCGCAAGGTGGTGCAGGAAGTCGGCCGAGAGATACATCCGCCAGTCCTGCTCGGGAAACAGGCCCGGCGTGACGATATGGCCGATCGGGAAGAGGTCGAGCTTGATCGAGAACAGCAGGATCGCGAGCATGCCGAGCCAGAACAGCGGGGCCGATTGCAATGCGGTCGCGGTGAAGACCAGGCCGACTTCCCCGGCGCTGCCGCGTTTCCAGGCGGCGATGGCGCCGATGACCGCGCCGAGCAGATAGGCCGCGAACATGGAGGGCAGGATCAGCAGCAGCGTGTTGAGCAGCCGGCCCTGGATCATCTCGAAGACAGGCCGGTTGGTCTGGAACGAGAAGCCGAAATCGAGGACCAGGAGATTGCGGAGATAGAGCAGGTATTGCTCGAAGAGCGGCCGATCGAGCCCGAATTGCTGGCGCATCGCCTCCTGCGCCTTGGGATAGAGCGACGGGCTGATCACCGTCGCGGTCGGGTCGCCGGGCAGGAGCCGGAACAGGAAGAACATCAGCGTCGCCATGGCGAACAGCGTCAGGACCATGTGCCAGAAGCGGCGCAGGAGATAGCCGGCCATGGTTTTAACCCAGCCCTTGCACGAGGACGGGAGGCCGCACCCGCACGGCATCGGGATCGGCGGAGGGGATCGCGGCGATCAGGGTGCGCGTATAGGGATCAGCCGGTGCCGCCATCACCTGCTCGACCGGGCCGGTCTCGACGATGCGGCCGCGATACATGATCGCGAGCCGGTCGCAGACGGCGCCGACGGTGGCGAGGTCATGGGTGATGTAGAGCATCGCGATGCCGCGCTGGCGGGCGAGGCGCTTCAGCAGGCGTACGATGTCCCATTTGATCGAGACGTCGAGCATCGACACCGGCTCGTCGGCGACCAGGAAGCGCGGCTCCAGGATGATCGCCCGGGCGATGCAGACGCGCTGACGCTGGCCGCCGCTGAGCTGGTGCGGGTGCTTGCCGAGATAGCTCTCCGCCGGGGTGAGGCCGACCTCGGCGAGGACGGCGCGGACGCTTTTCGCGATGGCGGCGCGATCGCGCACCCCTTGATAGAGCAGCGGCCGCCCGACCAGGTCCTCGACGGTGTGCTGCGGGTTGAGGGCGCCATACGGGTCCTGGAAGATCATCTGGACCTGGCGGTGGAAGGCCTTCTTGTCGCGGGCGCGGGCGGCGGCGCTATCGGTGCCGTCGATCCGCATCGAGCCCGAGGTCGGCGTCTCCAGCCCGACCAGCAGGCGACCGGTGGTCGACTTGCCGCTGCCGGATTCCCCGACGAGGCCGAGCACCTCGCCGGCGCCGATCGCGAAGCTGACGCCCTCGACCGCCCGGGTGACCTCGCGGCCCCGGCCGGGCAGCAGCGAGCGCAGGCCCGCCGCCGCAGCGTAGTGCTTGGTCAGGTCCCTGACGTCGATCATCGCAGGAAGGCTCGCGGATCCGGCTGCCGTGTCGGTCGGCCGCATCACTTGGCGGGCATGCGCAGGGCGCCGTCCGGCCCCCAGCTGAAGCCGGCCGCCTTCAGGATCGCCTTCGCCTTGTCGATGTCATAGGCGGGCAGCGGGATCGAGCTGTCATGCCAGAAAGCGTTGACCGGCACGATCGGCGTGGCGCTGCGGCCGGCATCGCCGCCCAGCACGTCGTCGATGATCGCCTCATAGGGGATGGCATGCGCCATGGCCTGGCGCAGCGCTCTGTTGGCGAGGGCCGGGCGCGCCGTGTTGTAGCGCATCGACATATGGCCGTTCGAACGCGCCTGGATGAGCTTGACGTTCTTCTCGGCCGCGAACTCCTTGACCACCGTCGGCACGATCGGCTGGAAGGAGACGTCGATATCGCCTTTCTTCAAGGAGGCGCCGACGAGCTCGGCCGAGCCGAAGACGATGATCAGCAGGTCGGAAGCCGGCTTGGCGAAATGATCGGCCCGGCGCTGCAGCGAGATCTCCTGGCCCTCGCGCCAGTAGCGCAGCACATAGGGACCGCTGCCGACGAGCGGCATGTTGCGGAAGTCCTGCGGCTTGGCGATGCCGGTCTTCTCGACCACGTCTGCCCAGACATGCTTGGGCAGGATCGGCACCTGGCCGAGCGTGTTGATGATGAAGGGCGCATAGGCTTCGGTCAGCGTGAAGCGCACCGTCTCCGGATCGACGATCTCGACTGAGGCGAGCTTCTCCAGGTACTTCTTGAAATAGACCGCATTCCAGCGCTTCAGGTAGTCGAAGGAGAACTTCACGTCATCGGCGGTGACCGGCTTGCCGTCGCTGAAGCTGTGGCCCTGCCGGAGTTTCACCACCACGGTGGTCGGATCGACCACCGCGAGCGACTGCGCCAGCCACATGCGCGGCGAGCCATCGGGGCCGAGTTCGACGAGCTTGTCATAGACCAGGCTCAGCGTGTTGAAATCCTCGACGATCGTCGCCGCCAGCGGGTTGAACGTGCCCTGATCGATCGTCCGGCCGATCCTGACCGGCGCGCCCGACTTGGAGGTCAGGCGCAGCATGTTCCAGAGCGAGCGCGGGCCGTCGGAGGTGTCCTCGTAGCCGGGGATGTCGACCTTGGCCGTATTCATCGCGAAGGTGTTGACGACATAGGCGATCACCGCCTCGGGCTGCTCGTCGGCCAGGACGCGCTGCAATTCGTGGATCACCTTGCGGCGCTCCTGCGCGTCATAGAGCGCGAGCTGCCTGGCGCCGAGCTCGTCGACCTTCGCGCTGGCGAAGGAGCCGACATTGGAATCGCCTGGCGCGCTGTTGCGCGAATTGAACTGGGCGTTGGTGAAGAAATCGGGTTCCGAACGCTGCGGCGAGCCGGAAAGCACCGACATCACCACGTCGAAATCATGCTCCTTGAACCATTTCGACAGCATCGGGCTGGGGAAGGGCTGCGGGTCGAGCGTGACCTTGAGGCCGAGCTTGCGCCAGCCCTCGGCGACATAGTTCGAGGTCTCGAAATAGTGCTGGTACTTGGCGGCGGGCCAGGTCAGCAGCTTGATCTCCGGAACCGGCTGCCCTTGTGCCAGGGCGGCGGTCGTGTCGGTGAGCAGGAGACCGCCGAGCCCCATCAGCGCGCCTGCGAATGCCGTCGCCAGCTTCATCGTCTTTCCCCCTCGTTCTTGTTTGACCTGCAAGCAGCCCCACGCCGTTCTGCGAGCGTGGGTGTTGGCGCTGCTGCGTTCCATTGGGGGAAGGCTAGGGCCGGGCGCGCAGCTTGCCCATTGCTGATTTCCGATGCAGATCATTCCAAATTGGAATGAGCCGGAAGGAGAGAGAGCCGTGCGCAGGACGTTGCCGCCGACCCGGGATCTCGCCTGTTTCGAAGCCGTTGCGCGCCATCGCAGCGTGACGCGCGCCGCAGCCGAGCTCAACCTGACCCAGAGCGCCGTCAGCCGCCGGCTGGCCGCGCTGGAAGAGCTGCTCGGCCAAAATCTGTTCCTGCGCGACAAGCAGCGGCTGACCCCGACCGTTGCAGCCGAGGAATATGCCGAGGAGCTGCGCAGCCTGCTGAACCGGGTCGAGGTCGCGACCACGCGGCTCCTGTCGCATGGGCGCAAGGGCGGCGTGCTCACCGTCGCCTGCCTGCCGACCTTCGGGTCGCGCTGGCTGGTGCCACGGCTGGCCCGTTTCATCGCCGCGCATCCGACGGTCGACATCAACCTGATCTCGAAGATCAGGCCCTTCAGCTTCGAGGAGGACAAGGCGCATGCCGCGATCCATTTCGGCAGCCCGACCTGGCCCGGCGCCCGCATCCACCACCTGATGGACGAGTACGTGATCCCGGTCTGCGCACCCACGCTGATCGGGGGGCACGCCCTGGCCAGCCCCGACGGCTTTGCCCGGCTGCCGCTGCTGCAGCATACGACGCGCCCCTATCTCTGGCGCGACTGGCTGGCCGATGCCGGAGCCAGCGGCGTCAACGGCATCGCCGGGCCGAAATTCGAATATTATTCGCTGGTCATCCAGGCCGCGATCGCCGGGATCGGCGTCGCGATCCTCCCGGACTTCCTGGTGCGGGAGGAAATCCAGTCGGGCGCGCTGGTGGTCGCCAGTCCGCACAGGATGCGCTGCGAGGACGCCTATTTCGTCGTCTACCCCAAGCGCTTCGACGAGAACGTCAACGTCCAGGCCTTCGTCGGCTGGCTCCGCGACGAAGCCGGCGTCTACAATGATGGGGCGCCTTGAGCGCTCGGAGGCGACAAACCAACGCCGGATATGAGGCAGGCGCAGATCACGGGAATGCCCGCTTTCCCTACATCATCGGGTGTCGGCTCCTCACGGAGGCCCACGGCGTTGACGACGGCATCTCTGCGTCATCACAAACGCTGCACGGATCCCGTGGCCCGGATCAGTGCCCATGGGGCCTGGAGAATCGGCTGCGACATGCGCGAAGGTCGGTCTCCGGACGTCCCGATGCGCGATCAGAATGGTGCATGGGACAGAGTTCGATAGTCGGCCTGATGCCGTAGGGGATGTGATCATGCGCTCCGGCGTCACAGCAGTGCTGGATATCGGCAAGACCAACAGCAAGGTCCTGGCCTTCGACCACGATCTCACCCTCGTCGCCGCTCATGGCATGGCCTCGGTCAGCGCTGGCGGGCGCCTCGACACGGCACGCTGCTGGGCGTTCGTTCTGGCGGCTCTGAAGGAGATCGCGGCGCGGTTCGGCCTGTCCGCGATCGTCCCGACCACGCATGGCGCGGCCTTCGCCGTCATCGGGAAAGGCGGGCTCGCCCATGCGATCGTCGACTACGAACAGCCTGTTCCCGACGCCGTTTCGGCCGAATATGACCGGCTCCGGCCGGATTTCGCGGAGAGTTTTTCGCCAAGCCTGCCGCTTGGGCTCAATGCCGGGCGGCAACTCTTCGCGCTCGACCGCGCCGACCCGCATCTCTTCGGCCAAGCGCAGGCGCTGATCGCCTATCCGCAATACTGGGCCTGGAAGCTCGGCGGCGAGATGGCCTCGGAAGTCTCGTCGCTCGGCTGCCATACCGATCTCTGGGCGCCGTTGAAAGCGGCACCCTCTTCGCTCGCCGCCGCGATGGGCTGGGACCGCCTGATGCCGCCGGTCGCGGCCGCCTGGAGGACGCTGGGCGAGGCGGCGCCGACGCTCGGCCTGCCCGGCGCGTGCCGGATCCTGACCGGCGTCCATGACAGCAACGCTTCATTCGTTCGCTATCTCGCCGGATCGCGGGAACCCTTCGCGCTTGTCAGCACCGGCACCTGGTTCGTCTGCTTCAATACGGCAGGCGATGTCCAAGGCCTGTCGGCCGCGCGCGACACGCTGGCGAATGTCGATGTGCTCGGCCGGCCCGTCGCATCGGCCCGCTTCATGGGCGGGCGGGAATTTGCCGAGATCGCCGGGGCGGCTGGATTGGGCGCGCAAGCCGGCATCGCGGATCTGCGTGCGCTCGTGGCTGCCGGGATTGTCGCGCTACCCTCCTTCGCGGCCGGTGGGCCGTTTTCCGGAAGCAAGGGCGTCATTTTGGGTGCGCCTTCAGGCCAGGCGCAAACAGCGGCGCTGGCTGCGCTCTACTGCGCGCTAATGACCTGCGAATGCCTTGCTCTCACCGGCCCTGTCCACAGGCTCTATGTCGACGGCCCCTTCGCCAGGAATGCGCTTTATCTCGGGCTGCTCGCCACGCTACTGCCGGACATACGCGTACAGGCCTCGCATGCCGCGCATGGCACGGGCGTCGGCGCGGCGCTGCTCGCCCATTGGCCGGCGGAGTGCGGGCAGCTGCCGGACTATGCGCTCGCCGTGCAGGATATCGCGGCGCTCGACCTCGATCTCGAACCCTATCGCCGGGCCTGGCGGGAGATGATCACGGAGCAGTCGGCGTCATGAGGCGGAACGAAGCACCGGCGGCTCGCCGGTGCTGACCGGCTCGACGATCCGCACATCGGGGCAAAGGCTGCGCAGCAGGGCGATCTCGGAGGCGCCTGCGCCGCTATCGGTGATGACGATATCGATGGCATCGAGCGGGGCGACGACCATCGAGGAGCGCACCTTGAGCTTGGCGCTGTCGGCCAGCACCACGACGCGCTCGGCTCTGCGCGCCAGCTTCTGCGCGGCACGCGCGACCAGCGGGTCCATCTCGGTCGCTCCGGCGCGGCCGAGCCCGTAGCAGCTCATGAACAGCACGTCGCCGGCGAAGCTCTCGGTGCCGTCATGCTCGAAGGAGCTCAGGATGATGTTGTGCTCGGGATAGACCGTGCCGCTCGGAATCGTCACGCGGCAGCCCGGACGCACCGAGAGCAGTTCTCCCGCGATCGAGAAGGAATTCGTCAGCACGTCCAGGCTGCGTCCGCGCAGCAGGCGCGCCAGTTCGAACGTCGTCGTGCCGGCATTGAGGATCACGCTCATGCCGTCCTCGACCAGCCCGGCCGCCTCGCGCGCGATCGCCTCCTTCTGCGCGACATTCACGTCACGGCTCATGGCGAAGGGCACGCCGGCGAGATGGTGCTGGTGACGCGGCCGCAGCGCTTCGGCGCCGCCGCGAACCCGGCGCAGCTCGCCATTGCGGTCGAGCGCCGCAATATCGCGCCGGATCGTCGCCTCCGACGCATCGAGCATGTCGACGAGATCGGAGAGCGCGATGATCGACCGTTCATTGGTCAGCTTGACGATCAGCCTGTGCCGTTCGCGCTCGAGCATCGTTCCCGTTTCCTGGCACGTGTCCCCGACCGCTTCTCGGAGATCCTCTTGGCGCCGGCCATACCAGACGCATCCTTCATTTTTTCGCGCGCATTTCAATGATGTTTGCAAGCCGATGGCAGAATTTGATCGAACTTGACATTTGTTGATCGTTTGCGGTCAGATCGTCGCAAGGCGGCCGAAACGAGCTGTCTGCCGGAAACGTCGAAGTCGAGGATATCATGGCCGATCACGCCATCGCGGGCGGTTCGTCGCGTCTGCTCGCCAGCGCCTGGGATCAGAGGCTGGCGGAGACGCTGTCGCCGCAGGACCTGCTGGTCTACCGCTCCAACCTGCTCGGGGCCGACAAGCGGATCACCAATTTCGGCGGCGGCAACACGTCTTCCAAGCTGGAGATGGCGGACCCGCTGACCGGCGCCCCGGTTGAGGTGCTGTGGGTCAAGGGCTCAGGCGGCGATCTCGGCTCGATCCGGCGCGACGGTTTCGCGACCATCGACATGGCCCGCTTCCGCTGCGTCCGCCAGGCCTATACCGGGCCGGCGATGGAGGACGATGTCGTTGCGCTCTATCCGCATTGCACCTTCGGCCTGAATCCGCGCGCCGCCAGCATCGACACCCCGCTGCACGGGCTGATCGACCGTCCCCATGTCGACCATGTCCATCCCGACGCGATCATCGCCATCGCGGCCGCCGTCGACGGCGAGGCGATCACCCGCGAGATCTTCGGCGACGATATCGGCTGGCTGCCCTGGCGGCGGCCCGGCTTCGAACTGGGGCTGATGCTGGAAGGCTTCGTGCGCGGCAACCCGGCCGCGCGCGGGGTGATCCTCGGCAGCCACGGCCTGTTCACCTGGGGCGACACGCAGCGCGGCTGCTATGAGACGACGGTCGAGGTGATCAATCGCGCGATCTCCTGGCTCGCTGGGCGCGAGGCCGGCAAGCCGGCCTTCGGCGGCGTGGCGGTTGAAGCGTGCCTGCCGAAACAGCGCCGTGCGGCGGCGGCCCGGCTGATGCCGATCCTGCGGGGGCTCGTCTCGGAAGGGCGGGCCAAGGTCGGCCATTTCGACGACCAGGCCGCGGTGCTCGACTTCGTCTGCAGTCGGGATCTCGCCGCGCTGGCGCCGCTCGGCACCTCCTGTCCCGACCATTTCCTGCGCACGAAGATCCGTCCACTGGTGCTGGAGATCGATGCCTCGCGGCTGGATGCCGACGACCTCGTCCCGGCGCTCCGGCAGGCTGTCGCAGCCTACCGGGCCGATTATCTCGGCTATTACGAGCGTTGCAGGCGCCCGGATTCGCCGCCGGTGCGCGACACCAACCCGGTCGTGATCCTCGTTCCCGGCATCGGCATGTTCACCTTCGCCGCCGACAAGGCGACGGCGCGCATCGCCGGCGAGTTTTACGTCAACGCTATCAACGTCATGCGCGGCGCCTCTGCTGCATCACATTATGTCGGCCTTCCCGAGCAGGAGGCCTTTGACATCGAGTACTGGCTGCTCGAGGAGGCCAAGCTGCAGAGGCTGCCCAAGGGCAAGCCGCTCGAGGGCCGCGTCGCCCTGGTCACCGGCGGCGCCGGTGGCATCGGGCTTGCCACCGCGAAAAGGCTGCTCGGCGAAGGCGCCTGCGTCGTGATCTGCGATATCGACGAGACAGCGTTGCGCGAGGCCGAGACGGCCCTGGTCGGGAGCCATGGCCGTGACCGTGTCGCGGCCTTCCCGGTCG
The DNA here is from genome assembly GCA_900470095.1 of Hyphomicrobiales bacterium. GTDB lineage: Bacteria > Pseudomonadota > Alphaproteobacteria > Rhizobiales > Beijerinckiaceae > Allobosea. The sequence continues at coordinate 341,513 of UBZM01000005.1, forward strand.
ACGTGACCGACGAGCAGACCGTCATCGCCCTGTTCGGCGGGGCCGCGCTCGCCTTCGGCGGGCTCGACATCCTGGTCTCCAATGCGGGCATCGCCTCGGCCGCACCGCTCGAAGACACCAGCCTCGCCCTCTGGCAGCGCAATATCGACATTCTCGCGACAGGCTATTTCCTGGTCTCGCGCGAGGCGTTCCGGCTGATGAAGGTTCAGGCGCGTGGCGGTTCCATCGTCTTCATCGCGTCGAAGAACGCGCTGGTCGCGTCCCCCAACGCCTCGGCCTATTGCACGGCGAAGGCTGCCGAGATCCAGCTTGCCCGCTGCCTCGCCCTCGAAGGCGCGCCGCACGGCATCCGCGCCAATGTGGTCAATCCCGACGCCGTCCTGCGCGGCTCGCGCATCTGGGAAGGCGAGTGGCGCGCGCAGCGGGCCGGCGCCTACAACGTCGCTCCCGACGATCTGGACGAGGTCTATCGGCAGCGCAGCATGCTGAAGCTCAACGTCTTCCCGGAGGATATCGCCGAAGCGGTGTATTTCTTCGCCTCCGACCTCTCGGCGAAATCCACCGGCAATATCCTCAATGTCGATGCCGGGCATGCGCCCGCCTTCACGAGATAGATCATGGCAGAGCCCCTGATCGATCCCGCGCTCGTCGAAGCGCATAACCGGCAGGCTGCTGAAGCGCTCGCGCAGGATTACGAGGCGCTGTCGCGCTCCCTGTCGCGGCGCGGCATCGACAGCGAAGCGATCCTGGCCCGGGTTTCGGCGCTGGAGATCGCGGTCCCGTCATGGGGCGTCGGCACGGGCGGAACGCGTTTCGCGCGCTTCCCCGGCCCGGGCGAGCCTGCCGATATCTTCGACAAGCTCGACGATTGCGCCGTCATCCAGCAGCTGGGCCGGGCGACGCCGCGCGTCTCGCTGCATTTCCCCTGGGACGAAGTCGCCGACATGGCGGCCGTAAAGGCGCGCGGAGAGGCGCTCGGGCTCGGCTTCGATGCGGTGAATTCCAACACCTTCCAGGACCAGCCCGGCCAGGCGCTGTCCTACAAGTTCGGTAGCCTCTCCCATGCCGATGCGGCCGTGCGGGCGCAGGCGGTTGCGCATAATATCGACTGCATCCGCAAGGGGCAGGCGCTGGGGGCGAGCGCGCTGACGATTTGGCTCGCCGATGGCAGCAATTTCGCCGGCCAGTCCCATCTCGCGCGGGCCTTCGAACGTTATATCGCCTCCGTCGCCGAGATCGAGGCGGCTCTTCCCGACGACAGCTGGCTGCTGCTGCTCGAATACAAGAATTTCGAGCCGGCCTTCTACGCGACAGTGGTGCAGGACTGGGGGTCCTGCCTGCTCGCGGCCCAGGCCGTCGGCCCGCGCGCCCGCTGCCTGGTCGATCTCGGCCACCACGCGCCCTCGACCAATATCGAGATGATCGTCACCCGGCTGATCGCGGCGGGAAAGCTCGGCGGCTTCCATCTCAACGATTCCCGTTTCGGCGACGACGATCTCGACGCCGGCTCGGTCGATCCGTTCCGGCTCTTCCTGGTCTTCAACGAGCTGGTCGATGCCGAGCAGCGCCATGCCTGGGACGAGGCGCCGGCGCTGATGCTCGACCAGTCGCACAACGTCACCGACCCGATCGAGAGCCTGATGCTCAGCGCCGATGCCGCAAGGCGGGCCCATGCCCAGGCGCTCCTCGTCGACCGGGAACAGCTTTCGCACTACCAGGCGCAGAACGACGTCGCGATGGCGGCGGAAACCCTGCGCGGCGCCTTCCGCACCGATGTGACGCCGCTTCTCGCCGAGGCCCGCCGCCGGGCGGGCGGCGCGATCGATCCCGTCGGCGCCTACCGCCTGTCCGGCTACCGCAAGGCCGCAGCCGCGCGGCGCCCGCAGAGCACGGGGAGCGGCGGCGGCATCGTCTGAGCGTTTCGAACCCGAAGCGCCGCCGGATCGTTCGGCCGGCAGGCGCACCACTCAAAAACGAACGTAAGCGGAGGGAAATAATGAAGCCGATCTTCAAGTCGATCATCACGGCAGCCATGGCCTCGTTCGCGCTGGGCGCGGCCGCTCTGGCGCAGGCCCCGGCGACCGAGGGCAAGCTCGTCGTCTACGCGTCCCATCCGTCCGAGATGGTCGACCATTTCACCAAGATGTTCGGTGACAAATACGGCATTCGCGTCACCACCGTTAAGGCCGGCACCGGCGAGCTGCTGAACCGCATCCGCGCCGAGCGCAACCGCCCGTCCGCCGACATCATGTGGGGCGGCTTCTCCGATACCGGCGCGTCGGCGCCCGATCTGTTCGACAAGTACAGCTCCCCCGAGCTCGCCAATGTCGAACCCAAGATGCTCGATGCCAGCGGCTACAACACGCCGTTTGCCGCCAGCACCATGGTCATCATCTACAACAAGAGCCAGGTGAAGCCGGAGCAGGCGCCCAAGACCTGGGCCGACCTCGCCAAGCCGGAATGGAAGGGCAAGATCGTCCATGCCGACCCGTCCAAGTCGAGCTCGGCGCTGGCTGCGCTGAACACCTGGCTGCTGATCTACGGCCGCGACGAAAAGGCGTGGACGCTGGTCGAGGACATGACCAAAAATATGAACATCATCCTCAAATCGAGCCTGGTGTTCCAGCAGGTCGGCCGCGGCGAATATCCGATCGGCGTGACCTATGAGGAGGGCGCGATCAACTACGTCCTCGCCGGCACTGCCGGCATCGTCTACCCGGCCGACGGCACCTTGCTGGAGCCGGAGGGCATGTTCATCGTCAAGGGGGCTCCGAACCCGAAGGCCTCGAAGCTCTTCGCGGATTTCCTGCTCTCGGCCGAGGCGCAGAAGGAGCTCACCGCCAAGTTCCCGGGCCGCCGCCCGACCCGCATGGGCGTCCAGACGCATCCCGAGATGAAGGCCGCCAGCGATCTCAAGGTCATCGACTACGACTCGAAATGGGCCGCGTCCAGCCGTGCCGAAGTGCTCGACCGGATGCAGAAGATCATCGTCAAGACGCAGCAGTAAGCGCTGCTGCCCAGCCGATCGCGGGCGAGGACGAAAAAGCCTCGCCCGTCCCCCGTGACATGCTCGACCGACCGGGTATCCAGATGGCCTCCACTTCCGTCCGTATCGATACGGTGACGAAACGCTATGGCGATTCCGTCGCCGTCGACGGTGTCTCGCTCGACATCGCCCAGGGCGAGTTCTTCACGCTGCTCGGCTCGTCGGGCTGCGGGAAGACGACCCTGCTGCGCATCATCGCCGGCTTCCTGAAGCAGACGAGCGGGCGCATCCTGTTCGGCGATACCTGCATCGACGATCTGGCGCCGCAACACCGCAACACGGGCATGGTGTTCCAGAGCTATGCGATCTTTCCGCATCTCAGCGTGGTCGACAACATCGCCTATGGCTTGCGGGCGCGCGGCCTGAAGGCTGCCGAGGTCAAGCAGAAGGTCGATACCTATCTGGCGCTGACGCGCCTCTCGCATCTCGGCCACCGCAAGCCGCGCGAATTGTCCGGCGGCCAGCAGCAGCGCGTCGTGCTGGCGCGCGCCATGGTGATCGAGCCCGACGTGCTGCTCATGGACGAGCCCTTGTCCAATCTCGACACCGAGATGCGGATGCATCTGCGCACCGAGATCCGCGCCCTGCAGCGCAAGATCGGCGTCACCACGATCTATGTCACGCATGACCAGGAGGAAGCGCTGCTGATGTCGGACCGGATCGCGGTGATGCGCGGCGGCCGGCTGGAGCAGGTGGCCAGCCCGCACGACATCTACAACAAGCCGAGCACGCGCTTCGTGGCGAGCTTCATCGGCGAGAACAACTTCCTGCCGGCGGTGCATCGCGGCCATGCCGAACCTGGCCATGTCCGGATCGAGCTGCCGGGCGGCCAGTTCACCGCCAAGCTGCGCGGCGACATGCCGGGCGGCGCGATGGACGCTGCCTTCCGGCCACAGGATATCGAACTGCGGCCGCTTGACGGGGAGGGCGACGGGCTTGTCGGAACCCTGACCGATATCCAGTTCCTGGGGGGCACCGTGCGCTACGCCATCGATCTCGGCGGCGGGCATCTCGTCCAGGTCGCGGGCTCGAGCCGCACTGGCGTCGCGCTTCCCGAAATCGGTACCCGCCACCGGCTCGGCGTGTCGCCGGTGGCGATCGCCCTGTTCGCGCCCGAGGCCGCCTGATGAGCGCCATCACCGTGACAGCCGGCCCGCCGCGGCGCGGCTCCGGGATTTCCCGCTATTTCGGCTTCTGGCCGGTGGTCACTGCCATCGTGCTCGTCCTGATCGTCGGGCTCCTGCTGGTGCCCGTCGGCAATATCGTCGGCGTCAGCCTCTCGGCCGGGGCCAAGACCGGCAGCATCTTCGAGAACTACGTCAATTTCTTCTCTGAGCGGTTCTACTACCAGACGCTGCTGAACAGCTTCTGGGTCAGCATCTGGGCGATGATCTTCGCCGTCTGCCTCGGCGTCCCGGCGGCCTATTTCGTCAATCGCTACGATATCTGGGGGCGCGGCTTCGTGCGCGCCGCCGTGGTGCTGACCTTCGTCTCGCCGCCCTTCATCGGCTCCTATTCCTGGGTCGTCCTGTTCGGGCGCAGCGGCGTCCTGACCCAGCTGTTCAACGCCATCGGCGTGCCGCTGCCCTCGATCTACGGCGCGCCGGGCATCATCTTCGTCTTCACGCTGCAGTTCTTTCCCTTCGTCTTCCTGCTCGTCTCGTCGGGCCTGAAATCGATCGACCAGAGCGTCGAGGATGCCGCGCGCAATCTCGGCTCCGGCGAGTTCCGCACCTTCCGCACCGCGATCGCGCCGCTTCTGGTGCCCTCGATCACGACGGGCGCGCTGCTCGTCTTCGTCGCGTCCTTCACCGACCTGGGGACGCCGATCATCCTGGGCGAGCGCTTCCGCGTCCTGCCCGTGCTGATCTATGGCGAGTTCGTCAACGAGTTCGGCGGTCGGCCGGTCCTCGCCAGCGCGCTTTCCGTGCTGCTCCTGCTCGTCACCACGGGAGCGCTGCTGCTCCAGCGTTGGCTCTCGGCGCGGTTCTCCTATGCGACCGCCGCGATCCGCCCGCTGCAGGTCCAGGAACAGCCGCTGGGCAAGCGCATCGCGGCGACGGCTTTCGTGTTCCTGCTGATCGGCTTTGCACTGCTGCCGCTCGTCAACATCGTCGTCTCGTCCTTCCTGAAGTCGAACGGCCCGGTGCTGGTCGCAAGCTTCACGCTGGACAACTACGCCCGCATCATGGACCGTATCACGCTGCCGCTGTGGAACACGCTATTCTACACCACGGTCGCCACGCTGCTCTGCGCGGTCGTCGGAACCGCGGTCGCCTATATCATCGTGCGCCGCCCCGGGCCGGTCTCGAGCGTGCTCGATACGGTGGTGATGTTCTCCTATGCGGTTCCGGGCATCGTCCTGGGCGTGGGCCTGGTGGTGACCTATCACGAGCCGCCCTTCGCCCTGACCGGCACAGCGACCATCCTCATCCTGGCGTATTTCATCCGCCGGCTGCCCTTCTCGGTCCGGTCCTCGGTGAGCATGCTGCAGCAGGTCTCGCGCGATACCGAGGATGCCTCGATCAATCTGGGCGCCGGTCCGGGACGGACCTTCGTCAAGATCACCGTGCCCCTGCTTGCCACCGCGATCCTGTCGGGCGCGCTGCTGACCTGGTCGAACACGATCCGCGAGCTCAGCGCGACGCTGATCCTGCAGTCGGGGACGACGGCGACGGTTGCGATCGAGATCTTCAACGAGGTCGTGAACGGCAATTTCGGCGTGGCATCGGCGCTGGGCACCGTGCTCATCCTGCTGACCTTCCTGCCGCTGGTCGTGCTGTTCACGCTGCTCGGGAAAAAGGATGAAGCCCTTGTCTGATCCGTGGGCCGCCCCCTTCGAAACCGACATGCGGCTGCGCATGGTCGCAGCCTGCCGGGCGATGAATGCCGGCGGTCTCAACCATGGCACCTCCGGCAATCTCAGCGTCCGGCTCGACCAGGACCATTGCCTGATCACGCCGTCGGGCGTCGCCTATGACGCGATGGAGCCTGCCGACATCGCCATCCTGGCGCAAGACGGGCGCTGGCGCGGGCCGCTGCGGCCGTCCAGCGAATGGCGCTTCCATGCCGACATCCTGCGGGCCAGGCCCGATGCCGGGGCGATTCTGCACACGCATTCGCGCCATGCGACCGCACTGGCCTGCCTCGGCGAAGGCATCCCCGCCTTTCACTACATGGTTGCGGTCGCAGGCGGCTCGTCGATCCGCTGCGCGCCCTATGCGCGCTTCGGAACCAAGGCTCTCTCGGACCTGGCACTCGAAGCGCTCGATGGCCGCAGGGCCTGCCTGCTCGCCCATCACGGCATGATCATGCTGGCCGCGACGCCGGAAAAGGCCCTCGTCCTCGCCCGCGAAGTGGAGGAACTGGCCGCCACTTATCTGCTCGCACGCTCCGCCGGCTCTCCGAACACGCTGGACGACGCCGAGATGGCCGGCGTGCTTGGCCTGTTCGCCAGCTACGGCACGCCCGACTTCCCCGATGACGAGCTGTCGCGCATGGACGAACGCCTGCCGGAAACGGCGGCTTCCTAGATCGCCGCGCGTCCCTTCGGACGCAGGAGCAGCGATCTATCTCTTTGTTTAGGCATCGGATTCTTCCGAAAACCGGTTTCCACTTTTCGGTGCGATGCTCTGGGAGGGGCGGGCGTGCCTCCACCGCGATGCGGGATGTCAGGTTCCGCCAGCCGGCGGAACCTGAGGCGAACGGCCTTCGACCGCAAACGCGGCCGTCAGGCGTCCGCCATGAGCAGATCCGGCTCGAGCAGGGCGAGGAATGCCGGCGAGCCTGCCGCATAGCGCAGCTTCTCGTCGAGCTTGGCGCTGTGCCAGTCGACCGTATTGTCGATCCCGAGCGCGCTCAGGATCGGCAGGCACGCCATCACGTCCCAGCTGGCCTCGCCGAGGCCGATATAGCCGTCGACATGGCCAAGGGCGAGTTCGATCAGGGAGATCGTCGAGGAACCGCAGCAGCGGAACGCCATACGCTGCGCCATGATGAAATCCAGCACCGCGTGCTGATCGGCAGGTGAGACGGCAGGATGCAGCCCGACGCCGATGCAGCCACGCTTCAGGTCGAAGCGGGGCCCGCGTTCGAGCAGCGCCCCGTTCATGGTCGGCGCAACCCCGTCGCCGCCGACCAGCATCTGACGGCGCACCGGCGCATTGACGACGCCGAAGCGCGGCTGCCGGTCCTCGAACAGCCCGATCGAGATCGCCCACTGGTCGCCGCCGCGCACGAAGTTGAAGGTGCCGTCGATCGGGTCGATCACCCAGAGCCGGCCGGAACGCCCCTCGATCGCCGCTCCCTCTTCGCCGAAGATGCCGTCGTCGGGGTAGAGCGCATGCAGCCGCTCGGTCAGGAAATGCTCGACCTCGCGGTCGGCGGCGGTGACGAGGTCGAGATGACCCTTGGTCTCGACCGCAGCGGGGCTGAGTTCCTTGAAATGGCGTAATGCGATCTCGCCCGCCTCTTCGGCGAGGGCCTTGATGTCGCGCTGCATGGATTCATGTCCTCAGAGTGAGACGTAGCGCGTGTGTACGGCGCCGCCGCCCTGCGCTTCGATGCGGTGGATGAAATAGGCGTAGGGTTCGCTGACGAGCCCGGGCTCCTCATGCGCGCCGGTCAGCTCCAGTCCGACCTGGAAGGCGGGGCTGCCGCCGACCGCGGCGAGCGCGCCATGCCAGAGCGACTGGTAGGGCCGGTGGATGTGGCCGCACAGGATACGGGTCGGTGCGCGACGCTGGCCGACGAGCTCGGCCAGCAGCTCGCGGCCCTCGACCAGCGCGTTATCGTCGAGCGCGGTCATGCCCGAGGCAAAGGGCGGGTGATGCATGGTCAGGAGCAGCGGCTCGTCCAGCCGGCGCGACAGCCTATCGCGCGCGAAGTCCTGGCGCTCGCGGCAGAGCCTGCCGGCGACATGGCCGTCGAACAGCGTGTCGAGCGCCAGCACGCGCAAGCCCGCGATCATGGTCTCGTAGTGGAGATAGGGCCCGGGCTCGAAGGGCACGACGTCGCCGAAGGCGGCGCGCATGGTCGGGCGCTTGTCGTGATTGCCGGGCGTGACGACGAGGGGCATCGACAGCGGCGCCAGCATCTGACGCAGCAGCGCATAATCCCGCTCCGAGCCGCCATCGGCCAGATCGCCGCTGATCACCACGCCGTCGATCCGCGCCGGCAGCGCCGCGATGTCGGCGATCACGGCGCGCGCCGTCCTCTCGGCATCGTCGCGGACCAGCGAGGTTTCCTTGTTGTCGGCGAAGACGTGAAGGTCAGAGATATGCGCGATCAGCATGGTGTCCTCAACGAATGCCCGCGCGCACGAAGCTCTGCACGAATTGGCGCTGGAAGATCAGGAAGGCGATGAGGAGCGGCGCGACCGAGAGCATCGTCGCCGCCGTCACCAGGCTCCAGTCGATGCCTTGCTCGACGGTGGCGAAGACCTGGAGGCCGACCGTGATCGGGCGGGTCTGCACGGAGTTGGAGACGACGAGGGGCCAGAGGAAGTTGTTCCAATGGTAGCTCACGGTCACCAGGCCGTAGGCGACATAGGTCGGCTTGGCGATCGGGACGAAGACTCGCAGCAGCACCTGGATCGGGCCGGCGCCTTCGAGCCTCGCGGCTTCCTCCAGCTCCTTCGGCACGCTCTTGAAGGTCTGGCGGAACAGGAAGATGCCGAAGGCCGAGGCGAGATAGGGCAGGGCCATGCCGGTGATGGTGTCGAGCAGGCCGAGCTTGGAGAGCGTGCGGTAATTCTCGACCAGCAGCACCTCCGGCATGATCATCAGCTGCAGCAGCACGATCATGAACAGCACGTTGGAGCCCCGAAACGGGAAGCAGACGAAGGCGTAGGCGGCCATCGTGCAGACCACGAACTGGCAGACGAGGATCAGCGTCACCAGCATGAAGGTGTTGAGGAAATAGCGTGCGAAGGGCGCGGCGTTCCAGACGCGGGCGAAATTGTCGAGCGTCAGCGGTGCGAACAGCTCGAAGCGGGCCGCATAGGCCGGCGGATGGAACGCCGTCCAGACCGCATAGAGCAGCGGCGAGACCCAGATGATGGCGAGCAGCCAGGCGCCAAGCGTCACCAGCAGCGTCAGCGAGGGAGTGCGAAGCTGCACGCTCATCGATAGTGGACCCGCTTGTCGGCATAGCCGAACTGGAAGAGCGCGATCAGCGCCAGCATGACGAGCAGAACCGCCGTCAGCGCCGCCGCATAGCCGGTGTCCCAGAAGGCGAAGCCGACCTGGTAGACATAGAACAGCAGGAGCACCGTCGCATTGTCGGGGCCGCCCTTGGTCATGGCGATGACATGGTCGACGAGGCGGACCGCACCGATGACGGCGTTGATCGAAATGAACAGGGTCGTCGGCATCAGGAGCGGCAGCGTGACCCGCCGGAAGATCTGGCGGCGGCTGGCGCCTTCGAGTTCGGCCGCCTCGATCAGCGTCGGCGAGATCTGCTGCAGGGCGGCGAGGTAGAAAATCATGAAGAACCCGGCCTCTTTCCAGATCGTGATGACGATCAGGGCGCCGAGAGCGGTCTCCTTGCTGCCGAGCAGATTGTTGCCTCCGCCGCCGAACAGGCCGAGCACCTGGTCGACCAGCCCGTAATCGGGCGCGTAGAAGAACATCCAGATATTGGCGACGGCGACCATCGGCAGCACGGTCGGGGTGAAATAGGCCATCCGGACCAGGCCCTGGCCGCGCAGCTTGGCATTGACGAACAGCGCCATCGCCAGCGCCAGCGCCATCGAGAGCGGGATCGTCGTCAGCGCGTAGATCGCGTTGTTGGTCAGTGCCTTCCAGAACACCGGGTCCGCGATCATCGTCTGGTAGTGATCCAGGCCGACGAAGACGGAAGCCCGGCGCCCGCGTGGCGTCGAGTAGAGACTGTTGCCGAGCGTCGCCAGGATCGGCTGATAGGTGAAGACCCAGAGCAGGACGGCTGCCGGCAAGAGCAGCAAGGCGCCGTACAGCGCGTTGCGAGATGCGGTCATCGTCCGGCTCCGATCCTGGCTGCGCTCGGAGACATCATTTCTTGTAGGGCTTCAGGATGCGCTCGATCTCGGCCTGCGCATCGGCCATGGCCTTCTCCGGCGTCTTCGCCCCGGTCAGTGCGGCGGCGAGCCCGTCGTTCAGCGCCTTGGTGGTCCGGGCGTTCTCATGCGTCGAGAATTCCGGCACCGACGCCGCGATCTGCTTGCGCGCCACCTCGGCGGCCGGCAGCTTGGCGACATACTCCTTCAGGTTGGGCTGGTTCCAGGCGCCGTCGCGCGGGGCGACATAGCCGGTCTGGATGGCCCAGTCGGCCTGGATTTCGTCCGAGGTCAGGAACTTGATCAGCTTGAAGGCCGCTTCCTTCTCCTCCTTCGGGGCGCCGGAGAAGATGTAGAAATTGCCGCCACCGAGCACCGAAGCGGGCGCGACCTTGCCTGGATAGGGCGCGAGGCCGAAGTCGAACGTCGCGTTCTTGGCGATGTTGGTCAGGTTGCCGGTCGTCGTCCAGATCATGGCGATGCGGCCTTCGAGGAAGTCGGCCGGGGTCGTGCCCCATTCCTGGATGCCGGGCGGATGCACGCCATGGACCTTGCCGAGATCGACCCAGAACTTGAGCGCTTCGACCACCTTGGGATCGGTGAGATAGGTCTCTGTGCCGGCGTCGTTCATCAGCCGGGCGCCGTTCTGGGCGGCGAGCGCACCAAACAGCCATTGCGCCGAACCGACATTGCCGGGAATGCCGACGCCCCAGCGCGTCACCTTGCCGGACGCGTCCTTCTTCAGCACGGCCTTGCCGTAGGCGACCATCTCGTCCCAGGTGGTCGGCGGCTTGTTCGGGTCGAGTCCGGCTTCGGCGAAGGCCTTCTTGTTCCAGTAGAGCACCGCGGTCGAGCGCTGGAACGGCACGGCCCAGAGCTTGCCATCGACCTGTGCGCTCTTGAGATAGGCCGGCATGAAGCCGGCGATCCAGGCCTTGTCCTCCGGCGTCCCCGCGAAATCGTCGAGCGGCTGGACGACGTCCTCATCGATCAGGGTGAAGATGTCGGTGGCGAGCAGCACGGCCGTGGTCGGCGGCTTGCCGCTCTTGGCTGCGGTCAGCGCCTTGGTCGTCGTGTCGTTATAGTTTCCGGAATAGACCGGCACGACGTCGATCTCCGGATTGGCCGCCTTGAACTTCGCGACATAACCGTCGATGACCTGCACCAGCGGGCCGCCGACCTGCACCGGATAGTAGAAGGTCACCTGAGTCTTGGCCTCGGCCACGGCCGTGAGCCCGGCCAGCGCCAGCGACGCGACGGCCGCCCTGAAGCCAGTCATCCTGAAATGCTGCATTGTGCTTCCTCCCATTTTTTTGTGTGTTGAACGTCGTTGTCGTCAGGCCGCGTCGCGTCGCAGTCCCGTCTCCTGGTCGAAGATATGCGCGGCGGCGCGCGGCCAGCTCAGGTGGACCGCCGTGCCCTTGTCGAGGCTTGGCTTGCCCGGCATGCGCACCAGCACGCGCTGCGAGCCGGCCCTGCAGGCGATGATCGAATCCGCGCCGAAATACTCGGTGGTCTCCACCGTGGCCGGCAGCCCCCCGGACCCCAGGGCAACATGCTCCGGGCGGATGCCGAGGACGACCGGCCGCCCGCCAGCCGGTCCCACGGCCGGTCCCGCGCTGCCGGCGATGACCGCGCCGCCCTCGCGGGCATCGAGCGCCAGGATGTTCATCGGCGGCGTTCCGATGAATTTTGCCACAGTGACCGAGGCCGGTTTTTCGTAGAGATCCGCCGGCGCGCCGTTCTGCTCGATCCGGCCTTGGCGCATCAGGATGACCCGGTCGGCCATGCTCATCGCCTCGGTCTGGTCATGGGTGACGAAGACCATGGTGATCCCAAGCCGCTGCTGCAAAGAACGGATTTCGTTGCGCATTTCGGAGCGCAGCTGCGCATCGAGATTGGAGAGCGGTTCGTCGAGCAGGCAGATCGGCGTCTCCGCGATCAGCGCCCTGCCGAGCGCGACGCGCTGCTGCTGCCCCCCGGAGAGCTGGCTCGGCCGGCGGTCCAGGAGAGCGGCGAGGCCGAGCAGATCGGCGACGTGCTTCAACCGCGCTGCCTGCCCCGCCTTGGGGACGCCGCGCACCGAAAGGCCGAAGGTCACGTTCTCGGCGACGTTCAGGTGCGGGAACAGCGCATAGGACTGGAAGACCATCGAAAGGTTGCGCTTCGATGCGGGCAGGGCGGTGACGTCGCGCCCCGCCAGCACGACGCGCCCGGCGCTGACCGCATCCAGCCCTGCGATCAGCCGGAGCGTCGTCGACTTGCCGCAACCCGACGGCCCGAGCAGGGCGACGAATTCGCCCGCCCTGGTGTCGAAGCTGATGTCGTCGACCGCGCGCAGCCCACCCCAGCTTTTGACGAGGTTCTCGACCCTGATATCGGCCATTCGTCCTCCCAGCGCCGGTTCAGGCGAAGATGAATTTTTTCATGGTCTTGTCCGGCAGTGCGGCCACATGCGGACCCGCCTCCCGGCCGGTGACGACGTGGTCGATCCGATCGAGCCGCGCGATCACCGACAGCGCCGTCCGCTCGAATTTCGAATGGTCGGCGACGACGATCACCGTCTGAGCGATATCGATCATTGCTTGCTGCACCGCCGCCACCGCCGGCTGCTGCGTGCAGATCAGGCCGCGCTTCAGATCGACCGAGGACACGCTGAGCACCGCCTTGTCGACGTTGAACTTTCGGACCATCTCGGCCGCGAGCGGGCCGGCGAAGGAGTGATTGATATCGACATATTCGCCGCCGATGACATGGATCTGCCGGGCACCGGCCGCGGCAAGGACCGCCAGCACGTCCGCCCCATTGGTGACGAAGGTCAGTGTCGGGTTGCCCGCGACCCGGCGGGCGACCTCGAGCGCGGTGGTGCCGCTATCGATGAACACGGCGTCGCCATCGACGATGAGGCCGGCCGCGATCTCGGCCATGCGACCCTTTTCATCCGCATGGCTCTGTGCCCGCACGGAATTGGTGTTTTCGAACGTGACCTGATTGACGCTGACGGCCCCGCCATGGGTCCGTCGCAGCAGTCCGCGCGCCTCCAGCTCGGTCAGGTCACGGCGAATCGTGGCGGTGGAGGCTGAAAGCTCCCGCCGCAACGCCTGAACGTCGACGAAGAGATGCGTTCGCAAATGCTGCAAGACCAGCGCCTGGCGCTCCGGGGCGGAGAGGACGCGCTCTGAGGCGACGTCGTCGCCATCCGGATCGTCATCGTCCGAAGGAGGGGAAGATGCGTGCTGCAATCTGGTCTCGGCGAGAAAAGATGGTTTGAGCGATTTCAATCACATTACGATTGATATCGATCACGTCAAGCGCGCAGCGTCGGCTCGCCTATCTCGTGCCAATCCGCGTTTGGGTCGATGCGAAGGCGACCGCTCCTGTCGGGGGACGGCGCGTGCTCAGGGCCACGCATTCCGGACGCGCCGATGGGTCTCGGACTACGGGACGGCGGATCGCACTGCGATCGCGACATGGATGCCGTCATCTGTCAGGTGCGATGTGACGCTCACGCCCCGGGCGGAGAAACCGCTTCCTAAGGGAAGCGCGACGGCTTGCCCCGGAATGGCGGAAAACCTGCTCACGCCCAGCGGTTCGCGCGGGCCGCGCGACTTCAGCAGCGCCTCCTTGCGACACCAGAGCGTGGTGAAGTCAGCCGCGGCAGATCGGGCCGGTCTTGAGCGCAGCCACGCGATCTCATCGGGGGATAGCAGGCCTTGCGCCTGGGATGGCGGATCGCGCGTGGCTTCGATGTCGATGCCGACGCCGATCTCCCCGGCAACGATGCAGCCAACACAGCTGCGTGTGTGCGACAGCGAGAAATCGATCGCCGGAGCGGCCGCACCGGGAGGGTGTCCTGAACCCGCGGCGAGGTTCTCGATCAGCGCGGGTTTCTCACCCGGGCGGCGGTTGAGGCGCAGTTCCGCCGGGTCGGCGCCAAGCCGGGACGCGATGGCGAGCCGCAGCAGGCCATGGGCCGCGACATAGGCGTCCCGGTCGGCCTCGAACCGGAAACGTGACGCGCGCTGCCTTTCCGCTGCGTCCAGCACCCCCGACAGCAGGGCCCAATCGCGACGAGCGATCTGCGCCAGCCTGAGCAGGTAGACGCTGCCCTGCGCGCTCTTTGGCAGTGCATCCGTCAATTCGGGCAGCTGCGCCCGGGCGAGCAGGAGGTGCCCGTCTGCGCTGTGGCTCGTCGGCGTCAGTTGGCGCGCCCTCCCGGCACCAGCATGGCTTTCATCGACCCGGTAAAGATCTCCGCCATCGCAAGGATGGTCTCGCTCCGGTAATTCGGGCGCGTATAGAAGAACTTCATGCGGAAGCAGTCATTCATCACATAGGCATAGACGTGCAGATGGTAATCCGCGAGGTTGCCTGGCGCGACCGTATCGGGAACGTCCATCAGCGACGGGTGGGGCGGAAGAAAACGCTCGCCGTCGTAATTATCCTCCCAGACATTGCCGATATACTGGAACAATGTGCGCACCTTATCCTCGCGCGCCAGGAGCTCGGCCCGCGGATCGTTTGAATAGTAGCGTAGCGCGCTGTGTCCGATGCCATTGTCGGGGATGGCGCGGTATTGCGCCGCGACCGCCTCGAGCGCTGCAGCCAGGGCAGCCTCGCTGTCGAGCTCGCCATCGGGCAGGCGGGCGGTGATCGGCGTGTGAGTGATGAACCAGCCGACCGTGCGCGAGGGATCGGCCGCGCGGATGCAGCTCTCCCGGCCATGGGCGACCTTGTGGAAGATCAGGTTGCGCTGGCCCGACAACCGGTTGGCCGTGACGGCGAGACTGGCGACGATGGCGTGGATCAGGGTCGATTGAGCCGCGCCGCCCAGCCGCTCGCGCAGGCCTGCCATCTCGGCTGCATCGAGAACCTCGAAACCATGGCTGTCGATGTCACTCTGCAGGGCTCCCTCGTCCTGCGAATCCTCCGGGAAGGGCGGGGCGTCGCTCGCCTCGCCGATCCAGTAATCGAGCTGCGCCTCGGCTTGCGGGCTGCGCGCATAGGCGATCACCTGCTCCACCCATTGGTGATAGGGCGTGGTCTGGGCCGGCAGCACGGCAGGCTTGCCGGCTTCGAGGGCATCATAGGCGCTGCGCAGATCCTCGAGCGTGATCTGCAGGGACAGGGCGTCCGTGACGAGCTCGTGCATCGTCAGGAAGAGATGGTGGTTGCTGCCAGCTGGATCGGCGAACAAGGCGACCGTCATCACGGGACCGTTTGCAATGTCGAGGGTCGCGTGCAGACGCTCGATCTCGCTGCTGATGAAGCCGAGCTGCGTCTCAAGAGGCGCTGCGGGCAACGCCAGGACGTGCACCGGTACGCGTTGGGCTTCCGGCAGCGCGATGTAGCGCTGGGCATACTGGCCGTCAGGGCCCTTGGTGAAACGCAGGCGCAGCGCATCGTGATGGGCGATGACTTCATGCAGCGCGCCCTGCAGCAGGGCTGGGTCGAGCATGGTGCCAAGACGGGTGATGAAGCCGACATTGAACATGTCGGGGTTCGGCCTGGCCCAGGTGAAATAATAGGTCTGCATCGGACTGAGGGGCGAGACCGCGCCGGGCGTCGTCCAGGCGCTGGCAACGCTCGTCCTGCCCTGGAGCAGGGCGGCGAGAGCGCGGATCGTCGGATAGTCGTGGATGTCGGCCGGGGTCAGGACGATGGCGTCGGCTCGCGCACGCGCGGCGACGCGAAAAGCCTGGATGGAATCGCCGCCGATCTCAAAGAAATTGTCGTCCATGCCGACGCGGGACTGCCCCAGTACCGCCCGCCAGATCGCCAGAAGGCGGCGCTCCATCTCGGTCGAAGCCGCGTCGGCTTCCTCCGCGGCGGGGGCCTCGTCCGTCACGGTCAGGGCGTTGCGATCGAGCTTACCGTTGGGAAGCCGCGGCAGCGCCTCGATCTGGATGAAGCGCGACGGCACCATGTACTCGGGCAGGCGCGTCAGCAGAAATCGGCGCAATTCGCCGGACAGGGCGCTGTCGAAGCTGTCGCCGGCCGGCAAGACGCAGAAGGCGACCAGTTGCCGTCCTCCCGCCGTTTCCGCGGCGCTGACGGCGCAGGCACGGATCTTCGGATGGGCTGCGAGCGTCGTCTCGATCTCGCCGGGCTCGATGCGAAAGCCTCTGATCTTGATCTGGAAATCCTTGCGGCCGATATAGTCGAGCTCGCCATCGGGCCGGGTCGAGACCATGTCTCCGGACCGGAACAGCCGCGCATGCTCGCTCTCGCCGGGCGCGGCGAACGGATTGGGAATGAAGGCCTGGGCGGTCAGGTCCGGGCGTCCGAGATAGCCTTTCGCAAGACCTGGGCCTGAGACGCAGAGTTCGCCCGCGACGCCGGGGCCGACGGGCTGGAGATGGTCATCGACGACATGGACGCGCATCCGCCCGATCGGCTTGCCGATCGAGACGATCTTGCCCGTCAGCGCAGCGGGGGTGACGGTGCAGCAGGTGGCGTCGGCCGCCATCTCCGAGGAGCCGTAGAGATTGATCAGCGTGACGCTCTCGCCGAGTTCCGTGACCTGGCGGGCAAGCTCGCTCGGAAGCAGTTCGCCTGACGATGTCAGATAGCGCAGATAGGGCAGGCGGGTGCCGGTCGCGCGGGCAGCTTCGATCAGGGCCGCCAGCAGGGATGGCACCAGGATGAGGCGCGTGATGCGCTCATCGGCGAGAAGCTGCAGCAGCTGGAAGGGATCGCGCGCCGTCGCGTCATCGGCGACGACGCTGGGAATGCCCTTCAGCAGGCCGCCGAGCATTTCCCAGATCGAGTCGACGAAATTCAGCGCGGTCTTGCTGCAGCAGGTTTCGCTGCTCTCGAACGGGAATTCCTGCCACATCCATTCAAAGCGGCTGAGCATCGCGGCATGCGAGCCGAGAATGCCCTTGGGTCGGCCGGTCGAACCGGAGGTGTAGACGACATAGGCCGTGCGCTCGGGACCATCGGGCGGCGCTGCCGGCACGTTGCCCGGTGCCGGCAGCGGCCTGTCGAGATTCAGGAGCGCGCAGCCGGATTCGCGGAGGAAGGCCGCGCCATGCGTCGAATCCAGCGTCAGCACCACCGGCGCGGCTGCGTCGTCCAGCATGAAGCGCAAGCGGTCCTCGGGATAGGACGGATCAAGTGGCACCCAGGCGCATCCCGCCTTGAGAATGCCGAGAATGCCGGCGACAGCCGCGATGCCGCGCGGCATGCACAGGCCGACCAGCCTTGTCTCGGTTGCGCTCTCGCTGGCCGGCATGAGCTCACGGATGGAAGTGGCGATCTCCTGCGCCCAGGCATCGAGCTCGGCATAGCTCAGCCGCCGTTCTCCAGCTTTGATCGCCAGTGCGGCGGGCATGCGCCGCGCCGTGTCCTCGAAAATGCGGTGGAACATGGAGATCCCCATCAGATCTGGCGGGCAGCGGCCGGCGATGCCTTCGGTGGCGATGACATCAGGAGCGCACTCGCAGCCAGCGTGGCGAGGCACAGCCAGAACGGCGCGAAATAGCTGATCGCGCTCAGGGCTCCGTTGAGAATCGAAGACAGGCCCCAGACGAGGGCATTGATCGCGATCGCGATCCCGAGGACCCAGCCCTGGCGATCATCGCTGACGGCGCGGGAAAACAAGGTGATGATCGCGCCATAGGCGACCGATACGGCAATCGCCGTGGGGAAGGCGATGATCCAGAGCAGGCCAAGGTTGGGGGCTGCCAGCGAGGCCGCGATCAGCCCCGCGGTACCAGACAATGACCATGTCGCGATGGCGCGCGGGTCGAACCGCTTCTCGAGCAGGGGCAGGCAGAGGCCGTAGGCGATGCAAAAGCCGATGCCGAGGGTGGCCATGAGCAACGAGATGGTTCCCGCATCCTCACCGAACCGGTTCAGCACCAGGCTTGGCAGGAACAGGAAGTAGGTTCCCCAGGCGGTCTGCATCAGACCGAACACCAGCATCAGATGGCGGATGGCGGGATCCCGCAGCGCCACGCGAAACCCTGCCACGCCCATCAGCAGATTGATTGGCGCTGGCTCTGCCTGCGGTCGAGGTTCGCGTGCCTCCCGGAAGGCCGTCGCGATCAGGACGAGGCCGATCAGGGCGCCGCCGGCCGTCAGGGCCATCGGAAGGATGAAATCCGACAGAGCCGCAGCCGCATCATGCGAGAACGCCCCTCCGATCAGCGGGCCGACGATGAAGCCGAGCGACGACGCGAACAGGCAGAGGCTGAGCGTGAGCGCTCGCGTCTGGCTGCTGCTCGCATCCACGGCTGCGGCCTGCGCGACAGCCTGGCTGCCTGCAGTGGCCCCTCCGATGAAGCGGCCGATCAGCAGCAAGGCGACGAGATTATAGGCGATGGCGCCGCCGATCAGCGCAAAGCTCAGGGCCATGCCGAGCATGCAAAGGATCAGGATCCGCTTTCGCCCGATGCGGTCGGAGATCTCTCCGAGCACCGGCGCGGCATAGAGCATGACGAGTTCGTAAAGGCCGAGCGCGACGCCATAGACGAGATAGCGCAGGCCGGGTGGCGCTGCCGCCATCATCAGCGGCTGATCGCCGATGAGCGCCGCGGCAAGGACCGGCACGACGATCGTGTAGCCGATGCTGTCGATCAGGATGATGGCAAGGAGGGGGCTGACGCGCAGGATGATGTGCAGCGTCGTCATGCCGACAATTCCGAAAGGCGCACCCTGTGCCGGGATTCTGCAGGGAAGGGCACATCCCGGTCAAAGGTCATGACGTCAAAATCGGCCTATCCATCCGGAACCGGCAACGCATGAACTGTCCGTTCGAAACGTTACGTCATGAAAACGTTCACACATCCATCTGTTGTGATCTGTCGGAAAGGTCAAGGCGCAAACTCCAGCCGAGCCGGGCTCCCAAAGGCGGCCGTCTTCAGAGAGCTGGCTCGGTTGGTTTGAACCGTTCCGTAGTCGTTGCGCAGTGGATTTTCGCCTTGGCTATGCTGCTCGGGGCTGCCTGCTCCCGCCCGTGGTGGGCACTAGCCGTTTGTGCGGGCTTGCGGAACCGTGAGGCAGGCCACTTGACAAGTAAGATCTCTGGTGAAACGTTTCCACCAACGATGGAAACGTTTCCACGAGGGGATTGCCATGATGTATGACTCTCTCAATCGCCGCGCTTTCCTCCAGGGCGGGGCGGCAGTCGTCGGGGGGCTTGGTCTTCCTTTCACGGCGCAGGCGGCGGATGAGCGAACCCTGGTCGTGGCGATCCCATCGAACCCATCGACCTTCGATCCGATCAACCAGGGCAACCACGATGCCATGGTGGTCAATCAGCTCATCTTCGAGAACCTGATCGAGATCGACGGAGAGGGGCGGCGCCGGCCGCTGCTTGCAAAGTCGCTGCCTGCGATCTCCGAAGACCGGACCGAATATACCTTTGAACTTCGGGACGACGTCGCGTTCCAGAACGGGCAGCCCTTCACGGCCGAGGACGTCAAGTACAGCTACGACTATATTCTCGACCCGGCCAACAAGGCGCTGCGGCGCTCGGTCTGGACGAATATCGAATCCGTCGAAGTTCTGTCGCGCCATCAGGTGCGCTTCAAGATGAAGGCGCCGTTCCGGCCCTTCCTCGACTACATGACCAAATATATGGGTATCTTTCCGGCCGGGAGCCGCGAGAAATACGGCAACGAGATCTTCCAGCAGAGGCCGGAGGGCCTCGGAACCGGGCCCGGCATTTTCGTCTCCGCGCGGTCCAACGATGTCGTCGAATTCCGCCGCAACCCGCATTACTGGCGCAAGGATCTGCCGGGCTGGGACCGGTTGCGCGTGCGGATCGTCTCCGAGGAGGCGGCGCGTATCGCGTCGCTGATGTCGAAATCGGTCCACATCATCGGTGCGCCGCCCGTCCGCGACTATTTGCGTCTGCGGCAGGCCAAGGCGCAGGGCATCACCGGCGCGAGCCGCCCTGCGCTCGGCAGCATGATGCTGATGATCCATAACACCCGAAAGCCACCCTTCGACGACCCTGATTTCCGCAAGGCCGTTTCGCTGGCGACCGATCGCAAGACCATCGCCGAGAAGATCTTCAACGGCCTGGTCGAGCCCTCGGCAGTGCCTGCTCCCGCCTCGGCCTGGTGGTACAATGCCAAGGCGGCCGAAGACCTGGCCTTCAACCTGGAAAAAGCGAAGGCTCATCTCGCCAAATCCCGTTATGCCTCCGGGGCCGAATTCGAGTTGCTGTATTCGTCGCAGGGTTATCTGCTGGACGTCGCGGACGCGGCCCTGTTCATCCAGGCATCGCTGGCCCGGCTCGGTATCAAGGTCAAACTCCAGCCGCTTGAGACCGGCCAGCTCATCGAGCAGGTCTTTGGCGGCAACCAGACCTCCGCGCTCATGGCCGTGATCGGCCCGTCCGATCCGACCTTCATCATCCAGGGCATCTATACGCCGAACCAGGTGATGACGCGCAGCTCCGGCTACAGCAACGAGCGGCTCAATGCGCTTCTGACTGAGAGCTTCCGTGTCGACGACGAAAAGTCGCTGGGGCCGATCCTGGCCGATATGCAGGCGATCCTGGCAGCAGACTCGCCCTCGACCTGGATCGGCGCGGTCCACAGCTTCAACCTCTGGCGCAGCAATGTGCAGGGTTTTGAGCCGAATACCGGGATCACGCTGCGCCTGACCGACGCGGCCCTCGCCGACCTGCGCTGAGGCGAGACACCATGTGGTTTGCCAGTCGCATACTCAGCAGTCTTGCGGTGCTCGTCGTGGTCAGCGCGCTCCTCTTCGCGCTCACGCGCCTGACGCCGCTCTCGCCCGCGCGGATCGTGCTCGGCACTGACGCCACCGTCGAGCAGATCCATGAGTTCGAGCGCGATCGCGGCCTCGACCGCGCTCTGCCCGCCCAATACGCGGCATGGGTCGCGCAGCTTCCCCGCTCAGGGTTCGGCACTTCCTACATCACCGGCCGCTCGATCGATATCGAGCTGCGCGAGAGCCTGCCGGTCACCGTCGAGCTGGTGGTGGCGACCTTTCTCCTGACGCTGGCCGGCGCGATTCCGCTCGGCCTGATCGCCGGGCTGACGGAAGATCGCTGGCCGGACCATCTGATCCGGGTGCTGTCCCTGATGGCGGTGTCGGTTCCGGGGTTCTGGCTCGCCCTCATCCTGATACGCGTCTTTGCCGTCAGGCTCGGCTGGGTGCCGCCGATCGGGATCACGCCGCTGGCGGAAGGCTGGCACGCCCATCTCGCCTCCCTGGTGCTGCCGGCCCTTTCGATCGCGCTCTACTATATCGGTGCGCTCAGCCGCCTGATGCGCGCCTCCGTCATCGAGATCCTGGGCCAGGACTATGTCCGTACCGCGCATGCGCTCGGCCTGAGGCGAAGTCTGGTCGCACGCTACGTGGTGAAGAACGCGCTTCCACCCTTCGTCAGCGTCGCCGGCATGTCGTTCGGCTACATGTTCGGCTGGGCGATCATCATCGAGCTGGTCTTCAACATACCGGGTCTTTCGCGGGCCCTGCTGACCGCCATCACGCAGCGCGACTATCCGATGATCCAGGCCACCGTCCTGGTCGTCACGGTGATGTTCATCCTCTCGAATCTCGCTGCCGATCTCATCCAGCGGCTGATCAACCCGAGGCTGAGACATGCTTGACGTCGCGCGTTCGACAGTAACTGCGCCAATGGCATCGGCCGCCGGCATCCGCGCCGTCCCCCGGCTGTCCGGGCTCACCGGCACGATGCGCCGCCTTGCTCAGACGCGCATCGGCCTGGTCGGGTTGGTCATCGTCGGCTTCGTCGTCCTGGCTGCGCTTCTCGCTCCCTGGCTCCCTCTGCATGATCCCCTCGATCTGATGATGGAACATCGGCTGGAGCCTCCGGGGCCGTCATTCCTCCTGGGCACCGACGAGGTCGGCCGCGATATCCTCGCCCGGCTCGTCTGGGGCGCGCGTGGATCCCTGATGATCGGCGTACTGACTGTCGCGATCGGCCTCTCCGGCGGGCTCTTGGTCGGCATCCTCTCCGGATATTACAGCGGCACGCTCGTCGAAACCGTCCTGCTCGGCCTGATGGATATCTTCGCGGCGATTCCGCTGCTCGTCTGGGCGATCGCGATCGTCGGCATTTTCGGCACCGGGTCGGTGCAGCTGGGGCCGCTGGAGCTCCCCAACGAAGCCAAGATCATTCTCCTTGTCGGCCTGCTCTTCATCCCCGGGCTGGCGCGCGTCTCCCATGGCCTGGCCCTGGCCGAGGCCAAGGCGGATTATGTAGCAGCGCGGCGCCTGCAAGGCGCGGGGGCCTGGTCCATCATGGCCAGCGACATCCTGCCCAACATCCTCTCGCCGATTTTCGTCCAGGCGAGCGTGCTGATCGGCATCGGCATCATCATCGAAGCATCGCTGAGCTTCATCGGCCTCGGCGTGCAGCCACCGACCCCGAGCTGGGGCGGAATGCTGGCCGATGCGCGCTCGCTCGCCTTCTCCGATGAATGGTGGGTCGCGACCTGGCCAGGCCTGGCGATCTTCCTCACCGTGATCGGCTTCAACCTGGTCGGCGACGCGCTCCGGACGGTACTCGATCCCCGCCGGCGTGACGGGGGACCGGCACAATGAGCGCGCCCGTTTTGTCCCTGAATGACCTGTCCGTCGCCTTTGGCCAGGGCGCCGCGGCCCGGACGGTCGTCCACGGCGTCACCCTCCAGGTGCGGGCCGGCGAGAAACTCGCGATCGTCGGCGAGTCCGGCTCGGGCAAGAGCGTCACCGCGCTTGCGATCATGCACCTGCTTGGACGCTCGGGCCGGGTCGTGGGTGGCGCGATGGGCCTCGAAGGGCAGGACATCACGTCCATTCCCGAGAGCGCGTGTCGCGACCTGCGTGGCCGCAAGGTGGCCATGATCTTCCAGGATCCGATGACCGCCCTCAATCCCGCCTTCACGATCGGCCGGCAGCTTGTCGACGCCATTCGCAGCCATGACGATCCTGGCCCCGGGGCGGCCCGGTCGGAGGCTGAACAGCTTCTCGGCAAGGTCGGTATCGACGACCCGCGCCGCCGGAGCGGCCAATATCCCCATGAGCTCAGCGGCGGCATGCGCCAGCGCGTGCTGATCGCGATGGCCATCGCCTGCCGGCCGCGCCTGCTGATCGCAGACGAGCCGACGACCGCGCTCGACGTCACCGTTCAGGCCCAGGTGGTCGCGCTGCTGCGCGACATCAGCGCGACATTCGGGATCGCCCTGCTGTTCATCTCGCATAATCTCGATCTGGTCGCCGAGTTCTGCGACCAGATCGCGGTGATGTATCGCGGCCGGATCGTCGA
>UBZM01000039.1 GCA_900470095.1 Hyphomicrobiales bacterium
GCCTCCGCCGTTCCACCAGTTCGAGACCCTGCCGCGCATCGTCGGCTCGGACCACTGGGATCGATAGTTCGTCCATCGTAGATCCAACGGCCGCTGCGCCGCGTGTGACGTGGTCCGAAGCTGAAACGCACTGCCACTACCCGGGCGGATAGCCGAGAGCCTCCACACGGGCGCTCACCTGATAAGAGGGAGCACGGTCGCCGCAGCGATTACAACGACGATCGCCGCCCGGATCAGTACCACATGACAACGGGTAAATGTCTCGTCGGACGATTTTGACTGCGCTTCCATGCGCAACTCCTCCACGCGGCAAGTCAGGCTTGCGCAAATGCGGGGGAGCAACAAGCGGAAACGCGCCAATCGGGCGCGAACAACCGGTTGCCGTGGCTCAAACGGCACACCGTGGGATGTGAAAAGCGAGGCATAGTGTTGCCGCGATTGTAGGAAAAGTTCCGCAATCCAATAAGCGCCGCCCGGCCCCCACCGGGCGGCGCTTCGCTTTCAACCATACCGAGAAGCTGGGTTCTAGCGACGGAGGGCAATGCAATGCTCCCTGCAAGGGCGCCACTTCGGCGATTGATTCGCTCTGAAGTGAAACCTGTCCCTGGTTCGCAACCGGCTGGTTGATCTGTGTCTCGCCGGCCCCCTCGCGTCCCTTATGTCGGACCTGCTAGCGGAACGTGCAGAGCTCACTCGGTCGTCGTGCTGGGGAGCGATGAGCACCTCGATTGCAGGAAGGAAGAGCTTCCGGAGTTGGCCCATCGCCGACGCCCGGAAGGTCTGCTGCCAGGACGTCCAACGAGCGGGCCGACCGGCGAGCATCATTTGCTCGCGCCGGGACACGGGCCTGGCGAATGGCAGGCCTCCGTCGGCAAGGCTTCAGTTAGAAGGCCTTGGGCCCGGGTCCTGCGATCCGACCCAAGGCAAGTCTCAGTGTCCAGCTGCGGCTCCGAGCAGATAATCCTTCTGCAACGGCCATCGTCTTTGCATCAGCTTTCGCCGCACGCTTGAAACCGGAAGCGAAGGCACTGGCGAAAACCTGAAGACAGGAATGGCGAGGATGCCACCGGTGACTGTGATGTCCGTCACAGTCACCTGACAGAGCTGCGCAGAGGATCGCGCCGCATCGAAGTCTTCGACCGAGCCGTACCGCGCCGCCGGTCGACCACGCGGTTCATCGCACCAACCGGGGTACTCGCCATGCGCAAGGCCACGATCCTTCTTTATGGCCTTCTGTCATACGCCTTCTTCTTCGTAACCTTCATCTATGCGATCGGCTTCGTCGGCGGGCTTTTCGTGCCGAAGGGGATCGATGACGGACCGGCAATGTCGGTGGTGCAGGCTGTCCTCCTCGACCTCGCATTGCTGTCGCTTTTCGCGATCCAGCATAGCGTGATGGCTCGTCCATGGTTCAAGCGCTGGTGGCTCGGCTGGATCGATCCGGCGCTGGAGCGGCCAACCTATGTGCTGCTCGCGACGGCTGCCCTGGCGCTCTTGCTATGGCAGTGGCGGCCTTTGCCGCAGCTCGTCTGGAGCGTGACCGACCCGACGCTGTCGACCGCTCTGACCGCGCTGTCCCTGTTCGGCTGGCTGTTCGTCCTGCTCTCGACCTTCATGATCAGCCATTTCGAGCTGTTTGGACTGAAGCAGGTGTTCATGCGGTTTTCAGGGCGCGGCATGCCCGCGGCCGAGTTCCGGACGCCAGGCCTCTACAGGCTCGTTCGGCATCCGATCTATCTCGGCTTCATCATTGCCTTCTGGGCGGCGCCCGTCATGAGCCAGGGCCATCTGCTCTTCGCGGCAGTGACGACCGCCTACATCCTGGTCGGCATCATGCTGGAGGAGCGCGATCTGATCGCACTCTTCGGCGACGACTACCGGCGTTACCGCGAGCGGGTCTCCATGCTCCTGCCGGTTTGGCGCAAAGGTGCTGTGCGGCACAGCCATTTCGCATCAGCCCAGACACATGATGCGAGGCAAGAATGGCCACGCTGACTGTGGACAGCTCTCGCCGCTGGCTGGTGGTCGGCTCGGCCGCCAGGCGCATGGGCGAACGCAGTTTGTGACGTTCCGACGGTAGCGCGTTGGTTGAAGTTGGCGTCGCGCCGCCCTGCACGAAACGGGCAAGGAACGTGCGCGATGCCATTTCAGCAGGATCGCCCGACGCATCGGCGGCAGATGGCGGCATAATGTCGGCTTCGCCGGCGTCTTGGTTCGGCAATGTGTCTGTCGTCGCGACCGAGGCCGCCCACGCGGAACTGTGAATGTCCGGTTCCGGGCAGCGCGCCAAGTTCCGCTATTGGCGCGACCCAGGCCCCTTCAGTCGACCTGGAGGAACGTCAGCAAGCCACCCGCCCGCGACTTTCGGAACGTCCGGTAATGCGCAATGTCCCGGCGGGCCCAGGAGCCGATGAGGACGGCGCCTTCAACGCGTCACCGAAATTTTCGGAAACACCGAGAAGCCTGGAACCTAGGCCTCAGGTGGCCTTTACTGCCTAATTCCGCATTTTTAGGGAGTGTGAGCCCGATCGCAGGCTTCGGGAAGGCGGGAGCTACCCTGCTGTCGCTTTCGCGCCAATGAGGGCGGCGGGGCGGCGAGTACTCCAGTTCCCGATGATAGGACGCCTTTCAATCACAGCAGCGCCGCCTGCAAGGGCTCCAGATCCGCCTTCGGCTCCGGAGGGTCCTTCTTCTCCCCCCGCGAGACGATCTGCAACGCTCCATCCGGCAGCGGTCTTTGAAGGCCCTTCGCGATTTCCCAAGGTGACGACATCCAGAGATCCAAGTCGACCGGATTGGTCAGAATCACCGGCATTGCCTTCGGATGGATCGGCTGCACCTCGGCGTTCGGCTCCGTGGTGAGGAAGGCGAACACGTCGATCGTCTCTTCGCCGGTCTTCACCTTGCGGACGCTCGTCCATTGCGGCGCCCAGATCCCGGCGAAGAAGGCGAGCGGGCGGTCCTCGTCGAGTGCAAACCAGACATCGCCGCCGGCCTCGCGGTTGAATTCGCTGAAGGCCGTGAAGGGCACCAGGCAACGGTTGTCGACACCGAGCCAGCGTTTCCAGTGGGCGCTCCAGGTATTGCGGACATCTGTCGTGCCGCTATCGGGTTCCATGCGCAGGAGCTGGTCGAAATCGACGTCCTTGCCCTTGGCGCGCAGCTTGTCGGCCCGCTTAGTTGCGGCATCGAGCTGCGCCTTTCGGGATGACGGCATCCCCCAGCGCACCATCGCCAGTTCCGGCTGATCCACCCCCGCGACATTGCGGATGATCGGCGCGGGATAGTCGGGAAAAATCCCCTGTTGCGGCGGCAAGTTGGTGACGGGAACATTGAAGGGCTTGGCAAAGAGCTGACGCATGGCGTCGACGCTGCGCGTGAAGCTGTAGAGATTGCAAATGCGCCGAGGTTAGTTCGGGTGCAATTCGCCGTCACCCCCCTCCCCTTGGTCGTTCTCATCGCCAAAGATCTCGCGTGTCATCAGCCGGAAGTCTTCGTCGAGGAAGGCGTCGTCCTCGCTCGCCCTTTCGAGCTCAGCCGGGGGAACGATCTCGCCGCCGAACTCTGCCTGGAACTCGAGCGCACGGACAGACGTCTTGAAGGCGACCCGGATGCCGTCATCGCTGCGCAGCCCGTCATAGGTTTTGAACGGCGCGTTGTGGTCCGCGCACCATTCGGCGAACCGGCTGAAACAGATGCCACGCTCGCCGAACGTCGCGATCTCAACCTGATACGGCCATTCACTCATCGCCGCCTCCAACTCTTCGTGGTGACTGCTTCTTCTACTCGGTAGCAGTTCACCTTTGCCGCCATCGATCACTGCCGACCCGCCCAAGATTGTTGGGCGCCCTTCGCCTGATCACGACCCGCGGGTAGTGCATCGGGTCCGTCGATTTTGACGGCAGAGTTGTCGCTTCCTCGGCATCGGATGCTGACATTTGACTCGCCCTCAAACGAGAACAGAAATAGAACATCCAAGCGACACAGGGAGTCAAGCCATGATCGTCAGTACCTTCATCATCCAAGAATTCGTGACCCGCCGGAAACGGCTGGTGCCGGGCAACAAGACGCCCGCCAAGACCAAACACCATGCGTTGCGCGATGCGGAGCGGTTGGCAAGCCGGGCGGAAGGCGTTGCCGTCATCCATGTCGTCGCCGATGACGAGACCAGCGAGGTCAGCTCGATCGAGGTTCTCGCCCGCCACGGCGCGATACCCGAGGAATTCGAGGAAGGCATCAGGGCCGCCTGAGATGAGCCGCCCCAAATGCGAGATCCCCGCGCGAACATCGACGGCCCCCGCTCCATCGGGTTCAGATCCTGGTGCCCGGGACGGGCCTCGGGCGCTTCCCGGGATGCGATGCTGGAATGGTGTCGAAAAGATCGCGATTGGCGGTCGCGCCCGTATTCAATAGGCGGTCGGTCCTATGGCCGGTTTTGCGCCACGGGGCTGTCGATGCCGATGCCGTCGCGGCGGCATTCGGAGGGGAGCGACTGCACGTTGAAGAGCGCGCGAAATCCTATTGAAACCGGTACGCGTCGCGATAAATTTCTGGCATCAGCCACGGAAGGAGAAATCCGATGACCGCGGTTCCCCAACTCAAACCGGAAACGCCGACCGTCTCCCTTACCTGCCATGAGGATTACCGATTTGCGCTTCAGCGCATCGGCGAGATCGAGGATACGAAGCCGAATTCGGTCGAGGCTCTCGAACTAACATGCTCAAGGCCGCAATCGCGGCCTACGAGGAGCGGGAGGGGATGAACGGTGGATGACTCTCCCGCACGTCTCCGGATGTCTTCGGCGCGGTCGAGCGCGTGTGCCTCTGCTAGGCAACGAGGCGGCCACACTCCCGCGCTGCCTCCTCGAACGCCTCCCGCGCATCGCCGACGGTCCCGCCGCCGTTGAGCACAGCAGTGCAGGCGCGCACAGCGTCCTGCCACTTCGGGCCCGCGCCTAGCGCTTTCCAGGCAAGCAAGAACTCCGCAGCTCGCTCGACGTGGGTGACAGAATAGGTCACTTCAGGCCGGTCGGCTTGAACGACAACCGGCGGGCTGAACCAGTGCATCGACATGGTACATTCCGCGCTCCTGATCGCCAGAACGCAAATAGGCGCCCCGCAGTTCCCTTGGAACGACCGGCGCTACTCCTCATCCAGGCTGAGAACAGCCGCCGCATCGGCGACGTCGCGCAGCCCCTTTTACGACGCGTGCCGCAGTTTCTGGTCGTTGGTCCAGCCGCGGAATTCGATCTCCGCCACCAGTGACGGCGACACCCAGCGCGTCCTCTTTCTCGTCAGTTTCAGCGCAGGCTTATCGATCAGGAGCGCGTCGAGCTGCTTTCGCAGCGCGGTCGCAGTGCGATCGGTAAACCCGGTCCCTACGCCGCCGACATAGGTCATCCGGTTGCGCTTCCAGGCGGCGAGCATAAGCCGGCCGATACCGCCCAACGCAGACGGCGACGGCTCATAGCCGATGATGAAGAACCCTTCCGACTGGACGCATTTGATCTTCCGCCACTCGCCGCCCCGACCGGATCGGTACGGCGCATCCCGGCGCTTCGCGATGATCCCCTCGAGGCCCAGCTTGCAGGCCAGGGTCAGGAAGGCGTCGCCATCGGCGTCAACCTCTTCGCTGAGCATGATCCCCGGAGCGGCGCCCTGGATCACCGGGGCCAGTAAGTTGCGGCGCTCGGTCAGGGACATGCTCCGAAGATCTTGGCCATTGAGGTACAGGGTATCAAACGCGAACATCACCGCGAGACCAGCGTTGCGTTTTCCGCCACGGCCGCCGAGCGCGTCCTAAGGGCCGAGAAATCCGACCGGCCTTGCTCATCCAGAACGACAGCCTCGCCGTCCAGGATGGCGCTATAGACCCGCAGAACCTTTGTTGCCTCGGCTATGGTCGGGAATCGATGGGTCCAGTCATGACCGCCGCGGGTCAGGATTCGAACCTTGCCTGGCTGGATATGGATGGAGATGCGGTACCCGTCCCATTTGACCTCATAGGTCCAGTTATCGCCCTCTGGCGGCCTGGTCGCGAGCTTGGCCACGCAGGGCTCCACCCTGTCGGGCATCGGGTCCTCAGGAGGCTCGGTTGGCGCGGATCTGGCGGCCTGCTGACGACTCCGCTCTTCAGAGTTGAGAAACCTGGTCCGGTCCGCAAGATACGACGCGCGCACACAACAGCTACTCCACCACGGGCAGAGAACGCGGCCCCGGAAGATTCGTTCCGCGGCACGAGCTCCGAGCCAGTGATGGCGCCCGGAGAATCCGATCACGAGGTCGGCACCCGGGAGAACCTCCGGCTAGGCGTTGAGTTCGGACAGGACTGACGGAATCGGCAGGAACCATCGCTTGGTTGTTTTGTTCTCCGAAGGGGCCGGTGGCGAAGCTGGCGAGACCGCCTTCAACGAGGCGGCAACGGAGCGGAAGCGCTCAACGTCGAGCTGCATGCCGTACGAGCTGGCCGGATCGTCGGGACGGAGGTCTACCCGCCCGTCCGGGAGGCTTCGTCGAGGATGACGGAGCGGCCCGCGCGGGAGTGTGAATTCTTCCCGATCCGATTAGCGCGCCCCCTCTTCTGAGCGAGAAGCACAATTACGAAGGAGCCAACATGTTTCGCAGCGTCAATCCTGCAACCGGCGACGAGATCGCTACCTATCCCGAACTGACCGCCCCGGAGCTGGAGAGCAAGATCGCCAAGGCGGAGGCGGCCTTTCGGCACTGGCGTGCGAGGCCGATCGCGGAGCGCGCCGCATTGCTGGAAAAGATCGCCGAGCACTACGAGGCGAACAGCGAAAAACTTGCTGTGATGGCTGTTCGGGAGATGGGCAAGACCCATGCATCGGCCATTGCCGAGGTGCAGAAGAGCGCCGCGGCCTTCCGTCACTACGCGCAGAACGGCCCCGCGATGCTCAAGCCGACCGAAATCGCCATGGCGAGCGGCGGCCGCGCGGAGGTGCGCTACCTGCCGCAGGGCCCTGTCCTGGCGATCATGCCTTGGAACTTCCCCTACTGGCAGGCCGTCCGCTTCCTTGCGCCAACGATCCTGGCGGGCAATGTCGCCTTGCTAAAGCACGCGAGCATCGTCCAGGGCGTCGCCGGGCTGATGGAGGAGATGGCCATCGCCGCCGGCGCGCCTGATGGCTTGTTTCAGAACCTTGCCATCAAGTCCTCCGCCGTCGCCAGCCTGATCGCGGATGATC
Organism: Hyphomicrobiales bacterium; assembly: GCA_900470095.1. GTDB lineage: Bacteria > Pseudomonadota > Alphaproteobacteria > Rhizobiales > Beijerinckiaceae > Allobosea. Next base: position 7,205 of record UBZM01000039.1, read on the forward strand.
GCATCGTCGCGGTTACGCTGACGGGTAGCGAGGCTGCCGGGCGGGCCGTGGCCGAGCAGGCCGGCGCGGCGCTGAAGAAGGTCGTACTCGAACTCGGCGGTTCCGACCCCTTCATCGTCATGCCGTCGGCCGATCTCGACGCGGCGGTGAAACAGGCCGTGACGGCCCGCATCCAGAACAGTGGCCAGTCGTGCATTTGCGGCAAGCGGATGATCGTCCATGCCGACATCTACGAGACATTCCGCGAGAAGTTCTCTGCGGCGATGCAGGCCGTGAAGGCGGGGGACCCGATGGACGCGGCGTCAAACATGGGCCCGCTGTCGAGCTTGGAGCAACGCGAGACGGTCCTCGGCCAGCTCGCCGCGGCGAAGGCGGCGGGCGCCAAGCTTCTGTTCGGCGGCGAGGCGCTGCCCGGCAAAGGCGCCTATATGTCAGCGGGGATATTGGTCGACGTACCGCTCGATGGAGATCTCATGAGAGAGGAGATCTTCGGCCCCATTGCGATGTTGTTCAGGGCTGAGGACATCGACGACGCGATCCGGATCGCCAATGCCATTCCCTATGGATTGGGCTCGTCCGTCTGGACGAGTGATGTCGGGGAACAGGAGCGGTTCGTGCGCGACGTCGAGGCCGGCATGACCGCGATCAACCAGATGCTCGCCTCCTCGCCCGAGGTGCCATTCGGCGGCATGAAGACGTCTGGTCACGGCCGAGAACTCGGAGCTCAGGGTCTTCACGAGTTCATGAACCTCAAATCGGTCATGCGGCCGAACTGAGCACACTTCGCTCTCTTTATCGATGAGCATTCGGCACGTGATCGATGGGTAAGGCCCCCTGTTCTCTTCTAACATGCTGGCGGCTGCTGGCGACGTACCAGTGATGCAAAGGGCCCTGACGAGTCCAGATGCCTCATTCGCCTGCCTCCTTCGATGCGCGGACGCCGTCGAGCTTGCGAAAGGGCTGATCGGAGCGCTGCTCCTTGTTGACGGTGTGGGTGGCACGATCGTCGAAACCGAGGCCTATCTTCGTGACGATCCCGCATCACACAGCTATCGCGGCCGCACTCCCGCCAACGCAACGATGTTTGGGGATTCCGGGCACGCCTATGTCTACCGCTCCTACGGCTTGCATTGGTGTTTCAATGTCGTGGCGGAGGGAAATGGTGCCGTTTTGATCCGCGCGATAGCCCCGGAGGTCGGCATCGATAAGATGATCATGCGGCGAGGGACGGAGAGAAATCTCTGCTCGGGACCCGGGCGGCTCGCAAGGGCGCTTGGAATAACCGATGTGCACAACGGCCTGAGTTTGAGGGAACCTCCTTTCTTCGTTCGAGGCCCCAGTGAAAGGCCCTCAATGGTGAGCGGCACTCGCATAGGCATTTCCAAAGCGCCCGAGCGGCCCTGGCGCTTCGGTCTGCGTGGTTCACGCTTCTGGAGCCGCCCCTTTGCTCCACAGCAGCTTAGAAACACCGGGAAAACCGACTAGCGGTGATGCCGGGACTGCCCTTGGGTGGTGAAGAACTCTCGGTCAGGCGCATCCCTCGGGAACATCGGGGCGAGCCAACCATCTCCCCTTGCAAGAGCATCGCGGCACATTCTGTGGGCGTGGGCTCTGGGAAACCATCGGAGATCTCGAATATGGGCGACCCATCGAACAATGATGCCAGCAAAACTGCGGAACGGGCTCATCGGCAAAGTGAAACGCCGGGGGCAGGCGATAACGCCCCTGCGCGCGGAAGACCATTCGAATGCACATCCCGCCGCGGAGACCCCAGTCGAGGGGCGACAGGGTTTTCTCGGGCGCGCGGTTCTTGCTGTGCTCATCGGCGGCCTGTTACTGGTTGGCCTCGCGTGGATCATCGTGCACTACGCGACGAGGTAACGGTGGGAATCCCGACTCCGGCACGGGACTACGCATCCAGTGCCTTGCAGCCACGCTGGACCGCAACAAGCGGTTGGTCGTGTGAAAGTCGCTTTTCGAGCAAGCGCCGCATTGCAAAAGCATTCTTTGGCGCAAAACCTTCATAGTCGTTGTTGAAGTAGATCCACGCTCTCCTGGCACCGCTTGCTCGGATCTTGTCGGCCCAGATTTTCAGTTCGTCGTCTGAATAATCATGCCGGTACCATCGTTTCGGACCGTGGAGACGAAGGTAGACTTCATCGGAGGTCCGAACCAGGTCGTCCGGAAGACGCGGTCCGCTGCATGAGCAGAAGATCGTGCCGGTCTCACGAAAAGCCGAGTACACCGTTTCATTCCACCAGCTCGCGTGGCGGAACTCCACGACATTGCGCCGCGCGGGATCGAGCTGGCTCAGAATCCTGTTCAGCCTCACTTTTGTGAACGTGTAGCTCGGCGGAAGCTGGAAAAGGAAGCAGCCCATTCGTTCCCCGAGAATGTCGGCTATCGCCCCGAAATCCTTTACGAGGGTCTTGGTACCCTCAAACCTTTTGATATGAGTGATCAGCTCACATACTTTGATCGTATAGATGAAATTGCGATCGCCAGGTTGACGAAGCCAGCTTCTGACGTTTGCAACGGTTGGCCACGAATAGAATGACGCATTGATCTCGACAGTATCGAACTGTTTCGCGTAGTGGCTGAACCATTCGGCGGTTGGCATCTGCGCCGGGTAGAATTGTCCACCCCATTTCCAGTAGAACCATCCCGAGCAGCCGACATAGACGCATGCCTCCAAACAGGAGGTATTCCCGCTCTCCGCAACTGTCCCCGCCAAACGAGCGGCATGCATTTTTTTGGCGCGCCCAATGTTCTCTGTCCGCTGTTTCTCTCTGCGCAGCCGCCGCCGTTCACGACGCTCATCGGATCCAAGTGCTTTCCGCTTCGCGGCTTGCGTATCCATCATTGTCCTGGCCGCAGAATAACCTTGATGACACCGTCCTCCTTGTCGCGGAATTTCTTGTACATCTCGGGCGCGTCCTCAAGGCTCGCCGGATGCGTGATGACGAAGCTGGGGTCGATCTCGCCTGCCTCGATTTTAGCGAGCAGCGGCTTCGTATAGGCCTGGACGTGGGTCTGGCCCATCTTGAAGGTAAGACCCTTGTTCATCGCGGCCCCGATCGGAATCTTGTCGGCCATGCCGACATAGACGCCCGGGATCGAGATTGTTCCCCCCTTGCGACAGCTCATGATGGCCTCCCGCAGGACGTGGACCCGGTCCGTGGCAAGAAAAGTCGCCGCCTTGACCTTATCGAGGATGGCGTCCCCAGCGCCGTGGCCCGCCGCTTCGCACCCCACGGCATCGATGCAACTGTCGGGTCCCCGGCCTTTCGTTCGCACCATCAGTTCATCGTAGACGTCGAACTTAGAGAAGTTGATGGTCTCAGCGCCCCCGGCCTCGGCCATCGCCAATCGTTCGGAGACCTCATCGATCGCAATCACCCGGCCGGCGCCCAACATGAACGCCGAGCGGATCGCAAACTGGCCGACCGGCCCGCAACCCCAGATCGCGACGGTATCGCCGTCCCGAATTTGAGCGTTCTCGGCGGCCATATAGCCGGTCGGGAAAATGTCGGAGAGGAACAGGGCCTGCTCGTCCGAAACATTGTCGGGGACCTTGATCGGGCCGATATCCGCCATGGGCACGCGCAGATATTCTGCTTGGCCGCCGCTATACCCTCCCAGCATATGGCTGAACCCGAACAATCCTGCGGGGGACTGGCCCATCGCCTTCGCCGCCATCTTGGCATTCGGATTCGTCCGATCGCAGGCAGAGAACATGCCCTGCCGGCAAAACCAACAGTCGCCGCAACTGATGGTGAAGGGCACGACGACGCGGTCGCCTATCTTCAGATTGGTGACTTCAGAACCAAGCTCAATCACCTCGCCCATGTTCTCGTGGCCGAGAATGTCGCCGCTCTCCATTGTCGGCTGATAGCCGTCGAGAAGATGTAGATCGGAGCCACAAATGGCGCAGCAGGTGATCTTGATCACAGCATCGCGGGGATGCTCGATGCGCGGATCCGGAACTGTATCGACGCGAACGTCGCCCTTGCCGTGCCAGCATAATGCGCGCATCGGTTTGCCTCCTCATACGAGTTCAGGTCGGGCAAACCGAATACCGACCACCGTGCCCCGAGAGGCAAACAGGCTCGGGAGGTAAGGGTTCCAGCAGGAATGATCTTTTTCTGGCAGCCATACCGAAGCAGCGGCCATTTGCTCAATGACGACGGCCTACCAACCGTTCCATCGGCCGCCATGTGTTCACTGGTCACTGTCTGAACGACCGACGTGATGAGGCGGAGTGGCCATATCGCGGCCTCAAGGCGTGAATGTCGTTCGAGGCTCCGGGCCCTTTGATCCCATGCCTCTCAGCAACCTCCCGGCCCGCATGGAAGGTGGGATCGACCGAGGCCTCGCGCTCTGCCGGAGTGTCCAATCCGAGCCCCCGTCGCCCGGGCAAGGGGCGCCACCGCTCGCTATCGCCACCCTCCTCGCCTTCCCGGCAAGGAGGATCTCGGGATACCTCAGTCCTCAGGCACATGCGGGTTCCGACGGCTCAGGCAGCCGAGTAACGATCACGAAGGGGTGCCCGGCAGCCCAGTTCACCTCATACCGGGGCGCGCCCGTCTTCGAAGATTTCGTCCCCCTCATCAAGAGGACCATCCCGCGCGCGATCGAGGATTGCCAAGGCGGCATCAACGTCGGCAGGTTCCGCACGTTCCGAAGTGAGGAGCTCAAAAGGATGGTCTTGTTGCGGGCCCTTCCTCGGCAGGATCTTCTTCTGGGTTTGCGTCATCGGCTTCCTCTGGCGAAGGTTCAAGTTCGACAAGTTGCCTGGAGAGCGCCCTGGCACGACGTTCAACCGCTTGCCGAGGCATTACCGCAACCTCCTCGGCGGCGGCAGGTCGGGGCTCTATAAGTCGCAGCACCTGCATCGCCACGGAGCCCGTGCACCCAACAGTTGCTCCACCACCGTCCACAACGCCGGGCCACGACAAATCGTCCCCCCGGGCAAGGAACACTCAAAGGTCCCCAAAGTTAGAGACACGTGCGTCCAGATGGGGGCAGGCGAGATCAGGATGCCTCGGGGGATAAGGTGAAACCGATGACCTCTGATCCAGGCGAAATATCCAGGAGTGTGGCTGCCGACCGGGACGAGGGGAATTCAGGCGTCGCCTCCCCGAGGAATTATCAAGGCGCTTTCGCCCTGACCACGCTCGACCGCCTCGGATGTGGGTATCTCGTCGTCGAGCACCGCCGCAGGATTGTCGAAGCCAACGCCGCCGCGCGGCTGATTCTGCGCTGCACGGCCAGTTCGGGTGAAGAGTTTGATCAACTGACGAGCGCCTTCATGCGATTGTTGGCGCGGGCGCCACACCGTCCGCCGCTCGGTCCACTGTGTTGGGTCGTCATCTGGAACCAACACGAAGCGCCGTTCGTCCTGAACCAGGCCGCGGACGCGCTGCCGCACGATGGTACCAGCGTGGTGATGCTGGTCGATCTTGACGCTCACCTGCGGCCCAATCCCTTCATGCTTCAGCGGATGTTTGGTCTGACTACCGCCGAGACGCGGCTTGCGCTTCTGTTGGCCAGCGGGGATCTGCCGGTCGATGTCGCCCGTAAGCTGCACCTCAGCCGCACGACCGTTCGCTCGCAACTGTCCGCCCTCTTCGCCAAGACGAATACAAAGCGTCAGGCGGAGCTGGTCACGTTGCTCACTCGGATCGCTATCTTGCCGTGAGGCTTTGGCGCAGCGCATCGAGCGACGCCCCCGAGCGTAGAGAACGACAGCCGGGAGGAATCGTTCCGGCGGCGGAACCAGCGAGCGACCCTAGGAGTTTAGCCCATGCAGGATGCGGTGCCTGCGTCGATGGGGGCAACCCTGGAGATTCACCGTGCCCGGCTCCCCTCCCCGCGTTGTCTGGTCCCATCTCTTCGGTCGAGAGGTTCTCTCCGATTCCGGCGAGTGGCGGCACGAATGCGAGGTCGAATATCTGCTCGCCCTCCCTGAGGCAAAGCGTGCCGAAATCCTCGACGGCGTCCCCGGCACCACTGACCAAAGCCAAGGCATCAAGGGCGTTCGCGGCGAGGCCGCGGTTGCTGCCTTGAAAGTACAGATCGAACGGCTGCGGCTCATCAAGATGAAGGGTCGATTGTGGGCCCCGCCGCTCCGGGGGGTCAGCGAGGCCCTAGGCCGTGACCGCGCAGGATGTGGGTCACCGCACGGTCACATAGGGAAAACCACTTGCTCCGCCCGCCGTTCCCGATTGATCTCGATATTTCATTCAGTCACGAGCTGTTGACGCCTCCGAATTCCCTCCGGCCGCCGAGGGTTCATCGAACCGCTGGACAGCCGTTAGGACAAGATCGACGGTAGGGTCCGCCGCCCACAACGCGGTGATGATGGCGGCAAGACGCTCGCGTTGGCCCGAGGCGCTCAATGACTCGATGGCGCGACCTCGCTCCACGCTTCCTCGAAGGCCGCGGCGATCCGCGCAAGTTCCTCCGGCGTCGCACCGCTGGCTTCACCGGAAATCGCGCGTCTTCACCTTGATCGTATCGAGATGCAGGTCGGGAATGTAAATGTCGCGCGTTCGCAGTCCCTTTGGCGGAAGCCCACGCGGGTCCGGCGCCGGCAAGCCGTGGTGGAACTCGTCCCCCCGGCCATGAGGCAGCGGGAAGGCCGAATCCCGTTCCCCAACGCTGGCGAGTTCGGCCGACAGGTCGGTCAGCCGCTGCGCGACCAGATGAACGACCTCGCCCTCGCGCTGTACGCGGCCACGCACCGCAATCATGCCGGCGGACAGGATCGTGCGGCGGTTCTGCTCGAACACCTTCTGCCAGACCACGAGGTTGGCGATGCCGCTTTCATCCTCGAGCGTGATGAACATGACGCCCTTGGCGCTGCCTGGCCGCTGGCGGACGAGCACGATCCCGGCAGCCTCGAGCCAACGGCCATCACGAGCTTCCATCGCCTCGGCGCAGGTAACGATCCGCCGCCGTCGTAGATCCCGCCTGAGGAAGGAAACCGGGTGGCTGCGCAGCGACAGGCTGACATGGCGGTAGTCTTCGACTACCTCGCTCCCCGCCGTCATCTGCCGGAGGGAAACAGTCGGCTCATCCACTTCGGGGATGATCGCGCTCTGCCGGGCAGAGGCCGCCGCGAACAGGGGTAGCGGCTCATCGCGCAGCCCTTTGATCGCCCACAGCGCTTCTCGACGAGCTAGGTCAAAGCACGGGCGGAAGCCATCGGCCTCGGCGATCCGCGTGAGCGCAGCCACAGGAACACCGGCACGTCGCCAGAGGTCATCCACGGAGCCAAAGGGCTGATCGGCCCGGGCCGTGACGATGGCCGCGCCATGCGCATTGGCAAGGCCTTTCACCATGCGCAGACCCAACCGGACCGCGAAGCGGCTGTCGTCGCGGGTCGGCTCCAGCGTGCAGTCCCACCTTGAGGCGTTGGCGCAGACGGGACGAACCTCGATCCCATGTGCTTGAGCGTCTCGGACGATTTGGGCGGGAGCGTAGAAGCCCATGGGCTGGCTGTTGAGGAGTGCGGCGCAGAAGATGTCGGGATGCCAGCATTTGAGCCAAGCCGAGGCGTAGGCAATCAGGGCGAATGAGGCCGCGTGGCTTTCCGGGAAGCCATAGCTGCCAAATCCTTCGAGCTGCTTGAAGGTCTGCTCGGCGAACTCCTCCTCGTAGCCGTTGGCGACCATGCCCGCGATCAGCTTGTTCTTGAAGGACGATACGCCTCCGGTAAACTTGAAGGTCGCCATCGACTTCCGGAGCATGTCGGCCTCGCCTGGGGTAAAGCCGGCGCATTCGATCGCCACGCGCATGGCCTGTTCCTGGAACAGCGGCACACCCAAGGTTTTGCCCAGCACCTTCTCCAGTTCTGGCTTTGGATAATGGACCGGCTCCAGGCCTTCACGGCGGCGAAGGTACGGGTGGACCATGTCTCCCTGGATCGGGCCTGGCCGGACGATCGCGACCTGGACGACGAGGTCATAAAACGTCCGGGGTTTCAGCCTTGGCAGCATCGACATCTGCGCGCGGCTCTCGATCTGAAAGGTGCCGAGCGTGTCGGCCTTGCGGATCATCGCGTAGGTGCGCGGGTCCTCGGCTGGGATGGTCGCAAGATCGAGATTGATGCCCTTATGCTCGGCCAGAAGATTGAGCCCCTTCTTCATGCAGGTCAGCATGCCAAGCGCCAGCACGTCGACCTTCATGAACTTCAGGGCATCGATATCGTCCTTGTCCCACTCGATGACCTGGCGATCGGCCATTGCGGCAGGTTCGATCGGAACGAGATCGTCGAGCCGGTCATGGGTGAGGACAAACCCACCGGGATGCTGGCTGAGATGCCGGGGCGCTCCCATGAGCTGACGTGCGAGATCGAGGGTCAGCCGGAGCCGCCGGTCCTTGAGGGTGAGGTTCAGTTCTTCGACATGGCGCGGCTCGACGCCTTCTTCCGACCAGGCCCAGACCTGCGAGGAGAGCGTGCCGATCAGATCCTCCGGCAGACCAAGGGCTTTTCCGACGTCCCGGAGCGCGCCCTTGGTGCGATAGCGGATGACGGTCGAGCATAGCGCAGCGTGATCGCGACCATAGGTGTCGAAAATCCACTGCATGACGATCTCGCGCCGCTCATGCTCGAAATCGACGTCGATGTCCGGTGGCTCTCGGCGCTCCTCGGACACGAAGCGCTCGAACAGCAAATCGTTGCGGCCCGGGTCGATCGAGGTGATGCCGAGCACGTAGCAGACGGCGGAGTTCGCCGCAGAGCCGCGCCCCTGGCACAGAATGCCCTTCGATCGGGCGAAGCGAACGATCGAGTTCACCGTCAGGAAATACGGCGCGTAGCCCAGCTTCTCGATCAACCGAAGCTCGTGCTGAAGCGCCGCTTCGACGCTCTCGGGAATGCCTTCAGGATAGCGTTCGGCGGCGCCTTCCCAGGTCAGTTTGTCCAGGGTCTGCTGGGGTGTGAGCGCCGGATCGTCTCGCTCCTCCGGATACTGATAGGCCAGCTCACCAAGCGAAAAGCGGCATCGATCAGCAATCTGTAGAGTCCGCGCCAACGCCTCGTGGTAGCTGCTGAACAGCCGATGCATCTCTTCCGGCGGCTTGATGTAGCGATCGGCATGCCGTTCACGCCGGCCGCCGAGGGCGTCGATCCTGACGTTGTGACGGATGCATGTCACCACGTCCTGGAGAATGCGCCGCGCGGGCTCATGGAACAGCACGTCGTTAGTGACGACGGTCGGCACGCCCATCCGGGCCGCGAGGTTCGACAACTCGTGAAGCCGAAGCTGGTCGTTCGGACGTCGGCGCAGCGTCAGCGCGAGATAGGCACGGTTGCCGAACGCATCGCGAAGGCGCCGAAGGCGTAAGGCACATTCCTCGTCGGCCTGATCGGGCACGAGGACGGCGATCAGACCCTCGCCATAGGCGACAAGATCAGGCCACTCGAGATGGCACTTCGCCTTGCCGCCACGTTTCTTGCCGAGCGAGAGCAGCCGACAGAGACGCGAATACGCCGGTCGGTCAGTCGGGTAGACGAGCATCGACATGCCGTCGACGAGGTCAAGGCGGCAGCCGATGACGAGGCGGACACCGGTTGCCTTGGCCGCCTCATGAGCGCGGACGATCCCCGCCAGGGAATTGCGATCGACAACCGCCACTGCATCTATGCCAGCCGTGGCGGCCTGTGCGAACAGTTGCTCACACGAAGAGGCCCCGCGCAGGAAACTGAAATGCGAAGTGACCTGAAGCTCGGCGTAGCGCGGGCGGGTCATCCGAACACCCCGTGCAGAAACCAGCGATGGGAGCCGGTCGCGGCGTGCTCACCGTCCCCGGCCCGATAGAGCCAGTAGCGCTCGCCTGCATCATCCTCGACCCGGAAATAGTCGCGAACCGCGGCCAGCTCGGCATCGCGCTTCCACCATTCGCCGAAAACGCGCTCGGGACCGTCGGCGCGCTTCACCCGTCGACGGATTCCCCGCCAGGTGAACCAAACCGGGGGCTGGTCAGGCAGCAGCGCCATGGTCTCGACCGGTTCGGGTTGAGGCAACAGACGGGATGGCCGCGGCCAATGACCCGGCCAACTCGCCCCCGTCTCGGCCGCCATGGCCGGGATTCGGCAGACGGAACGTTCAGGCACGTCGCTTGCGACCGGAGCCAGACGATAGACGGCGCGCTCCCCGACCCGGTTCGCCAGTGTGTCGACCAGGTCAGACACGTCCGGGAAGCTCGCTTCGACAAGCGAGCTGTGGGTCTGCTTGCGTTCCAGCGGTTCGGCGATGGTCACGGCCAGCGTCATCACCTCAATTCCGAAACCCGGCTCGATCGTATCGATCTTCTCGCAGAGGAGCCGGGTCAGTCGCTTGACGTCGCGAACCGGCGTGGCCAATCCGACCCGAATTGCCTGAGCGCGATTGTCGACGCGGTGGCAGATGAGGTCGAGACGACGTGCGCCGAACCCACGTTCCTCCAGGCGTTCGCAGAGTTGCCCGACGAGCTTGGCGATATAGCGCGCGATCGTCTCCGCGGCGCCGATGGGTTCGGCGAAGGCTTGGCGAACCTCGATCAGGTCGGGCGGCCGAATGGCCTTGATCGGCTCAGCGAGGTCTCCAAGCGCCTGGTCGATGCGGCGGCCAATCTCCGGACCAAAGCGCAGAGCCAGAGGAGCCCGCGGCTGCGCCAGCAAGTCACCGATCCGCCCGAAGCCCAAGGTGCGCAGCCCGGCACTAACCGAGGACGGAAGCCGCAGAGCCTCCAGCGGCAACGGAGCGATGATGGATGGTCCATGCCCTGGAGCGGCGACGATCGTCGAACGTGTCCTGTAACGAGCCAGTGCGTGAGCGGCGCCCCACGTATCAGCGATCGCCGCCCGAGCGACGATCCCCGACATGGCAAGGCGACCGATCACGCCGTCGAGCATAGCGTTCTCGCCGCCGTGCAAATGGTCTGCCCCTGTCGAGTCGATGACGATGCCGTCCGGCGGATCGGGTGCGACGACCGGTGCGATACGCTCCAGAATCCAGACAGCCAGCCGATCGAGTCCTTCGGCGTCAGCGGCCGGATCGGCATCCTCGACGATCAGACCCGGAACGAGTACCTGCGCCTTTGTCACAGGCATGCCAACGCAGAGACCGGCAGCCTGAGCCGCGGAATCTGATGCCAGCACCACTCGCCTGTTTCCGTCACGGCCTATCAGGACGAGCGGCGCCTCAGGCGGAGGCGCTGCGTCGCCAGCCTTCCGCCGCGCCCGGTCGGTGGACCAGGTCGGCAGGAAGAGCGAGACAACCCGTGTCATCGCACGCCTCCATCTCGAAATCTGCACTGTCGCCCGCGCGGGCCCGGATGAGCTCGACCAGCCAGCGAGGCCGCCCCACGCCGGGAACCGGCAACGCTGCGGACGGCATCACCGAGACGCGCCAGCGCGTCATCGCGGCCGTTGGCTGACCGAAATCGGCGGCCTCGGTCTGACGCCGCCAACGGCGAAGGGCGATCCCGATCGAGCCCGTCCCCTCCGCGGCCAGTTGCAGCCGACGAGAGGCGGTCATGGACAGGCGGGCGACTTCCCCGACGACGGAGCCAAGTCCGCCGTGCCGCAGCCCTTCCTCCATGCAGGAAAGCACGGTCTTGTCGTCGCAGGCTTCCACATAGATCACCCGATCGGCGCCCAGTCCGGCTTGTGCGAGGGCAGGCGCGAAGAGGTCCGGCCGCGTGATGCACCACAGGACCCTCCCCCGGGTGCGGGCAGCGACTCCGGCGCTGAACAGCGCGGCGGCGGCACCGTCGATCGCGCCGTTTCCACCGCCAGCCACTTCATGCAGCGCCCCAAGCGCCAGTCCTCCGCCTGGGAGGCGCGTGTCCAGCTCGGGGATTCCGAACGGGAGCACCGCTTTCGCGCGGCGGTTCGTGCCTTCGATCCTTTCGATCTGGGCGCGCAGAGACTGTATGGCGAGCTCGGGCCGCACAATTGTTGGTGTCCTATGAAAATGGGCGGGCCGCCACGTTCTTCTTTTGTTCCTATTTCCCTACCCGGGAGTCAAGACGAGGTCGTCAATGTGATATTCGCCTCGGTGAATGCTCAGAGTGGTCCAACCACATCCGGATTCATGGCGACAAAGAGTTCAGCCTGACGCTGAAACAATGTCCATGCCGGATCATTCTCTGACCGTCCGCCATGGCAGTGTATGTTGAAAATCGCGACAGCTCCGGCTCGCTGGTCGGGGTCTATCCGCGCGGCGCGACACATTGCCCTAGCAATTCTCTGGATGCGCGGATCCCCGGCGGCGGTCGCCGGTGCGTCCACCGGCTTGGCTTCAAATGTCAGAGACATAGCGGACCTCCACGGCTCGCCTCCCAACCCCAGCCAGTGGCTCAAACGATCGGACCTGCCGTCGGGTTCCGGGGAAAAAATACGGCATCGTTCGTCCGCGACCCAAGCCAACAGCCGCGCTCTGGGCATTCGAGGATCATCACGGCCTTGTCTTCACGATGCCGGAAGGGACTCCGAGCAAGACTACGGCGCGAGTGTTTGAAGGTGCCCGGGAACTGAGCGGAAAGAGGCTCCCAGCTTCTCGTTCCGGCGTGTCGTAGATGATGTCGAGCAGGTCAGCGGTCGGGCGGCGAGAACTGGCTGCTGCTCATTCGACCGTCCACTGACAAATGCGAAACCCACGAGGGCGCTCGCGCATGTCGAGATGGAGGTGGTCTTTGTGGGAGCTGTCAGCCCCGGGCCCAGGACAGTCGTGAACCGTTGGCAGGCGCCCTTCTGGACAGCTTCACGGATCGAGGGGGACTCGGATTCGTTACCAACGAATGCCAACGCTCGGCCATCTTACGTCAACAGCGCACCCGCATCGAAGTTGAAAGCCCGTCGGCTCAAGCCGGCGGGCCTTCTTCACTGCAATGGCTACTGCCACGTCTGACGGCCGTACCAGTTATCGACGTCCGACCGAACCTGATCCTTCGCGAGACCGTATCGCTCCTGGATTTTTCCCTCGAGCTGATCACGCTTTCCCGCGATCACGTCGAGGTCATCGTCAGTGAGTTTGCCCCACTGTTCCTTGACCTTGCCTTTGAGCTGCTTCCAGTTTCCTTCGACGCGATTCCAATCCATGGGACCTCTCCGTTGGCGAAAATGGGATAGCTGAAGAACGCACGGACAGCGTTTTTGTTCAGATTCACCTCAGGGCAATGGTCCGTCGGCGACCACCCATAGCCGCTGCGATCGCTACCCGCGTCCGTAAACCCGAAATCCGAAAACCGTCCGCGCAACCCGTTCGAAGTTCGATTGTTATCCGTAGACGACCGTTGGAGGGAGGAGCCTTCATGGATCTCATCGTCAAGCCGTCGAGCTCAACAAGGTGGGACCTGATCGACTTGCTCGGCCGTAACGCGGGACATGTCGAGCTGGCCTTGTCCGGAAGCTTCCGCGTAATTCCGTCGGGCCGAGCCTTGGTTACTATGGCGACACTCTCGCCGGGGCCATATTGCTCGTTAGACGCAGCGCTCGCCGCGATCGAGACGCATACGCGAGGCGTGTGCAGACGGGAGTCAGAGGGGCGCGGACAGCAGACGCCTCCCGGTCCGGACAAGGAGGACGCCTGAGGGAAGACCTGCCCGAGGCTCTATTCGACGCTCAATCAAGTACGCTGGCGGAATGCGGCGGCCGATGATCTGCGTGCGGTGCGGAACTCAAAATCGCGCCCCCCGTCCACCAGCCCTTGAGGCGGCGATCAGCCGAGAAGGAGGAACACCATCGCCAACGCGACGTTCACCGACCAGGGTCGCGCCATTTGCGAGCCAAAAGGGTCACCGACGCGCGGCGAGGCATTCTATCAGAGATGAGAAAGAAGGGGTCGGCACTGCGCCGGCGGCGTTCGCCGTGAGCAGTTCGTCGGAACCGTACTGCACCCGGACCGCTTCGTACGGTCGACTGATGCATTCGAGCTTGATGTGAGGCGCCAGCGAGCAGGCACCGTCCCCGTAATAAAGTGTGGGCATCGAAGCTTCGACCTCCTTGCTCTCGTTGCTAGAACCGCCCCCCAAGGCGAGCCGACACGCTCCCGTCAAATCCGGAATACCGTGCGGCTCGTTAGCTGTGCGCGGGGCCCTGACCCGACACTCCGCCTAACGGTTCGGGGACGGGCTGGATGTGGAGCCTGTCGCTGCCCGACATCGCGTCACCCTGGACCTGCTCGGCCAGCCGCTCCGTGTCGCGCCGACGGATGTCCTCGGCGGCTTCCTCGATGTCGACATCGGCAAAGCCCAGCGTCCGCAGGCCTTCCGCCCCCATCAGGTAGGCGGACTCGACCGTCTCGCGGATCTGATAGTCGACACCCGCGCGGATCAGATCCACGGCATGGCCGCGGTCGTAGCTGCGTACCAGGAGCCTGGCCTGAGGAAATTCGTGCTGCGCCAGTTCCACGATCTGCAGCGCGGCCTTGGGATCGTCGATGCAGATCATGATCGCATCGGCCACTCCGGCGCCAGACTGACGCAGGACGTCGAGCCGGGCGCCATCGCCGAAGTAGACCTTGAAACCGTATCGAGACGCGTCGCGGATCCGGTCGGGCTCCTTGTCGATGACAGCAAGGTCGATGCCCCTGGACAGCAGCGTCTGCGAAGCGATCTGGCCGAAGCGGCCGAAGCCGATGAGGAGGATCCGCACCTTCAGGTCGCGGGCGACGTCGACGCCGTCCATCGATGCGTGCGCACGAAGCAGCTTGTCAGTCGCGATCATGAGCAGGGGGGTCAGGGCCATGGACAGGATCACGACGGTGGAGAACAGCGCGTTCTCCCGCACATCGATCACGCCGCCCGACGTCGCCGCAGCGTAGAGTACGAAGGCGAACTCGCCGCCCTGCAGGAACATGGAGGTTCGGTGCAGTGCCTGGTGGCTGGAGCCACCGAACAGCCGGGCAACCGCATAGACCACGACGCCCTTCCCGACCGTGAAGGCGGCCAGCATGGCCAACAGAAGCCGCCATTCGGCCGCGACGACGGTGAGGTCGAGCGACATGCCGACGGCCAGGAAGAACAGCCCCATGAGCAGGCCACGGAACGGCTCGATGTCGCTTTCGATCTGGTTCCGATAGCTCGAACTCGACAGCATCACCCCGGCGAGGAAAGCGCCCATCGCCATGGAGAGCCCGGCGACCTCCATGAGTAGCGCCGCCCCGAGAACGACCAGCAGCGCCCCCGCCGTCAGCACTTCACGGGCTCGCGCCCGCGCCAACAGGGCGAAGAACGGGTTCAGAGCCCAGCGCGACACCACCAGCAGCGCCGACAGAGCAGCCCCCGCTACAAGAACGGCGGTCCATCCCGCTTGGCCGTCTGAGAGGGGCGACAGAAAGGCGACCACCGCCAGAAGTGGCACGATCATCAGATCCTCGAACAGGAGGATCGCAACCGATTTCTGGCCCTCCGCGCTCGACATCTCGCCGCGGTCCTGCAGCACCGACATGATGACAGCGGTCGAGGACAGGACGAAGCCCGCCCCGGCGATGAAGGCGACCGGACCGGGTAGCCCGAACCCCACCGCGCC
Source organism: Hyphomicrobiales bacterium (assembly GCA_900470095.1). Classification (GTDB taxonomy): domain Bacteria; phylum Pseudomonadota; class Alphaproteobacteria; order Rhizobiales; family Beijerinckiaceae; genus Allobosea. The sequence goes on from UBZM01000039.1 coordinate 22,728, forward strand.
CGTCAGCGCGAGGGCCGCGATCGCGCCTGCGACCTGGGCAAGCCCCAGCCCGAAGATCTGGCCACGCATGGCCCAGAGCTTGGGCGGACGCAGCTCCAGTCCGATCACGAACAGGAACATCACCACCCCGAGCTCCGAGAAATGCAGGGTGGACTGGGCGTCGGTGAACGGGCCGAGCCCCGATGGGCCCACCAGCACGCCAGCGGCGAAGTAACCGAGGACCGATCCGAGGCCGAGCCGTCGGAACAGCGGCACGGCAACCACGGCCGCTCCCATCAGAACAATCGCAGGAGCGATCGTCTGCCCCAAGCTCGCTTCAGCCATCAGGTCGCCTTCTCGGTTTCGCGCGTGGCCGCCCGGACGATCGGCGCGACCTCGGTGCCCAGGAGCTTGATCGAACGCTTCATCGCAGTCGTTTCGAGCGAGGCGGTGCTCATCTGGAAGGTGATGCGCGAGACGCCGCCGAGCACCTCGCTGGCGTGAAGCATCTTCGCCGCGACCGTCTTTGGATCGCCGATCAGGAACGCGCCTTCGGGACTCGCCATGGCGTCGAACTGCTGGCGTGACGGCGGCGGCCAGCCGCGCTCGCGGCCGATCCGCCCCGTCAGATGCGCCCAGCCGGGAAAGAACGCGTCCTTGGCCGCCTGATCGGTCTCGCCGACGAAGCCCATCGCGTGGACACCCACCTTGAGCGACTCGGGACTATGCCCGGCGCTCAAGCCGGCTTCGCGATAGAGATCGACGAGCGGGCGGAAGCGCTCGAAGGTGCCGCCGATGATCGCCACCATCAGCGGCAGGCCGAGCGTGCCGGCGCGGGCGAAGGATTGCGGCGTGCCACCGACGCCGATCCAAAGCGGCAGGCGCGGCTGATGGGGACGCGGATAGACACCTTGTCCCTCCAGCGCAGCCCGAAAGCGCCCCTTCCAGATCGGGTAGGTCGTTTCGTTGAGCTTCAGGAGGAGACCGAGCTTCTCCGCGAAGAGCTCGTCGTAATCCCGGGGATCCATGCCGAACAGCGGATAGGCCTCGCCGAACGATCCCCGCCCGGCGACGATCTCGGCCCGCCCGCTGGCGATCAGGTCGAGGGTCGCGAACTCCTGGAAGATCCGCACCGGATCGGCGGCGCTCAGCACCGTCACGGCGCTGGTCAGCCGAATCTGGCTGGTGCGGGCCGCGGCTGCGGCCAGGATCATCGCTGGTGCGGAATCCAGAAACTCGGCGCGATGATGCTCGCCGATGCCGAAGACATCGAGCCCGACCTGATCGGCGACCTCGACCTCATCGAGGAGATCGGCCATGCGATCGGTTGCGGAGGGAAGCTGGCCCGTCGCCGGGTCGGGAAGGATGGCGGCAAAACTGTCGATACCGATTTCCATGAGTGATCCTTGCAAAGCCATCCAGCGGTGCGGAGAGGGGAGACGGGGTTGAGAGCAGCAGGCGACCGCATGTCAGAAGCGGTAGTTCGCCATGACGCCGACCAGTTTTATGACCTGCGAGGGTCCTGTCTCCCGAATGAACGTTCCCGGATGGAAGACGCCAACCGAGGCCGCCAGGTTGAGCTCCGGCGTGGCCTGCCAGGCGACGGCGATCTCGGCCTGTGTTCCGATGAAGCGCGCATCGCTGTCCCTGCCGCTGCGCACGAGGGCGCCCGAGATCGCGTAGATGCCGTCGTCGATGCTCTGTCGCCAATAGGCCGAACCCGACAGCGACAGCTCGACATCCTTGCGCGGATGGATCGTGATGGAAGGCCGAATCTGGATCAGGTTGCGCGGCCCGATCGGCGACTGGGACACAAAGTACTTGCCCCTTGGAAAAAGGGGATTGAGCGTTCCCAGTTTTGGGTCGTCCAGATCGTCGTCGCCCGAAATCACATCAGCAGCGAGCCTGAGGTCGGGCTGCAGCGGAGCCTGAGCAAAGCGATAGCCGATCTCGCCACCGATTCCCCATGCCGCCCTCCTGTGGCCCGCGAACCTGCCACGCTGAATGGCACCCTCGAGGTTCCAGTACGCGCTGCCGGTATCTCCGAAAATGCGGGTTCCAACGGTATGGACCAGTTCCTTCCCGGTGCCCTGATCGTAAACCGCCTTCCGGTCGCGCAGCCCCAAATAATAGACGTCGAAGCCGTTCGCTCGGCCATCACCCAGCCATTGCGTCGCATAGACGCCCCAGAGGGATTTCTGGGTCGACGTCCGATCGTCGAAATTGTCCAGCCGGTTGTCGACTGGACGAAAGGCAAGAGCCGTGACCTGCCGGGTCCCGGTCGTCAGAGCCATGTCGAAGCCGTCGAAGGCCTGAGGGATATTGGGACCGTAGCGCGTGTCGACGAACCGCCCCGCACCCAGTGCAATGAGCTTGCGACCTGCCGACATCCGCAGCGAGGTCGCCTCCGCAACCTCCGTCTCCACCTCGACGAACGCCTGCAGCATATCCGCGCCGGTCGTATCGACGGGCCGCTTAGCGCGGCGGACGCCCGATATTCCGGAGACGATAGGCTGAGCGAACAGGCGCAGCTTTCCCGCATGGAAATCGGCATATGGCATGAAGCGATGCCAGACATAGCCGTCGTCCGGCGCTTCACCCCAGCGGACATTCGCATAGCCTTCGTAGCGCGATCGGACTTCGAGGCCTGTCGTGAGATAGGTCGATCCATCCGTGCTCAAGGGGATGTATTTGAACGGCTCCGTCCCCCGCCCTGTCCGCCGGGCGGGGTCTGCCAGATAAGACCAGCTTTCGGGGTAACGCTCGATCGTCAAGGTCGGCGCGCGGCCGATATCGGTCCCGACCTGTGCCTGTGCCTCGACCTGTGTAGCACCGACGATCATCGCGACGACGAAGCCCCGGATCGACGTCACCCGCAGTCCCCAGCCGCTCCCGCTGGAGCGACGCGATTGATGCTGGGCGTGCCGAGTTCCGACTGAGCGTTGAGATGGGATGACGGATCCCGACAAGCATTCAGTTCCAGCGGAATGCATCGCGCAGGATCTCGTCATCCCGCTGCATCAGCCGGCCGCTTTCGGCACCGGCGTGTTGAGTAGCTGCTGCTCCCACAGATACGCGATGCCGCTGCCGCCGAGGTGATCGATCAGGATCTGTGTCAGTTCCTCGGCATGTTCGGTGCGTGCCCAGTCACGCTGCCACTCGCCGGCCAGGGCCATCCAGGTCATCGGGTTCGCGCCGGCCGCGATCATCCGCTGAATGGCAACCTCATGCGACTCGGTCGAAACGCCGCCCGACGCGTCGGTGATCACGGTCACGTCCCAGCCCTCGCCGGCGGCCTGGATGACAGGCATGGCGACGCAGACTTCGGTCCACAGGCCTGCGATGATCAGCTGCTTGCGGCCGGTTGCCTTCACGAGGTCGACCACCTTCTTGTCCTCCCAGGTGTTCACCCAGGTTCGGTCGATCACCTCTTGGTCCGGGAAGACGTCCGTGAGCTGCTTGAAAAGCAAGCCACCACGCGCCGCAAGCACGCTCGTGAGGATAGTCGGAACTTTGAAAGCTTTCGCAAGCTTCGCGAGCGCGGTTACATTATTGACCACGGCCTGCGGATCATGGCTGTTCACGTTCGTAAGCTGAAAAGCCTGATGATCGATCAGAACGAGGACCGAATCTTCGGGACGAAGAAGCGAGGCAAGGCCATTACGAAAGGTCATTATTGCGTCCTTTGCTACCGCTTTATGCGGCACTGGTTTTGCGGAGACATGCGCCAGCGGGGCGACGCTTGCCGGGCGCAATTTGCCGTTCTGTTAGACGATGAGGTAGTGCCGGAATTTGCCATGCTGTGTCGCAGAATTAGGGACACCCTCCCGGAGGCCAGGCCGGGGCCGCTCCGGACAGCCGGTAGACCAGAGCCGCCGACCGAACAGCTGGCCGGCGTTCCTTCTTTGGCGACACAGCAGGACGCCTTTCAGGGCTAGCGACGAAAAGCGCTGCTCCCACTTTCAAGCACGATGAGGCCGAAAGCTCCGCAATCCCTTGGCGTCGCGCGACAGATCGAACACGAGGACCACATGACGACCAGACTGGAAGGCAAGACCGCGGTGATCACCGGCGGCGCGACCGGCATCGGATTTGCCGCAGCTAAACGCTTCATTGAAGAAGGCGCATTCGTGTACATCTTCGGCCGCACCGCGTCGGCGCTTGATGCTGCGGTGGCGAAACTTGGCCCCAATGCGCGCGGCGTCACCGGATCGATAAACGGGACGGAAGATCTCGATCGTCTCTTTGAAGTCGTGAAAAAAGAGCGCGGCGGCATCGACATTCTGCTGGCAAACGCCGGCATTTCAGAGCCAACGCCGCTCGGGCAGACCACGACCGAACAGTTCGATCGGGTCTTCGGCACCAACGTCAAAGGCCTCCTGTTCACTGTCCAGGGCGCGTTGCCTTTGATGGGGACAGGAGGGTCGATCATCCTGACCGGATCGAGCGCCACGGTGAAGGGCTTCTCCAACTTCAGCCTGTGTGCCGCAACCAAGGCGGCAGTCCGCAGCTTCGCGCGCAGCTGGACGTTGGAACTCGCTGACAGGGGGATCCGGGTGAACGTCCTGTCGCCGGGACTGACAGAGACCGAGAAGGTGCTGGAGCTCATGGGCAAGGACGGCATCGAGGCGGTTCGAGGTATCACGCCGCTCGGGCGCATCGCTGACCCGAACGAGATTGGCGCCGTCGCCGCCTTCCTCGCTTCGAGCGACAGCGGCTTCATGGCCGGTGCGGAAGTGTTTGCCGACGGCGGTATCGCCCAAGTGTGACGTCCCTCGTTCGGCGCGGGACATGTCGCATGTTGACAAGCAACGACAGCCCGGCCGTACGCCCCGGCCCTCCCGCGCCGACCTCGCGAGTCAGGATTTGCGGACGATGATGCGCGTGGGCGTCGAACTTCGGCGTCACCAGGAGGATTTACTCCCGTGCCTCCTGCCAGTGGGGATAGGTGACATAGGCGGTGACCGCGCCTTGCTCGTGCGAGTGGATCGTCACCCTCTGGCCTTTCGGCATATGGACGATCTCGCCCGGCCCCGCGGAGACGCTGTCTGAGTTGGCGGACACCGTCAGTCGCCCCTCGAGGACGACCATCACATCATCGACCGCCATTGTCTCCTCGAGCCTCTGGTTCGGCCCATAGCGCCCGTAGCCGATGGTGATCGGGGAGCCATGGCGCTGGTCGACCAGGTTGCCCACAAACACCTCTTCGTCCTGTCCCGGGGAACGCTCCAGCTCTGCGTCGGTGATGGCGAACTTGCGAACCTTCATGGGACCTGCTCCTTCTAGCCGGTGTGGTCGAGTGGCTGGCCTGAACTCCTGCGTGGCAAGGCGAAGTCTTCAGCACGGTCTTGTTCGTGTTGTCCTCGACCTCCCCGAGCCGCGTTCGGCGATCGCGTCATCGGCGCCGGTCAGCCCGGAAGGGGGATGTGCTCATCTCGGTCATCGACCGGGAGATCGAAGCGCCCCTTGCCCCAGTTCTGCGCCCGCCATTCGCTCTTGGCCTCTTCGATGCGCTCCTGCGAAGACGCAACGAAATTCCACCAGATGTAGCGGGGGCCCGGAAGGGTCGCGCCGCCGAGGATCATCAGGCGCGCGCCTCTGTCGCCGGCGGCGACCGTGATCCTATCGCCGGGGCGGAAGACCATCATCCGACCCGCTTCGAAATCCTGGCCGGCGATTGAGATCGAGCCTTCGACGATGTAGATGCCCCTGTCCTCGTGATCCTGCGGCATCGGCAGCCGGCTTCCGGGTTCGAGCGTCACGTCGGCGTAGAACGTCTCCGAGTACATTCTGGCGGGGGCCTTCTCGCCATAGGCGTCCCCGAGGATGAGCCGGACCGAGACGCCGCGATCCGCGATCACCGGCAGCGCCTCCTTGCCGTGATGCTCGCTCATCGGCGCCATGTCCTCGTGACGCTCCGGCAGCGCCAGCCAGGTCTGGATTCCGAACAGGCCGTTGGGACCGCTGCGGGCGGCTTCGGAGGTACGTTCGGAATGGGTCACGCCGCGCCCGGCGACCATCCAGTTCAGCTCGCCGGGACGGATGATCTGGTCGGCCCCGGTGCTGTCCCGGTGATGGAAGTCGCCGCGAAAGAGATAGGTGACGGTGCCAAGTCCGATATGCGGGTGCGGTCGGACATCGACGCCCTGGCCGGTCAGGAACTCGGCCGGCCCGGCCTGATCGAAGAAGATGAAGGGGCCCACCATCTGCCGCTTCGGTGCCGGCAGGGCGCGCCGGACCTCGAAGCCGCCGAGATCGCGAGAGCGTGGAACGATGAGCGTCTCGATCGCGTCGAGGCCGACCTCATCCGGGCAGCCGGGGTCGATCGCCGGGTTCCAACTCATGCGCCTTCTCCACTTCCGGGCTTCCGGGAGGCCTCGCCCTTGCCGATGCAAATGCCAAGCTGGCGCACGGCCGTCTGCCCGGCTAGCCCCGGACTACGTCAAGCTGTGTCGCGGTAAATGGAACGTGCGGGCCCTGGCGCCGAGCTCAGCGGCCCCGCAGTGGAGTGACCGCCGACGCAGCCTGATCAGGCCTCGCTCTGGTCATGTTTTAGGATCGAGACCCCAGACCTCTGGATTTCGCGCGAAGTACTCGATCAGCATCTCCGTGAGCACTCGCACTTTCCGCGTGGGATGCTGACCTGGAGGGCGGACGACAAATGCGGCCCCCGGAGGGACCGGATAGCGTGTCATGATCGGGACCAACGCGCCGGAGGCGAGATATTCATATGTGATGCAATCAGGGAGCCAGGCGACGCCGAGACCTGCCGCCGCCGCCGCGGCAAGCGCCGTGGCGCTATCGGCCTTTAACCTGCCCTGCGGTTGGACCGTGACGATCTTGCTGCCATCCATGAACTGCCAGGTTTCCGTTCCCTGCATGAGGGCCTGATGGCTGGTGAGTTCGGCCGGGGTTTCGGGTGACCCGTGCGCTTCCACATAATCCGGGCTTGCAACAAGCTTTCCATGGATCGGCCCGACGCGCCTCGCGATCAGGTTGGAATCCTGAAGGTAGGCGCCCCGGATCGCGCAATCGAAACCCTCTGCGATGAGATCGACGAAGCGATCACTGTAGGAGGTATGGACGTGGAGCTGCGGATGCTGGCGCGCCATTTCCGCGATGACGGGGGCGAAATGCGTCGGACCGAAAGTCAGGGGCATTGCAACCCTCAGGACGCCGCGCAGCTCGCCGGTGGGGACGATCGTTTCCCTGGCCGTATCGATCTCGGCGCTGGCTCGGGCCGCATGGTCTCTGAACGTGATTCCCGCCTCGGTGAGCGCGGCGCCGCGGGTCGTTCGCGCAAGAAGCTGGACGCCGAGCTCCGCTTCGATCCGTAAAAGCCGCCGACTGACAATCGATTTGGAGACCCCGAGCCGGCGCGCGGCGGCCGACACGCCCCCTGCATCAGCCACTGCGACGAATGTTCGGAGATCCTCGATGTCCAATTCGGCGTTCCTAGTTCTGCGACACAGCTTGCCTAACTATGGCACTATCGCATCACTCAAGGGAACAGCAAGTTCTGACCGGGCGACGTGGCCCGCCGGCGCATGGGTCCGCTGGACCATTGCTATTCATAGCGGCTTTCCGCGGGGCGTCGCGTGCGCGGCGGGGCCACCACCATGTTGCGAAAGGAGAACTGCCATGGGCTTTGTCACGACCGATGACGGCGTACAGATTTTCTACAAGGACTGGGGTCCCAAGGACGCCCAGCCGATCGTCTTTCACCATGGCTGGCCGCTCAGCTCCGACGACTGGGACGCGCAGATGCTGTTCTTCCTTTCGAAGGGCTATCGCGTCGTCGCGCATGACCGGCGCGGCCACGGGCGCTCGGAGCAAGTTGCCGAGGGTCACGACATCGACCACTACGCCGCCGACGCGTTTGCGGTCGCGAAGGCGCTGGACTTGAAGAACGCGGTTCACATTGGCCATTCCACCGGTGGTGGCGAAGTAGCGCGTTACGTGGCGCGACATGGCGAACCTGCGGGCCGAGTGGCCAAGGCAGTCCTCGTCGCCGCCATTCCACCGCTCATGCTGAAAACCGGCGATAATCCCGAAGGCACGCCGAAGGCTGTTCTCGATGGCTTCCGAACGTCGCTGGCCAGCAACCGCGCGCAATTCTTCCGCGATGTCCCGTCAGGTCCGTTCTACGGCTTCAATCGCGCGGGCACGACGGTTCTTGAAGGCGTGATCCAGAACTGGTGGCGGCAGGGCATGATGGGCAGCGCCAAGGCGCATTATGACGGCATCAAGGCCTTCTCGGAGACCGACCAGACGGAGGACCTCAAGGCGATCACTGTGCCGACGCTGGTGATGCACGGCGAAGACGATCAAGTCGTTCCGATCGCCGCGTCGGCTTTGAAGGCGGTCAAGCTGCTGCCGAACGGCTCGTTGAAGACCTATCCCGGTTTCTCACATGGGATGCTGACGGTGAATGCTGATGTGCTGAACGCCGACCTTCTGAAGTTCGTCGCGAACTGAAGTGGCTGCGGGCGCAGTCCTCCCAAGTGAGTGACTGCCCCATGAGGGAATCATGAAAGCAGCCATCTACGATCACCCCGGCCCGCCGGATGTCCTTCGCTACGCGGATGTCCCCGATCCAGTTTGCCCAAGCGACGGGGTCCTGATCCGCGTCGAGGCTGCCGCGATCGAGGGCGGCGACCTGATCAATCGCGCGTCTACGTCGCCGCCCCATCCAGCCTTCGTCGTCGGCTATGCGGCCGCTGGAACAATCGTCGCGGTCGGAGAGAACGTAGCGGATCGCCATGTGGGCCAGAAGGTGACGAGCTTCGATCTCGCCGGGTCGCACGCGGAACTGCGCGCCGTCGCCGCCAGCCGGACTTGGCCTGTGCCGGAGGGACTCGACATGGCCGCCGCCGCTGCGCTGCCGATCGCCTTCGGGACAGCTCATCACTGCCTCTTCGCACGGGGTGGCTTGAAGCATGGCGAGACTGTCCTCATCCAGGCAGGCGCCGGAGGCGTTGGGCTCGCCGCCATCCAGCTCGCGCACCAGGCAGGCGCGACTGTGCTGGCAACTGTCTCCGGGGACAGGCGGGCCGAACGCCTTGTCGGGCTTGGCCTCGATCATGCCATCGATCATCGCTCGGCCGACGTCATCGATACGGTCATGCATCTGACGGAGGGGCGTGGCGCGGATCTCGTGGTGGACCCGGTAGGAGCCACCTTGCAAGCTTCCCTGGCGGCTCTCCGCGCCGAGGGACGTTTGGTCTTCGTTGGCAACGCCGGCGGTTCGCAGCTCAGTCTCGATCTTTGGCCAGCGCTGCAAGCGAACCGGTCGCTTTTCGGCGTATTCATGGGAACGCAATTCGAAAAGCCGAATGTCTACAGCACGGTTTCCCGGATGCTGGAGCAGGTGTCGATTGGGCGTCTCAAGGTGATCGTGGACAGGATGTTTCCGCTCGCGGCCGCGGCCGAGGCTCACGCTTATGCCGAAGGCAACTCCATCCTCGGGCGCGTCGTGCTCGTCTCGACCAGGCAACGAGCATCATAGGTCGGATGATCATCATGCCGGCCGAACCAGCGAACCACACAAACAGAGAAATCGACCAAGAGAAAGAAAAGATGAACAAGCCCGAATTCATCGTCACACCGGGCTTTGGCGAACGCTTCCGCCAAGCCCTGCATTTCTCGACAGCCGTCAAGATCGGGAACAGGGTGGAGACGTCCGGCCAGGGTGGTTGGAATGACGATCTGCAAATTCCGGAGGCGATCGAGGATGAGATCGCCGAGGCCTTTGGCAATATCGAGCGCGTTCTGGCGGCGGCCGGCGCGACGTGGGCGCAAGTGATCCACGTCAACACCTATCATGTCGGCGGCTTTCCGCCGGTCGTGAACGAAACGATCGTGAAGCTGTACCGCCAGTATATGCCAAACCACGCGCCGGTCTGGACGCAGGTCGGGGTCGAGGCCTTGGGCCTGCCGGCGATGCGCTTCGAGATCCGCGTTACCGCCATCATCGATTGAGCGGCTTCCGCTATTGTCCCTCCTGGCGAAACGGCGCCTTGGAATTCTAACGAGTAGCGTCTTGCTCAGCTTCGGGTCGGCGCTGTCGGCCGGGATGGCGACCGCACGGCGCCCAGCGCTTTCGGTGGATTTCACCACCGCAGATGCCTAACTCCGAACTGTTGCGGCATTCGGCAACTTTTTTGAGCGCCCGAAGTTCCCTCGCTTTGGGAGTGACCAAATTGCGCGCTCAACGTCTGCTTGCCCAATTGTCAGTGGCGGCCCTGATCGGAATTGGGGGATCAATCATCGTCAGGCAGTTCGAGGGGGGCGCCAAGGGGCACGCAAAGGGTGGCGGCCACATGGGATTTCGCGAGGGGGGAGATGCGAAGACCCCGACCGAGATTCCCCCTGGGGGCTGGGCAGCGATCATCCGACGGACCTATGACGAGGTCGGGAAGGACCGGGTGCTGGCCGTTGCCGCCGGTGTCACCTTCTATGGCCTGCTCGCGCTGTTTCCGGCCATCACCGCCTTCGTTTCGCTGTACGGGATCATTGCCGATCGCGCCACTGTCGCGGGCCAGTTGGCAATGGCGGAAGGCCTCTTGCCAGCCGGTGCCCTCGAGGTCTTGCGCGATCAGATCACCCGGATCGCGACCGGAAACGATGCGAAGCTTGGGGTGGCGTTCCTGATCAGTCTCGGACTGTCCGCATGGAGCGCGAATGCAGGAGTGAAGGCGCTCTTCGATGCGTTGAACGTCGCCTATGGCGAGGACGAAAAGCGCAACTTCCTCCGCCTGAACCTGACCACGCTCGGCTTCACTCTTGCGATCCTCCTCTTCGCCATGCTGGCCCTTGGCGCCATCGCCGTCGTGCCCGTGTTGCTGAATTTCCTGTACCTGGGTCCGGCAGCGGAATGGCTTCTCTGGCTGGGGCGCTGGCCGGCGCTGATCGTCGTTCTGATGCTTGGTCTTTCCGCCCTGTATCGGTTTGGACCCAGCCGCGACAACGCACAGTGGAAATGGGTCAGTCCCGGCGCCATCCTGGCCAGTGTGACCTGGCTCGTCGGCTCGCTCGCGTTCTCCTGGTACGTCGCGACTTTCGAAGATTACAACAAGACCTATGGCACGCTCGGCGCGGTCATCGCGCTGCTGATGTGGATGTGGCTGTCAGCCACGATCGTTCTGATCGGAGCTGAACTGAATTCGGAAGCCGAACGCCAGACCTTGCGGGACACGACCAAGGGCCCGCCAGAGCCAATCGGATTTCGGGGCGCTGACGCAGCGGATCACAAGGGGTGACGGATACCGCGGATTGGGCCACGAAAGTTCTGAAACGCTCTTGGCCGTCAAGTCTCGCGGGTCAGCGGCGGCCAAGCCGTTGACCATGGAGCAACCGCCCACCCGCATCTCGGCCTTCGACCTGTTCCTTTATACCGAATCTCCATCGGCAGCCTTGCTTGGCTGCCTAGGTCGGCGACGGGAGGAAGAGCGCTCTGTCGACTTCGCGCAAGCCGCGTTTGGCTCCAATAATCTTCGGTCATGGGATGGTCGTGCGGGCAGAAGAAAGACTCGCGCCACCCCTCCCCGATCATCCCAGGTGGCCAACCCGAGAATGCCATCCATGAATAATTATTCATGGAACCAATGACTTAGCATGTCGTTTCCTTGCTGGCGGGGGCTAATAGGAGATCGACTATGATCAAGAAGATTATCCTCGTGGCTGCGCTGGCAGTCATGCCGGCGACCGTGTTTGCGCAGTCCAGTTCCGGTGCTGCGGGCGGGGCCGCCTCTGGTGCCGCAACGGGCGCAGTCGGTGGTGCGATTGTCGGCGGGCCAGCGGGAGCCGCGGTAGGAGCCGTGGGTGGTGCCGCGGCTGGTGCGATCGTTGGGGGAATTGCGGCCGACCAGCGCACCGAATTTCGCACCTATGTAAGGGAGCAGAAGGTGCCGTCGGTGGCTTATCGGGAGAAGGTTGTCGTCGGCGCGACTCTTCCCGAAACCGTCACCTATCGAGAAGTTCCGGCGCGATACGGAAAGACCCAGTATCGCTACACCGTCGTGAACGATCAGACAGTGCTGGTCGAGCCCAAGACCCGCAAGATCGTTCAGATCATCGAATAATCATTTGGCCACGGGAGGCCCGCCACAAATACGGCGGGCCTTCCGCATTGGCCTGCTCTTGTTCCACCCGGCCGCCAACTGCCGGGGGCAAACAAGAATTAGAGCTTAATGGAACGGCCTACGGACCGCAGCAGCTCCGTTAGGCACTCGGCATCTGCCGATGTTGCAACCAAGGCCAAGCATGCCAAAGGCCCAGTAGCACCGCCGCCGTAACAACTGGTCTGGTGCCGATAGCGCTCCCAGCCGAGCATAGGCATTGCGATCGCTCCCCCGTTTCCCGCTGTCGCGCGAACCCTCCCCTCGGAAACTTGTTCCGATTTCGACAGGACCGACCGGCACAGCAATGATGACCTGGGCCGTGCGCGGGCGAAGACCGTGTGGAGACGGCCCGCATCGCCGCCAGCGCACACTGTGCACAAAGTTCCATAACAATGCGGGCAGCCAAACTAGAAGGTCGCCGGGGCGAACCTCGGCGACCTGCGTTAAAGAGGACTTGCGTCAGATGCCGGCGTGGCCGCGCACGTAAGGATCGGCGGTTTCGTCGAAGCGGGTCCAGCCTTCCCGGCGGTATTGAGCTACGCGGCTCTCGCGATCGATCGGGGTCGCACCGTCCAGAATGGCCTCGACCGTGGCAGCCTGCTCGTCGGCAGCCTTCACTGAGACCACGGTTCCGCCCCGGCGAACCGTCTCGGCATAGTAGTGAGCCTCGTCCTCGTCGACGCCCGCGCTTGTGAACGATCCGACGAGACCACCAGCCGCCGCGCCTGCGACGGCACCGGCCGCGGTCGAAGCGAGCCAGCCAGCGGCAACGACGGGACCAATGCCGGGGATCGCGAGAAGGCCGATACCGGCGAGAAGGCCCGCCGCCCCACCGATGCCTGCGCCAATTCCGGCGCCCTCGGCCGCGTTGCTATCCTTGGCGCGCTCATCACGGCCGACGACGCTGATGTCGGACGACGTGATGCCGGCCTGTTCGAGCTTCTCGACCGCTGCTGCGGCCTGGTTGTAGGTGTCATAGGAACGTGTGATCGTACGGGTCATTTTTGCCTCCAGGATCCGGGTTAGAGGGGCACCGACTAGTTGCGGGTGATGTTGCCGCGGTAATCGACCGAGACGTTGACCTGAGCGCCGGCGTTCGTGGCCGTGCCCTTCCAGACGCCGTTGTCATCCTTCTTCAGTCCGGTGACGTTGGTGTAGCCGTTCGCCTCGAGGCGGCTCTTAGCCTGGCCTTCGGTGAAGCTGTTGGCGCCGGGCAACGGAGCGTTCGCATCGGCCGGCGCCGGAGCTGGCGTCGGCGAGGTCGTCGAGGTCTGCGCCATCGCGCCGAAGGAGGTCGTCGTGGCGATCAAGGAAGCGATGATCAGCTTTTTCATGATGGTTCTCCCAAGGGTAGCGGCGGTGCCGCAATGCCCAACAAAACGGCGCCTCAGTCATTTTGGTTCCCGTCGAAATCACGGTCGTGTGAATGGAACCGCTGAGGCTGATCGTCGTTGAAACGGCGTCCCTTCACGCCACCTGGAGAACCACCATGGCCACCTCCGAACCCAAGGCCCTCGACGACCTGTTCCACGACATGCTCAAGGACGTCTATTACGCCGAGAAGCAGATCCTGAAAGCGCTGCCCAAGATGGCGAAGGCGGCGAAGTCGCCCGAGCTCAAGAAGGCTTTCGAAACCCATCGCACCGAGACCGAGGGTCACGTCGAGCGCCTCAGCGACGTCTTCGAGGCGATCGGAAGGGCTCCCCGCGGCAAGACCTGTGATGCAATCCTCGGCATCTTGGAGGAAGGCAAGGCTGTCATGGAGGACTATGCCGACAGCCCTGCTCTGGACGCCGGTCTGGTCGCCTCGGCGCAGGCAGTCGAGCACTACGAGATGACGCGCTACGGCACGCTCAAGTCGTGGGCCCAACAACTTGGGCACAAGGACGCCGTGAAGCTCCTCGACGCCACGCTCGCCGAGGAGACCAAGACTGACAAACTGCTGACACAGCTTGGCGGAGCGGTGAACTCGGCCGCGGTTGCCAAGGCAGCCTGATTTTCCGGTCCCGAAGAAAGGGCCGCCGAGTGGCACTCGGCGGCCCTTTTGTATGCGAACGAGCTGCGGTCCGGATCGATCGCGTCGCCAGCTTGTCCCTCTTGGCGCCCGTCGGAGTCGTGACGAGATCTTCCAAACCCGATCACGGGGCGCCAGGGACAAGTGGGTAACCAGACATTGAGCCCGCGACTTGGCCAAAGCGACGGAACTACCGGCGATAAACCGTCTCATAGCCGTTCGGAGTGCGCACGAAACCCTGCTCAAACGAAGAACGGATTATGACCAAATGACATTGCGATGAGCCGGGTTCGGTGCTCGAATGACCCGGTCGCCAGAGGGGATTCCTCGTTGTGCGAGATCTCGACTGTTCATGAGAGGCCGCCCCATGGAGCAAAGCACCGATCGTCAGGCGACGGTTACGGTCCGCAGCAGGACCACCGACGCTGCAAACGATCTGGCGCGCCAGGTTCGGGAGCAGACCACACTCTTTCGCTTCACCGATCGCCTGTTTCGAGCCCGCACCGTCGTCGAGATCTACGAGTTTGCGCTTGATGCCATTTGTGAAGTCCTCATGTGCTCGCGGGCGTCGATCCTTCGCTTCGATGATAGCGGGACAATGCGTTTCGTCGCTTGGCGCGGCCTCTCGGATGGATACCGCGCCGCTGTAGACGGCCACTCGCCCTGGAAGCGCCATGAGCGCGAGGCCGACCCGATCTTCCTCTCGGACATCGCCCTCAGCAAGGAGCCGAGACAACTCATCGAAACCATTATCGGCGAGGGCATCCATGCCCTCGCCTTCATCCCGCTCGCCGGAGCCGACGAACTGGCAGGCAAGTTCATGGTCTATTATGACACTCCGCGGGTCTTCACCGATCACGAGCGCGACCTCGCGCTGCTCGTCGCGCGCCAGCTCGGCTTTGCCCTCGAACGTCATGCCGGGGACGCCTCGGCCCGCCGGCTGACTGCGCTCGTCGAATCGTCCGAGGACGCGATCATCGCCAAGGATCTGAACGGTCTCATTACCGACTGGAATCCGGGCGCCGAGCGCCTTTTCGGGTATCGGCGAGAGGAGATGCTGGGTCAGCCCGTCATGCTGCTCATTCCGGAAGATCGTCGGGGCGAGGAGCCAACGATCCTGGAGCGCATTCGCGCCGGTGAGCGCATCGAGCACTGCGAAACCATCCGCCGCCGCAAGGACGGAACGCCTGTCGCGATCTCGCTGACCGTCTCGCCCATCAAGGACGCCAGAGGCGAAATCGTAGGGGCCTCGAAGATTGCCCGGGATATCTCGGAGCGCCAACGGGCGCAGGAACAGCAACAGTTGCTGCTTCACGAGATGAACCACCGCGTCAAGAACGTCTTCGCGCTCACGAGCGGAATCGTCAATCTCACGGCGCGTTCAGCCACTACCCCGGCCGAGCTCGCTTCAACGGTTAGCGAGCGTCTCGCCACCCTGTCGCGCGCGCACGCTTTGACCATGTCGTCCGTAGCTGCGGGAAGCGAACCGGCCGCAACCACGTTGCACGCGCTGATTGCAGCCATACTCGCACCCTATCGGGCGGGTGAACGGTCGCGCTGCGAGGTTCGCGGTGCTGACATTCCGGTCCCTTCCACGTTGGTGACATCGCTCTCGCTGCTGCTGCATGAATTCGCGACCAACGCCGCGAAATACGGCAGTCTTTCGACGATGGACGGCATGGTCGAGATTACATGCTCGGAGCGACCGTCCGAGTTCGTGATCGTCTGGCGGGAACGCGGTGGTCCATCTCCGCGGAGCACGGAAGGCGAAGGCTTCGGGAGCCGCTTGGTCAAGGCGACGGCAAGCCAACTTGGCCGGGTCAGCAGAGTTTGGGACCCGTTGGGCGTGGTCATCGAGCTTTTCATCGAGCGTGACAGGCTCGAAGCTTGACAGCACCGCAAGCGTCCCCCCGTACTCGATCCCCATGCGCCGATGACTTGGCAACATCTGCGTCGGTCGGCAGGGTTCACGCATCCCAGCTTAAACCGGCGCACGCCGAGGAATTCCTGGCGTCCAAGCGGCCCCCGCAGATCAGGTTTTCTTAACCGGCCGTCCCGGGTCGAGTGCGCTCGGGGAGCTGGAGGGTTTTGGATCGCCCTTTTCTGGCGAAGCGACGCTCGCATCCGCCGCCGGCGTTCCGCGATCGTCTTTCGGTATGCCTGTGCCCGGTCGTGGGCGGCTATCACTTGTCCTCCCGGGCTGACCTGCCGACTTGTTTGGATCTGCATTCGCCATGTCGGCCTCCTTTGTGCTCCAGCTTTCGGATCGCTCGCCCAAAAGTTCCATGCTCGCCCGGTAAATGACGCCACCCTCTTCCCTGCGGACGCTAACGGTGAACAATCGGCAGTCGCCGTTTGGCATCACCGCGCGTGCCATATCCGGCAAGGCGTCCAACGCTGATCGCCGCGCCTCTTCGTCGCTGGAAAGTTCAATCCCGTCCTCGTCGATATCGACAAGGTCGCCATCCGTGCTGTCGAAGAAATAACGGGTCATGTTCGTTACCGGCTAAGCGACGGGTCTGGCTCTCACAGAACGCGTCTGAAGAGTGCCCGTTCCAAGGCGGCAGAATTGCCATCGGAAACATGCCTTACCGAAGGCCGAGAAATGAAAGTATGGCAAACACGACCACGATAAGGCCGACGATGTAGATGACGCCGTTCATGACCCTCCGATGCTCCGTCACACATGTGACCAGGGGTGAACAGATGGCGAAGCAAAATAGTTCCAACCGGAACCTATAAGGCCGGGAACACTCCTTTCAGTGGCGGGTTCTGCCTCGACAAATTGGAGGACGAACAATGGGCCGCGGTATTCTTCTTTGGATGTTGGGCATTCCCCTGCCGATCATCATCCTGCTCGCGTTCTTTCGATAGCGCGTCTGGCTATTGGTGCCGAAGCTCTCCGTTCCACAGCGCGCAGGCACGTGTCTTGGGACGGGTAAGCTGACCCAGCAGCAGTATCCATATGACGCTATTGCCGAACGCGACCTTTCTAATAGTCAGCCCAATGGACGCTGATGCACGTCCCTGGGAGGTAGAAATGACGACAAGCAAGCGGACTCAGCAGCCGATCGGAGCTGGAGAAACCAAAACAACTGACGCCTTGGATGGGTTTTCACCGCGCGTTCAAGGGGGCTCAATCTCGCTAGTTTTGTTTCTGGTCATGGTCGCGGTGCTTATGCTTCTGGGTTATGGGGTTTGGTGGCTGTACGTATTCGTTCAGTCACTGAAATGACCATCGTTAATGTAATGCAGCGGTGGATACGCTCCGGTCTCGGTCAAGATTATGCCATGCCTCACATCCCAATTCTGACCGTGGCTTCCACAATTCTTGTCGCAGCTTTCACACGGATTGACCCCTTAGTGGAGGCCTGGAATCCGAAGCAGCTTCTCCAGCATGCAATCGACAAGAGCCACGAAGCGGCCAAATGCGGAATCCCGAGCGAGCCCTAATTGCACCTAAAGCTACAGGCCTCTCGCCGCAGCGTGGTCGCCCTTTCGCACCCCATCCAATCCTCAAACAGCGGAGATGGGTGCTCGGGAGTACTCGTACCGGCGATATCAGCCGCACAAATTGCGAGTTCGCGAAGCAAATCGCCGACGATCGCTGCTGTGCGAAGAAGCAAGTTCGGCGAAAGCCGCTGCGGTCGCAGGCTTCTTGGGCTGGCCAGGATTCGAGGTCATCGCCATCGCCTCCTCTTTTTTAGCGTGCTGCAAGCCAGAGCCGCGGAACAGCAGGGCTGCACTTCCGAGATGCCGGGCCGTATCGCTTTGCCAGGAGCGAGCGCTCGTGTGCGGGGCATTGCATCGATCTCATCGAGCATCGTCAACGCTTTTTCCGCGACGGTGTCAGCCTATGGCGCACGGCTGACGGGTCGCAGCGGCCGCGTTGGAGTGGTTAGCGGAATTGCCGAAACGCCCAGAAGGCAACCGCAGCCAGAACCAACAGCCACAGGAAGACGATGATCGAGGCTGCAATTAAGCTACGCGGCCGAGCTGCCCGTTGCTCGGCTTCCCGTCGGAATTCGGCCATGAGTTCGATAGGGATGAGGCGAACGGCTACTGCGATTCCGGCGGGAACAATCAGCAAATCGTCAAGATAGCCAAGGATCGGAATAAAATCGGGAATGAGGTCGATTGGGCTCAAGGCGTAAGCCGCCACAGCGGCGGCGAGCGCCTTCGCATGCCACGGCGTTCGCGGATCGCGGGCAGCTATCCATAGCGCGACGACGTCGCGCTTCAGATGTCGCGCCCATTGCTCTGCATGCTCTAGCATCATGATGATGCAGTCTCACGAGGCCCCAGGGTCCACAAGAGGGTCGGAAGCGGACCTGGACGCCGTGGGCAGTCATGCCGTCACGCTTCGTCAGCTCGATATCGCCTGAGTGGATTCCGCGCATTGCCCGAGGAAGTCTGGAGGCCGATCAACACGTCGTGGCTAAAGCGTCCCTTCGCCTATTGATAGGCCTTCGATATCATTAGGCGCAAAGCAATATATTGGACCTGAAGGGGGTTTTCAGCGAGCGTTCTGCGCCGTTCGCAACGGTTGCGTTGTCGGATCGGTCGAAGCAGACAAGTGAAGACTCATGACCAAAGTTTCCAGGGTGTTGAGACGACGTCACATCCTGCCCCAAACGCTACTTCTAATCGCGGCTCTTCCACTCTGCCTAGGTTTGACGGGGTGTGCGGGCCTACCGAAAGGCGTTCTGACTCCGGTCGAGGTAACGGTTCCGCGTACATCGCGGGTCAACCTTCTTGTCGCGACCACGCGGGCGCCCAGCTCAGATCAGGCGGTCCTGTTTTCAGGCGAGCGCGGTGCGGCGTTGCAGTCGACGGAACTCACGGTTTCCATCCCCCCACCGGAAAACCGGCAGGTCGGACAGGTGCAATGGCCGAAGCAACTGCCTCCGAACCCTGCGACGGACTTCGCGACGACGCGGGTCAAGGCCTTGTCCAGTCCCGGCGAGATCCGCGGTTGGGTGAAGCAGCACCTGCCGCGTAGTCGTCGCGTCCTGATCTTCGTGCACGGATTCAACAATCGCTACGAAGATGCGGTGTACCGTTTCGCCCAGATTGTCCACGATTCCCGTGCGGACGTCGCGCCGATCCTGTTCACTTGGCCCTCTCGGGGCAATGTCCTCGACTACGCCTATGACAGGGAAAGTACGAACTACTCCCGGACGCAGCTTGAGGAGGTTCTGCGGCAAGCCGCGAAGGATCCCATGGTCGGGGACATCACGATCATGGCCCACTCGATGGGAAGCTGGCTTGTTGTCGAGGCCCTGCGGCAAATGGCGATCCGCGACGGCCGTGTGGCGCCGAAGATCAGCAACGTCGTTCTGGCGTCGCCAGATATTGATGTTCAGGTCTTCCGCAAGCAGTGGCTAGAACAGGGACCTCAGCGTCCGCAGCTCACGCTGTTCGTATCTCGGGACGATAAGGCCCTCGATGTGTCGCGTCTCATCGGCGGTGATGTCGACCGGCTCGGCCAGATCAATCCGGCTGCCGAGCCGTATAGGTCCGAACTGGAGAAGGCCGGGGTGACAGTCCTAGACCTGACGGCGCTCAAGGGCGGCGATCCCCTCAATCACGGCAAGTTCGCAGAGCGCCCCGAGATCGTCCGGTTGCTCGGCGAGCGGCTCGTCTCCGGGCAGGCGATCGCGCCTGACAAGATCGGCATCGGCAGCCAGTTGGGGATCGTCGCAACTGGAGCGGCTCAAAGGTAGCAGGAGCTGCAAACCTCGGTTTGCTATTCACCACGTTTGACCCGCAACCATTCCCGCTTGAAGATCGCTTGCGCGGCCTGGGTGATGTCGAGGCTGATGACTTCGATGCGGTCCTCGATGCCCCGCTCCGGCCGCGGTGAGCGAAGTTGGTCGATCCCCGCCCTCATAAGGGTGTTGAGCTGCATGTGGTCATGCTCCAGCGGGTTGAGCATGAGCTCGATTTTTGAGACCGTCCGCAGGAGGTTCTCCACGCGCCTGAACAGCTCGGGATCCTGGGCGATGGCGACGCTGGTCGGCTCCTCCACAGATTGGCGTATCGCCGCCACAGTCAGGAACTGCGAGTTCAAGCTCGCCACCAGGTCGCGCATCGTCTCGATCCATTTCTGGCGGTTGACCGACAGCACGTTCGCCTTGAACTGGATCTTGGCAATTCGCGTATTGACGAACGGGCCGGCGATCGACGCGATCATCGCGGTGCTGGCCGTGACGAGGGTGATCCACTGCGGATTGATGTCCATGATATTTGTCCGGGATGTATGCTTACCCCGCGTTTCTTCCGGCTGGATTACAGGCGTCCGGCGAACGAAGGAACGTGTGATGAACTGTGCAGCATGTGATCGACAGCGCGATGTTGAGCGAAAGCCACCCGGACCTCATGCTTGACCGTCGTCGGGGGGCGTGAAGCCTGCGCCCCCGCCGTGGCGAGCGCTATCCCGCCGCCACCGAACGCGGGCATTTCGGAGGATATCCTCGACCACGGCCGTGCACTCTGCTTCCGTCTGGAAAGACAGTCCGGGCGCCAAAACACGCTCGGTTACGTGCGCCAGGCACCGCCGCACGAATTCATCTGCCGCGGCTCGGCTATCGTCGATCCGAACGTCACAAGCCGCCGCCCGGACGTCGAGATAGGCTGCGATTTGCCTCACGGTTGGGCCCAGGCTGTTCTGCCGGAACTCCTCTCCGAGCTGCGGAAAGTGACCAAGCGCCCCGATGATCAGGCGCAGGGTGGCGACGGTCGTCGGATTGTTCAGGGTTTCGAGGATTGCGGTCCCGATCTGATGCAAGGCGGAGCCCGGGTCAGGGTCATCCGGATCGATGGACGGCAGTGCCCGCGCGATCCTCTCCCCTTCCGCAACGACCAACGAAGCGAACAGGACATCCTTGCTGCTGAAATAGCGGTAGAGCGAAGCCTTCGAGACCCCGGTTTGGGCGGTGATCTGGTCGATGGTGGCGCCCGCATAGCCGTTCATAAGAAAGACTTGGCGTGCGCCGTCGAGGATTTGGCGCTTCGTGAGCGTGCTCCTGAGATCAGGCTGGCGCTCATGATCGCCCGGCTGACTGTCGCGGCGCATGGGGATTTCGTCCTTTTTCAGGTGTGGGAATGTGGCCCTGGCTGCACGTGGAGGCCCACCGTGGCCGAGGCCGTGCTTGGCGTTCAGAACTAGCTCGGGGAACGTTCCGGTTCTGGAGCCCAAGCAAACGTTGCGGCGCGGTCTAGGCCGGCTCGTGCGCCGGCTGCGCGGGCTGCCCTTCCGCCTCAGGCTGCGAGGGCGCTTTGATGCCGAACCAGGCCACGTAGAGCGCGGGCAGGAACAGGAGGGTCAGCAGCGTGCCCACGATGATTCCGCCCATCATAGCGTAGGCCATGGGTCCCCAGAACACTTCGCGCGAGATGGGGATCAGCGCCAGGCTCGCCGCCGCCGCCGTCAGCAGGATCGGCCGCGTCCGGTGCATGGTGGCCTCGACCACTGCCTGCCACGGGGCCCGGCCCTCCCGCCGCAGATCCTCGATCTGCACGACCAGGATCACAGAATTGCGGATCAGGATGCCGACCAGCGCCAGCACGCCCAGGATGGCCACGAAGCCCATGGGAGCACCGCTGGGTAGCATCGCCGCCACCACGCCGATCAGCCCGAGCGGGGCCACCGCCACCACCAGGAACAGCCGCGAGAAGCTCTGCAACTGAACCATCAGGATCGTCGCCATGATGAACAGCATGAGCGGAACCACGGCCGCGATCGGCCCCTGAGATTTGGCACTCTCCTCCACCGCGCCCGCCACTGCCGCCGCGTAACCGACCGGCAGCGCCCGGATGAACTCCTGCACCTTGGGCTCGAGTTGCTGAACGATCGTCGCCGGCTGCGTCTCGCCGACGATGCTGCCCCGGATCGTGACGGTCGGCAGTCGGCTGCGGCGCCAGATCACAGGCTGTTCGAGCTCGTAACGGAAGGTCGCGACCGCCGCCAGTGGCACGGACTGGCCGTTCTTGCCCGGCAACTGCAAGTTCTGAAGCGTCTCGATGGCGCCCCGCTCGGCGGCGCTCGCCCTGCTCACGACGTCGACGAGATAGATCGCGTCGCGCACCTGGGTGATGCTCGTGCCGCCCACCACGCCGTTGAGGGCCCCGGCGATGTCCTGCGAGGTCACACCGAGCTGGCCGGCCTTGTCCTGAAGCACGTCGATCTTCACGACCCGGGCGGGCTCGTTCCAGTTGAAACCGATATCGCCGACCCGGGGATGCTCGCCGACGAGCGCCGCGAGCTGCTGCGCCAGCTCCCTCACCTTCTGGGTGTCGGGTCCGCTGAGCCGGTACTGTACCGGGCGGCCGGCCGGCGGCCCCACCGCCAGCAGGTCGACATACACATCCAGGCCAACGAACTCCTCCCGGGCCCACGTCTTGATCTTGGTCCTGAGGCGCTCACGCGCCGCAATGCTCTTGGTCACGATGACCATCTGGCCGTAATTGGGGTTCGCGGGCTGCGGGTCGAAGGAGAGGATGAAGCGCACGGCGCTCTGGCCGACATTGGACGACCAGTGATCAATGTCGGCATCACCGACGAGCTTGGCCTCGAAGCGGTCCATTTGCGCCTTCGTGTCGGTGATCGAGGCGTTCTGCGCCAGGGTGAAGTCGACAAGGATCTCGTTGCGGTCCGAGGACGGGAAGAACTGCTGCTCGACGGACCGCATCCCGTATAGCGAGACGGCGAACATCGCGACCGTCACGCCGATGGTGAGCCAGCGCCAGCGCATGGCGCCGACGAGGACGCGCGAGAACATTGTCGCAAGCAGGCTCGGCTTGTCGTGTTGCTTCTTGATCGTCTTCGGGAGCAGCGTCACGCCGAGCAGGGGCGCGAACAGCACCGCAACGATCCACGACAGCAGCAGCGAGACCGCGATGACGAGGAACAGCGTAAAGGTGTACTCGCCCGCATTGCTGCTGTTGAGTCCGACCGGGATGAAGCTCGCGACGGTGACGAGCGTGCCGGTGAGCATCGGGAACGCGGTGGAGGTGTAGACGGCGGTCGCGGCCTTGCGCAGCGTGTCGCCTGCCTCGAGCCGCGCCACCATCATCTCGACGGCGATCATCGCGTCGTCGACCAGCAGGCCAAGCGCGATGATGAGAGCGCCGAGCGAGATTCGTTGCAGAGAGATGCCGGTATACTGCATGACCACGAAGGTCATGGCGAGCACGAGCGGGATGGAGATTGCGACAACCAAGCCGGCCCGCAGGCCGAGGCTGATGAAGCTGACCAGCAGTACGATCGCCACGGCCTCGAACAGCGCCTTGGTGAAGCCGCCAACCGCCTCCTCGACTACGACGGGCTGGTCGGCCACGAGGTGCACGCCGACGCCGATGGGCAATTCGCCGGTGATCTTGGTCATCTGCTCCTTCAGCGCCTCGCCGAATTCAAGCAGGTTGGCGCCGGTCTTCATGCCAATGGCGAGGCCGATGGCCGGCTGACCCTTGAACCGGAACAGCGCCTGCGGCGGGTCGACATGGCCGCGGCTAATGGTGGCGATGTCGCTGAGGCGAAAGAAGCGGTCGTTGACGCGCAGGTTGAGGCTGCGCAGATTCTCCTCCGACGCGAACTGCCCGGACACCCGGACGCTGATGCGCTCGCGACCGGCCTCGATGACGCCCGACGGCGTGATCGCGTTCTGAGCCTGGAGCGTTTGGACAACCTCCTGCTGGCTGACGCCGAGGGCAGCCATCTCGCGCGTCGAGAATTCGAGGAAGATCACTTCGTCCTGGGCGCCGATCAGGTTGACCTTGCCGACATTCGGTACCGTGAGAACCTTGGCCCGCACGTCCTCGACATAGTCGCGCAATTGCCGTGGCGTCAGCCCGTCCGCGGTGAAGGCGTAGACATTGCCGAAGACGTCGCCGAAATCGTCGTTGAAGACGGGGCCGACGACACCCTGCGGTAGCTCCCGCTTGATGTCGTTGATCATGTTGCGGACCTTCACCCAGACGCCCGGAACGTCGCGGCTTTTGACCGTGTCCTTCAGGTTGACATAGATGACGGACTGGCCCGGCGTGGTCTGGCTGCGGGTGTAGTCGAGCGTGTCGAGCTCTTCGAGCTTCTTCTCGATGCGGTCACTGACTTGGCGGGCGGTGTCCTCGACCGTGGCGCCGGGCCACTGGGCGGCGATCACCATCGTCTTGATGGTGAAGGACGGATCCTCCTCGCGCCCCAGGCTGACATAGGCGAGGACGCCGGCGATGGCCGAGACGATCATGAAGTACCAGACGAGGGAGCGATGCTCGAGCGCCCAGTCGGATAGGTTGAAGCGGTTTGTCATTGGAATGCCCCGTCTGGGATTTTGACTGTTTGGCCAGGGGTCAGGCTGTTCACGCCGGCGACGACAACGCGCGAGCCAGCGGTAAGTCCGTTGAGGATTCGAACGAAAGATCGGTCCCGCGCGGCAATCGTCACGTCCTGGGTCGACACCGTCCTGGTGGCTGGATCAACGACCCAGACCATGGTCTTGCCGTCCCGCTCCAGCAGGGCCGTGACCGGCAGTTCGATGCCCGGGGAAGCCTGCGTCGTGACCGTCGCGGTAATCATCGTTCCGAGGCGAAAGCTCCTCGCCGGGCTGTCGAGCGTGATCCTGACCCGCCGCGTGCGGGTGGCAGGATCTGCTTGCGGTGCGATCTCCCGCACCGATCCGGCAGCTCGGATCGAAGGATCGACTTGCAGGACAATGTCGAAGCGGGCTTGCGGCCTGAGGTCCCGCCCGATGCTCTCGGGCAGGTCGACGACCGCCTCGCGGATCTCGGGGCGGGCCAGGGAGACAACCGTCTGGCCCGGCTGGACCACCTGCGCGAGCTCCGCCGCAACAGAGGTGATGACGCCGTCGAAGTCGGCCCGCAGTTCAGTGTAACCGAGCTGCTCCTCGGCCTTTTCGAGCTCCGCCTTGGCGCGGGTGATACCCGCCAGCGCAGACTCGTGCACCTGCGTGGCGGCGTCGAACTGCGCCTGGTTGGAGATGTCCTGCGAGAGCAGCTTGCGCTGGCGAGCTTCGGTCGCGGCGGCGTTTTCGAGACGGGCGGTGGCGCTGGCGAAGTCGGCCTGGGCCGACCGCACCGCAAGCTCATAAGCGACGGGATCGAGCCTGGCCAGGCGATCCCCCTGCTTGACGACGTCGCCGACATTGACGTCACGGCTGACGATGCGCCCAAGGACCTGGAAGCCGATGTCGGACTTGTAGCGTGGCTCGACGGTCCCGGCGAAGCCTAGGGTCCGCACCGTCTGCGGGGTCGTTTCGACGGAGAGAACCGGCCGGGGGGGTTGCGCCTTCGCGTGATGCTCTTCCTTGCAGCCCGCCAGCAGCACGATTGCGCCGAGGACGGTCAGGGAGGTCAGGATGGGTTTCATCGGCCTGCTCCTTTGGCGACCGCGACAACCTGGTTGGGCCGCAGGAACTGCGCCCCGCCGGTCGCGACGATCTCGCCGGGCCGGAGCCCGTCCCGCATGAAAACCTTCCCGGTTTCGTAGCCTTCGATGGTGATCGGCTTCAGCAACACTGCCTTCGTCTCGGGGTCGACGGTCCACACGGCCGGCTGGCCGCTTCCACTGGACAGCGCACTCCACGGCACCGCCACGAACTTGCGGGGCTCGAGCCGGCCCTCGCCGATGACGGAGGCACCGAGCGTCATCGCTGCCAGGGACTGCGCGAGGCCGACCTTGGCCCTGACGGTCCCCGTGGCCCTGTCCACGGTCGGGGAGATCTCACGCACGACGCCCGTTGCCGTTACAGCCGGATCGGAGACCAGCGTCAGCGCGATGGCGGGGTTTGCGAGCTCGTGAGTGAAGATCGACTCGTTGACGTTGAATACCGCATCGCGCGGCCCGTCCTGGGCGATCGAAAACACAGTCTGCGCCGTCTGCACGACCTGCCCGGTCTCGGCATTGCGGGCCGTGATCACTCCGGCCACGCCCGCCCGCAGCACCGTGTCGGACAGATGGTCGCGGGCGGTGCCGAGCCGAGCTCGCGCATCGGCGCGCGAGGCCTGGGCCGTGCGGTAGGCTTCCACCGCCTGATCATGTTCGCGCTGGGTCGTGAAGCCTCGGGCGAGCAACGCCTTCTGGCGCTCATAGCTGGAAGTCGCCTGGCGGAGCACAGCCTCGGCGGAAAGAACCGCGGCCTCGGCGGCGGTGACCGTCGCTTGCTGCTGCTGCGGATCAAGCCTGGCCAGCACCTGGTCGGCCATCACGTGGTCGCCGACATTGACCAAGCGCTCGGTGATGCGACCCGCCACCCGGAACGAAAGGTCGCTCTCGACCCGCGCGCGAATCTCGCCGGTCAGTCGAATTGCCGGCGCGTAGTCGGCCAGCACCGCCGCCTCGACCTGCACAGCGGTCGGCGGGTTCTCGGGGCCGCTGGTCTGTTCCTGGCAGGCGGCCAGGCCCGACACGGCAAGCATTACCGTGCAACAGACCGATCTCCGCCATCGACGACTGTATTCCATCACATGCCCCTTTCGCTGGCTGGGAGCCAAAGCTCAAAGGGGTGGAATAGTGATGATGATCGATATCATCCAATATATTGTTATTTGCCTTACGATTGATAAAAGATATCAATCTCCACCTAGCTTACGCCTCCACCCGCATTGGTGGCGATCACCGCTAGCGCGCGCTGGTTGCGGAGAGTGCTCGCGACGAAATATATTGATTTCGAGAGTATGATTTAGGAATCATATCAATGGACCTGCGACACCTCCGGTACTTCGTCGCCACGGCCGAAGAGCTGCATTTTGGCCGAGCCGCGGAGCGCCTCCATATCGCGCAGCCGGCACTGAGCATTCAGATAAAGGCGCTGGAGGAGACGCTGGGGGTCCAACTCCTCCACCGGACGAACCGGGTGGTGACCCTGACGGAGGCTGGCCGGCTGTTCCTCAAGGAGGCCCGCCGCACCCTTGAGCAGGCGCAGCATGCCGCCGTCGTGGCCCGCCGGGCCGGGCGCGGCGAGGTCGGTCGCATTGAAATCGGCTACTCCGCCGACGTTTCCTATTCTGGCGTGCTGTCAAGCACTCTGCGGCAGTATCGACGGCAGGTTCCCGATGTCGAGCTCGGCCTGCACGAACTCCATCCGAGCACCCAGATCGCCCAGTTGCTGGAGGGCCGAATCCAAATCGGCTTTCTTGCCAGCTTTATCGGCAGTGCTGCCTGGAAGCTGCCGCAGGATCTCGATGCGATCCGCCTGATGGAATGGCCGCTGCGGGTCGCGCTACCGGCTGACCATCCCCTAGCGCAGCGTAGCCGGATTCCGCGCGAGGCGCTCGCCGATGAACCCTTCATCCTCTACATCGGGTCTGACGCCGAGCAGGACCGCTCGTTGGTCCAGCTAACACTCGGGTTTGTGCCGCGCGTCGCGCATGAGGCGCGCAGCGGATTTTCTCTCATCAGCCTTGTCGGCGCCGGACTGGGTGTGGCCATCGTGCCATCGTCGGTCAGCTCGATCAGCATCGGCGAGCACGTGGTCTACCGGCCCATAGCCGGTAATACGATCCAGATCGGCACCGAGGTTGTCTTTCGACGCGACGCCGAGGACCCCGCCGTCGTCAATTTCCTGCAACTGGTCCGCGTCGATCATTTATAGTCTCCGGTCGAGCGTTGCCCGGCTCGCGAGAACGCGTGCACGTTGACGTTGCCTAGCAATTTACGGAGCACCTGAGAGGAGCGCAGACCGCCCGTTGTCATCAGACGGTGGGTGGATTCTATTATATACTGTTTGTAGCAGGGTCCCTGAGCAGTTCATACCCAAGGTATCATCCGAATAATTGCTCATACGCTTGGCCCAGGCACAAGTTCTTTTGGCACCTCGGCAAGTTTGATTTGTTCTATTCGCTGCCAAGACACCAACCCCGGATGCGGTGGTCAAAGTCTTGGGCAACAACCGCTCTCCTCGACCTCTCGATCGACGCGGCTGTGGCGCTGGACCATCTGCACCTGTCCACAGCCAAGCGGTTGGCGTCGGACGCCATGAACATCGCTGAAACCGCGATGAGGGACGCCGGTGGGCTCGCGACTATTCCTGCATGCCTTGCCGCCCAGGTCCTTTACGAAGAAGGCGATTTGGACCAAGCCGGTCTGATCCTGCGCGATCGCCTGCCAACGATCAACGCCGAGGGCCCTCTTGAAAGCGCATTGCGCGCCTATCTTGTCCTGACGAGGATCGCCAAGCAGAGGATGCAATATGATTTCGCAGCCTTGCTGCTTCGCGAAGGCCAAGCTCTAGGAGAGCGCCGCGGATGGCCAAGGCTCGTTGTGGTATGCCTCGCCGAGCGCACGTCACTCCTGCTAGAAGCCGGCCGGGTGAAAGAGGCGCGTCTCGTTCTTGATTATCTGGATGGCTATGCCGGGGGACGGCGCGCTGGATCAGGACACTCGAACTCTGAGATCGTCCGGTACTCCACCCTCACACGCTGGCGCGTTTCCTGGATCGAGGCTCCGTCGGGCGAAGCCGTAGCGGCTTTGCGGAGGCTCTATCATCACGCCGTCGAAACGAGAAATCTCTATGAGGCATGTCGGCTCGCCGTCGAATTGGCGGAAATGCTTGCGGTTATCGGGGAAGCAGAGGAAGCGGATGGGCTGCTCTTCCACATCGTCAAGTTAGGCGCCGCGGCCTAATGGGCCCGCTTGTGCATGCTTGACATTTAAGACGACCGGTCATATTATTGGCGGATGGCAAGACCGAATGTTCGCCAGAAGATCATCGATGCCGGCCTGCAGGTCCTGATCGAGAAGGGCTTCAATGGCAGCGGCGTGCAGGACATCACCAGCGCGGCCGGCGTGCCGAAGGGGTCGTTCTACAATCATTTCGAAAGCAAGGAGGCGCTTGGCGCCGAAGTCGTCGACATTTACGGTCGCGACAATCCGCGCCGCGCCGTTCTCGCCGATACATCCCTCCCCCCGCTGGAGCGGCTGCGGACTCACTTCGAGCGATTGAACGCGGTTTTCAGTGACGCAGATTTCGGGCGCGGCTGCCTTCTCGGGAATTTCAGCGCCGAGCTCTCCGGCCAGAGCGAACTGATCCGCGAACGTCTGGCCAGTCTCTATCTCGACTGGTCGAGCGACATCGCGTCCGTGATCGCCGAAGCTCGGGCCAGTGGCGCGATTTCCACCACAACACCTGCGCCAGATCTCGCCGCGTTTCTGCTCGATGCCTACGAGGGCGCCCTGCTGCGGGCGAGAGTCGAGAAGAGCGGGCAGGCCTTCGATCGCTTCATGATGGTCGCCTTCACGCACATCCTCACCTGAGCCGAGTGGAGCACGAGAGCAGCAAGCCAATAAAATGTGACGAAGAATAAGATGACTGGTCATCTCTAAGCTAGAGTACGCCGGTGACGACAGCCTCCCAGGGGCATTCCCCGCTGACGCAGCAACACAGGAGATCTCCCATGTCCACGACCACACCCGCGCAGAACAAGGCTCTCGTCCTCGAAGCCTTCGACGCGTTGTTCAACAAGCGCGACTACGCCGTGGCTGAAGGCTACTGGGCCGACCGCTACATCCAGCACAGCGCCCACATCCCACCCGGTCGCGACGGCCTGTTCAACCTGATCCGCGCGCTGCCGGGCACGCTGACATACGAGAACCATCTCATCATGGCCGAGGGCGATCATGTCATCGCCCATGGGCGCTTCTCCGGCCATGGGCGGCCCGCCGCCTGGATCGCTGCCGACATCGTGCGCATCGCGGACGGGAAACTCGCCGAGCACTGGGACGTGCTCCAGGACGAGGCGACGGAAGCGCAATCGCTCAGTGGCCTTCCGATGTTCGGCGACCACTTTCCCGACTGACCCGCCCTATCCCACGAGACTGAAGGAGACCAACCATGAAGCTCACGGGCAACACGATCTTCATCACCGGCGGCGGTTCGGGCATCGGCCGGGCGCTGGCCGAAGCGCTTCACGCACGTGGCAACACGGTGATCATCTCCGGTCGCCGGCGCGTCAATCTCGACGCAGTCGTCGCCGCCAATCCCGGCATGGCCGCGATCGAGCTCGACATCACCGATCCGGCCAGCATCGAGGCCGCCGCGGTCCGGCTGATCGCGGAGCATCCCGATTTCAACGTCCTGATCAACAATGCCGGCATCATGCTGCCGGACCAGGCCACCGGCCGGATCGACGACAAGCTGATGATCGAGACCGTGACCACCAACTTCCTGGGACCGATCCGCATGACGGCGGCGCTGATCGAACACCTGCAGACCAGAAACGATGCCATCATCGCCTATACTAGCTCCGTGCTGGGCTTCGTGCCGATGGCCGTCACCGCGGTCTATTCGGCGACGAAGGCCGCGCTTCATTCCTACGTCCTGTCGCAGCGCTTTCTGCTGAAGGATGCCGGCGTGCGCGTGCTGGAGATCGCGCCCCCCTGGGTGCGTACCGATCTCATGAACAGCGGGGATGCCGAGGAAGCCATGCCGCTCGATCAGTTCATCGCCGAGACGATGGCGGTGCTCGGCACGGACGCCGACGAGATCCTAGTCGAAGGCGCCAAAACGTTCAGGGCCAATGTCGGCCCGAACGAGCACGGCCTCGTCAACGACTTCAATGAGTTCGCGTCCATCCGTTTTGCTGCGTGAGCCCATGCGGCCGAAGTAGTCACGGGGAACGGCCTTCATGACCCCCGCCTCTCGCGTGGGGTGACCTCAATGGCCTGCCTGCGGCCATTGCGCAGCAGGCCGAAGGCGGTGGGCCGACCGATCTTGTCCTCGGCCAGCAGGCGCACGAGATCGTCGGCACCGGAGACACGGGTGCCGTCGACCGCCACGATGATGTCTCCTGCCCGTATGCCGGCCACATC
>UBZM01000118.1 GCA_900470095.1 Hyphomicrobiales bacterium
CAACCTGTTGACGCTCCACAGCTAGATCCGCTGAACGCGGCGAAGTCCTCCGATCCTTCGCCGCCCTCAACCGCTACCCCTCCGGCTACCCCACGCAACATGACCGCCATGGCCGACCGGCCACGGCGGTCATGTTGCGTGGGGGCCGTCGTTAATCTCATGGAAACCAACGAAGCCGCGAATGCCGCATCTCAGGGCTTTCCCTGATCGACAGTTGTCCACGCTGCAGCCAGTATCCGCAGATGCGGCAGAAACACGGGTGATTCGGCGCAAGGCGAGAGCAGAACCGAAGGACGCAAGCGCCACCGCAATCGGAGGGCATCATGAGAATGATGTACCGTTGGGTCGTGCCTACGAGTGGCCTGCCAGCCTGCGGAGCAGCAAGCGTCGGACTGCTCTTGTCCTCCCTCCCGCTCGGCGCCCAGACGGTCGGGCCGAGCCCACCGACGATCACGGCGACCATCAATGTCACGGCGGGCACCACGACCGTCGTCGGCAGCACGAATGTCGCGACGGCCGGTGCCGCGAACGCAAGCAATGTCACCGGCGGCACGCTCGTCATCGACAGTCTGGCGGGCCCCCTTCCCGGCGCGATTACCTTTCAGGCATTGAACGGCAATGCGCTCCAGGCCAATGGCGGCGCGATCACGGTGCCGAACGGCAATCTCAGCATCCTGACCCAAGGCGGCCACGCAGTTCTCGCCAATGGCGCCACGAGTAGCGCAACTCTCAACGGCGTCTCGATCACGACGACTGGCGTTGGAGCAGGACTTGTCGCGATCGGCGGCAGAATCGACGCCACGAACGTCATCGTCAACAACACAGCGACCGCAACCCCGACCATCTCGGCAGGCCATGGCGCGATCGCGGAGGGCGGCGGCACCGTCAATCTGCACAGCGGCACGAGCATCACGACGGCTGCGTTCAACTCCGTCGGTCTCGGGGCTTCGGGCGCCGGCAGGCGCGTCATTGCGGACGTTCTCATTCCCATCACGATGAATGGTGGCGGCTCGATGGAGATCTATCTCCATGACGGCGGCCAGGTCAGCATCCTTCCCGGGTCGACGCTTCAAATGAACGGCACCGGCAATGTCGGCATAGGCGTCGACAATACGGCTGTGGCGCTCGGCACCATCGGCAACGGATTGACCGTCAATCTCAACAATGCCTCCGGCGGACCAGGCAGCACCGGCCTTTTCGCCGTCAACGGTGGCTCGCTCAACATCGCGGACGTGACAGTTCAGGGTCCGAATGCCGCTGCCGGCGCCTGGGCGCGCAACAATAGCAGCATCACGCTCTCAGGGCGCAGCGTCATCACCATCAACTCCGAGCAGGGCCCGAACGCCTATGTGCTCCAGACGGCTAATCTCGCGACTGCTGCAGGGCCCGTCGGTTCGGTCTTCGGCTTGGTCGGTGCAATTCCGGTCAGCGGTCTGCTGGCACAGGGAGCCGGAGCCCTGATCACCAGCACGGGCACGACCATCACTGTGACCTCGAGCAATGGTGCAGCCGGCGTCGATGCTGGCCTCGGCGGCGGTCGACATGACCGACAACACGATCACCACAACCGGGACAAACGCATTTGGCATCCGTGTCGATTCCAACGGCACCGTCATCGGGCGCGCTTCGCGCGTGACGACCTCCGGTGCAGGCGGCGCGGCGCTTTTCATTAATGCCGGCCCCGGCTCGATCGACCTCACCAACACCGCCGTGAGTGCCGTGGGGGCAGGCACATTCGGACTCTTCTCGCTGAACAACACCGCAGGGTTCATCAACCCTGTCCGGATTGCAGGGGGCAGCCTAGTCAGCAGCTCGGCTCCCGCGGTTGGTGCACAGGGGCCGCTCAACCTGACCGTGACGGACGGGGCTGTCCTCACCGGCGGCGACGGCAACCTCCTGGTGACCTTCGCGAGCACCGGTGCCCAGCTGACCGCCGTGCAGCTCGACGCCTCGAACGGAAGTATCCTGACCGGCGATGCCGTCATCGCGGCGCAGACCACCGCCAACATCAACCTCGCGACCGGAACGCAATGGACCGGCGCGGCCTTCGACGTCACCAATGTCACGGTCGACCCGACCAGCACCTGGACTGTCACGGCGAGCTCGACCGTCACGCAGCAGGTCACGAATGCCGGGCTGATCCAGTTCACGCCGCCGGGTGGCGACCCAACACTCTTGGCCAGCTATAAAACCCTGACAACGCAAAACTATCTCGGCGCAGGCGGAACACTCGGCCTCAACACCTTCCTCGGCAGCGATGGCTCTCCCTCCGACCGGCTCGTGATCAATGGCGGCACGGCCATCGGTAATTCGTTCCTGCGCGTGGCGAACACGACTGGACCGGGCGATCTCACCATCGGCAACGGCATCCTGGTGGTCGATGCGATCAATGGCGGCAGGACGGTGCCTGGAGCGTTCTCGCTCAGCCGGCCGGTGGTTGCCGGCCCCTATGAGTATTCGCTCTACCGCAGCAGCGTCGACGCCACGGGTCCGGAGAACTGGTATCTGCGCTCCGAGCTGACCCCGACGCCGCCCACCCCTGCGCCGCCCGGCCCCGGACCGACGCCGCCGAACCCCGGG
>UBZM01000046.1 GCA_900470095.1 Hyphomicrobiales bacterium
GAGAATGCCCGCCCGCCCTCGAAGGTGGACCTTGCGGCCGCTGCTGCCGGGGTTACGCGTCGCAGGGCCGCGATTCTTCGGATGCCGCCCTAATTCGAACATGACGCCCCGGCACATGGCGCGACCGTCACTGCAAGGTGACGGAGGACGCCGGGCCGTAGTCAAAGCCCCCCAGCCCAGAAGGCCCGGCGTCCGTTTTCATCGTGCTAGGGCGCAAGTGGAACCCACCGCTCGGGGTTATGCTGCCCTCCCGAACACGTAGTCCCTGATGACGTTATCCGGCTCGCCAGTGTCCTTGCTAGCCCCCACGCCGATCACAACGCCAAACGGCTTGAAGTGCAGCTCGGCGCTGTCCTGCGGGTTATGGACGCCCGTTGCCCGGCGCAGCGCTGCGAAGTGACGCTGGCCGATCGTTACGCGGTCACAGGTCGAATCGCGGTGCTCCAGGCAGTAATTCATATAATACGGCCTCCCATCGAACTCGCCCCCGATGATCTGCGCCTTGCACTTCAGGATCATAGCGTCGCCTGCATCACCCGGCTCGTAGGCCGACTCGACTATCTCGAGCAGCTGCCGGCCGGTGGGGAGAAGGACGTTAACTGCGTTGGCTGACATGGGCTGGCTCCGGGTTGCGTCTTGGTCTGGAATCAACAATAATTATTGATATCACGCCCCCCCGAGGCGTCAACAATAATTGTTGATCATCATGACGCCAGCCCAATGCCGAGCCGCACGTGCCTTAATTGGTTGGTCGCAGACCAGCCTCGCGAATGCCGCGGGCATGGGGCTTTCCACAATTGTTGACCACGAGAAGGAGCGGCGCACGATTTCGCCGGACGCCGTTCTGGCCATCCGCGCCGCGCTCGAGCAAGCAGGCGTCTCCTTCCTCGACAAGGGCGACATTGCAGCCGGCCCGGGAGCCGCATTGAAGCCCAAGTCATGAGCGGCGGACCACCCGACGATGCGGCCAGTGGACCGCCCGACACGAGCCAGCATCTGACGAAACACCGCGCCGCCATAAGGCAGGTCGAGGCCGCCATAGACGCGTTTACCCGCGGCGACTTCGACATCTGCATCACCCTAGCCGGCGCGGCAGAGGGAATGTTCGAGCGCCGAAAGGGCAGCGACCTTCATACCGGGATGATGTCCGATCCTCGGGCCAAAGAATTCGGCGTCAAGGAAGTGAATTCGAACGCGAACATGATCCGCGACTGGCTGAAACATGACGGCCTGCAACATCCACCGGAAATCGAAATCGCCCCGTTCGAAGCTGCAGTGATGCTCGTTCGGGCAATGACAAAGCTTGATGGGTGGACGGCTAAAATGGATGCGATCAAGCCCGTAATCTACGAAGTCATCGTGGGCGAACCCATTTCCACCCCCTAGCCTTTGCTACCTCCGGAGGGCTCATCCGCATATGGAAGCGCTGCAATGCGCAATAAAACAAACATGACCGAAAATTTGACGTCAATCGTCAGTAACAATTGACATTTGACAAATTCATAACCCGCTTTGACAAATACTCCATTAGCTTTTGTCAAATGATAGTGGATTCAATCACTTAAAAATCAACAATGCAAACTATGGACTCCACCAATCCCGGCTGCCATAACTACGCCTCCACGTGAGGCGAATTATGCGGGGCGGAAACAACCTCCGACCCGTCTTCGTCAGCCGCCATGCGGTATTTGGCTCGGGCGTCGCTAGCGCGGCCACCCTGCCGGCCGTCGGGCTAGAATGGCTACGCCAAGTCGCGCCGGAGGTGCCATGCGTCGAGGCACTGTTACAGGTCAGAGCGGCCTTGTGGCTCTTCCACCCGGCGTCTTTCGCGTCAGAAAGCCGACCGGTAAGTCCTATTGGTATTATCAGGCACGACGCGGCAAGCCCGATAAGGGACCGCTAATTCCGCTGCCGGAATTCGGAACCCCTGAGTTTCGCGCGGAGTATCTCCGACTAACCAAACCGGCGGGCTCATCACCCCGGCCCGCGAAGCTAACCGTCTCTGCGCTGATCGCGGATTACAGGGCGCAACCTGCCTGGAAGGCTCATCGGCCAAACACCATTATCGCGTATCAAGCGGCGCTAGGGCATATTTTGGCAGCGTGGGGCCATCGTCACCCCAAGGCGATTTTAGTCTCCCATGTATTGGCACTCTTGGAATCGCACGCCGATCGCCCTTCGATGGCCAACCTCGTGTTGGTGATCATCAACCAATTGATGAAGCTGGCCGTTCAGAAGGGGCTGCGCACCGACAATCCTGCCCGTGAGGTCGATAAGCTGACGATAACGAGGGATGGCGCGAAACCTCTATCTGAAGCCGCCTGGGAAGCCCTGACGTCAGATGACGTTCCAGCAGAATTGGCACGCCTCGCAATTCTCGGGAGAGCGACCGGACAGCGTATCTCGGACCTAGTCCGTATGCGTCCGACCGATCGAGACACCGGTGGAATCAACACCACGATCACAAAGCTTGGCGGCCTGGCACATTGGTGCCCGCTTAGTCCTGAAGAAGCCACTGCTATCGATTCATGGAAAGTACCAACCGGCCTGCCCTTTATTCATACGCCGGGCGGAAAGGCATACCGCGCGGACAGATTGCGTGGGGTTTGGAATGACTACGTTGGAACAGAGGCAGGAGCAGCCTTAAAGGGTTTCACGCCGCACGACCTCCGAGCCACAAAGATCTGCGACGAGCGCGTCCATGGAACGCCGCATCAGCGCATATCCGCGATGGTCGGGATGTCGCTGCAGATGGTCATGAAATACAGCAGTCGCATTGACCAGCGGCTTGCAGCACGGGGGACCAATACGGCGAAGCAGCCGCCCGCAGCAGGCTCATCCGCTCCCCCGACCACCACCGGCCCGCTAGGTCAAATCCACACACTCGGCGAGGCCGCAGTTCACCTCCGCACGAGCAAACAGCTGATTGCCCGGATCGCGCGGCGCTACGGGATCGGCGCGGTGTTCGGGCGCGATCTTCGTCTCAACGACGACGACATCCGAGCAGTTTGGGAGGTGATGCGATGCCCCTCAAAATCATCCAGCGGAAGAGCGGCGGCAATTTCTACATCCGCGGCACGGTCCGAGGCCAAGGCATTTTCGAATCTACTGGCACGAGTGACCCCGAAGCGGCCGAAACACTAAGAATTCAGACCGAAGCGCGCCTACTCAATCAATCGATCTTTGGCCGGCAATCCACGATCACCTTCCTCGAGGCGACGGAGGCCTTTGTTGCCGCCGGCGGTTCTCCCCGCTTTCTCTTTGAGTTGAATGCAGAGGGGCAACCCAAGGGCTTGGCCGTGCATCTCAGAGGCAGCCTCCTCCGCACGATCAAACAGTCGGACATCGATAAGCTCGCATTGAAGCTTTACCCGCACGCCTTGCCCGAAACGCGCCTGCGGCAGTTCTACGCGCCGTTTCGGGCGGTATGGAACTATGCGGCGCGTCAGGGCTGGGCGGAAGTCCGCACTTGGTATGTGCCTAAGTCCAGACGCAAGGGTACAAACACACCTTCGGACTCATCGCGGCGCGCAGGTAGCACGGCAACCAGTTACGAGCGCGCGGCTGCGTTTGTTGGTGCAATGTCCCCTGCCCCAGCCATGGTCATGACGGCGCTGTTCTACACCGGCATGCGGCCCGTCGAATTGTTCGCGCTGGAGTGCGCAGACGTCGACCTGGCGCAACGTTGGCTGGTCATTCGGAAGAGCAAGACCGGCGAGCCTCGAGGCGTGCCTGTTCATGACTTCCTGGCGCGTATGTTCGAGTCGCTTTGCAAGCGCGGCGGCAAGGTATTTCGCACCCACAAGGGCGAACCATACCGGATCCTTGAGAATGCCGGCGGCCAGCTTAACTCCGCTATCGCGGGAGCTAGGCGCAGGAGCGGCATTACGGAAATCAGCCCGTACACGGCGAGGCACACGGTCTCGACGCAGTTGGTCGTCAACGGTGTGCACCCGTACGTCAAGGACCAGATTCTTGGGCACGCAGTCGACGACATGTCCCGGCGCTACACCAACGTGCCGCAGCAGCCGCTGATCGATGCGATCAATGGGATTGCTGTGCCAGAGGTTTGGCAGAAGGTCGAGTGGCTGGCGGACCCGTTGCTGTGGTCGGGCAAGTTGGTCAACAGCCAGGACGCGCGTCGGGATCGAAAGCGCTCCTAGACGCCGCTGTAACCGCGCCGACGTGGCCGTAAGCCGAGAAGCCGAGAAAGGCGTGGCCGACGTGCTCTTTGTGGGAGCGCAACGACAAGGTGCTGCGCACACAAGCCCCTTGAATCGCTAAGGCAATCGTCAGAAAATTCCTCTCCAACTAGTGGAGGGGGAAATGCCATTCTCGTCCCTTAGGGATCCCGTGGATATCGACCGCGCTCACGGCGGCGCTTTTGGGCGAGCCTGGGCGAAGGTCGTCGAGGACAAAATCACCATCGGCGCCGAGCAGTCCGAGCGGGACCGGCTGGCCCTAATAGTCGGATTAGTCCCGATCTGCTCTGACGAAGACGAACTGGTCGAGCGCGCAATCGAACGCTTTGAACGTGTCGGGTTGAGCCGTGATTTGGTGAGTATGTATCCCGCCGCGAGTGATAATCGCGCCATTGCTGGCGCTCTGCTCTCCAACACCCGAAGCGACGGCGGGAATGAGCTGACTATAGTGCCAACCCCGCGTCCGACAAACCCGGCCGCGGCGTCCAGTCGTCGCGGCCCCGCTTTGCCGTCGTAGCGCGAATCACGCGAGCGTCAGCGCCCCTAGATTCTTCGTTTCGCAATGCTGCCGCGGGCAGTGAGACCCCTTTTTGCAGCCGGCCTGTGGAGATTGGGGGGAAGTCAGCGCGCCGCGCAACGCTTACTGGCGCGACTCAAAAGGAGGCATAAGCTGGGCGCCAAGGACGAACAGAGGGCGTCGGCGGAAAATGATGAAAATTTAGAGGGTTAGCGCCGATTTTTCCGGGATCGCCCTGGTCAATTGTGACGAAATAATGGCGCCTGCCGACTTGAAGCGCGTTATACGAAACCCCACATTCTGCGTCAAGATGTCATTGCAGATTTAATTTGACAATTATTCCGTGGTGCATAAAATCGGTCGTAGAGCGCGACGGTTCAGAAGATATTAATAGACACCCTTCAATTTGTTTGCATATAAAAGAGGCGGGCTCGCTTTCGCGGACCCGCCTCGTCTTTTGGGTGGCTCCCGAAGGACAGCCGCCCACGTAGTGTGCAAGCACGTGGTAACGCGGACATGGGGCTTTGATCAAGCCACGAAAGTAAGTCCGATGTCGAAGAAACAGTCTGGAAATAGCGCGTCCTCGATCGCCGGTAAGGTGCTCGGAGGCGCAAAGCCGACCCAGGCGCAGGTTAAGACGCTCGCTGCGTCTGTCCTGAGCCAGGACGAGAAGAAGGGTCGGCGCTGACCGGTTTGAGTGTGATCACTAAGACGCGGCGGGAGCAATCCTGCCGCGTTTTTTCTAGGATTCATCCATGAAAACTACACTCTGAGGGCGGCAAAAATGGCTCAATGCACAGCACCATCACAAGGTCATCGCTCATCTAGCGCAGCAGCAAATTGCCCCGCGTGCCGCGGCGGCTGGGGCCGCTCTCGCGGGTACTCTTATTCTTCGCCGTCCTATTCGTATTCGCCCCCATCTTACTCGTCGGGAATCGGCGGGGGAGCCCGCAGCAGCGGCGGCGGGTCTGGCGGTCGTCTTCGTCCGCGGTGGTCCTCCATCGGCTCGCCAGTTACATACACCGAAGCTCAAGTTCGTTCGCTAACTCCGATCCGGGAGAGCGTCGAAAAGCAAGCGTCTCTAGATCTACGTGACGTATTCCTATGCCATGCCTGGGACGACAGGCAGGGAGCGGCCAAAGAACTGCATGACCAACTTGAAGCGAAGGGCGTGAAGGTTTGGTTCAGCGAGAAAGACATCCAACTGGGCGTGCCGATGATGCGCGCTATCGATAAGGGCTTGGCGGCGTCACGCGTCGGCATCGTTCTTGTGACACCCGCTATGCTTCGTCGTCTGCCCGCGGAGGGCATCGCCGACAAAGAGCTCTCTGTGCTTCTGCGGAGTGAGAGGCTCATTCCCGTCATGCACGGAACTACGTTTGAAGCCCTCAACAACGTTAGTCCAATGCTTGCCTCGCGAGCAGGTCTCAATACGTCGGAAGAACCAATGAGTGACGTAGCGACAAAGCTGGCCGAGTTGGTCAAAGTTGGTCACGATCTGCAGGCCGCATAAAAAACCCCCGCCCGTGCGTTTACATCCGACGTCACGGGCGGGGCTAGGCGGCGCGAACGCCGCCGATCTCTATCGGGTGACCAGATGGCCCATCGACGTTTCAGTGGTGGGACGATCCACTGGGGCTCAGCGGCAGGCTTATAGCGGGCACTGGCGCGCGGAATGATTTGAAGCTCATGCTGTGGATGCCGAAGTCTAACCGCTAGAATTCCGCCCCACTTTCGAACCACAAAACCGTGCCCGCCGGAACTTGGACGGGTTGGGTGCCGCTGGCGCCCGACACGCCCCTTCGCATTTCCGAGCACTCAGGCAGGTGGCTAAGCGTAGAGCTCCCCGACGGCCGCTCGGGATGGGTTGCTCGCGAATATGTGGGCTGTTGTCGCCGATAGGCAGCGACTGTGCGGTCGATTTGGGGCTTCAGCACAGAGCGGCTGAATGTCTTTCGACGCGCCTCGCGCTCATAGACATGGAGAAGCGGAAATAGATCCCCCCGAACCACGACGCTCCTATAATTCGGACGGCGCGTTGGGCGGGTCGCTGCACGGAACCTCATCGCGCGCCGAAAGGTTTTCTGGCTAAGGAGGACCTCATTATGAGCAAGAGTTCCGACCACCTCACTGATGCACCTGCCACCCTCAGGACGGCCCGGCGCCCCGGACAGTCCGGAGAGGACGCAGAGCGTCGGGCCGGCCCAAACCCGCGCTCAGATCATCCCACGGGGCCGCACGCGCCGTACGAGCCGGGCGACAGCGACGGCATTGCGGCAGAAAAACACTATTCAGACCCGACCCCGAATCCCGCCGTGACGGATGAGCCCAAGCGCGCGCCGAGCGGGACCATTAATATCATCGACTGTCGCCACAACCGCGGCTAGCTGCATCCGGGCGGCTGAACGCCTGTTTGGCGCTGAAGCGTGCGAGCATCTGGCCGCCGCCATCCGCCGATTACCGAATGTCGGTCGGCGGCGATTTCTTCATCGTTGCTGCTGCCAAGAACCCGTCAGATGATTCCAGCGCTGCCTCAACGATCGGGCGGACGAAGGCGCGTAGATCGCGCCGCCATTCCTCTGATGACTCCTCCCATGTGAATTGTCGCTTTTCGCGTGCGCTCTCGTGGAGTGCCTTTGCCCCTGCCTCGACTGCAAGGTCGATGCGCGTGTCCGCCATTGGTGTCCTCCTCTGGGCCGCTCCATCGTACTGGAAATCGCCGCGATAGACGTGGTGTTGCCTTGCCACAAACACGCACTCGCAAAGAGCTCTATGAGATTGTTTGGTCGGCGCCCCATTTTCCTTAGAACAACGTATCCTCGGGCGGCTTCTCCGGCGCCTCGGGCTTTACCGGTTCGATCGTGCTCGGGTCTTCATCGCCTTCCCCAGCTTTGTTCACGCGCTTCGAGACGATCCATTCTTGGAGCGCCCGTGGCGGCTGCCTGAGGAGTTCCTTGCCGCCGGAGCCGTCCAGCCAGGCCTCGAAATCTCCCGGAAGCAGCATGCTGGGCATTCGGTCATGATACTTCGCCGTCCATTCGTCAGCTTCGCGGACGATGATAGTACAGGTGATGATCTCCTCACCCGTCTCCGGGTTGCGCCAGTTCTCCCATAGGCCCGCGAAGCCAAGCAGATCGCGGTCAGCCGCCGTGAAATAATGCGGGATGCGGTCCTTCTTCTCGCCGGTCCATTCGAAGAAGCCAGAGGCCGGAATGATGCAGCGGCGGGTCTTGAACGCGTGCTTGAACATCCCGCTGGTATCGACGGTCTCGACCCGGGCATTGAAGGTGGCGAGCTTCATCTCCTTCAACGAGCCCTTATGCCAGCCTGGCACGAGGCCCCAACGCGCCTTGCGCAACTCGCGCCCTGCCGCCGTCTTGATGATGATGTCGACCTCGGTCGTCGGGGCAATGTTGTAGCGCGGCTGCAGGTTCGACCGGTCGGCCGGCACCGTGAGCGGTTGGCTGAAAGCGACGATCTCCTCCCACGAATACGCCTGGCTGAATCTGCCGCACATCGCGCTACTCCTCGCCTATCCGTTTCCGCCGCTCGGTCTCGCGAGGCTCGGCCGGGAGAAGATCATCCCGTCCGCCCTCGATCACGGTCAAGCCTGACATCGTCGCGGGCAGATCAGGCGGGCGCGTCTTGCCGATATCCAGGCAATAGCCCCCGCATTTGAACCCGTATTTCTGCGGCTTGCGGATCTCCGCCCGCCATGAGCTGCCACCCCTGAAATGAGCTGCCACCCCTGAACATCTCGAGCAGATCGCGCAGCGTCGTGACGGCGCCGAATTTCTCCGCACAGGCCGCCAGGCCTGCGTTTGCCAAGCGTTTGCAGTAGTCGCAGCGAAAGCGAATGACGATCCACGGATAATGCCTCAGATCCGTGTCCAGGGTCGGCGGAATGGTTGGCCTGATCGGCATCGGAATAAGGGGCATGTCGGGGGGGGCGCCCAGCTCGGTTGCTTCCAAATATTGGGGTGCTGCGGTCGATCAAAGAGAAGCTTGGCGCTCTCATGGTCGCCGACCGGCGCCTAATCCCGCGCTGCTTACTGGCCCAACGGTCAGGTCGACAACGGGCACGAACCGGCCCACCTTCCGACCATGGTGCAGGATACATCCTGGATCGCTATCGTGGACGACGATCCGTCCGTATTGAGGTCTCTGAGTCGGACGCTAAGAACTCGCGCGTTCGACACGAGGATCTTCAGCTCGGCCCTCGAATTTCTGGAAGCATTGCCCAGAGGCCCGCCTGCCTGCCTAATTCTTGACGTGCAGATGCCGGGCATGACCGGCATCGAGCTTCACCATCACTTACTCAAAGCCGGCGTCCACATTCCGACGATCATCATAACGGCACGTGATGACAGGATGCGCGAACTGTCTTTAGTCCCAGGCATCGTCGCCGTTCTTTCGAAGCCGTT
Source organism: Hyphomicrobiales bacterium (assembly GCA_900470095.1). Taxonomy (GTDB): domain Bacteria; phylum Pseudomonadota; class Alphaproteobacteria; order Rhizobiales; family Beijerinckiaceae; genus Allobosea. Next base: position 9,144 of record UBZM01000046.1, read on the forward strand.
GCGGAACCCGATCCTATTCGACGCGCTCGCGGCTGCCCTCGGACCTGCCAAGAAACGCCCCTGCGATGAACCCTAAATCGCCATGCCGATCCCGGGTCCGGTCGAACTGCCTGAAACAGATCTGCGGCCCTTTTCGGTGGGACTATTCTTCCCTCTCGATTTCATGGATTACGTGGCGCGCCGGCGCGACCTGCCGGTTGGTGGCCGCCCTCTGAAAGCGGCCACCCGCTCAGCTCTTCAGGCGAGTTTCCGGGCCGCAGGAATCGACCAGGTGCCGTTGATGATCGACGGGTCTGTCTCGCTCGGCCAATACATCCGCAGCATCAGGATGAAGTCGTCCGGTGGCGCCGGGAGCCAGTTCGACTCCTTGTCCTTGCCCGGGGAATCCTTCTGGATATAGAGATCCGTCGAGCCGTCCGGGTTCGTTTGCAAATCCTGGCGCTGGCTGATCGAGTATCGGTTCAGGGGATTGTTCACGAAGAAATAATTGGCGTCATACATCGTCAGCGACCAGAAGCCCTCGACCGGAGGCAAATGGCCCTTCGGGAATCGCATGACATACTTGTTCGCGCCGTTATACTTTCGGCCTTCTGCATCCACCTTGGATGTCGGGTAGACCGCGTCCTGCGGACGGTTGGCGCCGAGTCCGATCGCGGTAATCAGCGCCCGCATCAGATAGTCCGTGCCGTAGATGCCGGTTCTGGTCGTGAACGCCCAGCCATCCTCGTCCTTGATCGCCTTGTTGATCTTGAATTGAATCATGATCCTGTCGAACGCGACTTCTGGAACGCGCTTGACGAAATCCGCCTTGAGCTTGCTCGCGTCAAAATCCTGTCCGGGCACGATGCCTATGCGGGCGAATTTGGCGAGTTGGGGCGCATCGGCAGCAGTTGGCGGATTGGTCTTCATCAGCTCGCAGAGCAGCGTGAAGTAGGATGCCGCGTCCATGCTATTGACCTGGTCGCGGACCGCCGTTTTCATGTCGATCGACGGATCGGCCTTGCCGGGCGGCGGCGTGTAAGTCTTGCCGTAGGCGCTGAGCGGAACGAGCTTGAACTCGTCCTGCAGTTTGTGCACGGCCGCATAGTCCTCGGGTGTGCCGGTGCAATAGATGCGGCCTAGCAGCCACACGATGTTGGTCGGCGATTTGTATTCTTTCACACCCTCCGGCAACGTGCCTTTCCAGCCCGGCCCGGTAATCGCATAGGTCTGCGCCCCGGTGCCGGTCGTGCGCTTGCCCGGAACCTGGAACACCGTGGTCCAGCCGTCGAGCATCGGCATCAGGAAGTAGCGCCCCTTCATGTCCGGGATGCTGAGGACCCAGGGCTCTTTACCGACATCGAAGAAGGCGGTCGTGTAGAGCGTGTCCGCATTCGGTGCCGTAACATCCCTGAACGAGGCGTCGGGATAATGGCGCAGCTTGATGATTTGACCCATCGGTGCCCGCGTTCCCACCGGATCGGCAACATTGGTCATGACCCGGCGGGTCATTTCCATCGTCACCAAGGGATATCCAAAGATGTAGGCATCGGTCGCGAGCCAGAAATCCTCAAGACCGTCACCAATACCGAGGAACGCCCCCTGCTCTGCGTGTGCTGATGGGCCGATTGCGGCCCCGGCAAGCATTCCAATTCCGCCAAATGCGGCGGACCGACGGGTGATCTTCATTTGCACCTCCAACGATACTCTCAGGAATAAAACAGGAGCCGAACGCAGGAACGATCCTGCAGCGAAGCGGAAATCAGGGCCGCGTCGCCCTGCCTGCGATCGGCCCCCGCGACAACGGCGTGACGTAGCTGGCGCGACCTCTCTCCTTCACCTCCTTCCTCTCCGAAGTGCCCGAGGCCGGCGGCAAAACAGCCGGAGCGCTTGCGCAAATCCCGGCGATGCCTGCATGGCCTACGGCGGTGTTGCCGGGCCTCAAACGTCCCAAATGCCCCACGCGATTGCACCCTTAACCATGCTTCATTTGCCCGTGCGTCCGGAGCGGCTTCATAGCGCCTGCATCGGCGGCGGCGGTTACGCTTCCCGACGGCGCCCGTATCCCTGTGGGGTTACGAGACGCGTTGCAGTCCGGGCGGCTGCCAGGTCCCTTCGCCCGCTGGCAGCACCGAAGGCGGCGTTGTCTTCGGCCAGTAGAGCCGCATCACCAGGTAGATCGGCCCGTTCGGAGCAGGCAGCCAGTTCGCTTCCTTGTCGGCGCCCGGAGACTTGTTCTGGATGTAGAGCGTCAGCGATCCATCCGCGTTGGTCTTCATGGCCGGCAGCATGGGCGAGTTGATCAGATAGCGGTTGAGCGGGTTTTCGATCAGGAGCTGGGACTTGCCGTCATACATCGTCAGCGACCAGAACGAATTCACCGGCGGCAGTTGGCCCGCCGGGAAGGTCAGCGTGTAATTGTGCTTGCTGCCGTCGAGCGTCTGGCCGTCGCTGTCGACGCGCGTGAACGGATAGGTCGCTTCCGCCGGGTCATTACCATAGATGCCGGCCTGCGCGGCAACGGCACGCTTCAACCAGTCGCCATTATAGTGGGCGCTATCGCCGGGAAGACCGCTGAGCCGCCAGCCGTTGATCGCCTTGCCGACACTGGCGACGGCCTCGTCGACCTTCCGCTGGCCCTCCTTCATGCCAATGCCGATCTCCAGCTTGTGCTCCAGCGGGAGGTCCTTGAAGTTGAAGGTCTTGCCAGGTCCAACGCCGATGCGTGCCAGCTTGGCGCGTATCTCCCTCTCATTACCCTGCGCCGGCGCGAATTGCAGCGCGAAGTCGAGGTAATCGAGGAAGTTGGTCTTCACGAGTTCCTTGTCGATCTTGGGGAAGTCGATGGTTGGCGCGGCCGGTGGTGGCGTCTGCTTCAGATAGGCCGAGAGCATCTGCGCCTTGTAGCCAGCCTGCACCTTCTTGACGTTGTCCAGATCATCCGGGCCGAAAAGCTGGGTGCGATAACCCGCAAGGGAAAATTGTGTGCTCGAACGAAAGACCTGCTTGATGCCCGCCGGGGTGTCGCCCTTCCAGTCGGGCCCGACCACCATGTAGTCGCCGGCCTCGCTCCCCGTGGCCCGGGTGCCGATATAGCCGTAATTGTAGGTGTTGCCGTCGCAGAGCATGACCGAGTAGTAGCGCTTCGGGTCGATCGCCGGCACCGAGAGCACCACCGGCTCCGCCCGCAAATCCATCCACACGAACGAATAGGGCGTGTCGCTGTTTGGCGTGACGATGGCCGTATCTTTGTAGGTGAAGACGTTCGGTTCGTTCTTGATCTGATTGAACGGAGCCTTGAACTGCCCAGAACTCCGATCGATCGCATATTCATACATGATGGCATAGTTCATCACGATAGGCAGGCCGTAGATGAACCCTGCCTCGGCGATGTCCTTGGCTTCAAACATGTTGGGCCATTCGGCCTTGTTCTGCGCAAAGACCGGGATGGACTTCCCTGTGGCGGCGGCGAATGCAGCTATCGCAGCAGAGCCAAGCAGATCGCGTTTCGTCAGCATCTGAACACTTCCTTCCGGTTCGCAACTTGTGGTCAAATACGCGCAGGCGGAGGTAACGCTACGCTATCTCGTTGATGAACGACAATGCAGGAATGGTCGATCCAGCCATGCTTGCAGGTCCGCCCTTGGTCATTCCGCGAACTTGGTGAATCCGCCTGTGCGGCAAAGCAGCAGTCGGGCGGCGAGACCACTCATTTCGCGCCAACTTTGCGGCATTCCGTGGCGTCCACGCGTAGTTCAGATTCCAGTCATCTCCGGCCATCTCCTGCACGGTCCGCCGCTGATCAGCCATCGGGTGGCTAGCGAGGCATGGGACGGGCCGCATCGCCGCTGCTCTGCAGGCCGCGGCCTTCTTTGGTATCGTCGTCTCTTCCGGGAAGGAACAGGCTGCTCGGCTCCAGAGTTACGCTTTTACGTGAGTCCAAAAGGGGGCTGACGAGAAAAGGACAGGCCGTGAAATAAGGCAAAAGCTATGGCAACAGAGCCGGGAAGTCCCCCGCCGAACGCGTCCCCGCGGCGCGCAGAGGGTTCAGGTCCCGCAGCAGTCTCGAGCAACCAACGCTCTGTCACTCTGGATCTGCTCGATCGCCTCGGATGCGGCTATCTCCTCGTCGAGGACGAGCGAAGGATCCTCGAGATCAACGTCGCCGCCAGCCTGATCCTCGGCTTCAATCCCGATTCAGCCCTGAATTTTCACCACCTGACCACCGCCTTCAGGCAACTGCTCGCCCGGACCCGGAACCGCCCGAAGCTCGGGCCGCTGGTCTGGATTGTCATCTGGAACAAGGAGGAAGCGCCGTTCATCCTAAATCAGGCCGCTGAGGTCGGCGCCCCGCCTGGTATCAGCGTGGTGATGCTGCTCGATCTCGACGCTCGCCTGCAACCTAATCCCTTCATGCTTCGACGCATGTTCGGCCTGACCCTGGCGGAGACGCGGCTTGCGCTTCAACTCGCGCGTGGCGACCGCCCCGCCGATATCGCCCGAAGGTGCGGGGTCAGCCGGACTACCGTTAGCTCCCAGCTTGCCGCACTGTTCATGAAGACCAACACCAGGCGTCAGGCGGAGCTGGTGACGTTGCTGGCTCGCTTGGCGATCGTGCCGTGAGCGCGGTTACATCCGATGGTCAGTGTAGGCTTGGCCCCATTGCCGCAGCCCTCTCCTTTTCTACGGCGATGAAGGCCTGCGCGAAGGTCTCGGTCGGGAACCGGATTAGCAGGGCCGCGTCGCCAACCTGAAGCGGCACCACCTCATGGGGAATCTCCCACTCGCTCAGCCAATCCTCCATGACGTGGAGCCGAGAGAGAAATCGTGGCGCAGTAAGGGGCATGATAACGTGATAAATCCACGTGGCTGAGGCATGGCTTTTGTCCATCCGCCGCATCCGAAACACAGGCCCCGCCGATGGCGGAGGCAGGGCCCCAGGCTGAAGGCTAGTCTCGAAACCGATGCCCTCACCTACGCGAACGGGAGGGTCGGGTGTTCCTCCGCGGCGTCTTCAGCGGTGCCTCTGACTAACCAATGAAGCGGCCACACTCCCGGGCAGCCTCCTCAAAAGCCTCCCGCGCATCATCGACGGTTCCGGTGCCGTTGAGCACTGCCGTGCAGGCGCGCACAGCATCCTGCCACTTCGGGCCCGCACCTATCGCTTTCCAGGCCAGCAAGATCTCTCCCGCCCGCTCGACGTTGGCGACCGCATAAGTCACCTCGGGCCGATCGCCCTGAACGATCACGGGAGGGTCCCAGTGCTGCGGCATCGGTGCGTTCTTGTGCTCTCAGTCGGAAAAGCTGGAGGCCGCCTCCTCCGCAACCCTGACCTCCAAAGTGGAGCCCGCGGCGGCCTCCCAGCGGGCCAAGTTCGGAGTCTGTGGGGGCTGAACGCGCATGGAAATGCAGGGTTCCGTCAAACGAAAAAAGGCCCGCGACCCCTTTCGGAGCGGCGGGCCTGATGGCGCCCGATCAGCCGGGGGGTGGTTGAACATGGGGCGCCTCTGGCACAACAGCAGAAGCCGCGTTCGACCACAACTGCCCCCGGGTAGATGGCACGGTATTTGACAGGCGGCGCGTCACGACTTGTGAGGTGCGCCGCAATGGAACAGACCGTCTCAGACAGGATCGAGCGCCGTCGAATTCTCAACCCGAAATCCCTCACCGCACTTTTGGTGACAGCGGTTGCAATCGTTCAGACGGCGTGGATCGGGGCTCTCGCCTGGGTGGTATATCAGGTTGTGAAATTGTTCATCTGAAGGACTCGATCTGTCTGCGAGCCCGGCCGCTACGGGGTCAGTCTTCGTTGGTCGACAGCGCGCCGGCCGCAGTCAGATGGACGCGGCCGGCGGCGAGGTTTTGACGCGCGGGACCTGGCAAGGACGAGGGGGCGCCGCCGTTCGGCGCGTTCGAGTGCTTCGCCAAGTCCTTGAGCGCGTGGCGACCGCTGCCGGCGTACGGAACGTCCAGCAGCTCGAAGTCGCCGAGCGCGGTCTCCAACCTCGGTCTTCAGCCCGCGGACGGTCTGGACCGCCGTGGTCGCTTCAGAATTCTCGATCGCGTCGACGACGATCTCGATGTCGCGCTTCTGAAGCCGATGACCTGGTTCGCCGGGATAGGTCTCCAGATTCTCCGACCCCATCGTGACGACGGAGGCTGGCAGATCCTCAGGCCGGAAAGGCGCGTCGACGACCTTGTAGACGCGCACGAAAGCGTCCGGGATCTGTCGACCAGCCGGGCGCCGATAGCGTCCTGAATTTGGCTATGGATTCCGGCAACGCACCGCCCGCCTGATCGTGAAATCGAAATCCACGGGCGGGCGTGGGTAAATCAACGTTACATACCGGCCTCACCCTGCAGGGTGATGGCGTCGTAGCGGAGGCAATGCAGACTGGATCTCGGCGATGCCTTCTGAGACACGGTCAATTCAATGAGGACTGCATTCCTGGCTGCGCTTGCCATCGGCGCACTGCTGCCGATGAAGACACTCTCCGACGACCGCCCCTGGGCGACCCGAGGCTTCATCGACGACTGCCGCGCCTACACTGGGATGATGCAGCCAGACCCTGTTGGTCCGATCACCTACGATACCGTCTTCGGCTCAGGCTTCTGCTACGGTGTCGTAGAAGGCATCGTCGCGACAATCAGCAGAGACTTCGCCTGCGTGCCGCGCGACAAGTCCACACGCGACCACATCGCCACGCTCATGAAATTCGTCGATCAGTACCGAGAAGCGATGAGCTTGGATCAGTCCAGTGCGGCATCAGTCGTCATACAGGCGCTGGTGGTCGAATACCCATGCCCTTTAGGCGAACAGGATTGAAACCGCAGGTTACCGAGGAAAGAGGCCCGAAATGATCAAAGGAATGGCTATTGCGGCCGCTCTCATTGTCGCCGGCATTTCCGGCAATGCGTTCGCGCAGCAAACGGTGAAGACTTTTTCCAGCACGAGCTCAAGCGAGGCAAGCGCCTGTCAGCTGGCTACGACCCTTGCGACTGGGCAGTGCGAAGCCACAGGGCGCAGAAGGATCATCTCATCTAGCTGTCCGCGGTGCAGCAAGACATCCGGTGGCAACGTTGAGTGCATGGCGCAGGTCAGCTGCGAGTAGTCCCACGTGACATCAATCTGTGAGTGGTTAGATGCAATTCGCTCTCAAGCTCGCCGTTCCGTTTCTGTTATATGCCGTCGCATACGCTTTCGCACAAGAAGATGGGTCGACATCGTCGCGAAAATCAACCACTTCTATCGAAGGCTTCCACTGCGAAGTGCGGCAAGTGGATCATCCATATAATTATGCAAAATTGAATTTTTATTTAAATGAACTAGCAAAATCAGAAAGGTACTATTCAAAGCACGAGGGTAACACATCAATATTTATAGATAGAATCGAAGGACGGTTTTCCCTTAAGAAGAACGGTGAAATGTACGCGATTGGACAATGTAAGCCGGGCAGTATTGCGCCGAAATTCTAAATTGCACTCAATAGCCGGCTCTTTCGCCTCTCAAGATAGCGGCGCCAATCTCCTGACGAAATCCACCTGAGAGCGGCACCCCGTCTTCGCCAGCACGTTCTTGATCTGACTACGGACGGTCTCGCGGCTAACACCACGCGAGGCTGAAATCTCATCGGCGGTCTGCCCTGAGAGCATTCCGTTCGCGACGGCCGCCTCCGTTCGCGTCAGATCATAAAGTTCACACAGGAGTGAGGTCTCAATTCGCAGGCTTCGATCCGATGTGGTGACGACAAGCATCGCTTGCGCTCGTGAGAAGATGTCCAATGCCTGCCGACGGATCGGCAGAACGTGGATGATGAAGGCGGGTCGGTCATCCCTGTTTGGAACCGCAATCGAACGGGTATCGCCAAGGCGATCCTGCGCGAGCTCCGACAGCGACTTCTGTAGCAGCGCGTTCGCGCGATCGTCATCGAGCGCGATTTTATCCCAAGCGCGGATAATTACCTGACCGAAGAGCGTCTCGAAGCTCGGGTTCGTCGCCGTGACGTTGCCCTTGGCACCGATCAGAGCAGCGGGCGATCCCGCTCGCTCGAAGGAATCGAGGCTGGCTTGCGCTCGCTGCATCTGAAGTTTGGAGGCAAGCACCGCCGCCCGGGCCAGATGAGGGCGGATGCCGTCGAGCACCTCAATCTCGCGCCGCGTGACCGGGCCGCGATCGTATCGGCGCTCCAGAGACAGGATGATGTTGTCGCCGGACGCAGAGCGCACATGGGTCGCCGCCGCCCACCCGAAGCCGTTCGGAATGAGGAAGTCGCGATACACTGGCATTGCGGCGATCTCTTCATCGCTGAAGACATCATGGTCGCTGACGAAGCTAGTGCCACAATGCGCCAGCAGTCCCTCCATTCTCGCGTTCCGCTGCATCCACCCGTCGTCAATGAAGCGCTGGACTATGGGGCGAACCGGGTCGCAACTCACCCAATTAGTCCCATGCGGCGAGTGAGCGAACAGCAGGCCGCCGTAGCAACCGGCCATCTCGGAAAGCCGTGCGATCGCGGTGGGCCATACCTCTGGCACGGCCGCGGCCTCGTAGATCATGCCTACAGAATCGCCGAATTCGTTTGCATCGAGCATCTATCACCCCCCGCATTGGATGCGACAGGGCCGCAATCTCGTCAATCATCACCCTGTAGGGGGATGCATTCGGAAGCTCCTCGGATCCAGAATGACCGGCGGCTTCAGAGTTTCAGGGCGGAAATGGACGAGTACTTTTCGCGCGATGTTCGGTTTTCCTCGATTCCCGACCACGTCGACGGCAGCCGAACCAATCTGATCTCGCGGTGGAGCGCTCTCGGGCGATGGTTCGTTGAGCGTGGAGAGTTTGGCTTAGATCCGTATCAGAAAGTTTCCTCCGGACGCATCGGGCCTGAGACGAACGGCTTTCTTCGAGATGGTACGCCGATCTCGGGAGTCAACTTTGCAAGCCAAGACTACCTCAGTCTCTCCAGCCATCCTTCGATCATGCGTGCGGCCGCACAGGCAATGGAACGTTATGGCGTGCATAGCGCCGGATCAGCCGCCCTAATGGGGAATACCTCTTTGTCGGTCGCCCTAGAGGATCGGCTGGCGTCCTACCTCGGCTTTGGTGTCTGCACCTTATTCCCTATCGGCTGGGCCGCCGGCTACGGCATTATCAAGACGCTGGTTCGGGAGACCGATCACGTCATCATCGATGTCCTCGCCCATGCCTGCCTTCAGGAAGGCGCGCGTGCCGCAACCGCCAATGTCAGCCGTTTCCCGCATCTGTCGACCGACGCGGTCGAGAAGCGCCTGAAGCGGATTCGGGGTAGCGACCCGCGAGCCGGGCTTCTGGTCGTGACCGAAACCCTGTTCTCCATGGATAGCGATATCCCTGATATTGCGGCGCTTCAGGCTCTCTGTCATCGCTACGACGCAACGTTGTTGGTCGATTGCGCCCATGACCTTGGCGCCCTTGGTGAGCGCGGGCTCGGGGTCCTCCATGTTCAGGACATGGTCGGCAAGGTCGACATCCTGATGGGCTCGTTCTCGAAGACCTTCGCCTCGCCCGGAGGCTTCGTCGCCTGCAACGATCTCGGCCTGAAATTCGCGCTGCGTTCGAGTTGTGGGCCATCGACCTTCACCAACGCGATGACGCCGATCCAGGCCGCTGTCATCGACGCTGCGCTTTCGATAGTCGACAGCCCAGAGGGCGACGAACGCCGGGCACGCCTCCTGGCGAACGCGACGCTGCTACGGGACGGGCTCGCGGCCAAGGGCTTCACTGTCATGGGGCAGCCAAGCGCGATCGTGCCCGTCGTCCTCGGTAACGCTTCGATCTCGCGGCTTATGACGAAATACGCGGCCGAGGAAGGCGGCGTCGTCAATCTGGTTGAGTTCCCCGCCGTCGCCCGGAACGCGTGCCGCTGGCGCATGCAGGTGATGGCCGATCATACGGAAAGCCATGTTCGATCGATGGTCGAGATTGCGGTCTCGGCACGAACCCGTGCAGTTTGCAGGGAATCGGAACTATCCGCGCTCGATAATGAGAAGATCGAGGAACTAGTCGAGTAGCTCGACCGCCCGCCACGCCCACTCACCGCCCTCGCCCCGCACCCAGCCGATCCACACGCCTGGGTGCTTCGGGGCCGGTAGCCATTCGCGTTGATCGCCTTCGGGACGGTCTCCGTCCAATCGTGGCAGCCGCGCGTGGCCCGGGTCAGAACGCAAAACACGACGCGCGCACACAACAGCTACTCCACTACGCGCAGAGAACGCGGGCCTGGGAGGAACCGTTCCGGTGACGGAACCGGCGATCGGCTCCATAAGTTGAACCGCGGTAGGATGCGGTGCCTGCGTCGATGAACGCCTTGCGATCGACCAATCTGGGGGCAACCCTGGAGATGCACCGTGCCCGGCTCCTCCCCTCGCGTCGTCTGGTCCCATCTCTTCGGTCGAGAGGTTCTCTCCGATTCCGGGGAGTGGCGGCACGAATGCGAGGTCGAATACCTGCTCTCCCTCCCACGGCGAAGCGCGCCGAAATGCTCGACGGCGTCCCCGGCGCCATCGATCGCGAAAGCCGGGGCGTGAAAGGCGTTAGTGGTGAGGCCGCGGTTGCTGCCTTGAAAGCACAGATCGAGCGGCTCCGGCTCATCAAGATGAAGGGCAAATTAGTGCGCCGGGCCCGCTAGTAATTTACGCAATGCAGATATTTGATGGTTGACGCTACGACGAAACACAATCCCGCGTTATGGTCAGGTATGAGTCCAGAGATTTCCAGCGTTGTGACGGCGTTCACTGAGGAGCAGGCTCAACGCCTGACCGGCCTCAGTCAACGGCAGCTGCGCCATTGGGATCGAACCGGTTTCTTTACGCCCAGCCTAGCTTACGAGGACCGCAGTCAACCGCTGAGCCGCCTTTATACCTTCCGAGATCTCGTCTCGCTTAAGGTGCTAAACGCCCTGCGCAACGATTCGAGTGTCCCACTTTCCCATCTTCGCGAAGTGAAAAGTAAGCTCGCCCACCTAGGCGAAGATATTTGGGCAAAAACGACTCTGTACGTGCTCAATAAGCGCGTGATCGTCGACAATCCCGAAACGAAGGCGCGCGAAGAAGTCGTGTCTGGACAGGGCGTGCTTCAGATCCCGCTGAAGGTTGTTACCGGCGATATGAAGCGCGCGGTCGAAGAAAGTCGTCAGCGCTCTCCGTCGAAGGTGGGGCAAGTCGAACGCGCCCGGAATGTTGCCCGGAATCAGCCTGTCGTTGCGGGAACTCGCATCCCTGTTCGCGCGATCAAGGCATTTTCGCGGGCCGGCTACACCGTTGAGCAGATCCTCGAGCAGTATCCAACCTTAAGTGCGGCCGATGTCCAAGCTGCCATCGATTTTGTCGAGGCCGCTTGAGAGAGAAGCTGGCCGACCCGCTGTCATTCTTACTGGACGAAGGAGCACCCGTCGGCCTTCGACTTCCTCTAGCCGCCGCCGGCCACAAGGTGATCCTTCATCACCAAGCGATCGCAGCGGGCTCGCCCGATGACCTAGTTTGCATAACGGCAATGATCAACAACGCCGTCCTCGTCGCTATCGACGGCGATATGAAGCAATTCGCCAAACGATACGGCGTAGCACCTGGCAACGATGGGCGGTTCGATAAACTGCACGTTCTCCGGATATGCTGCGACGAGGTGCTAGCTTTGAAGCGCGTTGAGCAGGCCGTTTCCTTCATCCAACACGAATGGAGCTTTACGGCGGCGAAGGCAGCGAGACGACTTTGGGTAGACATAGGCCCCCATTTTCTGCGCTCCCACAGGTAGATTACGAGATCGCCGAAACGCAAAAAGGCCCGCCCCCCGTTTCGGAGTGGCGGGTCGGGGCGCGCATCGCGGATGGCGGGAATTGCCAGACGGTCACAGAGCCTCCTGCAGCAGGTCGCCGATTGTCCCCATCCCGGCCACTACCCGCAATGCCACCTCGTCGAAGCCGTTGGCGGTGCCCTCGTTAAACCGGCCTCGTCTCACGAGCATACGATTGATCGACCATGCAGCGAGGTCGGCAAGTTGCAAACCGCATATCCGCTCTGACGGGGCAACGATTGGCCCACCGCACACGAGGAATGCTGCCCCAGGCCACTCCTCGACTACTGGCGCATCTCCGGACCTGTCTCGATCAAGGACCAAAGCCGCGGGACGGAGACCATTCGATAGCCGTTGGACCAAGCTGCGCACGAGCACCCGTTTTAGCCCCACCTTTAGGCCCACGCTAACATCACCGAATTCTTTGGCCGCCGCCCTGATATGGGCGTACTGCCCCTTCGAAACGCGGACGTGCATCGCCCGCGCATCGCACGATGCCAGCACTTCCATCAAAAATGAGAGCGCGCTGATGCGGTCTTTGGTGGCGACCGCCGACCATTCTGAGCCCGATGGCGGATTGGCTATCTCGGTGGCGTGGAACTTCGACATCCCAAGTTCTGCCAGCCGCTCAGCAACGCGCTCCGCCGCTCTAATGTAAAGCTCAGAGCGCATCTCGATCGCCACAATCAGGCGGAGGTCGGGCACAAGATGAGCGACTGGCTGCCCAGCGATATCACTGTCGTCGCAGAAGACCAACGTTCGTCCGGGGACTGTGAGTTCATTGAGATTTGGAGAAGGCATGCATCCTGACTAGCCGAGTGGGCCGTAGCCCGCCAGCCGAACCCAATGGAGTCAAGTTCGACAATTAATTCGCGCCACCCGCCTTCCGCGCCGTGGGCTGGCCCTCAATAACGCGGTCCAGACGCTCGTTCATGTGCTGAACTTGGCCGCTAATGCCCTTTACGGCGTCAAAAAGCGGCTCCATCTGCTCGCGCAGCCCCGCTTTGGTGAGGTAGGTTTCGGCAACGTGCGTCTTGTAGGTGGCAAGCTTTTCCCCAACCTTGGCGGCTTCGGCTGCCGCAGAGCGTGCAGCGGACATTGATTCGTCCTTGGCGACGCGGACGACGCCCTCAACCCGCCACCATGCAGCGGCGACGGCGCCAAGGATGAAAACAACGAACGAAACGAACTCAGTCGTAATGGTCACCGGCGCCTCCCGAAGCCGAGCGACGGCGCGATTTCCTTAAGCGTGTGACCGCCATTGAACACGGCCAGCCAGGTAAGGGTGACAGAGCCCCAACTCTCGACGATGTATTTCATATCAAGCATCGGCTTAACCCACGGCCCGCCGAACACGCCGGCCAGAAGGATGACGGCCCAGCCCGCGATAATCAGGCCCTGCCAAGCGCCACGCCAGAACTGCCAGGCACCGAAGCCCTTTTCGATCTCGGCGGCTTGCGCCTGGTCGGTGCGTGCGACTTCGGCTTCCCAGACCTTAAGCAAAGCCGGCGCTTCGGCCTCAACTTCCTGAACGACTTCCGGCCTTGACGGGATTGCTTCCGCCACTGCCTCCGGAGTGGGCTCGGTCCCCAGCCGCCCGGCCAGTGTGTCGATCAGCTTGCCCGCCACGCCGCCGACAACCGCCCCAGCAGGGCCGCCAATGGCCGCGCCGATAGCGGTGCCTAGCGTGGGTGCTCCCGCCTTGAACAGCGCGCCAGCGAGGCCGCCAAGCGCGCTTGCCAGGTCAGCCATTGGCGCTACCCCGGAAGGCAGCCCACAGACGCGCCCAGAAGCCGGGGGCGTTGTCGTTTGCGGCGGTGGCAGAGACGGGCGCAGCCTTCGCGACCTTCACCTTGTCCAAGATCGCCTCGACGCGCTCTGGCGTAACCAGGGACTTGTTCTTGCCGTCGCCGGCGTAGAAGCTCTGGCCGCGACTGACTTGCCGGCTGCCGCCCTTCGTCGCTCTGAGTACGGGCAAAGACGCCCACTCCTGCGCGAGCCGCTTGGCGAATTCTGTGCGGCTGACGGAGCCGGCCAAGTACGCCTCAATCCCGCGCCGCTTTAGCAGGTGATATCCGAGCCTGTCCTGCAGGTCCGCGTCGAGCTTCTGGCTCTGTTTCAGAGCAAGCTCGGCGATCAAGTCGCGAAGCGTCGCGCGCATGAATTGATACCGGCCGGTTGCGCTCGAGCCGTAGCGCTTGGTCCAGTCGGCCTGCGCAGCCTGGATCTCAGCGAGCGTCATGCTCGTTACGGGCTTGGGCAGTTTGCCCTGGTTGTTGCCGTATACGGTGTCATAGCCCTTGGGCGCTTCAATGCCGCCGATAAAGTCGAGCAGAAGCGCCGCTCCGGCGGGAACGGTTTTGTCCATTGGTGGTCCTAAAAAATGAAGGTGCCGCGTCGGGCGGCAGTTTATGGAAAACTAGCCGGGGTTTGCGGCTGGCCGTTAAGCCCCGCCGGTAATGCAGCACCTGGGTGCGGGGCGCCCCTCCCGCCTCGAACCGTATAGGTCAGGGCCGACCGGTACTTGCTTGAGCGCGGCGAAGGTCTTCTCCGGCGCGGGTCTTTCCAGATCCCAGCTTCAAAGGGAACGGGCGATCAAATGCACGGCGAGGGCCGCCAACAATGCTCCGCCCCAATACCCGAGCCAGATAGCGAGAGCTGCGGGCCATTTGCGGGTCCGGCGCAGGTAGAAGGCGAGCCCGAGTGGGGTAAACAGAACAGTCCAGATATTGCCCTTCCGGCTGCGGGTAAAGCCGAAGGCGCGCGAGTCTTCAATCTGCCAGATGACCGTGAATATGATCATGCCGCACTTTTGGATCACATCGTTCCACGTGATGTAGGGCGGGTTTCCCTGCCAGAAGACATGGTCCAGCACCATGCCGAACGCAACGAAGCCGAGGAAAACGGCATAGACAAGGTTGCGGCGGACAGTCGGAGAATAGCGGACCATAGGGCTCAACAGGGCCGCTCTTGGCTCATCAATGGGAATGGGGCAAGCGCGACGCCAGCGGCGAGCTGGGAGGCTAGTCGCTGGCGAGAAACGAACGAGTGACGACCGGACATTGAGACCCTGCGGACTGCCGACGATTAGGGTCGCCGACGGGAAAGCCAAACACCGCAAGTGGAAATTATTGTCAATTGAGATGATTCATAACGACAATTCAGCGCGGCTTGCGCCTCCCGGATGTTCATTTCAGTGCTCCGGACGAGACAGGAAAGGCGGCGCCGCGCAAGGCTGCGCCGCAACTTGAACAGCTGCCGTCAGGTCCTTACGTAAGGTCGAGAAGCGGGGGCTACTAGATGCGAATGTTCATTTTGGTGCTGACGGTTGTCAGCGCTGTCGGAGCGGTTCTGATTTATCAGAACGTCACCCGCGACTTTGATGGGCAGTCTCTGCTCGTTGCCGAAAATAACTTCCTGCCGACGCTCAGCACACCCAGCACCGACGAGGGTGTAACGGCTGCCAAGGCTGCGCTACCTCGCATCGCAGAGCTTCACCATCGGCTGCACTCATCGAAGCAGTTGACGGGCTGCAAGGCCTTGTCGAAGGCCTTGAGTGTCGCCGTCAGTAGCTACATCGCAACGAATGGATCGGGCGCAATCATTGACCGATCGCCTTTGGATGGGCCCCGCGCGCAATGCGCGGACGAGGTCAGAACCTCGACGGCAGCGGGTCTCTTCATCCCGCCCCCGCCGCGGCCGGCATCTTAAGGCACAGGACCGAGCGAGACTGCCTTGATCGCGCCCCTTGGGCCTTCCGCCGTGCCAGCGCGGTTTGCACCTCGCGAGCGTTCAAATCGATGCTCCGAGTGATTAGGACTTCTGATGCTTGCCGCCGGAGGGGCTCATGCACTCGCCCCATTTTGGTCAGGGACGGATCGTGACGATCGCGATATTGCGGCGGATGACTTTATGAACCCCCGGCTTTGTGCATACGGGAGCCACCAGATGTTGGAGGGGCAAGGTGCACAAAGCTTGGACTCGTGTAGAGGCGGTCTTTCAGTCGCTTGTGAAGTGGGTAGTCGATCATCTGGCTGGTCTGGCAGCTTTCGGAATAGCTGGACTGGCTGTTGCCGCATACGGGTTTAAAAGCAGCCTGTTCAGCGACGAAGGCTTGGCCGGAAATGTGCTGACCGAAGCACTCGGCATCCTGATCACTGTCATTGTGATTGACCGATTGGTTGGAGTTCCAGAGCGGCGTCGTTCAGCCGCTGCTCGCCGAATGGCCTATGCAGAGATCCGCACGATCTATGTCCGCCTGTGTGAACTCTATCGCCTTCCGGCCCAACGAGCCGTGCAGCCGCCCCCGACACCGGGTACACCGCTTCTAGACCACACTGAGATGGTGCGCCTCGCGCATAGCCTCGACCTCAACAGCGCGGCTCCTGTCTCACCACCTATGAGCTGGGCTAGCTATCTGAAACTCTCCATGGTTGAGGAGACCCGCAATATCGATCGGGCCATCCAGCGCTACCTGATTTTCGCCGATCCTGTGCTGCTTGAAGCACTGCGAAAAATCGAAAGCTGCCCTTTTCTTGGTTACATGCGGGTCATCGATACTGTGGTTGCTGCTAATACCAGCGCGGGTCGGAGGAGCCATTTTCCCTTTCCGAGCCAAGATCAGGTTATGCAGTGGTTTCCCATCAAAGAGCTATATGAGGCGCTCCTTGCAAACCAGCCGGGTGCAGAAAACGATCAGATCGAGCTCAAACCTCCGGTCTACTAGCCACCTGTCAGGCTCGCTTTGCTAAGGTTGGGCCGCCGGAACTCTTGGGCTCCCCTGTCACGTCACCCTTGCGTTAGCTCGCCGAGAACGCCGCGTCGACATCGTTTACGCTGCCGATGGCGCCGGCTTCGATACCGGCCTTAACCTGAGCGAATTTGGCGAAGGTGGCGTTGACGTGGGCCTCCACAGCGTCGCTGATCTGGATCATGCTCGCCGCGCCAAGTGGATATGAGCCGCCGTCCGCGCCGTGCCAAACGGTTTGCCACTCTGGGTTGGCCACGGCGGCAACACGAGCGCCCATGATCATGATCTTGGAGCGGTCGTCCGTTGCGACTGGAACCCCCGCAAGTTCAATCCCGCCCGTTTCCATTCTCCAACGCTTGTCCGCTGCATAAGCCAGGAGTTCGCCGGCACTTAGACCGGGATCGTCCGGGAAGGCGAAGTCTCCACCGCTCCGCACCATGCCGGCCTCGACCGAAGCTGAGACGGACTCAAAGCCGAGTTCGGGCGGGAACACGCTGGCGAGAGCGATATCGCCGGGAAGGTCGACGACTTCGACAACGACGTCATCGATAATGCGCGCATAGCGGTTCATATTAGCGAATCCTCTTCACAATGATGGCGCCGCCTGCGCCTGTTGCCCCGCCGCTACTTGTCGATGGTCCGGAACCGGACCCGGCGCCTCCGAACCCATTGCCATTCTGCACGCCCGAGCCCGCGTTGCCGCCGGAGCCCATACCAAGCGGCCCGTGCCCTCCGGGGCCGCCGAACAGGGTTGTGCCGCCGACCTGCGGAGTCGGGCCGGCAATGTTGATTTCACCTCCAGATCCCACGCCGACGCCGCCGACGTTTCCGCTTGCGGCGCCGCCGGCACCGCCTGTCGCAGAGATGACGCCGCCGAAGGCCGTAGTGCCCCCAGTAGCCCCAGTCCCGCCGCCGCCGGCGCCACCGCCACCACCACCGCCGATCGAACCCGTGACGACCTGGCCCTTCACGTATGCGAACCGGCCAATTGCGGCGCCACCGCCGCCGCCGCCGGACGCGCCTTGGGTTGTGCCGTTGTTGCCGCCACCACCACCGCCCGCGCCAATGACTGTGACTTCGTAGAGCCCGTCTGCGGGGGCCGTCCAAGACATCGCACCCGCAGTCGTAAAGATCTGCGTGTCGAGCAGCGTGGCCGCGCCCGAGATCACGTTCGCGATCTGAACCGACGTACCGTCATAGATGACGTCAACGACCGCGCCCGCGACAAGGTCTCGCGCCGCAGTAGCTCCGCCGTCGGCTTTAACGATGTTCTTCGCACCGAGTGCGTTCACATTCAGCGTCGCCGCAGCGGTGTTTACCGACCCGATTTTGATGCGGAGAGGTACGCCGACCAACGCCGCCCACGACGCCGGGGCTGGGTCGAGGGTTGCCGTCAGGGCATTAGGCGTACCGCCCACTGTCGCAACGTAGTTCAGAGACTGCGAGCGAACGGCCTGCGCAACCTGCGTCAGATCGGCTTCTGCGGGTGTAATGCCGCTCTTAGTGATGAGCGCAATAAGCTCGCGCTGATGGTGCTCGATGGCTTTCGGAGGCACCTTGGAGCCAACAATGCCTGCGCTTGGGTTGGCGCCGACATATGGGTCGTTGGCCGCCCCGCCGGTCGGTGGCTGATATAGCATGTATGTCTCCGGTTAGCCTACGAATAGGCAAAAATTAAGGTTGTGTGCTCGGGCGCGTTTCGCCGAAAAATACACTCAAGATCAGACGGAACGAGAAACCCTTCCAATGGAGTTTCGTCGCAAATTCCATCGTCTGGACGGAAATACGTCAGCGTATTTCCCGCGAATGAAACCACCCAAGTATCATGAATGTTTAGGTGTGATACTTGGTCGTCACCGCCACACTCAGATTGATCACAGATAAACTGTGAAGGCTCGGAAATTGAGATGTCGTAGCCAATGGAGGCCGCGAGGCAATAGAAATACGCCAAGCTCGAGCCGCCGATTGCGGCATGTTTGGCGCGAATGGAATTGATGCGCCCGACCGTGCCGGATATAGGCGAAAGGCACGGGTCCGGTAGCGCTAGCTCGCGCTCCCACTCCGGCAATAGCGTGCTGATAGCAGACGGGAACGCCTGAACGGCCACGCCCGATGCCTTTATGTACAGGTCCGCCGCAAAGCCGGAAAGCGCGCTCCAAAACTGACGCTGAACCGGCGAGGCGCCTGTGCCGTCGCCATATTCGTCCGTGCCCCACGCCGCACCCCGCGGTGCTAGGGCGACGACCTGAGTGGTTAGGCTCTCTTGGGTCGGGTTGGACAGCGCGTCTTCAACGCTCGGCGGAGCCGCGGGCAGCAGGGCACACGGCCAGCCAGGCGGGGCCGCGTAGCCTGAGAAGCGATACCGAGAGCTATCAAACGTAACTTTGGTGCTGTCGAACGTGAACATTAGAGCACCGCCGCCGCGCGCCAAAGGTCGTCAAGGGCCTCATGATCATAGCCCAGCAAGCCGGCTAGTACGTACGCGAGCGGATGCGCGCGCTCGTAAAGCGTGGCCGATGACAGGAGCATCCGGGCGCTGAATTGGGCGTCGCGGGGCAGCGAGGCGATTGCCGCTTCCATGGCGTCCGGCAGATCGCCGCGGGCCGCCCACGCGATAGCCTCCGCTTCCGTAATCGTGCCCAGCACTGCAAGTTGCTGTGCAAACTGGCGATCGGAGATCGAAGCGGGCACGGGCTCTTCCGGCTGCGGCTCGATGACAGGCGCGACGATGACAGGCGCCGCCCCAGCCCAAGCCGGATCGAGGCGGGCTCCGATCACATCGCTGTCGCCAGCCACAAGCGCACCCGTGGCGCGCTCGATCGAGGCGACCTCGCCGGCGAGGCCCGGAGCCGAAGCCAGCAGGAAGAAGCCGGGCCGCACCTGGCGCTCGGCGATGATCGGCGGAATGCCGTCCTCAGCGGGCTCGCCGAAGATGGCGTCAGCCGTCACCAACGAAACCGGCAGCACGTCGCCGCGCCAACCGTCTTCGCCATGGAGATCGGACAAGGCAGCAATCGCCGCCGCCTCGTCGCCGAAGCGCAGGAGATGGTCGAGCATGATCAGCTCCAGTTCGCAGAATTAGTGAGGGCGTTGAGCTTCGTGTCGGACAGACCCTTGGGCCAATACCCGATGCGGCGCACGATCTGAGGGGCGCCGGTTCCCGAAAGAATGCGATTGAGCGCGGAGAAGCCGACGTTGGTATTGCGAGTGCCCGCAATAGCTCCTTGCCAGGAATACGCGAGATCGCCGGGCTTGTATCTGGCCGCCCCCCTCGCAATGCCATTCGCGGGCCATGGCAAGCCGGCTGTGGTTGAAACAACGGTCACGCCATTCTCAACCACAACGAACGCCCCGTTTCCATTGGCGTTGCGCGCAAAGTAAATCTGATTGAGCGGCGTAGTGGGGACGTCATCAAAACTCGCCGGACGGTTATTCGACCCGATGGGGATGTCACTTTCGCATTCAAGAAACACGGTCCCTTCGGTCAGACCGAAGAACCCTGCCGCGAGATCGAGAACATACGCCTCGCCCTGCCGCGCAACGGTGGAAGCCGACGTCGGAATGTAAAAGGAAGGAGTGTTGCCGGCTTCCAACTGAGCGCCCCAGACGTCCATTCCAGAGACGCCGTCCCCCAGATGGGCGGCAAGTCCGGACGTCACCGGGGAGAGGCGAAACTGGCAGGTGGCTGAGCCGGTTGCCGCCGCCGTAGCTGCGATAGAACATCTCCAAATTCCGTTGCCGACGTTCTGAATCGTCGGGACTGCGCCGCCCGAAGCCCCCGACGCGACCCCGGTGGCAAGGTCAAAGAACGCGTAAACGTTGGACCCGAAATTGACCGCCGGCATCAGGAGGAGGAGATACCTCTTGGAGAGATTGCCCGCCGGCTCCCGCGCGAAAACGGATTGCGCGTAGGCAGTGCCGGAGGTGATGCTGGTGACGTTTACCTGAGCGTAATGGGCCGCGGTGGTCGTATCCTCGACAATACGATCCATCGTAGTGAGGCCGTCTGGAGCCACCGACGCATCCGCGAGGACCGTGATGCCGACCTTGCCGACCGAGGCGGAGGCGAAGTCCTCGGAGCGAAGCAGGAGGTTCGTTCGAGACGGCTCCACGAGCCAACCGCGGGGGAGCCGCGTAACGGGATCGTAGAGTATGCGCGGAACGCCGGACGCGGCGGTCTTCAACAGTCCGTCCTTATCGAAGTAACCAGCGATCGAGGCTCGATTAAAAACAGAACCTCCTCCCAACGCGGCAATGAGGGTCGGGATGGAAGCCGAAATGACCCGACCCTTCACCCAGTGGGTGCCGCGGATGAAGTCCAGAAAGACGCTCGACTGATCCACGACGCCGGCGGCGGCCATCTCGCGCAGAATGTCATCGCGCTCGGCGATGGCGAGGATATCGGCCGAAGTCGGTGCCCCCGCGCCCGCTGGCCCAGCCGGCAGGCCAAGGTTGAGCGTATAGTTCGGCGCCGTGCCAGTTAGGGCGGCAGTCGGCGGTGCCCCAGCAGCAAGCTGCGTCACCGGGCCGGCGACAACGTTCATAAGCGCAATATTGGAGACCCGGGTATAAAGCTCCTCGGTCATCCGGTTCACTTTCTGACCGACAACCCTAGCCTGGTCTCCGGACCCGTCGTCTTGAACTGGCCCGATATTGATGATTTCACGTGCCACGGGCGATAGTCCTTACGTAAACGTTACTGTTCCGAGCACCGCGATTTGCGGAGACGTTGATAGGGTTGTGTTGCCTGTCGGCGCTGAGAGCGTGTGGCTGGTCTCTCCGGAAGCGCGCGAAATCGCTTCGCCAATCCACTCGCGGTAAAACACGCTGCTTTGCGATGGTGTGGCCGGCGTCGACTTCTCGGCGAACACGGATGCTAGCTCTGCGGTAATCGCGCCGCGCGCTGCCACTGTGTCGGGCTTCAAGCCTGCGATCGTCACATTGACGGGGACTGCGACAGGGGCAACAGCCGTCACGCGCGCAGTAATGGGGCGGCGCACGGGGTTTGAAATGTAGGCTTGCACAGCGGCCACATCGCCGGAATTCGGGATGCCGTTGACCCGATCATTGCGGAGAAAAGAAACCCACACCTGCCGCGTGTCGTTGACGAAACTGTCCACGAAAACGCGGGTGATGGCCGGGTCGACTTCCTTCGTCCAGGCTTCCCAGTCGGTACGAGATCCGCCCTGCGGCGGGTTGCGTTTACGGGCCAGCACCCGGGCTCGGAACGACTCTTTTGGCTCGCGATCGGAGCCGCCGAAAATACCGTTCGCACCGACAACAGCCGCAGCGCTTAGAGATGGGATGCCGCCATTGTCGACCAATTCGAGCGGCGTGGCGGGGTCGGCGTTGCTTGCGTAGCCCGGGGCAACCGCTTCAAACGGAACAGCGATCCCGATGCCGCCAACAGCCGAATTTCGAGACCTGAAGACCGCCCCATCCGACCTTCGATACGTCACCCCGGCGGGGATAACGACGCCCGCGTCCGCCGTGAGCGTGACCGCGCCGACGCCGCGCTGTGCGGGGATACGAGCAAGCCCCAATTCAAACCCGTGGCGGTCCAGCCACTCATCGTCCGCGGTCGACGCAAACATCTGCCGGGTAAGCCAGGCAATGCGCAAATGGATCTCAAACCCGATAGCAGCCAGCACTTTCGCAACGACTGTGAACGTGTTCGGCCAGATGGAGACGACCGCGCCCGTGATCGATTGCGAGAACAGGGTACGCGCTCGCGCCGAAAGGCTAGCGAGGCTTGGGACTTCATACGGCATTGCGGGTGCTCCAAAGGATGTCGAAGCGATCGGAAAACCGCTTGCCGCCGTCGCGGCCGTAGATTTCGATTGAGAGGCGAAGAAGGTTCAGGCCGACCGCCTCCGCGGCGACATCGATCCGCGCGGCGGCGCCCTGGTCGATCAGTGGCTGCAGGCAGCGCCTCGCCTCGTCGTCAAACTTGCGGGCAACGGCGTCGGTCAACGCCTCGCGCCTGTAGAGCCAAAGCCGTGAACCTAGCGGCGCTTCGCCGGCGGCCGTATCAACGTCGAAGCCGTCGCCAACCCAGCCGCGTTTGTCGGTCTCATCCGCATGAAGCATCTCGGCGTCGGTGCCGCGCGCGTCCGTAAACAGGAGCATGACGACAGCGGTTCGGATGGGGTCGCTAGCCTGCAGCCCAGTCGCGGCGGAAACTGCGAAGTCGCCGCGCTCGTTGTTCCATACGATGTCGAACGGCAAGACTTGGACGCCCGCTGTCTCCAGCGGCGTGATTTTCAGCATTGTATTGGAGTCCTTCGCTTAGACTGCGGCGGACAGGACTGAGGACGCGCCGCCCGTGGTCTGAACGGGCAAGAATGACGCGCCGATCGGGCCGATTTTGACGTCGCCGCTCTCAATGCGGAGCGTGCCCGTGACTTCGATTGTCAGACTTCCGACCTGTAGCTTGGCCGGCCCACCGCCGCCTGGGGAGAGCTTCAGGCCGCTGGCGGTGACCTCAACCGGGCGCCCGCCCGCGTTCAACTTAATTCCGTCGCTGCCAAACATGCGAATGATGTTGCCATCCGCATCGTAGAGAACAGTCTGCCCGGGCGGAATGTTGCGGGGGCGGCTGCCGGGGACTTCGCCGCCGATAACGACGGACAGGTCGCGCTCTCCGCCGAGGGGGATTGCGACGCCGTGCGCGCCCTTGGGCGGGTTCGAATAGAGCCCGTGCGACTGGATCCTATGAACCTTGGTTAGCTCCTCGCCGGCCGTGCCGTAGCCGCGCACGCGCTGCGTATCGCCGGAGTCGTCAACGTCCCCGAACTCGAAACGAAATGCACTCATGGATTATTCCGTTTCAGTCGAGGTGTAGGCTTTGTCTGATTTGCCCTTGGGGTCTTTGCCGCCAAGCGAACGCGGGTCGACGAATTCAAGCTCAGCGATTGTGCCGTCCTTGATCGATTGCTTGAACGTGACCGAAGAAAGCGTCATGTCCTGGTCAATGCGCTCAGACGGAAACTTGATTGCCATCAAGCGAGTCGGCTCCCAAAGCTTTCCGGACTGATCGCGCCAGCCAAACACCGTCACGGACACAGAGCACGACGCCCCTCCCCTCCGGGAAGACTCCCACCTCGCGCGCTTTTTTAGCTTTTCGTCGTCAGCATCGCCTTCAACGAATAGGATAATAGGGCGATACCGGCCGACGGTCGGGTCGAACTCTTGGATTTCTTGCCGCATCGAGCGCTTATCAGTGCCCGTTGTCCGCTGCCCTCGAGCGATAACCGGCGAGTGCTTGCCCTTGGCCGTAAAGTGGACCTTGAAAGACTTTATCGGCGGGCTGCCCTCAACAAGAGCGCCTGCAATGCGCTTCGCTCCGGCTTTCGTGATTTTGACCTTGCCGTCTGGCTCGCCCATCAAAAGCAAGCCTTCGCGGCGCGCGTGCCTTTCGAGCGTCTGAAAGACGGTTTCAGTCGGATTGCGCTGAATCTTTTCGATCGGCTTTAGCTCGACGTCGGACGTAAACCCGACGCCAAACTCATCGAATTCGTTGGCTGCCTGCAGCAGCGTCTTATTCTCAACCCGGCCAGTTTTGTGCTTCGCTGGCGGACAGTCGACCACGTCCTGAGATTTCGAGCGGCCGGAAACGCGGACTTCATGTGAGCCGCCCTCGCCGTGATCGCCGGCATAGTCATCAATATAGCCATCAGCCATCAGGTCGGAGCCGGCGCGGATTTGCACCGCTGCCCCCATGCGCAAAGCGAAGGCGTCCGCCGTCCATGACGGGTTCGTTGCCTTCATTCCGAACGGGATGGCCGCGTCCTCCGCAGAGCGCGTAATGTTGACCTCTTGGAAGCCGCGCAATGCAGAGCCGCCGACGGTTAGCGTGACGTCTTCAGTTCGCATCGCGGCTCCTGAAACAAAGAAGCCGCCCAAGAGGACGGCTTAGAACAATTAGAGAAGCAAGGCGCGTCTAAGGCGCCAATGCCTCAATCGTGGTCGGCATAAAGGCGGGCGTCCCGACGCGATTCCGGTCGACAAGCTCCGCTGCGCGCTGCGTTTCGCCGTAAAGCGCCCATGCCATCGCCGACGCAGACATCGTCTGGGGCGTAGTCACAAGCACAACGGGGCGCAGATCCAAGGATCGGTCCGCAAGGTGATCGGAAGCACGCTCAACGGCGGTGGTGATTGCTTCCCAGACATCGGCTCCAGAGACACGCGCAATTCGCTCGACGGCTCCAGTCGCCGCATTAGAAAGCGCCTGTTTGGCCGAGAGCGCAGACGGCCGGTCTGTAAACGAACCTTGTGAAAGTGCGATGGCATACTCACCAAGGCACGCGGCCTCGGCGCACCCGGCGATTGCGTCTGATAAGCGGGATGCGGAACGCGTCGCCGGCGACACCGTATCGGACGCCTGCAATGCCGCGCACTTCCCCGTGGCGATAAGCCAGGCGGCGGCCGCCGAGTCGGCATCAGACGACAAGCGCGCAATATCCCGAGAAGCCGTAATAGTCTCTACGACAAGCGCGGCGATATCATCGATCGTTGTAGCAAGATCCGTGTTCGCCGAAGCGCGGGACACGGCAGACGACAGATCCCCCGCCTTGTCTGCGTCGGATACCGTTATCGAACCCAGAACGCCGTCCAGCGCGGCACAAAAGCCGCGTAGCACCACGGCGGCGAGCCCTACCCGCCCGTCCTCATATTGAATGCTTGCCATGAGCTAGCGCGCCCCAAAACGTGAAACCATGGTGGCGGCAATGCCCGCTAGGCTCGCTATCGCCTCAACCGCGAGCCGATCGCCGATGGGGAGGGCCGGAAAGGCGTTTTTCGTCCCCGCCTCGACAAATTCCATGCAGATTTCTGCGAACCCAAGTCTATCCTTGGACGACGTGACGCTAACGTCAGTGCAGAGCACCATGATAGCGCCCAGCATAGGTCGAACCAGCAAAGCCGCGCCCGGGGCGCAGCACGCCGCAATAACCGCCTGCGCCTCTACGTCTGCGACATCTCCGACGACATAGCCCTTTATTTTGAACTTCTGGCCCTTTCGGCCCATGTCCTCGGACAGCACTTCCTCGGATCGAACGAATTCATGCGTGACGGTATTTCGACCGCCCCCACTGAGTTCTTCGGCTTCGACCTTGAAGGAAACGCCGCGAAAGGACGCGGGCCGGAGAGTCCGCGGCCAATCGCGCATGTTCGATCCTTACCTTGTAACCAGATGGCCCATAGAAGTCCCGACGGACGCTTTGACATTGCCGGACGACGTCGACGACATGCCCGTTACCGTGCCGCCGTCGACCTTGACGCTGACGTTGACGTTTGCCTGCCCTTCCAGCGTGGCTGTGACCGGCCCCTCGACGGTGGCTTTGACCGCTTGCGTTTCCGCGCGCAATTTTTCGTGAAAGGCCCGTCGCCGCGACCGGGCGTCGTCGTGCTCCTGCCCGGGCTGGGCAGTGGCCTTGGTTACGCCGGGCTGGGCAGGCTTGTAGTCGTTCACGATAATTGCGGCACCTGCCGCGATAGCCGCGACACTCGCCGCGCCTGCCGCCGTAACGCCAGCCGCTACCGCGGGCGCGGACTTTTTCACGACGTCAGGGACGGCAGACCCGCCCGCCAGTTTAGCTGCCGCCGCGCTTAGTGCCGCGGCAGAAGCGTCTAGGGCGGCCGCAGAGCCCGAGAGGGCGGCGCCGCCTGTTAGGAGGCCGGAAAGCTTCAGAGCGCCGACGCCAGCACCATACGCCGCTCCCGCGGCCGCCAAAGCGGTCGCGGCTTGCTGCCCTTCGGTTGATAGCTTTCCAAATGAATCAAGGACGGTCGAAAACCCGTCCAGGCCGAACTTGATCAGGCCCTTGTTCGCCTCACCGATCGATAGAACGAAGTTGTCGATTGCGCCCCTTGCCTGCTCGTAGGAGCCACCGACGCCGGCCATAATGGAGTCGGCTTTGTTCTTGGCGAAGTTCGGGTCGTCGCCGGTCTTGTTTAGCTCTTTCCGGCTGGCGACGTATTCCTCACGCTGGGCCGCTGTGATCGCGCCCTTGCCACCGTGCTTGTTCGTCAGGAACGCGTTAAGCTGAGCCAGTGTCATCTTGGATTGCATGACCGCATCGAGCAGCCCTTCGGCGTCGACTGACTCCGCGGACATCTGATGAAACTTACCGGCGGCCTTCGCGACGTTGACGCGGTCGGCCGGCTTCATCGTCCCTTTTTTGGTCTTGGGCATCTGCCCTTCGATCGCCTCGGTAACGGCGGTCGTGAACTTGCCGCGGTCTCCTATCAGGCTCTTGTCCGCCAGCACCTTTTCCAGATTGGCGCGCGTCTCGGGCGTGAAGTTGAGGCCCATCCCGTTACGGAACTGGCCCTGTAGTCCGTTGACGTCCAGCGCGCTCGGCATGCGAACGAACTGGTTGTGGTTGATGCCGGCGGCGTTCAGCGCGGCGAGACCGTCTTTGGTCGGCGCCACAAGCTTCGACGCTGTCGACCGCATGAACGTTCCGGCTTCGTCGCCGCGAAGACCGGCACGTCGAGCCACAGCGGCGATCGACATCATGCTTTCGGGCGTCAGCCCGGCGGCCGTGCCGGAGGCTGCCGCGTACTTAATATATTGCTGCACGTCCTCGTCGGACATGCCGCCGAGTTTGGCCATTTTGACCAGCTGATTGGTCGCCTTGTTGGCCTCGAAAAGCGCCTTTTCCTTTGTGCTGATATCCTTGCCGGTTGACTGCAAGTAACTGCGGATCGCCTCCGCAGCCTGCTCCATGTCGGCTTCCATGACGAGAGCGTAATTCTTGACGTTCTCGATGATGCCTTCGCCGATCTCAGCCTTTAGATCGCCCGTGATGTTGGACGGCAGGCCCTGCATTGCCTTGGTCTGCGCCTTGACGACGTCAAGATTGCTGAACTGCGTGTCCTGGCCGATCCGTTTAGCTTGCGGCAACAGCCCCTTGATTTGCGCCGCCTCACTGATATCGGTGAATTCGCGTTGCTTGCGCGAAGCGATGTCGAACTCGGCAATGGACACGACTGACTTTTTGCCGACGCTCTTAGCACCCGCTCCAACCGCCAGGCCGCCCATTGCGAGCAGATTGCCCGCAGCATCCCGGCGGCCTTGAGAACGCAACAGCGCAGCCTGGCGTCGCTCGAGCGCCGCGGTGGTCTGCATCGTCGCGGCGCGAAGGCCTCGCTCCTGTGCCGCCAGTTTGGCCAGAGAGACGCCCGTCTGTTCAAGGGCGCGCTTGTTGCCGATCAAGGCCGATTTTTGCGCTTCGAACGCAGTCGACGCGGCGCGAACTTCGCGCTGTGCCTTCGCGAATTCGCGTGACAGGGCCGCGGTCGGCGCCTTGGCCCGTGCCATTTCAGCAGCCAGGCGAGAGACGTTGGCCTGCGCCTCTCTAAAGGTCGTGCGAGCCGCGGCGAAAGAAGCCTGCGAGCCGCGGAATGCGTCGATCGCGCTGACCTTGGCGAGAGACTTCGCGACGGCGTCAACCTGCTGCGCCATCCCCTTCATGCCCTTGGCCTTGCCAAGCGCAGCGGCGGCCTTGTCAACCGCCCTCATCTTGCCAGCGATATCGCTGAACGTCTTTCCCGTCTTGTCGACGGCCTCGATAATGGCCCGCGCCTTCATATCAGCCATGGCGCGATCTCACTTTTTCTTTAGAACGCCGGCCTGCAAACCGCGGTCAACCCAGTATTCAATTTCGCTGAAGGTCATCGCGTTGACCTCAACGGCGCTCGCGATCTTCATGGTGAAGACGATTAGGTCGACGCACGCGACCATGCCGCGAACCGTGCGGCCGTAAAAAAACTGATAACGGCGTCGCGAACCGCGAAAGCATCCTCGAGCGAAAGCATGCCGATAAGAGCTTTGCCACCTTCGTGAGCAACACAGCCTTCGACGTAATGTCGAATAATCTCCGCATCCTCAATCGGGAATGTATTGCCGTCTGCAGTCTGGTTCCACGAAACGGCGTTGCCATGTTTCATCAGAAGAGCGCCAGTTGGCTCATTTACGACGATCTCGCGAACCATGGCATCGTGCCAAAGAACCGGCTTCGCGAGTGGAATAGTTACAGACATGGACTCGACTCCCCTTCGGAAAGATGAAAGCGTGCCTCGACAAAGGAGACGCGCAATGAACCGAACGATTTTG
Organism: Hyphomicrobiales bacterium; assembly: GCA_900470095.1. GTDB lineage: Bacteria > Pseudomonadota > Alphaproteobacteria > Rhizobiales > Beijerinckiaceae > Allobosea. Next base: position 37,821 of record UBZM01000046.1, read on the forward strand.
ACAGTGTTGGCAGCGGTTGCTTGCGGCAGTGCAGCGTCGGCCGGAGCCGAACTCAACGGCATCGAATTCGTAAGCAGCTTCCGCACTATGAAAGGCGCCGAAGTAACGATTTCAGACTGCAAGATCGGCGGCACAACCGCGGAATTCATTCGATGCGAAACGGCCAACGGCTCGGCGTCTTACGCGCTATTCACGGACACGATGGACCCGGATGATATCAAGTGGGCCCTCTCGACGTGCCCGACGGGCAGCGTTCGTAACCCCGACTGCAAGGTCCGTGTCCGCGGCGTGGTGAACAATCGCGACATGCCCTCGCTCAAAAAAGCGCAGATATTGCGCTAGCCCACCAGCCGCCGCGACAATTCATGCAGGAGCCGCTTAGGCAATTCTGCCTCAACGGTCTTGTAGAAGACCGCGCGCGTAGCGCCCTCAATCATCTGCTCGGGAATCACGACACCCGAATTCACAACCTTAATTGGCCCTCGGCCCGCCCCCGTGCGCTTCCATGCGTGGCCGTTCAGTCCGCTTGCCTCGACCCTGTTCGGGAAGTGGCCGCCCTTCATAAAGGTGCCGGTGTAGATTGAGCGCTTGCCGAAGGGCGCGGCGCTTGTTCCTCGCGCCGTTTCCCTTGGTGCAAAGAACTTCAGGGCGATGTCCCCGCCGGCTGAACTGATTTCGGCCGAAAGCGTGCCCGCCGTGGAGTTCTTACGTTTCAGCGCTTTCCGAAGAGTCTTTTGTTTCAGGCCGGTTTGCTTCGCCAAAACGCGCACCATGCCGGCCCTTGCTGTCACGGCAACACGATTGATAGCCATTGAGTAAGCCGGAGCGGCGCCCTTGCCTGCCGCTTGAACACGATCGCCAAGGCGCGCGATCTCCGCGGTATTGGCGGACATCGTCAACATGATAATGCCCGCCCTTACCTGTTAGGTGTTCGTCTTGCGATAGCTGCGAGCGATGCCAGCGATGCCGGACACCTCGCCGCTTTCGCGGTTGACGCTCGGGCGACCTGTGAAGGAAGCCTGCGTCCACATATGCAGCGCGCCCGTGGTGTCTTCCACGACGGTCACGTTGTACGGGCCGCCCAGCATAACGGCGTCCCAATCAATATCGGCCCCATCCTCAAAGGTGACTTCGAAGTTGTAGGCGGTCGGCTTCACAGTGCGCGAAACCGAATTGTCTTGATTGGCCATGCCCTCGAATTCGAAGCGCGTGGGATTGTAGGAAATCGCCGCTCGAAGTACGAGCGGCGTAGAATTAAAGGTGAAACGCATTTCACCGCCGAAATCAGCCATGTTTATTGATCCCTATCAGGCTGCGGCGCGAGCATACTGACGATAAATCGTCGCGTTCGCGGCAAGAATATCAAGCTGATTGACTACATCGATCGGCGCGAACACGTCGCAGCGATCCGCATTCGTCACGTTCCGCTTGACGATAAGCTTCCGAGTGAACTCGGCGACGTTCTCGAGCACGCCCTGGTTCACAAGGTCGTCGTAGGAATGAACGATCGTGCCCTTAATATCGGCCGGGGTCGAAATCGCAGCGAGGTTGCCGGGGTTTGCGTCGGCGATAGCCTTCCGCCCATGCTCATTCGCCAGAACGGTCCGCATATATTTCAGCGATCCGGAGACCTGAAAGAGCGTCTGGATGTTGCGGAACGTCGAGTCAGGCTGGCCAAGCACGCCGAGACGATAGGTCGTCACCAGTTTGTCGACAGTCACGCGGCCGGCGATCACGTTCCAAGAGGAAATGCCGGTGTTGTTGAAGATATTGCGGGCGTTGTAGTTCCAGACGAGTGTCCGATCGCGCGGGGGCGAAATGCCCTCAACCGTCAGGCCAGTCTGGTTTCGCGAAACGTTGCCGGTCGTGCAGTCAGAAAGCCAGGTGATCACGCGGTTGGCGAAGCCAGCAGCCCAAAGCCAGGACGGCTCCGGAGCGCCGATGGGCCGCGGTACGATGGTCACGTGCCTATCGTTGCGGCCAGCGCCAAGCGACGTTTGGGTCGCCGTGTTGCCCGTCGATACGCAGAGAACGTGCCCGTAAACCTGTCGGTTGTAGGCCCAGCGGCCGGAGGCGTCGGACATGGTGGCCTGATAGGCGTCGAGCGAAGCCGTGTCGGCCCACGGAGAAACGACCATATCCGCGGGGTCATCACCCAGCGCGGCAAGGGCTGCGGTCAGAGACGGAACGCCTGTGCCTGCGGTCGTGGTTGCGACGGTAAAGACGCCCGCAACGGCAAAGGCGTTCGAAGCAATCTGAGTCGGGGCAAGGATCTCGGTTTCGGTACCAAGCACGCCCGCGTGACGCGCGGTGACGGTGACAACCCCGACCGCAGATGTGGCCGTGACCGGGAGCATGGCGCCCGTGATCTGGTTGTAATATCCATTGATCGCGTCGCGAACGGCGAGAGCGACCGTCGTAACCGTGTCGCCCGCGCCGATGGTGACCTGCAAAAGCTCGCCGGCGATGTAGAAATAGCCAACGCCGCCAGCCGCGGGGAGCGACGCGAGGGTGATGGTGCGGACGTCAGCGGCACCGGAAGCGGCGACCGGGACAAACCAGATTTCCTGCACAGGCGCATTCTGGCGCGCAATGCGGAACATCTCACGCAGCATCGAGCCCGGGCCTGCGAGCGCGTCGGCCTCGTTCTGTGACGAGACAACGGACGGGGTCGCGGCGGCAAGGGTGCCGGACGGCGTAGTATGGCCCAGCAGCACAAGGCGCGACGCGCTGTCGTACTGCCCACCCGAATTGACTTCAAAGGCGAACAGCGGCGCGGTCAGGCCCTGACCTGGGATAGAATTAAAACCGATACCGGCCATTGATTATTCGCCCTTTTTCTTGGGTGCAGAGGGGACGTCGGGAGCGTCCGGCGTCGCCGGCTCGATCGACTTGTCGGCAAGGCAGGCAATCCAAAAGGGATCGTCTGCGTCGATGGTTTCGCCCGCGGCGCCGAAGGGTCGGCCGCCTCGATCGGGCATGGGTAGAAAGCCCGCCGGATCGGCGAGCTTGGCGAAGATCAGCCGAGCCATGGGGTTCCTTGGGGTCTAGGGCGCAGCCGTCGGCACGACGGCGTGAATGTCGAAGTCGTCCGCAGCGGGTTCGCGGCCAATGCCGGCGTAAAAGTCGAAGCCGCTAAGCGGGACCAGTCCGTCTGCGTCAGGGATCATTGTGGCGGCGGTCGCACAAAGCGCGCGTCCGGACGAGCCCGCGGGCAAAGCCGCAGCAACCGTGGACAACGGGGCGGGAAGCCGCTCGAGCCCGGTGGGCGCGGTCGGAGAAAGCGAAGGCGACGGCCAGGCATCCGCCTTGATTTTGCAGGAAAACCGTATCGTGCGCTGAGCTAGCCGCGTGGTCTTGTCAGCATCGCGCAACGGCTCGCTGTCGATCTCGCGAACCTCCATGGCAACACGAAAGAAAAGCCTGGCCGATTCAACCGCGGCAGACCGATCAAAAACCCGACGAATAAGTCCCTCGTGAACGTCGAGCATGGCTTCATGCTGACGATCCGTTACGGGCGTCTCTACAGTGCCGACCTCTTCGGGTTCGCCGTCCGCATTCTGCACGGTGATTGTACCGCCGATCGCGATCAGCGCTTCAATAACGAGATCCACAAAGTGTTCATTGGGCCTGTGCGTGCCGCCTGTGTAGGGGCTCGATTTTGTGGTTTCCGTGTAGACGACGACGATGGGTTGCCCGCGATCCTGGCCGGAAAGCGACTCGATGGCGTCGATTCGACTGTCATAGATGCGCGGGCCGGCTAGCGTCGGAAACTTTGCGCCTGGCGTGGCAAGCAAGATCGCAGGACAAAGCGCCTCGATCGCCGCTAGGCGAAGGGCGAGACGGGAAAAAGACATGGGCCGCCTTGCCGGTTAGGCGACTCTGTTACAGTCGCATCGAATACGAAGGCGTCCACTGGGGACGGCCGTGGCAATTGAATAGATGGTCCCGTCCGACTGGCGGACGAGTCGGTCGCCGTGGCGAACCCAAAGCTCTGGCTCGCCCGCTGCCGCGTCCTGGCGCGACAGAAAGATCGTGGTGCGGGAACCGGAAACACCGGGGCGCTTATCTGACCGCTGGTCGTATGCGTCAGCGACGTTCAGCGGTTCGGTCTTGTCAGACCAGCGCGCCGTTACGACGCGGCTGGTCCGTGTCGCGTCCGCCGCGGACGGGCCGTTGACGTCTAAGCCAACGGCCCGCGGAACGAACAGGAAGGACTCGCCCCATTCACGGTCGACCGCAAGGCGAACAGTCGCCATACGGTCGGTGAAAGCCGGCATTAGGTGTTTTTAGCGCCAAACAGAGCGCCGGGGCGGGTGGCAAGGTTCAGAGAGTTCATCTGAATTTCGCCATTAATGCCCTTGTTGAGCGGCATAGGCTCCTGCGCGGCGTAGAGGCGCTGACCGGGGGTGTTTACGGTCTCGACGTAGTCCGCCGGGGCGTAGTAGGTGCGGAACATCTTGGAAACGCCGACCGGGAAGAAGCGGCACTTCAAGGTGTCGACGCCAACGCCTTCAGCGTCAATCTGGCCGTAGTTCTCAAAGACGATGCCGCCGAATTCGAACATCGGGTTTGAACCGCGGTTCTTGCCGACATACGAGTCGCGGAGGATCTGCGCTTCCGACCAGCCCTTATAGGTTTCGCGAACCTCCGGATGGGCAAGCAACTGGTCGAAGAACGTGTCGCCGCAGAACGCGTGAACCGACACGAACGGGACAGCGCCAAGCGCCTTCTTCATCGCGCGAATGACGTCGGTGCACTTCTTGCGGAGCGCGCCGCCCGCCGGGGAGGCGTTGTCCAGGTCGAAGTCAACTTCGGCAACCTGCGAGACGCCGAACTCGGTGTAAAGGTTGAGTGTCGAGGCATCCGCGTACGTGACGATACCGGAAACGGCACCAAGGCGGGCCAGTTCCTCGGTCAGCGCGAAGTCGGCGAGGTGATCCGCCATGCGCTGCAGAACGAGGCCCTGAACGGTCTCAAGAGCGGTCTCAGAACCCCAAGCACGCACGCCCTGAACCTCGTCGGCAATGACCGACCACGGGCGCTGAAAGTGCGGCACGCGAATATCGCGAATGTTCGGCTTAGCGTGGTCGCGGGTGGCGCCCATGGCGCCGCGCTGTGACGGGCTGATGAGCTGCAGAATATCGCCCTTCTGCTCGATCGCGACCGTCAGCGTGCTGACGGAAGTGGTATCAAACAGGCCAAGCTCGCCAATGCGGCCAGGGCGATAGAGCAGCGACTGAACAGAGTCAGTCAGCGGGACGACGCCGAAGGCATCGCCCTTGAAGATATTGAGCATGTAGGACGGTCCTTAGCGGGTGATGATGCCGACAGCGGCAAGCTGGGCGCGAGCGGCGGCTTTCTTGGTCGAGTCGTTGACGGTCGAGCCGTAGGTCAGAGTGTTGACGTTCCACTGCGCATCGCGCGTGATGGCGGCAACCTTGACGTCGGCGGACGTGGCGTCGACCCCGTAGAGCAGGACCGCAACGGCGGTCTGGCTGCCGTCAGATCCGGTCGCGGCGGACGGAACGTACTTGCCCGACGCGGTGACTTTGGCCAGGACGGTACCCGGGACAAGGACGCCGGAGCCCGAGAGAATGGTAATTTCGTCGCGGGAATAATAGAATTCCTGCTCGGAAAGGAGACCTTCGCAGGCGTTGCGGCCGCGGGTGAAAACGGTCATCGGAAATCCTTACTTGCCGGCCTGGGCGGCGTTGAATTTGGCGGCGGCCTTAGCCCAGCCAGTCTTGGCGGCGTCGGCGGTGGGGGCAGCAGCATTCGCGAGACCAGCGACGCCGGAGCGCGCCTCCGCAAACGCTGCGGCCTCGGCGGCGGGGTCGGGAACCGCAGGAGCAGGGATGACGACAGGCGCGGGCTCAGCAGCCGCAGGAGCCGCAGCAAGGGCCGCAATTGCGGCCTCGGCGGTCATGTCGGTCGAATAAGCCAAGTGCTTCGCCAGCGCCTCGCGGCCCTTCGCGGCCTCGGCGGTCATGATGGCAGTCGAACGAGCGCGATCAGCCGCGATGGCTTCGGCACGAGCAGCAGCGACGGCCGCATCGTGCGCCGCCTGAGTGATATCAGCCACGGGGGCCTCTCTGGTTGGGGTGACAGGCTCGGCGACGCCGGTAGCCTTCGGGGCGGTCCATTCCTTCGTCGCAGCCAAGGCGGTCAGGCGGGCCGGTGCTTTCGCGTAAAGCCGATAATCAAAGGCCGACGCGGTCTGCGCTTTCTTGCCGACAGCTTCGTCGGCGTAGCCTTCGGCAACCGCTTCGTCGGCGGTCATCCAAAGTTCGTCTTTCATGGTGGCGCGAACGTCCGCAGCCTCCTTGCCGGAACGCTCCGCGTAAACGTCGGCCATGGAAATCGCCCAGCGCTCCAGCGCAGACACAGCCTTGCGGTGATCCTCGACTGTTCCAGCCGTAAAGCCGGAAGGGTCGTGAATCATCATGAGCGAGCCGGGGCGCATGGTGATCTTTTCGCCGGCCATTGCGATCAACGAAGCGGACGACGCCGCAATCGAGTCGATCTGAACCGTGACCTTGCCCTTGTGGGCGGTCAGAGCGTTGTAAACGGCGAAGCCTTCGTGAACGTATCCGCCGCCCGAGTTGATGCGCACCGTAACGTCGGTGTCGCGTCCAATCTCTGCCAGCGCGTCCAGCACTTCGACCGAGGTGAACCCCTGGTCGAAATAGCTTTCGCCGACGAATCCATAAAGTAGGATTTCGCCGTCTTTCAGGACTGCCATTGAGTTGCTTTCTATCCGCGGCGGAAATAAGCGCGAGACGCAAAGCGCCTACGTTTCGGCGTGACGCCATTTGATATGTCGCAGGCCGTTTCCAGCCTGGCGATTTCGGCGTTCAGTGCCGCCATGTCCGCCTTGTGAAAGCGGACCTCCTCGACATCGAAGCGGATCAGGCTTTCGCCCTTACCGCTAATAATTGCCGTGCGGATCGCCCGTAGGCGCTCCGCTTCGGCGCATGGATCAATCGCCATCAGGCCGCGGCTTTCTTTTTGGGCTCATCGTCATTAGCCGGATCTTCTTTGCCCCCGCCCGTTGTGCGGACGTAGGGGCTCGGGAGATTGGCAGCCTCGAGCCGTGTGGTGTCGGCTGCGCGCGCGGCGATTACGTCGTCGACATCCAGGCCAAGCTCGGCGCATTCGACTTCAAGCGTCGAAGTTCCGTTCCAAAGCCGTTCTTGGGCCGCCTTGGCGCTCTTCAGGTCGTCCGCAGTCGGCTTGGCCGGGCCTTGCCACTCCGCCCAACAAGCGCGCTGGCGGTTGGCTCGGAACGCTTCATATCCGCCCTTGAACTCAATACGCTGCTCGCCAATCTCGCCGTCCAGCCAGTTTTCGAAGATGGTCTGATAGATGGGCGCTGCAATCCGCTCGCGGCGCCTGGTGACGACCGGCCAAATCGAAGCATTCTCCATCCGGGTCGACGAATAGGTCGCACCATCGAAGTCCATCGTCAGCGCAGCCTTGGTCACGCCAATGCAGCGCGCCATTTCTCCGTCGAGATAGTCGCGGAACGGGAGGTAATTGCCGCCTGGCGTCGCCGCCGTGTGCAGTTCCAACTTCTCGCCGGGGGCAAGGTGGGAAATCTTCGACCCGTTGATCGACACGCCACCATCGCGGGCGCGATCCATCACGCTACCAAAGTAGCCGAGGAATTCGTCGCGCATCTCCATCGAGTTGCCGTCAGCCCAACCGTCCAGTTCCTCGATCGCCTGGAACGCTTCCGCGCTCGGCTCGGGGCTGGTCAGCGTGGCGGCAAAGACTGTCTGCAGGATCGCCGTCGTTAGAGTTGCATCATGAAGCTGTTCGGATTGGGCGTGCCCGCGCAAGGCCGATGCAATCACCGAAATGCCGCGCGTGTCGGACGCGTCCCAAGGGTCGAAAGCGTGAATAACAAGCTGGTTGCCGAACTTGTCTCGGGCCAGATAGTCCACCTTCTGCCGCAGGATTCCGTCTTCCTCTTGGAAGCGGTATTTGATGGGGCGGCCGCGTTCGTCGTGAATGATGCCGTCGCGTAGCCGCTCAGTTTCGCTCGTCTCGCGCACAAGGCGGGTCGGTGTGACCATGCAGACCTTGACGCCCGTCTTGACGCCGATGCGCTGGCGAGCCCGCAAAGGCAGGTAATCAATGACGCCAGTCGCCTCGCCGTACGCGATATGATGGCGCAGGCCGATCTCGACCAACTGCGGAACTGTGAATTTGCCGCGCGCGTCGCACTCGGCCTTGTCCCAAGCCCATTGCCTCCAGCGGGTCTGAACTAGTTTCGCCCACTCTTTCGTCTCGGTCTCGCTGTAGCCCAGCCCAGCCAGATCGGGTTTCAGGCAAAGCTTAAGCTCGCTCCCGACCGTGTCCGCCAGAACCTGATCGACAACGCCCTTTAGGCGCCCGCTATTCTGGATAAAGTCGACGGCCAGGCCCGCAACCCGGTCCCAAACCTGCCGAATGTCGTCGCGGCTATCGATTAGGGACGCTGGGCGAGCAGCAAGGACTCCGCTGCCCGAATCTCGTGCCCAGCGGGCAACGGCCGGCCGCGCCGGAGCCTTGGCGGGGAACGCGGTCGTTCCCGCCTTGACCCTAATGCGCGGCTTTATCATCTGCGAGCCCATGCGTTGCGGCGATCCAGCCGTGTGATAGGCGGCGCCGGTTTCTGGTTAGAATTCGCCGGTTCAGGCGGCCTTTCGAGCGTTTCCGGCGAAAACTCAGCCGTAACCTCGTCTTTTTCGTCAGTTTCCGCAGAAACAGGCGCATTTCGCGCAACAAATCGCTGCGGACGTGGATCTAAGCGCGCCGGGAGTGACAATCGCGCCGCCAGCGCCAGGACAAGACAGTCCCAAGCCTCGTTGCGGGCGCCGAGCGTTTTCTTGACCCATTTTCTGATCGGCTTATTCAGCGCGTCATATTGAATAATCGCGTGCTCTGACGTTAGCTGCTCAAAGTAGTCAGCGCTCAGCCCAAGAGCCGGAAAGTGGATCGACCGGGCGGTTGGGCCTTCCTTGTCCGGAACAATAGTCAATCGCGACGAAATATCGTCCTTCGCCGTGTCGACACCGATCATGTAAGGCTTGTCGCCGCTGTTCTTCGTGCGGCTAGCCGTCTTCGGCCAGATCATCCGGGGCGTTGCCGGGTTCGGATTGCCTCGACCAATCGTCGCATAGATGCGGCGACGCTTTCGCTCGCGACAGAACTTGTATACCATTTCCGAGTTGTGGCCGGCGCTGTCGATACACACGGCCTGAACCATCAAGGTCCGCCCGTCGTCCGTCATGCACGGCTCGGCAATCAGTTTGTCGAACTCCTGCCAAACGTAAAGCTTGGAAGGGTCGCCCGGGATTACCTCGTGTCGCGCTACCCACGACTCGCCGCTAGCTCCCCAAGCGACGAATGTCGCCTCGAGCCGATCGTCCTGCGTATCGGCGCCAACCGTAACCAGTTTCGCGCCTTCCGGCAGCGTCTCGTAATTGTAGGGCTCGCACCGCTGACGCAGCGCGTCGGGGCTCGTAAGCTCAACCGCCTCTTGATGCGGCTCGCCTAGCACGAGGTTGACGAAGGTCTTTTTCTGCGCGGGGTCTTGGTAAACCCGCAACCACTCAGCCGCCAAATGCCTCCAGGCGGCATTAGGGAAAAGGCTATACGCGGCCCAGATATGAAACCCGGCGTGCCCCGCCTTCGGCTTGGCTGCAACCCACTCGCCGCCGTCGATCATCGCCGGCTTGTCGTGCTCCTCAATCCGGCAGCCTAACGCCTCACAGCGAAAGTGTGCGGTCTCGGGAAGGTGATTTCCGGCCTCGTCCCTATCCCACCGAAGGTTCGGCCAGGTGAGAGTTTGCCGGTGCTGGCAATGAGGACATGAAACAAAATAGCGGCGCTGATCGCTCTCATTCCATGACTTCTGAATGCGGCTGACACCGTCGATTGTCGGAGTCGAGCCCAATATGATTTTCCGATTCCAAAAGCTCATGGAGCGCATGGAGCCGAGTGCAATCTGGTCGCCCTCGTCGCCCGCACCTTGCGTCGGGTAGCCGTCGACCTCGTCGAAAGCGACAATCCGAGCCGTAATGCGTCGGAAGCCGCCGGGGCTGTTCGCGCCGACGAAAGAGACAGACGAGCCGTTGCGGAACACACGCTTTTCGACGCGTTGGCTGGAATCTCGCGACTTCAGATCGCCTGCGATGGCAGCCAGAACGGGCGTGTCGCGCAGCATTGGCGCGATCTCGGTGCGGCTGTAGTCTTCCGCGTCCTCGACGCGCGGCTGCACCACCAAAATCGGAGCAGGATCTTGGTGGATGAAGTAGCCGACGACGTGGTCTAGAATTTTGGTGTAGCCGACACGGGCCGACTTCATCACCGTGATCTTGGAAACCGACGGATCAGAGACGGCATCCATAATGCCGTCCTGATACTTGAACGACTTGAACTTGCCGGCGTCGGCGCTGGTCTCAACAGACAGATGCGCGTAAAGATCGGCCCATTGGCTGACGCTAAGCTTCGGCGGAGGCTTAAGTGCCTCGACGCCTGCCCGCCTACCCCTGCTTAGGAGATGGGCGGAACCGTTCGCATACCGACTCCCTAAGTTCGGCGTAGCTGGTTGAGCGAGGAGCATCTGCCGTCAACTCTGTGAGGGCAAGCACGACCTCTGCGTCGATCATGGCCTTGATTGCCTCGGCGGAATTCATGACGGCGATGCGAGGGGCGACACGCGAGCCGATGTTGGAAAGCTTGTTGCGGACAAGCGCATATTCGCTGGCAATCAAGACGACGACGTCGTCGATCTCAGCAACGAGACCGCTTTCGCGGTCGTAATCAAGTTGTTTCAGGAGCGCCGCATAGTTCTCTTTGACGCGCTCTGCTTCCGCTTTCGACCAGACCGCGCCCTTTTCTATGATGGTACGGGCCGCTGCGTCCTCTATTGTCTCGCCGTCCGCGATGTCCGCGATAGGCCCCGGCGCGGACACGCCGGAACGCCAGTCAACCTCGAGGTGCGCCGGATCAAGCTTGCCGTTCGAAAGGGCCGGCAGATGGCCGCTTTTCACCTTGCGGCGGACGACCTGATCGTCGCATCCCGCCCGCCTGGCAAACTCGCGGATTGAAATGCCTTCTGGCGATGCGGACACCGTTTTGGAGCCTCTACCTAGAGATATTCGGGGGTCTTGCGTCCGCTGCGGCCGCTGATGCGCCAAGAGGAACCTTATAGGGGGGGCACGCCCTCTTTATACTATCACGAACGCCAGCGGCCTGTCAACCATTACATCAACTAATCTCAATTATTATTTGCGGTCAGGCTGCAACGATCAAAGCATCATTATCATTAGACGCTAGCTCAACTATATCCCTGCCGTCCTTGGGTCTGCGCATATTGTCCAGAGCCCACAAGGGCCGCAGGTTGGACAAGGCCCACGCTTCATTGACCTGCTCTGCATCCGTCAGGTCAAAGGTGCTTAGCGGCTTGATATGATCGATGTGAATGGCCCCACCAGAGAAGGCCGACCAATCCATACCGCAGGTGAACTGTGACTCTAAGTGCGAGCGAAGATCTTCAATCGTAAATCCTAACCGCTCTTCTAAAACCAAGCGCCTTACATTGCCTCGCTTAGCGTTTAGCGCTTGCCGTATGTCCTTTAGAGCCGCGCCCTTAATGCCTTTACGACGAAGACGACTGCGGGTGCGCTCCAAGATCATAAAGCTGGGATCGCTAGCACGCCGAACCCTGCGCCTCTCTTGGGCGCTAAGACTAGGGTCGAGCCATGGCTTTAGTGCAATCTCCGCAGCCTTGGCGCGTTCACGCTCTTCTTTGGCCGCCGCTAAAGATTCGGCCTTAAGACGCGCTGCATCAGCCCTGGCCTGGCGAGCGCCTGCGCTTGCCTGTAATCGCTTTGCCGTGGTCTTCTCGTACTCAGCAGAACGCCCACGTTTCGCTCTGGTTTCAGCGACGCATTCCCTGCAGTGTGCGGCGCGACCAAGAAAGCCGCCATTGCGCATACTGAACTTGTCGAGAGCTAAAACGCGGGCGCAGGTTGCGCAGGACTTGGCGTCTGTCATTCAGTCAACCCGCGGGAAACGGAATGACGTTGTCTTGCTCTTTCATGATCACGTCTTTGATAGGCACGACCATCACAGCGGCAAGCGTGCCATCTGGCATGGTGCTGATCGACGTGACCTTGATGCCCGACGCATACTGACCCGACACGGTCACGTGTAGTGCGCCCTGATGGTCCCGCACTAGTGCGACGTTGCTCATGCTTTGCTCCTTAGGCTTGGTGAGTTTCAGTCGCCCTTGAAGGGCTTACTTCCCACGGGCAGCATGGGACCAACACCTGTCTCTTTCACATGCAGCGGCATGCCTTGCTCCTTTCGCTTGGGGTAACATCCGGCGGGGCGCTAACCTCCCGCATCTCTTCGTGCGTCGCGCCCATTGCTGGGCCGGTGGCTGCACTACTTTCCCGCGCTCGCGGTGTGACGGGAAGCCGTTCCGTCCTCGGATCGTTGGCACAGGTGGCAGGAATCGAACCTACGTCGAGCAGTTTTGGAGACCGTCGAGCGCCCAGCGCTCACCCATAAACAAACCCCCATCCGTTGCGTCCAACGGTGCAGCATGTGCTCATGCTGGTCGGGTGCGGTTGCTATGGCATGCGGTCCTGAAACAGCCGCCATACGCAGAGCCGTGCGGGGTCAATAACATCGGGATGGCAGGCCGCCGTCTGCGAGCGCCTGCGGTATACGTGCTGGGCGTTAGGCTTGGCTCGCTTTCCAGCGTTCCAGCCTGCCCATTCCGAAGGTGAATAGGTAGCCGAGCGAATTCTGCCAGCGATTGAGTGGGACCAGCTTGGGATATCCACGCGCACGACACTCATCGTTGCGAGCTTGAAGGTCCACCAGTCGCTTACAAGGAGGCTCCCTCGCCTCGATCTTTAAGCGATCTGCCGTCAATTCTCGTATAGCCTCGTCAGTCCGTGGCGTTTCCTCGAACTTGATCGCCAATCGGATAAAATCCTGTCGAAGCTCGTCGTGAAGCCGGGCTTTCTTATCGGGATCGACGAGAAAGTCGGTCATCGCCCAAAGCGCAAAGACCGCACTCACCACACCCGCTAGCTTATCGGCACCGGCAAAAATAAGGACAAAAAGTCCGCTTCCGGACAGGATTGTCGCGATGCGTGTCCAGTCACGCCAATAGCCATAAAAGTGCGCCAGCTTTTCGTGGTAACGTCTCGACTTCGCAATAGAGAAGCCGAGATCGTGAAAATCGTCGCTTAGCCCCGGCCGGGCTTCGACGGTCGCGGACGATCCCAATCCGTCGATTCCCATATTTCTTTGTCCCGCGTTGGCCGATGCCGGTCGTCAGACTTCTGCGAATGGTCGCTTCGATCGCCCCCGATTTCCTTACTCGGCCGATCCGTTGGCTTATTCTTATCGCGGTCCCGTTCAGACATTTCTTCCCCCACTATCCCAACGTAAAGTGAATGGGGCAACGGGAGCTTGTCAACGGGAAGTCGCGCCGATTCTCAAGAGCCGAGAGGAGCAGGCCCGTAGGCCTCTGGCCGCCAGCCAGGTGCTCAACTCTCGGCTTCTCCGGACTGCGAAGAAGCAAGGCAGTCCGGATTGGTGCCCCGCATGTTGCGGGATGGGGGTACTAGTCTTCCGTGTCCTCAAAAACGCCGATGTATTTGCTATTGGAGTGGAGGTACTTCTCCTCTAGCGCATCGACGTCGAAGCCTACTTCGACAAGTCGTATGGCCAAATCGAGAGGCAATGGCTCGCCGCGTGCCCAAATACGGCGAGCCATCTGGATGTACGGCATTTATGAAACTTCGTCGCATCCTGCGTGCGACCCCTTCATAATACTCCGAACTCGAACGCAAAAAGGGAACTTTAGGCAGAAATTCTTTTCAGAATTTCGGATAGATTATCGTTGGCGGCTTGTAGAGCCTTCTTCCCGCGCTTCCTCGCACCTCTCTTCGTGCCGCCGGGCGAGATTTCGGCCAGGGTCTTCGCAACCAAGGCCTTATCCAGAACCGCGACATTCTCCCGGTTCATTGCATTGATCGACTGCTCCCAAATCTCACGCTGGACCACGGCGCCAGAAATATCCTGCCAAAGGATTGCGCCGGAGCTTCCCGTTGCCGCGACCTGCATGCCGACGAAACTGTCCGCCATCTTCCGAGATCCGCACGGCATGCCGGGAGGAAACCGCTTCACCTCCGGCATGTTTGCGGTATTGGCGATGGCCTTTTCCAGGTCGGCTCGCGCCTCGGCTGCTGTCATTCCGGGACCGTTCCTGCGTTCCGTGCGTTTGATGTAGCGCGGAGACGACGTGCGGAGTGTTTCCGCGAAGAAGTTATTCGAACGGGTCAAGTCCGACCCGGTGTAGCCGCCCCCTCCAAGGGCCGCCTCTCCGTTCTCGCGACCACCAAGCATTGCGCCCTCCGGCATGACGCAGTTGAACTGGATGACTTTGTTGTCAGGGCCGTATCGATACGCCTGCTCTGTTTGCGTGCCGTCGCTAAAGCGTAGACATCCGATGCGGATGACCTGGCCCTCGTCGTTTTTTTCGACTTCGCCAGTCGCGACCTGCCGCATGATTTCCTGAACGGACGGCGTGACGCGCAGGCGGCGCTCATGCCCGAAGTCAGCGACCTCCGATGGGTCGGCATTGTCGTTCGCGGGCACCGTGGTCCAGTTCGACTTCAGGGGCTCGACCGGCCCTTCTGGTCGAGTGCGATAGGCCAAGAGCGCGGCGAGCTGTTCGGCTAATGAGCCTCGCCTGGCCCGGTTGTCTGTGGCGGGCATAGGAATACGCAAAGCGGGCGCTGGGGCGCTGGCGGTCATGGAATATCCCGGGGCTGAGGAGGGGGCGGCGCGCTCTGAACCTCGTCAGACCGCGCATATAGTCGAATAAACGATTCGACATACTACATATAGTAGTGTTTGACGTCGTTTGTCAAGTTTTGGGTGCTTGCCGGGCTGCATTGGATCGAGCACGCCTGACAGTTAGTCCCATTTTGAACAAAGCTGTTCATCCTGCGTTCTCTTTCCGACGGCTGTAATCGCCGAGACAAACAGGGAGGACCCAATGCGCCGGCTATTGATCGCTAGTATTTTCCTGGGCGCGACGGCCACGATGGCTAATGCTGCACCACAATCCCTTCCCGCGGCCGGGGCACTGGACAAGCTGCCCGTGGAATACACTCGTCATAACCGCGATCATCGGATGTCGGAGATGCAGTATCACCAGGACCGGCATCGCTATTACCGGCGCGACCGGTATCGCGACGGGTACGGGTACGGACATCGCCGAGGCGGACCACCGCCTTGGGCGCCCGCCCACGGGTACCGACGACACTATTCCGAACGCTGGTGATCTCGATGGCTGGCTAAGCTGGCCGCCCTGCCCCGCCGCTTGGTGGGGCAGACTCTTTTCAGTGGCTGCCTGCCGCCCGCAAAGATCGCCAGCCATATGCCGGGCGTTTAGTTACCGTCGGCAGCAACCCACATATTCGCGAGCGACCCATCCCGATCTTCCGTCGGGGAGTTCTACGCTTATCCACCTGCCCGAGCGATCGGAAACGCGGAGTGGCGTGTCGGGCGCCAGTTTGGCCAACCGCTTTGACCGCAAATCCGGGCTCGCTTTCAGGGCCAGCCAATTGTCCCCCAGCGGATCCAAGCCGGTTACGAAATGTGGATATGTTGGTGTTGCGCCGGTTGGGCGCGAGGGAGCTTCGACCTCGAGCATGCGCAACGAGATGCCGGCGGACTGCGCCTTTGCGGGCGTGAGCCATTCGATGGCATTAGGATCCTCGCGTACGATCAGAGCAATCGCAGACGCAGATAGTCCCATCCGCTGAGCATAAGCCCCTACAAAGGCGTTCCCGACACTGCTTACCCGTCTCGCCTCGCCATCGTCAGTGAACACTGCGTGGAAGCCGATGCGTGAGGACGCCGACATGTACCGATTGAACCCGCCCAACCAAGTCAGGGCGCAGGCAGAGGCGCAAGTCGTGCCCGGCGCAACTCCCGTCGAGAAGCGCCGATCTCGGATCATCTCACCAATCCGGATGCCAGCAATGGCGCTGCCGCCAGGGCTGAGCAGCAGAACCACGCCCCGTTCGTATGATGCCGCCGCTTGCTCGAAAACGCGCTCGTCCCCAATGTCCAGTTGGCCGCCGATCGCTATGAAGCCAACACCCTCGCCGACAGGTTGATGGCGAATTTCAGCCGCTGACGCGCCACTACTCAGAAACGCTGCGAGCACCAAAGTGCCAATGGAGCGCGCGAGCATGATCGTATCCGTGTCGCCAACCAATACCGTACGTTCGCCGCCCATCACTGGATTAGCAAGCCCAGCTCGCTGCACGGAGAATTCCCGCGGCGCGGCCGGCCCTTGCCCTGCATAGCCCCACCGGCCGAGGCTGTGATCTACACGCCGATAAACTTTGGGCGAGCCGAACTAGCGGGCGATTGCCAGCCCGGCTCTAACCGGGGGTCGGACGAATCCAGGCGCGCCTCGGCTGTCAAATCAGAGCGCCAAAATCCGAAGAGTTTCAACGCCGTCTTTCGGGGCAGCGATCAACCGAAAGGATGATCCTGCCGAGGCGCCGACCCGATTTTTCACCCTAATTCCCGCGCCGCCCCTGCCGCGCGAGTGTGCCTAGCGCGCCGAGGAACCCAACATGGCTAGCCGCGCGCCCGCCTCGGTACTCCACAGCCTCATCCGGCGGCGCGGTTGTCGGTCGTGGGGTTGGCGCTATAGCTGGCTTCATTCCCGCCGTCGCCTCGGGCGTTGGAGCGCAGGGCGTCGGCAATGGCGCTATCATCTCTCGCGGCGGGATACTTTCAGCATCACCGAATGGAGCGGCGCTGTCTCGCGTATTATATGTTCCCCCCTTCTGAAGAGGGCTCTTTAACAGGGTGATAGATAGTAGTTACTTTCTACGAGTCCAATAAGTAAGATATTGAAATATAATCACTAATTTGGAATTTCAGTGTCGTTTTTGATTTACGAGACTGGCCGGTTTTCAGCAGCCAGTCTCGTGTCTCGTAAGAGCCGCTATGACACCGATTCCGACTTCACCAGATGGAAGCTGGCGCCGCCTCCTCGCGAGCTGGTGCGGGTGATTTCACCAATGCGCTCCAACCTGTCCACCGCACTGTCGACGGCCCGCTGCTCGGACTTTGATACTCCCTTCGCGCGCAGTAGCGCAGACATTGTCATCGATCCCGATTTGTTGCGGCGTAGAGCGGTCAGGACAGACTTGCACAGCTCTTCAAACACCGACCCCGCCATGTGGTCGCGGATGCCGCGAGAGACGCAATCAAGGCTTCGCTGGACGATCGAGTAGCCCCACTCCACGTCGTCCAGGTTGACGCGCGCCTTAACCCCGTCTCGCGACAGCGCGCGGAGAGTGGCGAACTTGATCGTATGTTCAGCCGCACGCCCGACAACGCCCTCTTGCGCGCCGTTTTCATCTACCTCGGCAAGCTGCCAATCCTCGATTTCGAACCAGCGCTTTTCGACCGCCTCCGACTCCCACGGGA
The DNA here is from genome assembly GCA_900470095.1 of Hyphomicrobiales bacterium. Classification (GTDB taxonomy): domain Bacteria; phylum Pseudomonadota; class Alphaproteobacteria; order Rhizobiales; family Beijerinckiaceae; genus Allobosea. Next base: position 55,362 of record UBZM01000046.1, read on the forward strand.
TGGCAACAAGCGATGGCTTCATTCCAGCCGTGGCCAGTGCTGCCAGATTGCCCGTCGCGGAACTCGCGATATCCTCACAGACCCGTTTAACTGCCGCGATCAGCGACGGCGGCGTGATGGCAATGGGCGGAGCAATGTGCCGCTCAGGCCGGGTCGTAGCCTCGATGACCGTCAGCCGGGCGACAAAGCCGTCGGACAGCGATTCCTCTGTAAGGCCCTTGTAGAAGGTTGTCGGGGTCGTCATGCCAAGCAGAGACACGGTTGGGCAGTGGATGGGCGTGGCGGCCTCTCGCTTCGGATCAGCGTGCTCTTTGCCGGTCCAGACGCCTGTCGACAGTCCGTACAGTTCGAGGAGCACCTTTCGAATCGACTGGGCCCAAGAGGATGCCTGGCGGCCGGTGACCGACTGCAGCACAACGCCGATTTCGTCCCACGGGAAGATCACGCTCGGCGCTCGCCGGACAACTCTTTCGATTGCGGAGCCGGAGGTGACCTCGCCAGGGCCTATGAGTTTGTCGAGGGCCGTGTCCGTGGCGAGCGTCCGCAGCATCTTGAGCGCGTGATCTTTGCCATATCCGGGGCCCGCAACCCCAATCATATAAACGTTTAGCCCTGCGCCGGTGGGGCCAATGAACTTGCGGCCATATAGCGCCGACATGAAAGCCAGCGCCCCCAACATCGCAAACTCGCGAACTGGACGGCGTCCGTTGTCCATAATCCAACCCGCTACGGCACCAAGGAGGCCGCCTGCGTTGGCCGGCACGAAAGGGTCTACCTTGCCTCGCGGCGCTGCCAGCGGCGTCTCAATTGAAGGCTCGTCGTCATTCGCGGCAACGGGCGCTGCCTTGGGAAACCACGGCTCAAGTCCGTAGAGGGCCGGTTCGGTGTAGCCGACACGTTGCCGCAGCCAGTCGTCCGCGTAGTCCAGCCCACAGCCCAGCGCCTTCATGACTAGGTCCAAGGGCGTGTAGCCGCGGTCTCCGTCGTGGAAATCCTTGATACCCGTGCTGGTGATCTTGAGATTCGGCGAGCGTTCATGCAGCGGCCGTCCACGGTTGGACGCGCGCCAAAACGGCACGGCGACATAGCCCTTGGCGTTGCGCTTTAGTTTCGGGAGATCCAGCGCCGGCACCCACTTATCCAAATCAGCCAGGGCGCGGTCGTTCACCTCGCGCCAAATGCTATGCCCGAAGCCGTCTCCCGAAGGCGCGGCGGCGTGCTGCGGGGCATAGCCGAACGGGGCAAGCGCGCCCGCGATCAGCTCGGCGATGTCATCCGGCAAGAGCGGCAAGTCGGCGGGATGCGTATTCTCGAGCGTTTCGTCCGTCAGCCAGATGTAGGGCATGCCCGTGTCGGGATGGAGCGTCGGCGGAATCACCGTCTGCTTGCCGTGGGCGAGGAGATCCAGCACACGGGAGCCATTGACGTTGAATGCCGCCGACTTAACGGCGGGGCTGGCGCGGTAGAACGCCGTAAAGCCCTTCTCGCCGCGCTTCTGCACACGCGACAGGGGCAGCACAGAGGCCAGCGCAGAGCGCAAGTCGTCCGCGTCCGTGTCCACGTCCACCGCGACCACGCTACCGTACCCCAGCGCCACACAAATGCCGGCGTCCGGCCAGCGCGTCCACGTGCGTAGCTCGTACTCTGAGGGCGCGCGGTCGCAGTATTGCTGCCAGTCGTTCCGGCCGAAATACATTCCGCCGCTATATGAGCCGGGACGCTTGGACCCGGGCCGGCAGGGCATGCAGCTATACCCCATATCGGCGATACGCTCGCCGTGCAGGGCAAACGGGGAGTCGGTGACGGGTTTTGTGGCGGCGAACATGGCGACCTTTCTGGAAGAAAACGGAAAGAAAGCCCGGCGCCGAAGCGCCGGGTTGCTTGTCGTCAGGGGGTTGGTCGCATGCCTTGTCGAGCGTTGCGTGTGCGCCGGTGCGTCAGCGACGCCAGTTGCCGGAGTGGACCGACGTCGAGCCCGTAGAGTGCCGCCTCAGCCTCCGCCAATGCGAGTCGCGCCTCCTCAATCTTGGCGTCAAGGTCGTGAAACCGCGCCAGCGCTGCGGGATCTTTTAGCTCGACCCGCGGGGCGGTGAAGCGGGTCGACGTGCTGGCCAGATGCTCAGTGATAGTAAGAATCATAGTTTACGCCCTCCACGATCGGATTCGCCCTGCCGCCCGCTGCGGCCGGGTTTCGTAGTGCTCGTCGACGGCCTGCTGCCGCAGCCTGGCGCGTTCTTCCTTCGTCGCGTCTGTGGCGTCCGCACGCTTGTCCGCCGCTGCCGTTCGGCGTGCGAGGTCGCGCCCCTCTCTGACTGGGTTGATGTGCATTGTGCTCCTTCTGCCCATGCGGGCGCGATTCCGCCGGCGGATGCTGGCGGGTGTGATGGTGGTGCAGGTAAAATTGGGATTTAGGCCGCTGCCCTCTGGGTGCGGGCGGCGATGCGGTCGTTGAGCCAACCAACAACTTCGGACCGAACGTAGGCCGTCCGACGCTCGCCTAGCTGGACGGGCGCGGGAAACTGCCCTGCCCTTGCCATCAGCATGAGAAGCTGACGCGACAGGCTGGTCTGAGCGGCTGCCTCTTTGGGCGACATCAAGATTGGAAGGTTGTCGTTCGCTACGGCCTTGCTCATAAAATATCGCCTCCCATGAAAAGACGCTTGACAGTTTTTTGCCTTCGTGCGATGTTTGACCTTGAATGCCGAACTTCATTCAAAAGCGGCATGCACTATAGCGATTCCGCACATCGCATGTCAAGAGCGCCAACGGCGCTACTTGCCGCTAGCGCAATATTTTCCCCAATCTTCCATCAAGCTGCGACGTTTTTGCAACGCGTCTGAACGCCGATATGCGGCTTCGGTCTTGTCGGCGATGACGTGCGCAAGAGCCTGCTCGGCGACATCCCGCGGGTACGTCGTCATGTCGCCCGCCCAATCGCGGAAGGCCGAGCGCATGCCGTGGAGGGTTGAATCGTCCTTGGTTGCCGCCCTTAGCAATTTGACCATCGCGGTATCGCTGATGGACACGCTTTCCCTTCCGCCCTCAAAAACAAGAGCGCTCGTGGCGCGCTGCTTCTGCGCCTGTAGTATCTCGACGGCCCTAGCCGGCAGCGGCACGCGATGCTCTCGGCCTGCCTTCATCCGTTCTGCGGGCACCGTCCATAGCGCCTGTTCGAAGTTGATCTCAGTCCATGTCGCCGCTCTCACTTCCCCCGAACGAGCGGCTGTCAGGGTCAGGAACTCCACCGCTCTCGCCGACACTGCGACGGACTCGCGCAACTTCGCCATCACGGCAGGAATGTCATGATACCCAACGGCGGCGTGGTGCTCCTTCATCGCGCGCCGAGCCGGAAGAAGCTCTTTCAGCCCACCTCGCCAGTCGGCCGGATTATTCCCCGTGTAGAGCCCCCTCGCCTTCGCGTGGTCGATGACCGCGGCAATTCGCATGCGCGTCCGATCCGCCGTCTCAGGGATGGTTGTCCATATGGGCTTGAGCGTTTCAACGACATCGTCGCGCGTGATGTCCGCGATCGGCTTGGCGTGCAGCGGCGCTGCGTACCTATCGAGCGTCATTCGCCACTGCGCGCGGTGCTTCTCGTTCTTGTGAGACGCATCTCTCACCGCCAGGACATCCTCCATTACGTCGGCGAAGGTCTTGCGGTGAATTAGCTCCTCACCGCGGGCCAGTCGCTGGCGAACGGCCTCAGCCTTCTCACGGGCAAGCGCGAGGCTTACAGGCGCGGTGCCCTGCCCATATCCGCCCAGTCCCAGTTCCTTGCGCTTGCCACCTCGCCGGAAAATAAAAAACCACTGGGCTGAACCACCGGCACGAACGCGCAGATAAAGGCCGTCACCGTCCGAGTGGATACCGGGCCCGAGGGCTCGAATCCGGGTTTCCGTTAGTTTGTTGCGCGCCATGCCGATTCCCGTTGCCATAACCCCAGTAGTGAAAATAGGGCCAATACGGCAAATGGCAAGGCCAATGCACCAATAATATCAGTATGTTACAGAAACAGGCGGGCACCCCTTCCGCCAATAATGCTTGCCAGCCGTTCCTCGCTGCAACGCATTGAAACAGCAAAAATGCGCCCCCTTCGCGGCTCTAATTTTCGTCGGCTCCCAATTCGCCCCAGCCATACATAGCGATGCGAAGATCACAGCCTCGGCAGGTGGCTGCGAGTTGAGGAGCGTGCTACCGCCTCGTCAGCGAGGAAGGGGGTGGGGGTCCATGGATTTGAAGGCATTCCAGATCGAAGTGACGTCGGAGGGCGACAGCGCCCGCCAGGTCTTCTTCGTCGCAGCAGAATCAGGCGAGGCCGCCACCGCACTATTGGCCAATCATTCGGCCTTGTTGCCCAACTTCAAACTGAAGCTGCAGCGCCGCCTGAGCGATGCGGAGATCGATATTCACCAGCTAGGGCCTGGGATGATCGTTCAATGGATGTGAGCGGGCTTGCTCCGCGGCATATCTCACGATGGCAGCGCGCTCGATTTCAGCCCAAACCCGTGGCCTAACCGTATATCCGTTCCGGCGGCATGCGCGCATCGACGGCTCCGGTCCGCCATCGCGAGATCGGCCTCTGCGATTGTTCGCAAAGGGGTGCGAATCTCTTCGGCAGCTTCTGAATATTCTGCGGAGAGCCAAGCCCGAGCGGCGGCGGCGTATTGAACATGCGGACGTTTCCGCATCCCCCCTGCCGCCCCTCACCCGACATGAAACCAAAGCCGGTATGAGGTCGGGTACTTTTGCCGCAGAGAAATCTCCTAATCCCAATAGGAACGCATGAAGTAGGCGCGGAAAATCGCGCCGCGCGATTGGTCCACGGGACAGGCCCGGTTCGCTGTCATCGTCGGCGGCAAGCCTCGCCGCCTATCGATCCTGTTCCGGCCTTCTCGTCATTCTGAGCCAGGCCCGTCTGGGGCCTGCTGCCCCGAGTTTGCCAGAGATCGCCGCCACGCGAAGCGCAGGATCACGCCCAGCGATGCCGCAAGTGGTATCGCCAGTAGCACGCCGATGAAGCCGAACAGCCATCCAAAGGCGAACAGCGCGAACATCATCCAGACCGGGTTGAGGTTGACCCGGCGGCCGATGAGGCGCGGCGACAGCACATAATCGGCAAGCATCTCCCCCACGATGAAGATGCCGCCCACGACAGCGACAGGGACCCAGTTCGGCCAGAACTGGGCCATTGCAACGCAGGCCGCCACGAAGAACCCGGTGGCCGCGCCGAAATAGGGGATAAAGCTGATGAGGCCGGCGGTGATCCCGATCACAATGGCATGGTTGAGCCCCGTCATCTTCAGGGCTGTCGCATAAAGCACGGCCAGAACGAGACAGATGACGGCCTGGCCGCGCACGAAGCCAGCGATCGTATCGTGGATTTCGCGCCCAAGCGCCCGAGCATCGTCGCGATACGCCGGGGCAAACCAGCCGTCGACCGTCGCCACCATGCGTTGCCAGTCAATGGCGAGATAGATGGCGATGATCGGCGTCACCACGAGCAGCGAAAGTAGCGAAACCAGGGCCAGCCCACTCGACCACAACGAGCGAAGGAAACCATCCAGCCAGTTGCTGCCCATCGTCTTGGCGAGATCGGCGGAGGATTGCGCGATATGGAGTTCGCCGCCCATGACATTGTGCAGCCAGGGGAGGCTCGCATCGCTCACCAGCGATTGGAGCCGCGCGAGGTAGCGGGGAAACTCCTCAACGAAGAATCTGAGCTCGCCAATGATCGCTGGGAGCATCACCAGGAGAAAGGCAATGAGACCGGCAACCATGGGCAAGAAGACGGCCAGAGCCGCAAGGGAACGATTCATGCCGAACCGCTCCAATCTGTCGACCACCGGAACAAGCAGATAGGCAAGCAAAGCGCCGACCACAAACGGCAGCAGGATTTGGCGCAACAGCACCAGAGCAACCAGGGCGACCACTGAGACCGCAATCCAGAACCTGGCTGGTTGCGCGATCTTCATCGACGTTCTGCGCGCATGGGTTTCAAGCTCGATTCCCCGTTTCGCTGCGCCCGATCCCCGGGCAGCGCGGCGAGAGTACAGCGTTCTGTTCAGTTCACGATCAGGCGGGCGAAGGCGATCTCACCATCGGTCACGTAGTGGTTGACCTGTCCGACCTGCAAACGTGAACCGGATTGGTGCAATACGACGTCACCGATCATCTGCTTTGCCCTCAACTGCGCGACGATATAATTGCGCTCCGCATTCGTGTCGGAATCGGTCGCATGGGTCACTTGGAACGTCAGTCGGGTGAGTGATAACCCCGTATCTCGGGTACCCGCACCGACCCATAATACAGGCTGGTCGGTCGCTGGCTTATCGGTATTCAACCAGAAGCTCGCGACCGTCATATCATCCTCGGAATGGGCGAGGCTCAGCGCCCAGAAGCGGATGTGATGGCGCTTGCGCGGGCTGTTGTCGATGGGCTCCTGGAAGCCGATGTCCTGTTTTCGTCCAAAGAGATAGAGGGTGCTGAAGGGAGCGGTCGGATAGGTCGAGTTCAGCAGAAACGCTCGTATCATTCGCCACGAGCTCGCTATCCCCAAGCGATCAGCCGTCGACCAGCCCGCTGCTGCAAACGCATCGCGGAGTTGTTGAAATGTGCCGATGAGGACGAGGTTTACCGGGTCGCCGGGCAGGCCATCTCCGGTGATCGTGTATCGGGGGATCAATCTCCGGTGAAGAACCTTCAGGCCCATTCGAACCACGTTCGGCAGAATGACATAGGCCGCCAAACCGTAGGTCAGACTCGCCGCCAGGATCCATGGCAGCCTGTTGTCGGCCGTATCGAAGATGACGAAGACGATCAGCCACACGCTGACGACGCCCAAACAGAGAACGAGGAATCTCTGAAAGAGGCGCGCGAGTAGTCTCAACGTTCTCTGTCCCGAGCGGTGCTGGGTGAAATCGCCATCGCTGTTCGTCGTGGGGATTTGGGCATCCGAACACAAACCACATGAGTGACGGTGCTGTTGGCGGGCAGAAAACCGGTGGTCCCCTCGGCTCCCTATACTAGTGTAAGCTTGGTACTGGCGCTATGGCCGCGGGCCGGCGTGCCAAATTGGACAGGCAGCAAGCGGCTCAATGCCCGCCAGAGGTGGACAGGACGTTCACGACCAGCACGCCCGTCACGATCAGGCCCATTCCGATCACCGCCCAAAGATCGAGCTTCTGGCCGAACGCAAACCACCCCACCGCCGAGATCAGGACGATGCCTGCGCCCGACCAGACGGCATAGGCGATGCCGACAGGCATGCTCTTCAAGGTAAGCGACAGGAAGTAGAACGCGACGCCATATCCGACAGCGACGATGGCGGTGGGCCCGAGTTTCGAAAAACCCTCAGACGCTTTGAGGGCCGAAGTGGCGATGACCTCGGCGACGATCGCAACGGCAAGGGTCAGATAGGCGTTCATGCCTCGCCTAAACATCCTTGTGTGACGCTCTCAAGGCTCCCGATCGAAGGGAGGCCGCAGCAGCCCGCGCGCCGAGGCGCTGGCACCGTGTACCCGGGGGCCGTTTGAGCGACGCCTCCCTGAGAGGCCCACGGAGGCCGCCCCCTAACGCACCTTCAGGCCCAGTTCCGCAAGCAGTTGGCCAGCCTGCTGGCGAGAGATCGTGGCGCCGCGAAAGAGCGTGGCGTCAACCAGCCTCAGTCCGCCCAGATCGGCGCCACGAAGATCGGCCCCCTCGAAGCGCGAGCCGTTCAGTGCCGCATCCCTCAGACTGCAATCCTCGAAGACAGCGTCCCGGAAATCGCATTTCCTCAGGTCCGACTGGCTGAAATCGATCTTCCTGAGCGTGGTCTTGCGGAAGCTGAACGAGGGCAGCTTCGCGCTGACGAGCAGGACCTCCTCGAACCGGCAGTCCAATGCCCTGGCTTCGGATAAATCCGCGCCAGTCAATTTGCAGCCAGCGAAGGACGCCGAGACCAATGTCGTCCGGCGCAGAACCGCGTTGTTGAAATCGCCAGATTGAACGCGGGCATCCGATAGATCGGCGCCCATGAAGTCAGCGAAGGCCGCTCGACAGCCGAGCCATTGCACGCGCTCGAGCTTCGTACCTCTCAGCTTCGCGCGCTTGAGGCTGCACCGCTCGAAGAGCCACCCCGTCAGATCGAGCCCCGACAGGTCCGCCTCATCAAGATCGCACGCGATCACATGATGCGGCATGCGCAGCTCCAAGAGAGTTGCCACATCGGCTCGCTGCAGGGTCCGCTCCGCGACGGACTGAATGGGATCATCAGGCATGCGCTCCCGTAGCAACTGGCCGGGAGATGATCAATTTCAGCACCGTCGGAGCGCGGTCGTACTCGCTCGATCTCAGGCCCAAGGGCCGAGCCAACGAGCCCAGACGGAACACCCGACGACGGCGAATTGTTTACCCAGGGGCAGTAGACAGCACAGCATCTCGAGCCGGACAGCCTCTGCAGTCGAATCATTGTGAACCTCGTACCAACGGCCATTCTGTTTCTGTTCGCGGCAACCTTCTGCGCCGTTTGGCTGGCCGAACGCCGAAGCTGGTATCTGCTCCATTTTGCGCAGGCGTTCCTGGGCTTTGGCCTCGGGATGCTCGTCCAGACAGCACGGACCCCAGCCGATTTCGGGTTGAACACGATGCTGTTCGGGATGCTCTATGTTTCCGGCACGCTGAGTTTCGTGACTGGCGTGATGGTGCGCTCCGGCCGGAGCCCATCGCGTTGGTTCCTTGCGATCTGGTTCGCCGCGATCATCGGCGCACTCGGTTATTTCTATTATGTCGACCGCGACCTCATCGTGCGCATTCATATCGTGAGCTTCGGCCTTGGCGGCATCGTCGTCTCAGCCGCCTGGATCATGCGGTCGCTCGCGTGGGGAAGTGCCACGGACAGGGTGATATTCTGGCTGGTTCTGGTGTTTGGCCTGCACTTCTTCCTGCGTACGCTGCTGACGAGCGAACTGGCCGGAGCAACATCCGCCTCGGCGTTCCTGCAATCCGGATTCTGGACCTGGGTGCAGTTCAGCGCCTCGGTCTTCGGGGTCGGGATGGGCCTTGGGCTGCTGCTTGTCATGGGCCTGGATGTGACGGCCCGGCTGCGCAAAGAACGCGATACCGATCCGCTCACGGGGGCGTTGAACCGGCGCGGCCTGCAGGGCCGGTTTCAATCTCTGGGTGCGGAGCGTCACTCCTTGGGGATCAGCGTCGTCGCCTGCGATATCGATCATTTCAAGAGCATCAACGACGCCTATGGCCATGCGGCGGGGGACGCCGTGCTGATCACAATCGCAGCCTCCATCCGGGGCGCCGTTCGCAGCAACGATGCCGTCGGTCGCATCGGAGGCGAGGAATTCGTCATCCTGCTCAAGGATACGACGGCAGAGCAAGCCTTCCATTTCGCGGAACGCCTGCGCGGCGAAATGGCGAGGATCTCGTTTCCCAAGCTGCCGCCCGATCGAACCGTGACCTGCAGTTTCGGCATCGCCGAGCTTCGCCGAGGAGAGACGCTCGCACATACGATCGGCCGCGCGGATCAGGCTCTGTACGCCGCCAAGAACGCCGGACGGAATCGTACGCGCACGGCCGCGACGTTGGCGTCAGCGCGATCCTAGGCATCATTGCTGGCATTGAGTTCGTCCAGCTCAAGCCCGTCCTTGTCGTTCGGATCCGGCAACAGCCCCTGCCCCGTCGCCCAGCGCGCCACAATCTCGGCGACAGCCTCTTCACGCGATCGACGTGACTGGATTTCCCGCAGATAGCGATCGAGCGCAGTCAGTTCGGCAGCACTCAGATGGATGGTCAGGGGCGTCCTCGGCTCGGCTGCAGGCATGGCATACTCCCGTGCGCTCACGCAACGGAATGCTCGCCTGGCGGCGGCAATCCGACTCTCGAAGCATGACAGGATCGCGGGGCGCAGCAAGGCGCAACAGCCCTGCAGGCTCCGGCGAAAGTCCCGATGCCCCCCTTCAGGCATGTCCATGCGTCAAGCGCATGGCAATGTCCCGCGTCGAAGAGGAGGGTTTTGGCGAACCAAATCCGGATTCCGACGTTTTCCGCTCAAGCCGCAATTGCGGTTCCTGAATGGAGGAAACGATGTTCAAGCACTCAATCGCGCTGACGGCCGTCGGAGCTGTCATGTTTGCGACGACCGCGTTCTCGCAGACCAGTGCGCCCTCATCGAACGCCCCCTCGGCAGCTCCTTCGGCTCCGGCGCCCGCCGTGGAGCGGCCCAAGCCGCCAGAGAACAATCTCGCAGGCCAGGGCAAGTGGCGGGCGTCCAAGCTGATCGGTGTCGATATCTACGGCTCCGACAAGAAGAAGGTCGGTGATGTGACGGAAGTCCTGTTCGACAAGGCAGGCAAGGTCGAGATGGTGACCGTCGGCGTCGGCGGCTTCCTTGGTATCGG
>UBZM01000018.1 GCA_900470095.1 Hyphomicrobiales bacterium
GCCGGTAATCGGCCTCGCTGCGCGTCGGCGGCAGCACGAAGGTGGTCTCCGACAGATTGGTCCAATGCGCGATCGCCTGCATCGCGGCGTCGCTGAGGCCCGCGCTGTCGAGGATGACCGCGACCGGGTTGCCGAGCAGCGGCTTTGCGGAAAACGCATCGACGACCTTATAGGCCCGGGCCATGACATGTCCTCGCATCGAAAGGGCGAGACTGGGATAGCCGATCGGCAAGGAACTGGCGAGGTTAACTGGCGAGGCCGGTGACGGCACCAGAGCCGGGAGCCTGGCCTGACGGAACTCGCCGCGGAGCGTGGCGCGTGCGCCGCCAGATGCGGGGAGCTTGCAGAGCGCATGCTGAAGGAAGGGTTCGGTTGAAGCCGACGGTCACCAGGCCGGCCCCGGGAGATCTGAACGCCGCGGCGCCACGATGCCGAGGCCAAGGATCAGATCGGGCCACGCCGAGCGCCAGGCGACGTGAGGCTGCGAGACCGCGTGGACGGGACCGGCTTTGGTGCGCGCAGCGAAGGCCAGAGCTTGCCAATCGAGCCGCGTGAAGGCAGTCTCAGCTCGGCAAGACGTTCAGCGGGGGTATGCCGGAGTATTTCCTCGTCGGGCAATAGTACATGGGAAGTCCAAAATCATGATCATCGACGGTGGTAATGCCGATGCCGGCAAGATGGACGAGGTCGCTCTGATCGGGCACCGGGCGGGACTTCTCAACCGCCGGTCGTTTCTGGTCGGCTCGGCCGTCGGTCTCGGCGGCCTCGGGCTAGCCGGGTGCACGACCGACGGCATGAGCCTCGCCGAGGCGGCGAAGATCTACGGGCCGGTGCCCGAAGAGAAATTCCCGATCCCGGCGGTCGACGTCAGCAAGGTCGATCCGAAATATTATCGCCGGACAGTTCGCTACGAGACCAAGGAAGCGCCCGGCACGATCATCGTCGATCCCGGCAATTATTACGTCTACCGCGTCGAGGACGACGGATCGGCCACCCGCTATGGCGCCAATGTGGGCCGCGACGGGTTCCGGTGGAGCGGTGATGCCTATATCGGGCGCAAGGCGGAATGGGCGACCTGGACACCGCCCAAGGAGATGATCAAGCGCCAGCCCGAGGCGGCCAAATACGCCCGCGGCATGCCGGGCGGCCTCGAAAACCCGCTCGGCGCCCGCACGCTTTATCTCTATCAGAATGGCGCCTACACGCTCTACACGATCTACGCCTCGAGCGACCCCGAATCGATCGGGAACGGCATCACAAGCGGCTGCGTCGGCCTGCTCAGCCAGGACATGATGCACCTCTATTCACGCACGCCGGTGAAGACGAAGGTGGTCGTCCTGCCGGCTTAAGCAACGGCGCCAGTCCGGGTCCGGGCGCTGCCGGTGCGGGCAGCGCGAGGAACAGGGCTGGTCGCGCGGAACCGCCCGCTGTCAGAGCGGAATCAGCGCGCCGACCTCGCGGTCCGTGGCCCGCTCGCTCGCCGCCAGTCCCGCCGCGACATTGGCCCGATCGGCCGGGCTGCGGTTCTGGCTGAGCTTGCGCTTGCCCTCCAGCCGGGTGATCGGCAGGCGCAGGCCAATGATGCCGCGCAGCTGCGCCTGAACGAATTCCGGCGGGGCCTCGGACACCGTCCAGGGCCTGGCGCGCGCCCCCTCGTGCAGGTTGGTCAGGCGGGTCACGACGTCGAGCAGGCGGACCGCGTCATCGAAGAACTCGACCGGGCCATAGGCATGGACCGCGACATAGTTCCAGGTCGGCACGACCTTCCCGGTCTCCTGCTTCGTCTCATACCAGGACGGCGTGACATAGGCGTCCGGGCCCATGAAGATCGCGAGCGCCTCGCCCAGTGCCGCGGCCCGCCCTTGCGGGTTGGCCCTGGCGAGGTGGCCATAAAGCACGCCATGCTCACCCTCGTTCTCCTCGAGGTAGAGCGGCAAAGGCGTCGCCAGCACGCCATCGACGGTGCCGGTGACGAGAGTGGCGAGCCTGGAGGCGCGGATCGTCGCCCGCAGGCTGTCCCTGTCATCGTCGCGGAAAGCGGGCGGGGTATACATTGCGGAACTCCTTGTGCTGGCGGCAGAGATGCGCCCAATCTGGCTTTCTGGAAACGGCCAGTTCCAAGGGGTTGATGTGGTCCAGTTCACTGACGGCGTCGCGCGCCGCATCATCGCGGCGATCAAGGAACAGATCCATGCCGGCGCCTACCAGCCTGGCGACCGCTTGCCGTCGACCCGGACCTTTGCGGCCGAATGGGGCGCGTCCCGCACGACGGTCACAGTTGCCTATGGCCAGTTGATCGCCGAGGGCTACCTGATCAGCCGGGCCGGGGCGCGGCCGATCGTGGCCAAGGGGCTCGGTGCGGCGCCGCCAGCGCCAGCGCGGGTCTCCGCGCCCCGCCATCTCTCAGGCTTCGCGCAGCGCCTGCTCGCCCTGCCCCGGCCTATCGCGGCGCAGCCGGCCCTGATTGCGGATTTCCGCTATGGCGATCTCTCCGGCGCCGATTTTCCGGTGCTCGCCTGGCGCCGCGCCCTGAACAGGGTCAGCCTGCGCCGTAGCCTGCGGCTGCGCTATGGCGATCCGCAAGGGTCGCCGGCGCTTCGCTCAAGCCTGCAGGGCTATCTCTGGCGGGCCCGCGGCATCACCTGCTCGCCTGAGCAGATCATCATCGTCAGCGGCTCGCAGCAGGGGCTCGATCTCTGCGCCCGCCTGCTGCTCGACCCCGGCGATGCCTTCGTGATCGAGAATCCCGGCTATCTGCTCGCCCGCCACGCCTTCGCGGCTGCCGGCGGCGTCGCCCGCCCGGTTCCGGTCGATCGCGATGGGCTCGCGACCGATGCCCTGCCCCCGGCGCGGCTCGCCTATGTCACGCCCTCGCACCAGTTTCCGCTCGGCAGCGTGCTCTCGGCGACGCGCCGGCGCGCGTTGCTGGCCTGGGCGGCAGAGACCGGCGCCACGATCATCGAAGACGACTATGACGGCGAGTATCGGCACGACGTCGCCCCGATCCCGCCTTTGCAGACGCTCGATCCGGACTCGGTGATCTATGTCGGGACATTCTCCAAGACGCTCTCGCCGGCGCTTCGCCTCGGCTATCTCGTCGTCCCGCCGTCGCTGATCCCTGCCTTTGCCGAGGCGAAGCGCCTGACCGACCGGCACACCCCGCTGCTGGAGCAGGAGGCGCTGGCCGATCTCCTGAGCGAGGGCGCCTATGAGCGCCATGTCCGGAGCATCCGCAGGACCAATGCCGAGCGACGGGCCGTGCTGCTCCAGGCCCTGGTCGAGGAGCTTGGGCCGGCTGTGACCGTCGAAGGCGCCGATACCGGCCTGCATGTCGTCGCCTGGCTCACGGATGTCGCTGCCGAGCGTGAGCCCGGGATCATCGCCGCCGCACGCGCCGCCGGCGTGGGGCTCCACCCGGTCTCGCCGCTCTATGATCCGGCCGTCCCGCGGCCCCGCCAAGCCGGGTTCATTCTCGGCTATGCCGGCCTCGATACCGGCGCCGTAAAACGCGGTATCGCGCTGCTGGCGAGCGTGCTGGCCGGTCAGCGCTGAGAAGCGGTGCCGCTGGCCGGTCAGCGCTGAGAAGCGGTGCCGGCGGGGTGCACCCGGTCAGCCTTCCCAGGCAACAGGCTCAAGCCGGCACGCCCGCTCCGGACCGCGCCCAGCCCGAGCTGAAGTCATGTGTCACGCGAATCCCATGACTCAAGCCATTGCCAAGATGAGACTTTTCAAATCTTTCCCGACTCGGCGTCATCGATCTGTCCTGCCAGCCGCAAGGCCTCAGTTCAGTGGTCGTTCCAGTACTGCGTCATGCACCAATAGGTGAAGGCCGAGGTCCAGCCGATCACCACCAGCCCCGACAGACCCTCGACGCCGATGAAGATCCGCAAGGGGCCGAAGGGCAGCGAGGAGCTGCTGCCGAGAGAAGCGTAGGATTCAAAGGAGACATAGAGCGATTGCTGGAATGACACGGGAATGCCGATCCCGAAGACTTCTTCGTTTACGGCAACGGAGAGCAACCAAAGCAACAGCGCAAATATCAGGATCTGGATGATATGACTGACCAGGCTTCCGGCAACAACGTAGACAATTCTCTGCCTTGGCGCAACGGAAAGATGCGCCGCACTGCCCGATATCAGGCGCAGGAACTCGTAATGGACAAGTATACACCCAATGGCGCAGACGGCCGCGGCTAACGGGAACACGTACATAACGATGTCCTGATCTGGCACGCACGCTTGCGCATCGGGTTGTGTTGACCAAATGCGGCTCCAGCGTGACATCCCGCCGGCCGTGCTCAAGCATCGGCAGGCGCGGTGGATTGCAGCTCCTGGGAAAGCCGACGCAATCACAGAAGCTTAGATCATCGCAGCCGATACGGAATCGGGTCCGATGAGTGAAGCCTTGAGCCGTTATGTCGCTTCAACTCAGCGAGAGCAGCTGCGCCCTCCGACTGCTCTACGCCCCGGCTCCCGAACCGAGACTGGCGTGCCGCCGTCGATGGAGCCGGACGCTCGCCACCCATGCGAGGCCAGCAGCAATCGCGAAACAGGCTGGCACCCAGAAGGCCGCATTCCGCGTCTCGGCTTCGGAGACGGCCGAGGCAAAGCCGCTGGCATTCGCGACCACGCCGGCCAGCGCCGCGCCAAGGGCCAGGCCGGTTTGCTGGATGGTCGGCACGGCGGAGGCGGCCGCCGCCTCGTCGCCCGGCCTTGCGCCGCTCATGATCGTCGGCCCGACGAAGGGCCAGGCCTGGCCGATGCCGATCCCGAGCAGGACGATGGCCGGGACCAGCGCCAAGGTCGGCACCGGGCTTTGCAGGAGCATGGCGAGCGCGATCAGGCCGCCAGCCATCAGAACCGGACCCGCGAGCAGCAAACGCCTGGGCCAGGGGCCCGTCAGGCCGGAGACCAGGACGGAGGCGAACGTCCAGGCCAGGGACCCGCTCGCGACCATGAACCCGGCTTCAAGCGGATCGAGGCCCCGAAGCCTTTGCAGGAAGATGGGCATGTAGATGTGCAGCGGGCTGAAGGCGATGCAGAGCAGCAAAGCGAGCCAGAGACCAATGCCGGTCTGCGTGCTGACCGAAAACGCATCGCTCGGCAGCAGGCGCACCGAAGCGGCGCGGTCGAGCCGCAGCATCAGCGCCAGGGCTGCGACCGCAGCAAGGATGAGGCCGGCCTTGGCGCCGACCGCCTGCACGAGCGAGGCAAAGGACAGCGCCGCGATGGCGAGGCAGATCAGGCCGATGCGCCCGGCCGGAATGCGCGCCCCGGCGGAGCGCTCCACGGGGCGATTTGCCGGCAGCACGAGCGCGGCTGCGACCGCCAGGATGGCCGAGATCAGCACCGTCACGACAAGCGCGCCGCGCCAATGTCCGGCGCGTGCGAACAAGCCGCCGACCAGCGGCCCAAGGAAGACGGAGATCGTCCAGCTCGTCGCCATCAGCGCGATCACCCGCGGCCAGAGCTTCGGCGGGAAGACCGCGCGGACAGCCGTATAGGCCGCGCCGACCTCGAGACCGCCGCCGAGGCCCTGGACCAGACGCCCGGCGACGATCCAGCCCATGCTCGCAGCGAAGGTGCAGATCAGCGCTCCGAGACCGAAGATCACCACACCGACGCACAGGGTATCCCGGACGCCGTAGCGGGCCGTCAGCAGGCCTGCCCCGCTGGCCGCCACGATCGAGGAGCCGACATAGGCGCTCGCGGGCAAGCTCAGCATGGCGGCGCCGCCGAGTTCATCGGCGATCGAAGGCAGGACCGTCGTCAGCAGCAGCGCATTCATCGACTGGAGCAGCACGCCGCTCATCAGGATCGCCAGCGTCGGCAGCCAGGTCCATTTCAGAAGGTCCCGCCATTCAGTGGACGATGCGCCCTGCTCCATGTCCGGTCGTCCCCGCCTGCGGCACACGACGCCTTGCGCGGATGCACAGGGCGTTCTAATTTAGAAAGCAATCGCTATCTAAATTTAGAGCCATGAGTCAAGGCAACGACAGTCAAAGCAACGCCAGTCCCGGCAAGGACGGCCAAGGCGACGAGCGCAGCCGGGAGCGGATGCTGTTCCACCTGAAGACGCGCGGCGCGCAGATGGCGGCGGCGATCGCGGCGCGGCTCGATATGACGCCGGCCGGCGCAAGGCAGCATCTGCTCAAGCTCGAAACGGACGGCCTGGTGACGAGCCATGACCGGCAGGAAGGGCGCGGCAGGCCGAAGAAATACTGGGAGCTCTCGCCGCGCGGGCATGACCGGTTCCCCGACCGTCATTCCGACCTGACGCTCGACCTGCTGCATTCCGTCCGCGATCTCTTTGGCGAGCCCGGGCTGCAGCGGCTGATCGCGCACCGCGAACAGGCCAGCCTCTCCGCCTATCGCACGCATATCGGTGAGGGCGGCTCGCTTCGGCGCAGGCTCGCCGCGCTGGCGGAAATCCGCAGCCGCGAGGGCTATATGGCGGGGATCATCGAGGAAGAGCCCGGCCGTTTTCTCCTGGTCGAGAACCATTGCCCGATCTGCGCGGCCGCGACCGCCTGCCAGGGCCTGTGCCGATCGGAGCTGGCGATCTTCCGCGCCGTTCTGGGAACAGATGTCCATGTCGAGCGCGTCGAGCATATCCCGGCGGGCGCGCGCCGCTGCGCCTATCGGGTCCGTCTAGCCGAGCGCGGCGCATAGCGGTTACGCTAGCTGCGTCCCGCGTATCGGTAGCGCGCCCTGCCCTGCGAGCCGGCGCGAGCCGATGGGCCACCTCTCAATCGGCGACCAGGAACGCATTGCGGACGGCAAAAAGTTCGCTCGTGAAATCCGCGACGAGCCGTGAATTCGCGCCGTCGGGCGGGCGCAGGAGCAGCGCCCGGAAATGGACCGATGGCTCGAACGGGCGCACAGCGATGCCGCCGATCATGCGATCGGCGATGACGAAGGGATTGACCAGGCCGATGCCGAGCCCTTGCGCGGCGAGAATGGCGATGGTCACGCCATAGGGCGTCTCGGAGTCTGCTTTAGTATCGCGCTGTTTCCACTTCGCGCAAGCAGATATCCAGCCGAGCAAGCAGCATATCGACATCTTCGGCCTCGACTGTCAGAGGCGGCCTGATCTTCAGGATGTTGTCCGCCGGTCCTTCGCGCCCGATCAGGATGCGCATGTCGCGCAACCGGTTCACGACATAGTCCGCGGCCGCCGTCGCCGGCGTGCGGCTGTCGCCATCCGTGACCAGATCGACGCCCAGGAACAGGCCAATGCCGCGGACGTCGCCGATGACCGGGTACTTCTCGCCCAGCGCCTGCAGACCGGTGAGCAGGCGCTCGCCCATTGCCTTCGCGTTGGCCGCCAGCCTTTCGTCCTCGACGATGTCGAGCACTTCGGCAGCGATCAAGCAGGACAGGGTCGAGCCGCCGAAAGTCGAGAAATATTCCGGTCCCTCTGCGAAACGGTCGGCAACGGCGCGGGTCGTGATCACTGCACCGATGGGATGGCCGTTGCCCAGCGGCTTGCCCAGCACCACGATGTCGGGCCGCACGGCCTGCTGCTCGAACCCGAAATAGAAGTCGCCGAGCCGGCCCAGCCCGGTCTGCACCTCATCGGCGATGCAGATGCCACCGGCCCGGCGGATGCGCTCATAGACCTGCGCGAGATAGCCCGGCGGTGGGATGATCTGGCCGCCGACGCTCGGGAAGGTCTCCGCGATGAAGCCGGCCACCTTGCCGCCCCGCCGTTCGATCGCTGCCAGTGCCTCGTCGACCTGCTCGGCATAACGCAGCGCCCTGTCGGGATCGTCGCGCCGGAAGCGCCCGCGATAATCATCCGCGACGTCGACCAACTGCACCCACGGCTTGCGGCCGCCCATGCCCGGCTTGTTGAATTTGTAGGCCGAGATGTCGATCGCACCGGTGGTGTTGCCGTGGTAGCCGTGATCGGGCGTGACGATGTCGTAGCCGCCGCTGGCCGCGCGAGCGAGGCGAAGCGCGAGCTCGTTCGCCTCGGAGCCCGAATTGACGAAGAAGCAGATCTCCAGCTCCTCGGGCAGCTTCGCGGTGATGCGTTCGGCCAGCGCGACCTGAGCCGGGTGCAGGTAGCGCGTGTTGGAGTTCATCCGCGCCAGCTGGTCGGCTGCGACGGCCCGGATGCGCGGATGCGCATGGCCCACATGGGGAACGTTGTTGTAGGCGTCGAGATAGGGCCGTCCCATCTCATCGAAGAGATGGTGGCGCCAACCGCGCAGGAAGGTGACGGGGCGCCGATAGCTGAGCTTGAGATTGGCGCCGAACCGGGCCTTGCGCTCGGCCAGCAACGCGGCTTCATCGATCGGCCGATAGGCGGCCCGGTCGTCGGGAAGATTGAGCAGCGCGGCCGGATTGGGGCAGATCTCCTGCCAGAGCTCCCAGTCGTCCGGGTCGGCGACGCCTGGCCAGTCATGGCCCATTCCGTCCAGCGTCAGGGCGAGCTGGAAATGCAGATGCGGTTCCCAGCCGCCGTTTCCGTCGGGTGTTCCCAGCCGCGCGAACACCTCGCCCGCAGCCACCTCGCAGCCGGGACGAAGCGTCTCGCACAAAGTCGGGTCGAGATGGCCATAGAGCGTATGGAAGACGTCGCCCTCGGGGGTCTGGTGCGCGAGGATCGCAACGCCGCCATAGTCGAGATGGCCGGTGCGGTTCTCCACCATGGCCACCCGGCCCGACAATGGCGCATGGATCGGTTGCCCCGCCGGGGCGAAGACGTCGATGGCCATGTGAATGGTACGCCGGTTCGACGCTCGCCACGGTCCCTTCTGGAAAGCGCGGTCGGTGTAGACCAGCCTTGGCTCGCCATATTGCCCGAGCCACCAGCCCCTCTCCGAGCCATTGCGCGGGCCGAGATGGCGGGCCTCGTCTGTACGCAGGTTGAACGGGTCCTGAGGCACCGTGCTCGCCGCTACCGAGAGCTGGCCGACGGATACGTCGTCCAGTGCCTCGCCGAGCACCGGGGCAAAGGTTCCCCTCTGCCGGTCGAGCCAGGCGGCGACGCGGTCTGCCGAGTCGGTTGCGGGCAGTCCGCATGCGACGCGCAGGCGCGCCCGTATGAGCGCGCCATCGAGCGCTGCGTTCTCCAGCAACCGCCAGGCGGGTGCCTGCGAGATGGTCACATAGGCGTCGCCGGGGCGTCCGGCTGCTTCGATCGTCGAGTTCACGACGCTGACGGCAAGGCGCATGCGCAGCAGCGGCCAGATCAGGTCGGTCTCGGCCGCGGTCAGCGGCGCGGCGCTGTGATAGCCCGCGACCAATGCCGCAAGGGCCGCCTCGGGCGTCTCGTGGTCGAGGATCGCATAAGCGCCGGCGATCGCCAGCTCGCAGACCCGCGCGCCGACCGCCATATCGCCGAAATCGATCAGCCCGCTGATGCGCGTCGGCTCCGCGAGGCTAGGGACGACAAGGATGTTGAAGTCGTTGAGATCGTTATGGATCACCTGCGATGGCAAGGTCCTCAACGACGGGAGCGCAACCTCGTAGTCGGCCAGGATGTCCTCGATCAGCCGGCGACGCGCGCCGTTTCCGAGTACATCGAGATGGGCGCCGATCCAGCCCGCCTTCGTCAGGTCCCATTTTGCGGCATCCGCCGTGGCTGCCCCCTCGAACCGGGCAAGCGCAAGATCGAGCCGCGCAGCCAGGGCGCCGAACGATGACAGGACCGCCAGCTGCTGCGGCCCTGCCTCGCCCATCGGGATGCCTTCAAGCGCTCGCTGGACCCACACCCTCCTCTGCTGCCCGCGGTCGTCCGCGACAAGCTGCCAGGCACGACCGTCACGGGCCGGTAACACCTGCGGCAGCGGCAGCGTGGGATCGGCCGCGAGGGCGTGAGCGATGGCCACGCATTGCTGCTCGACCAGAGCGGCATCGCCATGAGGGCGCATCGCCTTGATGATGATGTCGCCTTGCGGGGTTGCAGCGCGGACGTTCAGGTCATGCTCGCCGCCAAGCTGCCGCAGTACCCCTGTGCCCCCGAACTGTTCCGCGATGGCGCGCAACCAATCGTGGTTCATCTCACATCTCCTGAACTCATGGCGCGCTTCGACGTCGCTTGCCGCGAGGGTACGAGCCCCGAGGCAATGAGCGCGCCCGGCGCGGGGCTCAACCGACCCGGATATCGTCTCGCAGGCGCATTTCGGTCAAGCGCCAGACAGACGGGTCGATCAGGAAGAAGGGTTGAGCTGCGCGAGCGCCAGCCCGTGCAGCGTGCGGTCACCGGCGGCGGCGATCTGTCCCTTCCACGAAAGGTCGATGGCTTTGCCGGACCAGTCCGACACGACGCCCCCGGCTCCCTCGATGATGGCGATCGGGGCGAAGACGTCGAAGGCGTCCAGGCCGCCGTCAACTGCGATGTCGGTATTGCCGCGCGCCAGACAGCCATAGGCATAGCAGCTGCCGCCGTATTGGGTGAAGGCGACGGTCCGGTCCAGACGGTCGACCGCACTCCGTTCGGTCTCGGTCAGGAAGCGCGGGTTGGAGCTCGTCAGGAAGGCCTGTTCCAGCGAGCTGCGAGACCTGCAGCGGATAGGTCGGCCGTTATGCTCCGCACCGGCGCCGGAAATGCCGGAGAGGCGCTCGCCGGTCGCCGGCAGGTCCATCAGCCCCAGCCAGGGGCGACCTGCGCGCGCGACCCCGATCAGGATGCCGTAGACCGGGATTCCGGCAATGAAAGCGGCGGTGCCGTCGATCGGGTCGATGACCCAGACGAATTCGCGATCCAGCCCGTGCGAGCCGAATTCCTCGCCCAATATGCCGTGGTCGGGATAGGCGGCCTCGATGCGCTCGCGCAGGCGCTTTTCGATGGCGCGGTCCGTGGCGGTGACGAAGCTCTGGTCGGCCTTGATGTCGATCTTGTGGGCCGTGCGCAAGGCCTCGGAGACGATGGCGCGGCCCTCGTCGGCGAGTTGCTGGGCGAATGACAGGAGTTCGGAAGCGATGGGGTCGGTCATGTCTGTGCTCAATGTGAAAGGATCTGGCCAAGGAATTGCCGCGCGCGTTCGCTCTTCGGCTTCGAAAAGAAGTCCTCGGGCGCGGCGGCCTCGACGATCTCGCCGGCGTCCATGAAAATGATCTTGTCCGCCACGGACCGGGCAAAGCCCATCTCATGGGTGACGCACACCATCGTCATCCCGTCGCGGGCGAGGTCGCTCATCACGTCCAGCACCTCCGAGATCATCTCCGGATCAAGGGCCGATGTCGGTTCGTCGAACAGCATGACCTGCGGGTTCATGCAGAGCGCACGGGCGATCGCCACGCGCTGCTGCTGGCCGCCGGAAAGCTGGCTGGGATACTTGTCGGCCTGGTCGGCGATGCGCACGCGTGTGAGATAGGTCATCGCCGTATCGCGCGCGGCCGCCTTATCCTTCTTGCGCACGAGGCGTTGGGCCAGCATCAGGTTCTTCAGCACCGTCAGATGCGGGAACAGGTTGAAGCTCTGGAACACCATGCCGACCTCGCGGCGCACGGCGATGGAGCTGCGCTCGCCTTCGAGAACGACGTCGTTGACCGTGATGCGGCCACTGTCATGCGTCTCCAATCCGTTGATGCAGCGGATCATCGTCGATTTGCCCGAGCCGGACGGCCCGCACACGACCAACTTCTGCCCCTTGGCGACGGTGAGGCTGACGTTCTTCAGCGCCTGGAAGGCCCCGAATTGCTTGCATACATTGTCCAGAACGATCTGCTCCGGCGGTGTCATGCGGATGCCCCTCTCTTCGTGTATTTGCCGAGGTAATCTTCAAGCTTGCCAAAGCCGACCTGGAAGACCCACGCCATGGCCAGGTAGATCAGTGCCGCCGCGATGAAGATCTCGAACGGGGCGAAGGTGTTGGACACGATCGTGCGGGCAACCCCGGTGATATCGAGAAGTGTGACCGTGCTCGCCAGGGCCGTTGCCTTCATCATTGAGATGAACTCATTGCTATAAGCCGGCAAAGCGAGGCGCACGGCGATCGGCGTCACGATATAGATGAAGCGTTGCGGGGCACTCAGGCCAAGCGCTCTCGCCGCCTCGTTGACGCCCTTGTCGACCCCCAGAACGCCGCCCCGCAGGATTTCGGATATGTAGGCGGAGCTGTTGAGCGAGAGTGCGACGACGCAGCAGCCGAAAGGCTCGCGCAGCACCGGCCACAGCACGCTTTCCCGGACAAAGTCGAGCTGCGGCAGCCCGTGATAGATGATGAAGATCTGCACCAGGATCGGCGTACCGCGCAGGAAGTAGATATACCCCATGGCCGGCCAGGTGAGGTACCAGCGGCCGCTGATGCGCATCAGCAGGATCAGAACGGCAAGCACCAGGCCAATCGCCGTCGAATAGGCCATCAGCTTGAGTGTAATGCCGAGCCCCGCGGCGATCTGCGGCAAGCTCGACAGGATGAGGTTGAAGTCGAAGTTCATCGCACCCTCTCCAAATGGCTGTTCGCATACCGCTCCAGCCACCATGTCAGGATGGTGATGACCGTCGTGATGGCGAGGTAGATCAGCGCCACAGTCATGAACATCAGGAAGGGCTTATGGGTGACGGCGGTCGCCATCTGGCCGACGAAGACGATTTCCTCCAGCCCGACGATCGAGATCAGGGCGGTGTCCTTCATGATCGACAGCATGTGATTGCCAAAATTCGGCAGCGCGAGCCGCCACATTTGCGGCATGCGCACGTAGAAGAAGGTCTGGCCTTTGGTTAGCCCCAGCGCGTGGGCCGCCTCGACCTGGCCGTGCGCCACGCCCATGAAGGCGCCCCGGAACGTCTCGGTCATATAGGCTCCGACGATCAGCCCGATCGCGATCGCGCCAGCCCAGAAGGGCGGGACGTCGACGAACTTGATCTGCGGATCGTAGATCTGGGCGATCCGGGTCAGCACCACGGCCGTTCCGAAATAGAACAGCAGCAGCACCACTAGCTCGGGCGTGCCGCGAAAGACGACCGTATAGGCCTTGGCGAGAACCTGCGCCGCCCGATTGCGGGAGAGCTTGGCGCTCGCGCCAAGCAATCCGAAGATGACGGCGAGGACCAGCGAGGCTGCGAAGACCTTCAGGACCATCACGGTCCCGAAGAAGAAATCGTCCCACCAGCCGGAAAGTGCGGCCATGTATCATTCCCCCCGATCATGGCGGACCGGCACGGCCGGACCGCCATCAGCCATGCTCAGTTGACGCCGACGCCCTTCCAGTTCTCGGGGCTGATCGAGAAGGGGAAGTATTTGTGGCCGTATTTCTCGAGCGAGCCGTTTTCGATCAATGTCTTGAGTGCGCCGTTGACGCGCTTGACCAGATCCTCCTGGCCCTTGCGGATGCCGATGCCCACGCCCGTGCCGAAATACTCCCTCTCGTCGATGGCGGGTGAGACGAACTCGAACTTCGCTCCCTGATCAGTGCTGAGGAACTCGAGATAGGCTTTCATCGGATTGGTGATGGCGACATCGACACGGCCGTTGCGCAGGTCGAGCAGCATGGCCTGGGCGCCGTCGTAGAGCCGGATATTGGCGCCCGGCAGCTTTGCTTCGATCCACTTCGCATAGGTGGACGCACGCTCGACGCCGACCGTGAGGTTCTTGAAGCTGCTCTGTATCGGCTTACCCTTGTCGTCGAAGAGCTTGAGATCCTTCCCCTTCGGGCCGAGGAACCGCCCGATCGAGACGCGATAGGGGACCGAAAAGTCCATCTTCTGGAGCCGCTCGTCGGTGATGGACATCGATGCGACGATGAGGTCGAACTTGTTGGTCAGCAGCGCAGGGATCATGCCATCCCATTGCTGGCAGACATATTGGAGGTCGGCGCCGATGAGTTGCGCGACGCCCTTGGCGACGTCCACGTCATAGCCGCTCATCTCGCCGCCGGGCGCGCGGAAGTTGAACGGCGCATAGGTGCATTCCATGCCGACCCGCAGCGTCTCCGCCTGGGCAGTCGCCGTCGCGATCGCGCCGATCGCCGCAAACGCTGCCGAAAGAACCCATTTCCTCATCGTCATAGCGGCTCCCCTTCTTTGATTATCGCCGATATTCGAAGTCCTGCCGAAGAGCGTCGCCCTCCGTACACAGCTAGCCGGCATACTATTCCAGCGTTTCCGGAGCGGGTGTTATCCCCCTGAGGGAGGATGGCGCGGCGGTGAGGAGGCTGCGTAGTTTCGCGGCATCGTGCTCGTTTGCCTGGGAGGCCGGTCTTGAAATTCGTGCGCATGCCGATCGAAATTGAAGCGCCAGAGCAGCTCGGATACGATACGATCCGTCGGAATCTGTCAGAAAGTTCGGTCGCCGACCGCAGGTTGGGCGAACTCAACGTCAAGCTGGACGACGTCCTGCTCTGCTATGGCGATCACAAGGGCAGCATCGACCTGAGGGAATCGGTGGCGAGCCTCGGTACCGGTCTCGACGCAGAGGACGTCCTCATCACGGCTGGCGCCTCGGCGGCCCTCTTCATGGTCGCCACCTCGCTTCTGGACAGGGACCAGCATCTCGTCGTGGTGCGCCCGAACTACGCGACGAACATCGAGACGCCGCGCGCGATCGGCTGCGACATCACCTTCATTGATCTCGATTTCGAGTCGGGCTTCCGCCTGGATATCGATCGGATCGAGGCGGCGATCCGGCCCAACACCAGATATGTTTCGATAACCTATCCGCATAATCCCAGCGGCGTGATGATCTCGGAGGCCGAGCTGCGCGCCGTCGTCGCCCTCGTCGAAAGGAAGGGCTGCCTCCTCCTGTTCGACGAGACCTATCGCGAGATGACGTTCGGCCAGATGCTGCCGGTGGCCGCGACGCTCAGCCCCCGCGTGATCAGCGTCTCCTCGCTGTCGAAGACCTATGGCATTCCGGGTATCCGCATCGGCTGGCTGATCTGCCGCGATCCAAAGCTGATGCAGCTCTTTCTTGCCGCCAAGGAGCAGATCGGAATTTCGGGCAGCATGATCGACGAGTATGTCGGCTACATCGCGCTGAGCCAGCGCAGGGACTGGCTCGAGCCCAACAACCTGTTGATCCGTAAGGGCTTCGAGCTGGTGAAGGCATGGATCGAACGCGACGAGTTCGTCGAATGGGTCGAGCCCCAGGGCGGCTGTGTTTGCCTGCCGCGGATCAGGCCTGACGTGAAGCTCGATCTCCCGACCTTCTATCATCGTCTTTACAGTGTCCATGGCACCTATGTCGGTGCCGGACGCTGGTTCGAGATGCCGGACAACTATTTCCGCGTCGGCTTTGGCTGGCCGACGCTGACGCAATTGTCTGAGGGCCTGGATGGCATTTCCGCGGCGATCCGCGATGCCAAGGGCTGAGGAAGGCCGGCTCAGCCGCCCGCCGCTGGATCATGCCGGCGGCCGGCGGTCTCGTTCAGCGTGCAGGGACAGTCCCTGCCGCTCCGCCTGAGCGGCTCGACACAGCATCCGGCCTCTGGAGCGACATCAGGAACAGAGAGAACAGCTCCTGTTGCGTGGAAAGGCCGAGCTTGGCGTAGAGGTTCTGGCGGTGGGTCTTCACCGTCGTCACCGAAATGCCGAGATTGCGGCTGATCGACTCGCCCGAATGACCCTTCAGGATCAGGTGGGCTACATCGCATTCGCGCGGGCTGAGTTTCCCTTTGCCGAAATCGCCCAGCAGGAGGTCGAAGGAGGCCCAATGCGTGTCACGCTTGCTGTCCTGGCGGCAATGCTGCCAGATTCGGCGGTAGATTGCCCCTATCAGGGGCTCGATGGTCCGCAGTGCCTCGCAGTCGGCATCGGAGAACCCGCCTAGGCTGGCCAGCCGATAAAAACTGATCTCCGCCAGCTCGTCCTGGGGGAGTTCGACGGCGACGACCACCTCCTCCATCCCCGCCGGCCAGCCATAGGTGCGGTAGCCGAGTTCCTCGTCCACCTGTTGTTGGACCTTGAAGTGCCGGTAGTGGTCGGAGGTGAAATAGGCGTCCGGTGCGAGCTCCCGCAAGCGGTAGATGCCCGCTTTCAGCCCGTTGAGATAGGCATTGTAGACCGGATTGAGGATGTAGGTGCCGGCGATGTAAAGCTCGAGCGCCCGCTTTCCGGAGCGGTTGGCGAAGGTGTCGGCCACATAGACGGGGGCGGCCTCGCGCCGATAGACCACCGACATCGCCAGCTTGAAGGGGACGATGCGGTTGATCGCGTCCAGAAGCAAATAGGGGCTGTCGGAACGATCGAACCGATCGATTGCGCGAGCGGCATCCAAGCTGAATGCCGCGATCATGCCCGCGTGTATCTCCCGATTCAACGCATTCAGTCCTCGTCCAGCTGCGTGACCCGCCTGTACTGCCGCCGGACTCAGGCTAGCATGGCCGCATCCTGCCCAACAATCTTGGCGATCGCAGCAAGGGTCCGGTCGATCTCTTCGATCGTATTGTAATGGGCGACACCCAGCCGAACGACGCCTTCGTCTTCGTCGAGCCCGAGCAGGCGCGCAGGCTCGAGCGCATAATTGTGCCCCGACCAGGCGCAGATGTCCTGCTCCGCCAGAGCTTTCGCGATGACATGGGTCGAGACATCCGCATGCGTGAAGGAAATCGTTGGCACCCGGTGAGCGAGGGAGGCTGCATCGGTGATGCCGCGGACGGTGACATGGGGCAGCAGCAGGAGCCCCTCGATCAGGCGGCGCGACAGCACGTCCTCATAGGCCTCGAAGCTGCGATACGCGCCCAAAAGCTTCTCGCGACGCGTGCCGTGGTGGCCGGTGGCCTCACCCAGCCACTCGAGATAGTCGACCGTGGCGGCAAGTCCGGCCAGAAGCTCCGTCTGCGGGGTGCCCGTTTCGAAGCGCTCCGGCAGGGCGTCGCTGGCGCAACGACACTTGTAGGGCTCCAGTTCGGCCAGCAGGCTCTCGCGACCCCATACCATGCCAAGGTGCGGGCCGAAGAACTTGTAGGACGAGCAGGCCAGGAAATCGCAGCCCAATGCGTGGACTTCGGGAAGCCGGTGCGGCACCAGCTGCACCGCGTCGACATAGACCAATGCGCCGGCCTGCTTCGCGATGGCCGTGAGTGCGGCGACGTCGTTGATAGAGCCCGTCATGTTGCTGGCATAGTTGAGGGCGAGCAGGCGCGTGCGGTCGCTGAGGAGTGGCCTGAGGTCCTCCGGCTCAATGCGCCAGCTGTCACGGTTGAAGGGCAGCCATTTGACCTCCAGCCCCAGGTCCCGCGCCATCAGCAGCCAGGGCGAGACGTTGCCCTCATGTTCCATGCGGGTGAGGATGATCTCGTCGCCGGGCCGGAACCGCCTGCCGATCGAGCGGGAGAGCTGCAGCGTCAGCGTGGTCATGTTCTGGCCGATGACGATCTCGCGCTCGGATGCCGCCCCAAGCAGGTCGGCCACCGCCCGGTGCGCCTTGAGCCAGATGGCATCAGCCCGCCTGGAGCCGGCGAAGAAACCGCCCAGATTGCTGCTGGCACAGGCCATGGCTGTGCTGACCGCGTCGATCACCTGCTGCGGGACCAGCGTTCCGGCGGGATTGTCGAGATAGATCGGCGGATTGGCGACCTTGGACAGAGCAGGAAATCGGCTGCGCACGCTCTCGACGGGGAACGTCTTGGACGGGGCTTGATCGTTCATTGCATAGCCTCGGATAGGATGTGGAGTGGACCCGCGCTGCCTGTCATCGTGCGGATCCCAGCTACCCCATTAGATCTCTTGCGCACCATCATCCCTAAGGGGGAGGTCGCTGAGCCGGCGCCATTTGATCGACGCGCTGTCCATCGTCAGATGATGTGCTCAGGAACGGAGGCACTGGCTCATCTGGGTTTGAGGTTAGACGCCCCTGTGGACGACATCCGGTTTCGGGCAGGCACGGCATGTCAGGTTTTGACGCAATCGGGGCGCGCCTGGCTCACGTGACGAACCTCCGCTCTCCACCCGCCTGCGACCTCGGGAGGTCTGCTTATGGGTGAAAGCCTGGTAACCTTCCGCGAGCAGGAAGGACGCCGGGCCACCCCGATCCGCGGCTTCACATCACGCGAGGCTGGCGGCACCTACGCGTTCCACGCGCCGGACGACAAGGACTACTCCATCTGGTTCCAGAGCGAGGGCCAGAAGTACAAGGCCCGGGTGATCTACCACGGCGAGCCCGGGGACAATCTGGCGGCGCTGCCGCTCGTGTCCGGGCCGTTCATGAACGCGCCCGGTGGCCATGACGGGCTGGTCGAGATCCGCCATCCCGGCTCGGAGCGGGCACCGCTAGTGCTCGACTACCGCAGCGCGGGGCGGCCGAGGCGCATCGACAACCGCGCCAGCGATCCCCTGCCCTGGATCGAGCGGGCGATCGCGCTGTTCGAGATCGCACAGCATTTCGGCGAGACGGCGCGGCGCAAGGACGCGTTGGCCGCGACGGTCGATGCGGTGCAACTCTATGACGAGTTCCTGCGGCTGAACACCGACCAGAACGGACCGATGCTCGCGCCTGCCGTGCTGCGGGCGCTGGGCGTGATGGGCGTGGATTTCAGCGTGCCGGAGGGCGAACTGAAGGAATGGCTGGCGAACCCGCTTTTCACGCCATACCCGGCGATGGCCCAGGCGCTCCTGCTGTTGGGGCGGAAACTGAAAGCTCCGGTCTTCCTCGACGTGATCACCCACAATTACGAGAACACGACCGGCGTCACGTCGCCGCGCACCGTCGCGGGCGTGCGGCTTGATCGGCTGAAAGCTGCCATTCTGGAGGCCTCGAACGTGCGCCATGGAACGAATGTAGGAGATTTCGAACAACTCCTTGTCCCGATCGCTGCATGATCCGTCACCGCGGCCTCGCCCACTCCGGAACGGAATCGACGTGATGCCGCGCGACCATGCCGGCCGAGCCTTGATCGGGGGCTGAGCCGCATATCGATGCCCCAGCGCGGGGAGCCCCCCAGTGAAACCGGCCCGCCGGGGCGAGGCACATTGCAGAACTTAAGCTAAAATAATATATGGGTGCTTATGAACAGCACGCCTAAAGCCCTGACCAAAGAGCAGCCCTCGCGCACTGTCGGCTTCCTCCTGCACGATGTCGCGCGACTGCTGCGCAAGCGCTTCGAGCAGAATGCCCGAGGGTTCGGGTTGGAGTTGACCCGGTCGCAATGGCAGGTGCTTGCCTATCTCGACAAGAACGAGGGCATCCGGCAGGGCGGCCTCGCCGAGCTGCTCGAGGTCGAGCCGATCACGCTGGGCCGCATCCTCGACAAGCTCGAAAGCTGCGGGCTGATCGAACGCCGGCACGACGCCACGGACCGGCGCGTCTGGCGGCTCTCCCTCACAGAAAAGGCTGGGCCGACCCTCGCGACGATGCGCGAGCTCGGCGAGATCACTCGCGCCGAGGCCTTCGCCGACATCTCCGAAACCGAGCGCGAGGCGCTCCTCGCCCTCCTCACGACGATGCGTGGGAACCTCTCGGCGGCCTGTGCGATGCCGCCAGCCGAAGGACAGAAGACCCATGGATGATGCAGCGGGACAACCCGAACCGGTCCGGAACGACGGCTCAGATCCTTCTCCGGCCAGCAACGTGACCGAAATCCGCCGCCCCGAGCCGAGGCTGCCTCCTGCTCAGCCAGCACCTGTCGCCAAGGCTCCCGAGAGCACAGCGCAGGCGTCAATTGCCCCTGCCGACGCCGCTCCCGGCGCCAAGTCGCGCAATCTGAAGCGCTCCATCCTGTTCGCATTGCTGCCCGTCGCGCTTGCCGCTGGCGGCTACTGGTACGTCGCCGGTGGGCAGGTCATGTCGACCGACAACGCCTATGTGCAAGCCGACATCGTCGGCATCTCGACCGACGTCGCCGGCATCGTCGGCGAAATCGACGTGCGCGACAACCAGCAGGTCAAGGCCGGGGACGTTCTGTTCAAACTCGACGACGCGCAGTTCCGCTTCGCCCTCGACCGGGCGAATGCGCAGATCGGCGTGGTCCGCAACGATCTTGAAGCGCAGAAGGCGAACTACAAGGCGATGCAGAGCCAGATCGCCCAGGCCAGGACCGATATCGATTACTACACCACCGCCTTCAAGCGTCAGCAGGACCTCGCGACCAAGGCGGTCGCCTCGCAGGTGACCTACGATTCAGCCAAGCACGATCTCGATGGCGCCGTGCAGAAGCTCGCACAGCTCCAGAGCCAGCTCATCGCTATCGCCGCCAGCCTGAACGGCAACCCCGATGCGCCGATCGAAGATCACCCTCGCTACAAGGACAGCGTCGCAGCCCGGGCTGAGGCTGCCCGCCAACTCGACCACACCGTGGTCAAGGCGCCGATGGACGGCATCGTCACCAATGTGCCCTCGCTGCAGAAGGGGCAGTACCTTGCCGACGCGACAGTCGGCTTCAGCCTGGTCTCGGCCGACCATGTCTGGATCCAGGCGAACCCCAAGGAGACCGAGTTGACCTGGGTCCGCCCGGGACAGAGGGCCAGGGTCTATGTCGACACCTATCCCGGCGCCGAATGGACCGGCACGGTCGACAGCATCAGCCCTGCCTCGGCCGCAAGCTTTTCGCTGCTGCCGGCCCAGAACACCAGCGGCAACTGGGTCAAGGTCGTCCAGCGCATCGCCATGCGCGTCAAAATCGACACGCCCGTGGGCAAGCCGCTCTTGCGCGCCGGCATGAGCGTCGTGCTCGATGTCGATACCGGCCGCGCCCGCGGCCTGCCCAGCTTCGTCTCTGACCTCTTCGGCAAGACCGAGACTCACAATGGCTGATAGCGTCGCCACGGCGGCGACCCCTGTGGTCGCCAATCGCGGCGCCATCACCGTCTGCGTGATCCTCGCCGTGATCATGCAGGCTCTCGACACGACGATCGCGAATGTCGCGCTGCCCTATATCCAGGGCAGCGTCTCGGCCAGCGCCGACCAGATCAACTGGGTCCTGACCTCCTATATCGTCGCGGCCGCGATCATGACGCCGCCATCGGGCTTCCTTGCCGCCCGCTTCGGCAGGAAGCGCGTGCTCTCGGTCGCGATCATCGGCTTCGTCGTCGCCTCGATGCTGTGCGGCGCCGCGCAGTCGCTGACCCAGATCGTCGGCTTCCGCCTGCTCCAGGGCTTCTTCGGCGCGGCCCTGGTGCCGGTGTCCCAGAGCATCCTGCTCGACATCTACACGCCGGAGGAGCGCGGCTCGGCGATGGCGCTGTTCGGCGTCTCGGTCATGGTCGGCCCGGTGCTCGGCCCCGTCATCGGCGGCTGGCTGACCGAGAACATCTCCTGGCGCTGGGTCTTCTACATCAACCTGCCGCTCGGCGCGCTGGCCCTGGCGGGCGTCGGGATCTTCGTCACCGAGACGAAATCGAACGCCTTGGCCAGGCTCGACTGGCTCGGCTTCGGCGCGCTCAGCCTCGCCATCGCCTCGCTCCAGCTCTTCCTCGACCGCGGCGCCCAGCTCGACTGGTTCTCGTCGCTCGAGATCATCGTCGAGGCGACGGTCTGCGTCGCCGCGATCTACATCCTTGTGGTCCACACCCTCACGGCAGAAAACTCCTTCATCAAGCCGCGCCTGTTCCTCGATCGCAATTTCAGCGTCGGCATGATCTTCATCTTCATCGTCGGCATCACCTATCTCGCTTCGCTGGCGTTGATGACGCCCTATTTGCAAACGCTGATGGGCTATCCCGTCGTCACCGCCGGCATCGTCATGGGCCCGCGCGGCATGGGCACGATGCTCTGCATGTTCCTGGTCGGACGGCTCATCGGCAAGGTGGACATCCGCATCCTGCTCGGCGCCGGCCTGGCCGTCAGCGCCTGGGCGATGTACGACATGGCCGGCTGGACCCCGGACGTCTCGCAGCAAACGATCATCGTCACCGGCTTCATCCAGGGTGCGGGCCTGGGCCTGCTCTTCGTGCCGCTGACCACTGTGACCTTCTCCACGCTGCAGCCGCAGGATCGGGGCGACGCCACCGGCCTTTACAACCTGTCGCGCAATATCGGCTCCAGCGTCGGCATCTCGATCGTCAGCTATCTGCTCACCCGCAACGTCCAGGTGAACCACGCCGAGATCGCGACTTACGTCACGCCGTTCAACCGCATGTTCGAGATGCCGGCGATCAAGGACGCCTGGGATCCGCTGACGCTGGCCGGCCGCGCCGCGCTCGACGAGGTCATCACCCGGCAGGCGATGATCATCGCCTATGTCGACGATTTCAAGCTGCTGATGATCCTGTGCCTCGCAGCCATGCCGTTCCTCGCCCTGCTGGTCACCCCGAAGCAGGAGAAGGCGCCGTCGGATGACCATCCGATGGTCATGGAGTAGCGCTCCGCTGGCTCCGCCCGAGGGGGTATCGCGCGATCGCCTCGAGCAGCGCGTCGGGCAGTTCGATATCCCTGCGAGCCGGCCTTTGTCCGGGAATATGGACGCCCTTCGCCGCCAGGCGCGCGAGATGGGCTGCCAGCCTGGCTGAAAAATCCGGGGCGAAGAGCTCCGGCTTCAGCGCGACGACCAGGAGCCCGACGCCGGGCGACCGGCAGCCGTCGGCGAAGGACGGCGCATCGAGCGACCAGTTCGCGCCGGTCAGCCCTGCCGCCAGGGTTTCCACCATCAGCGCGATATTGGCGCCGCGTTCGCCACCGAAGGCGAGAAGCGCGCCCGTCAGCGCCGCGCGCGGATCGGTGGTGGGGCGGCCGCTCGCATCCACGGCCCAGCCCGGCGGTATCGCCTCGCCGGTCCCGGCTGCGCGCCTGATATTGACGAAGGCCGTCGCGCTCGAGGACTGGTCGATCAGCAGGGGCGAGCCACCTTCGACGGGCGCGGCAAAGGAGAGCGGATTGGTGCCGTAGACCGCCCCCTGGCTCTTGCCCGCCGCCACCAGCGCCGGCCCATTGGCAAGGGCAAGCCCGATCAAGCCCGCTTCGGCGAGGCGACGGGTGTAGTAGCCGAGTTCACCGACCGTGTAGCTGTTCGCCTGGCTCAGCAGCGCAAGGCCGTAAAGCCCGGCGCGCTCCCGCAACGCGTCGAAGGCGAGATCGAAGCCGAGCTGGGCGATCCCTCCCCTGGCATCGATCCGGACCGCCACCGGCGCTGGAAAACTGATCTCTGGAATGGCCGAGCCCGCGATCCGTCCGGCCACGAGACTATCGAGATAGTCCAGGAGATGCGCGAAGCCGACGGACGGACGCCCCGCGAGCTCCGCGGCAATCGTCGCATCCGCAAGCGACGCCGCGGCGGCTTCACTGGCTCCAGCCGCCAGCACGGCACGGCGCGCCATCTCGCGCGCGCCTTCAATCGTCAATCGCATCATCGTCCTCGAGCGGGGGCAAAGGTCAACGCCCGGTATACGATGGAAGAGCAGGCCCCCGTCCAGCGTTGCTTTGCGTTACGTCAGAGACTGGAGCTGCCGATATCCGCACTGACATCGCCATCGCGACGATCAGCTGGACCTTGCGTGTTCGCTTTCACGGTCATCCCAAGGGGATGACGACAGCGCAAGACGGCGAGATCGGCGAACGGATCAAAGACAGGTCTTGATCCCGTTCTTGACGATTTCGGGCCATTCCGGGCCGAGGGCCTCGCGCGCGTCGAGGGCGTTCTCGTAGCCCGGCTCACCCTCCCTGAACATCATGATCTCGAGTTGCCTGTCATGGGTGCCGCTCACGATGGTCGGGCCGGGAACATAGGTGCTCGTGGATCGATAGGTATTGCCGATGATCGCGCCGCGCGTCTGGACGCTGCCAGGCATCTGGCTGACCGAGACATTGTTCTGAGACGCTGCACTGCCGATGATGTAGCGGTCGTACCCTGCCTTGATCGTCTCGATAGCGGCACTCTTGGCCGCGACTTTCGCCGCGCCCAGAGCGCCGCAGGACGGCGCAGCGCCGGCATCGATCGTCATGGTGTTCTGCGAGGTTCGCGTCGCCGTTGCACCGGCACAGCCACCAACCAAGACCGCGCAGCCCAACGCGGCAACCAAGAGCTTCATCGTCAGTCCCCCACCCCCGGCGATTCGTTCTCTTCAGGCGCCGATCCTGCCGTCGCGTAACGACACAGGTTGTGGCAGGCAATGGCCAATCGCGCCCACAGAGACGCAATTGTCTCAGGTGCCGGGAAAGACTGCGGCAGCGGCTGCCGTTTGAACCGGAGGACGGATTGGACCGCGCTGCGGCGTTGACAGGGTTCGTGCCGTTCCCGATAAATCCGGCATGGTCGAGACGGATACGCATATCGTTGCCCGGGCTGCCGGCATCCCAACAGGCGGGATGCGGGACAGCCGATCGCCGCGTTAACTCACGCGTATCGCGCCCCTGCAGCCTCGCCGGAAACGGACGAGGCCATTTTCACGCCTGTGCCTCGTCCCATCGAACTTTGATGGAGTGAATGAATTGGCACAGAACATCTATGACAACCCCGAATTCTTCGCCGGCTACAGCCAGCTCCCCCGGCAGGTTCATGGTCTGGCCGGCACACCGGAATGGCCGGCGATCCGCGCCATGCTGCCCGGCCTGACGGGCAAGCGCGTCGTCGATCTCGGCTGCGGCTTCGGCTGGTTTGCCCGTTGGGCACGCGAGCACGGCGCCAGGTCCGTCCTCGGATTGGACGTCTCGGAGAAGATGATCGCCCGGGCGATCGCGGACACCTTCGACGCGGGCGTCACATACCGGATTGCCGATCTCGAGCTGCTGGACCTGCCCAAGGCTGCGTTCGACTTCGCCTTCAGTGCGCTCACCTTCCACTATATCGCGGATTTCGGGCGCCTGCTGCGCATGGTGCACCGGTCGCTCGCTCCGGGCTCGCGCTTCGTGTTCACGATCGAACACCCGATCTACATGTCCGCCGCGCATCCTCGCTGGTGGACAGACGAGGACGGCCGCAAGACCTGGCCGGTGAACCGCTACGCGATCGAAGGCGAGCGCCGGACCAACTGGTTCACTGACGGCGTGCTCAAATATCATCGAACGCTGGCGACGACGCTCAACACGTTGATCGCAACGGGATTCTCGATTTGCCAGGTCGAGGAATTTGCCCCGACAGCCGATCAGATCGCCGAGAACCCCGGCCTGGCGGAGGAATGCGAGCGGCCGATGATGCTGCTGATCTCCGTGG
The DNA here is from genome assembly GCA_900470095.1 of Hyphomicrobiales bacterium. Lineage (GTDB taxonomy): Bacteria > Pseudomonadota > Alphaproteobacteria > Rhizobiales > Beijerinckiaceae > Allobosea. The sequence continues at coordinate 24,975 of UBZM01000018.1, forward strand.
AGCGATCAGCGGCCGAGTGAGTGGCAGCGGCGATTCGCCAAAACCACGTCCGCAATGGGGGAAGTCCGTTGCGGACAGGTTGGGCCGGGGGGCTCGAGAGGGACGTCCGAGCGGGAGCCCGGACATGCCCCACGGGCAGGGTCGGACCGCTTCCGGGTTGCGGCAAAGAAATTTTCCAGCAGTCCGGAATAATCACGCCTCGCCTGAGTCCACCTCTGAAGGATCGGTTTTCTTCAAGGGAGTAGGACCATGCAGCACCACGCCTTTCCGCGGCTTGCGGCCTGCGCCGTCGCGGCGGCACTCAGCCTCGCCGCGCCGCCGGGTGCGCGCGCACACGACCAGAGCCACTGCCACCCCGGCGCGACCGCGGCCGCCCCGGCCGCGGTCTATCCCCAGGAGGCCCCCTTCCTCGCCGAGAACGCCGCCGCCATGGACAAGATGATGGCGGAAATGGACGTGAAGCCGACAGGCGATATCGATGCCGATTTCGTCGCGATGATGGTCCCGCACCACCAGGGGGCGATCGACATGGCGCTCGCCGTGCTGCGCTACGGCAAGAATGAGCAGATCCGGCGCCTGGCGCAGGAGATCATCGTCACCCAGCAGCAGGAGATCGCCGCGATGCGCCTGGCGCTCGGCCAGCCGCTGCCACCCTCCGCTGCCGCCCCGACGCAGGTTTCGACGAAACCCGCCGAACCCACGCCCCATGCGCGCGGCCCGTCGGCAACATCGGACGGGCCGGCACCCGCCATGCAGATGAAGTAGGAGCCAAAGCTCATGAAACGCAGTCTTCTCGCGGGCCTCATGGCCAGCACCATGCTCGCCTGCACGCTTCCGGCCATAGCGGGACAGGCGCCGGCTCCGGACGGAGCGCCGGATATCCCCCTGAGCAGCCGCGACCGGGTCTATGCGGCCGAGCAATTCTCCAACACGGTCTCGGTCACCGATCCGGCCTCCAACAGGCTCGTCGGGGTGATCCGGCTCGGTGATCCGCAACCGGGCAATTTCAGCCCGCTCTACAAGGGCCAGGTCCTCGTCCACGGCATGGGCTTTTCGCCTGACCGCAAGACGATCGCCATCGTCTCGATCGGCTCGAACGCCGTATCCTTCATCGACACCGCAACCAACATGGTGAAGCACACCACCTATGTCGGGCGTTCGCCGCACGAGGCTTTCTTCACCCCGGACGGCAAGGAGGTCTGGGTCACGGTGCGCGGCGAGGATTATGTCGCGGTGCTCGACGGCGTGAGCTTCGAGGAGAAGGCGCGGATCAAGGTCCCTGCCGGACCGGGCATGCAGATCTTCTCGCCGGACGGCAAATACGGCTACATCTGCTCGTCCTTCAATCCCGAGACAGTGGTCGTCACGGTCGCCGACCACCAGATCGTCGGGCACGTGAAACAGGATAGTCCCTTCTGCCCCAATATCGCCGCGACGCCCGACGGGCAGCAGGTCTGGTTCACCCTGAAGGATATCGGCAAGACGCAGGTCTTCAGCGCCTTGCCGCCCTTCGATCCGATCAAGACTCTCGATACCGGGCCGATCACCAACCACGTCAATTTCGCGCATAATGCCAACGGCACCTTCGCCTATGTCACCATCGGCGGCCTGAACGAGGTCAAGGTCTTCCGGACCGACACGTTCGAGCAGGTCGCGACCATACCCGTCGGCAAGCTGCCGCACGGAATCTGGCCGTCGGGAGACGGTTCACGCGTCTATGTCGGGCTCGAGAACGCCGACGCGCTTGCCGCCATCGATACCCTCACCAACAAGGTCATCGCCACGATCCCGATCGGCCAGGCGCCGCAGGCCGTGAACTATGTGCCGAATGCCGTACCGGACGGCGACGGCGCCGCAGGCCTGCAGCCGCTCGGCCTCGCCGGGCAGACGGCACAGCTTGCGCTCGCTCCGACCAAGGCCGGCGGTGCGCAGCGTCAGGCCCCGACCAGCGTCACGCTGTTCGACCAGGGGCTGATCCAGATCCTCCAGGCCTCGGTCACCGGTCTGGAGCCGCGCAAGCCCTATCTGCTCGCCTTCGCCCGGAATCCCGAGGGACGCGGGCCGCTGCAGCCGCTGTCTGCCTTCATGACGAACCCGGCCGGTTCGGCCATCGTCAATGCGAGCGGACCGATCCGCCAGATCGTACAGAGCGACGCGAGCAGCGAGCGGCGCTATCTTGTGATCGCCGAGGGCAGCACGACCCAGCCCGGCGCTGTCGTCCAGGTCCAGGCGCGCTGAGCCCAAGTGACGAGCCCAGACCATGGCGCCGCCGACGGAAACGGCGGCGCCATGGGCCGAGCGCCCAGCCGCTCCCGGGAGTCCCGTGATGGAGAATATGGTTCGCCTGATCGAGCCGCTGATACCGGCCTTGCGACGGTATGCGCGCGGGCTGCTGCGCGATCGCGCGGCAGCCGACGATCTGGTTCAGGACTGCCTCGAGCGCGCCATCGGCCACTGGCACCAGCGCCGCGCCGATGGCGACCCTCGCACCTGGATCTTCACCATCCTGCACAATCTGGCGATGACCCGGCTGCAGCGCACGGCACATCGGCCGCGCCATATCGGGCTCGACGAGGCGGATGCAAGCGGGCTTGCGGTGTCCGCAGGGCAGGAGGACGGGCTGCGCTACCGCGAGCTGCTGGCGAAGCTGGCGCAACTGCCGGACGAGCAGCGCACGGTCCTGCTGCTGGTCACGGTGGAGGAGCTCTCTTATGCCGAGACGGCCAAGGTGCTCGACATTCCGGTCGGCACCGTGATGTCACGCCTGTCGCGCGCGCGCGACAGGCTCCTGAGGATGATGTCCGACGAGGCGCGGCCGCAGCCCGGCCGCCCGCATCTGCGGAGCGTGAAATGAGCCACCGCCCGATCACCGAAGACGAGCTGAACGGCTTCATCGACGAGACGCTCGATGCCAGGCGCCAGGCGGAGATCGTCGCCTATCTCCAAGCGCACCCCGATGTGGCGAAACGCGTCTCCGGGATGAGCGAACAGCGCGACATGCTGCGCGCTGCGCTGGCCCCGGTCGCCGAAGAGCCGCTGCCGCCGGAACTCGATCTCGCGCGCCTGGTCGAGACGCGGCGGCGGCCGAGGCCGAGGCAGCGTCCGAGATGGGCGGCGGCAGCAGCGGCCATTGCGCTCGTCATCCTCGGCGGAGCCGGCGGGTGGGCGCTGCGCGGCCTCTCCCAGT
>UBZM01000117.1 GCA_900470095.1 Hyphomicrobiales bacterium
ACATGTTCGAGTAACCCGGGCCGCCGCCGCCCTCAGGCACCACCCAGGTGATGTTCTGGGAGGGATCCTTGATGTCGCATGTCTTGCAGTGCACGCAGTTCTGCGCGTTGATGACGAAACGCGGATCGCTCTTCGTCTCGTTATCCGTGTAGACGATCTCGTAGACGCCAGCCGGGCAGTAAAGCCGCGCGGGTTCGCCATAGAGCGGCAGGTTCTTCGCGACCGGGATCGACGGGTCGGTCAGCTTCAGATGCGCCGGCTGGTCTTCCTCGTGATTGGTCGAGGACAGGAACACCGACGAAAGCTTGTCGAAGGAGAGCTTGCCGTCCGGCTTGGGATAAGTGATCGGCGTCACTTCGCTCAGCGGCTTCAGAGTCGCGTAATCCGCCTTGCCATGCTTGAGCGTGCCGAAAGGCGACCAGCCGAAGAGCTGGTTCAGCCACATGTCGATGCCGCCGAGCAGAACACCGCCGATCGTCCCGAACTTCGACCAGAGGGGCTTGACGTTGCGGACCGGCTTGAGGTCGCGGCCGATCGGAGATGAGCGCCAGCTGGTTTCGATCTCGCTGACTTCATCATGCGCGCGTCCCGCCGCCAGAGCCGGCACGAGATGCTCGGCAGCCAGCATGCCGGACAGGATCGCGTTGTGGCTGCCCTTGATGCGGGGCACATTGACGAAGCCAGCCGCGCAACCGACCAACGCCCCGCCCGGGAAGCTCAGCTTCGGCACCGACTGCCAGCCGCCTTCGGTAATGGCGCGCGCGCCATAGGACAGTCGCTTGCCGCCCTCGAAGACATCCCGAATCATCGGGTGCGTCTTGAAGCGCTGGAACTCGTCGAAGGGCGAGAGCGTCGGGTTCTCGTAGTTGAGATGCACGACGAAGCCGACGGTGACGAGATTGTCGTCGAAATGATAGAGGAACGAGCCACCACCGGTCTTGCCGTCGAGCGGCCAGCCGAAGGAATGCTGCACCCGGCCCTTGTGGAACTTTTCCGGCTTGACCTGCCAGATCTCCTTGAGGCCGATACCGTATTTCTGGGGCTCACGGTCCTTGTCGAGGCCAAAGCGCTGGATCGCGATCTTGGACAGCGAGCCGCGCGCCCCCTCGCCGAGCAGCGTGTAGCGACCGCGCAATTCCATACCTCGGGTGAAGCGTTCGGAGACCGTGCCATCCTTGGCGATCCCCATGTCGCCCGTGGCGACGCCGGTGACGGCGCCCTTATCGTCGAAGAGAAGCTCGGCGGCGGCGAAGCCCGGATAGATCTCGACGCCCAGCGCCTCGGCGCGGGTCGCCAGATAGCGCGTCACCAGCCCGAGCGAGCCGACGAAATTGCCATGATTGTTCATCAGCTTCGGCATGCCGAAATTCGGCAGCCGGATTCCGTTCGGCTCGGTCAGGAAATAGAAGATGTCCTCGCTGACTTCCGTCGTCAGCGGGCGTGCCTCGTCCTGGCGCCAGTCAGGCAAAAGCGCGTCGAGACCGATCGGATCGATCACCGCGCCCGAGAGGATATGGGCGCCGACCTCGGCCCCCTTCTCGACCACGACCACCGAGATGGCCTCGTCGAGCTGCTT
>UBZM01000071.1 GCA_900470095.1 Hyphomicrobiales bacterium
GAATAGGTGCAGTCGCCGCCGGAGGGAGCGGCAGCATGAGCGGCCCGGCCACGGCTCCGGCGGCGACTGCACCTATTCCGCGTGGTCCGATGATGTACCCGGACCATGGCGTCATCAGCATGACGAAGGAACAACTGACGGCGGCGCCGGCCGTGACTTATGTCAGCCACTAATTGGCATCCCGGCCCGTCCAACCCGCGGGCCGGTGGCCTCAGATTCTAGTCGCCGGCTAACTGAAGCTGACTGCCCTGTCGCGCGGTCAGCTCGGAGAGATCAGGCAGGATTGCTTCCGGCAGGTCATCCGCGATCAAGCCCCGCCCGAGGCGTTCCCCTGCCTTGCCATGGAGCCAGACGGCAGCGCAGGCGGCCTGGAAGACTGGCATGCCCTGGGCCAGCAGCCCCGCGATGAGGCCAGCCAGGACATCGCCGGAACCCGCCGTCGCCAGGGCCGAACTGCCGGTCATATTGATCGCGGCCGTCCCACCGGGCTCGGCGATGACGCTATCGGGCCCCTTCAGGACGACGACCGCACCGGTGGCCGCCGAAGCGCGGCGCGCCCGTTCGAGCTTGGACGGAGGCGTCATCACATCTGCAGACGAAGCGAAGAGGCGCTCGAACTCCCCTTCGTGCGGCGTCAATACGCAAGCTGCGCCGCCTGGCCTGATCCTGGAGCCGACCGGGGCGGACGCGGTTTCTGCCGCGAGCAAGGTCAGCGCATCCGCATCGAATACCGCTGGGACATTCGAGCGCTGCGCGGCCAGGACGGCTTCGCGAGCTGTTCCGTCAAGCCCGAGCGCGGGTCCGACAAGAACTGCGCCGAGCCGCTTCTCGGCCAGCAGGGTTTCGATATCGGCTGCCGAGGCGACCGCACGCTGGATCAGCGCATCCGGGCCGCGGGCGGCATGAGCGGCAAGCGCTTCGGGCCGGCACGCAATCGTCACCAGGCCGGCGCCGATGCGCAGCGCCGCACGTGCCCCGAGTCGGGGCGCACCGACACCCGCAAGCCCCCCCGCCAGGACGAGCACCGCGCCGCGCTTGTATTTATGGGTATCGACCGCGTGGTGCGGCCACTCGGCGTGCCACAGCGCCGGAGCGTTGCGAAAAGTTCGCGCCTTCAGGGCGCCGTCGCCAAAGGCCACCTCCGCTGTGATGCCGATATCGGCAAGCGTCACCACGCCGCATAACCTGCGCCCGGGATAAAGCAGATGCCCCGGCTTGAGGCGAAAGAAGGTGACCGTCTCATCGGCGTCTATGACCGCTCCATCAGCGCGTCCGGTCTCCCCCGAAACGCCGCTGGGGACATCCACGGCGATCACCGCGGCTTCCGAGGCGTTGACACGTTGCACCACGGCGGCGACGTCGCCGGCCAGCGGCCGATCGAGGCCAGCGCCGAAAAGGGCGTCGACCACGACGGCTGCCCGCTCCGGAGCGGCAGAAGAAATCGGCATGACCTCACCGGTCCAGGCCTGCGCCATTGCAAGAGCATCGCCCCTCAGGGCTTGACGGTCGCCCGATAAGGCAAGCGTCACCGCGAAACCGCGCTCGCGAAGGAGACGGGCTGCGACGAACCCGTCGCCGCCGTTGTTGCCGGGGCCACAGAGAACCAGAATGGGCTGTCCGGGCCGGGCCCGCCGGCTGACGGCATCGGCGACCGCCCTGCCCGCTCGCTCCATCAGGACGGGCCCCGTCGTTCCGGCCGCAATCGCAGCCCCGTCGGCGCGCGCCATCTCGCTTGGGGTCAACAGGGCAAAGGCGATCTCGTCTGCTGTGCTCATCGCGCGATCATCCGGAAGCCGGACGCTCATAGCAAGATCGGGCGCGCGGATCTCGTTTGGCTATCGATTGATCATCTGCATAAATTATGGGCGGAATATCGCCTCATGATGAGGCGATACCTGCCACGCTCCCTCATGGCGAGGCACACGCGCCGATGCTATGAGCACATACGGCGAGTGTTCGTCTGCCACGGCGGAACGCTGAGCCGGCCTCCGAGCCATCGGGAAAAGGCCGATTTTCAGCGCATCGACGATTGGACCGGCAGGCGGTATCGAGGAGCGGACGAATATCCGTTTCCAACCACGCGCAAGGGAGGCCGGTCGGCGCATGAAAAAGATCGAAGCGATCATCAAGCCCTTCAAGCTGGATGAGGTGAAGGAGGCACTGCAGGAAGTCGGGCTGCAGGGCATCACCGTGCTCGAAGCCAAGGGATTCGGCCGCCAGAAGGGCCATACCGAGCTCTATCGCGGCGCCGAATACGTTGTCGACTTCCTGCCGAAGGTGAAGATCGAGATCGTGCTGGCCGATGAGATGGTCGAGAGCGCGATCGAAGCCATCAAGAAGGCCGCTCAAACCGGCCGGATCGGCGATGGCAAGATTTTTGTATCGTCGGTGGAGGGGGCGATCCGCATCCGCACCGGAGAGACCGGCGCGGACGCGATCTGAGGGCTTCATTCCCGAACCCGCGAAATCGGCGTCCGCCGGGCGAATACCCGCGGATCGATGAATGTTGAGAAACTGCTTTCAAGAGGAATGCTGAGATGAAGAGCGCCAAGGACGTCCTCAAGGCGATCAAGGACAACGACGTCAAGTATGTCGACTTCCGCTTCACCGACCCGCGCGGCAAGTGGCAGCACGTTACCTTCGACGTCACCATGATCGACGAGGACATCTTCGCCGAAGGCACGATGTTCGACGGGTCGTCGATTGCCGGCTGGAAGGCGATCAACGAGTCCGACATGCTGTTGATGCCCGATCCGACGACGGCCGTGATGGACCCGTTCTTCTCGGCAGCGACGATGGTGATCACCTGCGACGTGCTCGAGCCTGCGACCGGCGAACCCTATAACCGCGACCCGCGCGGCATCGCCAAGAAGGCCGAAGCCTATCTCAAGTCGACCGGTATCGGCGATACGGTCTATGTCGGTCCGGAAGCCGAATTCTTCGTCTTTGACGACGTCAAGATCTCGGCCGACCCCTATAACACCGGCTTCAAGCTCGATAACGTCGAGCTGCCGATCAACGGCATGACCGATTACGAAGGCGGCAATCTCGGCCACCGCATCGCCACCAAGGGCGGTTACTTCCCCGTCCCGCCGCAGGATTCGGCGCAGGACATGCGCGGCGAGATGCTCGCAGCCATGGCGGCGATGGGCGCCAAGGTCGAGAAGCACCACCACGAGGTCGCCTCCGCCCAGCACGAGCTCGGCCTGAAGTTCGACACGCTGACCCACATGGCCGACACCATGCAGGTCTACAAGTACGCGATCCACAACGTGGCGCAGAGCTACGGCAAGACCGCGACCTTCATGCCGAAGCCGATCTATGGCGATAACGGCTCGGGCATGCACGTCCACCAGTCGATCTGGAAGGCCGGCAAGCCGATCATGGCCGGCAACAAATATGCCGACCTGTCGCAGGAATGCCTCTGGTACATCGGCGGCATCATCAAGCACGCCAAGGCGCTGAACGCCTTCACCAACCCGTCGACGAACTCCTACAAGCGTCTCGTTCCGGGCTATGAGGCTCCGGTGCTGCTGGCCTACTCGGCCCGTAACCGCTCGGCCTCCTGCCGTATTCCGTGGACGACGTCGCCGAAGGCCAAGCGCGTCGAGGTTCGCTTCCCCGATCCGATGGCAAACCCCTATCTCGCCTTTGCCGCGCTGCTGATGGCCGGCCTCGACGGCATCGTGAACAAGATCGATCCCGGCCCGGCCATGGACAAGGATCTCTACGACCTGCCGCCGCGCGAGCTGAAGAAGATCCCGACCGTCTGCGGCTCGCTGCGCGAGGCGCTCGAGGCACTGAAGAAGGACAACGCCTTCCTCAAGGCCGGCGGCGTCTTCAACGACGATTTCATCGAGAGCTATATCGAGCTCAAGATGCAGGATGTGGCGCGCTTCGAAATGACGCCGCACCCGGTCGAGTTCGCGATGTACTACTCCTACTGAGAGCTCTGCGCCGGAAACATCCCGGCGCAGTCGCCTTCCTCCCGACCGCGACGATTCGCGGTCCACCTGAAACGCCGGGGCGGCAACGCCCCGGCGTTTGTTCTGACAGAGCCCTCAGACGTAGCGATTATGCCCGAAGGTGACGCTGCCGACGGCCGTTGCGAGATCATTGCCGTAATCGGCCGTTCCCACGCGATTCATGGTGGTGCCGGTGAAGACGGTCGGCACGATGCCACCGAGGCTGGCACCGTTGACGATGTTTCCAGAGACAACGACCGACCGTCCGCTGTTCGTCACAGCTTCGTTCGAGACGCCAATACCGATAGCCGCGTTACGCACCAAATTCCCGGAAACCACGAGCGCGCGTGCAGCGGTGTTGATGCCGGCCTGGATGCCCACCCGCGCAGCTCCGTCGATGAGGTTGCCGGAAACCACGCAGTCCTGCTCGACGACGATGCCGTTTCCGATCGTTGACGGCGGATAGTAGCCGGGATCGGGAATCGGATTGTCGGTGACGTTGGAGATGCGGTTGCCTTCCACGATGACGCTGCGTGAAACACCGTCGGAGAACTGGCCGGAGTTGGCCACAAGAATGCCACTACCGACCGTGTCGAGACTGTTGTTGGAAACGATGCAACCCGTGAGATCAATTCCCGCGCCTGGCGCCTCGATGAAGATCGCCGCTTCGCGCGTGTTGTAGATATTGTTGTTGCTGACGTTGTGCAGCCCCCCGCCATTACAGCGGATGGCGGAGAATTTGACGCTGAAGATCTTGTTGTCGGTGATCGAAACGCCAACGGCCCGGAAGACGCTGACGCCATTGCCGTTCTGCCCAGTCCCACCGGCAACCGTATCGACGCCATTGATGAAGTTGCCCGCAATCGTGGAGCTGTCACCGGTGATCGTGTCACGCCAGACCGCGATGCCATTGTTCGACATGCCGGTAATGGTGTTGTTCAGCGCCTTGATCTGGGCGTTCTCGCTCCAGATCCCGACGGAATGGTTGCCGAAATAGCAGGACCGGAAGACCGCGCCGGACGAACTCGCGATATAGGCTCCAATGCCAGGCGAGTTCATGATCTGACAGTTGTCGAACACGACGTCCTGGGCATTGCCGGCAATTGCGATGAAGGCCGGACGCTGAGAGACATAGTCTGTCAAAGCCCGGTTCTGGCCGTCGAAGAAGATCCCCTCGAAGCGAACCTGAGTCTGCCCTTCGTTCCGGTGAAACGCAGAACGACCGATCCGGGCATGGCGCGGACCTGCAGCGGCTTGCCGCCGCCATTCGTCGTCAGGACCGTCACGGTGCCTGAGTCATAAACACCGGGCTGAAAGAAGAGAGGCCTTCCCTGATTGCGGGCGTAGTCGAATACGGATTGAAGGTCGGTGAATGCAGTCCAGCCGGAACTCGCTGGAGCGGTGCGGGCAACCACAGCGTCGTCGAACAGGGCGTAGGATGGCATCGAATATCTCCATAGCGAACATAACAAGAACGATATGGGTTGATATTCCTATTTTCGTCAAGCGCATCCTGCATAACTCACAATGCCTGAGCGCGGCTGCGGCCAGGGACAACGACGACCGGGCGGCCATTAAGCGTTCGGTAGAGGATTGGGGCTATGCGTCGCGATCCATGCCGTTAGGGGAGATTGCGGCGATGCTGCAGATCAAGGAAGGGCGTCTGACATACGCCGTTCAGCGCGCGCATGACCTTCTGATCAAGAAGATCGTCCCGAGCAGCAGAAAACACCTTCCACCCCACCCTCGGATTGCGGTGATCCCGACGGACTATCTCGGCATCTCGATCATTGGGAATGGAGTGTATGAACGTCGCGAGATCGCGTTCCTCAAGGCCCTCTTCAACGCGAGGAACCTCGGCTCATGCATCTTCCTGGATATCGGCGCGAATATAGGAAATCATTCCATAAACTTCGCAGATTCGTTCGAAGAAGTGATATCGTTCGAACCCAATCCTCCTATCGCCTCGCTGCTAAAGACGAACATCGTGCTTTCGCAAACGGGCAACATTCGTGTTCATGAAATCGGCCTGGGCCAAGCCGACGCCGAGTTGAGGTTTTCCTTGCTTGAGCAGGGAAACGATGGGAGCGGCAGCTTCGCGTCTGGGCAGGGAGACCTTGTGCTGCCTGTCCGCCACGGCGACGCATTCCTTGCTCAACGAGAGCCCGCGATTGCATCGGGCGCGAAGCGGGTCGGGTTTGTCAAATGCGACGTCGAGGGCTTCGAGGCAGATGTCTTCGCGGGCCTGCGGCAAACCTTCTCATCTCATCGCCCGATCGTTGCGTTTGAGAGCAACGACAGGACCGCGGGTGAGAGAGCTTGGGCTGAACTGAAGTCTGCTGGCTACGATACCCTGTCCTGTCTGCGGGAAACCGGAGATGACCGGGGCAAGATTGCCCAGGAGTTGAGCCGACTGACATTCGGCTATTCCTGCTGGCTCGAGGAAGTCGCCAAGGTTCCGATGCGACGCTGCAATCTTGTGGCTAGCTTCGGTTCGCTGATCTGAGGTTCAGCCCGCACACCGGCCGCCCGGGACAAGCCGACGCCGATCAAGTGCTCGAATTCAGGACGCGTATGTCTGGCTCCCGTCTGTCTCCCACACCCTCCGTGATCATCTTCGGCTCGGCGAGACCCGTCACCTGCGCGGTGATGGACTATGCGCGGCGGCTTGCCGACGCCATCAACGCGCAGCGTCCCGGTTTTGCCGCCCTTCACATGGTCGAACCCGACCAGCCCATCGCCTTCGTCCGTGCCATCGCCGGGTCGCTGCACGAGGGCCGGATTGCGCATTTTCAGCTTCCTGTCGAAGGTTGGGGGAACGCGATCCTGCCAGGTTCGGCACTGATGTTGGCGCGGCTCTGGACGCGCAAGGGCTATACCGTCGCGACCTTGCACGAGTGGGCCTCGCTCAACCGGCTGCGCTACCTCTCGATGATCCCCGACATCCTTGCGACCGATGGCTTCATCTTCGTTTCGCAACAGCAGCGCGAGAGCTTTCTCAAGACTCCGCTGGTCGGACCAAGCAGGAAGCTCGCTGCCCCGGTCATCCCGATCGGCCCGAACATCATGCCGGCGCGGATCGATCCGGAGCGGGTCTTCAAGGAGCGAGCTAAGACGCGGGGCAACGCCACAACGCAGGCCGATATCGTGATCGGCTATTTCGGAGTTCTTTATGCCAGCAAGCGCCCGGACATGCTGCTGCGCGTCGCCAAGACGCTGCATGACCGCGGCACCAGGGCCCGGCTACTCGTCTGCGGCGATTTTCTCTGGGACAAGCCCAGGGATCGCGAGACCTTCTTTGCCCTCGCGCGCGAGCTCGGCATCATCGACTGGCTCGACTTTCGCGGCCGTATCGACGACGAGGGCGAGTTGATGGCGACGCTTTCGGCCGCTGATGTTTTCCTGCTGCCTTTCACCGACGGCATCAGTACGCGCCGGGGCAGCTTCCAGGCCGTCAGCCAGCTCGCGATCCCGCTGGTCTCGACCGAAGCCGAGCGTCGAGACGAGTTCGACCTGTCGCCCTCCCTGAAAGCGAAGATCGACAGTCCCGCGACGGTGCTTTGCCCGGTCGATGCAGCGCCTGAAGAATTCGCCGACGCCGTCATCACCGCCCATCTTCACAGGGCGGACGCGGTTGGTGTCGATCTTTCCGCCGCATGGGATGAAGCGGCGCGGACGCATCTCGCCTTCTACGACCAGATGATCTCCGATCGTCGGCTCTGACAGGCGGCCGACGCCGTTCTCCGCCCGAGTTTACACCTGTCGGCTGGCGTGCGCCTCAGCGCAAGGCGAGCGCCACGACGCCGATCAGCGCAACCGAGGCTGCGAGCCACCACAATTTGCGACCCTGGCCAGCATCGATCGAGCGGGATCCGGTCAGTAGCGCCATGTCCTCGTAACCAAAGGATTCACCGGCAAGGCGCGCAGTGCGCTCGAGCCCGGCCATCTTCATCCCTGGAACCGACGAACGCGCGACCACGACAGCCTCCCACTTTCCCAAAGTTCCGTCAGCTGGCAGCCATTAGCATGCTGACGAATCTCGACCCCGTCACTCTCGTTCGTGCCGGGTTAATGCGACATGAACCATGCGCCTGGGCACCGCATGACATGCTCGCGTGACGCCTCTGCGACGCTCGCTCGGCTGAGGGTTCGGTGCACAGCAAGGAGCGGAGCGACGATTCTCCTGCTTGTTCGGAGCGATGTTCGTTATATGTCTGGGAAACAATCGTTGCAGCCGGCAGGAGTGTCGGCCCTGGCGATGTCCCGGATGCGCTATTCTATGAGCGCTGCGAATCAGGTGATCGGCGAACGAAATGACGGAGAATGGCGATCTTTTCGGTGAGGGCAGCGGCGAGCAGCCGCAGCGGGCGCCCGAGCCATCGCCGGTCAAGCGTGACGCGGCGGCTTCGAGCAAGCCTCCGCAGCAATCGGCCTCACCCTCCGTACCGCGCAACGGCACCTTGTCCGAGGCGGGCTATACCGCGTCCGCCATCGAAGTCCTCGAGGGGCTCGAGCCGGTGCGCCGTCGGCCAGGCATGTATATCGGCGGCACCGACGAACGCGCGCTGCATCATCTCTTCGCCGAAGTGATCGACAACGCCATGGACGAGGCCGTCGCCGGCCACGCGACCTTCATCGACGTCGAATTCTTCGAGGACGGCTCGCTTGCCGTCACCGACAATGGCCGCGGTATCCCGATCGATCCGCATCCGAAATTCCCCGATAAGTCGGCGCTCGAAGTCATCATGACCACGCTGCATGCCGGCGGCAAATTCGACTCCAAGGCCTATGAGACCTCGGGTGGACTGCACGGTGTCGGCGTTTCCGTGGTCAATGCCCTGTCGGACCGGCTCGAGGTCGAGGTCGCGCGCGGCCAGATGCTCTATCGTCAGGTCTTTTCGCGCGGGGCACCGCAGGGGCCGCTGGAAACTGTCGGGCGCGTCGCCAACCGACGCGGCACGAAGGTGCGTTTCCATCCCGACGCCCAGATTTTCGGCGAGGGAGCCCATTTCTCCCCTGCCCGCCTGTTCCGGATGGCGCGCTCGAAGGCTTATCTCTTCGGTGGCGTGGAGATCCGCTGGCGCTGCGCGCCCGCGCTGCTGAAGCCAGAGGGCGATGTCGCGGCGGAGGCCGTCTTCCGCTTTCCCGGGGGCTTGCGCGACTATCTCGGCCGCGAGATCGAGGGCAAGGATCTGGTCGCCGAGCCGATCTTCTCCGGCAAGATCACCAAAGATGGCGGCCACGGCTCGCTGGAATGGGCCGTGGCGTGGCTGGCAACCGGCGAGGACGGTTTCAGCTCGTCCTATTGCAACACCATTCCGACCCCGGAAGGCGGCACACATGAGCAGGGCTTGCGCGTCGCGCTGCTGCGCGGTCTGCGCGACCATGCCGAGCGTATCGGCCAGTCGAAGCGCATGGCGCAGGTGACCTCCGACGACGTCATGGCGACCTGTGCCGCGATGCTGTCGGTCTTCATCCGCGAGCCTGAGTTCCAGGGCCAGACCAAGGACAAGCTTGCGACGCTGGAGGCCGCGCGCATCGTCGAGAACGCAGTGCGCGACGCCTTTGACCACTGGCTCGCCGCCGCGCCGCAGCAGGCACTGAAGCTGCTCGACTGGTCGGTCGACCGGGCCGAGGAACGCCAGCGCCGCCGGCTCGAGAAGGAAGTTTCGCGCAAGACCGCGACGCGCAAGCTTCGGCTGCCCGGAAAGCTCGCCGATTGCAGCAGCGCCGGCGCTGCGGGCTCCGAACTTTTCATCGTCGAGGGGGATTCCGCCGGTGGGTCGGCCAAGCAGGCGCGCAACCGCGCGACGCAGGCGATCCTGCCGCTGCGCGGCAAGATCCTCAACGTTGCCAACGCGACCCGCGAGAAGCTGAACCAGAACCAGCAGTTGGCCGACCTGATCCTGGCGCTCGGCTGCGGTATCGGCAGCCAGTTCCGCGAGGATGACCTGCGCTACGAGAAGGTCATCGTGATGACCGACGCCGACGTTGACGGCGCGCATATCGCCTCGCTGCTCGTCACCTTCTTCTGGCGCCAGACGCCACGCCTGATCGAGAAGGGCCATCTCTATCTTGCCGTGCCGCCGCTCTATCGGCTCCAGCATGGCGGCAAGAGTGTCTATGCCCGCAACGACGCCCATAAGGACGAACTGATCGCGACTGTGTTCAAGGGCAAGAAGCCGGAGATCAGCCGATTCAAGGGCCTGGGCGAGATGATGCCGGCGCAGCTCAAGGAAACCACGATGGACCCAGCCAAGCGCATCCTGCTCAAGGTCATGGTCGATCATGAGGCGCGGGACGAGACCTCCGATACCGTCGAGCGGCTGATGGGCAACAAGCCGGAAGCCCGCTTCATCTTCATCCAGGAGCGCGCGGCCTTTGCCGGCGAGCTGATCGACCTGTGAATCCAGAGGCGCGGCCGACATATTCGGGCGCGCGCGACCCTCGCATTTTTGTCGGTGAGGCCGTCAAACTCGGCGGGCTGTCAGCGGGGTGTGCCGACGGCATCCTGCGGGTATGTCGAACCGCAGCCGCCCGCACCCAAACACGCCGCATGACGATGCCGATGCCAGGACAGGCTCCCATGCTCAACCATGGCCGATGATCGCATGGGGCAGCCTGCTTCCCCTCCACCTCGACGCCACGCGCTGGCTTCACCCAGCTGGGACGACATCGCGATCTTCCACTCCGTCGCCGTCGGTGGGACGCTGGCCGTGGCAGCGGTCGCGCTCGGGCTGAGCGAGGCAACGGTTGCCCGTCGCCTCAAGAATCTCGAGACACAACTCGGCCTGCCACTGTTCAGACGTACGGCGAACCGGCTTGTTCTCACCGAGATCGGCTCAACTCTCGCCGGCGATGCCAGTGACATCGCCACTGCGGTGGAGCGCTTCAGCAACCGGACGCGTGCGGCACGCTCCGCCGATGACGCGCCTGTCAGGGTGACGGCGACGACCTCGATCAGCCTGTTCCTGACCATGCATGCGACGACGATCTCGGCCCAGGCGGGGGGTGTCGAGATCGGCATCATCAGCACGCGAGAGCGGCTCGACCTGGCCCGTGGGGATGCCGATATCGCGATCCGGATGCGCCGTCCTCCGCAGCAAAACGGCTATTTCAGCCAGAAGATCGGGCGGCTGGTACAGGCGCTCTATGCGCGCCGCGATGTCGATCCTCTGACGGCGCCTATCATCTCGGTCAGCCGCGACGTCTCCTCCCGTATCGAGGAGCACATCCTGAACTGGGCCAATGGGCGCCCGATCGCGGCCCGCGTCGGAGATTCAGCCGCGCGCTATGAGAGCATTCGCTCGGCGGGCGCCGTTTCGATGGCGCCCTGCTTCATGGGTGATTTCGATGAGACGCTGATCCGGCTCGCCCCGCCGCCGGACGAGACGTCCGACGAGATCTTCCTCGTCTCACACGAGGTTTCGCGCCAGCGGCCTGCGGTGATGGCGGTGCTGCGGGCACTTCAGGTGCTCTTTCGTGCAAACCGGACACGGTTGAATGGCATTCTCACGACCCCGGAAAGCATTCGCTAACCAAGCTTTTACTGGCTGGCGCGCAAGATGCATCAAGGGGCCGCATTGCGCCCCAACGATGCGGGGCGCCCCATGCGGGTCATCAAACTCTTCTTGAAGAACGAACGCGGCAGCATGGTCGCAGATGTTGCCAAGGCCGGCGCGGCGATTGCCTTCCTTTCGGTCATCGCCGTCAATTTCGTGTCCACCCAGACGGCGCAACATCTCGACACCGAGCGTTTGAGCCAGGTCGCGTCCGCGGCGTCCAAGGGCCAGATGATCGACCCGCTCGTCACCGGTTCGATCCGCAAGAGCGCAAACGAAACCAGGCTCGACCCCTGCTCTGCTCCGCGCTGAGCGTCAGCCCAGCCAGCTCAGCAGCGCTTCTGTAACCGCCTGTGGCGCTTCCAGTGTCGAGAGATGGCCGGAATCGGGAACGGTGAGCAGCCGCGCATTGTCCCCGATCCCATCGGCGATCTCCCGGGCTTCCGCGACAGGTGTGATCTGGTCCTCCGCGCCAACCAGAATCATGGTCGGCACCGAGATGGCGGCAAGGCCTGGCCGGGAGTCCGGCCGCCCCATGATCGCCCTCTGCTGGCGAACAAACCCTTTTGCGCCAATATCTTCTGCCATTTTCCGCACATCGAGGCGCAATGCCTCGTCGGTCAGGCGTTCCGGCGCCACGAGCTTTTGCCAGAGCAAAGTCGTGACATTGTCGAAGGCACCCTTCTCGGCGAGGGCGATCATCTGTTCACGCGGCGCGTTGGTTTCCGGCGTCGCCGGCTTCGCACTGGTGTCGAGCAGCGCCAGCCGCGTCACACGTTCCGGCGCACGGCGCATGATGTCCAAGGCCACATAGCCACCCATCGACAGACCGCAGAGCGCAAACCGCTCCGGGGCCACCTCCAGCAGCCGAGCTGTGATGGCGGCCAGGTTATCGTCTCGGGCATGATCGGCGACGAGGACCGGCCGCCCTGGGGCGAGCGCCGGCCATTGCGGTCCATAGAGCGCCGCAGTGCAGCTCAACCCGGGAATCAGCACAAGCGGCTCGTTCATGGCGATCATACCTTCCGTTCTTGCCTAGTTTGTTGACTTTCCCGCGTTATTTCTGCATTGGACAGGGGTCCGAAGGCGCGCAGGAAAGAGAAGTCGCGCCACCGTCGCGGTTGATAGGTCGTCCCGCCACGTGTCACCGACCCTGAAGAAGCGCAACTCTCGATGTCTTTTGCCGAACTCGGCCTCAGCGATAAAGTTCTGACGGCGGTCACAACCGCAGGCTACTCCACGCCTACCCCCATCCAGGCTCAGGCCATTCCCCACGTGCTCGCGCGCCGCGATGTCCTCGGCATTGCGCAGACGGGCACGGGCAAGACCGCCGCCTTCACCTTGCCGATGCTCACCATTCTGGAGAATGGCCGGGCCAGGGCAAGGATGCCGCGCACTCTGATCCTGGAGCCGACTCGCGAGCTCGCCGCTCAGGTCGAAGAGAATTTCTCGCGCTATGGCGTCAACCAGAAGCTCTCGGTCGCGCTGCTGATCGGCGGCGTCTCCTTCGGCGATCAGGACGCCAAGATCACCCGCGGTGTTGACGTACTGATCGCGACGCCAGGGCGCCTGCTGGATCACGTGGAGCGCGGCAAGTTGCTGCTGACCGGCGTCGAATTGCTTGTCATCGACGAAGCGGATCGCATGCTCGACATGGGCTTCATCCCCGACATCGAGCGCGTCTGCAAGCTTGTGCCTTTCACGAGGCAGACCCTGTTCTTCACGGCGACGATGCCGCCGGAAATCACTCGGATCAGCGAGCAGTTCCTGCATAATCCTGTGCGCATCGAGGCTTCGCGTCCCGCGACGGCAGCCACGACCATCACGCAGCGCCTGATCGCCTCCAATTCGCAGGACTATGAGAAGCGCGACACGCTTCGCAAGCTGATCCGCGACGCCAAGGACCTGCAGAACGCGATCGTATTCTGCAACCGCAAGCGCGATGTCGCGACGCTGCATAAGTCCCTGCTGAAACATGGTTTCCCTGCCGTCGCGCTGCATGGCGACATGGACCAGTATGCCCGTATGGCCGCACTGGAATCCTTCCGTACCGGCGAGAATCCGATCCTGGTGGCGAGCGACGTCGCCGCCCGAGGGCTTGACATCCCGGCCGTCAGCCACGTCTTCAATTTCGACGTTCCGACCCATGCCGAGGACTATGTTCACCGCATCGGCCGTACCGGGCGGGCGGGCCGGCTCGGCGCGGCCTTCACGATCGTGACGCGCCACGACGACAAGCTCGTTGCAGCCGTTGAGAAGCTCACCGGCCAGCCGATTGCCTGGGAAGGTCCCGGCCTCAACGACCTTCCTCCCGGCGAGCCGCGCGACGAGCGTCGCAGCCGCCGCGACGACAAGCGTTCGCCACGCGGCGGTCGCGGGCGTCCCATTCGGGCCCCGCGCGAGGACGCCGCGCCGTTGGACGATGTCGCCGTCGTGGACACCGCAGATCGCGCTCCTCGCGACGTCCGCCGCCGTGGCGAGGACAGGCCGACAAAGACCCGCATTCGCCATGCCAGCGAGCAGTCAGCGCCCGCGGCAGCGCCCGCCCCCGTACATCCACGCTCGCATGAGCGGCGCCGGGATGAGGATGATCGCGAACCCAAGGTCAAGGGACTGGGCGATCACGTGCCGGCCTTCCTGCTGCGGCCCGTCAAGGTCGGCTGACACGGCAGCATCAACGGTATCTTAACACCGTTCCTCCAATCTTACCGAGTGGCTAGGGCTTCCCGCAGCCACCCTGCGGGGCGCGATTGCCGCCGTCATGACGGACAGAATGTCCCGCTTCGATTCACAATCGAGCCCGAGATGGCCGGTGTGGCCACCGGGGTCGGCTCCGGTCGGGCGATGACGATGAGCGAACAGACGCAGTCCTCCCAGTACACGTCCGACCTCCCCGAGCGTGTCGTTGTGGCCATGCGTCAGCATGGCTCTCCCGGCTATCCCCGTGCCTTCGAGGTCTGGTACGCACATCTCAGCGGCGAGATGCCCGCGCTCAGCATGGCAATGGGCGCTATCATCACCGGTAGCGAGGGCCAGGTCGGTGCTGCCGATATCGACAACCTCTATGACCGGTTCATCAGCACCGAACGGCTCGCGCGCCAGGCCGAACGCACCAGCCTGCAGGTTCTCGGCGAAATCGACAGCTTGATGTCACTGGTCGATCGCGCGCTGGATTCGAGCGAGCGCTATCACGGCCGCCTCAGCGCGATGTCGGACGAAGTCCCGCCCATGACCGACCGGCAGCGCTTGCGCGAATGGGTCGAAGCGCTGGTCATGTCGACCCGCGAAGAGGTGGTGCGCAAGACCCAGCTCGAGTCGCAATTGAAGGACAGTTCCAACGAGATCCGGCATCTTCGCGAGGCTCTGGAAACGACGCGGGCCGAGGCGTTGACCGACCCGCTGACCGGCCTCGCCAATCGCCGGCACTTCGAGGAGATGCTGCAGAAATCGATCGACCAGGCGACCCTGCAGCGCGAACCTTTTGCGCTGGTCATGGCCGATATCGACTTCTTCAAGACCTTCAACGATGCGCATGGCCATCTGACCGGCGATCAGGTGCTGCGCCTCGTCGCCCGCACCATGAAGGACAAGTTCAAGGAGAAGGCGGTGATCTCGCGCTTCGGCGGCGAGGAGTTTGCGATCATCCTGCCGGAAGCCGATATCGTCGCGGGCAAGTTCGGCGCCGAGACAGTGCGCCAGGCGCTCCTCACCCGCGAACTGATCAAGCGCTCGACCAACGAGAATCTCGGCCGGATCACCATTTCGTTGGGAGTCTCGGCTTATCGTCGCGGCGACACGGCCGGTTCACTGGTCGACCGCGCCGACCAAGCCCTGATGCAGGCCAAGCGCGACGGCCGCAACCGCACCATCACCGAAGAGGCACTGGATACGACAAGTCGCGTGGCCTGACCGGCTGCCTCACCAGGGATCAGGTGCTGGTGAGCGCGGCTTCGGCACGCGGCTTGATCTCGACCGATTCGCCACAGCCACAGGCCGAAACCTGGTTTGGATTGTTGAAGACGAAAGTCGAGGAGAAGCGGTCGCTCCTGAAGTCCAGCTCGGTACCGAGCAGGAAGAGCACGGCCTTGGCGTCGACGACCACGGTCGCATCCTTCTCGGTGACGATCTCGTCGCCCTTATGCGCCTCGCGTGCGACCTCGAAGGTATATTCCATCCCGGCGCAGCCGCCCTTCTTGACGCCGACGCGAAGGCCGAGCGCCGGCGCGTCCGGATTGTCGAACGCCGATTGCGCCATAATCTCGCGGATACGCGTTGCAGCAGCGTCGGTTAGCGACACTACCTTCAGGCCCGGAATCGAAAACATCCTCGTCCCTCCTCGATCGGGTTCAAGGCCCGATGAAACAGGATTGCATCTCCAACATAAGGATCGGTAAGCGCAACGTCGAGGTGTTGCGGCGCAACGGCGCCATTTCATTGCACGCATTGCATGACGGGCGGGGGCATGCACTGTGGCGCTCTCACCAGAAGCGGCTCGAACACACATGACCTATCGCCTGCACCGCCCGGAATCGCTCCACGCCCTCGTCCGCGAGATGGTCACAAGAGCCGGCTGGACGGAGGCGCAGGCGCAGGAAACAGCGCACCATCTCGTGCTCGCCAATCTGAGCGGCCATGACAGCCATGGCGTCGGCATGATCCCGCTCTATTTCAACTCGCTGGCAGACGGGAACCTGAAACCGGACGCAGCGCCCGTCACGAAACTCGACAGCGCCCCCTTCCTGATCATCGACGGCCAGGTCGCGCTCGGGCAGCCCACCGCGCGCAACGCAGTGGAGCGTGCAGCCAAGATGGCGCAGGATGGCGGCGTTGCCATCGTCAATCTGCTGGACGCGCACCATATCGGCCGCATCGGGCATTATGCCGAGATCGCTGCGGAGGCTGGACTGATTTCGTTCTTCTGGGTCAACGTCGCGGGTCGTCCGCCGATCGTCGCGCCTTATGCCGCGAAGGAAGCCCGTTTCGGCACCAATCCGCACGCCATCGGCATTCCGGTGCCTGATGGCGAGCCGATCATCCTGGATTTCGCCACCAGCCGCATGGCGCATGGCAAGGCCCGCGTCGCGCTGAACAAGGGTGTTCAGGTGCCGCCAGGCTACATCATCGATGGCGAAGGCAGGCCAACAACCGATCCGGCCCATGTCTTCCAGCACGCCATTCCCGACCTGCCGCTCGGCGCATTGCTGCCCTTCGGCGACCATAAGGGCGCCGGCCTCTCGCTGATTGCCGAACTGCTCTCGGCGGGCCTGATGGGCGCTGCCCGTATTGACCAGAAGCCACAGAAGAGCTGGATCATCAATTCGCTGTTCGGTGTGCTGATCGACCCGTCCCGGCTGGAGCCGGATGCCGGGCTCCGCAAGAGCCGGACCGAGAGCTATCTCGCTTTTGTTCGTGCAGCCAAGCCGCAGGACCCGGCCAATCCCGTGCTGGCGCCTGGCGACAAGGAGCGCGCGATCCGCGCCGAACGCGGCCGCTCGGGCATCCCCCTTGACGATGAGACCTGGTCACAGATCAAGGGGGCGGCGGCGCGCTACGGCATCGACGCGGAGCAGTTCTGAGCGCTCACGCTCGCAATGGGAGCACCAGGGCGCCAATGACGCTGGATGACTACAACGCGTTCTGCGCCTCCCTTCCAGCGACGAGTCACGTCGTGCAATGGGGCGGCGCACATGTCTGGAAGGTCGGCGGCAAGGTCTTTGCCATTGCCGGCTGGAGCGGTGGAAAGCCGCTGGCCGTCACCTTCAAATGCTCGGATATGGCCTATGCCATCCTCCAGGAGCAGCCCGGCCTGCGGCCTGCTCCTTATCTCGCCTCACGGGGAATGACCTGGATCCAGCGGCAATCCGATGAGAGCATGGCCGACGATGCGCTTCGGGATTATCTCCGCGAGAGCCATCGCCTGATTGCGCTCAAACTGACGAAGGCGCTGCGCCAGCAATTGGGGCTGGCCGGTTAGAACATCGGCCCGAAAGGGGGGGGGCGCGCTTTTCGGGAAAGCCGATGCAAACACAGAAGGTTAGGTCATCGAACCGGATACGGGATCCGGTTCGATGACCTAAAGCTGCGCCTCGCCCCGCAGCACTGGTACGCATCCGCCGCCGACGGTCGCGCGGATGCCGTTCTCGGTGCGCCGCGCCGTCAAATGCAGCAGGCTTGGGCGTCCCATCTCGACGCCCTGGGTGAGTTCGAAGCGCGCGCTCTCGACACCATCGAGCGACAGCAGCAACGCCGCCAGCGTGGCACTCGCCGACCCCGTTGCCGGGTCCTCCCACGTGCCGGCCAGTGGCGCAAACATGCGGGCGCGGATGCTCTCCCCATCGCGCACATAGAGGAAGAGCGACAACCGCTTCTCCAGCTCCGGATGCGCTGCCTCAAGCGCCCGGAACGCTGCGAGATCGGGTACGGCTCGCGCCAGAGCCTCCGCCTTCACTTCCGTCAGCACGAAGCGCACGCCGACAGAGGCCTGGAGCGGCTGGTGCGCGGTGACCACCACATCCGAAGGCGCCAAACCGGCACAGGCGGCAATGCCCGCAACGGGGAGCGTGATGTCCGTAGAGAGTGGCTGCGGCGCTGCGATGGTGGCGCCGATCACCGTACCATTGGCATCGCGTTGAATCTTCACTTCGACGAGGCCTGCGATCTCCTCGAAGAGGAGCACACCATCCTTGTCCCGGCCATGCCGCGCCAGCACGCAGGCCGTGCCCACATTGGGATGGCCCGCAAACGGCATCTCGGCGGTGCGGTGAAAGATGCGGACACGTGCCGTGTGGGTCGGATCGTCGGGCGGCAGTACGAAGGTCGTCTCGCTGAGATTCATCTCCGCGGCCAAGGACTGCATCTGCGCGTCCGACATGCCGCGCGCATCGGTGAAGACGGCCAGCGGATTGCCGCCAAAACGACGGTCCGTGAAGACATCGACGGTTTCGAAGGGGTATGATGGCATGGCGGCTCCGATCGACGCTGAAATCCGGTGGTTCAGAGGGATTTCCCTTGCCATGAATTAGGAACTTGGCAAAGTGCCAAAATGAATGCGGCAGACCTGTTCCGAGCGCTTGCCAATGAGCGCCGCCTCCAGATCCTGGATTGGCTGAAGGATTCGCGCGCGCATTTTCCGCCACAGGTCGACGGAGATCTGGTCGAGGACGGGGTTTGCGCGGTCTTCATCGCCGAGAAACTCGGCATCAGCCAGCCGACCCTGAGCGAACACATGAAGATCCTGGTGCAGGCCGGGCTGGTGACGCCCAAGCGGATCAGGCAGTGGACCTTCTACCGACGCGATGAGGAGCGCATCCGCGCTGCCAAGACAGCGATGCTCGCCGAGCTATAGCTCGGCG
>UBZM01000013.1 GCA_900470095.1 Hyphomicrobiales bacterium
TTGAGAGCTCACATCTAGCGGGTCGCCGCTGCGCCCGCGTCCTTGGGCGATCATGGTGCGGACACGGCCGATCTTGGGCGCCTGACGGGTTCGACCCAGCGCCGATATGTGCCGACTGATTGATGACAGCCACTACGGTGGCGTAGCCGCCCCTCCGTGCGACATGTCCAATGGTTCCTCTGACCAGGATCATCATGGCGCTGCGGTAGCAACAGGCTTGACCTATACATATCCCAGCGGTTATGAGTTTTATCGATAGCCAATGAGTTATGAGTTCCGATGCTGAACACTCACGACGCGCTCTTCAGAACGCTCGCCGATCCGACGCGGCGGGGCATTTTCGAACGGCTGTGTCGCGAAGGAGAGCAGACGGTCGGGGCATTGACGGCTCAAGCCGGAATCTCGCAACCGGCCGTCTCAAAGCATCTCGGCATTCTGAAGCAGGCCGGGTTGGTGCGGGATCGCCACGAAGGTCGCCAGACGCATTATAGCGCGCAAATCGGCGCCCTCGGCCCGCTGATCGACTGGACGAACCAAATGGCCGGGTTCTGGCAAAGTAAATTCGATGACCTCGAAGACCTGCTGAAGAGGATGGACCAATGAACGAAACGTCGACCGAAACGCTCTCGGTCGTTGTCGAGCGGGAGATAGCCCATCCGCCGGAAAAGCTCTGGCGTGCTCTCACGCAACCACATCTCATCGAGGAGTGGCTGATGAAGAACAACTTCAAGCCCGATGTGGGCCACCGGTTCGATCTCAGCGCGGACTGGGGTGTCGTCCAGTGTCAAATACAGGCGATCGAGCCGAATAAAACGCTGACCTATACGTGGAATACCAAGGATCTCGAGAGCGTCGTCACCTGGACGCTCATCCCCACAAGCACTGGGACCTTCCTGCGGATGGAGCAGACGGGATTCAGGCCGGACCAGCAGCCCTATTACAGGGGAGCGCAGGCTGGCTGGCAGCGGTTCTTCGGAAACCTGGAAGAGGTCATGGCGCGGACGGTTTGACGTCTGCGTCGCCTGATCCGCTGCACCATGCCTTCAGAGGAGGTCCCAATGAACTGGAACGACTGGATTCGGCAGATCCACCGCTGGATGTCGATTATCTTTACGGTGGTCGTCATCGCGATCTTCATCGCTTTGGGCCTTGGGAAGCAGCCTGCCGAATGGGTGTATTTCCTGCCGCTGTTCCCGCTTTTCATACTTGTGCCCACCGGTCTCTACATGTTCGTCCTGCCATACGCCGCCAAATCAGGCGGCGGGCGACGAACCGCCAGACAGCAGTGAAAATGATGGCCGGGATGTCCAGGAAGCCGGAGCAGGTCACGGAGAACGAGGCCGCCGAGCCGATTGCGGGGAAGCGGGTCAAGCCGCGCAAATCGGCGCTGAAGGCGCAGCCGGGCGAGGTCGTCCTCCTCTCGGGTGGCAATCCCCAGATTGCCAAGGGTTATGGTGATGCCCCCGTGCAGGCCTATATCGCGGCCATGCCAGGCTGGAAAAGCGATGTCGGACGCCGCCTCGATGCCGTCATCGAACGTACCGTTCCCGCCGTGCGCAAGGCGGTCAAATGGAATTCGCCCTTCTATGGAGTCGCAGACCAGGACCAAGGCTGGTTCCTCGGCTTTCATTGCATGACCAAATACGTGAAAGTGGCGTTCTTCCGCGGGGCATCGCTGAGGCCGGTTCCGCCTGGCGCATCAAAGCAGAAGGACGTGCGCTATCTCGATATCCATGAGGGCGAACTCGACGAGGCGCAGTTCGCCGCTTGGGTGAAACAAGCCAGCCAGCTGCCCGGCGAGAAAATGTAAGCCGTCGGTTGGACGTGCCCGGCACAGGCGAACGCGGCGTCATCGACCAGACAAACCTTGGCACGGCCCCCGGCTCCACCCAGAGGACCGGTGCGTGCTGCCAAGCAAGCCCGTCCTCTCCCCTCATGAGCAGCGACGCGCTATATCGCTACGAGCGGGCTTCGTGATCAGCCCCCCTTTCTGCGCACGGCCGGATTGCGCTGTCTCCGGCTTGAACGATACGGTGACCGGGCGCAGATAAGTGTAACTGCACATTACTCTGAGAGGTCGTCATGAGCGCTGCAATCGTCGGCTGGGCCCACACGCCATTCGGCAAGCAGGATGCCGAAACCATCGAGAGCCTGATCGTCCGCGTGGCGACGGACGCGCTGGTCGATGCCGGCATTACCGCCGAACAGGTCGATGAGATCGTTCTCGGCCACTACAATGCAGGCTTCTCCGCCCAGGATTTCACGGCCTCGCTCGTGCTGCAGGCGGACCCGGCGCTGCGCTTCAAGCCGACGACGCGGGTCGAGAATGCCTGTGCCACCGGCTCGGCCGCCGTGCACCAGGGCGTGCGCGCCATCAAGGCCGGCGATGCCAAGATCGTCCTCGTCGTCGGCGTCGAGCAGATGACCAAGACACCTTCGGCCGATATCGGCAAATTCCTGCTCAAGGCCTCCTATCTGCCGGAAGATGGCGAGACACCCGGTGGCTTCGCCGGCGTGTTCGGCAAGATTGCCGCCGCCTATTTCCAGCGCCATGGCGATCAGTCGGATGCACTCGCCATGATCGCGGCCAAGAACCACAAGAATGGCGTCGAGAACCCCTATGCGCAGATGCGCAAGGATCTCGGCTTCGCCTTCTGCCGCGAGGAGAGCGAGAAGAACCCCTATGTCGCCGGGCCGCTGAAGCGCACCGATTGTTCGCTGGTTTCGGACGGCGCTGCCGCGCTCGTGCTGGCCGATCAGGCGACGGCGATGGAAATGCGCCGGGCCGTCGGCTTCCGTGGCATGGCCCATGTCCAGGACTTCCTGCCGATGTCGAAGCGCGACATCCTCAAATTCGACGGCTGTGCCGAAGCCTGGAGGAAGGCGCTCGCCGATGCCGGCGTCACGCTGGATGATCTCTCCTTCGTCGAGACGCATGACTGCTTCACCGTTGCCGAACTGATCGAATACGAGGCGATGGGCCTGACGAAAGAAGGCGAGGGCGCCCGCGCCATCAAGGAAGGCTGGACGCAGAAGGACGGCAAGCTGCCGGTCAATGTCTCCGGCGGCCTGAAGGCCAAGGGCCATCCGATCGGCGCGACCGGCGTCTCGATGCATGTGCTCAGCGCCATGCAGCTCACTGGCGAGGCGCCCGAAGGCATGCAGGTCCAGGACGCACGCCTGGGCGGTATCTTCAACATGGGTGGGGCTGCGGTGGCCAACTATGTCTCGGTGCTCGAGCGGATCAAGTGACCGTCTGACGTGACGATCTTCCTGGCGCTGCTGCCGGCCTATATCCTCTCGATCTTCTACCGATCCTTCCTGAGCGTCATCGCCAGCCCGGTGATGACGGATCTGGGGATCGGACCGCGCGAGCTGGGATTTCTGGGCGCGGCCTGGTTCATCACCTTCGCCCTGGCGCAGTTCCCGGTCGGCTGGGCGCTCGACCGGCTGGGGCCGCGCCGGACCGTCGCCGTGACGATGGCAATCGGCTCGGCCGGAGCCTTCCTCTTCGCGACGGCGACCCACGCCGTCACCGGCACGCTCGGCATGGCGATGCTCGGGCTTGGCTGCTCGCCGATCTTCATGTCGGCGCTGTTCCTGTTCGCACGCACGCAAGATCCCAAGCGCTTCGGTTTCCTGACCTCGGCCTTCATCGGCCTCGGCTCGATCGGCAATCTCGTCGGCGCGGGCCCGCTGGCGGTCGCGGCTGCTCGCTTCGGCTGGCGGCCAGCGATGCTGGTCGTGGCCGCCAGCTTCCTGGCCGCGACCGTGGTCGCCGCCGCGCTGGTTCGTGATCCGCCCAGGGCCAAGGCGGCCTCAGGCGGTGACGAAGGCCTGCTCAAGGGTCTGCGGAGCATTCTCGCGCTCCGTCCGCTCTGGCTGCTCGCGCCGATCACCTTCAGCGGCTACGCGATCATCGCGACGGTCCGCGGTCTCTGGATCGCTCCCTTCATGAGCGACGTGCACGGTTTCGATGCGATCGCCAGCGGCCATGTCGCAACCGTGATGGCGCTGACCATGATCGCCGGAGCCTTCCTCTATGGTGGACTCGAACAGCGGCTCGGCCGCAGCAAGCCGCTGGTCCTGTGGGGGACGGTGCTGACCGCGCTCTGTTTCATCGCGCTGGCGCTCTGGGGGGATGCGCACGCGGCGCTGGCCATCGGCCTGTTCGCGTTGATCGGCGCGACGGGCTTCACCTACGCGGTGCTGATGGCGCATGCACGGCTGTTCTTTCCCGAGCACCTGATCGGGCGTGGCATGACCTGCATCAATTTCCTGTTCATTGCGGGCGCGGCGGCGATCCAGTCCGGCTCGGGCTGGTTCATTGCCGAGCAGCGCCAGGCCGGGCTCGACGCCGCGACCACCCTTGCCCATCTCCATTGGGGCTTTGCGGCGCTGCTCCTCGTCCCGAGCGCGGTCTACGCCTTCATGCCGGAGCGGCCGGTCAAGAGCTGATCGGCTCAGGCCTCGCCCGGCGCCTTGGCGACGATCGCCAGCGCATGCACCCGATCGGCCAGTTCCTGGGCCAGCGCCGCATTGACCAGCCGATGACGCTCCAGCCGGCTCTTGCCGGCAAAGGCGGAGGAGACGACCTCCACGCGAAAATGCGTTTCGCCGCCCTCGCGCCAGCCACCATGGCCCTGGTGCTGATGCGATTCATCGATGACACGCAGATGCTCCGGCGCCAGCGCCGTTTCGATCTTGCTGGTGATGCGTTCCGCCATGCTTGTCATCTGTCGCCTCGTTCCGCTGGGCCGTCAGCAATCGCGGATTGCTTGTCCGGTCTCCGTCGCCGTTTCATAGTCGCCGCCTGGTGTCAGGTGAATGCGGCATTTCGCTGGAGGTTGGGATGAAGACGAGAACGGCGTTCGCTCTAGGGGCTTTGGCGCTGCTCGGAGCCGGTCCCGCCCTGGCGCAGGAGGAAGGCAAGGTCGCCGACTACCAGCAGAGCGAGGCCGTGCTTGCCCGCTACAAATCCGTTCCGATCCCGCTGGCGACGCCGTCGCTGACACGCGGCACGCCCGGGCTGACCACGCAGGCCGAGCTTGCCGCCTTCGTTGCCGATCTCGCCGCCAAGGCGCCGGCCCAGGTCGTGCTCGGCTCGCTCGGTACGTCGCAGCAGGGGCGGGATCTGCCCTATCTGATCTTTTCCAAGGAAGGCGCCAGGGATGCGGCGGCGCTCAGGGCGCTGGGGCGGCCCATCGTCTGGTTCGTCGGCCAGCAGCACGGCAACGAGCCGGCCGGTGGCGAAGCGATGCTCGCGCTCGCCCATGATCTTGCCACGACTGACCTCAAGGCCGCGCTCGACAAGCTGGTGGTGGTGATCGTGCCGCGCACCAACCCCGACGGGGCGGCGGCCGACAAGCGCACCGGTGCCAATGGCTTCGATCTCAACCGGGATCATTTGCTGCTGACCTTGCCGGAGACGAAGGCGCTGCATGCCAAGCTCGCCGAGCTGCCGCCCGACGTCATCGTCGACGTGCATGAGTTCTCGGTCGCCAACCGCTGGCTCGAGAAATTCGGCGGCCTCAACGCCGCCGATGCGATGATCCTCTACGCCACCAATCCGGCCGTGCCGCAGCCGACGACGAAGCTCGCATCCGAGCTGGTCAAGCCGGCGATGGACAAGGCGATGGCAGAGAAGGGGCTCTCCTCCTTCTGGTACTTCACCACGGGCTACAACAAGGACGACAAGATCGTCTCGATGGGCGGCAATGCACCCGGCATCGCCCGCAACCTGTTCGGACTTTCGGGCGCGGTCTCCTTCCTGATCGAGACGCGCGGCGTCGGCCTCAGGCTCGAGAACCTGGAGCGGCGCATCGCGACGCATTACGTCATTTCCCGGTCGGTTCTCGATACGGTTGCCGCCAATGACAAGGCGGTGCTTCAGGCGGTCGCGGCTGCGCGCGGCGAACTGGCGAAGAACGAGGGCGAGCTCGTCGTCGGCCACCGCATCGCGACCGTCAAGATGGCGATCCCGCTGGTCAATCCCGACACGGCTGCCGACATGCCGACGGAAGTCGATTTCCGCGACTCGCGCCAGGTGACGGTCACCGGGCGCCGGGCGCGGCCCGAAGGCTATATCGTGCTGGCCTCGGGCCAGCCTGCGGTTGAGGCCCTGAAGCTGAAGGGCATCGCCGTCTGCGCCTTGGGCGGGCCGGCCTCGCTCGACGTAGAGGCCTTCGTGGTCGAGCAGAAGGGGACAGTGAAGAAGGCCGACCGCGAGAACATCAATCCGGACCAGGCGGTGAAGGTCGAGCTCAGGCCGCGCCGGCTGGACGTTCCGGCGACCGCAGTTTTCGTGCCGATGAGGCAATCGGGCGCGAATGTCATCGCCGCCTCATTCGAGCCGGATTCTCCGGGCTCTCATGTCGGCGTCGGCTTGGTCGAGGTGGCGGCGGATTCGGGCGAGGCTCCGATCTACCGTGTGCCGCGCGGGGCCAGGCCGATATTGGCTTCGGGCGGTGACCCCGCATGCAGCCGTTGAGACTGGCGCAGCGCGTCATTATCTAGGACGCATTGACGGCCACCCGGATTGCTGGGATTCTGACGCGATCGGGGCCGATCTCTGCAGCGTTTCGAATGTATCCGCCGCAGGCGCCTGACAGCGCCTGACAGCGCCTGTCGTGCAGAGCTTGTCCGTTTGGCTTTCCGCCCGCATAACCGAGAGACCATGAATTTCAATTCTCGCCTTTTCGACCGGATCAGGATCGGCCCTTCCGAGGCGGAAGAAGTGGTCGAGACTGTGGCTGTGCGCTGCGACCATTCCGGTTGCCAGCGCGCTGGTGAATTCCGCGCGCCGAAGGGCAGGGGGCGGGAAGGCCAATTCTTCCAGTTCTGCCTCGAACATGTGAAGGCCTATAACGCGACCTATAACTACTTCTCCGGCATGAATGACGAGGCGCTCGCCGCCTATCAGAAGCAGGAAGAGATCGGCCACCGGCCAACCTGGAAACTCGGCGTCAATTCCAAGGCGGCACGCATGTCGCAGCGCGGACGCGCGGCGGCTGCCGGCGATGCGGGGCCCGAGGTGCAGGACGGTTTCAACATTTTTGGCACGCGCAGGGAGCAGCAGGCGGCAAAGCCGGAGCCCCGCGTCGGCGCCGTGGCGCGCAAGGCACTGGATGCGCTTGGGTTGGACGACACGGCCGATTCCGTCGCGATCAAGGCGCGCTACAAGGAACTGGTGAAGCGCTTCCATCCCGACGCCAATGGTGGCGACCGCTCGCGCGAAGGCACGCTGCAAGAAATCCTCAAGGCGTACCAGCAGTTGAAGACCACGGGTCTGGTCTGAGACCACTTATCGGGCCCTCCGGGATGGCTGTGTGACGCAACCTGCTGCGCCGCCGGTGCGCCAACTCGCTCCGGCTCGCCCCAGCTGAACCCCGGCGCGTTTGCCCATGACGCGCCTGATTCTCTATTCTTGCGCTTTCATTTCTGCGTTTTCGCCGCAAGCCCGGCGACATCCGCGATGATCCCGTCCAAAGCGAAATCCTTCGGCGTATAGACCGCCGCCACGCCCATGTTGCGCAGCGCATTCTCGTCATCGGGCGGGATGATGCCGCCGACCACGACCGGGATCGTCATGCCGGCGACGCGCAGCCGGGCCGTGACATCGCGCACCAATGGCAGATGCGAACCGGAGAGGATCGAGAGGCCGATGATGTCGGCCTTGGTCTCCTGCGCCTGAGTGACGATCTCCTCCGGGGTCTGACGGATACCGCCATAGTTCACCGCCATTCCGGCATCGCGGGCGCGGACGGCGATCTGCTCGGCGCCGTTGGAATGACCGTCGAGGCCGGGCTTGCCGACGAGGAAGCGCGGCGGGCGGCCGAGTTTCTCGGTTGCTCGCGCGACCGCGGCCTTGACGGTCGCAAGACCGGGATCGTCGCCCCGCTTGCCGGTGTCGACGCCGGTCGGGGCGCGATACTCGCCAAAAATCTCTCGCAGGGCCTGGGCCCATTCGCCAGTGGTGACGCCGGCCTTGGCGCAGGCGATCGAGGCCGGCATGACGTTTCGGACTTCCCTGGCGGCTGCCGAGAGCTCCGCGAGCGCAGCCTGGGCTGCCTTGGCGTCGCGGGCCGAACGCCAGGCCTTGAGCCGGCCGATCGCTTCCATCTCGACTGAATCCGGCACGGTGACGACATTGCCCTCTCCGGCCGAGAGCGGTGAGGGCTCGCTGGTGGTGAACTTGTTGACACCGACGACGATCTGCTCACCCCGCTCGATCGCTTCGATGCGGCGTGCACCATTCTCGACCAGGGCCTGTTTCATGTAGCCGGACTCGACTGCGGCCAGCGCGCCACCCATGGCATCGATCTTCGCAAGTTCGTCGAGAGCAGCGGCCTTCAATTCCTCGACCTTGGCGTCGATCGCAGCCGAGCCGTCAAAGATGTCACCGAATTCGAGCAGGTCGGTCTCGTAGGCCAGGACCTGTTGCATGCGCAGGGACCATTGCTGGTCGAAGGGGCGGGGCAGTCCAAGGGCCTCGTTCCAGGCCGGAAGCTGGACGGCCCGCGCGCGTGCCTTCTTCGAGAGCGTCACCGCCAGCATCTCGATCAGGATACGGTAGACATTGTTCTCGGCCTGCGGCTCGGTCAGGCCGAGAGAATTGACCTGCACGCCGTAGCGGAAGCGGCGCATCGCCTCCTCCTGCACGCCATAGCGCTTCAGCGTGATCTCGTCCCAGAGATCGACGAAAGCCCGCATCTTGCAGAGCTCGGTGATGAAACGCATGCCGGCATTGACGAAGAACGAAATGCGCCCGACGATTCCCGGAAATTCCGCTTCGCTGACCTCCGGCTGGGCTCGAATCGAGTCGAGCAGTGCGATCGCGGTCGCGAGCGCATAGGAGAGTTCCTGCACCGGCGAGGCACCCGCTTCCTGCAAATGATAGGAGCAAACGTTCGTCGGGTTCCATTTCGGCAACTCGCGTGCCGTGAACACGACGATGTCGGTGGTCAGCTGCATCGAAGGGCGCGGGGGGAACACATAGGTGCCGCGCGACAGGTATTCCTTGACGAGATCGTTCTGGGTCGTGCCTTGCAGCGTCGCGCGCGGCGCGCCCTGCTCATCGGCGACGGCGACGTAAAGCGAGAGCAGCCAGGCTGCGGTCGCGTTGATCGTCATCGAGGTGTTCATCTGCGCCAGCGGGATCTGGTCGAACAGTGCCCGCATGTCGCCGAGATGGCTGATCGGCACGCCAACCTTGCCGACCTCGCCGCGTGACAGCACATGGTCGGGATCGTAGCCGGTCTGGGTCGGCAGATCGAAGGCGACGGACAGGCCGGTCTGCCCCTTGGCGAGGTTGGTGCGATAGAGCTTGTTCGACTCGGCCGCGTCCGAATGGCCCGCATAGGTGCGGAAAATCCAGGGCTTCTCACGCTGCGCCGGCTTGTCGCCGATTGGGCCGATCGCGTTCATCGCCGCTCCCTTGCCGTTCCACCCTGGACCCAATGCAAT
The DNA here is from genome assembly GCA_900470095.1 of Hyphomicrobiales bacterium. Taxonomy (GTDB): domain Bacteria; phylum Pseudomonadota; class Alphaproteobacteria; order Rhizobiales; family Beijerinckiaceae; genus Allobosea. Next base: position 9,466 of record UBZM01000013.1, read on the forward strand.
CTCAATGTTGCACTGCGGCGAAGATAACGCCAGAGGGCCGCGCAAGTCGTCTCCGACCTTCGGATGAGCCTCTACTATGCGATAACGGTCTGATGCCTGGGCTGGTTGAACCGTGGTTTCCTGCCTGGTGCAGGGCCAGCGATCTCGAGGAGCTGGTTGGATTTCTGCGTGTCGAGGATCACCATGGTCGAGGTCTCCGCGACACAGGGAATCGCCTGCAATGCAGCGCTGATGAAGGTGCGGAGCGCTTCGATATCCCTGACCCAGACGCGCAAGAGATAGTCGACATTGCCGGTGACCAGCAGGCATTCCGTGATCTCGGGCTGGCCCTGGATCGCCGTCATGAATTGACTTGCCGCATCCGGGCTCTGCTTGGCCAGTTTTACGCTCACCATCACGCAGATGCCGAAGCCGAGCGCCGTCGGACTGATCTGCGCCGCGTAGCCCTCGATGACGCCGGCATCTTCGAGCCGCTTGATGCGGCGGCTGCACGGCGTCGGCGACAGGCCGACTTTTTCGGCGAGTTCGAGAGTGGAAATGCGCCCGTTATCCTGAAGTGCGGCCAGGATCCGGCGGTCGATCCGGTCCAATTCGATCATGAGTGATTCTCACTTCAGAATGACGAAAGAATGGTGATTAATCGCAAGGCTTATCCAATAGCTCGGAACATTGCACGGATTCCCTCGCCTCGCGACTGCTATAATCGCTCAAAGGGCCTTGGCTGCCCGGCCGACGAGAAGGTGGTTCAAGCGTCATGGCGATATCGAAAGCCCAGCTGCCGGCTGCGCGTCCGGCGCTCTCGCAGTGGTTCAAATCGGGCAACAGCATCACCCAGCAGTTCATGGCCATCGGCGGGCGGGCGGATATCATCAGCCTTGCCGGCGGACTGCCGGCGGCCGAGCTCTACCCGGTGGATGCGATCGCTGCCGCAAGCGAGCGGGCACTGAAGCGCTGGGGCGCCGTCGCGCTCGAATACGGCTCGGTCGAGGGGCTGCCGGCGCTGCGCCAAGCCATCGCCGAGCGCGTCACGGCCAGCACGGGAAGGCGATTCGGACCGGAGAACGTGCTGCTGACGACAGGAGCGATGCAGGGGCTCGACCTGATCGGCAAGGCGCTGATCGATCCGGGTGACCTGATCGTCAATCAGTTCCCGACCTATCTCGGCGCGCTCGATGCCTGGCGACCGCGCCACCCGCGCTATGAGCGGCTGGACTGGAGTCTGCAGCGGCCCGGCTTCGATGCGGCGCTGCGCCAGGCCAAGTTCGTCTATACCGTGCCGAACTATTCCAATCCGACCGGCGTGCTCGTCAGCCAGGCCGAGCGTGCGGCCTTGCTCGACAAGGTTCTCGAGGCCGGCACCTGGCTGATCGAGGACGATCCCTATCTGCCGCTGCAGCTTGATGGCGAGGCCGGGCCCAGTATTCTCGCCGCCCATGCCGCGCGCTATCCGGATGGAGCCTATGATGGCCCGGTGATCTATCTGGGAACGCTGTCCAAGAGCCTCGTGCCTGGCCTACGCGTCGGCTGGATCGTGGCCGAAGCCGGGATGATCGCGACATTGGCGCTCGCCAAGCAGTCGACCGATATCAGCAGCAGCATGTTCACCCAGGCGGTTGCGCTCGAACTGCTCGAAAGCGGCTTTGAGGTCGAGCATATTCCGCGCATCGTCGCGGCCTATCGCGAGCGGCGCGACGCGCTGTGTGCCGCGGCTTCCCACCATCTCGGCGAATGGTTCGAGTGGGATATCCCGCCCGGCGGCATGTTCGTCTGGATGCGGGCGAAGTCCAGCGAGATCGACACCAACGAACTCTATAGCTGCGCGCTCGAGGACAAGGTTGCCTTCGTGCCGAGCAGCGTGTTCGATCCCGTTGGGGCGCTCAACAGCGCGATGCGGATCAACTTCACGCGCTCCTCGCCAGAGGTTCTTGGCGAGGGCGTGCGCCGGCTCGAGCGGGCTGTTCAGCGCTATCTTGCCAGGCGCTCCCGGGCAGCCTGAGTTTGCGTCTTCTCATCGTCAGCCCTGACGGAGTGCAGCGACGAACCGGGAACCATCCTGAGCCTCTTCCTGCCATGTTCCGGAATGGCTTCCAGGTCTTCCTCTGGCCGCCGGGATGACGGACATGGATCGTGTTTCTGAACCGCTGCCAGAAAAGGCCATCGCCATGCCGACCCGCCTCGACAACCCACGCTATTCGCGCCTTCCCGATGGCCTGATCGACGCCTGGCGCGGTGTCCCGAGCTCGGTCATTGCCGACCAGCTCGGCGGTGTCGGCCATGCCGATCCGCGCATCCGGCCGATCCGGCCCTTCGCGCCCGGCACGCGGCTGACCGGCTCGGCCGTGACGGCCTGGTGCGAGCCCGCCGATTACGGGCCGGTGCATCATGCAATCGCGATCGCCGGCCCCGGCGATGTGGTGGTGGTCGCGGCAGGCGGACGGCGTGATGCGGCGATGATCGGTGATCTGCTCGGCGGTGCCGCGCGCCTCAAGGGCATTGCCGGGGTCGTCGTCGACGGGGCGGTACGGGATGTCGGGCCGGTCTCGCAATGGCCGGACTTCATCATGTTCTCGCGCTGGGTGATGCCACGCGGCCCCTCCTCGATGGAACGGGGCATCGTCAACGGCCCGATCGTGTTCGGCGGTGTGGCGGTACAACCGAACGATCTCGTCATCGGCGATGATGACGGGCTGGTTTTTGTGCCACATGCGCTGGCCGAGGCGAAACTGGAGCCCTGCCTCGCACGCGTTCGCGCCGAAGGGGAGTGGGAGAAGGTCCTGGCGAGCGGCAAGTCGACGGTCGAGGTCTTCAAGGTTCCTGCCATCGAGCCGCTCTGAGAGTTACGGAGCGGCGCCGGTGGGGCCGCGCAGGCCTGCGGAGCGCCGCTCGTGTCCAGGTCGCGCCGGCCTGCTGGCCGGTGACGATGATGAACCGAAATTGCGGTCCGAGGCACCATTGGCTTGCGCGTCGCGGTCGATGACCTTCCACCCGCGCCGGGGCGAGGCCAGCGCGTGAGCGAGGCCGACAATGCCGGCCGCGACGATTGCGAGATCGGCATCTGCGGCCATCGCCCCGTCTTCTTGCCGGCTTTTCCCTGTCGGCAATCATGAAGGCCAGATAGCAGTCCTGGCGACAACGCCTCAGGCCGCTGCCGTCGCACTCGCCCGCGGGGGCTCGCTCCTGCGCAGCGTGACGGCAAAGGCGGCGGCAAATAGGCACAAGGCCCCGGCAATGAAGAAAGCCGGGAGATAGCTCTCATAGACCGTCCGGCTGAAGCCGGCGCCATAGGCGGCAAAGGCTGCACCGAGCTGGTGCCCGGCAAAGATCCAGCCGAAGACCAGATTGGTCTTGTCGCCGAAGCGGTCCGCCGCGATCTTCACGGTCGGTGGCACGGTCGCGACCCAATCCAGGCCGTAGAAGATAGCAAACAGGGATAGGCCGTAGAACGAGAAATCGGTGAAAGGCAGGTAGAGCAGCGAGAGGCCGCGCAGTCCGTAATACCAGAACAGCAGCCAGCGGCTGTCATAGCGATCGGAGAGCCAGCCCGAGCCGACGGTTCCGGCGAAATCGAAGATGCCGATCACGGCGAGCACGCCGGCCGCCGCCACCGCAGCCATGCCGTAATCGCCGCAGAGCGCGATGAAATGTGTTTGCACCAGGCCGTTGGTGCTCGCGCCGCAGATGAAGAAGGTGCCGAACAGCACCCAGAAAGTCTGGGTGCGTACCGCTTCGCGCAGCGCGACGAGCGGAGAGGCCAGCATGGTCAGCAGGCTGGTCGGTCCTGCCGGGGCGGGCACGATCCTGCTCTCGCCATAGGGAGCGAGCCCGACATCGGACGGCCGGTCGCGCATCAAGAGGAGCACGGCCAGGGCTGCGACCACGATCATGGCCAGTACGAAAATCATGGCGAAGCGCCAGCCGACGCGCTCGGTCAGCTCCGCCAGCAAGGGCAGGAAGACGAGTTGCCCCGTGGCAGTGCTGGCCGTCAGTAGCCCGACCACCAGGCCACGCCGCTGCGAGAACCAGCGCGTCGCCACGGTGGCGCCGAGCACCATCGCGGTCATGCCGGTGCCGAGGCCGAGGACGATGCCCCAGAGCAGCATCAGGTGCCAGAGCTGGGTCATCACGAAGGAGCCGAGCACGCTGGCGGCGATGAAAGTCAGGGCGACGCCGACGACGGGCCGCAGGCCGAAGCGGTTCATGAAGGCGGCAGCGAAGGGCCCCATCAGGCCGAACAAGGCAAGCCGGATCGCCAGAGCGGAGGAAATCTCCGAGGTCGCCCAGCCGAACTCCTTTTGCAGCGGGCCGATCAGCACGCCTGGTGCACCGACCGCTCCGGCGGTGACCAGCATGGTGAGGAAGGTCACGGCGGCAACGACCCAGCCGTAATGCACGCCGCGCCGGGCGAAGAGGGCCGCAACCCCGGTCGGGGTTGGCGGAGCGAGAGCGTCAGTGAGCATGCCAGTCTCCTATTTACGGGTATATGCCCGCATTCGAGCGAGATATCAAAGCGAATCGAGTGCCGTGCGCAGGTTCTGCATGGCCTCGGCCCCGAGGCGGTCATCCAGCGCCTTCTGCGCTGCGTCCCACAGTGGAGCGCCGTCTTCAAGGACCTTGCGGCCCGCATCGGAGAGCGAGACCGTGGCCTCGCGCTGGTCTTTGCCGCGGCCAAGCACGACGAGCTTCATCTTCTCGAGCACACGGACATTGCGGCCGATCGTCGAGCGGTCGAGCTCGGTCAACCGGCCGAGTTCGGTCAAGGTGACAGGGGCGGAGCGTGCGATTGTTCGCATCAGGCTGAACTGCGCAATATTGACCCCGATCGGCGCAATGGCCTCGTCGTAGAAGGCAGCCATGCGGCGAGAGGCCGAACGAAGGGTCGTGCAGATGCAGGGGCTGAGCATATGTGCGGGTATATGCCCGCAATCATGAATTCGCAAGGGGTGCTGTAATGGGCACGCGCTGCGGTGGATCCCGAAGGTGCCCTCCGGGATGCTCACATCACAGGGGGAGCATCCCGTCTTGGACCAATGAGCGACGAGCGCGTGGATGGCCTGGGCGTGTCGGGGACTGGTGGGAAAAACTAGTTTCGACCGCCTGGCAGCCGCGGCAGCGGCATGAACTCGACGCCTTCCTCATGCAGCAGACGGGCATCGTCGGGCGTTGCTTCGCCATAGATCGCGCGCTCATCGGCTTCGCCGTGATGGATCTTCAGGGCTTCCTCGGCAAAGCGGGGGCCGACATGTTCGGCGGTCTCGGTGACGTGCTTGTGCAAGGCGGTGAGCATCTCACGGAAGGCGATCTCCTTCTCGCCCATCAGCGCGACGGGCGCAGGTGCCGGCGTTGCCGGGGCGGGGGGCGCATCCCAGCCAGGCGCCTCAACGCGCGGTCCGCGATCTGTCCGCGTCACGTTCGGCGACATGATGGCGCGCTCGACCTTGCTGCTGTTGCAGACCGGGCAGGAGACGAGGCCGCGCCGCGACTGCTCCTCGAAGCTGGCGGAGCTCGCGAACCAGCTTTCGAACTCATGGGCGCTGTCGCAAAGAAGGGAATAGCGGATCATCGTTGACTCATGAAGCGGCTGGCTGCCGCGATACGCCCGGACCGTCGCCGCGCCACCTGGCGCGGACATCCGGCAACCCTGTCATTCCTCATGATGCGGCCTCATGCCGCGAGCAGCGTATCCAGCTCGCCGCGGGCATCGAGCGCATGCAGGTCGTCGGAGCCGCCGACATGGCGGTTGCCGATGAAGATCTGCGGTACGGAGCTGCGGCCGCCGGCCCGCTCGCTCATGGCGCGGCGCAGTTCCGGCTTGCCGTCGACATCAATCTCCTCAAAAGCCGCGCCCTTCTTCTTCAGGAGCGACTTGGCGGCGGTGCAGTAGGGGCACCAGCTGGTGGTGTAGAGCGTGATCTGCGGCATGGCGGTTCCGGCGCTACTGTCCTGACACATGATACTGTCCTGGCACATCATGTAGTGTGCCATCAGCCATCCGTCACCACCCGCGCGAAGGTAAGGACATCGACGTCGCTGGCGCCGGCGCGCAACAGAGCTCGTGCGGCGGCATTGGCGGTCGAGCCGGTGGTCAGGACATCGTCGATGAGCAGGATGCGGCGGCCCGCGATCGTGGCTCTCATCGACGGCAGGACCTTGAAGGCGCCCTGCAGGTTCTCGACACGTTGGGGGCGCGTCAGGCCGATCTGCTGTTTCGTCCGCTTGACGCGGGTGAGCGCGTCGGGGGCGAAGGCGATGCCGCTCTGGCGCGCGACGACCTGGGCGAGTGCCGCGGCCTGGTTGAAGCGACGGCGCCAGAGGCGCGTGCGGTGCAGCGGCACCGGAACGACACAATCGGCCTCGATGAGGATTTCGCGGCCAGCCTGCGTCATCATCCGGCCGAGCGTGATCGCGAGCTCGAGGCGGTCGCCGTATTTCAGGCGGTGAACCAGTTCGCGCGCTGTACCGTCGAAACGACAGACGGCACGCGCGCGGGCAAAGGCCGGCGGCTCGGCGATCGCCGCAGGCGAGACGACACCATCGCCGAGATCGATGGCGAAGGGAGTGCCGAGGCGTTCGCAATAGGGCCGCTCGATGAAGCCAATTCCGCTCCAGCAAGCCGGGCAAAGGCCCTGCGCCTCGGCTGTCGCTCCCTTGCAGGCAACGCAGGACGGCGGAGACGAGGCTGATCGCGCTGCACAAGCCAAGCCGGGAGGCGGTCCCAACAGCGCTCAGCCAGCGATAGCCGGTGCCGGTCAAGGAGAAGGATTTTCTCTCGTCAGTGCCCTGCGCGACCATGTCCGTATCGATCCCGGCCCGGAATGAGCGGCTGCATTGCTTTCATTCCTTGCCAGCATTTGTGGCCCTGCCAATTCCGCAAGCAAGTCCTATCTCCTCTTGCGTCCAGCGCATGGCGAGGCGGGGTGACTTGTCGCGCCATGCGGTTTTCAATCGCTTCATGGCAAGGGCCGCGAGCCAAGAGGAACCATCCGATGAGCCAGTCCGCTGATCATGTTGCCTCCCTGTTCTCTCCGTTCCGTCTCGGCGAGATCGAACTCAGGAACCGCATCGTCATGGCGCCGCTGACGCGCAACCGCGCGACGCGGGGCAGCGATGCCCCGAATGCCCTGAATGTCGAGTACTACCGCCAGCGCGCCAGCGCCGGGCTGATCGTCACCGAAGGCACGCAGATCTCGCGGCAGGGCCAGGGCTATGTCTGGACGCCGGGCATCTATAGCGACCAGCAGATCGCCGGCTGGAGGCACGTGACAGACGCGGTCCATGCGGCCGGGGGCAAGATCATCACCCAGCTCTGGCATGTCGGGCGCGTCAGCCATGTCTCGCTGCAGCCCGGCCAGCAGGCGCCGGTCGCGCCCTCCGCCATCCCGGCCAATACCAAGACCTATATCGAAAGCGGCTTTACCCCGGTCTCCGAGCCGCGCGAGCTCGCGGCTGACGAGATCCCAGGCATCATTGCCGATTATGTCCGGGCGGCAGAGAACGCCAAGGCGGCCGGCTTCGACGGCATCGAGCTTCATGGCGCGCATGGCTATCTGCTCGACCAGTTCCTTCGTGACGGCTCCAACAAGCGCAGCGACGCCTATGGTGGCTCGCTGGAGAATCGCGTGCGGCTCGTCCTCGAGGTGATCGAGGCCGTGGCAACGGTGTTCCCCAAGGGGCGCATCGGCATCCGCATTTCGCCGGTGAGTCCCGCCAATGATGCGCGTGACAGCGACCCGCAGGCGCTGTTCGGTTATCTCATCGAGCGGCTCAACGAGACCGGGGTCGCCTTCATCCATGTCGTCGAAGGCGCGACGCGCGAGGCCCGCGACTATCTGCCCTTCGATTATCTGGCGCTGCGCAAGGCCTTCAAGGGCGCCTATATCGCCAATAACGGCTTCACCCGCGAACTCGCAATCGAGACGCTGGCCGAGGACCGGGCCGATCTGATCGCCTTCGGCCGGTTGTTCATATCCAATCCCGACCTGGTCAAGCGGCTGCAGCAGGACGCGCCGCTCAATACCCCGGATGTCGCGACCTTCTATGGCGGCGACGCCGCGGGCTATACGGACTACCCTTCGCTGGCGGAAAAAAGCGGCCTGATCGGGGGCTGCGACGCATGAAACCATGAGGGCGGGCGAGCGCATCGTCGGCCCTCATTCGTTTTATCCCAAGATTTGTGCACGAAAACAGTTGCAGCGGCGCGGAAGCCCGACTAAACACCGCCCGTGCCGCGCTGCTCCCTTCGTCTAGCGGTCTAGGACGTCGCCCTCTCACGGCGAAAACAGGGGTTCGAGTCCCCTAGGGAGCGCCATTAATTTCAATGGGTTACACCCATTCGGCGCTGTTCGACCTGATATCCGTCAAATAAGCCGCTATTAACGCGATGATACGCGTGGGACGTTTCGCCGCTCCGAAGAGCGGCAAACAGCCTACGGTCTCGCCGTCCTGATCTCGATGGTTGCTGCCTTAAAGGCGACGCGGCGGACGAGCGGGCCTCGGGCTTCGAGCCGAAGGCGATCAACATCAACCGATTGCCCATGGAACGAGACGGTCGCCTGGCACGCTGCCTTCCCCAGGTCGGCGCCGCGTCGGCATGACTGCCGCAGTGCCTTCACGAAGGCTGGCAGCGATGCCGGACCGATGGTCGGCGCTTCGATCGAAAGGATCGTACCACCCACGTCCTTGTAGCAGATGAAGTCGCCGGAGCCGGTATCCAGACAGTCCATGCCGGTGACTTGGCGCGGCAATTCCAGATGCGCCTTTGGGTTGTCGATGAGTTGCCGATCCAGGTCTGAGAACTGCGCAAGCGCGCAAGCGGGTAGCCATGTAAAAATTGCGGCCAAGTTTCTGCGCATTGACGCGCTCCTATGCGGATGCGCTGTCCTGCAGCGCACTCATACGAGCAAGCCTCGGGGCGAAAGCTCAACCCTCCATCTTAAGTCTGCGATTTCCCAAGCCGATGTGCTTGCCGCAGTCGACGGGCCAGAATACCAATCGGAAAACGCGAGGGAGTAGGCCGACTAATGTCAGAAGTTGAACATGTCTCGATCGCCGTCCAGGACGATTTTCTCGCGCGCCAAACCCGTGCAAAGCCTGCTCCGGCGCTAGCGGAACTGATCTGGAACAGCCTCGATGCTGACGCGAGCAACGTGGTCGTCGAACTAGCTCGCAACGATCTGGCTGGGGGGCTTTCCGAGATTGTGATTTACGATGATGGAACGGGCTTCGCCAGGTCGGAGGCAAAAGACTTATTCGGCAATCTCGGTGGCTCCTGGAAACGCGTTACACGGCAGACCAAAGTCGGAAAGCGGCAGGTCCACGGACAAGAAGGTCGAGGGCGCTATAAAGCATTTGCGCTTGGGAAAGCTGCCACATGGGACGTTTGCTACGCCTCTGGTGACCAGACATTGGCTTTCAAAATAAGGTTGCTCGATACCAATCTCAAAGACGTCCTTATTGGCGAAGAACTGCCCGCCCCCAACCGCCGACCGGGCGTTATCGTTAAGATCGAAGACATCAATCGCGACTTCAAGACGTTCGGCAGCGAGGAGGGGCTTCAAGACCTCGTCGAAATGTTTGCGCTCTATCTGATTAATTATAAAAATGTCTCTATTAGCATCGATGGAAAGAAATTGGATGCAGACGCTGCTATTGCCAGTCAATTCGAATTGCCGATACAGAATATTATTGATCAATTTGGAAATAAACATAAAGCAGAACTTCACATTATAGAATGGAAATCTGATACAAAGAGAACGTTGTATCTCTGTACGGAGGGAGGATTTCCGCTTGAGCAGGTCGAGGCTCGCTTCCACGTCCCGGGTTTTTCGTTCTCAGCCTACCTTAAATCGTCCTATATTACAGAGCTTCATAATGATGATCGATTAGCTCTTGCCGAGTTGGATAGTTCTCTAAAGCAGTCCGTAGATCTTGCTAGAGATGTGATTAAGGATTACTTTCGGGAGCGCGCAGCAGAGCGTGCGCGTTCGGTTGTCGATGAATGGAAGGCTGCCGATGTTTATCCCTATCATGGGGAGCCGGCCTCCAGCGTTGAGAAGGCAGAGCGGCAGGTTTTTGATATTGTTGCAGTAAGCGTACAGGAGTACTCGCCGGATATTGGAGCCTTATCGGCTACGACGCGTGCTCTTCACCTTAGAATGCTTAGAAACGCAATCGAACGAGGGCCGCATGAACTTCAGATGATCTTGAAGGAAGTGCTTGATCTTCCAGCAAGAAAGCAGAAGGAACTAGCGGGTCTCCTTCAGGAAACGACATTATCAGCCATTATAACGGCGGCAAAGACCGTTGCAGACCGATTGAAATTCATATCAGCGCTTGAGAGTATAGTCTTCGATGCTGAAACTAAAGGTCGACTTAAAGAAAGAACTCAACTTCACAAAATCCTTGCAGAGAATACCTGGGTTTTTGGAGAAGAGTATAATTTGTGGGTGAGCGACCAAGACCTCAAGCGGGTTCTAGAAAAACATAAAAAATATCTTGATCCTGATATTTCGATCGACGATCCGGTTAAGGTTATCGGCAAAGCACGGGGTATCATCGATTTGATGTTCTCACGCGCGACAAGACGTCATCGCGCAAATGATATCGAGCACATGGTTGTTGAGTTAAAGGCTCCCAAGATAAAGATTGGAGCCGATGAGATTACGCAGGCAAAGAAGTATGCGATTGCTGTAACTAAAGATGAAAGATTTGGAACTGTAAAAGGAGTTAGGTGGCATTTCTGGTTGGTTTCTAATGCTTATGATGACTATGCTAGGAGTGAAATGGATACTGGGCCAGATCCTGAACGTCGACTTATTATGCGAGGGCCGAACGTAACTGTGGGGATCAAAACCTGGGGCGAACTGATAGAGGAAAACCGAGCTAGGTTGCAGTTCTTTCAAGAACACCTTCAGCACACAGCCGATGAAAGTGCCGCCATCAAGTATCTGCAAGAACGCCACAGCCAGTTTCTTGAGGGTGTGATCGTTGAGGAGGAGACCGACGCGGACGCTCTGACATTAGACGAGCACTCAGACGTGGACGCTATTATAGCCAAATGATGTTACGCGATGCATCGGTTCTTGGTTCCTTCGCTTCTTAAAACTGCGTGACCGACAGGGCGGTTGAGCACATCAGCATGCTCAACCTCCGTCAATTAGCGACAATTAGCGTTCTGGTTGGTTACGGCGGTGTCGCCGTTCCCCAATCACTTAGGGCTGCGCAGGAGCGTACCTCGCGAAGGCCTTCTGAAAATCGACCTCGTTGCGTTCAAAGGCGGTCAGTCCAAAGGAGTGCCAGACCTCCTCTTCGAGGCGCTCAAATACGTTTGCCATGCTGGCCCGATCCGTGAGCAATGCTGGGCCTATAGTCACGGAGCGCGACTGTCTTCCCATTCGATCACCGCCGTATCGATATGCGCCTTCTCCACCCCCGATAACGTTGCCGTTACTCAAGAATTCGACATCGATCTCAATTGGTACGTCGGGACGTCCCGCATCGCGGCGCAATCTATCCGTCATGATCATTACCTGCGCGATTAGCGCCGTGTACCAACTCGGTGCATGGAAGTTTGTTTGTACGTCCGGCCTTGAGCCTGTGTGCCCTGGACGAAATCCGACTATAGAGATTGTGCCGTCGTCTCGCACCGACCACTTGCCTGGCCCGTCATCGACGCACCACGCGCCGTGAGCAGCGCGGGTCCACGCGCTGCCAAAATAGCCGTCATCGAATGCGGGAGCATTTTCGCTAAGGTCGCGGATTTGCGGACGCAACGAGAGGCGCCAATGCTCGAACGGGAATGGATGGATTGAAAGGGGAGACTGGGAGATTGCAGAAACCCGCACAAAAAGGCCTTCAGTCCGAGGAGAAACTGACGACCCGTTGCGATCAATCAGGCCGTGGTCCTGCCTAATGAGCGACATATTGGCCATCTCTGCGGAATGGCTCGATCGAATGGCGTCGACCCGCTCTCGCCGTGTGCGCGCATCCCAGAACACTGATTGCAAATCCCGCATGGTCATAGGTTCGCAGGAAGCGCCGCGCCGTACGTATGCGGCCGGCGGACGGCCGATACCGTGCGGGGCGAGATCGGACGCCGGCACGGCGATGACTACTGCGCCAGCACCATCGGCGGCGGGGTCGACAATGGCTCGTATCTGAAAGCCTCCGATTGGAGGGTCGACAATCGAACCGAAGGCTTGCTGAAATTGCTCGGCGAATTTCTCGCAACGAGGAAGTGGTTCGACGCCGTCCGCCTTGCGCGGCCGGTCCCGTGTCTCCCTGATACCTATGATCAGCCGACCGCCATATGCGTTCGCGAGCGCGACGATCTCTGCCGCCAGTTCGTCGCGGGTATGATCAGTGATCTGATCGCGTCCGTCATACCAGGGGTGGGGCCTACCGTTCTTCTCTGGCAGCAGGCCCTTGAATTCGAGCAGTGCGTTCTCGGGTTCACCTCCCCGAGCGACTGTCTCGATGTCAGCCCATGCGATGTCGGCGAGCGCCTTATGATGGATCGACATGCCAGTCCCCCTGCTGGCTCGATCCTGCCCGGCGGCCTCTCGCTCGCATAGGCTGCAACGCGGGTTGTGCACATCCGGTACGCCACATTTGGAATGGAGGCAGGCGATCGACCAGGGCCGCCTAAATACGCCAGATCACAACCAGAACCCCCACAAGGAAGCAGCCATAAGACGCGAATAGAAGCGCTTCCTCGACCTGTCGGTATAGCTTCAAATCATGAGGTTTTTCTTCCTCATTTATTTGAGATATAGCGGTATTAAGCCGCTCAAGATCGCGAGTTAACTTGCTAATATCCGGCGAAATCAACCCGCCGTCCTTCGTTTGCCCACGGGTTCTCTCGATCTCGGCAGTTAATTCCCCTACTTGGACGTCCAACGTTTGTCGTATCGATCCAAGTTGGCTGACGTAGGCGAATAGCAGATGAAATCCGGAGAGGAGCAGGCCGCAAAAGAACACGATCAGTGGAAACTTGCCGATCTGGGCGAGCGGCTGCTGTCCGCTGATTTTGCTGAGGGCTCCGACAGATATGCCTAGGGCAGTCCCGTTCGCCACGAAGGAGTATTTAACGATTTTTTCCCAAAGGACCCGGCTGCGAGCAAAATCATTCTGGAGGGAAGCTCTGATCTCCGGTGTCATCGAGCCGCCTGTTGTCAGCGCTGCGTATTCAGAGTGCGGAAGCGCTCGGCTAGGCGGGTCTCCAAATCCCTCAGACCCTCGCCGTTTCCAAGATAATTTAGCTGGCGATGATGTCGGAGATCGAACGGGATGTCGCCGTCACTCTGTGAGATCGGCACGACGTGCTTGCCGAGCGTGTGAGCCACGCCGGCCTCGTAGAAGACATTGGCGTTCCGTCCGGAGAAGTCGCAGACGACAATGAAGCTGCGAAAAATGAGCGAGAAGATGTCCTGGATGACCGCCGAGTGCTCCCAGATGTCATCGGCCTTCTGGCACTTGTATCCCGTCGCCGTCGCAGCGGCCTCGATCGCTGTGTAGACTGGCTTCATTGATGCGTTGAACGGCATCATCACCGAGATGAGCATCGGGTCGATCGGCGCTTCCGGGATATCGAAGACCTTCGGCTGGAATACTATCGTTCTCCCGGCCTTCTTCCCGCTCGAAATGCTCTCCCCGATCTCGAACCGCTTCCGAACGAAATCCTCCATCTTGGCTAGGTTCTCGGGAGCGCGATTGTGGATCGAGATGAGGACGGGAAGCACGTGCTCCTCGTAGTCTGGATCGCTGAAACTCATACTTCTCAGCAACCGATGATGTCCGGTGACAATGTCATCGGCGTTGGTGAAGAGACCAAGCTCGCGCCAATTGCCGCCGGTGAAATTCGCAAGAGCTATGTCGCGCAGCGCGAACAGGCGGTCGCCTTCGGTCATCTCGGGAACCTTGGAAACTGTGAATGGAGCGACGGCGGCCGGGGCCGTTTGCGGTACCACAGTGGCCTGTGTCTGAATGTCCAGTTCACGCGCAATCTGCAAGATAACTTCATTGCTCGCTGCGGCCAGACCAGCCTTGGCGTAGAGCCGCTTGCTGTTCATTGTAACATTCTCGGGCTTCTTCAGGGCGAAGCCCGCCAAAAAGACGTCTATATCTTCAAACCCGAAACGGCGTTGAAGCTCACGTCCGATCTCATCTACGATCGTAACTCTATCGATGGTCCGCACAGCTTTACCTTCTCTGCACGACATCGACCTAGCACAGACACGGCACTAACGGCAGGCGGCGGGGCGACGTGTCCCCAGGCCATTAGTCCGCCAATCTTCCCGGACGGCTAGACAGGGCCCCACGCGAAGCATGGTTCCTTGCGCCCACCGAATTTGCCTTGCAGCTACTGAGGCCCCGCACGTGGAGCGAGACAAGCGCGAGTTCTCCCTCCATTTTGGCCGGCGGGGTCGGCGGGCTTTTTGCCGCCTGAGCCGCCTTGATCCAAATTTCGGCGCCTGGCTGATTGAGTTGCGCAGTATTTGTCGATCTTCCTTTCGTGGGGCCGGCATGCTGGCGGTGCGGCTTCTAGCGCCGCTGCGGCAGCATCGCGCACTGCGTCAGCCTTAGCTAGCGCGCGGATGAAGTCGAGGAAGATTGGGGGAGGCCGGTTGCGATCGGCTGGGAAATCTTCATCGTCAACCATCTGAGGGCTCCGGTGCGCCTTCTGTACAAGCGTGAATGAACTGCGTGGCCTGGACGATCCCGGAGACTCCGATCACGACCCGACGCGGATCAAATAGGCGCGCATGAGCCCCCCTGAACTTCCACCGCGTCCCCGTGATGCAACCGTGCTCTGCAAGCGCGCCGCCCAATGCCGCCTCGGAGGCGATCGATGGATCGTCGGGTCGAAAAACGAAGACAACGTTCGATCCGGTCTCTGAAAGCACGGTTGATGTAATGGAGAAGAACGCCACTGGCGGCTCCTAAGGTACACAACATGGGATGGCCGCGGCAGGCGAACTCTCAGCTAGCAGGCAATTTTTGCGCGCCGAGCCGCCGCTTCGATAGATTGGATCACGGGGCGAGGCGCTATCGGTGCGCCCCTATAGAGGGCGCTGAGGTCCTCAACGTCGACAGCAAAATACCGTTGGGCGCGACCGGATTGTTCCAGCCCGGAAACAGAGCAACACCCGCGAGGAAGGCCGGTGTTGATATCCTCCTCGGGAAAATTCGGGTCCGAACCCTCGATGAGGAAAATCGGGAAACCGTCCATGATGTCTTCCCAATCAACTCGACCCGCCAGGCAAGTTTTGGCAGCCAATCTGAGGAATGCGTCGATCTCTTCGCGGTTGCTCGGTCGGATCGAAACAGTCGAGTTCGGCCGAAGTATCTGGCCGCCATCCTCGACTAAATCCAAGCCCTTCCCAAGCCTATCTCTCGCGTCAGCCGCGTCGGTGTAGGCCATGTAGGCTAACCGCCCATCGATCTCGAACGTGAAGCAAATATTTGCCATCCGGCACCTCCAATCGCGCACTGCGATAGGTGCATTCAAGCGTTTATTCTGGTTAAATCAACTATTAATTTTCCAAATTACTTTCATTTGGAAATGCAAAATTTTGTATACTGACTTCGTTGGGGAATTCAGGTTTTCCAAATTTCGTGGCACCGAAGAGTTTGGAATTTTATGATTGTGTGAGTGATCCGCTCTTACGATCCAGCAATCAGAGCCCGTCAGAGCTAGCGTCGGCAGCAGCCGACGTATTCGATGGCGACCCAGCCGAAGCGCCCATCCTTCAACTCGACGCCGGCCCAACGTCCCGAGCGACCTATAACGCGCAAGGGGATATCCGGAGGCAGTTTGGCCAGGCGCTTAGATCGAATGTCTGGCTCTGCTTTGAGCGCGAGCCAGTTGTCTCCTAGCGGATCAAGCCCGGTGACGAAGTGCTCGTACTGTGCCCGAGCAGGCGCGCTCTCGGCAGGCGCTGCAACCTCAAGGAGCCGCAGGTCAATGCCGGCCGCCTTGGCTTTGGCCGGCGTCAGCCACTCGACCGTGTCCGGATCGGCGCGCACGATAAGGTCAATCGCTGCCGAAGGCAGACCCATCCGTTGGGCATAGGCACCCACCAAGGCGTTGCCGGTGCTGCTGACCCTTTTGCCGTCCCGGTCGGTGACATACACCGCATGGAAGCCGACGCGAGATGTGGCGGACATGTAGCGGTTGAATGCGCCGAGCCACGCCAGGGCACACGCTGACGCGCAGGTCGTTCCCGGCGCGACGCCCGCCGAGAAGCGGCGAGCCCGCATGGTCTCGCCAATCGCCATTCCTGCGACCGCGCTCCCTCCGGGGCTTACCATCAGGACAACAGCTCGCTCGTACCGATCAGCCGCTCGGGTAAAGGCGATCTCATCGCCCAATTCGATCTGGCCTTGGACTATGATGAAGCCAGCGGCCTCGCCGACAGGCTGATGGGCGATTTCGGCAGCGGCGAGCGGCGCCGACATCAGCATTGCGAATAGGGCGGCCGCAAACGATCTGTGAGGCATAGGGGCTCCATCCGAGACATCAGCATCGCGGATAGAGCAGCCCCGGGCAATCAGCGGAAATCATAATGATCGCCCACTGATGCTGGTCAGGCGGTTGCAGAATTGCCGCCGTCAGTGGTGTTTACCGCTGAGTTGTTTTTGCTGGTCAGCGTTTTCGCCGACCCGACCGCGCTGCCGGCTTTCTCGGACTTGCGATTGTCCTTGCCGGCATCGCCCTTCGGCTGCTTCAGATCGAGGTCCGTGGTGTAGCCGCCGCTGCGCGTGTAATTGTGCGTTGCGGTCTCGATCCGATATGTCCCGTCAACACCCGGATCGGTGCCGATGAGCTCGCATTCCGCTTCCGCTTGCGCGGTGGGATCGCCATCGATGGTGACGGACCCGCCGCCCTTCTCGCGGTCGCTCTCGTTGCCATAGCTTTCACTTTCGGCCTTCGCAGTCTCCTTATCGGCCCTAACGAAGCGCAGTGTCGATGACGCCTCTATTCCTTCCGAGACCTCCTTGGCTTCAAAGGTTTCGCGCCTCCACTTGGCCTCCTTCGGGTCGTAGTAGCGGGCCTCGAACTTCTTGAAGGCCGGCCGGGACAGGATCGGTGAAATGCTCCAGCTGATGAGGTTCCTTCCCCATTCAGCCCGGATTTTCGGAAGGCCTTTCCCGGAGGCGGATTTGCCAGAGGAACGCGGCGTCATAACTGCCCGTTCCCCCATCACCTTGAAGGTTGCTCCGACCTCCTTCGCGACCCGCGCGCCCCACTGTAGGAAACTCTCGTTCTCCATCGACCAATAAGGTCGCTCAATCTTCGCGAGGTCGGGATGAACCTTTACTTCGTTGAGCCCCGCGTCCTTCCCCCATGCACTCGCGACATCACCGAGTGAACTTCTGTCCTTGTGCTCTTCCTTCGGCTCTTTGAGCTTCCCGCGCGTGTCGGCGCTCTTCGCGCTGATGGACATCATGCGCCCCTGGCCGCGCCCGCCCGTGCTCCGCACTTCGTCAACCAAGCCCTCGAAGAGAAGGATCGGGGCTGTTCCTTCCCAGCCCAGGCCGATCGCCATCTTCACGCCCACACGGGGGAAACTGATCTGACTATTGGAGTTGTCGAGGTCGATGTTTGCTGTGTCCGCGCTTTGCCCAGCGCTGTCCTTGACCGTGATCGACGTCACCACAGACACGAACCCCGATGAGACGTCACTGCCCTCTATGTAGATAGAATAGATTGCTTTTCGCCGTTCCATCGGATCAACCCACTCCGCTATCGGAGAAGGCGGCGCGCAGCGCCTCGGCGGTCTTCTCGCCCACCGCCCTGCTCACTGCCGACGCGATCTGGTTGGGATCGCCGCTGCCGGTGTTGATCGTCAGGTTGTTGTTGATCCGCCCGACAGATGCCGTCTTGCCCGATACGGGTGCAGCAGCAGCCGGCGGGATTGCAGGGGATGCCGGGCCAGCACCAGGCGTGACACGTACGGGGACATCGATGCCTGCGCCGAAATGGCGGATGAACGTTGACCAGAGCGACCGCGCCGCCGCATCCACCTTCGGCCCGTTGGCAGTAATGCCCGCTGCGACACCAGCCGCAGCCTTGTTGCCCGCCTCGGTTCCTGCCTCTTCCCCCGCCTCGGGCAAGCCCTCGACCTGCCGGCGCGTTTCGAGGATGCGTTGACGCGCCGCCTCGTTGGCTGCCCGGCGTCGGCGCTGCGCGTCGTCGTGCTCCTGCCCCGGCAGGGCGTTGGCTTTGGTCACGGCCCCCGCAGGCTTGTGGTCCTGCATGATGATCGCGACGCCGGCAGCCACCGCCCCGGCTGCAAGAGCGCCTGCTGCCGTCACGCCAGCGGCAATGCCGCCCGCTGTGCCGGCCCCAGCGCCACCGGCTACCGCACTCACGGCCCCTGCCTTGCCGCCTACGGCCAATGTCGCCGCAGCAGCGTCTAGAGCGAAAGCTGACTTGGTCAGAGCCATTGCTGAGCCCGTCAGCGCGATGGCCGGGGCGTTCCCGCCCAATATGTCGTTGATGAACTTGAACGTGCCGCCGATCGCCATAGCTCCCGCGCCGAGGCCGCCAAGAACCGCCGCCGTCGTCGGGGTTTGCTTGACGCGCTCCGTGAGCCAGTCGATCGACCCGGCCATCTTGTTAATGGTCGGCGTGAGCCAACTCTCGTTTTCGGTGCCGAGGCGGTTTTTTAGCGTCTCGATCGAGCCGGTAAGCTGATTGATCGCGCCGCCCAGGCCTCCTTGCAGCAGCGCAGCGGCCTTGTCGCCGTAGTCCGGAGCAACGCTCTTGAGGTCTTGCCTGTCCTTTAAGAACTGCTCGAAGGCCTTCGCGACCAATCCGAACTTGTTGCCGTGCTTGTCCGTCATGATGGCGTTCAGCACGCCGAGCGACGGGTCTTTCGCGATGATGTCCTGCAACAGCCTTTCCGTATCGACGCTCTCGATGGCGAAACGCCAGAACTCGCCAGTCTTCCGGGAGATCGCTTCGGCATCCTTCGCTGCGATCTTTCCCTCGCGCGTCTTAGCGAACATCGGTTCGACGGCTTCTTTCACAGCGGCGGTGAACTTGCCGACGTCGCCGACGATATCCTCGTCCTCGAAAGCCTCCTGCAACTTCGCGCGAACGGACGGGCTGAGTTTCTTGCCGAAGTCGTTCTGAAACTTTTTGTCGAAATTATCGACCGACAGCCCGCCGCCGGACAGCTTCGCGTAATCCTCGAAGCGGATGCCGGCCGACGACATGGCCGCAAGCTGCTTCCGCCCCGGCGCAACGAGCTTCGACGAAGCTGTGCGCAACGCGGTGCCAGCTTGGTCGCCGGAGATGTTGCTGCGCTTCAAGGCGACCGCGAGCGCGAGCATCGTCTCATCCGAGAGACCGGCTAGCCGGCCGGCGGAACCGCCGCGCTGGATGAACATCTGCAAGTCTTCGTGGCCCAACCCGCCGATCTTCGAGGACCGGATCATCATGTTCGACGCGCGACGGGCCTCCTTGTCCGCCTTCTCTGGCGACGAGATGTCCTTGCCGAGCGAGAGCAGGAAGCCGCGCACTGCTTGGGCGGCGTCGGTCATCGTGACGTCCTTCAACGTCAGGGCGTAGTTTTTGGCCTGCTCGATGATGGGAGCAATCACCTCGGCCCGCTTCAACTGAGCCGCGAGGCCGTTTGCGAACTCGGTCTGCGCCTGCACGATGTCCTGATTGCTGAACTTCGTGTCTTGGCCGATGCGCTCCGCCTGCGGGATCAAGACGCGCTTCTGGTCATCGACTTTGATGTCGGTCGCGAACTGCTGCGTCCGAACGGCGGTGTCGAACGATCCGGCGCTCTGAACCGCCTCCGTGCCGAAGCGACGCGCCCGATAGCCGACGACTGCCGCGCCGCCCGCTGCCGTCGTGCCCACAGCCTGCCGACGACGCTGCGAACGCGCCGCCGCTGCCTCCTGCCGGCGCATGGCAGCCGTGGCCTTGTCGATATTGGCCTGTAGTCGGGCCTCGGCTCCGGCGAGATTATTCGTCGCGGCGCCCATCCGCTCAAGCTCGGAGGCAGCGCCGCGAACGCGGGCTTTCTGCCATTCGATTTTATTGCCGAGCTTTTCGGTGGCCTGCGTGGCGCGCTCATACGCGACCTTGAGACGATTGCTCGGCGCCTCAGTCGAAATAAGTTGCGAGGCGAGCCCGCGAACGGTCTCGCGCGCCTTCTGATGGGCGCGGCTCATCTCGTCAAGGCGCGTGGTCTGCTCGCGGAAACCCTTGATCTTGCCAAGGGCTTCGGTGGCCTTGGTGATTACGCCGAGGCCCTGTGCAGCAGACTTCGCCGGCCGCGAAACGCCATCGAGCAGCCTGACGGCCAGGGTAGATGTGAGATTTCCCACGGGGCTACTCCGTTTCCGGCCTGATGCCAGCCATGATCCGGGCGGCGCCCCATAGCTCAATCAACTCGTGCCAGCACATGCGCTCGATCCGTTCGAAGCTGATCCCGCCGTGGCTCTGCGCCATGACGAAGAACGCGTAGAGCTTCCAGTCCCTCGGCGACGCGCGGTCGGTCAGCCGACCCGGAAGCGGCGGGGCAAAAAACGTTCAGCGATCTCGGAAACCATGTCGTCATCGTCCGGATCGAGCGCATCGAGTACCGCCTTCGGGGCGTCGAACATTGGCAGACGCTCGCCTTTGATATCCCCTCCCGCGCTGCGCTTCTCAGCGAGGTGGTTCCGCCATTCTTCGAGGGCGGCGTTTGTCGGCCGTGTGACGGTAATCTTGGCATAGACCTTGCCATCGTATTCGATCGGCCATTCGAGCGGGACAGTCTCGGTGCGCGCCTTGCCTGCGACGAATTTCGGTACCGTGCCGGCGGCCTGAATGCTGTCATCTGACATTTCTAAAGTCCTCGCGAGGGTTGATATTGAATGTCGGCGGAGCGCGCCTCTTCGAGACGGTCCCCGAGCGCTTGATCAAGAACCGCCCGGGCCTCGGGGCCGAGCAGCGCGACTTGTCGTAGATCGAGACCTGCCAAGCCGTATGCGATGGTCAGTGCCGTTTCGGCGTCGTCGGCCTGCGCTGCCGCCTCCAAGTCTGCCATCTCGGATTGCGATGGCCGGCGGATCAGGAAGGTCCCCCCCGATGTCTCGCTATCAACCACGAGGATGGTGCCGGGAAGGGTGACGGCGACGAAGAGGGGCGGCATCACCTATCCTCATCGAGCAGGTTCGCCATCACCACCGGCTCTTGTAGGAGCACGCGGATGATATGCAGCGCGAGATCGCCGGCTTCGACCTCCCGATCTGACGCGGCGTCTTCGAGCAGACGCAAATCAGTGTTGGTGCAGTGGATTTGGACGGCCTTCGGTCGTCCAAAGGGGCGAACGAGCTTGATGCTGCACGTCCGCAGCATGTCGCGAACCTTGCGGGCAGTGGTCCCGCCCATCTCCATGGCGATCTCGCCGGCATTCCAGCCCTGACCTGCGCGATAGGCGGCGCGCATCTTCTCGGGACCGAAGTAGCTCCGGTTGCGGCGCATTGGCGGCGGTTTTGGCTTACGTCCCGGCTTTGCCGACCCCGGTTCTTTCTCAGCGATGGACACGGCGAAACACTCCACTTGATGCAGCTTGCTTCGCAGCGGCAACGATCGGACTTTCGCGCGTTGCCCTCGTCTCCGTGCGCAGCCCCGACGAGGTCGGTGTAGGCGCGATCGCGCTGATCGCAGTCGCCTCGTCTCGCGCGGCCATGGCTTCGAGGACCGCACTTCGAAGCACCCGAGGATCGACGCGGCGCTGGATAGCTGCTGTGAGATCGATTTCGACACCCAGCCGTTTCGCTATCACGGCGATATTGGCGAACTCGGCGGCGTCGGACCGCATTGTGCCGACCGCGTCAAAAGGCCCACCCGACGAGCCACAATGGACGTTCGCCTCGGTAGGCTCTTCTGACGCATCCTCATCGACGATCGATACGATCACGCTATGCATGGTATGCGACCGTACCAAAATCGAGTGTTGGTCTAGGGAGCAAACCCCTGATGACTAACTGACGGTCGACTAAGTCTGGCGCGGCTTCCAGCACCCGTAATCGCAGCTGCTCAGGCGTGATGTCAGTCATTAGTGCCGAAATTGGATGAAAATCGACGCCAATTATCGCAGCCTGACGCGCGATTTCTGTAATCTGATCATTCCGTGATCTAGCCCTTTTCATCCCTGCCTCCTTGATGAGCATTTACGCTTGCGAAGAGCGGGGCACCTGCGTCGTGCCGAATGCCTCGATCGTCTCGGCCGAACGCTCGGCATGTGAACCGCCATGCCCGCCAGCTTCGACGACGCCATTCCGCATACGGCCACGAACGAAACTCTCGATCGTCTGGGCCGTCTGCGGCAGGACGAGAAGCGTTCGGCCGTATAGTCGGCTCGCGATCTGGCGAAACGACACGGTCATACTTTGAACCCGTCGTCGCGCTGTTGATTTGGCGACATGTGGGACGATGCGCGCGCAGCGCGTCCTGGTGACCGAGGAACCGATGGGTCGGAGGGCGCATCGCTAGGACGCAAGCCCGCCGCTACAAGACGGCTTTCCCGAGCTAGAAGGGGTTCGCTCGTGACCTCCTTTCGTATGAAGCGCTCGCCTCGATCGGGGATGACCCGATGCTCCTGCGCGTTCGTCACAGCAAAGAGGACGCTCTCGGGGGTGGGGCTGTGCCACGGTAAAGGCGCATACCCCGGTTCGTAGTAGCGCAGCCCCGGCATTGGGATGTCACGCAGGCGACTGCCCCGCTCGCCCTGCTCAAACAACGCGACCTGTTGTGTGACTTCCACGTGCCCGAGGCAGGGAACCCAAACCTCAAGACCATGCGGCGTTTTCTCGGGAAACCGCCCATGCCCGCCGCCGAGGTCTTCGAAGTTTTTGACCTTGGCTGGATCGATGCGCTTTCCGGGATAAACGTCTGTCCGCGACCACACGATCTTGCGCGCTTCCGACAATACTTGACGGGGCAGCGCGGCGAGGTCGCGGATTTCGGTTTCCGGATCGGGTATTCCGTCGCAGTCCGGCGGAAGGTTCGCGTTTGCTAATTCGATCTGCTGCCGCGCCTCTTCGAGCAGCCGGATCAGTGCGAAATGCTCTTCGATGTGCTTCGGCAGGCGATCCAGCAGAGCATCCTTTGCGCGGGCCGACGCCGCCTCGGCTTGCCGATATCTTTGAAGTCGATGGGCATCCGCCTCAGCAGATCGGCGCTCTTCGAGACGCCGAACGAGCATCGGACGAGCAGCCTCCATGTCGCGAAGCTCTTCGGCGGTTTGCGCGATGAACTCGCGGTTCTTGCGGGCCGCCACTTCCCCCTCTCGCCACGCCTCTCCACGCGCGGCCTCGGCTCCTGCTAGGGCCACGCTCGCCTTCGCAAACCTCTCATCGAACTTGTCGAGTTCACGCTGAAGCTCGGCGGCGCTCGGGTCGGGCCTGTTCAAGAGCTTGCGCAGCGCAGGGAGCATAATGCCTCATCCTTGGAATGGCTGGTGGCGGCGAATTTCTGCGCCGCCAGCGTTGTCAGGAGGTCTAGGCGACTGTGTTCGCCGCTCCTTTTGTCGTTCGCGATGGAGAAAAACCGAAGTAAAAAATCTCTCCGACACCGCGATTGTTTCTCAGATTTTGCAGTCATTTCATTCGCTTCTTTTCATTGCGGCGAATGCATTTCTTCTCGCGGTGGAGTTGCTCCGGATTTCACTCAATGCATGTGTCCGAAATCGTGTAGCGGCTGGGGAGACATTAGGATGGGCAAACGGAAGCAGCACCCCGCCGACGCTGCGGATCGCGCTGCCGTAGAAGCCGCAATAAGCTTCACCGCTTTTCTGCGTCGATCGCCAACATCGAAGATCAGCAAGGAGGCCCAGACCTTGGCAGAAGCGGTCGGGCTGGCTGATGAGATAAGGGGCAACAATCCCGGCCGTGACGTTTTGATTTACGCAGTGACCTCAAGCGGAGCGACTGTGCCGGTCCCCAAAGATATGCAGGTCGCGGCTCGCGCGCCGATGTTTGGGGACGCTGGGCCGGCCCGCCCGGAGGAGGCGGCAGCCGAAATGCCGAAGGCGACGAAGCCCCTCGGCAAGCGCGCAGCGAGCGAGGATGCCGCNNGCCGCGCCGGATTTCTCAGCGGCGACCCATCAACGGTTCAGGGCGAAGCTTGCGGCGCTCGTGGCTCTCGCCGAAGCCGGCAACGTCGAGGCGTTGCGGGCGATGACGATCAACCCGATCTCGTCATCTCCGAAGGCGATGGCGCGGTATCGCGATCTCGCGGTCATCGCGCTTGAGGCGCGCTACGCTGCCGCGTAGCGTCAATGCGCACAGGGGGCAGCGCATGGCTTCAAAGCAGAAATACCCGCCTTTGACCGACGCGGAAGAAGCCGAACTCCAGCGGCAGATTGCGGCCGACCCAGATGACGCCGAGGCGGCGGACGAGCAGCTTGCCCAGGCGAAGCCATTCGCCGAGGCATTCCCCGAATTATCGGCCTCGATCAAGCGGGCAGAGGATCGCCTTGAAGCCGCCGTCGAGGCCGGCGCCCACGCGTTCCATGACGCGGCGCGTGACAAGGGCTCGCTTCGATGGGAAACAGCATCGGAGAAGTGGCGCCAGGACATGCGCGACCTTGTCCGGCCTGTGGTCGTTGCCGCTTTGAAGGCCGTGGACGGCGACTCTGGCGTTTGATCTGCGAGGGTAGATCCTTCGGAGCCGCGTTGATGCGCTCCGCTTTGGCTCCCGCTCGGCTGATTGAGCCCGTGGCCAGAGCTGACCATATCGAAATATTCTGGCATGAACCGGCATTGAGAAATCGAGCGAGAGGGTGTGAGCAGAGATGGGTTTTGCCAACGAAGCGCGAGGGCTCCAGCTTGCTGGATCGAATTTTGTCTACATGACCGAAGGCGCCTATGGCCTGATATTTGTCGATCGCGAAGCTGGACAGATCAGAAAAATCTACCGGCGCAAGCAAGACGAACAGCATGTTCGGGATGTATTCAAATCGGAAACCGAAGCTTATCGCTTGGCTGAGACTTCGCCTGAAGTTGCGGCGCTCATCCCGACCGGTTTCGCGATTAGCTCGCCTCAAACTATGGTGGATCGCGACGGTAATGACGTTTCGGGCGAAATCTTTACTGATCTTGCTTTCGAAACCGAATTTGTTTCGGGTGATTTTTTGAAAATTGGCTCTATCGCTGGCAGCGAAGGGTCCCTTGTGCGGGATGCCTTTAAGGTGGCCGGTATCCTGCACACGAGCGATATGTCTGTGGTTCTCAACGAGCATGGTAAAATCGTTAAAGCCATCGATTTCGCGGTCATTGAGCATGAGGTTTGGGCTGAACCAGAGGATTAGCGGTCGCCGCAAGACAATTTCGACACTAGGTACAGGGTCGGGCCTGGTGCGTTGTCGAGGCGCTCGCCGATGATATCGAGCAGGGCCTCGCTCTTGCCGCCCTGGGATTGCATGACGAGGACGCAGCGGGGATAAAGCCCGCTCGCGACGGCGCACGAAAAATCGATCGTACAGGGTGTCAGAAACGGGTCGCGGCGCCGTGCCCGGCGGAAGCTCCCGCCCATCGGGCAGTTTGATGATGTCGCCGGCCGCATAGACAGCCCGCGCGCCAAGTCGCCGGCCGTGGCCGGAGACGATCGATCGGTCGTCGTCCATGTCGGCCAGGATGGGGTGTCCAACCCCACTGACGCATGGAACCGGCAATCTGCGCGACTTGGTCTTCGGAATGCGTCCGAGCGTTGCTCGGGTTGGGCCGCAAGTCTTCAAGAGCGACGAGGACGATCTTGATCTCGGTCGCGATATCCGCCGATACGGGCTTCTTTCGGGGCATTTTCGGCCTTCCGGCGCGGGCAGCATTCCGCCCGCCGAGCCCGTCCCCGGGCCAAGCAAAGCGGAAAAATGAAAAACAGGAATATGCGCGATTACCGGGGTCGCAAGCCCCGCATGATGGGAGGCCCCCCGAAAGTACCTTTTCCACATGGCGCGCATGCCTCGTCCCGCTGCGTAGGCAGGGCGCTGGCAGGCGTGGGCGGTCAAGGCGCTAGGCAGGGCGCTGGCTCAGGCGCGGGGCTGTGCGGCCTTCTCTGCGTGTGCTCGATGGGAGCGCTGGCAGAGCATGGTCATAGGCCGATGAAGTCGAGCTCATGCGCGACGCGGGCAGCGAGGCGCAGGGGGATGGCCTCGTATGCGTCGCGGGGTGCGCCCTTTACGATCTCACGGGCAAGGTTGGGACCGAACAGGGGCTTCAAGGGGAAGCGGTTCTCGGTCAGTCGCTTGAAGACCTTGTTCCCATAGCGGGGGATCGTGAAGGTGCTCGGGAATACTCGCCGCACGTTCCATGGTGCAGCGCTGACGCCGCGTGCGCCTTGCTTGGCGCGGAACATATTCAGGTTGGTTTCTGAGCCGCGCTGACTGAACTCATAGTCGAGGTTCCAGGCGCTTGCCCTTCGAGTCCGGAAGCCGACGTTGATCATCGACGGCTTCATGCCGGTAGTCTGCGCGAGGTAGCGCTTGATCTGGGTGCGCCCCTTGTCGCCTTCGTGGTTGAGGACGCGAGCCATTGCTGTTCGCGCTCCGCGATTGTCGGAGGCTGCCGCCAGGCGATTGCCCACGCGCTTGAGAACGTCGTCGTCTGCGCTGATTTCGAGGCGCATGCGGTCAGCCCTTCCGGCAATGGCGCCTAGAGCATCCAGTCGGGCGGAGCGGGGTTCGGAGTATTGGCCCAATACGACACGCGTGATGCTGGGGTGCGCTTGCTGAGGATTGAGCCTGTCCGGCCGCTCTTCCGGCGGTGTCGACGAACTGATCGCTTTCCGGCCATAGCGGCTTTCGCACGTCGGCGCTGACGCCGCGAATGGTGCTTTCTCATCGACATTGCGCGCCAATCCTATGATGCGAACACATGCGCCAGGATCAATCGAACTCCGGGTGCTCATACGCATCGATCGCGTCGCACATCTCGCGCTCCATCCTTTCATCAGATGGAGGCGGGCCGTACGGGGGCGGCTGATCTTCCCAGGCTTCCCTCCGGCCATCAGCGGCCGGCGCGTGAAGCGCCCGGTCGCGTTGCGTGTCATTATCTAGTTCAGTGTTAGGCAACGCCTTGAGGCGTTGCCCCTGTTCTTTACTCTGTTTGCGCATCGCCGGTGATGCGGTTCGCGTATCGCCGATGATGCGGTTGGCATCCGCAATCGCATCATCATCACCTTCGCGAACCGCATCCTCGATGATACGGTTTGCGCGGGTGCCGCCGTTCGTTCGCAAGGATTGAACCGCATCGCCCGCGATGCGATCGTACACGTTGTCCATGAGCAGTTCGAAGCTGCGCGCGCCCTTACGCCTGATCCATCCATCATCCCTCAATTCTTTGAGGCCCCTGTCGACGTGGGGCTTGGAGATGCCGCATCCCGCCGCGAGGGTTGGGATTGAAGGATCGCAACGGCCTGTTGTCAGGTTGAGGTGCTCTGTCAGCCGCCAGGCGACCACTTTGGCGTTGGAACTCAATGAACTGGTTAGCAGCGCCTGTGACCACATCGATCGCTCTCGCAAGCCAGAGATCGGACAGCACGCTAGAGGCTTTCGAGTTCCGACCTCGTTCATCACGGCATCTGCGAAAGTGCCTGCCTCTGTCGGAAATACTGCCGTAGCGCGCTTCATGCCGCACCGCCTTCGCCGCGAAGAACAATGCCCCAAAGCTCTCGGCGGACGTTGGCTTCGAGCGACGCCAGTTGGGCGGCAACGAGCGGCCGAGCGATACTCTTTTCCTCAAGACTGGCGCGCAACCGACGTAGCGTCTGAAGCAGGATGAACTCGCACTGTGCAGGGCTCGCGTTCGCCATGCGGAGCGCAAGCTTGCGGATGTGATGCTGCCGGCGAGAGACCGGGAAAGGGACGACGATCGCAGTCATCGCGTCCCCCCCATCGCCGATATCAAAGGGCGACGCGCTTCATCGCGCGCGAGATCAAGGCGACGAGCGTAGTGCTCGAACATCTCGCGAGCGTGGGCGATTTCGACGGGAGATGGGCCACGGCCGCCCCGATCCGACGCCGCCTCCGACGCGGCGATTATCTCGTTGTAGCGCTCGCGGGCGGCCGCAAGGTCGGCCGTGAATTGGCTAATGCGGCTGCTCATCGCGTACCTCCGTTGAGAACGCGATCATCGACTTCGAGATTGATCGAGGCGGAGTAGCGCACGAGCTCGAAGCGGCTGACGCGCATAGCCGCACCAACCTTTGAGCCGGCGAGTTCGCCTCGGGCGAGCAGCCGATAGATCATCGACGCAGAGACGCCGATCATGGTCGCAACCTCTGCGACACTGTAGCTGTTGCGGCGAAGTATCGGCTCGGGACGCGTCAGATTGCCGATCTTGGCCTGTTCGTGCAGGTTGGTGAGAATGGCCTCCGCCTCGCTCTTGGCTGTCAAGGCGGCGTGGAATTGTTCTGCGATCGTGCCCATGATCAAGCCCCGATCTCGATCAGGTAACGTGCGGCCTCCGTTGGAGCTACACGCTGGTGTTGGCGAGCCTGAACAGTCTTCAGCTTGCCGTCCTTGATGAGCCCATAGACGCCAGCACGCGAAATCCCGAAAAGACCAGCGGTCTCGGATATGGTGATCAACCGGCGAGGTATTGCGTACACCTTGATGGCGCGCTCGATCGGATCAGCGGGGGCATCCGCTGCCCTGCTATCGTGGGGAACTGCTTCGTTCGTCATCGGCCTGCCTGCTTCGTTTCGAAGCTCGGCCCCGGCCGGACGAGCGACTTGGAAATCCGTGCGCGACCGGGCGCTGCCAGGACAAGCCGGGCGTGTAACGGGTGTTTTCCAAGTCACCGTGGGCGACTGCACACACGATGTTGGTGGCGCTTTGATTTGTCAAGCCGCGTTTACAGTGTCACGCGCGGCTGTTTTGAGTTTTTGCGCAGCAACCGGCTTCTTCGTTTGGCGTGAAGCCCGCTCTTTTCCAAAGTCGGCGACGCCCGATACCTTCGGGCTAAGCGAGAGCATTGCTGCCGCTGCAATATCGTCGAGCGCACTAGCGATGAACTTACCGTAATGGCGCTCGATGATCTCGACTGATGTATCGTGCAGTTTGGCAACGAGCGAGACAGGCACGTTCTGGCGCAACATCCTGACGATGCTGCTATGTCGAAGCGAATACGGGACCACGTCGCTCGGCAAGCCGGCGCGCGCGAGGATCACGCGCCACGGCCGCGCAAGGTCAGACGCGGCGCCCCAGGGGCCGCGTCGATCCTTCACCCACTCAGCGAAGGCAACCTGTTTTAGTCGATCGCGCTCAAGCAGGGGGGCGGTTGAAGCGCGCTTTGAAGCGCGCGGACGGAGCAGCGCGACAACGTCGGGCAAGATCGGTATGGTGATGTGGGAGACCAACTTGGTGCCACGCCCCTTATCACTCACGGGGATCGATAGCCGACCGGCTCTGAGGTTGACGTCTTCAACTTTCAGCCGTGCGATTTGGTCCCATCGCGCGCCTGTCGCGGCGAGTAGGCTAACCATCGCGAGAAGGTCGCCGTTCTGATCGGTTTCGTGATCGACTTCTCGCGCCGCCGCGATGATCGCCAGCACTTCCCCATCGCGTAGGACGGCCATGCGGGCTGGTGCGGCAGCGGCGGCCTTCGTCTTGAAGCCAGCCTTGATTTCAAGGAGGACCGTGCCCGGCAGCCGCGCGGAATGCATGTCGGCCGCCAGGTTCAGCGCTGCGCGAAGATCATTGGCAGTGCGGGTCACCGATGACGCAGCAAGCTTCTTGGCTGTCATCCGAGCGCGCCACTGGCGAAGGTCATCCTTCCTGAGTGCTATCAGCTTCACAGCCGCGATCGGGTCATCAGTGACATGCAAACCAAGCCTCGAAGAAGCATCATAGGAGCGCGGCCGATGGCCTCGGCGCTCACGCTCGCCAGCTTGCCGATGCGCGATGTATTCCGTCACCGCTATCGCGACGGTGATGTCAGGAAGAGCGGGGCCTTCGGCTGCTCGGGCAGCTTCTTCCCGACGCACGCTAACGATCCGTCGTGCTTCGACCTCTGCGTGTGCGTAGGAGAAGACCTCGCGCCCATCTGGGCGCATGGCATCATCGGCGGTGCCGATCGGCTCTTGCTTGTAGCCTTTGCCAGCGCGCCATCTGACCAGCCAGGCGCCCGACCTGCGAACCGTGCGCCGGTAGCCGATGTGGATTTCTGCGTCCATCCGGCGCCAGTGGAGGCCATCCGAAAGACGTGCCCGAGCTGCGGCCGTCGTTAGCGGAGCTTCCTTCAAAATCTTTGCCATGTGCGGTCCAGTCGTCGAATATTCGTCAAATATCCATGGTTGACACGATGGATTACGACGAACGGCCGAGCAAGCATCCTCAATGGGTTAGCTTGACGGGGTTGACAGTACTGGACACAAAATCTTTGAAGATCACGCCCTCTCACGGCGAAAACAGGGGTTCGAGTCCCCTAGGGAGCGCCATTGCGGCCAAATGAGCCTGTTTTAAAGGCTTTTTTCCTTCTCTTGTCCCACTTCCGTTTTCGGTGGGACAATTGTCAGCGAGCCTGAAGCTTCTTCATCGCTGAATCGGCCATCTGCGGCTTGCTTGCTGCGCGGGTGTATCGCTCCACCTCCTCAAGCGTCCGATGCGCTGTAATGGACATGAGTTCGTGGGCAGTGGCCTGGCTTTCTGCCAGCCGTGCGGAGATGGCCTTGCGCAGCCCGTGGGGTGCGACCGTGGGTTTTCACCGGACGTTCGTGGACTAAGAACCCTGAGCGCTGTACCCATCTGTGACGTCGACATTGCGCGCCTGGACAGTGGTGAGATCATCTTCGCTGAACTGCGCAGCCGCAACGGATCTCGTTTCTGGATCGTTCCCAAGTAAGATTCGTAGCGCGGCGTGTGCGCGTGAAGCCTGGTGCAACGTGACGATCAGCATCGTTTGGCATCGCTGGTGAACTTGCTGCCGTTGTCGCGGACGATCATCTTCCGCCCGCCGCGCTCGACGATCACGCGGTCGCGTTTGCGGGTGACCGGGAGCTCACTTTATGGCGGTGCGCAATTCGGCATTCTTCCTCGGAGAGCTGCCTGTTGAAGATATCTTCTATCCCAAGGCGTTAGCATCCTATAAATTCGATCATAGTGTTGATTTACTGACACGATTAACGTAGGGATATAGGAAGGTCTGATAATTATTTCCTAGAATAATTTGTTAGTTATGGACGGAAATTGGATGACTGTTGTCCATGCATCATTCTCTACAGAAGAAATTTCTCCGAATAAGCAGTTCGACGCTTGGCGCGGATGGTTCGGAACTGTTTTCAATGCGGTCATTGACGAGCCCGAAGCAGGATTTGTGGCTATCTGTGAAACCTGGAACTTCGGCGGGTTTGGCTTAAGCCGGGTTCAAGCGCCCAGGTTGCAAGCCATTAGAAGCGCTGGCCTCATTCGCCAAAATCCGATCGACCATTGGAACATCGCGGTCGGCAGAAAGCGAACGGCGGGAGAGGTGGGCGGTCATCGTGCTATCGATGTTCCTGCCGGAGTACCTTACGTTTCCTCGCTGGGGCGGACGCTCACGAGCGTCAGAGACGACGATGAGCGGGTTCAGCTTTATCTCCCACGAGATAGCTTTCCGGAGCTCGCGGCCGTCCTGGACGGGATGGATGGAAGAGCGATTCCAGGAGCGATGGGCCAACTACTAGGGGACTTCCTGGTGTTGTTGGCGAGGAATGCACGGGCTTGTTCCGGAGCGAATACCCCGGCTCTACAATCCGCAGTCCGGGGGATGGTGCTTGCCTGTATTGCTCCGTCAAAAGACAGTGCTGCCCAGGCGGCCACACCGATCGCAGTTGTGCGCAAGGATGGCGTTCGAAAAATAATCGATCAAAATCTCCATAGGCTCGCTTTTGGTCCTGACTTCCTGTGTCGAGAAGCAGGTATGTCGCGTTCCCAGCTTTATCGCCTGCTGGAAGCCGAAGGCGGGGTAAAAAACTATATCCAGCGGCGGCGTCTCAAGAAATGTTATTCCGAGCTATCAAGGGGCACCAATCTCCGCCCGATCGCAGCCATTGGCGAGGAAATGGGGTTTGCAGACCCCTCAGGTTTCACCCGAGCGTTCAAAAAGGAATTCGGGATGAGCCCGTCAGAGGTTCGAGCCACCCGATCTATGCATTCAATGAGCGGCCTTAACCCGCAGGGTTTGCCAAGGCAGAGAATAAACGGTCTTCGCGACATTCTGGAAAAAATGGCGTGACCGTCCTCTGCATCCCCGAGCCACCGATCGCCGGCTGGTGCGGAAAGCGCATCGGATCGCTGCCACGCGAAGCCGATTCCTTCCAGCGGATCGCGGCGCGCGAATTCAGCGCAGGTTCGTGCCGGCCCGATCGTCGATAAAATGACGGCGTAGGAGCGCGACGCAGCGGTCCAAGTCCCAGAGCCGGAAGCGCGGCGGCGGCCTGTCGAGGGGATCGACTTCCTTGATGGGCTCCAGGTCGCGCCGGCGTTCGGCGCGGTGCAGGGCCGTTACAGACTTGGCCAGGCCGATTGTGTTCTTCAGGTGACTTGCCGCGGCGGGCTTGCTTGTTCCGCCTGCGCCGAGTCCGAAGGGATCGCACACGTGAGCCGGATGCCGGAACGCTGCGAGGCGGAGCGCTAGCTGCCTTGCTTGCCGAACCAAGTCTGCTGCAAGGCCGCACCTCTATTGCAGTCGTCAGCGGTCGGAATTTGGATAAGGAGCAATTTATCAGCGTCATTTCCGAGGCATGACGGTTGCCCCGGCTTGATTCAGCGCTGAGTTCGTTTCCAGCGATCTTGGAGCCGTTTCCTACGGGACAGGCGCCTGCGATCACGGGATCGTTGCTTTTTGCAAGGCCGAATCCCGAGGGGATTCGTGATCGGCGGTGACGGAGCATAGCCGGTTGCGACTGGCGCGAAATGGCAAGACGGGCAAGCTGCCCATGCACGAAATGCTCGCAACGGAATTCGCCTGCTGATCGGGGTCGCGAGCCTGTGCGGCAGCGAGCCGGAGCACTCGCGCAGGCGCAGGCACGGCTGGCAGGGGACAGGCAACAATGTCAGGCGCAACGGCGCGCGATTTCGCCATCAGCTTTGATGTCGGCTTGCTTGTACGAGCTAGCTGCAGACCGATCCGGCCTTCCTCGCCGATCGCAAGGCCGCGAAAGCGGACGTGAATGCAGCGACTGCGACGCGGGCAAGCTCGATGCCAGATTGCGCTGCCGAGGCGATCGATACGTCGACAAGCCATGTCGGGTTCAGATGTGTCGTTCGGAACGGAGAATTGAATGAAACGGCCTCCTAGTCACCCATTTAGAGCGCGCTGGTTGGGCGTAAGCACGACGCTCCTGATGTTGGGATCGCCCGTGATAGCTCAGGACTCGTTGCCGTTTCCGCCAACGCCCTCGGGGAGCAAAGCCGGTCCGACGATCGCGGAGTCGACCTACAGCCCCCTGCCGGCGAGGTCGCATCTCCCGGCCAACGCGCCGAACATCGTCGTGATCATGCTCGACGACGTCGGCCCGGCGCTTCCGAGCACCTTTGGCGGCGTGATCGATACACGCACGTTGAGCCGCGTTGCCGGCGACGGGATCACCTATAATCGCTTCCACAATGCCGCGATGTGCTCACCCACCCGAGCGTCGCTGCTAACCGGGCGCAATCACCATCGCGTCGGCTACGGCCAGATCGCCGAACTGGCGAATGACTGGGATGGCTATTCCGGCCGGATCCCGCGCACATCGGCGACCGCAGCGAAGGTCCTTGGCTACTATGGCTACGCGACGAGCGCCTTCGGAAAATGGCACAATACGCCCGCCAACGAGACCACGGCCGTCGGCCCCTATACGAACTGGCCGGCAGGTCAGGGGATCGGCTTCGACTACTTCTACGGCTTCCTTGCCGGCGAATCCTCGCAATGGGAGCCTGCGGTCGTCGAAAACACGGTCCGGGTGAATCCATCCGAAGGGAAGAAGGAATATCACTTCACCGAAGACATGACCGACAAGGCTGTCTCATGGATGAAGCAGGTCCGCGCGCTGACGCCGGATCGGCCCTTCTTCATGTATTGGGCCCCCGGCGCCTCCCATGGTCCCCATCACATCTTCAAGGAATGGGCGGACAAATATAAGGGTAAGTTCGACGAAGGCTGGGACGTCATGCGCGAGCGCGTCTTCGCCCGCCAGAAGGAGCTCGGCTGGATCCCGAAAGACACCGAGCTGACGCCGCGGCCGAAGACCCTTGCCGCATGGGCCGATATTCCCGAGGACGAACGGCCATTCCAGCGTCGGCTGATGGAGGTGTTCGCCGGATACACCGAACACGCCGATGCGCAGGCTGGCCGGTTGATCGATGCCCTGGACGAGCTCGGCATCCGCGACAACACGCTCGTCTTCTACATCTGGGGCGATAACGGTTCGAGTGCGGAAGGCCAGAACGGCACCATCAGCGAACTCCTGGCGCAGAATGGCATTCCTTCCGAGGTCAAGGACCATATCCGTACCATGAACGAGCTCGGCGGCCTGGACGTGCTCGGGTCGCCCAAGGTCGACAACATGTACCATGCCGGCTGGGCCTGGGCCGGCTCTACGCCCCATCGGTCGACAAAGCTGATCGCCGCGCATTTCGGCGGAACGCGCACGCCGCTCGCGGTGTCCTGGCCAAGCAGGATCAAGGCGGACAAGACGCCGCGTCCGCAATTCCATCACGTCAACGATATCGTGCCGACGATCTACGACATCCTGCGCATCACGCCGCCGAAGCGCGTCGACGGCATCAGTCAGGATCAGCTCGACGGCACCAGCATGACCTACTCCTTCGCGTCCCCGACAGAGCCGGACCGCAAGAAGGAGCAGTATTTCGAGGTCATGGGCAGTCGCTCCTACTACAAGGACGGGTGGATCGCTTCGGCATTCGGGCCGCGCGTGCCCTGGCAAACGGGCGTCGATCCCTCGATCATGAAATGGTCGCCGAAGGACGATGTCTGGGAACTCTACGATCTCAACAAGGATTTCTCGCAGGCGAAGGACGTCGCCGCCGCCAATCCCGGCAAGCTCAAGGAGCTGAAGAAGGCGTTCGAGGTGAGCGCGAAAGACAACAAGGTCGATCCGGTGGGCGGCGGGCTATGGTCCGCGATCTTCCACCCGGAGGACGCACCGTCCAATCCCGCCAAGTCGTTCAGCTTCACGCAGGAGGTCGTCGGCGTTCCCGAGTTCACCGCACCGCGTCTCGGATCACGCAGCAACCTCGTCACCATCGATGCGGATTTGCAGCCTGACTCGAAGGGCGTGCTCTACGCGCTCGGCGCCATCTCGGGCGGTGTCGCCGTGTGGGTCGAGAACGGGACGCTCCACTACGAGTACAACCTGTTCGAGATCGAACGGACACGGCTGGAAACGTCCGCCCCGCTCCCGACCGGTAAGGTCAAGATCGAGGTCGAAACACGCAAGGCCAGCGGCGTCCGCCCGGCGCCTCTCGACATCCTCATCCGGGTGGACGGCAAAGAGGTCAGCAAGGGGCGTGTTCCACGCTCGGCGGCGCTGACCTTCACCGCCAATGACGCCTTTGACGTCGGCCGGGACAGCTATTCCCCCGTCTCGCTTGCGTATTTCGACCGCAAGCCCTTCGCCTTCAATGGCACGATCCGACATCTGAAGGTCGAATATCTGGACTGAGCGCCGACCGGCTGGAGGCGGCGAACACGATGTTCGCCGCCTCCTTTCAAGTTCCGACAGCGCGGAAACTCCACTCTCCAGAGCCGGGCGGAGGCACATTCTGGCCGAAGCCGCTGCTGACTTACGAACGGGAAATTCGATGATGAGACGACTTGCTCTTGTTTTTGCCGCTGCACCTTCGGCGCCGCTGGCTCCGGCCCAAACGGAATTGAGCGCCCATATATTCAAAGGACAGGAAGCGACAAAAATGCTCATAAAGATGGTTCTGGCCTTCATGGGCGTCACGTTCTTCGCCCTGACATCGTTCGGGGCGCAGGCCATGCAGATGTCATCCGCCCTTTCACAGGCAGGGGCTTACGACGCCACAAAGGTCGCGGGCGGATGCGGTGTCGGCTACTATCGTGGACCGCTCGGCGGTTGTGTCCGGGGTGGCGGGGGCGTCGTCGTTGCGCCGCGCCCCGTGGTTGTCGCTCCTCGCCCGGTGGTCGTTGCTCCCCGGCCCGTTGTGGTCGCTCCTCGCACGGTCGTTCGCCCGCGCCCCGTCGTCATTGATCGACGGCCGATTGTGATCCGTTAGGTCGTGCCACGCTCGAGTACATCGGTCTGAAGCGCAGGAAGTAAAATGCATAAATATCTGAACTTCATGGCCGCGCTCGTAACAGGCTTGGGATTGCTGGCTGGCCCAGGGGCGGCGCAGGAAAATCCTGTCACGGCCATCGACATTGCCCTGGAACCGGACGCAACAATGATCAAACACGCGGAGGCGGCCAATGCCCGCCTACGCGAGGTTTTCCCAAACGGCTACGCTTTAGATGCAACGCACCGCCCGCACATCACGATGCTACAGCGGTTCGTCCAGACGGCAGCCCTCGACAAAGTCTACGCTGCGGTCGGCGATGTCCTTGCCGTCGAGAAACCGGCCGGATTGACGCTGAAGGCGTTCAAGTACGACTTCGTCGTATGGGATAAGACCGGTGTGGCCGTGATCCTAATCGAGCCGACTGACCAACTTATCAGGTTCCAACAGAAACTGATCGATGCAATTGCCCCCTTTACCGTCGAGAAGGGAACTGCTGCTGCGTTCTTCACCACTACCGACGACCGCGAAATCAGCCAGCCAACGATTGACTACGTGGCTCGCTACGTGCCGGCCTCAAGCGGCAAAAAACTCGTGCCACACGTCACGGTCGGCGTCGCCTCGCCGGATTATTTAAAGAAGATGGTCGCCGAACCGTTCGATACGTTCACATTCTCGTCCGCCGCGTTGTCGGTTTATCAGCTCGGCAATTTCGGAACGGCTCGAAAGAAACTGCAGGCGTGGCAGCTGAAATGATGGAAACGGTCCCACTGTCTCGCGAGCACCAAATCTCAGACTTTATCAACTGGCTTCCAACTCAGACGTGAGCCTCGAACTTCGCTGTCTCAGGACCTGTTCACGAGCCAATCTGCGCGGGCAAAGACGTCGGACGCTGATCGCCGACGTCTATCAGAGTGCGGGCCGGGTCGGTGCCAAACGCGTCTATAGACGGTTTCATGAAAGCAAGCCGGCAAGCAAGCTCTCCAACGACGTGGCCCTGTGCTCAGGCTTCGTCGTCTATCGCAGGGATCTGACTTGATCACGGGCTGGTAACCCCGAGAGCGCGACGCATCAGGTCGCACTCTCCCAAAGCTCCGCACGCGCCGCGCTACAGGTGAAACTAACCGCTCTCGGCGAAGCGAAGAAGGTCATCGGTTGCGGCACGAGGTGCGCGGGCGCGGTCTTCATTTCGCGGCGACCCCGCTCCCGGTCAACCCACCCCGTGGGCGCTGCGGCAGGCGACCGTTCAGGGCAAGTGAACCGCCCCGGGTTCGCCGGAGGCCGTTTCGACAGTCCAGCCAATCGGCAGACTCAGCTTCTTCCCGAATGCGGCCGTTCTCCAACAATGACCAAGGTCACGTTGTTTCACTCCGCTGCGGCGTGAGATGGTTGAGCAGATCCGTCGGTACAGGAAAGACTATGGTCGAGGATCGCTCGCCTGCGATGTCGTGAAGCGCCGCGAAGTAGCGTAGCTGCATCGCCTGCGGCTCATGGGCAAGTATCCGGCCAGCCTCGACTAGTTTTTCGGCGGCTTGCTGCTCGCCCAACGCGTTGATCACCTTCGCGCGCCGAAGTCGTTCCGCCTCGGCCTGCTTGGCGATGGCGCGCACCATGTTTTCATTGAGATCGATATCCTTGATCTCGATGTTGGTGACCTTGATGCCCCAGGCGTCGGTTTGCTGATCGAGAATCTCTTGGATGTCGGCGTTGAGTCTGTCCCGCTCCGCGAGCATCTCGTCCAGTTCATGCTTTCCGAGCACCGAGCGCAGTGTGGTCTGCGCCAGCTGGCTGGTCGCAGTCATAAAATTTCCGACTTTGATGATCGCGCGCTCGGGATCGATGATGCGGAAGTATAGAACGGCGTTTACCTTGACGGAGACGTTATCGCGGGAAATCACGTCCTGCGGCGGCACGTCCTGAACCATCACCCTGAGGTCGACTTTCACCATCTGCTGGACGAACGGAATCAGAATGATGAGGCCCGGACCTTTCACGCCGGAGAAGCGTCCGAGCGTGAAGACGATACCGCGCTCATATTCCCGCAGGATGCGAATGGCCGAGGAAAAAAATACGATCACGGCGATCGCGAGCAGTGCATAGATCAAATAATCGAGCATCACCGCGCACCTCCTTCGCCGGCGGTCAGTCCCGGCCGGCGACGTACCGTCAGCGTCAGATCCATGATGCTGGCCACCTCGACCATCTCTCCTGGTCTGAAGGCTTCCGCGCTGCGCGCTTGCCAGCGCTCACCTTGTGTGAAGACGTGGCCTTCTCTGTCAGCCCAGTCGAGGACCTCGGCGGACAGGCCGCGCATGGCTTGTGCGCCGACACGTGCAGGACCTTTGCGGGCTCGCCTAAGCGAACTGAGTATGACGACAATCAGAGCAATAAACATCGCCGCCGCGATGCCAATGACCCACCATGACAAGCGATACCCCGGTGCTTCGACTTTGAAGAGCATCATCGCTCCGAGCACGAAGGCGATGACCCCACCGGTGCCGACGACCACGGTCGGAGTGAAGGCCTCGATCGTAAAGAGTGCAATCCCCAGCAGCATCAGCGCGAGGCCGGCATAGTTGATCGGCAGCATGTTGAGGGCATAGAGACCCAGCAGCAGACAAATCGTACCGACCACTCCGGGGGCGATGGCTCCGGGAGACGCGAACTCGAAAATCAGGCCGTAGACGCCGACCAGCAGAAGAATGAAGGCGACGTTGGGGTCGGTGATGACCGACAGAAATTGCGAGATCCATCCGGGATCGAGCGCCCCGATCGTTGCATCCTTCGTTGCCAGATGCCGGGTTTCGCCGCCGGCAATTTCCACGACGCGACCATCGATTTGCTTGAGCAGCTCAGTCGGATTGCGCGCGATGAGATCGATGACATTCGCCTGCAACGCGGCGCTGGCGGATAGGCTGGCGGCCTCGCGGACAGCCTTCTCGGCCCAATCGGCGTTGCGTCCGCGCAACTCGGCCAGACTGCGGATTGAGGCGACGGCATCGTTCGTCATCTTCGCCGTCATCGCGTCCGTCGGCGCTGTTTGCTGGGCGCTATCTTTCTTGTCCTTGCCGTCCTTGTCGGTGGGTTTGCTCGGCAGGCCGGGTACCGGACTGCCGATCTGCACCGGCGTCGCCGCGCCGAGATTGGTGCCCGGCGCCATTGCTGCGATGTGCGTCGCATAGAGGATATAGGTGCCCGCGCTGGCCGCGTGGGCGCCGGAAGGAGAGACGTAACCGACGACAGGAATGGACGAGGCCAGCACATCTGCGATGATCTCGCGCATGCTGGTCGCGAGGCCGCCCGGTGTGTTCAGACGCAGAATGACAACTTCGGCGCGTCGCTCGCTTGCCTTGGCCAGAGCGTCCTTGACGTAACCGGCCGTCGCCGGTCCGATCGCGCCGTCGACGGAAATGATCAATGCAGCTCTGCTGTTCTCCCCCGTCGCGGCGGAAAGGGGAGAGAAGGCCAAAGCGGCGGCTGCAATCGCCGCGACAAGGGTCGCCTGTACCGTCTGCACAGCAAGGACTCCCTCAATCAAAATGATATGGGGGATATCCCCGGCGACCTCAATATGATCGCGATTGCCAATCCGCAGTTCGCCGGCCGATAGCGGACGCGAGAGCCGCTGGAGATGACAGGCGGCGTCGCGAGGACGCGATCGGCTGATCCGGTCTGCCCCCAAGAGTTCGAAACAGCTTCACTCGTTCCGCGGTCCCGGCGACAGAGTTTTGAGCATCGGCGTCGCGTCGCCTTGACGCGCGATCCCGATCACGAAGCAAGCGGCAGGCGTCCGTCATTTCCGCTATAATTGGACCATGACGATCGGGATCGCCGGACCCGGACGGAAGGCGCCACGGCAGAACGCCGTGGTCAGGCTCATCATTGCGGCGGTCGCCGTCGGGGTTTGCCTAGTCCTGCTCGGGCTCGCGAGTGACTGGCTGGTCGATTGGCTGTGGTTTTCCTCGATCGGTTATCTGCAGGTCTTTTGGACAACAATCGAAGCTGAAGCTGTCGTCTTTTTTTCTGTCTGGACGGCGACTACCATCGTTCTTTGGCTCAACGGATGGCTGGCCGTGCGTTTTGCCCGGCCACCGCGGATACAGGCTGTCGCCGGCCTCACGTGGCAATCCCCGGGCACCGTGCTGCTGCCCGATCTGCTCGCGCTCGCGCGCAATCGACTGTCCTGGCCCCGGGTTGTTGCAGGCGGTGCTGGTTTGCTCGCGCTGCTCGTCGCCGC
Organism: Hyphomicrobiales bacterium; assembly: GCA_900470095.1. Taxonomy (GTDB): domain Bacteria; phylum Pseudomonadota; class Alphaproteobacteria; order Rhizobiales; family Beijerinckiaceae; genus Allobosea. The sequence goes on from UBZM01000013.1 coordinate 49,933, forward strand.
GGCGGAAGCCGGCAATTGGGGCATTTTCCTGCGGTTTCTCTATCAGGTGCCATATGGCGCAGACGACCCGCTCTACAACAAGGACATCGGCTTCTATCTCTTCTCACTGCCTGCCTATTTCCTCATCAAGAACTGGATGTTGCTCACGCTTGTTTTGAGCGCGCTTTTCGCCGGAACGATCTACTGGGTGCACGGCGACATCGAATACGACGTGCAGCACCGGTCAATATCGCCGACAGTGATTGCTCACGGCTCGGCGGTGCTCGGTCTTCTCTTCGCGGTGAAGGCTTGGTCCTATGGTCTCGACCGCTATCTGCTGCTCTATGGCGATAACGGCGTGGTCGTCGGCGCCAGTTACACCGATGTCTATGTGGGGCTACCGGGTCTGTGGCTATTGATCGGGCTTTCGATCATTGCGGCGTTCGCCGCGTGGGCAAACCTCTGGGTGCGGACTTACCGGCTTCCTGCCGCAGCGTTCATACTCGTCGCCATGGGCTCTTTCCTGCTGTCGGGTGCAGCTCCTGTGCTGTTCCAACAGTACTTCGTCAGACCAAGCGAGTTGCAGCTGGAGAAACCGTATATCGAACGCAACATCGCGCTCACCCGGCAGGCCTACAATCTGGATCAGATCGCAGCCAAGCCGTTTGCCGCCGAACAGAAGCTTTCTCTCGACACGCTAGCGGCCAACAAGGCGACAATCGAAAATATCAGGCTGTGGGACCAGCTGCCCTTGTCGGATACCTACGCGCAGCTGCAGGAGATTCGCACCTACTACAAATTCCATGATCCTGACGTCGATCGCTACTGGCTCGATGGTTCCTACCAAAGCGTGATGCTCTCGGCTCGCGAACTACGGCCCTCCTTGCTGCCGCCGAATGCCCAGACATGGGTCAACCGCCACGTGCTGTTTACCCACGGCAACGGCGCGGTGATGAGCCCGGTCACCCGAAAGAGTACCGAAGGACTACCCGTCCTCTATTTGCGGGATATCCCACCCGTCGCAGATGGGGGGCCCAAAATCCTTGAGCCGCGCATCTACTACGGCGAAGAGAGCGACAGCTACGTCATTGTTAAGGGAAGCACACCGGAGTTCGATTATCCGAAGGGCAAAGACAATGTCTATGCGGCCTATGACGGCACCGGTGGCGTTCCGATCGGAGCGATGGCAAGCAGAATTCTGTTCGCCTATTACTTCAACGACCCGAATTTGCTTCTCTCAAGCTATATCACTGCCGACAGCCGGATCATGATCCGCCGCAATATCCAGGAACGGGTGCGAACGATTGCTCCGTTTCTCCGGCTCGATCATGACCCCTATCTGGTCATCAGCAATGGGCGGATGCTCTGGATGCAGGATGCCTACACGACGAGCTCCTATTTTCCCTATGCGCAGCCCTCGCAAGATAGCGATCTCAATTACATCCGCAATTCGGTGAAGGCTGTCGTCGATGCTTATAACGGGACCGTCGACTTCTACCTTATGGATCCCGGCGATCCCATCGCCGCAACCTACCAACGCATCTTTCCGGGCCTGTTCAAACCGTTCGCGGCCATGCCTTCAGACCTGCAGAAGCATATTCGATATCCGGAGGACCTGTTCCTGGTTCAGGCGCGGCTCTATCAAACCTACCACATGGAGGCGGCCGACGTTTTCTATAACCGGGAAGATCTTTGGCAATTCCCCCTGCAACCGGGGGGCGGCGGCACTGCAATGATGACGCCCTATTACATCATCATGCGGCTGCCTGGAGAAGCGCATGCTGAGTTTTTCCTCATGCTCCCGATGGTGCCCAGCCGCCGCGACAACATGATCGCGTGGCTCGCGGCGCGCTGCGATGGTCCCGGCTATGGCAAGCTGATCGTTTACGAATTTCCCAAGGAGAAGCTTGTCTACGGGCCGTTCCAGATCGAAGCGCGGATCAATCAGAGTACCGAGATCTCCCAACAAATCACGTTGTGGAACCAGATGGGTTCGCGGGTGATCCGCGGTGCGAACTTGCTCGTAATCCCGATCGAGAACTCGATCCTTTATGTATCGCCGCTTTATTTGCGAGCGGAGCACGGACATCTGCCGGAGCTGAAACGTGTGATCGCAGCCTACGGTGAACATGTGGTGATGAAGGAAACGCTCGCCGAGGCTTTGTCAGCGCTGTTCATAGAGCCCGGTGCTGCGGCGGCAGCTTCAAGCGCGACAGAGGGGATGCCCGGGACGAGGCCAGCGGCGAGTCAAGCACGCGAGGCGCTTGATCGCTACAATCAAGCAATGGAGCGATTGAAGTCCGGAGATTGGAAAGGCTTCGGTACCCAGTTCGATGCAATGCGCGAGCTCTTGGAGGAAATGAACCGAGATCCCGCCGGCCATTAGAGCCTCGAATTCGCTGTTTTGCGTGGCCTTCGGCCCGGAGACGTGGACATTGCGAACGTGGAGGCCGCGCACCTAGCTGCTGGGGGGAGGACGCCATGTATCAACACATTCTGGTTCCCACTGACGGTTCACCCTTGTCCGCCGCGGCCGTCGAACAGGCCACGCAGCTTGCCAAGTCCCTTGGGGCCCGACTGACATTGCTCGCTGTAACGGAGCCCTTTCACATCTTCGCCTCTGAACCCGGCATGGTGATTGCGACGCTGGAGGACTACCAAGAGCTCACCGAAGCGCGTGCGCAGCAGTATCTCACTGCCGCCCAAGAGAAGGCTGCGGCCGCGGACATTCATTGCGACGCCATTCAGGTCGAGAGCGAGCACCCCTATCAGGCGATTATCGACACCGCCGTTGCGCGAGGCTGCGACCTGATCGCCATGGCATCGCACGGCCGCCGCGGTATCGCTGCGATTGTGCTCGGCAGCGAGACGGTAAAGGTTCTGACGCATTCCAAGATTCCCGTCCTGGTTTATCGCTGAGCGCTCGGATCGCCGTCGAGAACCGCGTCGGGTCTCCTCTCAACTGCTTGTCTTGGCGAGCGTCGTCATCGCACTCGGACAGCGGGGGTAAGTGGCGGGCCCTGTCAGAAGGATGGGGCCGGTTATGGTAGGTGGGGCTGTCACCCGCGAATTGCGGGCGTGCATTCGTCCGAGCGTATGGATGCGCAGGGCGTGCTTGATCGGTTCGCCGCCGCCTCAGCCACCGATGCGCCGCAAGGGGCGTCCAGCCAGCACGGCCGCTTCGATCTCTTCGAGCCGGATACCGCGCGTCTCCGGGGTGAAGGCCAGGCAGAAACCGAGCGAGAGCAGGCAGACCACGAGGAACAGCGCGATCGCGCCAGAGAGGCCGATCGCTGCCACAAGCGACAGGAAGGTGAAGGCGATCAAGGCGTTGAAGAGCCAGCTCGTCGCCGAGGCCATGGCGATGCCAGATTCGCGGATGGCTGTCGGAAACAGCTCCGACATCAGCACATAGGGCAGCGGGCCGAGGCTCAGCGCGAAGGCCCCGATGAAGACTGCGAGCCCCGCGAGGCCGACCCAGGGCCAGTCGAGCTGGGAGGCGACGATGACCGCGGCGAGCCCGATCGCCATCGCACCCGAGCCGAAGATCAGCAGCGGCCTGCGGCCCAGGCGATCGACCATGGCGATGGCCGCGATCGTGGCGAGGACATTGACCAGGCCGAGGCCGAAGGTCGCGGCCAGTGCGGCGGTTCCGGCTGAGAAGCCGAGTTCCTGGAAGATGCGCGGGGCGTAGTAGAGGATGCCGTCGATGCCGCTCAGGTTCTGCAGCACGAAGAGTGCGCTGCACAGCAGAAGCACAGCGACAGTGCTGCCGCGCCGGAGCAGGGCGCCGCTGCTCGCGCCGGCATGGGAGAGGGTCGGCCGCGTCTCCTGCCATTCATCGGCGAGGCCGAGCGTTCGCGCCGCCTTCAGCACCGCTGCGTGGTTGCCCCGCGCCGCCAGCCAGCGCGGGCTTTCGGGCAGCAGAAGGATCGCCAACAGGCAAAGGCCAATGGGGAGGATGCCGGCGCCGAGCAGGATCGCCCAGGGCACGCTTGCCGCGAAGGCGAGCGTGACGCCATAGGCACTGAGAATGCCAAGCGTGATCGCGAGCTGGAACATCGAGACCACCGCGCCGCGCCGGTGCGCCGGCGTCGTCTCGGCCGCGTACATCGGGACCACCATTGAAAGCAGGCCGATGCACAGCCCGGCAAGGCTGCGCCCGGCCAGCAATCCGCCGAGCCCGAACCTGGCCAGGATCAGCGTATAGCCGAGCCCGCCGAGCGCAGCTGCCAGCATGAGCGTCCGTCTTCTGCCCCAGCGGGCCGAGATGGGGCCAGCCATGGCGGCGCCGACAAAGCAGCCGAGTACCAGGATCCCGACGACGAGTTGTTCCCCACGTTCGGAAAGTTCAAATTCTATCTTTATAAGATCCAGAACGCCAGAAACAGATGCTATTCCGAAACCGAAGGCAGTTCCGCTGGCAAAGATGAGCATCAAAATCAAAAATATTGGATCTCGTAATCTGTAAATCCAAATATTTCTAATCATTTCGAATTATTTCCAGAATTAGGGGCCGGATTTGCTCTTCTGTTTCATGCTACAAGCGGTACGTTGGCTAGATCAACATCTTCCCGGATTTGATGATCTGGCCGCCCCAAGCCGACGAGCCGCTGACAGGAGATACGCATGACCGATCTGGCCGAGACAGGATCGCGGATTGGTCAGGAGCGGGCCAATCGGCTCGCCATTGACGGTGGTGTTCCGGTCCGGCGCGAGCCGCTGCCCTGGGAGCTGCCGGGGGTGCACTGGATCGGTGAAGAAGAGCGCGAACTGGTCGATCGTGTTGTGCGTGCGCGCAGCCCATTCCGTTTCTACGGGCCCGACCCGCAGCATATGGTCGAGACGCTGGAACGTGAATGGTGTGAAGCCTTCGGACATCGTCATGCGCTCGGGGTCTCGTCGGGGACGGCCGCTCTGACGATTGCACTGTCGGCGCTCGGGGTCGGTCCGGGCGACGAGGTCTTCGTGCCGGGCTATCTCTGGGTGAGCTGCCTTTCGGCTGTGGTGCGGGTCGGCGCCATTCCCCGCCTGGTCGATATCGACGAGACCTTCTGCATCGATCCCGAGGATCTCCGGCGCAAGATCGGGCCTCATAGCCGGGCGGTGCTGTGCGTGCATATGAGCGGGGCGCCCGGCCGCATCACTGAGATCGCGGAGATCTGCCGCGCACATGGCCTGGGTCTGGTCGAGGATTGCGCCCAGGCGGCCGGCGCGCATGTCGGCGGACGTGCAGTCGGACGTTTCGGCGATATCGGCATCTTCAGCTTCCAGCTAAACAAGAACATGACCTCTGGCGATGGCGGGATGATCGTCGCCGAGGATGATGCGCTGTTCCGGCGTATCGCGGCACTGCACGACCTCGGCTATCCCCGAAACGAGAAGGGTCGGCTCGACGCCTCCGACGAGGCCTGCCAGCTCTGGGGCATGGGCGCACGCATGTCGGAGCTCGCGGGCGCGATGGCGCTGGCGCAGATGCGCAAATTGTCGCGCATCACCGGCGCGATGCGGTCCTCGAAATGGCGCATTCGCCAACAGCTGGCGGATCTGCGTGGCATCCGCTTCCGCCATATCCCGGACCCCGCCGGAGATACCGGTCCGTTCCTGCTGATGCTGCTGCCCGATGCCGACCTGGCGCGACGCTTCGTCGATGCGCTGCGCGCCGAAGGCATCGCCGGGCCGCCCGGCAGCCTTGCCTGCATCACCATGCAGGAATGGGGCATGCACTGGTATTTCAACATTCCGAGCCTGGTCCAGCGCCGGTCCAACAGCCGGGATGGCTTCCCTTGGACACATCCAGCCAATGCCTTCGGCGAAGCCTATGATTATGGCGTTGGGGCGTTGCCGCGATGCGACGATTTCCATGCACGCGGCGCCTTGCTCGCCATCGGTTCGACGCTGACCGAAGCCGACGAAAGCGACATCGTCACCGCATTCCGCAAGGTGGCGAACGGCCTGCTGGCTTGATGTGCTCCAACCCAGATCAACCAAGGCCGAGACGATGATCTATTTCATAGCCGCCATCGCAGGCATTGCCGGATTCCTGTTCGGCTTCGACGAGGGTGTCATCGCTGGCGCGCTGCATCTTCTGCGCGGCGAATTCGCGATCAGTCCGTTCGACGAGGGGCTGATGACGGCCGCCGTCCCGCTCGGGGCACTGGGCGGGGCGTTGCTGGCGGGGCGCACCACCGAAACCTATGGCCGCCGTGCCCTGCTGCTGGTCGCCGCGGTGCTGTTTGCTGCGGGGGCGCTCTTCTCAGCCGCGGCTGGCGCGGTCTGGATGCTGACAGCGTCGCGTCTGCTGCTCGGTCTGGCGGTCGGTATCGCCGCGATGGTGGCGCCGCTCTACATCTCCGAGAGCGCGCCCGCCGAGAAGCGCGGCATGCTCGTCTCGATCTATCAGCTGGCGATCACGCTCGGCATTCTCGGTGCCTATGTCGTCGACTTCGCGTTTGCGGAGTCCTGGCGACTGATGTTCCTGATGGGGGTCCTGCCTGCGCTCGCTCTGCTGATCGGCATGTATCGCATGGGCGACACGCCGCGCTGGCTCGCCCTCAAGGGCCGCACCGAAGAGGCTCGTCTGGCGATCGCGCGGATTCGCGACCTTGCGCCGCAGGATCACGCGGTCGATGCCGAATTGGCGAGCATCCGGCAGGCGGTGCAGCAGCGGACCAGGCCCGGCACCTGGGCGGATTTGCTCAGCCCCTCGGTTCGCCCGGCGCTGGTGGTCGGGATGGGATTGTTCTTTCTGCAGCAGCTCAGCGGCATCAATGCCGTGATCTATTATGCGCCGACGGTCTTCAAGGAGTCGGGTTTCAACTCGACCTCGACCCAGATCCTGGCGACGGTCGGGATCGGCATCGTCAATGTCGCGATGACCTTTGTCGGAATGTATCTGATCGACCGGATCGGACGGCGTCGGCTGCTTTTCATCGGCTTTGCCGGAACGGCCCTCAGCCTCGGCATGATCGCCATCGCGGCGGCGACCGACGCGGAGGCGCTGGATATCCTCGCGACGATCGGCCTCGTGCTCTATGTCGCGGCCTTCGCAGCCAGCATCGGTCCGCTGCCCTGGGTCATGATGTCCGAGATCTTCCCGCTCAAGGTGCGCAGCCTCGGCATGAGCGTGGCCTCGCTCGCCAACTGGGCCTTCAACTTTCTCGTCGTGTTCTCCTTCCCCATGCTCGTCAGCAGCTTCGGCCTCGGCGGGGTTTTCGCAGTCTATGCGCTGGTTTGCGCGGCCGGGTTGGTCTTCACCTATCTGCTGGTCCCGGAGACCAATGGTGTCTCGCTTGAAGAGATCGAACGGCATCTGGAATCGGGGCGGCCGTTCCGGACGCTCGATGCGACCCCGGTTCGGACCGTAACGGCATGAGCCTCATACCGCCGATTCTCGACAGGCAGCCGTCGGAGCACGCCGATGCTGCCGGGGGGGCTGCCTCCCAAGATGCGGAGCGGTTGGTCGCCGCACTGATCGGGCTCAGTCCGTATCGCGCGGTCCTGCTTCCGCTCCTGACCGACATCACGCGGATTGCACGAGCCAACCGGCAGATCGGCATGGCGCTCGCGGCGGTCGAGCAGCGCGCCGATTTCGCCCATACGGGGCGGTTGCGCCGCGCCGATCTCGGCCCTGACCGGACCGCGCTCTTCGGCTTCCTCGAATATATCCGCTTCGCCTCGCCGGATTTCTTGCGCTCAGTCGGGGAATGGCCCGTGGGAGGCCTGCGTGACCGAGGCTGAATTCTGCGATGTCGTGGTCGTCGGCACCGGGGCCGGCGGCGGTATTCTGGCCCACAGGCTCGCCAAATCCGGCTTGCGCACCATCTCGCTCGAGCATGGCGCAATGCTGCCGGAGGACCATTTCAGGACGACACTTCCACCGGGCGTGACCAGGGACTTCGGCATCGATCCGAGCACGACCTGGCCCAGCGATCCGCATGACAGCCTCTTCGTCCACCCGCTCTTCGCCGATGGCAATGTCGGCTCGACGGCACGGCCGAAGGAGGGGTTTCGGCACTTCCAGGTCCTGGCCGTCAACGGGCTACAGAATCTCTGGAACGGTGTCAGCGTCCGGTTTTCGGCGGACGACTTCAAATCCTGGCCGTTCTCCTATGCCGATCTCGCCCCGCATTATGGCGCCGTCGAGCGCCTGATCGCCGTCTGCGGCACGAAGGAGGGGCTGCCGGATCTGCCGGATGGCGACTATCTGCCGCCGAAGCCGCTGCGCCCTGCCGACCGGCTGGTCGTCGACGCGGTCAAGTCGCTGAACGACGCGCATTCCCATGCCATCCCGAACCGCAAGGCGATCAACACCCGGGCTGGAACCCCGACATCCTGCATTTCGACGGGGATGTGTACCTCGGGCTGCCCTGTCGGCGCGGTCTATAAATTCTCGACGCGGCTGCTGCCTCAGATCATCGACCTGCCGAACTACGAGCTGCGGACCCAGGCAAAAGTGGTTCGCTTGCTCCGCGACGACAGCAGCCGGCGGATCGAGGGGGTCGAGTATCTCGACCTGGCGACCGGCAAGCGGCGGCTTCTGCGTGCCGGCATCGTCGTGTTGGCCGCCGGAGCGCTCGAGACGCCGCGCATCCTGTTCAATTCGGCCGACGACGCCGATCCCGCCGGCCTCGGTAACCGGCATGGGCGGGTCGGGGCAGGACTGCAGGACAATCCCAAGGTCGTGCTTTCCACCTCCCTGCTGAAGCTCTGGGGCAAGCGCCGCGATTACGACCTTGGCTATGGCGATCTGCTGATCCTGCTGTCGCAAGGCAAGCTTGCGAATGGCGTGCCTTTCCCCTTCATCGGCCATGCCATCCACAGCGCGCCTGACGTGCCGCATTATCTGACCGCGATGCGCGGCTTTCCGCCCTTCCTGAAGGAACGGCTCGCGCGGATGATGTTCCACAGCTACGTCACGCTCGGCCTGTTCTGCCAGGGCGAGGCGACGCCCGGAAACCGGGTGCGTCCGGGCCGGAGCGTCGATGCCTATGGCGTCCGGCAGGTCGAGGTCGATTTCACGATTCCCGCGGCGAGCCATCAGATGATGGACGCAATGACGGTCTGGGGCAGGCGCGTGCTGCGGCGGGCCTCCGCCACGATGATCTACGCCAGCCGCGACAACAGTGGCACCGGCATCCATTATGCCGGCACCACGGCGATTGCGCAGGATCCGCGACACGGCGTTGTCGATGCCGACCTGAAGAGCCATGACATCGACAACCTCTATATCTGCGATGGCGGGGTCATTCCTGAACTCCCCGACAAACACTTGACGCTGACGATCATGGCGCTGGCCGACAGGCTGGCCGGCCATCTCGTAGCGGTCGCGAAGCAGCAATCGGTCGCGGCGTGACGCGCGAGGTCGTGGCGAGAGAAATCGGGGACAGGAGCCGCTGCTCCTCCGATCAGAATGAGGCTGCGCGGTGAGTAGGAGGGATGCGCTTGCGCTCTGCTCATCTTGTGCGCAGCCTCAAACGGAATGTCGCCCGGGTTGATTCATGCTCCGCACGATCGCGCTATTTGTCTTGCTGGCCCTGGTGCCAGGACTTGCGTTCGCGTCCCAGTGTCCCGCTGAACGCCCGATGCCGCTTGTGCCGGCCGACGCTGCCCTTTGCGCCGCGCTCGACCGGGATATCCGAAGGCCCGGCGCCTTTCCTCTCGATGTCTACCAGGAAAAGCTCGGCCGCTATCTCGGCGCCTTCTGCCACCGCAACCTCGCCGCGGGGTGGCGCGTCGACAAGATGGTTCGCGATACCGGGCCGTTCACCGCGACCCTGCGCAACGACAAGACCAGTGGCAATTACCATGGCACCCATGCACCGGTGGTCATCTGGTACTCGCCGGAAATGTTCGGCTGGCTGAAGGCCAACCGGACGCAGGCCCATGAGGGGACAGCGGAGCCCCCCGTGCCTGACGGGGCGATGATGATCAAGGAGATGTTCCCGGCGCCTGCTGCTTTGTGCCGCGATGTCGATCCGCTGCGGCTGCTGCCGACGAGCGGTGCGGCCGTGATGGTGCGCGACGCGAAGGCCTCACATGACGGCTGGTTCTGGGGCTGGTTCGGATGGAGCGACTGGAAGCCCGATTGGCCGGCGGGGCCCGGCAACGGCTACCCGAACATGGGTTTCGGTCAGTACTGCGTGAACTGCCATGCCAGCGCCAAGGCCAATTCGACCTTCGCGGACCTGAAGAACATCAAGGGCGAGCCCGGGCGCCCGCTGGTCTTCCTGAGCCAGAATGCCTTCACCGACCGTTCCGCCCAAGCTCATGACGATTTGTCCGCGATGCTCAACCACCTGCGCATCGTGCAGGAATCCGACGACATCACGCTGCTCGGCGCTCCGGCCCGCGAAAGCCCTGCGCCCGAGTTCACCACTTTCTATGGCATCCCGTTTGCGCATCCGACCGCAGACAAGGTGATGCGGATGCCATCCCAGACCTATGACGTGGTCTGGGCCAGTGCGAACCGGCGCGAGGCCCAGCAGCAGTTCCTGACCTCGGACCAGTGCCTCGGCTGCCACGATGCCGGGTCGACCGGGTTGCATTTCGACATGACGCTGCCGGGGCCGGACGGCCGCTTCCTCAATCTTTCGCCCTATGGCACCTGGAGCTCGTCGCCCATGGGCCTGGCCGGACGCGACCCGGTCTTCTTCGCCCAGCTCGCAAGCGAGACGGAGACCTTCCATCCCGAAGCCGCCGAGCTGGTGCAGGACACCTGCCTCGGCTGCCACGGTGTGATGGGGCAGCGACAGTTTAAGATCGACGAGAGAGCAAGGGGCAAGGGCTGCTCCTCGTTCTCGCGTGCCGCTGTCGCCGCCACGCCCTGGCCCGCCGGTCATTCCGGCCTGGAGGCCCGGCACGGTGCGCTCGCCCGCGACGGCGTCTCCTGCACAACCTGTCACGCCATGGCGCTGAGCGAGGCCGAACGGAGCCGGGTCAAGGCGCAGCCGCAGAACAGTTGCGTCGAGGAGCGCCAGGAACGGCTCAATCCCGAGAATACCGGCTTCGCCAGGACCTTCACCGGCAGCTTCCTGATGGGCGCGATGACGGAGATGAAGGGGCCATTCGAGGGCCCCAAGGCGAAGCCGATGGAGAATGCACTCGGCATGACGCCGGTGCAAAACCCAGCCATCAAGAGCTCAGAGGTTTGTGGCAGCTGCCACACCGTTCACCTGCCTGTGCTCGACAAGGGCAAGGTCATCGGACACACCTACGAGCAGACGACCTATGCGGAATGGGCGTTCAGCGACTTCCGCACCGGCCACTCGCCCGACGGGGCGCTGCCATTCGGCGCCGGCAAAAGCCCCGAAACCTGCCAGGGCTGCCACATGCCCAGCCGCGATGCGGACGGGCACCCCTATCGCAGCAAGATCGCCAGCATCCAGGAATATTCAAACTTCCCGCAGGCGGAGCATAATTTGCCGCCCGAGGAGATCGACCTGCCGGTGCGCTCCGGCTTCGCCAGCCATGTGCTGGTCGGTTTGAACTCGTTCCTGATCAAGATGGCGCAGCAGTTCCCGGAGCTGATGGGAATCCGGACGCAGGATCCGATGCTGACGAAGAAAGGCGTCGATCCACTGCTCTTCACCGAGAAGGCGATCGACCATCAGGCTGCGGAACGCACCGCCGCGATCGCCGTCGAAAGCATCAGGATGACTGAATCGGCGCTGGAGGCGTCGGTACGTGTCACCAACAAAACTGGGCACAAATTCCCGAGCGGCGTCGGCTTCCGGCGCGCCTTCATCGCGTTCAAGGTGCTCGACGCCGGCGGCAAGGCGATCTGGGCTTCGGGGCGCACTGACGCACTCGGCGTCATCACCGACGGGATGGGCGCGCCCGTCGTCGGCGAAGTCTGGTGGAATGCCGATTGCTCGGCCAGACTCGATCTGCTCGCGCATCAGCCGCATCGGGAGGTGATCACCCGGCAAGATCAGGTCCAGATCTATCAGGAGCTGGTTTCGAGCCCCCCGCTGTCCGGGCCGGCCCAGTGTGGCATCGGCTCCCAGCCCGCGGGGCAGTTGACCACGAGCTTTCTGTCGATCTGCTCGAATGTGAAGGACAATCGCCTGCTGCCGAGGGGCTATCTCGGGCGCGATGACCGGGTGAAGCTCGCGGCCTCCCTCGGCGCCGGCCCGGAACTGGCTGACGAGGCCGGATCTGTGCAGGTCGGTGACGATCCCGACTATCGGGAGGGTGGCGGCGACGCGACGCTCTATCGCATCGCCCTGCCGGAGATCGACGGTAAGCCAGCTGCCATCGAGGCGACGCTCTTCTACCAGGCGATGCCGCCGTTCTATCTTCAGGACCGCTTCTGCACCTCGAAGAGCGAGGATACGAAGCGGCTGCATTTCATGGCCGAGCGTCTCAACCTCGCGGGGTCCCGATCCGAGGGCTGGAAGCTACGCACGGTGACGACAGGGGCCGTTACCATTGCGGGCGGTGCTCAGCGGCAAGATTGAATGAAGCGGATCGGCTGCGGCGTGCGCCAGCGGGGTCTCTCGCCGCGGAGTTGGTTACCCCACTATCGGTCAGGGCGAGAATGGCACAGTTGACTTTGCTGTCCGCAAACCCGGACGTCGGGTTCTGGGGGGGGCACGCGGCACGAAGCCGAACGTCTTCGCACTTCAAGACCAAGGCTTCCGGCGCGGCGGGTTCGGCTGTCGATGGGCTTGGCCGTTCGGCCTGCCCTGGAACCACGGCCCTGGTTCGGCATAGTCGCCGCCTCGCGCGGGATCGGTCCAACGCGAGGCGGCGTAAGCTCAATGCCGCTCCCCGGATGATGGAGCGGTCGTCAGGTCTTACCAGCCACGCTGCTGCTTGATCATCTGCTTTTGCGCCTCCTTCTGGTGACGCCAGTAGTCCTTCTGCGCCTCCTGCTGCATTTGATAGTAATCGCGGATGCGCTCCTTCCGGGACGTCGTGTCCCGGTAACGCTGCCAGTCGTAGTGATCGTCGTGAACGTAATTGTCCTGATCGCCCAGGAAATCGATGATCCCGCGAAACATGTCGCCGGCTGGCACGATATGCCGCTGCTCGCTCATGGCCTGAGAGGGAGCAGTGAGCGGGGCCGCGTAAGCCGCAGCGGCAGCCATGCTCAGGGCAAGGACCAATGAAGTCCGGGCCAGCTTGTGGGAGAGGGGGCTCATGGGGCTCGTCCTTGGAATGGCGCGGAAGGGTTCAGGCCTATTGGCTAGGCTGGCGTGTGAAGACATGCGGCAGTTCCGGAGACAGCCAGCGGAGTTCGGCGATGCTGCCGGAACCGTCGCGCTCGAACCGGATCTGGGTGAAGGGAACATCGCCGGCGATGGCCACGATCGGCTCGTAGCCAGCCGTCGCCATGAGGCGCGCCGAAAACAGGTTCGGATCATCCTTGCTGGACACGAGCAGAGCGACCGCGTCGGTCTTTTCGAGAGTCATCTGCAGTTTTCCGTCGACGGCGGCGACCGTCGCTGTGCCGAGAACCGGAGAGACATAGCTCCCGACAAGTGCGCCGGCAGAGGGAGCAAGCGGCCCTGGGATGAAGGCGGCCGCCTGTTTGCGCTGCAGCTCACGGTTTGTCCGCATGGCGGCGGCGGCGAGTGCGATGTTGTCGACCTCGGGATTGCCGAGAACCCGGTCGTAAAACCATTGCGCGAGCGCATCCGCCATGGCCGCATTGCCGAGATTGGTCAGGATCACGATGCCGGTCCTGCCATCTGGCAGGAAGCCGGCATGGGCGCCGAAGCCCGGGGTTCCGCCATTGTGCCAAATCACGCGCCCGTTTGGCGTGGCGTTGACGACCCAGCCGACGGCATAGCTGACGCGCTCGCTCATCGCGACGCGGGGTGTCCAGGTGACATCGAGGTTCTCCTCGGAGACCAGGGCCTTCTCTCCGAAATGCCCACGCCCGAGCTGCAGGCGCAGCCATTGGGCCATATCCTTGACATTGGAGTTGAAGGCGCCAGCGGGGCCGTACGCATAGGGGAAGGCAGCGTGGAACGGGATTGCGACCGGGCGCTCGGCAAATCTGTGGCCGGTGGCATGGTCGGCGGTTTGCGTGATGGCTTCCAGGGTGGCCGTCGTCGATGACATGCCAAGGGGATCAAGCAGCGTCCGCTTCACGGACACGTACCAGCTTGGCGAGCCGTTCACCTTCGCCAGCACCTCGCCGGCGACCATGTGCGGGATGTTGAGATAGCCGAACTGCGAGCGGAAGATGCCCGTCTGCGGCGCGACGCGCAGGGACTGGATCAGCGTCTGCTTGTCAAAGCCGAGAAGGGTCAGGTCGTCATTGACGTAAGGGGTGAGGCCGGAGCGCTGCGCGGCGAGGTCGAGGATACGGAAATCGCGCGAGATCCATGGATCGGCCAACTGGAAGGTGGGTATATGATCGATGACGGGATCGGCCCATTTCAGCCGGCCGGCATCCACCGCCTGGGCGAGCGACGTCGTGAGGAACGCCTTGGTCGTCGAGCCGATCTGGAAAATGGTGTCGGGCGTGACGCGGTCGGCCTTGTCGATCGTCTTGACGCCGAAGCCCTTGCTGTAGATGAGCCGGTCGTCGAAGACGATGCCGATGGCCATGCCAGGAACCGAGAACTCCTTCATCCCGGTAGCAGCCTGTTTCTCGAGGCCGGGCAGGAGCGCCTGAAGCCTTTCGCCTGTGATTTCCGCCTTGGAAGGATGAACGGCAGCGAGCGTGAAGAGCGCCGCAGCGACAAGACTACCGCAGTGTTTCATGGTTATCCACTTTCGAGCAAAGTGCATTGACACGGCATTTGGCGCCAATATTTGGCATAAATGCCATGGAGTCTGAGAATCAGGGATTGAGTGGTTTGAATCTAATGCCATGACGCTGATTTTTGTAAGAATTCAGAAGATGGTATTCGATCAATGATCCGCTCAAGTGACGCCAAATCTTTAAGTTTCGCTTCACAAAGGCCGGAGGACGAGGGCGCATTCAGGAAGTCAACGATGCCGGAACCTAGTGCGACGGTTGCGGCATCGCCGCGATAGCCGAGCGCGGCCAATTCACTGTCGACCAGTGCCCCGTCCGCATCGAGATAGCCCGTGCGCGCGACCAGATCCTGGGCCTGGCCGCCATGCGCCCTCAGAAGCAGGATGCGGCAGGCGGCGGCACGAGCGTCGGGATCATGCACTGCCGCGCCGCTGAGAATTCCGCCGATGAGATTGGCCGGCAGGGTGGGCAGGTTCAGCGCCAGAAGGAACAGCCGCTGCGTGTAGGAGCAGGCGAGGGCACTCTGTGCGGTACGGCCATCGCTCAGCAATTGCCCGCTCATGCGGACCTGACGGTTGAACAGGTTTTCGCTGTAGCTGATCTGCAGGCGCTGCATGGCATCGGCGTGGATCGCCACTGTCCCGATGATCAGCCGGCCCGCCTCGACGCGAGACCAGGCCGGTGAGATCGCGAGATAGACGCCCTCCAGCCAATGCTCGCCGGGGCGCAGCCCACTTCGCCCGGCTACCGACGATTCGACTACGGTCAGGGCGGGGGGCGAGCCCGACCGTAGGCCTGCCTCGCTCCGGAGCGCCGAGAGCGCGGTTTCCGGCACGGCGAAGTGGGTGCTGATCGCGTCCTGAAACTCATCGAAGGAGGACGAGGCGAGGAACGGAGCGGTCAGCATGCCGCCGAGCACCCGCGCCCAATCCTCATAAACGCTGGATGCGCGGGGCACGGCCTTGCCGCTGAGCCATTTATAGGCGTTCTGGGGCACGAACAGCGTCGTCCGATTGCTGGCGGCAAAGCGCGCGCAGAGTTCCTTGTGGGTCGAGCAGCCAAGCGCCAGTGACGTCAGCCTCAGCTTCAGGGCGAGGTGACGCGAGGCTGAGACAATCGGTGGCTGGCGATCCATGTCCGCCGGCCGTGTCGCGCTGCCATCCAGTCTGAATTGCTTCACCGCGCTCCCCAACGGTTGCTCTGGACGACAGGCCGAAACTGGCGACCAAGCTCTAAGAAGGCGACGCCTGTGCGCTGCCCGTTAGGAGCCCGGCCGCCGCGGTCCTTGGAAACGGTGGATCTATGATTGAAGCTAAGTTGAAATCGCGGGCGAGCACCATGACCGTGCATCTCAACTTGATGACCGTCCGTCCAAGGCCGCCGACCGCCCTCGCTCCCGCTCGAACTTGCCGTCTACAATGATCGGAGCGGACTGATTGGTCGGGGGCGAGCCAATATGGCTTGGAGGATGACGGCCATCCCGCGGGCACGGCGACGCGGCCTTCAGGACATCCACTCCCCTTGTGGCTTCAGCCCACGCTTTCAGCGCAGTCGGAACCTAGAGAAATGGAACAGGGTGTTCGGGAGCCAGTTTGGCGGCGATGAGAGCGACCGTCGCATCGGCAAGATTGGGCGCGCGTCCACTCCAATCCGCGACAGAGGCGCTGGTGAAGGTGACCGCCACGGCAATGGTTATACGCCCGATTTTCGAGTGTTCCTGCGGTAAGGTGCCGACGGCAGAGGCGTAGCCACCGAAAAGCGGGGTTTGAAACACCCAGTCGCCGCGCAGCATGGCGCCGAGCCCATAGTTGAAGCGTTTTGTCAGGCTATGGCAGGTTGGGCAGCCTTCGAGCGGCGCACCGAAGCCGACCAAGCGTGGCTCTATCATCTGCTTCAGCGATTGCGCGGAGAGAAAGCCAGCGCTTCCGACGATCGTGTCGAAGCTGCGGGCCATGTCGTCAATCGTCGTGACCTGGATCGCACCGGCAGGCAACGTCCATGACGGATTCCAGTAGGTCGCGTCCTCCCACACGCCGCGCTCTGCCGTGAAGGCGTGGATGGCGGGTTCTGGGATCGTCGCGTTGTCGAATCCGAAGGTGCCGCCAAGTTTGAGTGGTGTCAGGATGTACTCGTCCATCAGGCGATGCATCGGCTTGCCCGTGGCCGCCTCAAGAACCTGCCCGAGAATGACGTACCCGCTATGGGAATAGTCCCAGTTTTCTCCGGGGGCAAAGCGCCTCGCCTGGGACAGGCTTACCGCGATGAGATCCTGCGGCTTCCACGTCTTGAAGGGATCCTCGATGAACGGCTTCACGAATTTTTCGTCATTGGCGACATGATCGGGATAGCCGGCCGTCATGTTCGCCAGCATACGGATCGTCGCCTTGCCTGAGGCGGGCAGATCAGGGAGCCAGCGCGAGATGGGCATGTCGAGATCGACGATGCCTTCCTCCGCGAGTCTCAAGGCAAGCGCTGCAATATATGTGAGGGCCACGGCCCCGTTGCGGAAACGCCCATCTATCTTCGCCGGCACGCCGGTCATCGCTTCGCCAAGCGCAAGGCTCGTCACGTCCTTGCCGTCGATGCGCACCTGCAAGAGAAGCGAATTCAGGTGGTGCTTTTCGAACTGCGCAGAAGCGATTGAGCGGATCTCTTCCAGGCTCCTTAGGTCGACTTCCTGCGCCTGCGCGCTTGGCCATGATGCGCCGACGCAGCCCATGAATATGACAGCGAGCCTAGCCGCAAAGAACATTTGGCGCCCCAAAAGCTGAGAATTACGAAGGCAATGGTCGCGAGGAGGAGGTCGCCAGGATCATCGCCGAACGGATATCGCGGAGCTGACGATGGCGAGCTTTGGGGCATGCCGCAGTCGCTACGGGCGTGGGACAAGGGGAAATTTCGATTGAAACTAAGGGGAAATCGTTGCCGGGCACCATGACCGTACATCCCAACTTGATGACCGCGCGTCCGGGATCGCCGCCTGTTCCTGCGCCCGAGCGGCCTTTCTGCCTCTTGAAACGTCCTCGGCGCACCGGCCAAATCGGCCGGCCGACGTGCATGCCGGGGCAAGGGCTCTTCAACGTCGATCTCGACAAGTCGCTCGACCGGGGCAATTTCGCTCGGACGCGTCGATCGGCGCGCGCGTATCTCGACACGCTCGGCGAGGCTGCCCGGAATGCAGCCAGTGAGGCGAAGCCGAAGTTCTGCTTCGGAAGGCCCTCGTTTGCGTCGCAAGCCGTCGCTGCCTAACCTCCGTGGCCGAGCGTTTGCCGCGTGGGCTCGCTGATCCAGTCAGGGATGTCGAATGCCCCGCCGGAGAGCCTATCCGATGTCGCCTCAGTGCTCCCTGCTCCTCATGCTTGGTCTCGTCGTCTCACCAGCCTCAGCGCTTGCGGAGAGCGGCGATTTCACCGGCCTGGTCAACATCGGCGGCAGCCGCAAGATGTACCTCGAATGTCGTGGCATGGGGGCTCCTGCCGTCGTCATCGTGGCAGGCGCGAGAGCCTCCGCCGCTGATTGGACCCAGTCCGAGCCAGGCAAGGTGAACGTCTTTTCCGCGGTGGCGGGGTTCACGCGGGTCTGCGCCTACGACCGGCCGGGAACTCCGGTCGGCGATGCGCCGAGCCGCACCGACCCGGTCTCGCAACCGGTCACCGCACGGGCAGCGGTCGCCGATCTGCATGCGCTGGTGACCGCTGCCGGCATCGCGACGCCCTTCGTGGTCGTTGGGCATTCCTATGGCGGCCTCGTCAGCCGGCTCTATGCGATGACCTATCCCGGCGAGGTGAAGGGGATGGTTCTCGTCGATGCCTTGTCAGAGGGACTTCGGGCAGCGCAGGCCCCTCGTGAATGGGCGATCCAACGCGTTCTGCTCGATGGCGACCTGACTGAAGCCCTGAACGTCTATCCGGCGATCGAGCGGGTCGATGCGGATCTGAGCTTCGATCAGTTGCTCGCTGCCGCGCCGCTCCGGCCGATGCCTTTGACGGTGCTGAGCGCGGATCACCCCTGGGGACCACTCGTCCCGGGGCTTATCGTCGATGGCCGACTGCCCGCCGGCATTCCTTGGGATTTCGGCTACGTCACCGACAGGGCGCAAAAGCAGGCGCAGGCAAGGCTCGCTGCACTCGTGCCGGGTGCCAAGCATGTCACGAACACCGACACCGGCCACGAGATCCACAAGGACCGGCCGCAACTCGTGATCGATGCCATCCGCGAGGTTGTCGACGCTGCGCGTGGCGGCAAGGCCAGCATGATGCCGTAACACCAGCCGCTCGGTCTCCGGCGGGGGCTCTATGCGATGCGTCCTGGCTAACTGGTCGGCCGGCCAGCCTGTCGGAAACCATGTCTGGAGCATCGTGGTTGCTTGGATACTGTCTGTCGCCGACGCGCGAAGCGTCGACCGTTCTCGGCGGAGGAGAAGATAGGCATCGTGTTGGAAGCCCCGCGCTGCGAGGAGAGCATCAGCGTGTCAAACGCTTCCACTGCCTCCTGGGCATCCAGCGTCCTCAGAGATATCTGCATCCCCCGCGCTTGACGCGCTGCGGTCGGCGACGCGGTCCTGCGTCCGTAAGGTTTCGACGTCGCCCATCAGCAAAGTCGGGACGTCCGAGCAGGGGGCGGGGCCGCCGCGAAAGACGTATCCACGAAGGCTTCAAGCTCTTCTTCTGCTGCCGGGTAGGATGTCTTCCAAATCGCGGCGATCATCATGCCGAGGGCGAGTGCGCCAACATGCACGGCATAGGCTGTGCCGTCATCCTCGCCCATGCCTAGTGCCAGGGACGCAACCTGCAGCCCGGCCCAGTAGCCCAGAAAAGCCCAGGCCGGCACGGCGATCCGCTTCCAGAACGGCAGGTAGACAATGATCGTGCGCATCCGCGCATACGGGAACAGCACGAGATAGGCGCCCAACAAGGCCGAGACCGCGCCCGAAGCCCCAATGACGGGAACGCGAGAGGCTGGCGACAATAACCAATGCACGACAAATCCCATGACACCCAAAAACGGGAATACCAGGGCGAAACGCCACCAACCGAACAAGCGCTCCAGTGATCTGCCAAACACCCACAGAAACAGACAATTGCCCGCCAGGTGGAACATATCGCCGTGCAAAAGGCTGGCGGTGACCAAGGTATGCACATGGCGCCAAGGCCGGGTGGAAAACAGCACCGGCGTGAACCCGAGCTCGGCAACGAGAGTGCGGTGCAGCCCAGAAAGCTCGTCGGCGGCTGTGACCGCAATCATCAGAGCCAGCAGAGCCCAAACGACGGGGGACCGGAAGCCATGAGTGAGATTGTCGCCGTAAGGGAACATTGGAATTGTTGCTTGTCGCCTTCATCGGTGGGATAGATTACATGGATGCGATACCGGGGGAACGGGGGGAGATGAAGAATTTGGGGGGCCACGTCGGTGTGGCATTCTTCGGGATTTTGTCCTTCGCCATCACGGTGGCCTTAGTGACGGCCATCGATCGCGCGACAGGCTTCAATTTGTTTGCATTGAGTGTCTGGGTCGTCGTCCCAGTTGGGGCGACGCTGACGGGAGCTGCTGCTGCATCCGGCTATTACTTCGGGAGTCTGCTCTTCCACACTCGCCCGAATTGGTTCCTGCTTGTGCAGGTCATGATCGTGGCGGCGCTCGCGCAGTTCGCGATCTACTATGCCGAGTATTCGACGCTGGTCCTCGACAACGGCATCCGTGTTGCCGATCGAATAGGCTTCTTCGATTACCTCGACATCCGACTGACGACGGCTCACATGCGGATTGGGCGGGCTCAGACAGACACCGGCGCAGTTGGCTCCTTTGGATACTGGTTAGCCGTTTTCCAGTTCGTGGGCTTCATTCTGGGCGGTATCGCGACCTACGTATTCCTCAAGGATCATCCGGTTTGCAAGATATGCTCGCGCTATCCGCGCAAACTCGCGACGAGCATGCAGCATTTCAACGATCGCGAGGCCTTCGCCACCTATTACGACAATCTTTTCGACCATCCCGTCGACGGGCCGGTTTTCGCCCAGTGGATGGGGCATGATCCAGACAAAGGGCTGATCCGGGAAGGCACGATCCTCGCAACTTCGACACTCCGTGGCTGTCCCCACTGCAAGACGCAGCGCATCGGCCAGGCAGTCCAGATCATGGGGAAGAGTGATTGGAGTGCCGTTCCGTCTCTGACACGAGACGTAGGCATCCCTCAGGACATCGATCTTCGGCCAGTCTTCAAG
This sequence comes from Hyphomicrobiales bacterium, assembly GCA_900470095.1. Classification (GTDB taxonomy): domain Bacteria; phylum Pseudomonadota; class Alphaproteobacteria; order Rhizobiales; family Beijerinckiaceae; genus Allobosea. The sequence continues at coordinate 70,852 of UBZM01000013.1, forward strand.
GGCGAAACGGGCCGACGCATCAGTGCACAACCGGCTTCGGCTTGAATGTTCGCGTTTCACTCGGACCGGCGCAGCTGAGCAGATGACCCGCGTCATATCCTGCAACGGGTCATCTTCCCGCTTGTCATATCCGATGCTCGGTACGGGGGGCGAAGACGGCCAGTCAGTTGAGACGGTAGCGCCGAGGAGCTCTTCGAGGTTCTCGGCGCTACCGTCTCCTGGCGTGATACGCAAACGCGACCAGAGCACGGCGGTTGGTGCGTCTGCCTTAGATCGGGGCAGGCACCCGCTGATGGACCGCGAGGTCGACACCAATTGCTTCGGCAGCACGTTGATTGCGCTCTACGGTGTCGTTGAAGCGAAAGCCCTTCTCGATGAGGCGGTTCGTATACTGCTTGTTGTAGAGGAAGCTGACGATGATTTGCCAGAGGCCAAGGGTCACGAGTGAGAGAAGGCAGTGCAGCGCCGCAATCCCGATCTCACTGCGAAAGAGTGGGACGAAAAATCCGAAGAAAAAATACGTCCACGAGAAACCGTAAAAGCCCGAGCGGAGCTGGCCTGTTGCGTTGTTCTTCATCATCACCGGTTTTGCGCCGACACCGCAAAGCTTGAGGATGATCGGTGCCGAGGATCGCCAACACGACGAGCCAATGCCAAATCGATGCTCCACCCATATTTTCCCCCTAACCAAGAGTTACCACTCGATTGCAATTGCACGGTGGGGACCGCTCCGCAATCCAGGTCCTCGCAGCCGCTTGCCGCATGGTCATTTCTCCGCATGGATGGCGCGCGATGACGTCAGCATGCGCCGGTCAATCCGGGTTCCATGGGATCTTGGCTGAAGGCTGACATGCGAGAACTGCACGTCGCGAGCCCGACGAGAGTGAGCCAAGGATCGGGCCGATAAGGTCGACCGCGGGGAAGCTCAATCCGGATTGCAGCACGAGAGGTCGTGATAGGGTTCGGTTCTCGTTGAAAAAATAATGCAATTCGGTTAGGGCTGCGGCGCACGGAGTCGTCTCGATGAATGAGCGTTCGCTTCCCCGCCAGACATCGCGGAAGCCCAGCAATCTCCATACCGCTCTCGCGAAGCGAATTCTGGCCTGCGCCGCCGAGAAGCAGTGGTCGGCCGGTTTCCACCTGCGGGAGGCCGAGATTGCACGAGCTTTTGAGGTTTCGCGTACTCCGGTGCGAGCTGCGCTCGGCCTGCTGGCCCAGCAGGGCGCAGTCGAAGCACGCGTGAACCAGGGCTTCTTTCTTACGCGGGACGGCAAGGATCTCGAGGCCGCTGAGCGCTCCCTGCCGAGCGCGCGCGACGAGGACATCATTCATGCCATCCTGCGGGATCGCGAGGCCGGCCGCCTGCCCGAGAACCTCATCGAAACCGACCTCCTGCAGACCTATCAGATCGGCCGGAGCGCGCTCAGCAAGGTTCTGCTGCGCCTCGCGGAGGATGGGCTGATCAAGCGGCGCCGCGGTCACGGCTGGAGCTTCGTACCTTCGCTCGCCTCGCCTGAGGCGCGCGAGGAAAGCTATCGCTTCCGCATGATGATCGAGTGCATGGGGCTGTGTGAGCCGAGCTTTCGGATCAACAGGCCGGCCTTTGTCCGAAGCCGGGCAGCGCATGATGCTTTCATCGCCGATCTCGATCATACGCCGTCCGCAGAGCGCTTCTTCGAGATCAATGCCGGCTTTCACGGCATGCTCGCCGCCTGCTCCGGCAATCGCTTCGTCGTCCAGGCGATGGAGGCGCAGAACTCCCTGCGGCGCCTGACTGAGTACGCCGATTACGGCGGTCTCGATCGGGAGGCGTTGCTGCGATCCTGCCGGGAACACCTGGCGATCCTGGATGCGCTAGAGCAGGGCGACACGAACTGGGCGGCGACCCTGATGCGCCAGCATCTGACGCGCGCGCCGCGCTGAGCCGGTCTCGCCTTGCCCGCGGCTGGGCCGAAGGCGTCACGCCTTTGCATTCGTGATATTCGGCTGGCCCGAACGCCGCCATCATGTTCGCTTGACATTGTATTATTTTTGCAAAAAGATCAAAAAAATCATCCAGCGCTCCTGAGGTCCCATCTTGCTCGCTTCCGCCGCCGCCCGCCCGAATGACCTCGATGCCCATTGGATGCCGTTCACGGCCAATCGGCGTTTCAAGAGTGATCCGCGCCTCTTCGTCGGTGCCGAGGGCAATTATTACCTGACGGCCGACGGGCGCCGGATCCTCGACGGCATGGCCGGGCTCTGGTGCGTGAATGCCGGACATGGCCATCCGCGGATCAAGGAGGCGATCAAGGCCCAGGTCGACAGGCTCGACTACGTCTCCTGTTTCCAGATGGGGCATCCCGACGCCTTCACGCTGGCGAGCCGCATCGCCAACATGATGCCGAAGGGGCTCGACCATGTCTTCTTCTCCAATTCCGGCTCGGAGGCGGTCGACACCGCGCTCAAGATCGCGCTGGCCTATCACCGCCAGCGCGGCGAGGCAGGACGCACCCGCCTGATCGGCCGGGCGCGCGGCTATCACGGCATGGGCTTCGGCGGGCTATCGGTCGCCGGCATCAGCCGGCATCGCCGCGATTTCGGGCCTCTCCTGCCGGGTGTCGCCCATCTCCCGCACACGCTCGACCTGGCCAGGAATGCCTTCTCGCGCGGCGAGCCCGATCATGGCGCTGATCTCGCCGAGGATCTCGAGCGGCTCGTGCAGATCCATGATGCGTCGACGATCGCGGCTGTCATCGTCGAACCGGTTGCGGGCTCGACCGGCGTGCTACCGCCGCCCAAGGGCTATCTCAAGCGCCTGCGCGAGATCTGCGACAAGCACGGCATCCTGCTGATCTTCGACGAGGTGATCTCGGGCTTCGGCAGGCTCGGCGCCTCCTGCGCAGCCGAGGCCTTCGGCGTCATTCCCGATATGATCACCTGTGCCAAGGGGCTGACCAATGGCGCCGTGCCGATGGGGGCGACCATTGTCGGGCCGCATATCTACGAGGCCTTCATGACGGGCCCGGAGGGCAGCATCGAGCTCTTCCACGGTTATACCTATTCGGGTCATCCGCTCGCCTGCGCCGCGGGCCTTGCCACCCTGCAGGTCTATGAAGAGGAAGGGCTGTTCGAACGCGCGCGGCGGATCGCACGTCACTGGGAGGATGCGGCGCATGCCTTGAAGGGCGCGCCGCACGTCATCGATATCCGCACTATCGGTCTCGTGGCCGCGATCGAGTTCGAACCGCGGCCCGGCGGAGCAGGCCAACGCAGTTCGGAATGCGCCGAGGCCTGTTTCCAGGACGGTGTACTCGTCCGCGCCGGCGCCGACCTGCTGGTGCTGTCGCCGCCGCTGACGATCGAGCCCGACGAGATCGACCGCCTCTTCGCCAGCATCCGCAAGGCGCTCGCAACCATCGCCTGATCCTGCCCATTCCCGTTTGAAGAGGTTGCGCGACGTGAGCGCCCATCCCGAGATTACCCTGCATATCGGCGGCGCGGCTCGCGCGGGCTCCGGCGCCGAGATCGAGATCCATGATCCTGCGACCGGCGACATCCTGGCCACGGCGCGCCTGGCATCGGCGGGCGATCTGGACGACGCGCTGAAGGCTGCAGAGGCCGGCTTTTCTGCCTGGCGCGCGGTCTCGGTCTTCGAACGCTGCCGGATCCTGCGTCGCGTCGGCGAATTGCTGCGGGCACGTCAGGACGCCATTGGCGAGGTGATGACGCGTGAGCAGGGCAAGCCTCTCGCCGAGGCGCGCGGCGAGGTGGCCGCATCGGCCGAAGTCTTCGAATGGTATGCCGAGGAAGGGCGCCGCGCCTATGGGCGGGTCGTTCCTAGCCGCACGGCCGGCGCCCGGATGATCGTGGTGCGGGAGCCGATCGGCCCCGTTGCCGCCTTCACGCCCTGGAATTTTCCGGCGTTGACGCCGGCGCGCAAGATCGCCGGTGCGCTTGGTGCCGGCTGCTCGATCATCATCAAGCCCTCGGAGGAAACCCCGGCGACCTGCCTGGCCCTGGTCGAGGCCTGCGTCGAGGCAGGCGTGCCGGCGGGCGCGATCAATCTCGTCCTGGGAGATCCGCCAACGGTCTCGCGGCATCTCGTCAGCTCAGCGATCATCCGGAAGGTCTCGTTCACCGGTTCCACGGCGGGAGGGCGTGCGGTTGCTGCCCTGGCCGCCCAAGGGCCCAAGCGCGCGACGCTGGAACTCGGCGGCCACGCCCCCGTCCTTGTGTTCGATGATGTCGATGTCGAAGCGGTGGCTGTGCTCGGCGCCCAGCGAAAATTCCGCAATGCCGGCCAGGTCTGCGTCGCGCCGACACGGTTCTATGTCCACGAGGCGGTGCATGATCGCTTCGTCACCGCCTTCGCCTCGGCCGCCCAACGGATCAAGGTCGGCAATGGCCTCGACCAGGGCATCGGCATGGGGCCGCTTGCCAATGCCAGGCGGTTGGAGGCGGTGCACGGGTTGATCGAGGATGCCCAGCGCCATGGCGCCAGGCTTGTCTGCGGCGGTGAGCGCATCGGCAATCGTGGCTTCTTCTATGCGCCGACCGTTCTCGCCGATGTGCCGGAGGCTGCGGCGATCATGAGCGAGGAGCCCTTCGGGCCGGTGGCTCCGATCGCCCGCTTCCGCGATCTGGACGAGGTCATCAGTCGTGCCAACGGCCTGCCGGTCGGGCTCGCCGCCTATGCATTCACGGGCTCCTGCGCACGGGCCCTTGCCCTCGGCGAACGGATCGAGGCCGGGATGGTCGGCATCAACCGCTTCGAGATCGCTGCGGCGGAAACCCCATTCGGCGGGGTCAAGGATAGCGGCGACGGCCGCGAGGGCGGCACCGAGGGGCTCGACGCCTATCTTGTCACCAAGACGATCAGCCAAGCCTGAGACGACCGGAGAAAGACGACCGATGACGCGCAACGGACATGGCGAGAAGCTCTCCTATTACCAGCTCGGGCGGACGGCGATCTTTGCCTGCCAGGCCGACCAGCGCTTCTCCTATTGCTGCTATATTCCTGAGGGCTACGAGGAGAACGGCACAAGGCGCTATCCGCTGGCCGTCCTGATCCACGGCAGTACCCGCACGGTCGACAGCCTGCGCGACCAGTTCATCGACTTCGCGGAAGCCAACCAATGCGTCGTCCTGGTCCCGCTCTTTCCCTGCGGGATCGGGGAGCCGGGCGACACGCATAACTACAAGCGCATCCTCTATCGCGGCATCCGCTACGACCTCCTAGTCCTGGCGATGATCGAGGAGATCGGCGAACTCTATCGCCTCGACGCCGAGAAGGTGCTGATGCACGGCTTCTCCGGCGGCGGGCAGTTCGTGCACCGCTTCTTCTACCTGCACCCGGAGCGACTGCTGGCGGTTTCGATCGGCGCTCCCGGCGTCGTGACGCTGCCGAACCCGGACAAGCCGTGGTGGCTCGGGACAGGCGATCTGAAGAGCATCTTCGGACGTGATCTTGATCTGTCCGAGATGCGGAAGGTCGCGGTCCAGATGGTCATCGGCGGCGATGACATCGAGACCTGGGACGTCACCGTCGCTCCCAGTTCCTCGAACTGGATGGAGGGCATCAACGAGACCGGCGTGACGCGGGTCGATCGCCTGCGCTCGCTGGAGCGCGCCTTCCTGAGCCTCGATATCCCGGTGCGCTTCGATGTCGTGCCCGGCGTCGAGCATATCGGACATCTCGTGCACCCCCCGGTGAAGGAGTTCTTCGCCAGCGCGCTTGCCCAACGGCAAAACCTCTAGCGGGGTAGGGCGCGGCGATCTGCCAGCCATTTGGGCGGTGACACCGGAAAACCGGGCGCCGCTCGTGAACGAAAGGGAGAGATCATGAAGGTTGCATGGCTTGCGGCCCTGGCCGCGCTCGCCTGCCCGATGCAGGCGCTCGCTCAGGTCCCGAAGCAGGGTGGCGAGCTGCGTATCGCGCTCTCCACCGATATCACGAGCAGCGAGCCGGGTGTTCGGCGCAGCGGCGACAGTGACACCATCCTCCATCATGTGCTCGAGGCCCTGGTCGCCTATCGCGAGGACCTGACCATCGCGCCGCTGCTGGCCGAGTCCTACACGATCGGCGATGGCGGCCGCAGCTACAGCTTCACCCTGCGCGACGGCATCACCTTCCATAACGGCGCGCCGATGTCCGCGGCGGACGTGAAATGGAGCTGGGACCGCCTGCTGGACCCGGCGACGAAATGGCAGTGCCGGGGTTGGTATGACGGCTCGCAGGACACTAAGATCGAGGCGATCGAGACGCCCGATGCTCGCACGGTGGTGTTCAGGCTGGCCGCGCCTTCGGCGCTCTTCTTGCACTATGTCGCCAATGTCCAATGCCTGACCGGCATCCTGCACAAGGATTCGGTCGGGCCGAACGGCGAGTGGCGCCAGCCGGTCGGCACGGGTCCCTTCACCTTCGCCGAGTGGCGCAAGAACTCGTTCATCCTCCTCAAGAAATTTGCCGGCTACCGACCGCGTTCCGAGCCGATGAGCGGCTATGCCGGCGCGCGCCTCGCCCATGTCGATCAGGTGCGCTGGATGGTGGTGCCCGACGACGCCACACGCAGGACGGCCTTGCGCGCCGGCCAGATCGACTGGATCGTTACCGATGTTTCGGATGTGGTCGAGCTGAGGGCCTCCAAGGGCGTCAGGGTCGCGACTGCACAGGGGCTGAGCTGGAACGTGCTGCTCGTCCAGACGCGCGATCCGCTTTTCGCGGATATTCGCGTGAGGCGTGCGCTGGCCCATGCCATCGATCTCAAGACGCTGGTGGAAACCAGGACGGACGGGCTCGGCAAGCCCAATCCCTCGGCGATCCCGGACTCGAGCTCGGCCCACACCTCCGTCCATGGCAAAGGCTATGCCTACGATCCCGACCTCGCCCGCAGATTGCTGAAGGAGGCCGGATATGACGGGCGGCCGATCAAGCTGCAGACGTCGCAGAAGCTCGCCCATCTCTACGATACCGCCATCATTCTCCAGTCGATGCTCAAGCAGGCCGGATTCAATGTCGATCTCGACGTGCTGGAATGGGCAACCCAGCTCGACCGCTACAGCAAGGGTAATTTCCAGCTCCAGTCATTCCGCTTCACGGCACGGCTCGAACCTTCGCTGAACTACAAGACGATCGTCGGTTCCAAGGATGTCGACCCTGACAACCAGTGGGAGGACCCGCAGGCGATCACGCTGCTGTCCTCGTCGACGGCGGAACTTGACCCCGGCCGACGCCAGGCGATCTTCGACGAACTGCACCTGCGCATGATCGACCAGGCGCCGATCGTCAGCCTCTACAATACCCCCCTCGTCGAAGCCTTGACCGATCGCGTCGACGGCATCGGCGTCACCGGCTTCGGCAAGATGCGGGCCTGGGGCGTGTGGATCACCCGTTAGCAGGAGCGTGCCGATGACAACCTCGCCCTTTCCCTTCGTCTCCGTTTCCGGCGCCCCGCGCGTGCGCGGCCGGCACTATGGCGAGGCAGCCAGGGAGCGCGTGCGCCGGAGCGTCGGGCTCTATGGCGACCAGCTGGCGGCGTTCGGCTATTCGGCTGCGGCCCAGTCCGAACTGATCATGGCGTTCGCTGGCGAGATCGAGGCCTTCGGGGCCCATTACATCGAAGAGATGCGCGGGATCGCCGAAGGGGCCGGCGTCACGCTCGAAGACATCGTGATGATCAACGCCCGGACCGAGGTCATCGCCAAGGCCCGGATCGAGCGGAGCCGGCCGCAGCGGGAACAGGATGAAGCCGATGATGGCTGCACCGGCCTCGTGGTCATGCCGGAGCGCAGCCTGACGGGGCGTCTGATCCATGCCCAGAACTGGGATTGGCGGGCCGAATGCGCGGAGACCGCGATCGTGCTGCGGGTCCGCCCCGATAACGGCCCGGATTTCCTGACCTTCGTCGAGGCCGGGGGGCTTGCCCGCTCCGGCATGAATGCGGCGGGCCTCGCCATCACCGCCAATTATCTCGACAGCGACAGGGACTATCGCCAGCAGAGGGTGCCGCTCGCCCTGATCCGCCGCAAGGTGCTCGAGCAAACCCATCTCGCCTTCGCGATCAGGGCCGTGGCGACGACGCAGAAGACCTGCTCGAACAACATGATCCTGTCGAGCGCCGAGGGGTTTGCGGTCAACTATGAATGCGCCCCGGACGAGGCTTTCGCAATCTATCCGAGCGAAGGGCTGATCGTGCACGCCAATCACTGGGTCAGTCCCATCGCGCTCGGCAAGCTCAGGGATACCGGTCTCGTCAACGTGCCCGACAGCGTCTACCGCGACTGGCGCGTGCGCCGGTTGCTGGATCAGGGCGGTGGCGGCCTGTCCGCTGCCGAGGTGAAGGCTGCGCTCTTCGACGATTTCGCCACGCCCTACAGCGTCTGCCGGCCGCCGCGGCCGGGCCTGCGCGATGAGCACCTCTCGGCCACCGTCGCGATGGTGGTGATGGAGCCGGCGAGTGGCGTGATGGAGGTGGCGGGTCTTCCCGCCCTCGATCGCCGCTTCACCCAATACAGCCTTGCCGACGAGCCGAAGATGCTCGCGGCCTGACATTTCTATCCGCGGGAGGAATGAATGAGAATGCGTTTCACAGTACTCGCATTGATGATGGGTGCTGCCTGTTTTCAGGCCTCGAAGGCTGAGGCCGACACTCTGCGCGTGCGTCTCAATGCCGATATCCGGAGCGTCAATCCCGGGGTGAACCGGGACGACACGACGGATGGCGTGGTGCTTCACATGGTCGAGGGCCTTGTTGGCTACTCCGCCAACGGCACCCCGAAGCCGCTGCTCGCAGACAGCATCGAGGTGTCGCCGGATGGGCTGACCTATACGCTCAAGCTGCGCAAGGGCGTGAAGTTCCACGATGGCACGACGCTGACATCCGCGGATGTCGTCTGGAACTGGCAGCGTTACATGGACCCGAAGACGGGCTGGCTCTGCACGGGGGAGTACAACGGATCGGACATACTCAAGGTCGAGATCGCCGCTCCCGATGCGGACACCGTCGTCTTCACCCTGAACCGGCCGAGTTCTGTCTTTCTCGCGGGCATCGCGCGGAACCAGTGCGGGCAGACTGCGATCATCGCCCGCTCGTCCTTCAACCCTGATGGCTCGTTCAAGGCGCCGGTCGGGACCGGGCCATTCAAGTTCGGGGAATGGAAGCGCGGTGAATATGTCCGCCTCGACAGGTTCGACGGCTATACTGATCGTGGCGGCGAGCCGGATGGTTATGTCGGGGGCAAGCGCGCGCTCGTCGATACCGTCAATTTCATGGTGATCCCCGACAACGCCACGGCCAAGGCCGCGCTGCTTCGTGGCAATATCGACATCCTGCCTTCGCTGGCGGCAGCCGATATTCCAGAGCTGAAGGCGCGGCCCGAGATCAAGGTCTCGTCCTCGCCGACCATGATGCTCAACACGATCCTGCTGCAGACCCGTGATCCGCTGCTGGCCAACGTCAAGATGCGTCAGGCCATAGCCGCCGCGATCGACACGCGCGAACTCGTCAAGGCCGTATCGGAGGGGCTGGGGCAGTCAAATGCTTCGGTCGTCCCGACGGAATCGCGCTTCTACTCGAAGGAGCAGGCCCGCCTCCACGCCTATGACCCGGCCAAGGCTGCCCGCCTGCTGAAGGAGGCGGGTTATGCCGGCCAGCCGATCGTGCTGATGGCGAACAAGAACGAGCGCGACACCTATGAGAGCGCTGTCATCGCCCAGGCGATGCTGCAGTCGGCCGGGATCAACGCGACGCTCGAGGTGCTGGAATGGGCGACGCAGCTCGATCGTTACAGCAAGGGCAACTACCAGATGCAGTCCTTCTCCTATTCGGCCCGCTATGACCCCGCCCTGGCCTATGGCGCGGTGATGGGCTCGAAGGACAAGCGGCCGAACCGGATCTGGGACGATCCGCAGGCGGAGGAACTCCTGCGCGATATCCTGGCGTCGACCAAGGATGGCGAACGTCAGGCCCTGTTCGACAAGCTCCATGCTCTCTTCATCGAGCAGGCGCCGTTTCTGATGCTCTATAACGGTGTCGAAGTCGCCGCGGCGCGCGCGAGTGTCCAGGGCTATGCCGCCACCATCATGCCGAAGCCGAGACTCTGGGCCGTCAGCCTCAGGAAGTGACCGGTCGCGCGCAGGCAAGCCGCCCTCCAGCGGCTCGCCTGCGCCGTCGCCCACCAGGATTCCCCAACAAGCGAGACATGATGAAAGTCGCGTTGATCCAGATGAATGCCGGTCAGGATAAGGCCGCCAATATCGCCATCGCACAGCGCCTGATCGAGCAGGCCTGCCGCGAAGAGAGCCCCGATCTCGTCATGCTGCCGGAGTGCTTCACGCTCTATGGCGGCGATGCCGACGCCCAGCGAGCCGCGGCCGAGCCGTGCCCGGGCGGCGAAGCCTATGCCATGCTTCAAGCGGCTGCCGCCCGCCACGAAGTCTACATCCATGGCGGCTCGTTGAACGAGCGTGACGGAGATCGCATCTTCAACACCAGCCTCGTCTTCAACCGCATGGGGCGCGAGGTGGCCCGCTATCGCAAGATCCATCTCTTCGCGATCACCGCGCCGGATGGCACGGTCTATGACGAAGGCAAGATCTACGGCGCGGGATCCGAGCTGGTGACCTTCGATCTCGACGGCGTCACTGTCGGCTGCACGATCTGCTATGATCTGCGCTTCCCCGAATTGTTTCGCGCGCTTGTCGACGCTGGCGCCCGCCTGATCGCGGTGCCGGCAGCCTTTACCCTGCACACCGGCAAGGAGCACTGGGAGCCGCTGCTGCGGGCCCGCGCCATCGAGAGCCAGTGCTTCATTCTCGCGCCCGGGCAGGAGGGGCCCTTCGAGGAAGATGGGCAGATCCTGTACAATTACGGGCACTCGCTTGTCGCCGAGCCATGGGGCGCGGTCATCGCCAAGCGCGCCCTGGGCGAAGGCATCGTTGCAGCGCGGCTGGATCTTGCCGCGATCGATCTCGCCCGCACGCGCATCCCGCTGGCGCGCCACCGCCGCCTGCCCTTCGCGTCTGTCAGGTGAGCATCCGATGACACGCAAACACCCCAGAATCGGTTGCTGGCTCGCGGCGCCCGACGTGGTTTTCATCGAAATCGCGGCGGACCTGGCATTCGACACGCTTGTTCTCGATGTCGAGCACGGGACACTGTCGCTCAGTGATCTCGACAAGCTCATTCCGCTTGCTCGCGCCCTGAAGCTCGAAGTCCTGGTCAAGGTTGCCGGGCCGCAGGCCGAGCCGATCCAGCAAGCGCTCGATTTCGGCGCGAATGGCGTCGTGATCCCGCATGTCGGTTCGGTGGCGCATGCCACGCAAATTTGTCGTTCGGCGAAATACCCGATGCTGGGAACCCGGAGTTATGCCGGAGCCCGCAGTGTCCGTTATGGCGCGCCATCCGCCAGCTATTTCGAGGACGATAACCGCGAAACCGCCTGTTACCCGATGATCGAGACGGCCGAGGCGCTTGCCGATGTCGAAGCCATCCTCGCCCTGCCGACCGTGGATGGAGTTTTCGTTGGCCCCTCGGACCTTTCACTGACGCGCGGGAGAGGTCGCTATCGCTTCAATGATGCCGACAGGGGCGATATCGGCCGGATCGCTTCCGCCTGCGCTGCAGCACAAAAGCCCTGGATCATGCCGGCATGGTCGGCAGCAGAACGAGCCTTCGCCGGGGATCGCGGTGCGTCACTCCTGGTCGTCGCGGAGCAGCAGGCAGCGATGGCCAGCGGGCTCCAGTTGGCGCGCGCTGCTGTGTAACGATGCGCGGCCTGGAATGCGCCTGAGCACGGGGCGGTTCCAGGCTGGCAGATATGTCGGCCTCCCCCGCGCTGGCGGGCAATGACCTCCTCCGCCAGGCGGTCCTCTCGGCATCACATCTGAAGATAACGGCAACGCCGCGTCGCTACCGCGCTTTCATGAGGTCGCCACTATCGGCCTCCGGCCGATGAGCCGACGCATGGTTTAGCTCCATTTTTTGATGGAAGCTCCGCGAATGGGGGGCGGATGGCGCGGACAATTTGTCTGAATTTGTAGTAATATCAATTGATTACGAGATGGCACAGCGCTTGCGCTACCGGCATTCACCGAGAGCTACAAATGAGCGCCGAGCATGCTGTGGCAGGCCATCGTCGATTTCGACGGAACGATAACGTGTGAAGACACGACCGACCAGATTCTGGCGCGTTTCGCGGAGCCGGGCTGGGAGGCGATCGAGGACGACTGGGTTTCCGGCCGGATCGGTTCTCGCGAATGCATGGCCAGGCAGGTCGAGTTGCTGCGCGTGCTGCCGGCCGTGCTCGACGGTTTCACCGAGGCGATTGCGATCGATAGCGGCTTCAGTGCCTTTGTCGCGCTCTGCCGACGGCACGATATCCCGGTTACGGTCGTCTCCGACGGCCTTGATCGCACGATCCGCGCGGTGCTGGGCCGGATCGGACTCGGCGCATTGCCCGTCATCGCCAATCACCTCGCCGCGGTCGGCGGCGATCGCTGGCAGTTGACGTCGCCGCATGCCGCACTATCCGGCGATTGCGCGAGCGGCACCTGCAAATGCCGTGTGGCCGACGGCTTCGGACGACCGCTGACATTGCTCGTCGGCGACGGTCGCTCGGATTTCTGCCTCGCCGGGCAGGCGGATCTCGTCTTCGCCAAGAAAAGCCTCATCGGGCATTGCCACGACAACGCTCTGCCTCATCACCCCTTCTCCGATTTTTCCGAGGCCGTCGGCCTGCTGGAAGAACTGCTGGCCAGCCCGGTGACGAGCGGAGCCCAGAACCAACTCAAGGATATGATCGATGGATGACGGATACGCTTTGCTTGAGCCGGCTTCCACGGCACTGGCTGGTCTGCAATCCCGGCCGACGAGCCTCCATGCCGAGGAGGAGGCGCGCCTGCTCGCCCTCGAAGCGGAATACTGCTCCCATGGCGACACGGTCCATTACACGCAGTTCCCGAAGATCTTCTCGGGCTGCGACGGCTCCTACATGTTCGATGCCGAGGGCAATCGCTTCCTCGATCTGCAGATGTGGTATTCGGCGGTCAATTTCGGCTACGCCAATCCGCGCCTGAACGCGGCGCTGAAGCGCCAGATCGACACGCTGCCGCAAGTCGCGAGCCAGTATCTCCACCGCGAGAAGATCGAACTCGCCGCGATGATCGCCCGTGATGCGCAGGCGAAATTCGGCAGCAAGGGCCGGGTCCATTTCAATGTCGGCGGTGCGCAGGCGGTCGAGGATTCACTGAAGCTCGTGCGCAATGCGAGCAACGGCAAGAGCCTGATGTTCGCCTTCGAGGGCGGTTATCACGGCCGCACGCTCGGTGCCTCAGCCATCACCTCGTCCTACCGGTATCGCAGGCGCTTCGGCCATTTCGGCGAGCGGGCCCAGTTCGTGCCGTTTCCCTACCATTTCCGCGCCCCCAAGGGCATGAGCAAGGAAGAATACGGCGTGCATTGCGTGAAGCAGTTCGCGCGCCTGTTCGAGAGCGAGTATAATGGCGTCTGGGATCCCAAGGCCGGCCAGTCGGAATATGCGGCCTTCTATGTCGAGCCGCTCCAGGGCACCGGCGGCTACGTCATTCCGCCCCCCAACTTCTTCATCGAGCTGAAGAAGGTTCTCGATCAGCACGGCATCCTGCTCGTCGTCGACGAGATCCAGATGGGCTTCTACCGAACCGGAAAGTTGTGGTCGATCGAGCATTTCGGCGTGAAGCCGGACGTGATCGTCTTCGGCAAGGCGGTCACCAACGGGCTGAACCCGCTCTCGGGCATCTGGGCCAAGGAAGAGCTGATCAACCCCACCATATTCCCGCCAGGCTCGACCCACTCGACCTTCAACGCGAACCCGCTCGGCACGGCCGTCGCGCTCGAGGCGATGAAGATGATGGAAGAGGACGACTACGAGACCATGGTGATGGAGAAGGGGGCCTATTTCCTCGAGGGCCTCCAGGAACTGAAGCGCCGGCACCGGATCGTTGGCGATGTCGACGGTCTCGGCATGGCGCTGCGCATCGAGATCTGCGAGCCGCATGACAGTTACACCCCGTCGAAGCGGCTGGTCGACCTGATGTGCGACGAAGGCATGAAGGCCGATCTGGTGGTCGATGGCCAGCGCTACGGGCTCGTCCTCGACATCGGCGGTTACCACAAGAACGTCATTACGCTAGCCCCGGCGCTGACGATGACCCGCGCGGAGATCGATCTGGCGCTTGCACTGCTCGATCAGCTGTTCACGCGGGTTGCCAGGGTTTGAAAACGGCGAGGTCGGACGTGCAGTTGCGTGTGATCGACCTCGACGGCAGTGCAGCGGCTCAGGAGCCTCTGTGCCGGCGCATCGATGCGGGAGCCGCCACCCGCATCGATGCGACCGATCTTGGAAGCGCATTGCGTATCGTCGCAAGCCGGCAGGCGCTGAGCCTGCTGTACGAGCGACTGCGCGCGAAACCGATGCGCGAAGGCGAGGCTTCCGTGACATTCTACGGATCTGGCGACTTCCATCATCTGACTGCCGGCCTGCTTGCGCAGACCGGTCGGCCGCTCACGGTCGTGCATTTCGACAATCATCCCGACTGGGTGCGGTTTCCGGCGACCGTGAACTGCGGCGCCTGGGTCAACCGCGCCCTCGAACTCGATCACGTCAAACGGGTCGTGACGATCGGCCCTTGCAGCAGCGATCTGGTCAGGCCGGAATGGCAATTTGCCAATCTTGACGCGGTTTCTGATGGGCGGATCGAGCTCTACCCATGGCGGCATGCGCCTTCTCGTGTCTGGCGCCGCTATCGTGACGGGCGTGGGCACAAGCAGAGAGCCGGCGCGCTGCACTGGCGCAATCTCGCGGATGAGAACTGGAGCGACTTCGTCGATGAGCTGATCCGCAACCTGCCGACCCGCCGCATCTGGTTGACGATCGACAAGGATGTTCTGGGCCCGGGCGACGCCGCGACCAACTGGGATCAGGGCGAGCTACCTCTTGAGAATCTGCTGCTCGCGATCGAACGGCTGGCGGAGCAGTGCGAGATCGTCGGCGTCGATATCTGCGGCGACTATTCCGAGCCTCGCTTCGCCGATCCGTTCCGGGCGACGCTCGCCTATTTCGACCACCCGCCGCGGCGCCAGGTCACGGACGCCGAGCTGGCGGTCAACGCGCGGGTGAACGGTGTGTTGCTGGATTGCTTCGAACGGGTGCTGTCATGACGCTCGCGCTCATACTCTGGTTCGCCCTGTCGGTCGTATGCGACGTCGCTGGGCAACTCTGCTTCAAGCTCGGGGCCGATCGGTTGCCCGACAAACACGGACGGGCGCTCGTTCTTGCGGCGCTGCGCGACAGCTGGATCTGCGGGGGAATCCTGATCTACCTCGTGGAGGTCGTGGTCTGGCTGCGGATCCTTGCCGAAGTGCCGCTTTCGATCGCCTTCCCGATCGCCAGCCTGAATTTCCTTGGCGTAACGCTTGCCAGCGCCGTGTTCCTCAAGGAGCGCGTCGTGCGTCGGCAATGGCTCGGCGCCTGTCTCATCACTCTTGGCGTCGTCATCGTCGCCCGCACCGCCTGAGGGATCCGTTCCGTGGCAGCAAAAGACAACAGCCTTCGCTTCTCCGGCGGCCGGACCGGGTTCCTCCTGATCCATGGTCTGGGAGGTACGCCGGTGGAGCTGCGGCTCGTCGCACGTGCGCTGGCGCGGGCCGGTCACACCGTTCATTGCCCCCAGTTGGCGGGGCATTGCGGCAGCGAGGGAGATCTTCTGGCGACGGGCTGGCGCGACTGGACAGCCAGCGTCGAAGCCGAACTCGGGGGGATGAAGCTGATCTGCGACACGATCATCGTCGGGGGATTGTCGATGGGGGCGGTGATGGCGATGCATATCGCGGCACGCCACCGCGACGACGTGCAGGGGCTTGCCCTCTACGCTCCGACGCTCTGGTATGATGGCTGGTCGATCCCCTGGTACAGCTTTCTGCTGAAGCTGCTCATCAACACGCCCATGGGCCGCCGCTATCGCTTTGTCGAGCGCGAGCCCTATGGCGTCAAGGATGAGCGCACCCGCGCGATGATCGTGGGGGCGATGGGGGGTGGGGACAGCTCGCAGGCCGGCCTTCTGGGCACGCCCGCGGGCTCGCTTCAGCAGATGTGGGCGCTGATCAAGGATACGCGCCGCCGGATGGGCGAAATCACCTGTCCCGCGCTCGTCGTGCAGGCGCGCGAGGACGACATCTCCGGTCTCTCCAATGCCGCCTATATCCAGCGGCACCTCGGCGGGATCGTCGATACCGTCGTGCTGAATGACAGCTATCATCTCGTGACGATCGACCAGCAGCGCGATGTCGTGATCGACCGCTCGCTTGCCTTGGCGGCGCGGTTGTCCGTTCCAGACAAGGTCCGACGGGAGCCGGCGAGCCTCTGCGCCGTTGCGGCGGAATGACCGCGCCGCGCGCCCGCATCGTCGAACGGATCGCCGAGATCACCCCCGAGGCGTGGGATCGGTGCTGTCCCGGCGAAGCGGAAAACCATGCCTATTACAGCGCCTGCGAGCAGGCGTTGGCCGGGAGCGGCAGCAGCATCGCCATGGGCGCGGCCTGTGTCGAGGATGCCTTTGGCATCAGTGCCATCGCGCCGTTCTTCCTGTTCAACTACCGGCTTGATACGCCATTTCAGGGTGGGCTCCGGCGCTTCGGCGATGCGGTGTTCAGACTGGCGCCGCGCCTCGTCTCCCTCAAGGTGCTCTGTGTCGGCTCACCCTATGCCGAACGCTGTCATGCCTCAGTGCGCAATGGGCTTGGTTCCGAGCAATCCGCGTCTGCCTTCGCGGCGCTCGGCGATATTCTCGACCAGCACGCCCGAAGCGTGGGGGCCGATCTCGTGGCCTGGAAAGATGTTGCCGAGCAGGGTGCACCAGGCCTGCGTGATGCGCTGCTGTCGCGGGGATTTGCTCGTGTCGGCAGTCTGCCGTTCGCGGTGCTCGATCTGCCCTTCGTTGGAGAGGCGGACTATCTCGCCTCGCTCTCGGCCGCCACGCGTAAGGATGTCCGGCGCAAGCTGGCGAAGGCCGGCGAGGTCCGGGTCGAGATGCGGCATGGGCTCGAGGGTATCGAAAGTGAGATTACCGAGCTTTACGAGTCGACGCGGGCCGAGAGCGGCCTCGACTACGGTGATCTGGAGGTGCTTCCCCCCGATTACTTCAAGGCGGTCTCGGCGGCGCTCGGCGAGCGCGCTGTCTTTGCGCTCTATTGGGTCGGCCAGACGCTCGCTGCCTTCAACCTGCTGCTGATCGAGAATGACAGGGTGATCGATAAGTTCCTCGGCATGCGCTACCCGCTTGCCCGCCAGCATAACCTCTATGCGGTGAGCTGGATGACGAATGTTCGCTTCTGCCTCGAACGGGGTATCGTGCGGCTGCAGACCGGCCAGACCGCCTATGCCTCGAAGCTGCGTTTCGGCAGCAGGCTGGTGCCTTCAACGGTCTTCTTCAGGCACCGGAACGCCGCGCTGCAATGGGCCTTGAAATCGGCCAGCCCCTGGTTCGCCTTCGACAGGTTCGATCCGGACCTGCGGGCGTTGCGCCGGACGCCGGCAAGGGAGCAGGCGGCAAGGGAGCAGGCGGCATGAGCACGATCGAGACCTCGCGGCAGAGCTTGCCATGGCGCCAGCTTTGGATCTGGACGATCTTCATCGCGCTCGATACCGCGACCCAGCTTGCCTTCAAATGGGGAGCGGACGGGCTCGCCGACATGGATTTCGGGCTGCAGATGATGATCAGGGCATCGTCGCTACCGGGCGTCTGGCTGGCGGCGCTCGGCTATGCCGCGACGTTCATCGTCTGGATGCTGATCCTGCGTGACATGCCGCTGAGCCGCGCTTTCCCGATGACCGGGCTCGCCTATGTCACGGTCCCTCTGCTCGCTTGGCTTGCGCTCGGCGAACGGATCGATGCCGTTCAAGCCGGCGGAATCGCCCTGATCGTAGCCGGCGTCATTGCTTTGGGTTGGGAGGATGAGGAGGATGGCGATGGCCAGACTTAACGCTAGAATGCTTGTTTTCGCCGCATTGGTGGCGATGTCGTCGCTGCATGCCGCCGCTGCGGACCCGATGAGCGAGATCGTCGGGCGCTGGCGCGATTCCGATGGCGAGTCCGAGATTGCGATCGCGCGCTGCGGGCAGGCGCTCTGCGGCAAGATTGTTTGGCTCAAGCAGGAGCGGGTCGACCAATCAAACCCCGACAGCAATTTGCGCGGGCGCTCCCTGCTCGGTGTCCAGGTCCTGACTGGCTTCAGGCCTGAGGGTACGGCGGGGCTGCTTGCTGGGGAGGGGTATAATCCGGAGGATGGTCGCACTTACAAGACCACGATCAGCTTGCAGTCGCAGAGGACACTCGTCGTAAAGGGGTGCGTGCTGGGTGGCTTTATCTGCGATGACGACACCTGGACGAGGCGACCCTGAGCGGATGTCCTGCTTGGGCAGAACGCAGCCTTCCATGGTCCTGGAGACGGCTTGATGCCTATTCGCAAGACGTCGCTGCGGTTGAGGCTTGTGATCGGCTTCCTGTTGGTCAGCGTCCCGGCGATGCTGACCTCCGCCTATGTCGCAGCGCGGCTGATCTCCTCCGCCTTTGAGGCGAATGTCGAGCAATGGCTCGGCGAGACCTCGCGCTTCTTCATGCTCGAGGTGACCGAGGCGACACAGGAGGCGCAGCGCGTCGCCAGCGTCGTCGGCCACCGCCTGGAGACCTCGGTTCATGGCGATCTTCGCCGCCCCAAGGTCATCGAGCGGGAGTTCGCGCTGCTCAGTACGGTCGGCTATGACCTGATCGCGATCTATGATGATCGGCGCGAAATGCTGTTCACGTCGCGCGACTTCACGTCCTCGGCTGCCCTGCCCACCGAAACGAGCCAGGGCATCTTCAAGATCACGACTGGCGAGGAAAACCACCTCATGGCCGGTGCCGTGCAGAGTGTGCAGGTCAATGAGAAGCCGGCCTACGTCCTTGTCGGCACCTGGCTCGATGATTCCTATCTCGGCAGCATCAAGGTCGTGACCTCGCTGGATGTCCGGCTCTTCGCCGAAACCAGCTCGGGACTGGAAGCCGTCATGCTGACGCATCCGGACGACACGCGCACGGTGCCGGATGCGATCCGTGAGCGCCTGGCGAAAGGCGAGGATACGATCTTCGACCGCGAGGCCGATGACGGCGCCTATCGTGCCGTCTACACGGCCTTCCGTGGTATCGATGGCAAGCTGGCAGCTGTTGCATTCATTGGGCTACCGAGCGGTGCCGACTTCTTCGAGCAGCTCGGACCTTCCCAGCTCTTCATCGGCATCTTCCTGCTCGGCAGCCTCATCTCGATCATCGTCGGGGCTGCGATGTCGGGTATCCTGGTCAAGCCGCTGCGAGCATTGACGCGCGGCGTCCGAGCGATCGCGGCCGGCGATTTCAAGCAACGGGTTCCTGAGACCGGCGGGAGGGAGATTGCGCAGCTCGCCGCAGGCTTCAACGGTATGGCGGAGCAGCTCGGCAAGCTGCATGCTCTGGAGACCGAGCTCCGGCGTCGCGACAGGCTCTCCGCCCTCGGGCAAGCGGCGATGGTGATTGCCCATGAAGTCCGCAACCCGCTCGGCATCATCAAGACCTCGACCGAGGTGGTGCGCAATCGTGCCAAGCTCGGGGTCGCCGAGGACCGCATGCTTGGTTATGTGATCGAGGAGGTACGCCGGATCGAAACGCTGGTGCGGGACTTTCTCGACTTCGCTCAGCCCAAGGCGCCGAGCAAGACCGTCTTTCCATTCCGCGCGGTGATCGATCGGGTCGCCTCGATCGCGATGCCGGAGCTTGACCGCCATGGCATCGTCCTCGACATCAAGGATCGTAGCGGGGGCGGGCTGATCTCGGGCGATCCGGATCAGCTCCATCAGGCGGGCTTGAATCTCGTCCTGAACGCGATCGACGCGATGCCCGCCGGCGGAGTGATCACGGCGGAGCTCACGTCGAGCAATGGCGAGATTTCGCTGACGATCAGCGATCAGGGGGATGGTGTGGCCGAGGAGATCAGGGGCGAGATATTCAACCCATTCATCACGACCAAGACGAAGGGAACGGGGCTCGGCCTTGCCAAAGTGCAATCGGTCGCCGCGGCACATGGAGGCCGCGCCCATTACGCCAGCCCGGCGGGGCAGGGCGCCTCGTTCACGATTACATTGCCTCTGCTGGAGCGTGGAGCATCCTGATGACCCACAGCATCCTGGTCGTCGATGACGAAGCTCGCCTGGCCGATGTTCTGGCGGCTGCGCTGGAGGATCTCGGCTATCGCGCGACCGCCGTCGAAAACGCCCGCGAGGCGCTTTCCAGTCTGGAGCAGGAACGGTTCGACCTCGTGTTGACTGATCTGCGCCTGCCAGGGATGGACGGGCGCGCCCTGCTGCAGGAGGTGCGCAAGCGCTGGCCAGAGGTCCCCGTCGTGGTCATCACGGCTTTCGCCACGGTTCGCGATGCCGTCGAGCTCGTGAAGGAAGGCGCCTTCGACTACATCGCCAAGCCGTTCGAGATGGAGGATGTCGCAGCCGTCATTCGTCGTGCGTTGCGGCTGGCCGAGGTGGTGCGCGACAATGAACGGCTGCGGGGCGAACTCGAGGGCCGCTACAGCTTCGAGAATTTGATCGGAACGAGCCCGCCCTTCAGGAGAGTGATCGAACAGGTCACCGAGGTCTGCGAGACACGCGCCACGGTCATGCTCAACGGAGAGAGCGGCACCGGCAAGGAGGTTGTGGCACGCGCGATCCATTTCAACAGTCCGCGTCGGAATAAGCCCTTTGTCGCGATCAATTGCGCTGCCATCCCTGAGACGTTGCTCGAAAGCGAGCTCTTCGGTCATGTGAAAGGTGCCTTTACCGGAGCGCTGGCCAACCGCGTCGGCCGCTTCGCCGCCGCCGATGGCGGAACCCTCTTCCTGGACGAGATCGGCGATATGCCGATCGCCGTTCAGGCGAAGCTGCTGCGTGCGGTTCAGGAGCGCAGCTTCGAGCCTGTCGGGGGCACCCGCAGCCAGACGGTGGACGTCCGGCTGATCGCGGCAACCCATAGGGACATGCGCCAGGCGGTTGCGTCCGGCGAGTTCCGGGAGGACCTGTTCTATCGGCTCAACGTCTTCCCGATCCAGTTGCCTGCCCTGCGTGAGCGGCGCGAGGACATCCCGATCCTCGCCGCCCATTTCCTCGCGACGCTGGCCGAGGCGATGGGCAAGCGCGTGACCGGCTTTACCCCGGCCGCTCTCTCGGCGATGGACGGCCATGACTGGCCCGGCAATATCCGTGAGCTGCATAATTGCGTTGAGCGCGCGGTGATCGTCGCGAAGTCGCCGACCATCGACGTCCCGGATCTGCCTCGCGACCTGTTTGAAGGCGGCGCGCGGCGCGCCGAGCGCGATCGCCTCCCGAACGATCTCGATGCCGAACTCGAGCGGCTCGAGCGCGGCTTCATCATCGAGGCGCTGCGGCGTACGGACGGCGTTCAGGTTCAGGCTGCGCGGCTCCTCGGCATTGCCGAGCGCAGCCTGTGGCACCGCATTAAGAAACTGGACGTGAAACTTGGTAGAAAAATCGCCGAGTGACGCATGGTTCGATCTTTACCGGTTTGCGACAGAGTTCAGATATGGCAAGCGACTGGGTGTCCCGCAGGAGCGACGATTGTGCCCGCCTACCGTAAGCTTGCCCTCTCCGGTCTGTGCCTGGCCGCTGGGTCCCAGGTTGCTCTCGCGGCCGATCCGGCTCCGGCGCTTCTCGACCCCACTCCGGCCCCCGGCTGGATCGTGACGCTGGGCGGCTCGGGACAGTTCGGTCCCAAATATGACGGCGCAAACACCTACGGATTGTCGGGCACGCCGTCGCTGAGCTGGCGGCGGGTTGGCGAACCGGAAGGGTTCAGCGCACCCGATGAGGGGCTGGACTTCGCCCTGTACGAGACGAGCCGCTTCAGCATGGGCGTCGTCGGCGACCTGAAGTCGGGTCGCTATTCCGGCTCAGAGCGAAAACTGTTCGGAATGCGCGATGTGCCCTGGACGATCGAGGCTGGTGCCTTCGCCGAGTTCTGGCCGATCGAGGACCGGCTACGGACCCGCATCGAGGTGCGGCAGGGCTTCCACGGCCATCACGGCATCGTCGCCGATATCTTCGTTGACTGGGTTCAACCGATTGGCCGCTTCAAGCTCTCGGGCGGTCCGCGCTTTTCGTTCGGCAACCAGGCCTATATGCGCAGGAATTTTGGTGTGACACCGGAGGAATCGGCCGCGAACGGCCTCCTCGCTGCCTACAGCCCGTCGGGAGGCGTCAAATCGGCAGGCCTCGCAGCGGCACTCGAATATGCATGGTCGGACGTCTGGAAAACGACGGCTTACGCCCGTTATGATCGTCTTCTGCAGGATGCCGCGCGCTCGCCGATCGTCCGCACCATTGGCGCGCGCGACCAGTTCTCGTTCGGATTGAGCACGACCTATTCGTTCAAGATTGGCGGTTAGCGCCAATCCTTAGGCGCAGAGCCAAGTGAAGGGGCTGTTCGGGCCGGGCCGGAATCGGCCTGAATGGCGCCTCGATCCGTTCGCCCGCAGCAGCGGATTTATCAGCGTTTCAGGCCCTCGCACTCGTCACCGGGCGGGTTTCGCCTCCGCTGGAGACGAAATCCGCAGCCGAGCGCGCGGCCGTCATGATCGCCGCGACGACAGCTTCAGAGTCACATGGCATAGGCCGGACTCGCTGGGATCGGGAAGACCCGATCATAGGCCAAGTTGAAGCTGAAAGCGTAGACCACATAGAAGATGACGATCGCGATATCCATCACGAAGGCCTGCATCAGGGTGATGCCGAGATACCAGGCGATCGGCGGCAGCAGGATCATCAGAAGCCCGCCCTCGAACAACGCGACATGCAGGATGCGCGTGCCCATTCCCTTGTTGGTATGGCCGACCATGCGCTGCATCGCGTGGTCAAAGCCCAGGTTGAACAGGAAGTTCCAGATCGTCGCGACGGTTGCGCTGCCGACGCCGATGACGCCCATATGCCCTGCCGGCAGGCCGAACAGATAGGCTCCCGCCGGAACAACGATGGCTAATCCGATCGCCTCGAACATGAGTGCATGGCGGATTCGGTCTCGAACGGAGCGCATATGCTAAAGGGCCTTCACTATGATCGATGGCCGCGTTCTCTATCTGTCATTACGATTGCATCAAGTTAGATCATATCTGATAATCAGATAGATGACGGTTTCGCTGGACCAACTTCGGGCCTTTGTCGCGGCAGCGGAACATGGCTCGTTCTCCGGGGCCGCACGCGCGCTGCGCAAGGCGCAATCTGCTGTAAGCACGCAGGTCTCGAATCTCGAGGAGGATCTGGGTGTTGCCCTGTTCAGCAGGGCCGGGCGCAACCCTGTGCTCACTCCGGCTGGCGAAAGGCTGTTGCGCGAGGCCAAGGTCGTGCTCGATCGCAGCGAGCACCTCATCGGCGTCGCGCGCAGCTTCGAGGCGCATGTCGAGAAGCGGCTTGTCATCGCGATCGACGAACTTTACCCGGAGCACGCGCTTGGGGCGCTTTTCGCTGATTTTGCGCGGCATTTTCCCCATGTGGAGCTCGAGATCCTGTTCCCGCTGATGGAGGATGTGAGCCGGCTGGTCGTGGCAGGGAAGGCCGATATCGGCGTGATGTGGCGCCAGGAGGTTCTGCCGACGGAGCTTGGTTTCCAGACGATCGGATGGGTTCCGCTCAAGCTTGTTTGCGGCAAGGACCATCCGCTCGCCAAGGCTCGCGTCGATTGGGAAGAGTTGAAGCGCTACAGGCAGATCCTCGTCGCTGCCAGAAGCGACGGGCCGGAGAAGCGGCGGCTGCGCGTTGCCGCCGAGGTCTGGTGGGTGGAAAGCCACTGGGTCATTCTGGAGATGGTGAAGCACGGCATCGGCTGGGCCTTCGTTTCCGACCATGTCATCGCGAAATCGCCGGCCGCCCCGGATCTGGTGACTCCTGATCTTCAGTTCGACGACGCGGATTGGCCGATTGCGCTCGAGATGATCTGGCACAAGCAGCGGCCATGCGGCCCGGCCGCCAAATGGCTCCGCGAGCGCTTCGCCAGCACCAGGATCGACGCCGGCCCCTCGTGGAGTTCCGCTCCGCCGGAAGGAACCCGGACATAGCGGCCCTGGTGATGCCGGCAAGCCGGGCTGCGCAGCTCGAAGCTCTGGTTTCGTGAGGCAAGGGCCCTATCGGAGTGACTGTGCGGCCTGCGCGCTGATCGAGGCCTTCATGTAGCTGCGCGGCGAGGTCCCCAGCAGGCGGCGAAACATCGTGGTGAAGGCGGCGACGTTCTCGTAACCCGCCAGCATGGCGATCTGCGTCACGGGAGCGCCTTCCGCGAGTTTCGGCAGGCAGGCGAACAGGCTGGCCTGCTGGCGCCAGGTCGCGAAGCTGACGCCGGTCTCCTTGAGGAAGAAGCGCGTGAAGGTTCGGCGACTCATCGCCAGCGCTTCCGCCCAGGTGTCGAGTCGGGCATTCGCTGACGGAGCCGCAGTATAGGCCAGGCACAGTGCGACGAGCCTCCTGTCGGACGGGAAGGGAAGGCCGAGAGGGCGGGGCCTGAGGGAAGCGATCTCCTCCATCAGAAGCTGCAGACTCAATGTCAGCTTGCGGCTTCCGGCGGGCGCCTCGCGCAGGCGGATCGCCTCGATGATCAGGCTGCGCGCGAGATCCGTCACTTCGAGCACCACCGGCTCGGGATCGGCCAGGACGCCTTCGCCCGGCAGGAGATAGACCGATCTCATGCTGACATCGCTCAGCATTTCCACGGAATGCTCGAGATGGTGCGGGATCAGGAGGGCGTGGCTCGGTGGGATCATCCAGCGACCGCGCTCGGTTGCGACCACCACAACGCCGGAGAAGACACAGAGCAGCTGGATGCGCTGGTGGCTATGGAGAGGGATGGTATAGCCCGCCGGATCCTCGTTGCTGTGCACCAGGATGTCGGCCTCGGCATAGGCAATCCATCCGAGGTTACGGCGGTGAGCCTCGTCGCGCGCCTCGAGCAGATGCTGCGGCAGTTTTCTCATCTTTGGCCCAAACGCAAAAGAACTCGACCGGAACACGAATGCAGGTCAAGGGGGCGCTCTGTAAAGAGGCATGGCGGCGATAAGCCGGTGGTTGCGGCCCACGCTGGAGACGAATTGAGATGGTTGCGGCGTTCCCCGGGACTCGGTCCCGTTTCGAGAAGACGACGACATCGGTCCTGCTGGCCGTGAGCTTCTGCCACCTGCTCAACGATGTGATGCAATCGCTTCTTGCCTCGCTCTATCCGCTGTTCAAGGCAAACTACGCTCTCGATTTCGTTCAGATCGGACTGCTGACCATGACCTTCCAGGTCACGGCCTCGCTGCTGCAACCGGTCGTCGGGATGGTGACCGATCGCTGGCCGATGCCCTATTCGCTGCCGGCCGGGATGGCCTGCACCTGCGTCGGGCTGATCCTGCTGGGCAATGCGCATAGCTTTGCGATGCTGCTCATGGCGGCGAGCCTGATCGGCTTCGGTTCCGCAATCTTCCACCCGGAGGCGTCACGGGTGGCTCGCCTTGCCTCCGGTGGCCGCCACGGCCTGGCGCAATCGCTTTTCCAGGTTGGCGGCAATATGGGCTCGGCCATCGGACCGCTGCTCGCGGCCTTCGTGGTGTTGCCATTCGGCCAGGGCAGTGTGGCGTGGTTCTCGGCCATAGCGATGCTGGGCATGATCGTGCTCGGCTGGGTCGGGGCCTGGTATGCCGGTCATCGCCGCCAGAATGCCAGCCGCCCTGCCGTCAGCCGCACGCTGCCGTTGCCGCAGGGGCGCGTCGCACTGGCGTTCCTCATCCTCGTGCTGCTGACCGCGACCAAGAATGTCTACATGGCCAGCATCTCGAGCTATTTCACCTTCTACGTGATCGACCAGTTCCAGCTCGGCATGCGCGATGCGCAGCTGATGCTGTTTCTCTTCCTCGGTGCAGCCGCAGTCGGGACCTTTCTGGGCGGGCCGATCGGGGACCGGTTCGGAGCGCGTTTCGTGATCTGGTTCTCGATCCTGGGTGTGATCCCGTTCGCGCTGCTGCTGCCCTATGCGAGCCTGTTCTGGACGGGCGTGCTGAGTGTCGTGATCGGCTTGATCTTCGCGTCAGCATTCTCTGCGATTGTCGTTTTCGCACAGGAACTCGTTCCCGGCCGTGTCGGCCTGATCGCCGGCGTGTTCTTCGGCTTTGCCTTTGGCGCGGGCGGACTTGGAGCGGCCCTGCTCGGCAACTTCGCCGATACGCACGGTATCGCCTTCGTCTACCGCGTCTGCTCCTACCTGCCGCTGCTGGGTCTTCTCACGATCCTGCTGCCTCGCCTGCCGCAGAAGGGCGAGAGCTAGGCCCCGGAATCGCTCAGGCTGGTTTGCATGCAGCGTCATGGCCTCCTCTGGCGGGCCATGACGCTGGTCTTTGTATGGAATGGTCTGTCTGGGGCCTAGTTTATGGCGATTTGGGCCTGCTTGATGATGCCGGCCCAGCGCTTCGACTCCGCTTCCATCATCGCAGCGAACTCGGCTGGCGTATTGCCGATTGGCTCGGCGCCTTCGTTCTTCAACCGTTCGCGGATCGTTGCGTCGTTGATGGCTTCCACGGTGGCGGTGCGCAGCTTCGCAGCGACATCCTTCGGCGTACCCTTCGGCACGACGAAACCATACCAGGCTGTCGCCTCGTAACTGGCCCAGCCGCTTTCTGCGACCGAGGGCACCTCCGGGAAGAGCTTGGCCCGCTCCTTGCCGGTCACCGCCAGCGCGCGCACCTTGCTGCCTTCGATCAGTCCGAGAACCGACGGCACGGTGGTGATCATGAAATCGGACTGGCCGGCGAGGAGGTCGGTCAGGGCCGGGCCTGCGCCACGATAGGGCACATGCACGGCAGTGAACTGCGCCATCTGGGCCAGCAGAACGGTGGCCAGGTGGCTGGCCGAACCGTTGCCGGCAGAGCCGTAGGTCAGTTTGCCCGGATTCTTCTCGCCGAAGCTGATCAGGTCCTTGATCGTTTTGTGGGGCGAATTCTGCGCCACGACGACGACCAGCGGAGCTGCGGAAATCAGGGTGATCGGGTCGAAGGCCGTCAGCGGATCGACCTTGACGTTCTTGAACAGGTGCGGGTTGACCACCATCGGGCCCTGATTGGCCATCAGCACGGTGTAGCCATCCGCGGGAGAGGTGGCGGCCTGTGCGGTGATCAGGTTGCCGCCGGCCGATCCGTTGTTCTCCACGACAAGCGACTGGCCGAGCTTTTCTCCAACGCCCTGGGCGACCAGACGCGCGATCGCGTCCGTTCCGCCGCCGGCCGCGTAAGGCACCAGCAGGCGCATCGGCCGCTCGGGAAATGCTGCCTGAGCGAATGCCAGTTCAGGCAGACAGGCGCTGGCGGCCGCCGTCGTCAGCAGGCTGCAGAAGTGGCGACGCGTCGGTGTCATGATGGGAATTTCCTCCGATTGCAGTCCCTTCTGGCAGCGCGCCAATCGCGCTGGCGGGGACGATGACATGGCCTTCAAAGATACGGCGCGCAGTGCGCACCAGGCTGGCTCTGGCAACTTGGCCAGATGCGTCGAGAGCGAGGTCGACCTGGATACGGCCGCTCGGATGTTCGATCGTCACCAGCGAGGCGGCGTCCGCGAGACCTGCCTCCTGCGCAACGCTGCCGGCGACCTGACTGGCGACGGCGATGCAGAGTGCGCCGGTGACGGCATGGCTGCGATGGCAGCGGTCCGGCGTGAAATAGCGTGAGGTCAGGCTGCCGCCCTGGCGGGCCGTCGAAAGCAGTCCGATCTTGGGAATGACCCGGCCGGCGACGTCTCCAAGACCCATGCGCCTGCCCGCCTCGCGCCGGATCTCCTCCAGCCGCGCCAGCAGGGCCGTATTCGCGTCGAGCTCCGCCGGCGACTCGTCACCGGCAAGGCCGAAATCGGTTGCGCGGACGAGCAGCATCGGCGTGGCATAGTCGATCAACGTGACCGGCACACCATCGATCAACTCGCGCGGCTTGCCGGTCGGCAGCAGGGAGCCTGTCTTGGAGCCGACGGCTTCGAGGAAGGTCAGCTTGATCGGGGCTGCAGTGCCTGAAACGCCGTCGATCGCGGTTGTGCCGTCATACTCGACACGTTTGCCGGGGGTCTGCACCACCGCCTCGATCAGCGAGGCGGTATTGCGGTTGTAGATCCGAACCATCGTCTCACCATCGCATGCCGGCACGAGGCCGGCCTCGATGGCGAAGGGGCCGATGGCGGAGAGCATGTTGCCGCAGTTCGGACCGAGATCGACATGAGCCCGGTCGACTGCGACCTGGGCGAAGAGGTAATCGATATCGGCATCCGGGCGTGACGCGTTGCCGACGATGGCGACCTTGCTGGTCAGCGAATTGCCGCCCCCGATCCCGTCGAGTTGCAGCGTGTGAGGCGACCCCATTGCTGCGAGCAGCACGCGGTCGCGCGCCTCCGGGTCAGCCGGCAGATCGGTTTCCAGGAAGAACGGGCCGCGGGATGTGCCGCCGCGCATCAGCACGCAGGGAATGCGCAGGGCACGTGCATGAGTGGGCTTGAGTGGATCGGGCAAGGGCGGCGTCCAGCGGTGAGTGACGGGCTCTCATCCCAGATCGTGAAACCGCTGTGAAATGCAGAGATCGGTGTTATTGATGCGCCATGAGCATCAATTTCGAAGCGCTTGATCTGCGCGCGTTCATCGCGGTGGTTGAACTGGAGGGGTTCCACCGCGCCGCAGAGGCCCTCAACATGTCGCAGCCGGCGCTGAGCCGGCGCATCCAGCGGCTCGAGGCAGCGGTCGGCGCGGCCCTGCTCGAACGCACGACGCGGCGCGTGGCGCTGACCATGGTCGGGCGCGAGATGCTGCCGCTGGTGCGGCGCATGCTGGACGAGTTCGATTCATCGATCTTCGCGATGCGCGATCTTGGCACGAGGCGAGCAGGGCAGATCGCGCTCGCCTGTGTGCCGACGGCCGCGTTTTACTTTCTGCCCTCGGTGATCGCGCGCTTCTCGGAGCAGTATCCCAATATTCGGTTCCGGATCCTCGACCTCTCGGCCAATGACGGCCTGGAGAGCGTGGCGCGCGGCGAGGTCGAATTCGGCATCAATCTGCTCGGCGGCTCCGATCCCGATCTGAACTTCGAGCCGCTGCTCGAAGACCCGTTCGTCCTCGCCTGCCGGCGCGACCATGTCCTGGCGAGCAAGCCATCGCTCGCCTGGGCCGATCTCGAAGGGCATCCACTGGTCACCGTCAGCCGAGCGAGCGGCAATCGCGCCATCCTCGACGCGGCCCTGGTGCGGGTCGGTGTCCGGCTGGACTGGTCCTTCGAAGTCACGCATCTGTCGACCTCGCTGGGGCTGGTCGAAGCCGGGCTTGGCATCTCGGTTTTGCCGCGTCTTGCAACGCCGACCGGAGAGCATCCCATCATCGTGACGCGCCCGATCCGCGATCCGGAGGTCTCGCGGACCATTGGCGTGGTGCGTCGCCGCGGCGTTCGCCTTGCTCCGGCTGCGGAACGCTTTCTGGATATGCTGCTGGGGACATGGCGAGGGCCTTTGCCTCAGCGGAAATAAGAGCCTGCCCGCGTGGCTGGCCGCGGCGCCGGAGGCAACAGGAGGTCGGGGACGGGTATCTGCAAAACTATTCCACAGGCGCATAACATCGAACCCAAATTGCATTAGCCAGCATCGGGCCGAGCGTGGCATCGTTAGGTCATCGAGATGGTTGAGCGCTGGCTTCAGCGCGTTTTTCGTTGGAGCAAGGCGTGTCGGCCTACGATGACGTTCTTTACCCCGCGCTTGAGCCTTACCGCGCTTTTCGGCTTGCGGTGGGGGGCGCGCATGAACTCCATGTCGAGACCAGCGGCAATCGCGACGGCATTCCGGTCGTTTTTCTGCATGGCGGTCCGGGCGGCGGCACCAAGCCGGCCCAGCGCCGGACCTTCGACCCTGCCGTCTTCAATATCGTGACCTTCGACCAGCGCGGTGCCGGGAAATCGACCCCGCATGCGGAACTCGACGGCAACACGACGCAGGACCTGATCGCCGATCTGGAGCGTATCCGCAGCCATCTTGGCATCGAGCGCTGGCTCGTCACCGGCGGGTCCTGGGGCAGCTGTCTTGGGCTCGCCTACGGCCAGAGCCATCCCGAGCGCTGTCTCGGGTTCCGTCTGCATGGCATCTTCATGGCGCAGCGCTCGGAGATCGACTGGTGGTTCCAGGGCTCGCGTATGATCTTCCCGGATCATTGGGAGGCTTTTGCCGAATTCGTACCGGAGGCGGAGCGCCATGATCTGCTCTTGGCCTATTACAAGCGCCTGACCAGCGACGACGCCGGGTTGCGCGCTGCCGCTGCCGTCAGCCTCAGGACCTTTTCGGCGCAGACCCAGACGTTCCTGCCCGATCCGGACCATGTCGCGACGCTGACCCACACCGACGCCGCGCTCGCGATCTCCCGGATCTTCACGCATTACTGCATGAACGGGGCCTTCCTTCCCCCCGGCCAATTGCTGAGCGACATCGGTCGCATCCGCCATCTGCCGGCCGAGATCGTGCAGGGGCGCTACGATACGGTGACGCCGATGAGCACGGCCTGGCAGCTGAAGAAGGCCTGGCCAGAAGCCCGGTTCACGATCGTGACCGAGGCGAACCATGCAGCGACGCCGAATGCGCCGGCGTTGTCGCAAGCCCTGCGCGAGGCAACGGACCGGTTGCGCGATGTGATGCTGGCCAAGGCGGCCTGAGGGAGAGTCCATGTACGAGGCCGCAAACCAGATTCGCATCGGCATCGAGCCCTATCTCGAGGTCCGGAGCGCAAAGAGCCCCGCCATCGCTCCCGATGGCGAATTGCTGGCTTATCTCAGCGACGAGAGCGGCACGCACCAGATCTGGCTGAGGCCGCTCGCGGGCGGAGCGCCTTGGCGCCTGACCGATATGCAGGAGCCGATCGGCGCGATCTCCTTCAACCCCAAGGGCCGCGACCTGCTCTTCACCATGGATTGCGGTGGCGACGAGCGGCATCAGCTCTGGTTGGTGCCGGGCGCCTCTGGTGTGCCTGAGCCGCTTACCGACGACCCGACGGTCGTGCACGCCTGGGGCGCCTGGGCGCCGGACGGACAACGCATCGCATTCACCTCCAATGCCCGCGATTGCGAGCATATGGACGTCTACGTCATGGATCTCGCCACGCGCACCGC
Source organism: Hyphomicrobiales bacterium (assembly GCA_900470095.1). Lineage (GTDB taxonomy): Bacteria > Pseudomonadota > Alphaproteobacteria > Rhizobiales > Beijerinckiaceae > Allobosea. Next base: position 102,069 of record UBZM01000013.1, read on the forward strand.
AAAGCGCGTCCATCAAGGCTCCGGCTATCGTGAGGCGGTCGCCTTCTTCCCCGATGGCAAGTCGCTGCTGATCGCCAACGCCACGCGTTCGATGAGCGATCAGGACCTGCATCGCCTCGATCTCGAGACCGGCGCCCTTACGCCATTGCTGCCGCATGAGGGCCGCGCGCGCTATGTCGTCAGCCGCATGAAGAAGGATGGCAGCGGCTTCTTCTTCGTGTCCGACCAGGGGCGCGAGCATCTCGGCGTCGCCTTCTGTGCGCTGGCCGAGGGGCGCGTCACCTGGATCGTCGAGCGGGAGAAGCAGGATATCGAGGCGATCGCGCTGGCGCCCGACCAGGCACGCCTCGCCTATGTCGCGAACGAAGAAGGCTGGAACCGCGTCTTCATTCGTGATCTCGCGACGGGCGAGGAGTTTGAGGTCGCCGGCCTGCCGCGCGGGACCGTCGGCTCGGTGGCCTGGGTTCCGGATGGCAGTGGCCTCGTGTTCCCGCTCGATGGTGCAACCTCGTCTCCGGATATCTGGCGCTTCGACGTGGCCACGCGCACGGCAAGGCGGTTGACGGATGCATCCAAGGCAGGTCTCGATTCAAGCAGCTTTATCGAGCCCAGCGTCGAGCGCGTCGCGAGCTTCGACGGTCTCGAAGTGCCCTTCTTCGTCTACCGGCCGCGGAGCAAGGCTCCGGCGGGCGGCTATCCGGCCGTGGTCGTGGTGCATGGCGGACCGGAAGCGCAGTGGACGCCGATCTTCCGGGCCGATCTGCAGTTCTTCCTGAGTCAGGGCATCATGGTCGTCGCCCCCAATGTGCGTGGCTCGACCGGCTACGGCCGCGCCTACCAGCATCTCGACGACAAGCATCTGCGCATGGACAGTGTCGCGGATCTCAAGGCGGTGCGGTTGTGGCTGCGCGAACAGCCGGAGGTCGATGACGAGCGCGTCGCGGTCTATGGGCGCTCCTACGGCGGCTTCATGGTGCTCGCGGCGCTGACCGAACAACCCGAATTGTGGAAGGTCGGCGTCGAGTTCTACGGCATCGCCAATTTCCTGACGATGCTCGAAACCACGGGGCCGTGGCGCAAGTATCTGCGCGCGGTCGAGTATGGCGATCTCGTTGTCGATCGAGACGACCTGATCCGCTTCTCGCCGATCCACAAGGCAGGCCGTATCCGCGCGCCGCTGTTCATCGCGCAGGGGCTCGACGATCCGCGTGTGCCTCCTGGCGAGAGCGAGATGATCTATTCGGTGCTGCGCGGCCGCGGCCATCCGGTCGAATACGTCCGCATCCCGCATGAGGGCCACGGCTTCGCCCGGATCGAGAACCGGCGCACGGTCTTCGGGGCCGTCGCGCGTTTTCTGCGCAAGCATCTGTGACAGCATCTGGAATACGAGAGGACGCCATGCGTAATTCAGAGACGATCTGGCAATTGGTCGATGCCAAGCGGCAACCCTTCGAGGCGCTGAGCGACCGGGTCTGGGGCATGCCCGAGATCGCCTATACCGAGTACCGCTCGGTCGCTGAGCATACGGCGATGCTGAAGGAACAGAGCTTCCGCGTGACGGAGAATGTCGCCGGCATTCCGACTGCGGTGATGGGCGAAGCGGGCGAGGGCGGTCCGGTGATCGCCTTCCTCGGCGAATATGATGCGTTGCCCGGCCTGAGCCAGGAGGCGAATATTGCCGAGCCGCGCCCGATCGAGGGCGGCGGACATGGCCATGGCTGCGGCCACAACATGCTCGGCTCGGCCGCGCTGCTGGCCGCAACCGCGCTCAAGGACTGGCTTGCCGAGACGGGGCGCCCCGGGCGGGTGCGCTATTTCGGCTGCCCGGCGGAAGAGGGGGGCGCAGCCAAGGCCTTCATGGTGCGTGCCGGCGCCTTCGACGATGTCGATGTCGCCATCACCTGGCACCCGGCGTCGATGACGCGGGTCGACGAGGCGCTGTCGCTCGCCAATACGCGCATGGACTTCCACTTCACCGGCCGCGCCTCGCACGCGGCGGCGGCGCCGCATCTCGGACGCAGCGCACTCGATGCCGTCGAGCTGATGAATGTCGGCGTCAACTACATGCGTGAACACATGCCATCGGATGCCCGCATCCACTATGCCATGCTCGATTCCGGCGGTATCGCGCCGAACGTCGTGCAGGCTTCGGCAAAGGTGCGCTATGCGATCCGCGCCCGTGACCTCGCGGGCATGCTGGAGCTCAATGAACGGGTCAAGAAAGTCGCCGAGGGGGCGGCGCTGATGACCGAGACCAAGGTCTCGATCTCGATCATGAGCGCGGTTTCCAACATGCTCGGCAATACGCCGCTCGAAGAGGCGATGTTCCAGAACATCCAGCGCCTCGGGCCCGTGCCGTTCGACGACGCCGACCGCGCCTACGCCGCCCAGATCCAGGCGACGCTGAGCGAGGCCGACATCCTGAACGACTATCGCCGCACCGGCGTCGCGCCGCGCGAGAACACGCCGCTTTGCGATTTCGTGATCCCCAGGGATGCCAGAGGCGTGCCCATGGTCGGATCGACTGACGTGGCGGATGTCAGCTGGAAGGTGCCGACCATCCAGGCACGCGTCGCGACGCATGCCATCGGCACGCCCGGCCATTCCTGGCAGATCACGGCGCAAGGCAAGGCCCCGGCCGCGCATAAGGGCATGGTTCATGCCGCCAAGATCATGGCCGGCACTGCCGTCGACGTGATGAGCGACGAGACGCTGCTGGCGCGGGCCAAGAAGGATCACCAGGAGCGGACGACGAGGACGCCCTATATCTGCCCGATCCCGGCCGAAGTGAAGCCGCCGATCCAGCCGCGGCCCGAAGCCGCCTGAGCCATTCAGCCGGGCCTGCGCGAGAGACATAGCGCAGGCCTGGCGACCACACCAAGTCTTGACCAAAAACAATCACGAGAGCGGGAACTGACCATGGCCAAGCAAGACCAGTCGACCGAGACGCGTGCTCCGCGCGCTGCGCGGTATCTTCTTTCCAGCGTCGCCGCTGTGGCTGCTGTTTGCGCTGCCGCGACTACGGCCGGTGCCGCCACGCCCAAGAACGCCCTGGTGATGGCGTGGAATATCGACGCGATCAGCACTTTCGATCCGGCCCAGGTCGGCGAGGTCGTGACCAACGAGATCCTGCAGAACACCTGCGACACGCTGGTCGATTTCGACCCGGCCGACGAGCGCAGGGTCGTCCCCCTCTTCGCCGAGCGCTGGGACGTCTCGCCGGATCGCAAGGAGATTACCTTCCACCTGCGCAAGGGCGCCAAGTTCCCGTCCGGAAACCCGGTGACCGCAGAGGATGTCCTTTGGTCGCTGCGCCGCGTGGTGAAGCTCAATTTCGGCAATGCCGCGACCCTGACCGAATACGGCTTCACCAAGGACACGGTCGATGAGCGCATCGTGGCGCCTGATGCCAATACGGTCGTGTTCAAGCTCGACAAGGCTTATCCGACGACGCTGATCCTGCAGGCGATCGCCGCGAACCGCGTCGCGGCCGTGATGGACATGAAGACCATCATGGCCAATGAGCAGAATGGCGATCTCGGCAATAAATATCTCGGCACTCGCACGGCTTGCGTCGGTCCCTACAAGCTGACGCGCTGGAACGCGGGCGAATCCATCGTGCTCGAGGCGAATGAGGGCTATTGGGGCAAGGCGCCGGCGCTGAAGCGCGTGCTGATCCGGCATGTCGCGGAAGCCGGGACCCAGCGCCTGCTGCTGGGGCAGGGCGATGTCGACGTCGCGCGTGACCTGACGCCCGAGGACGTCAAGGACCTCGAAGCCTCGAAGGATGTCTCCATCCTCAAGGTTCTGCGCCCGCAGCTGTTCTTCTGGAATTTCAACGTTGCGGACGGCCCTTTCTCCAAGGAGAAGGTTCGCCTCGCGATGCGCTACCTGATCGACTATGACGGTCTCGGCAAGACGATCATGACCTATCTCGGCGTGCCGCGGGCGAGCTTCGCGCAGCTTGGAGCGGTCGGCGCACTGGACGAGAAGGAGGGCCAGCCCTTCAAGCTCGACCTCGAGAAGGCCAAGCAGCTCCTGACCGAAGCGGGCTATCCGAACGGTTTCGAAGCCAGCCTGATCTTCGGCACCTTGCCGCATTCGGCGCCGATCGCCCAAAGCGTGCAGCAGAACGCCTCCAAGATCGGCGTGAAGCTGTCGCTCGAACGGATGGCCAATGCCCAGCTGTTCAGCAAGGTGCGCGGCCGCGAGTTCCAGTCGGCGATGCTGGCCTGGCAGACCGGCGTGCCGGATGCGCACGGGAATGCCTCGCGCCTCGTCTTCAATCCCGACAACCGGGCCGAGGCCAAGCAGACGCAGTATCCGAGCTGGCGCTCGTCGTATCAGGACCTGGCGCTCAACGCCAAGATCGACGAAGCCCTGCTGGAAGCCGATACGGCCAAGCGCGACGCGCTTTACGCCGAGATCCAGAAGGACGTCATGGCCAAGGGGCCGATGGCCTTCATGTTCCAGATGTACAACATCGCGGGTGTCCGCAAGGACCTGAAGGACTGGAGCTGGACCGGCTTCAAGACCTACTACGCCCGAACCAGCAAGTAAGGCTGCCCGGTGTCCGAAGTCGCCGAGGTCGGCTCCCGTCGGTTTGCGAGTCCAGGGCGGAAGGGTCTTCCGTCCTGGGTCTGGGCAACCGGAAGGACCATCATTTCCGTTGCCGTGACCCTGTTCGGGCTCGCGGCGCTCACCTTCTTCATCGGCCGCCTACTGCCGCTCGATCCCGTTGCTGCCGTGCTCGGCGACAACGCGACCCAGGAAGCCTATGACGCGATGTACCGGCAGCTCGGTCTCGACCAGCCGCTCTGGGTGCAGTTCGCGCGCTATGTCTGGGGCATCCTGCATCTCGATTTCGGAACGGCGCTGACCACCGGAAAACCAGTGATGGAGGATATCGCGCGTGTCTTCCCGGCGACGATCGAGCTCGCCAGCGTGGCGATCATCATCGGCACGGGGTTCGGCATTCCGATGGGCGTGCTCGCCGCCATGTACCGCGATACCTGGATCGACCAGCTGTCGCGCGTCGTCGGGCTGATCGGTTATTCCGCCCCCAATTTCTGGCTCGGTCTGATGGGGCTCGTCCTGTTCTACGCCACGCTCGGCTGGGTGGCGGGGCCGGGGCGCATCGACTTCACATATGAGTTCGACCTCGAGCCTGTGACGGGCTTCCTGCTCATCGACAGCGCCATGGCCGGCAACTGGGAGATGTTCGGCAACGCCTTCTCGCACATCATCCTGCCGGCCTCGATCCTGGCCTTCGGCGCGTTTGCCTATATCAGCCGCATGACCCGCAGCTTCATGATCGAGCAGCTGAGCCAGGAATATGTGGTGACGGCGCGGGTCAAGGGCCTGTCCTGGTCGCGCACCGTCTGGGGCCATGCCTTCCGCAATATTGCCGTGCAGGTCGTGACCGTGGTGGCGCTCTCCTACGCCTTCCTGCTGGAAGGCGCTGTGCTCACGGAGACGGTCTTCGCCTGGCCCGGTTTCGGCCGCTACCTGACCAATGCCCTGCTCGCGGGCGACATGAATGCCGTGGTCGGCTGCACGCTGCTCGTCGGCGTCATCTTCGTCACGCTCAATCTGCTCTGCGACCTGCTCTACCGGGTCTTCGACCCGCGCACCCGGTGAAGGCACGCCATGTCCGCTCCCCCTCTTGAAACGTCCGGGACAGGCCTCAAGGCCTGGCTCACGGCCCCCATTCCAGCCTCGCCTTTCCAGGCGCGGATGCAGCAGCTGTCCCTGAAATGGTGGCGGCTCAAGGCCAACCCGTCGGCGCTGTTCGGGCTGGCCGTCATCGTGCTCATCGTGCTGGCGGCATTGTTCGCGCCCCTGATCGCGACGCATGACATCTACGCCCAGGACCTCGGCAAGCGGCTGCTGCGGCCCTCGGCGGCGCATTGGCTCGGCACGGACGAACTCGGCCGCGATATCTTCAGCCGGCTCGTCTTCGGTGCCCGCATCACGCTCTACATCGCCTTGCTGACGGCGATCATCGTTGCGCCGCTGGGTCTGATCATCGGCACCACTTCCGGCTATCTCGGCGGCTGGGTCGATATCGTGCTGATGCGCGTGGTCGATGTCTTCCTGGCGTTCCCGAGCCTGGTGCTGGCGCTCGCCTTCGTCGCCGCGCTCGGCCCGGGCATCGAGAATGCCATCATTGCGATTGCGCTCGCCGCCTGGCCACCGATCGCCCGCCTTGCCCGTGCGGAAACCCTGTCGATCCGCAAGTCGGACTATATTGCTGCCGTGCGGCTGCAGGGAGCCTCGCCGTTGCGCATCATCCTTGGCCATGTCGTGCCGATGTGCATCCCCTCCGTCGTGGTGCGCCTCACGCTCAACATGGCGGCGATCATCCTCACCGCGGCGGGGCTCGGTTTCCTCGGCCTCGGTGCGCAGCCGCCAAGCCCGGAATGGGGCGCCATGCTGGCTTCCGGCCGGGAGTTCATTCTGACCAATGGCTGGATCGCGGCCATTCCCGGTACCGCCATCCTGATCACCAGCCTCGCCTTCAACCTCTTCGGTGATGGCCTGCGCGATATCCTGGATCCGCGTCATGGCTAAGCCGCTGCTCGAGGTCGAGGACCTCTTCGTGTCCTTCAAGGGGGCTCATCGCACCACCCAGGCGGTCCGGGGCATCTCGTTCAATGTCGGCAGGGAGAAGGTCGGCATCGTTGGCGAGTCCGGTTCGGGCAAGTCGCTCACCGGGCGCACGGTGCTGAAGCTGACGCCGAAGGCCGCACATATCGACGCCAGGCGACTCTCCTTCGACGGCATCGACCTGCTCGCTGCCAGCGAGCGGCAGATGCGGAGCATTCGAGGCAACCGCATCTCGATGATCCTGCAGGACCCGAAATTCTCGCTCAATCCGCTGATGCGGGTCGGCCAGCAGATCACCGAAGCCTACCGCCTGCATCACAAGGTCGGCCGGCGTGAGGCCGAGGCGCGGGCGTTGGCCATGCTCGAGGCGGTGAAGATCCGCGATCCCGACCGCGTCTACCAGCTCTTCCCGCACGAGGTATCGGGCGGCATGGGGCAGCGCATCATGATTGCCATGATGCTCATTCCCGAGCCGGATCTGATCATCGCCGACGAGCCGACTTCGGCCCTCGACGTGACGGTGAGAAGGCAGGTCCTGACCATTCTCGACGAGCTCGTCACGCGGCGTGGCGCCGGGCTGATGTTCATCAGCCATGACCTCAACCTCGTCGCCGATTTCTGCGACCGCGTGCTGGTCATGTATGCCGGCCGGATCATGGAGGACATCGCCGCGTGCGACCTGCGCAATGCGCGTCACCCCTATACGCGCGCGCTGCTCGACAGCTTGCCGCGGCTCGACCGCGCCACCGACATGCTCCAGGTTCCGAGCCGCGACCCGGCCTGGCTGGACGGTCCGACGATCCGCAGCGGAGCGGCGACATGAGTGCTCTGGCCACGAACGCTCAAGGGACTGCGCAGGAAACCGCCCTCGCAGTCAGCCATCTCAACATCACCTTCGGCAGCGGCGCAGCCGCGATGACCGCGGTCGACGATGTCTCCTTCACGCTCGGGCACGGTGAAGCCTTCGGGCTCATCGGCGAGTCGGGCTGCGGCAAGTCGACGATCCTGCGGGCGCTCGTCGGGCTCAACCGCGATTACGAGGGCACGATCAGGTTCCGCGACACGGTGGTGCCGCGCCAGCGCGACAAGAGTTTCTTTCGTCGGGTGCAAATGGTCTTCCAGGACCCCTATGCCTCGCTTCATCCGCGCAAGATGGTGCAATACGTCCTGGCCGAGCCTCTCCGGATTCACGGGTTCGACCGGCATCAGGAGCGCATCGACGAAATCCTGTCCGCCGTCGGGCTCGGGCCGTCGTTCCGCTATCGCTTCCCACATGAGCTTTCGGGCGGCCAGCGCCAGCGCGTCGCCATCGCACGCGCGCTCATCATCGAGCCGGAACTGCTGCTCCTCGACGAGCCGACCTCGGCGCTCGACGTCTCGGTTCAGGCCGAAATCCTCAACCTGCTGAAGCAGCTCCGGCGCGCCCGCGACCTGACCTATCTGATGGTCAGCCACGACCTCGCGGTGGTGACGCATCTGTGCGAACGCGTCGGCATGATGAGCGAAGGGCGCATCATCGAGGAGATGAGCGCGGAGGATGTGCGCGCCGGCCGCGCTGCCGAGCCTTACACGCGTGAATTCCTGGAGGCGAGCACGGGGTACCGGCCAGCCTCGTGACGGCAATCCTCAGGGGGAAGGCGAATTTTCCATGCGCAAGGACGTTTCGGGCGAGGGCCAGGCTGCGGATGTGGCCTGGCCGCATGAGGACTGGAGTCCGGTAAGCCCCGCTGATGCGGGCTGGTCCAAGGATGGCCTCGACCGCATCTGGACCTATGCCGACACGATCGCGACTGCGACGTTGATGATCGTGCAGGGGGGCCGCGTCGTCGCGAGCCGGGGCGATCTTAGCCATCGCTACCAGTGCCATTCGATTCGCAAGAGCTTCCTCAGCGCTCTCATCGGCATCCATGAGGACGAAGGCACCATCGACCTGTCGCGTAGCCTGGCGCAGCTCGGAATCGACGACAAGGACGGCTTGAGCGAACGCGAGAAGGCGGCCACGATCTACGACTTGCTGACGGCGCGCTCGGGCATCTTTCACCCGGCCGGGTATGAATCGGCCTGGATGAAGTCGATCAAGGAGCCGCGCCATTCGCATGCGCCGGGCACCTTCTGGTCCTATAACAACTGGGATTTCAACGCGCTCGGCACGATCTTCGGCGCACTTACCGGGGCCGGCATCCATGACGACTTCCAGGAGCGCATCGCCCGGCCGCTCGGCATGCAGGATTTCCGCTTCGACGAAGAACGTCGCGACGGCTGGATCGAGCCGGATGACTGCTCCGTGCACCCGGCCTATCCGTTCCGGATGTCAACGCGCGATCTCGCCCGCTTCGGCCTGATGTTCCTGCGGCAAGGCCGCTGGGGCAGCCGACAGGTGGTCCCGGCCAACTGGGTGTCGACCAGTGTCCTGCCGCTCTCGGATGCAGGCCCGCGCGGCGGCTACGGCTATATGTGGTGGGTGTCGCGCTCCGGTGCTGGTTTTCCGGGCGTCGTGCTGCCGGATGGCAGCTACAGCGCCCAGGGTGTCGGCGGGCAGTACTGCCTCGTCATTCCCCCGCTTGATTTGGTGATCGTGCACCGCGTCAACACCGACAAGAAGGGCGAGGAGGTCAACCGCTTCGCCTTTGGGCGCCTACTGCGCCTCATCTTCGACGCGCGCGCGGGCTGACGGACGCCGGCCCTTCTCGGCGTCCTCATCGAAGATCTGGAGAGAGCCTATGTCGAGTGCCATCGAACGCATCGCGGCCTGGAGTCGGTCCGCACCCGCGTTCGCTCCCTTGGCGCGGACGCGTGCACGTCATGCGATCGCCGATACGATCGGCTGCATGATCGCCGGCGCCGACGACCAGGCGACGCAGTCGGTGCGTGCGGCTTTCGCCGGCAGCATCGGGCCGTCCGGTGCAGCCGCCGTCATAGGCGGTGGCAGGGCACCGGAAGCCGTCGCCGCCCTGGTGAATGGCACGGCAGCGCATGCCCTCGATTACGACGACAATTTCCGGCCGGGCATTACCCATGCTTCGGCTGTGCTCGTGCCGGCCCTGCTTGCGGTTGCGCATGGGCGAGCCACGAACGGGCGCAGCTTTGTGGACGCCTATCTCGTCGGGCTCGAGGCGCAGGCTTTCGTCGGGCGAGGCATCAATCCGGCGCATTACACGCTCGGCTGGCACGCGACCTCGACGGTGGGTGCCATCGGAACCGCAGCAGGCACGGCCTGGCTGCGGGGGCTCGATGCGGCAGGTATCGCGCGCGCCATGAGCGTTGCGGCAAGCATGGCGGCCGGGCCCAAGGGGCAGTTCGGGACTCCGGCAAAACCGCTGCATGCGGGGCTTGCTGCCCGCAATGCCGTTGATGCGGCTGCGCTTGCGGCGGCCGGCATGACCGGCCGTCTCGACATCCTGGAATGCCCGATGGGGGTGGCCGAGCTGTTCGGGGATGCGAGCGCGGCGGGATGGGCCGGGATGGCTATTGCCGAGCCGCATGTCATCGAGAGCGAGGGCCTCATTCCCAAGCGCCATCCCTGCTGCGGCTCCACGCATTACACGGTGGACGCGATCCTCGGGCTAAAGGCCGAACATGGCTTTACGAGCGAAGACGTGGTTGCGGTGGAGACGCTGGTCGGCATTGCGAATGCACGCAACCTTGCCTATCCCGACCCGGAAGACGAAATGCAGGCCCGTTTCTCGATGCATTACTGCGTTGCGCTCGCGCTCCTGCAGGACCGCTTGTCGCTGGCCGACTTCACCCCTGAGGCGGTTCATCGCCAGGCTGTGCGCGAACTCCTGCCCCGCACCGTCATGAGGGCCTATGACAAGAGCCAGGAGGCCGTTGCCGGGCGCGTGCCGCATCGGGTGAGCGTGCGACTTGCGGACGGGCGAATGCTGACCGCCGAGCGCTCCGAGGCGAAGGGCTCGATTGCGGACCCCTTCGACGATATCGATCGCGAGTCGAAATTCCTCGATTGCTGCGCGGCCACGATGAACGAAGCCGAGATCGCGACGCTCTATGACCAGCTTGCCGGCATCGACGCCGCGGCCAATCTCAACTTCCTATCCCCCGCATTGGTCGCGACGGGCCCCGCATAGGAGAGCCTGCCGGGCATGGGGCGCGCAGGTGCGTCCGGCAGGCCCAGAGACGTGTTCTCGTCGACGGCCGCCCAGAACAGCTCGGCACCGGGCCGGCTTGGCGCTGCGGCACGGTAGAGGCGGATTTCGGCGGTCAGTTCCCAAGAGGGCTCGGCCGCCGACACGAGTACGCCACTGCGCAGCTCCTCGGCAATGAGGCTTTCCGGGATCCAGGCCATGCCGCGCCCAGCCAAAACCATTGCCTTGAGGCCGACCGACATCGGGTTCTCATAGACGGTGACATGCGGGGCGGGCCGGTCGGCGAAGAGCTTGGCCAGACGACGGGCAAAAAATGAGCAACTGCCGTAGCTGAGCATCCGAACGGGCTCTCCAGTGGGGCGGAGAGCATGCACCGGCCTGCCATCGGCGCCGGCGATCGAGACCGGGATCGCGCGCTCGGAGCCAAGGCGGCGATAGATGAAACGAGCGGGATCGAGCAGCAGCGGCACGGTCTCATGCGCATAGGTCAGCAGGAAATCGCACTCGCCCTGGTTCAGGACCGCGACATTACCGTCATAGGACGAATATTGGTCGCAGAACCGGGTCTTGACCGAACCAAGCCGCTCCTCGATGCGCCTGATGAAGCCGGGGAAATAGGTCAGCGACAGGGTGTTGAGCGTGGCGAAGACCAGCACCTCCGCCGTATCGTCATGCTGCTGGCGCGCCTCCTGTCGCGACGTCTGGACCAGCTTCAGGATCTCACGCGCCCGTGGCAGGAAGATCTTGCCCTCGTCCGTGATGCCGATCGGGTAGCTGCTGCGGTCGAACAAGGAGAGGCCGAGCCAGCTCTCGAGCTGCCGGATCCGGCGGCTCAAGGCAGATTGCGTGACATTGCGCTCCCGGGCCGAGCGCGAGAAACTCAAGGTTGTCGAGAGGCTCACAAAGTCCTCCAGCCACTTCAGCTCCATCGCGACGCATCTCCCTGTCCGGCGGATGGCAACCTGCCATGCCGGGCGCGACAAGCAAACAGCTTGCCGCGAACGAGAGCGGGGGCGATGCGTGGAGGTGCAGTGACCGGATGCGGCCGGCCGTGGCCGCACCGGCGTCTCCGCTAGCGACGGAAACCACCATGGAATCCGCCGCCACCGCCGTGGAATCCGCCGCCGCGGAAACCTCCTCCACCATGGAAGCCACCGCCCCCGGTGAAGCCGCCGCCACGGAAGCCGCCAGCCCCCGCGAACCCACCGCCACCTCGGAAGTTCTCCATCCTCTCGCCATGGAACCGGCCGATCTGCTCCCGGTCGAGATTGCGGATCTCTCCGCCACCTGCATTGGCCCAGCGACCGTTTTGATGCTGCTCCCAGCCATTGCTGCCGCGGCGGAAGACCTCGCCGTTGCGACCAGCATAGTGGTCATTCGCGCGTGGGTGGGTGCGGGCAATGTCGCCAGCGTTCTGACGGATGTTCCCGGCGTTCTGGCGTAGATTACCGGCTCGCTCGCCCAGTTCACCCCGTGCATTCAGATTCGGGCGCGCATTGCCGAGATTGGCCCGCTGGCCGGGCGTGAGCCCGCCCCGGTTGGCGATGCGGGTGTCGATGCGGCTATGCACCGAGTTGTTCGTCCAGCGGTTGTAGATGTTGGCGTGGTTGAAGTTGAACTGGTTGAACGCATTGAAATTGTTGATCACTACATTGTTGTGGCCCCAACCCCAGCCGCCGCCCCAGCCCCAGGCGCCACCAGCCCAGGCCGCTCCGGCAACGGCCCCCAGAGTGAACCCGGAAACCGCGCCCCAGGCGAAGGCCGTGCCGTATCCATAGGTCAGAGGCGCCGGATACCACGCCGATCCGATCCAGGCTGGATAGACATAGCCGGTGCCGTAGACGACGACGCCGCCGGGCGCGGCGACCGTGCCGTAATAGCCCGGGGTATAGCCGACATAGACGGTCTCGGGAGTGGAATTGTAGACCCTGACATAGGTCACGAAATGAAGGGGCGAGCTCGGCGGGATCGCGTAGATCGCTGCCGGGACTTCGGCCGCGACAGCCCAGGGGCCGGCCGCGCTGCTCGCGACGAACCAGACGCCGTTCTGGACTGCATAATAGGAGCTGCCGGCCTTGATCACCGGTACGGCGGCGTTGGCGACATATTCGAGGCCGGTGCCTTCGATCGGTTTCAACTCGGGCTTGCCGTCATAGCGGACGCTCGCCTTCGCCTTCTTGCGGTCGACCGTCGCGGTCTGCGGGATCTGATTGTCGATCAGCGAGTCCTGCGCCTGTACCGTGCCGCTCACTGAGGCCAACACAGCGCCCTTCGGGTGGCTGTCGGGGATTTTGGCGAAGTCCGCTGGGAGCTTGTCGCCCGCAACGAAGCTCCAGGGGCCGTTGGGGAGCGATTTGGAGCTGAACCAGCGCCCTGAAATCAGGACATAGTTCTCCTGGCTGGCGACGTCGATGACGACATGGCTGCTGGTGTTCTTGATATAGAGCAGCTGCGTATCCGGAATCGGCAGATATTCCGGCTGACCTGCCGTCTGGATCAGCTCCGCTGGCCCGAGACTGACATGCAGTGCTGGGACCGCGCCTCCTGCAACTGCAGCCTCGATATCCGCCGGCGGCGTGTCCATCAGATTGACCTGGGTCCCGGCTGCCTTCAAAGCGCCGGCCAGACTGGCCGGAGGCTGTGGCGCCACGGCCCAGGGACCTTCGGGCGCCTTGGCATTCCACCACGTCTTCAGGGCGCGCAGGTAGTAGGCGCCGGCAGCCTCGTCGAACAGGATCAGGGCGGGTGTGTTGATCACGCGCAGCAACTTGCTGCCGGCAACCTGGCGCAGCTGGGGCTTGCCGTCGATCAGGACGAGCAGGGCCGGTGTCTCGCTGTAGAAGATCTTGGGGGGCTCGTTGCGCACAGCCTGTGTCTGGCTGGTTTCGGCCTCGGAGACGGCAAGGCTGGCCTGCAGGCGCGAGAGCGAGATCGTCCGCAGGCCGTTGGGGACGTGCCCGCGCAAGGTCGTCAGATAGGCGTTGGAATTGGCGGCGTCCGAGGGAAAGCTCGCCCTGGTGAGCTCGATGCCATCCAGCGCGACGAGATCGCTTTCCTTGTCGACCGAGGTTCTCGCCTTCATCCAGATCACTCCCAGCGTCGGTGCCTGGCTGCCCGGACGCTGGATCGACACGGCCGAACGCGCTTCGAGGATGTCACCCCGCCAGCTCTCGATCTGCGGTTGATAGATGGTGATGTCCTCTGTGGCATCCGAGACGGTGCGCGGCCAGGACTGGGTCGAGCCTGCCTGCGGCGCGTTTGTCGAGGCGGCTGCGGCCCGCGGGGTTTGGGCAAGAGCGATGGTGGGCGGCGGGAGAAGGAGCGTGACCGTCGCAATGATTGCGACCGTATTCTGGAGCCGGGCCTTGACGGGGTGCTGCATGTCAGTCTCCGCTTTGAAATCGCATGGAAATTTTCACACAGGAGCGACTGCTCCGAACGGTCGGGACGAATTCTCGTGCGGTGTGATGGTGCTCTGTCGTCGCAGGTCAGTCCCGGAGAGAAACGGGGCACTGGCACCATTGGGATGGAAGCGTGCGGTCACGAAGCCTCCTGCATTGCAAGGTGCCGCGATGACTCCGGCGGATTGAGCGGAGGGAGAGGTGGCGAGGGCTGGAGGTGGCCACTCCTCCGGGGCGTATGAAGGCGTGCGACCAGTTCGGCCAACTCCGCTCCGTTCTGTTTCGACCAACTGCTGCCCGTTCCAAACAGGGAGCGCTCGAGCTGGCCGATCAGCGAGTGTAAGCGGCTGTCCCGTCTCGCGGCGTCGTCGCCGTTCGAGGCCAGTCGTTCCAGCCACGTGACGAGCGCGCGATAGGTCGCCAGGGCATCGCCGGTGCGGGCAATCCGGCGCAGGGTTTTCCGGGCAAAGGCTTCAGAGGCGAGATGCCGCTGCCTGCGTCTACGCCATAGGGCGTTCAGGCGGGGCCAGAACACGACGCACAGGAGCAGACCCAGCGCTGCGCCGAGCATGGGCATGACGAGCTTGGGCCAATCCTCCACCGCGTCACGCCAGCCTGGCTGCGGTGGAGCGGCGGTTGCCGCTGAGACTTTCACCGTGATCCCGGCCAGCGTCTCCGTGCGGGCTTGCCTGTCGTCGGTATCCCACCAGGGCTGCGAAAGTGCTGGCAGGACATAGCTGCCCGGTTTCTCGAAGACATAGGTGACCTTGTCGGTTCGAAAGCCCTGGACCGAGCCGCGGTCGACCTTGTCGTCGATGACGGGCGGATCGGCATAGACACGAACGCCTTCGGGCGCGGTGAAGCGAAAATCCGCCATGCCAAGAGCCGGGACATTGCTGGCCTTGCGCTGGATTGTGCGGGTGATCGCACTCCCGACCCTGAACGGCGATGCTGGATCGGGAGACCAGGTCTCGCTGACGCGGACGTCGGATGCGGCAAGGACAGGGCCTGAAGGGTCGATACCCGGGGGAACGGTGACGGAGAAATGTATCGGCGATCCCGTGGCGGACCCCACAGGATGGCCTGCGCGGTCGAGAAGCGTTACATCGGCGGCCGGCACCGCGATGTCGCCGCCGCGTCTCGGGAAAATCACGAACTCGAACCTCTGGCCGACATAGTCCTGATCGCCGATGCGGTCCCTGATGGTGATTGCCTGTGTTTCGAAACGCAGGGTTTGAGCCCCTGGGCTCTCTGGAACCTTGACCAGCGGAGGCCGTGGCATCTCGCCAGGAAACAGAACCTCGACGTGAAGCTGCACCGGCTGGCCGATCACGATACCGTCCGAGGGCGCGATCGTTGACCGAACCAGCGGCGTGGCAGCGGGGGCTTGCGCCAGTGCCGGGGCCATAGCCATGGCGAGCGCAACGACGACAGCCGCCACCCGGCGCATCATGGCTGCGTCCCCGAGGCGGGCGATTGAAGCTGGTAGGAGAACTTCACGCGCAGGAAATCGGCGGGCCGGGTCTGGACCCGTTTGAGCCAGAGCGAGCGGACGGCCTCGTCCGACATCGCCTTGGCCGGGTCCTCGACCGTCGTGTCCTCGCCGCCCTTCTTCGTCTTGTCGAAGACGACTTCATCGGGCTTGGACTCGGTGTCGTCATTGACCCCGCCTTCCGCCTTCTTGCGCTCACCGCGGATGCGAGCGATCTCGCGGTTGGTGACGGCCTCCGGCCAGCCTGGCCGAAAGGTCAGCGCCCGGTCGTAGCGTTTCATGGCGTCATCGTACTGGCCGAGCATGATCAGGGCATTGCCCTGATCATAAGCGCTTTCGGCGCTGTCGACCGCGGCAAAGGCCTGCGCGGCACTCTTGAAATCTCCCGCCCGGAAGAGGGCAACGCCCCGCCAGAGCGAATTGCGAAAGGCATTGGCTGCGTCGGCAGGTCGGCCATTGTCGAGCAGGATGCGGCCGCGTTGGTCCGGTGTCAGGAACAGATTGGGCCAGCCGATCCGGTAGGCCACGAGTGCGAGCACGAGGACGGCGACAGTCGCGATGACCGCGTAGGGCGCACCCATTCTGACGATCCGCCGGGTCATGTCAGCACCCACCCACGGCGGAACCAGAGCAGTGCGAGC
Source organism: Hyphomicrobiales bacterium (assembly GCA_900470095.1). Lineage (GTDB taxonomy): Bacteria > Pseudomonadota > Alphaproteobacteria > Rhizobiales > Beijerinckiaceae > Allobosea. The sequence goes on from UBZM01000013.1 coordinate 118,315, forward strand.
AGGGCAATGAGGGGGGTCAGCCAGTATCCGGCCTCCTGCCAATGCTGACCCTCTCCTGCGATATCGGCTGTGCGCCCGACACGATCGAGCCGGCGGGCAATGGCGGCAATGTCCGCCTGATCCGGCGTGGTGGCGATGACGGCGCCCCCCAGCGCGCGGGCTGCCTCTCCGATGCTGGCTGCATCCAGATTGGCCGGCAACAGAGACAGGATGGTGGTCGCGGTTGCTGCTGTCTCGCCTGGCCGGGCAAGCTGATCACTCGCGACGGTGTCGGCCATCACCAGGATCGAGCCGCCATGCTCGTTGCCGGCCAGAACCCGTTGCGCCATGGCGACGGCATTGGCAAGGTCGTCGCCCTCCTTCGGCATGATCTCGGGCGACAGCGCCTTGGCGAGATCCAGCACCACCGCGCTGTCCTGGGTCGGTGGCAGGACGAGGTGGCTCGAACCGGAATAGGCGATGAGGCCGGTGGCGGCCCCTTCGCGCAAGGTGAGCAGGTCGGAGAGCTTTTGGCGCGCCCGGTCCAGCCTGGTCGGGGCAAGATCTTCCGTCATCATCGAGGGAGTGACCTTGAGGACAATGACGACCGGCGGTTTCGCATCGGCGAAGGGAGAGGGCTCGCGTTGCCAGGCCGGACCGGCGACAGCGATGGTTCCGAGCGTCCATGCTATGAGCAGCACGGCATTCGGCGTGAGGCGCGACACAGGGGCGTTGTCGACCAGAAGATATTTCAGCAGCTCGGGATCGATGACCTGGCGCCACCGTCCAGCCGCATCCGCGATCCGGTGCTCAAGCAGCACCAGGACGAATGCTGGAATGAGAGCGAGCAACCAGAGTGGACGCTGGAAGTGGAACGCCGACAGGGCCTCGATCATGGCGCGCCCCTCGAGATCGCGGCATCGCTGGTCCGAGGCGAGGGGTGCAGGTATCTGCGCCGCAGCAGACGCACTGCCTGCAGCAGCAGCGACAGGCTCAGGCCCGCGGCCACGGGCACCCAATAGATATCCCGTTTCGGGCGGAAACTCACCGTATCGATCTTGCGCGTTTCGATCTGGTCGAGCCGCTGGTAGATTTCGGCGAGCCGGGCCCGGTCGAGCGCGCGGAAGAAGCCGCCCCCTGTCCTACTGGCGACCTCCTTGAGCGCGCCCTCGTCAAGCTTGTCTTCGCCGGCGGCAGTAGGGTCGCCGACCGCGACGGTATGAATGACGATGCCCCTGTCCCTGGCGACACCTGCCGCATCCACAGGTTGTACCTTGCTGGCCGTGTCGTTGCCGTCAGTCAGGGCAATGATGGTCTTTGCCTTGACCGTACTGTGGTCGAAGAGCCCGATGCCGAGGCCGATCGCATCGCCGAAGGCGGTGCGAGGGCCGGCCATGCCGACGACGGTGTCCCGCAGCAGAGCCCGGCAGAGATCGAGATCGGTCGTAAAGGGCACGAGGACGAAGGGGGCATCGCCAAACACGACGACGCCGACCCGGTCTCCCTTGCGTCGCGACAGGAAGTCGTCGAGCACCTGCTTCACCGCCGTCAGCCGGTCGACAGTCCTGCCTGACGCATCGACGAAGTCCTTCGTGTCCATCGATCCGGACAGATCGACCAGAACCAGAAGGTCCCGCGTTGGGCGGTCCTGATGCAGGGGCGGCTCAATCCACTGCGGCCGTGCGAGCGCGGCGACGGCCAGGAGCCAGCAGAGGATCAGGACGAGCAAGGGAAGGGTACGGCGGGGTGCGATCACCCCCCCGATCTGCGGGCTCTGGCCGCTGAGTGCCGCAAGCCGATCGAAGAACGGAACGCGCAAGCCCGTCCGGTTGCTGGCATGGGCAGGTAGAAGGAGCCAGACCGCCAGGGGCAGCGGAGCGATCAGGGCCAGCCAGGGATAGGCGAAGGTCAGCATCGTCAGGCCTCCGCAGCGGGAGGTGTGCGGTGGGCGCGGACCCACAGCTCGGCATGCCCGACGAGGAGCCGCAGGTCGGACGGCTCCGGTTTCCTTCGGCCGTCGAAGGCTTCCGTGAGCAGCCGATATATGGTCGCCGGATCGAAGCCGGTGCTTGCCTCGTGCGCAACGAACTCGGCCCAGGCCTGGCCGGTGAGCGACGCTATTCGATCGCGGCCGTATTCCACCATGGCGACGCGTTTCATCACTGCCGAGATGCGCGCGACGGCGTCGGGATCGTTCTGCTCTATCCCAGCCGATACGGCTTCCAATTCGGCGATTGCTGCGCGGCGATAGGCGGCGGCGCGGTAGCGCCGGACCGCGCGCCAGGCCAGAACCGCGAGCATTGCAAGGCAGGCTGCCGCGACGATCCAAAGCCCGGGCGCCGGCGGCCAGAACGCAATGTCCGGCGGCTGCACCAGATCACGCAGATTGGCCAGGCTTCCGGGGTCGTCGCTCATCGCAGCCCCCGCCCTTGCGCTGCCGCGGCTCGGTGTTCGCTGCGCCTGCCGATCAGTTCGCGGAGTTGCGCGGGAACATCAAGGTTTGTCGAGATCGGCAGAATCGGGATCGCCCGGTGCCGGGAGAGATCCGCCAGCCGAGCGCGCCAGTCCGCGTGCTCGCGGGCATAGTGGCTGCGCAACGCCTGCGATGAAGTGTCGACTTCGATCTGCCCGAGTCCTGCGCTGAAAACGGCGGGACCGACATCCGGCAGATCGTGCTCGAGCGGATCGTGAACATAGACCGCCAGAACATCATTGTGCGCGCAGAGGCGGGTGATCAGCCGCGCTGTTTCCTCATCTTCGCCGGCCGCATCGGAGATCAGGCAGACCAGCCAGTCATGCGTCGCCATGCGCACGGCATGGCGAAGGGCTTCATTGAGTTGGCCCGCCGCCGGTGTCGGTGCTGGCTGGCCCAGGACATGATTATGCTTCACCACTTCCGAAAGCACGCGGACCACGCCGGCATCACGCCCCTGCGGCTTGATGTCAACGACCTGCTGATCGCCGAAGACGACTGCGCCGATCCGGTCGCCGAGGGAGGTGACACGCCAGGCGCTGAGCGCGGCGACCTCCGCCGCCGCGACCGATTTCATCGCCCGCCGGCTCCCGAAGAACATGGTGCTGCGCTGGTCGACGATCAGCAGGACGGGCCGGTCACGCTCCTCCGAATAGACGCGGACATGGGGAGAACCGAGACGAGCCGTCGCCAGCCAGTCGATCGAGCGGGTATCGTCTCCCTCGAAATAGTGCCGCAACTCCTCGAAGTTCAGGCCGCGTCCCCGCAGCCGCGAGGCGTGCCGGCCGGCGAGCAGGCTGTGGACCGGCTGGTGAGGCAGAAAGCTGAACCCCTTCGCGCGCTGCTTCAGCCGCAGCAGGTCATCGAGCGAAACAAAGGCGCGGGCATCCGTCGCCGGGGCGGCACTGCCAGTTCCCTGTCTTGCCCGCATCAGCGCCATGAGCCGCTCCGCCTAGGCCGCGACCGCAACCAGTTTCACGATCTCGTCCAGCACATCGTCCGCATTCACGCCGTCGGCGCCAGCCTCGTAGCTCAGTGAGAGGCGGTGGCGCAGACAGTCATGGACAACCGCCTGGACATCTTCGGGCGTGACGTAGTCGCGTCCCTTGAGCCAGGCATAGACGCGCGAGCAGCGATCGAGCGCGAGCGAACCGCGTGGGCTCGCGCCGACCGCGATCCAGTTCTTCAGCTTGTCGCCGAATTCGGCGGGCCTGCGCGTCGCGGCGATGAGGGCGACCATATAAGTCTCGACGACCGCCTTCGTCGTCACCCGGTCGATCTCGGAGCGCGCCTCGAAGATCAGCTTCTGCGGGATCTTCGGCGGAGGCTGTGTGGCCGAGCCCGCTGCTGCAGCGGCTTCCGCACGAACCAGCCGCATCACCTTCACTTCATCGGCGTCGCTGGGGTAGTCGATCCGGATATGCATGAGGAAGCGGTCCATCTGCGCTTCCGGGAGAGGATAAGTTCCCTCTTGCTCGATCGGATTCTGCGTCGCGAGCACCATGAAGAGTTCCGGCAGGTCGTAACGCTTGCCGGCAACCGTCACATGCCGTTCCTCCATCGCCTCCAGCAGCGCCGACTGAACCTTGGGCGGGGCACGGTTGATCTCGTCCGCCAGGACAAGATTGCCGAAGATCGGCCCCTTGCGGAATTCAAACTGGCCGTCGCCGCGCAGGATCTCGCCGCCGGTGACGTCGGAGGGCAGAAGGTCCGGGGTGAACTGAATTCGGCTGAAATCGGATTCGAGGTTGTTCGAAAGGCTCTTGATGGCGCGGGTCTTGGCGAGGCCGGGCAGGCCTTCAAGCAGGACATTGCCATTGGCAAGCAACGCAACGACAAGGCGTTCGACGACGCGTTCCTGGCCGATGATATCCTGGTCGATCCGCTTCTGCAGATCGGCGACAGCATCCCGAGCCGCCGATCCCGTGCCGTCGCTCATGAGCCTGTTCCTTCCGGGGCGCGCGCGAATGGGGCTCCCGCTGGAATTCTGAACGAAGCGCAGCTCCAGTCAGCAACGTAACCGTTACAGGTCTATTCAGGTCTGGCGGCTGCCCTCGGGCCTGACCACGCAGCGGAAGCCGACATGGCTCGTTGAGGTATCCACCGGTTCGGCGTGGCGGGCGGCGGGACGATAGCGTCGGCAATAGCTCGGTGCACAGAGATGCGACCCGCCCTTCAGGACCCTGCGCGGAATACGGATCTCTGGCTGGCGCGGGTCATAGCTGTCGGCCTCGGGGCCGCCGCGGGGATTCTGTGGAACGCAGCAGGCCTTGGGCGCATCGCCTTGATGGCGCGTCGACCAGAAATCCGTCGTCCACTCCCAGACATTGCCGATCATGTCGTGGATCCCATAGCCATTGGCGGGAAACGCGCTGACGGGCGAGGTGCGCGCAAACCCATCTTCGCGCGTATTCTCATGCGGGAAATTGCCCTGCCAGGTGTTGGCCATATGACGGCCGCCAGGCGTCAACTCGTCGCCCCAGGCGAACTCGACATCCTCAAGCCCGCCACGCGCGGCGAATTCCCATTCCGCCTCGGTTGGCAAGGCCTTTCCGGCCCAGTCCGCATAGGCCTCGGCATCGCGATAGGCGACATGCACGACCGGATGGTCGTCGAGCCCCTTGATCGACGATCCCGAACCATAGGGTTTGCGCCAGGTCGCGCCGAACTGGAATTTCCACCATTGCGACCAGTCGCGCAGGTTGACCGCGTGGGTCGGTGGGTTGAACATCAGCGAGCCCGCGCGCAGCATGTGGGGCAGGGCGCCGGGATAGTCCTTCGGGTCCGGCGGGATCTCGGCGAAGGTGACGTATCCCGTCGCCTCGACGAAGGCGCGAAACTGCGCATTGGTGACCGGAGTCGCGTCGATCCAGAAACCATCGACCGTGACGCGATGGCTCGGCGCCTCCTCCGGATAGTGCTTGTCCGAGCCCATGCGGAAGGTTCCGCCGGGAATGCGGATCATGCCGCTCAGCGTCTCGATCCTGTCCAGTACCGCGCCATCCGTCATGGTCGTCGGGCCTCCGTCACTGTTCAATCCGCCTTGGCGCGCTGGGACCGCTCCTCGCTCGCCAATACCTTGCGCGCCTGTGCCATGGCCTTGCGCATGTCGTCGTCGACCGTCGGAAAGTGCGGGTCGAGCTGTCCGAGCGTCTCACCGATGGCTGCCGCTACGGCGAGACGCGTGAACCATTTGTGATCTGCGGGAATGACGTGCCAGGGGGCGCTCTTCGTCGCGGTGCCCCGGATCGCATTCTCATAAGCGTCCATATACTCGTCCCAATGACCGCGCTCGGCCAGATCCCTGGAGTCGAATTTCCAGTTCTTGTCCGGTTCGTCGATCCGGGCGAGGAGACGGCGCCGCTGTTCGTCCTTCGAGACATGCAGGAAGAACTTCACGATCGCGACGCCGTTGCGCGAAAGGTGCTGCTCGAAATCGCGGATGCTCTCGAGGCGCTCGCGCCAGATATCGTCTGTGATCAGCTTGGGCGGGAGGTTCTGTGCTTCAAGGACCGAGCGATGGACCCGCGCGACCAGGACCTCCTCGTAGTAGGAGCGGTTGAAGATCCCGATATGACCGCGTTCGGGCAGTGCGCAGGTGGTGCGCCATAGGAAATCGTGCCGCAACTCGATGGTGCTTGGAGCCTTGAAGGACGTCACCTCGCAGCCTTGCGGGTTGATGCCCGACATGACGTGCTCGATCGTGCCGTCCTTGCCGGCCGCATCCATCGCCTGGAAGATGACGAGGAGCGACCAGCGCCCTTCGGCATAGAGCCGCTCCTGCAGCCCGTGCAGACGCTTGACCCCGGCTCCCAGCAACTCCTTGGCGTCGTCTTTCTCGAGGTCGAAACCGCAAACATCGGCGGGGTCGACATCGGAAAGCCGAAACTTGTCGCCGTCCGTGATCCTGAAGCGCTTGACTACGTCCTCTTTGTTCATCGCTACGGCTCCGGCGGAAACACGGCCTTCCAGTCCGACTTCATGTCGACAATGGTCCAGCCCCTGGCCTGGCCCTCGTCGAGGGCCTTGTCGAGCTTACCGATACGGGACTTGCGGTCATAGGCCCATTCGCGCTCGGCATCGGTGTGATGGATGATAAGGGCCAGGCGTGGCCCATCGCCGTCCGCCGTATATTGCAGCATCTGCAGGTCGCCGTCGGAATTGCCGAAGGCCAGGATCGGGCGCCGACCAATGAAGCGGTTGATCCCGACAGGCTTGCCGGGGCCGTCATCGATGAACTCGACCTTGGCGTCCTTGAACAGTTCGGGCCTGCCGCTCGGGCTCAGCCTGAATGTCACTCCTCCGGCGGAGCCGACTACCTGTTCCGGCGGGATGCCGTAGACCTTGTCGGCGAAGACGCGCATGAATTCGACGCCGCCGCCCGAGACGATGAAGGTCTTGAAGCCGTTGGCGCGCAGATAGGTCAGCAGTTCCAGCTGCGGCTGGTAGACCATCTCGGTATAGGGGCGCTTCTTCGTCGGATGCCGGGCGGTGTTGAGCCAGCCGGCGACCAATCGCTCGAATTCCTGCGTCGTTATCCCGGAATGGGCAGCCGCCATGATCTGCAGGAGGCCCTTCTCTCCGGAAGCGGCGAGACCCTTCATGTCGCCGGCAAGGACCGACCTGTAGGGTTCCTTGCTCTTCCACTCCGGATACAGGGGAGCGAGCCGCTTCACCTCGTCGAAGGCGAACTGAAGCTGGAAATAGACCGGCTGCTCGGCCCAGAGCGTTCCGTCATTGTCGAAGGTTGCGATGCGGGCCGCCGGCTTGACGAAATCGGGTCCTCCCTCCCGCGTCACCCTTCTGACGAATTCGACGATGGCGGTCTTTGCCTTGCCGTCGTTCCAGGATGGCAGAGGGTCGGATTGGGCGAGGACGGCGCCATTCCACGCCCAGGATGAGACCAGGAACAACGCGGCCAAGGCAGCTCGAGCGTTCAGCACCGGGTTCTCCTTCTCAATGTCGGGCTTCAGGGGGCGGGAATTCCACAAGACGCTCCCGCGCTCGCTCATTCACGAGGACCCCCCGTGAACCAGTTGTAATAGGGGTTGGTGGGATCGGCCTGGATCACGCGCCGCATCTGCCGCGCCCAGCGCGCCCGGTCGCCGACATAGGCGGCAAGGCCGGCATCGTAGAATGTCACGAGTCTGCTACGCTCGTTTGCAAGATCGGTCCGGAATGCATCGTCGGCGCCGATGACCGGCGGTTCTGCCTGCATCTCCAGGAGAAGCGGCAATGTCCGGGCCAGTTCGAGCCGCCGTACCCAACCTGCATATTCGATGCGTGGATCGTCATCCGTCACGGGGCGAGCAGCGCTTGCATAGCCCTCCAGCCCCGTCCGATCAGTGACGAAGGTTGCGAGGAGGGCTGCAGGGGAATCGATGCCGACATCACCCAGAGCCTTTGCCACCTCCGGCTGTGCGAGGCGGCCGGCGATCCTCTGCAGATCCAGCGAGACCGGCTCCTGCGAGCCGATCAGCAGCATCTCGTGCAGCTCCGTGGTCCAGAGGGTGGCGTAAGGGAAGACATCGAGGAAGCTGCGCACCAGAGACCGCGTGTCCTCGTCGTTCTGGGTCGGCAGGGGCAGCCACTGCGCGACAAGGCCGCCTTCGGCAAGGCGCGATTGCGCCAGCGCGTAGAAATCGCTCGAATACAGGTTGGCTACCCCCGCAGCAGAGGGCGGCGGCGGTTCTAGCGTGATCAGGTCGTAGCGATCGGGGTTGCGCAGGAGTTCGCGGCGGCCGTCGCGCAGGCGGATTTCGAGACGCGGGTCGGTTGAGGCCCGGAAGCTGCCGTCGAAATTCGGTGCGGCGCGGATGACGCTCGGCAGCAATTCGGCAACGACGCGCCGTTCGAGGCCGGGATAGGTCAGTAAGGCTCCCGCCGTGATGCCGGTCCCGAAGCCGATCACCAACGCCGATTTCGGCTCGCGGTTGTGAATGATCAGGGGCAGCAATGCCTGCATCCGCATGTAGCGCAGGGATGGCATTGCATCGCCGGAATTGGAGACGCCCTGGATGTAGAGACGGCGGAAGCGATTTCGGCCCGAGTTCCGCTCGACGACGGCGACCGTGCCGCCCAGGCCCTCGTCATAGAAGGTAAGGCTCGCGCCGCGGGCACCGGGCAGCAGCTTGGCGAGGCGATCGGATGGCAGGAGGAGGGCGGTCGCGCATGTGGCGGCGCTGATGGCGAGCGCCGCGATCCAGACCCTTGAGTCGGTGCGCCGTTCGCGCAAGGCAGCGACCGCTCCCACCAGCGCGGCGGCCGTGGCCAGTACTGCGAGGGTCTGGACGAGCCCGAGCGCGGGAATGAGCACGAAGCCGGTGATGGCCGTGCCAAGAATGCCGCCGAGGGTGTTCAGCGCGACGATCATGCCGACGCCACGGCCGACATGCCGGGGATCGACGATCAGGCACAGCGTCGCTGGAAAGGCTGCGCCCAGGAACAGGGTGCTGGGAAGGACGACGCAGATCGCGGCGACGGCAAATCGGGCGGACATGCCGGCGAAGGCGCTGCCCGTCAGTTGCAGCACTGCCGCCTCGGCGAGGCCCTGGAGCTGGCTCAGCCAGGGGCCGAGCACGGCGATGGTCAGAGCGGCCGACAGGCCTGCCCCCGTGATGAGCAGGCCGAAGACGCTCCATGGCTTCGTGACCCGATCGGCCCAGCGCGCGAAAATGGCTGCGCCAAGCGCGAGCCCGGTGAGATAGGTCGCGAGCAGGACGGAGAAGGCGAAGCTGCGCGTGCTCATGAAGGGCACGATCGTCTGCGACCACACGACCTCGTAACCGAGCGCGATGCCGCCTGCGACTGAATAGAGGGCGATGGCCAGCGCCGCCGAATGCGAGAAGCCGCTGTCGGTCGGCTTAGGCGCGTCGGCGCTCGCGACGCCAGTCTTCCGGTTCATTGCAAGCGCCGCGAGGGCTGCCACCAGGCAAATTGCGGCGGCTACAAGTGCCGAACCGCGCATGCCGACCGTGGGAATGACAAGGAACGAGGCGAGCAGGGCCCCGGCAATGGCGCCCGCCGTGTTGGCCCCATAGAGCCGGCCACCGACCTGACCGACATTGTCGTGCCGGGCGGCGGCGAAGCGCGTCAGGGCCGGCAGCGTGCCGCCCATCAGGACGGCGGGCAAGCCGACGAGCGCGAACACCATCGCCCAGGCGAGCACCGGTGTCGTCAGTTCGAGGCGGGCAAAGAGCGAGGCTGCCTGCGACAGGCCGATGGTCGCTGCCATGGCGAGGAGGGCGACACCACCTTCGAGAGCGGCGTAGAGACGCAAGGGCTGAAGGCTGCGGTCGGCAAGAGGTCCGAAGATCAGGCCGCCAATCGCGAGGCCGGCGAAGAAGGCGCTGACGCCGGTCGTCACGGCGTAGACCTCGACCCCCACCACTGTCGAGAGCTGCCTGATCCAGATCACCTGCAGGATCAGCGCGGCCGTGCCTGACATGAGCAACAGGCCGGCTGGCAGGGCGAGCGCAGCACCGACAACCGGCGCGGCGCGATCCGGGATCGCGCCAGCGCCGCGACGTCGCCTTGACGCTTCTGTCCCCACGCTCATGCCGGCTTCCAGCTTAAGGCCCATAAGAAGGTGTCCAGCCGGCACCGCGCGACGCCGGCTGGCAGCATATCAGAGTTGCAGGTTCACTCCAGACCACGCTTCCTGAACGACTCGTCGATCTTCCTGTCCACCTGTTTGCGGACCTGATCGACGCCGAAGCTCGCGGGGCGCTGGCTCGGCGGATATTCGACGAAGCTCTCGAGGAACTGCGTGGCTTTCATCACCCCTTGGCCGGCGAGATAGGCATTCTCGGTCCGCCACTGATCGTAGCCGCTGCCGGAGATCTCCGCATGCTCGTAGGGGTCCATGCGCAGATTGAACATCTTGGGCAGACGCAGGGGTGTGAAGGGATTCGCCCAGACATCCATCTGGCCAGGCTGTTCCTGCTTTTCGAAGACGAGTTTCCAGTTGTCGAAACGCATCGCGACGAGTGCGCCGTCATCGTTGAAATAGTAGAACTCGTTGCGGGCGCTCTTGTCGGATTTGCCGGTGAGGTAGTCGATCTGGTTGTAGCCGTCGAGATGGTTGCGGAAGGTCGTCGGGTTGCCTTGCGGCTGCCAGCCCTTGAGGAGACGATCCTTCACTCCGGTATCGCCGGCGGCGGCAAGCAGCGTCGGGAACCAGTCGAGGCCCGAGACGATGCCGTTGGCGATTTCGCCCGGCTTGACCTGGCCTGGCCAGCGGACCATCGCCGGCACGCGGAACGCGCCTTCCCAGTTCGTATCCTTTTCCGAGCGGAACGGCGTCGTCGCCGCGTCCGGCCAGGTGAAGGCGTTGGGGCCGTTATCGGTCGTGAAGACGACGATGGTGTTGTTGGCGATGCCGAGATCGTCGAGCGTCTTCAGCAGCTTGCCGACATTCTGGTCCATCTCCCACATGCCGTCGGCGTATTCGTTACCCGCCATGCCGCTCTTGCCGCGAAATTCCGGCCGCACATGCGTAAAGACATGCATCCGGGTGAAATTCATCCAGGTGAAGAACGGCTTGTTGGCGCGCACCTGCCTCTGCATGAAGTCGATCGCGGAGCCGGTGGTCTCATCGTCGACGGTTTCCATGCGCTTGCGCGTCAGCGGGCCCGTATCTTCGATCTTGCCGTCGGCGGAGGTCCTGAGAACACCGCGTGGGGACATCAGCTTGACGAATGTCGGATCGTCCTTCGGCCAATTGGGCCGTTCAGGCTCTTCCTCCGCGTTCAAATGATAGAGGTTGCCGAAGAACTCATCGAAGCCGTGATTGGTCGGCAGGTATTCGTCCTTGTCGCCAAGGTGGTTCTTGCCAAATTGACCTGTGGCGTAGCCGAGCGGCTTGAGCGCCTGGGCGATAGTAATATCGCCTTTCTGCAGACCCACCGGGGCGCCGGGGATACCAACCTTCGACAGCCCGGTGCGCAGCGGCGTCTGCCCGGTGATGAAGGAGGATCTCCCCGCCGTGCAGCTGTTCTCGGCGTAGTAGTCCGTGAACATCATGCCTTCCCGGGCGAGGCGGTCGATGTTCGGCGTCTTGTAACCTACTACCCCATGCGTATATGCGCTGATGTTGGCCTGGCCGACGTCATCGCCGAAAATGATGAGGATATTGGGTTTGGCGGGAGGCGCAGTCTGGGCCTTCGCTGCCCCGCCGGATAGCCCTAGCGTCAGTGCCAGGGCTGCGGCGGCCATGAATTTCTGGCGTTCCATGAATTACTCCCGGTGCCGGATCGACGCCCCGGGCCAGCCCGACAGAGATGTCGAACATCGCCCAGGCGCGCTCGGCAAGGGTCGCATGACGCCAGCAGAGGCTTAAGCCTGTAACTGTTACGGTAAGCTGCGGGAGCGGTGACCGGCCTGTTCAGCCCGCGAGGGCCTTTGACACCGATTGAACCGCCTGCATGGCGATCATGTCGATGGTGTTCGCACAAGGCGCGTCGCGGTCAGCCTCATCGACGAAATCGGAGCAGATGATCTCGCCGCTGCGCAAATCAGTCCCGCACCAGGAAAAGCGCTGGCCGGTCGACATCGGATGGACCGCGATATCGAGCGCGTAAGTCTCGTCCGGGTGCAGGAGGAGTTTGCTGATCGCGGTCGCGGCGGCTTTGCGCTCGGCTGACGGCATCGCGAACAGCCTGAAGCCGGCTGCGACGAGTCGCTTCATGATGGTTTCGATGAACAGGTCGCCATGAGTTGCCGCAAGTCGGGCCGCTCGGTCCGTCAGGTTCTTGATGATGATTGTCGGCAGGGTGGTGCCGGTGGTCGTGGCCCTCCCCGTATCGGCAGCGGAGGCCGGTCGCGTGGACCCATTCCCTGACGGCCGCCATGCAAACGACGGAACGTAGCTGCCCGGCGGCATCGCGATTCTGACGGGAGCGCTCGCTCCCGCAGTCTCGTAATAGGTCGCAAGAGCCGAGCGCAGGCGTGTCGCTTCGATCCGAACGATCGGGTCGGTGCCAGGGTCGAAGCTGTCGTCGCGGCCGAAAACGTCGACGCCGATCGAATAGGCTTTGATACGGTCGGAATGGCCGGCAACGGTTTGCGTGACGACAAAGGAGAGGAAGCGCCGGTTGCGCTCGGAAAGGCGCAAGGTCTCATGCGCCAGCAGAGTCTCCAAGGCTGCAAGGATGAGTTGGGGAGGAGGATTCCCGTCATGCAGCCTTGCAATGCGCCCGCCCATCACTCGCCTCGACAGCTAGGACTGAAGAAAACCCGCAATTAGCTCTAGAAAGCGCGATGATGCCTCGCGAACGAAAATGGAGCAAGGCAGTATTCGATGAATTCCGGCAGAATCCGAGTTAGCTCCCTTAAGAAAGAGCTAGCCGGATCAAGATATCTTGTTCTGTCGCGGAGACGAGCGCGTCGTATTCCCTGGCTCGCGCCGGGCCCACCGGCAGCGTCGATTTCGTCCAGTAGGCCTCGGCCTCGCAGGCCGCCTCATAAGCCTCGCACAGCTCGGCAAAGCCGGGATCCCGGGCGAATTTTTCCCGCAGCTGCGCGCGCCGTTCCGGCCAGCGCAGCAACAGCCTCGTCAGTCCACGCTTTTGCGCCTGCTCCATGGCAGCCTCCGGCCGAAGCACTGAGGGTCCGCATCTGCGGGGCATACTGCCAGCGTGACGCGGTTTTGCGCGCCTGGAACTGTTGCCTGTAACGGTAACGGCAAAGGCAAAGGCGGTGGATAGGCTGCGCCTATTCGGCCGGAGGGCAGAAACCCGCGCCGCTCCGCGCGGCGCGGGATATGGGCTTGCGTAGCTTCAGGCCGCGGCTGCCCGCAGATCCTCGCCGAGTTCTTCGCTGACGATGTTCACCCAGTAGCGAATGCCGTCGGGAATGATCTCGTCGTTGAAGTCGAAGAGCGGCGTATGAAGTCCCTTGAAGGAGCCGTCCGCCTCGACGCCATTGCCGATGCGCATGAAGGCGCCCGGCTTGATCTGCATCATTTCGGCGAAATCCTCCGCTCCGGTTCCCGGCCGGATCGCGCCATTGACATTGGTGGCGCCGACCGAAGCGGACGCAGCGGCCACTGCGACTGCGACCTGATCCGGCTGGTTCCGCAAGGCGCTTGGTCCGCGCCGATAGGAGGCCTCCGCGGTGCAGCCCCAGGCTTGCGCGGTTGCCGCGGCAAGTTCGGCAATCCGTCGCTCGACCAGATCGCGGATTTCCGGCGCGTAGGTGCGCGCCGTGCCGCCGATGACGAGCTCTGCCGGGATGACATTGCTGGCTTCCGCCGAGCCGGCATGGACATAGCCGACGCTGATCACGGCGGTGTCGAGCGGCGCGACATTGCGCCCGATGATGCCCTGCAATCCGAGCACGAAATGGGCCTGGGCATAGGTGATGTCGGTCGAGAGGTGAGGCTGGGAGCCGCCATGCCCGCCGACACCGCGGAAAATCACCTGCCAGCTATCGGCCGCAGCCAGCATCGGGCCATTGCACGTGCCGAAGGACGAGGCCGCCATGCCGGGTGAGTTATGCAGGCCGTAGATCGCATCGCAGGGGAAGCGCGCGAACAGCCCGTCCTTCAGCATGGCGAGCGCTCCGCCGCGCCCTTCCTCCGCTGGCTGGAAGATCAGATTCACACTCCCGGCGAAATCGGGGTTCTCGGCGAGGTAGCGCGCCGCGCCGAGCAGCATGGTCGTGTGCCCGTCATGGCCGCAGGCGTGCATGCGGCCTGGATTCTGCGAGGCATAGGGCAACCCCGTCTCCTCGATAAGCGCAAGCGCGTCCATATCGGCGCGCAGTCCGATCGCGCCCTGGCCTGGCCGGCGGCCACGGATGACGCCGACCACGCCGGTCCCGCCAACACCTTCGGTCACCTCGACGCCCCATTCCCGGAGTTTGCCCGCAACCAGAGCGGCCGTGCGGTGTTCTTCCAGGCCGAGTTCCGGATGGGCATGGATGTCCCGCCGGATCGCCGTGAACTCAGCGTGATGCTGGTCGAGCCAGATATCGAACCGCGTCTTCGTCATGTGTGGTCTGTTCCCCATTTTCGTGCACGCAACTGCCGCGGCAAGCGCAGGGCCCGCCTCGACAGCCGCCTGCGACGACAGCGCAGGCCGCGCATGGCGTATTCCAGGAGAGGAGCCCGTGCTTGGCAAGAGCGCTGAGCGATGGTCGGAACTGCGTTGGGAGCCATGTCAGTCACCTGCAAGGCCCAGTCCTCTCAAGTCGGTAAGCCACGTCAACCGGGGCGGCATTTGTCCTGGATCAAGGATCGCCCGCGGGGGCGCGCTAGACACGGGCCATGGAAATCGACTCTCGCAAGACAGGGATACGGGGCATGACCGATGTCCGGGCGCGGTATTTCGACGAGCGCCTGCCGCGCTACACCAGCTACCCGACTGCGCCACATTTCACGGGCGAGATCGGTGCGGAAAGCTATGGCGATTGGCTGCGGACGCTGAGGCCCGGAACGAAGGCCTCGCTCTATCTCCACATCCCGTTCTGCCGGTCGATGTGCTGGTATTGCGGCTGTCACACCACAGTTGCCCTGCGTGACCAGCCGATCGTCGATTATCTCGCAGTCCTGCGCCGCGAGATCGCGCTCGTTGCCGATCGACTCGCTGCGCCACTCAAGGTCCAGCATGTCCATTTCGGCGGTGGCACACCGACGATCATCGCACCGGACGATTTCGTCCGTCTGGTCGCGTTGCTGCGGCAGCGCTTCGCCATCGACGCGTCGGCCGAGATCGCCGTCGAGATCGACCCCCGCAGGCTGACAAGCGCGGTGACCGAGGCGCTGGCTGCATCAGGCGTCAACCGGGCGAGCCTCGGCGTACAGAGCTTCGATCCGGTCGTGCAGAAGGCGATCAACCGCATCCAGAGCGTCGAGCAGACGGCAAGCGTCGTCGCCGGGCTCAGAGCTGCAGGCATCCGCGGCTTGAATCTCGACCTGATCTACGGCCTGCCGAAGCAGACCGTCCGATCCTGCATCGAGACGGTCGAACGCTGCGTCGCGTTGCGGCCGGACCGCTTCTCGGTCTTCGGCTATGCGCATGTGCCCGACTTCAAGAAACATCAGCGCAGGATCGACGAGGAGGATTTGTCCGACGGCTTGGAACGCCATGAGCAGGCTGAGGCCATGGCCCAGGCGCTGGTCGCCGCCGGCTATATCCGCATCGGCCTCGATCATTTTGCCCTGCCGGACGATACCATGGGGCAGGCGGGGGCAGATGGCGTGCTGCACCGCAATTTCCAGGGCTACACGACCGACGGTGCCGAGGCACTGATCGGTTTCGGTGCCTCGGCGATCGGTCGCCTGCCCGCCGGCTATGTCCAGAACGAGGTCGTCATCGGCCGCTATGCCGAGCGGGTGCTGTTCGGGGAGTTGGCCACGGCCAAAGGCGTCCGGCTCAGTGCTGACGACCGGCTTCGCGCTGAGTTGATCGAGCGCCTGATGTGCGATCTCACGGTCGATATCGGCGCCGTCTGCGCCAGGCACAAGGCGAATCCAGAGGATCTGGCACCGTCCTTGCCGCGGCTGAGGGCGCTGGCGCAGGACGGGGTCATTCACTTCGATGGCAGCCGCGTGCTGATGCCTGAGGACTCGCGTCTGCTGGTTCGCAAGGTGGCCTCGGTCTTCGATGCCTATCTCGCCCAGCCGGGGTGCAGCTACAGCCGCTCCGTCTGAGCGCGGTTGCACCCAATGTCTCGGCGACGCAGCGCAGTGCCGAGAATGCGTCGCGTTCACGATATCGGAGAAGCCTGGGCGACCGCTGTCTCCCAATAGGGTGGATCCCCGAAGCTCTGGCGCAGATGTTCCGTCAAGGCGCGTACCTTGACGGAGGCTGCGCGTTCGCGGGGATGGGCGACGTGGACTTCCGCGCCTTCGGCCTCGATCCCGACATCGACGATCTGCAGGTCGCCGCGTGCAACCTGCTCATGGATCACAAAGGTCGGCAGCAAGGTGATGCCAAGCCCTGCCAGGGCGGCGTCGCGCATCATCAGCCCGTTATTGACACGCACGGCCGGCCGCGCCCGCACCACCACTGCACCACTCTCGCTGTGAAACCGCCAGTCCGAGTCCCGGTTCATGTAGAGGATCGCACGATGCTGCCTGAGTTCGATCAGCGTCCCCGGTCTCCCACACGCATCCAGATAGGCAGGCGAGGCGACGAGGACGCGGCGGCTGCTCGCAATATGCCGCGCGACAAGTCGCGTGTCGTGAATGGGGCCATGGCGGATGACGGCATCGTAGCCATCCGCCGCCGCATCGACGAAGCGATCCTCCAGCTCCAGTGCCAGCTCGATCTTGGGGTTGGCCGCCAGGAAGGAAAAGATCGCCGGGCCGAGATGCAGGACCCCGAAGCTGACTGGGCCGGAAATCCGCAGTGGTCCAACCAGCTCGCTTCGCCGTTCGGCGAGCTCTGCGACGGCCTCCTCGGCCTCACGCAACAAGCGCCTGCCGCGCTCCAGGAAGGCGATGCCGCCTTCGGTCAGCGACAGCTTGCGGGTGGTTCGCTGCACGAGCCGCGTGCCGACCAGCCGCTCCAGCTCCGCCAGCCGCTCGCTGACCACGGATTTGGCCAGCCCCATGCGCTGGGCCGCAGCGGTGATCGATCCGGCTTCCGCGACCCTCACGAAGGCAGCGACTCCGTCGAGCTTCATCATTGTTCGCTCTTTCCGGAAGCCAGTTTCGCTTTCTGGCGGCTACTCCAGACAATGGCGCAGCGCCATCATCTCGTCGAGAGCAAGGCCGTGCCCTGGAGTGCCCGGCCAGACATGAGGAGAGATCGCGATGCTTCGCTTGCTGGCCGCCGCTACCGGCGCCCTTCTCTTCGCCGCCCCTGCGCTGGCGCAGATTGTCCCGTTTCCGGCGGGTTTCCGCACGCAGGAAATCCCGACCAACGGCACGACGTTGCACGTTCGAGTCGGCGGACAGGGGCCGGCGGTCGTCCTGCTGCACGGCTATGGTGAAACCGGTGACATGTGGGGCGAGATGGCGGCCGATCTCGCGCGGGACCGGACCGTGATCGTTCCCGACCTGCGTGGCATGGGCCTTTCGGCCATCCCCGAGAAGGGCTTCGACAAGAAAAACCAGGCTGCCGACATTGCCGGCGTTCTCGATGCGCTGAAGGTGGACCGGGCGGAGCTGGTGACCCATGACATCGGCAACATGGTCGGCTTTGCTCTTGCGGCCGGGTATCGCGATCGCGTGACGAAATTCGTGTTGATCGATGCCCCCTTGCCGGGCGTCGGCCCCTGGGACGAGATCCTGAAGAACCCGCTGCTCTGGCACTTTCGCTTCGGTGGCCCGGACATGGAGCGGCTCGTTGCCGGCCGCGAGCGCATCTATCTGGATCGCTTTTGGAATGAATTCTCGGCGACCCCCAGCCGATTCAGCGAAGCTGCGCGAGAGCATTATGCGGCGCTCTACGCCAGGCCGGGGGCGATGCGCGCGGGCTTTGCCCAGTTCGCGGCTTTCGATCAGGACGCTGTCGACAACAAGGCCTTCCTGGCCAAGGGCAAGCTGACGATCCCTGTGCTTGCGATTGGGGGTGAGAAATCCTTCGGACTGGGCATGGCCGCGGTCATGAAGTTTGCGGCGGAGAACGTCCAGGGCGCTGTTGTGCCCGGTAGCGGACATTGGATCATGGAGGAGAATCCTGCGGCGACCATCGCTCTGGTCCGCAGCTTCCTGGATGCCGGGCGGCCATGAGAGCGGCGGCCCGTTCGCGTCGGAGCGCCGCTGCCGTCGACCGGATCACGCGTCGCCGCCACCTGTACGCTCCCTGAATCGGCGGCCCGATCTGCCGAGGCGGGGGCCCTTCTGTCCAATCAGGTCGAGCGCTGGCGGCGACGGTCCACTGAGCAAGAGTGTGCATCTGCTCGGCGACGGCCAGTCAGGCCGATCATTCGCGAATCAAAATCGAGAGAATCTCGACCGTGGCAGTGCGCCAGGCCGGCGCCGTCCAGCCTTCCCCGGCGATTGTCGGGCGCTGCGTCGGGCGGGGGCGCAGCAGACCTTTGTGGCGCGGCCTGCAAGGTGCTGCTGCCACGGGAGGAGGAGCAATTCGTCGGAAGGTGTAGGGAGCCTACTGCTCCGGGCGATCCGCCTATAGGCTTCATCCGAACGAGGCGCGCCCTATTCCCATCGTTCCGGTTCCGCTTTTGCAAGCTAGCGTTCTGCCGGAGCAGGGAAGGGGAGCGCCATGCCCATCATCGACGTGGACTTCGGTGATGATGTCGTCGTCAGCCACCCCGATCTCGTCAATCTCTATGGCTGTGCCATTGGCTCGGGCACGCGGATCGGCCCCTTCGTCGAAATCCAGCGCGGCAGCCGTATCGGCCGGCGCTGCAGGATCTCCTCACACTCCTTCATCTGTGAGGGGGTGGTGCTCGAGGACGAGGTCATGATCGCCCATGGCGTGATGTTCACCAATGACCGCATGCCGCGCGCGGTCAGGCCGGGGGGATCGCGAGAGGCGCAGGCCTGGGCCCAGGAGGCCACGGTCGTGCGTCGCGGGGCGTCGATCGGCTCGAATGCCACCATCGGCTGCGGGGTCGAGATCGGACCCTTCGCTGTGGTCAGCTGCGGCGCAGTCGTGATGCGCGATGTGCCGGCCCGCGCGGTGGTCGCCGGAGTACCGGCCTGCGTGATCGGCCATGCCGGAGCGAACGCCACTGCGCCCAGGTTGTTTGAAACCGTACTGGGGGAAACCTCATGATCCCATTTCTCGATCTCAAGGCTCAGTTCAAGACGGTGCAGGAGCCGCTCGAGGCGGCCGTCCTCTCGGTCCTGCGCAGCGGCAACTATGTCCTGGGTGAACCGGTCGCGGCCTTCGAACGCGCATTCGCGGAATATTGCGGCGTCGGTGAAGCCGTGGCCGTGAGCAGCGGCACGGCAGCCCTGCACCTGGCCCTGCTCGCGGCCGGCGTCGAACCGGGGGACGAGGTGATCACGGTACCGATGACCTTCGTCGCAACGGTGGCCGCGATCCACTATGCGGGCGCGAAGGCGGTTCTGGTCGACGTTGATCCCAATAGCTTCACCATGTCGCCGGAAGCCTTCGAGGCCGCAATCACGCCGCTGACCCGTGCCGTCATGCCGGTCCATCTCCATGGCAGACTTGCCGATATGGCGGCGATCGGCGCCATCGCCAATCGCTATGGCATCACCGTGATCGAAGATGCTTCCCAGGCCCATGGCGCAGAGCGCGATGGCATACGGGCGGGCGCCTTCGGCTCATATGGCTGCTTCAGCTTCTATCCCGGCAAGAATCTCGGGGCCTGCGGCGAGGGGGGCGCAGTGGTCACTCACGATTCCAAAGCCGCTCAGCTGCTGCGCAGCTTGCGCGACTGGGGGCAGGAGGGACGGTCCAATCACGTTAGACCCGGCTTCAATCTGCGCCTCGACGCGATCCAGGCCGTGGCGCTCCAGGTCAAGCTGCCCTATCTCGATGGCTGGACACAGAAGCGCAGACGGATTGCTGCGGCCTATGAGCGGCTGCTGGGGGACACTGAACTGCAGCTTCCTGCCCCGGCTCGGCGTGCGGAACACGTCTTCCACGTCTACGCGATCCAGAGTGAAGAGCGGGACAAGCTGCGGACGGAACTCGCCAAGGCGGGCGTTTCGACCGGCATCCACTATCCTCGCCCGGTTCATCTGCAGCCGGCCTATGCCGGGCTGGGTTACGAGCCTGGAGACTTCCCGGTCTCGGAGCGGCTGGCGCGGCGTTTTCTCTCGCTGCCGATCTTCCCGGAACTTGTCGCTCCCCAGTTGGCGCGGGTCGCTTCCGCTCTCATCCGGTGCTGCGAAGAGCGGCATGTCCACGCGGCCGATGCGTGAAGCTGTCGATCGCTGCCGCTCGCAGCAAGGCCGTGCAGGCGCTCTGGAGGAGTCCTTTGGGGCGCCAAAGTACAATGAATTGGTCGAAACTGGGTCCGATAAATGCAGCTTATCGGGGATTTGCGGTTAACATAAGTTAACCCGTCGGGCCATCGCGCAGCCTTGGCGGAGGGGGTTATGCATCGCATCCAGTCGGCCGTAGCGTCGAACCATGTGGGCGCCGCGCGGGAACGCGTGTGGTGCCTGACATGTCCGTTGCGGCAGATTTCTGCGCTCCATGGCGTGTCGGATGCGGATGCTACGACCCTGGAAGAGTTCAAGCAGGGACAAAGATTTGCGGAAGCCGCTAGCGTGATCCTGGAACGGGGTGCGCGGCCCGGGCTGTTCACGCTGTTCTCCGGCTGGGCTGCGGAGTACCGGGCTCTGGGATCCGGCGAGCGTCAACTCGTCGCCATCCTCCTCCCCGGGGATCTCATCGGTCTCGATACGGTCATGGCGGGCCCGTCCGAGAGCACCATCATTGCCCTTACTCCCGTCATGCTGTGCAGTTTCGCGCCGGCGAGAGTCGACGAGATGTTCCGGCACGAGAGCTTCATGCGGAGCATCACGCGCGCCGCGGTTGCCGGGCGCCGCCGCCTCGTGGATTCGCTGACCGCGCTCGGTGCGGGGCGGACCTCTCGTGCGCTCGCTCATTTCGTCGTGACGCTACACGATCGCCTGCAGATCCGAGGGCTGATGCATGACGGGGGGTTCAAGACCCCACTCGGAAAACGCCATCTGGCGGAGGCCTGCGGGGTGACCGGGGTCCACCTGCATCGCGTCATGCAATTCCTGCAGGCTGAGCGGGTGATGTCCTTCGCGGCCGGCCAGTTCAGCATTTACGACATGGAGCGCCTACGCCGTATGGCTGGTCTCTCCGTCAATGGGGCAGAGGCAGAGACCGTCCTCTGATGTGGTCTTCACGATTTTTTGTTCGGGAGGTGAGTGAGAAATGTAACATTTGTTCAATTCGTCGAATAATTTTCTTTGGCTGGCTTAGAATTGATGTAAAATTTAATACATGGAGAAAGCGGCGGCAGTTCTCCTTTTAGACTTATTTTTGGCAAAATTATGGGGCGATGCGGTTTTAATTTAAGGATATTATTATGATATTCGAAAATATACATGAGAATCTGCCGCTCATGGCCGATCGGCGGTCTTCCTTGACTCGCTCGGGAGCCGAAGAGATTTCGCGTCTTCGAGAGCAGCCGGCCGCCATCGTCATCATCGAAGCCAGGCAATTGATCCGTGATTGCCTGGCTTCATCCTTGCTCTCTCAAAATCGTGACTACGAGGTCGAGACTTTTGCGTCGCTGGCGGAATGGCGCCGCGAACGGTCGAGCCCGCCGCGACCGGGAACGGTCGTTCTGCGCTATGTGAGCGGTCCCCGCTGCCGCAAAGAAATCGAGCGGGAGATCGAGGATCTCGCGGGGGATGGGGACGTCTCTCTGGTCCTCCTTTCGGATACCGAGGACGTCGACGAGATGCTCGAGGCCATCGCGACCGGCGCCAAAGGCTATATCCCGACGACACTCAGTCTCGACGTGGCGCGCGGCGCGATGAGCCTGGTGCGTTCGGGGGGCGTGTTCATTCCGTCCGGGAGCCTGTTGTCCCGTCGCGCCGGCAAGCCGGGAGACGCTGTCGGGCCACGGCAGATGTTTACGCCCCGGCAGGCGGCAGTGCTGGAAGCGGTGCAGCATGGAAAGGCGAACAAGGTCATCGCCTATGAACTCGACTTGAAGGAAAGCACCGTCAAGGTCCATGTCCGCAACGTCATGCGCAAGCTCGGTGCGCATAACAGGACAGAACTCGCGGTCCTGAGTTTCAACTTGCCGGGCTCCGGCCGATAAGCGGGCAGAAGTCACGTGTCCGACAGCTGATATCTGCGCCGGCGGGGCGCAGATATCGTGAGGCTTGCTCGAGCAGGGCCGCTCAGCCGTGGCTCTGGTCGAGATGGCCAAGGTCGCGGGCGGGGTCGAGGCGATCACGCACACGCTGCTTCAGCGCCTTCACGTCGGGGAAGCCGCCATCGTTCTTGCGGTCCCAGATCAGCATGTCGTCATAATGGATCTGGAAAGTCCCACCTGTACCTGGCAGGAGCGCGACTTCGCCAAGATCGGGGCCGAAGGTCGACAGCAGTTCCTGGGCCATCCAGGCCGAGCGCAGCAGCCAGTTGCACTGCGTGCAGTAGGTGATGGCGATGCGGGGGCGCTTCGTGTCCGACATGGCGGGAGCCTTGGCTTGCGAGCAGAGAATCCGTTCCGGGCTCGGAACGCTTGCGAGCGCTCATGCCAAAATACGCCTGGCGGAACAAGCAACGCGACGACAGGGCTGATCCCGTCGTCGCGCAGGCGTGAGCCAGCCTGGTCGAGGCTGGCTCCGGCTCACATCTTCTTGCCGTCCTTGTCGTACTGCTTGAGGAAGGCGGTGAGATCCTTGATCTCCTGTTCGTTCTTGATGCCGGCGAAGACCATCTTGGTGCCGGGGATCTTGGCCCGCGGATCCTTGATGTACTCGGCAAAGACGGTCTCGTCCCAGGTGATGCCGGAGTTCTTGTTGGCGTTGGAGTAGCTGTAGCCCTCGACGGAACCGGAATGCCGACCGAAGAGACCGTTCAGGACGGGCCCCACCGTGTTCTTGGCGCTTTCGCCGAGCTGGTGGCAGGCGCGGCACTTGTTCCAGGAGCGCTCGCCGGCGGCGACGTCCTGGGCTTGGGCTGAGTTCCCGAAGATCGCAGCAGCGATCAGGATCGTGGCGCAGGCAATCGCTTTCATCATGGTTCCTTCATCGGCAAGCAGGCCGCGCGGATTCGCGCGGCGGAGAATTCAGAATGCTTCTAATCGGCGCCTGCGCCAATCATGTGAACATGTCGGCGGTGATGCCGGCATACCAGCCGATGTTCTCGGCCTGGGTCTGCTTGCGCAGTTCGTCGCTCTCGTCGGGCTGCGAGACAAAGGTCTCAACAGCGGCGATTTTGCCGTCTTTCGGCTCATATCGACCGCCAACCTTGATGGCGTCGTCGGTGTCAACCAGGCTCCAGCAGGTGTTGACGTAGCGCGGCGGGAAGGTGCGCGACCCGGACAATTCGCCGCGGATGACCATGGCTGCGACCTTGGCCTGGCTGTTGGCCGAGAAGGCGGATTTCGGCATGTCGCCCGCGATGCAGGCATCGCCGAGGACAAAGATGGCGGGATCGGCTGCCGACTTCATCGTGGCGGGATCGATGGCGCAATAGCCGCCGGCCGGCGCAAGTCCGGCCTCGCGCGCGATCGCGCCCGCCATCTGGGCCGGGATGACATTGACGAAGGCACAGTTCTTGTAGGTTTCGAAGCCGGTTACCACGGTGTTGGTCTTGGGATCGACCGACTTGATGCCGTCATGCACCTTGGGGCCGAGCCACTCGATCATCGTGCCGTAGCGTTTCTCCCAGTCGGGCTGGAAGACGCCCTGCTTGGAGAAACTCTCCTTCGGATCGAGGATGACGATCTTCGCCTGCTTGCGCCCGGTCTGCATCAGGACATGGGCGAACATCGAGGCACGCTCATAGGGACCTGGCGGGCAGCGATAGGGATTGGGCGGGGTGATCATCACGATCAGGCCGCCATCGGGCACCGCGTCGAGCCGCTCCTTGATCAGCTGCGTCTGGCGGCCAGGCTTCCAGCCATGCGGCATGGCTTCCTCGGCCTCCTTCGACCAGCCGGGGACGGAATCATATTTGAGGTCGATCCCGGGAGAGAGCACGAGCCGGTCATAGGGCAGGCGCTCGCCGGTGGAGAGCACGACCTCCTTCTTGTCGCGGTCGATCGCGGTGGCGCGGGCGCGCGCAAGTGTGATGCTGTTGTTCTTCGTCAGCGCGTCATAGCCATGGACGAGTTCGTCATAGCTCTTGAACCCGCCGATAAAGAGGTTGGAGTGAAAGCAGGTCTGGTAGCGCTCGTTCTCCTCGACCAGCGTCACCGCAATGGCGCCATTGCTGTCCTTGGCGATGTAGCGGGCTGCGGTCGCACCGCCCGCGCCACCACCGACGACGACGACGCGCGGCTTCGCCTGGCCGAGCACTGCGGGGGCGCCAAGGGTCGTCGCTCCGGAGAGCGCCAGCCCGGACAGAACCAATGAACGGCGATCGATCAGCATCTCTCTCTCCCCATTATCGTCAGTGAACCCGGTGGTCCTGATCCCGGCAGGCCTTCTGCGGGCCTATCCAACCTTCATGTAGCCAAAGCCCTTGGCCTGAAGCGCAGCCACGGCTGCCACTCCCGACGGCACGAAGCTAATAAACGCGGCATCGCGAGCCTTGGCCTTGTCGAGCTTCAGCCGATCGAAGGTGATCTCGCAGAGATGAACCTTGAGACCGTTCTTTGCGACATCCTCGATCCGCTCGAAAATCTTCGGCACCATGGCCTCGTCGCGCCAGCTGGTGTCGGTGAG
This sequence comes from Hyphomicrobiales bacterium, assembly GCA_900470095.1. Taxonomy (GTDB): domain Bacteria; phylum Pseudomonadota; class Alphaproteobacteria; order Rhizobiales; family Beijerinckiaceae; genus Allobosea. Next base: position 143,046 of record UBZM01000013.1, read on the forward strand.
GTCGTTCAGGAAGAACTTCACGCCCTGTCCATGCGCGACGACAACCAACTGCAGGGCGAACGGATCGGCGCCATAGGCAGAATAATGGTTTGCGATGTTGGTCAGCATCTGAACGAAGCGCTGCGGTTCGCCGAAATCACAATGATAGACACAGGCGACATCGGCTTCCTTCTGGAGGTCCGTGAGCTTGAGGTCACGCGGCGCAGCCCGTGCTGGTGTTGCTGCGGCGGCAAGGCCGGAGGCCGCTGCGAGAAGCATGCTGCGACGAGTGGCGTCCGCTAATGAATGTGACATTTGGCCCTCCCTCGGGTTTCGCCGGCTTCCGGTCTATGGAGCTGGTTTGAGGCTGCCGTAATAGCTTGCCAGCGCCTCGACCTCTTCCTGGCTCAGGCGCCCGGCGATGGTGCGCATCACCTGGTTCTCCCGCTGCCTGTCCTTGTAGCTGTTCATCAGCGCGATGAACTGGTCGATGGGGATGCCGACGATGGCAGGAATTCCTCCATCATGGCGCCCGCTGGTCTGGTGGCAGGCGGTGCATTCGGACGAAAGATACTCGCCGAGCGCGCGATCACCGGCCGCCCGTGCGCATGACATCGCGGGGATCAGCGCCGCAAACCCGACCAGCGCGGCCAGGGCCGCCCGGGATGCGCACTCCGCGATGGCGCGGCCTGTCCCCATCAATCCACCTTGGGGGCGGTCTTGGAATCGGGCGTCACATCGAGCACGGCGGCCCGCCCGGTGATCTTCACCTCGGCCTTGCAGTCCTTCATGCAGGGCTCCTTGCCCCAGAACGCCTTCTCGGTGGTTTCGCGGTCATCGTCATAGAAGGTCGACGCGTTCGGCAGTTTGACACTGGTGAAATTCTTATCAGACAGTTCGAACTCCTCGTCCTTCACGATGTCGTTGAGGTAGAGCAGATAGGCTGTCAGGCCGTAGATTTCGTCCGGTGAGAGCGACTGCGCATTGCCATAGGGCATGGCGCGGCGGATGTAGTCGTAGACGGTGGAGAGATCAGGCCAGAACGAACCGATCGTCTTCTCGGGACGGTCCGAGGTCAGGCTGCCCTGGCCGCCTGCCAGCACGGGCCAGCGGCCATTGCCCTGTCCGAACTCGCCATGGCAGCTCGCGCATTGCGTCTGGAAGATTTCGTCGCCCTGCTTCACCGTGCCCTTGCCGGGCGGCAGGCCCATGCCGTCCGGCCGCACGTCGATGTCCCAGGCCTTGATCTCTTCCGGCAGCGCCGGGCGGCCGAGATTGAGTTTCGCGTGCGCGGGCTGACTGGCCGCATGCGGCACCGGCTTGGGCTGGGCCTGCTTCTGAGGCTGCGCGATCAACGGGCCGGCTGCGACGACGGCGAGCGCCGCGAAACCCGCAAGCAGGGCGAGCTTAGGCGATCTCGACATTCTCGGTCTCCCCATTCGCCCGGACGAGCCAGGTCTGAATGCCGTTATTGTGGTAGATGGAATTGACGCCGCGCACCTTGCGCAGCTCGTCCTTGGTTGGCTGGACATAGCCGGTGGAATCCATGGCGCGGGACTGGATCAGCAGTTCCTGGCCGGCCCAGTCGAAATCGACATAGAAGCGGGTCAGCGACTTATCGAGAACGGGGCCGTCGATGCGGGCACTCTGCCAGTTCTTGCCGCCGTCGAGCGTGACGTCGACGCGCTTGATCGTGCCGCGTCCCGACCAGGCCAGCCCGGACAGCACATTGCGCCCCTTGTGCTTCAGCGGCGCCTGCGGCGAGGGATTGGTCACCACGGATTTGGCGTCCATGATGAAGGTGAAGCGCCGCGAGCGGCCATCCGCCAGCAGGTCGGTGTATTTCGAGGTTTCCTCGCGTGCCATCCAGGGTTTGTCGCCGACTTCGATGCGGCGCAGCCACTTGACCCAGAGATTGCCTTCCCAGCCAGGGATGACTGCGCGCAGCGGATAGCCCTGCTCGGGCCGCAGCGCCTCGCCATTCATGGCGAAGGCGATGAGCACGTCGCCCAGCGCCTTCTCGAGCGGGAGCGAGCGGTTCATGCCGGAGGAATCCGCACCTTCCAGCATCAGCCATTTGGCGGTCGGCTTCACACCCGCTTCTTCGAGCAGGGCCTTCAGCGGCACGCCCGTATACATGACGTTATGGACCATGCCGTGGGTGAACTGGCAGCCGTTGAGCTGCGCGCCGCGCCATTCCATGCCGGAATTGGCGGCGCATTCGAGGAAGTAGACACGGTTCTGCCGCGGCATGCGCCGGATGTCTTCCATGGTGAAGACCAGCGGCTTCTCGACCAGGCCGTGGATCATCAGGCGGTGATTGGCTGGCTCGATATCGGCGATGCCGCCGTGATGGCGCTCGAAGCACAGGCCGGACGGCGTGATGATGCCATCGAGTTCATGCAGCGGCGTGAAATTGACCGAGGATTCCGGGGATGCCGTCAGCCAGGAGACGTCCCGGCGCATGACATGTTTCTCGTGGCGCGAGGGCATTCCGTAGGGCCGCTTGTCGACGCCTTCGCCGAGATAGCGGTTCCAGTCCTGGACTTCGGTGATCAGCGGGTCGGGAGCCCCGGCGCGGGCACCGCTGGCCGAGGCGGCCAGCCCCGCGCCAGCCATTCCGGCCGCGCCGAGGAAGCGGCGCCTGCTCAGGCTTTCGCGGTTGCGGGGGGAGGTCATGGCGGCAGATTCCTCTGGATTGGGAGGGTTCAGGGAGGACGGCGGGTCAGGCGCCGGTCACCTTCACGGCGTCGTTGGGCGTGATCGAAACGGTCTTGGTGTGGGCGACATGGTCTCGGACAACGTCCCAGATCGGCGGCCCTTGCGTGCCCTCGTTGACGCTGGCCCAGCCGGCGACGACGTATTTCCGGGACGCATCGATCGGCTTGCCGGATTTCAGATGCGTCAGCCCGGAGATGCGGCCGCCCATCGGCTTGCCGATATCGATGGCGTAGCCCATGCCGCCGATGCGGACCATGTCGCCGCCGCCCTGGAAATACGGATCGGGGTGGAAGATATTGTCGGCGACGTCCTCGAGGATCTCCTTGAGCTGGGCGCCGGTCATCTCCATGCGGTAGCAGTTGGGATAGGTGATCGCGGTCGCGTTGGTGATCGCCTCCCAGGTGATCGGCTCGCCGGGAAGCAGCGTTCCGCCCCAGCGGAAACCAGGGGAGAGCGCGATCTCGGCGTCGCGCTGGCTCAGCATGGCGTCGCAGATCAGGTCGTCGAAGGTGCCGTTGAAGTTGCCCCGCCGGTAGAGCAGCGACTCTGTCCGTCCGATCTCGCGGGCGAGGTCGGCGGCGAAGGGCTCACGGAGCTTCCTGACCAGCGCCGCCATTTCGGTATCGGGGGTGATCGCTTCGGAGAAGACCGGCATCAGCTTGAAGCGGATATCGGCGACCTTGCCGTCCTTCACCGCGATATCGAGCCGCGACAGGAACTTGCCATGCGAGCCGCTGGCGACGAGGGCGGTATTGCCGACGCGCACCACGCCGGGCATCGCGTCATGAGTGTGGGCAGTCAGGATGATGTCGAGGCCCTTGACCCGCGCGGCCAGTTTCCTATCGACGTCGAAACCGTCATGCGAGAGCAGCACGACGATGGCTGCGCCTTCGGCACGGGCCTCCTCGACCTGTTTCTGGATCTCCTCCTCGCGGATGCCGAACTCCCAGTCGGGGAACATCCAGCGCGGATTGGCGATGGCGGTACGCGGCAGCGCCTGGCCAATCACCGCAATCTTGACGCCACCCTTCTCGAAGACCTTGCGGGGCTTGAAGACGGGTTCGTTCCACTCCTTGTCGCGAATGTTCTGGGCGAGGAAGGCGAAGGATGCGCTCTCCGCGATCTCCTTGACGCGCTCGGCGCCGAGCGTGAACTCCCAATGGCCGACCATGGCGTCGGTCTTCAGGGCCGACATGACGTCGACCATGTCCTGGCCCTTGGTCTGGAGCGAGCTCCAGCTGCCCTGCCATGTGTCGCCGCCATCGAGCAGCAAAACCTTGTCGTCACCGCGCTCGGCGCGGATCGCCTTGACCAGCGTCGCGATGCGGTCGAGCCCGCCCATCCGGCCATATTGGCGAGCCAGTGTGGTGAAGTCGTCGGAGGTCAGGGCAAAGGCGCCGGCCGAGCCCGTGGCGATTTTGAAATGCTCCCGGAATTCGGCGTCGGTCAGGTGTGGAGGCTGCCCCTTGGCCTCGCCGACGCCGAGATTGATCGAGGGTTCGCGGAAGTGCAGCGGCACGAGCTGGGCGTGGATATCGGTGACATAGAGAAGCGTCACGGTGCCGAGCGGGTCGAAGCGCAGGATGTCGGCCTGGGACAGACGCTGCTGCGCCGCGACGCGCCCGAGCGGGCCCAGCCCGGAAGCCAGCGTGATGGCCGCAGCAGCCGATGTCGCCTGAAGAAAATCGCGCCGTGAGATCATGATCCACCCTTGGGCGGCGCGCAGCCGCCCTCATGCGGGGACGTTTCGCCCCGCTTGTCCGTTCGATGCGAGCAACCGGCCGGGTCGCGGCCGGCGAGACATCAGCCGACCGTCAGCTTGTTCTTGGCGGTGTATTCCGAGCCGTCGTCATCCTTCCAGGTGAAGGTGAACTCGCCCGATTCCATCGCCTTGAAGAAGAAGGACTGGTACGGGTTGGCCGAAATCGCGGGATGCCAATCGGCGGAAAAGACCGGCTTGCCGTTGAAGCTTGCACTGAACTTGTTGATGATCTTGCGCGGAATAGTCTCGCCCTTGGCGTCCTTGCGCTGGCCGGATTCCATCTCGTGCGAGATCAGCGTCTTGATCTCGATCATCTCGCCAGCGGCGGCCTTGGCGGGAACGCGGACCCGCGGGGTGGGCTTGGTGCTCATGGGTGTATCCTCACCGTGATCTTGTCGTTGTCGGGGCTGGAAGGCGCGGGTCTCAGCCGCCGCAACCACCGATCGTGACTTTCACATTGGCCTTGGCCATGTGCAGCGCGCCGCTCGACATCTCGGCGACGCAGACGATGTTTTGAGTCTGGGCGAGCCGCATGCGGGTCGCGGCCGAGGCCTTGCCGCAGGCCGGCGTGAAGCTGTAGCTGACGATGCCGGGAAGCGGGTTGCCGTCGGCATAGACGTGAACGGCCTTGACGTAGTCGGCATCCGTCATCGGGCTTTCGACCTCGATATTGATCGGGACGACGAGGCCGTTCTCGGCGATCTCGGGAACGTCGAGCTTGATCTTGCCCGCGGCGAAGGGCTTGTCGCCATAGAGCTTCTTCAGTTCGTCCGCGACCGTCTTTTCATCTGCGAAGGCGAGCTTGGCGCCGAGAAGGCTGGCCACGGCGGCGAAGGCACCCGCCTTGAGAGCGTGACGGCGCGACAGCCCCGCTTGCTGAAAATCCATTCGGACATCCTCCCTGGAATTATTCTGGTTAGCTCTTGACGACGCGACCGTCCGTCGCACATCATTTCGACATATCGTGATATTGTTTTTTGTGAATGTAAAGGCTTTCAAATCAAGAAAGCCGGGAATGAAGGTCGCATGAAGCGGCCGGCTGGGGAAACGAAAGGGCAGGGCATGAAGCTCACTGTGATCGGCGCGGCAGTTCTTGCCGCGGCCATGACGCTCGCGGCCGGGCATCTGACCGCACAATCGCCGCCGCAGGACGACAGCGAGAAGGAGATCGAGCGCTATCGCCAGATGCTCTCGGACCCATTCTCCAATCCCGGCTACCTCGCAGTCGACCGCGGCGAGGAGATCTGGACGACGAAGCGCGGCACCAAGAATGTCTCGCTGGAAGGCTGCGATCTCGGTGAGGGCGCGGGCAAGCTGGAGGGCGCCTATGCGCGGCTGCCGCGCCATTTCGCGGATGCCGACAAGGTCATGGATCTGGAGCAGCGCTTGCTCTGGTGCATGGACAAGGTCCAGGGACTCGACACCAAGGACGTGCTGTCGCGGCGCTTCTCCTCTCCCGGAAAGGCCTCCGATCTCGAGGACCTGACGGCTTTCATCGCCAACAAGTCGAACGGCATGAAGCTGGAGCCGCAGCTCAAGCACGCCAAGGAACTTGAAATGGCGGCTGTCGGGGAGGAGCTGTTCTATCGCCGTGGCGGCGTGATGGATTTCTCCTGTGCCACCTGCCACGCCGAGGAAGGCAAGCGCATCCGTCTGCAGGGCCTGCCCAACCTGTCCGTGCCGGGCGCGACTGCGCAGGCAACGATGGCGACCTGGCCGACCTATCGCGTCTCCCAGAGCGCGCTTCGCACGATGCAGCACCGTCTTTGGGACTGTTATCGGCAGCAGCGCTGGCCGGTGCCGGATTTCGGCTCGGACAGCCTGACCGCGCTGACCGTCTTCCTGAACAAGCAGGCGGCCGGCGGTGAACTCAATGTGCCTTCGATCAAGCGCTGAGGGGACGGAACCGATGATCAGATCAGCTTTCGCCTCCCTAGCCCTCAGTGCCTTCGCGCTCTGTGCTCCGGCCTTGGCGCAGGACAAGCCCGCTAAGCCGAGCCAGGCGACGATCGAGGCCTATGTGAAGTCCACTTTCGGCAAGGCGCCGGCGGAATGGCAGGCACGCATCACGCCGGATGAATCGCTGGCGGCGTGCAATGTCCATCGCAATCAGGTTTCGTCCGCAGATGCGGAGGCCATCACCAAGCGCGAGCTTGCCAGGGTCAGCTATCCCGCGGACGGCAAGTTCCTCGGCAACTGGAAGGAAGGCTACAAGGTCGCCAATAATGGCCGGGGCGGTCAGTTTTCCGATCCGCCCGACACAGTTTCCGGGGGCAACTGCTTCGCCTGCCACCAGCTCGACCCCAAGGAGCTGAGCTATGGCACGCTCGGCCCCAGCCTCGCCGCTTATGGCAAGGACCGGAAATACGACGCTGAGGCGATCAAGGACGCCTACACCAAGATCTACAATTCACAGGCCGTGGTGCCCTGCTCGAACATGCCCCGCTTCGGCACCAACAAGGTGCTGAGCGAACAGCAGATCAAGGACGTGATGGCCTATCTGTTCGACCCGGAATCGCCGGTGAACAAGTAGCGGCAGGGCCCAGCGCCAGTAAAAAATCATCCCGACCTCGGTTCCTGCGTGGTCGGGATGATTGCGTTTCGAGGCAGCAGACGTCAGGCGCCTTGCCGCTTCAGCCATTCCGGGAAGGGCGCGGTCTCGTAGCCCTTCTCCCGCACAAAGCGGAACATGGCGAGGAAATCGCGTGGTTCGAGCAGCCCCGGCATGCGCGCGACCTCGCGGGCCTGCGGCTTGCGTTGGCCGAGACCCTCCGCGCTGTCGGGCATGAACTGGATCGTCGGAGTGAAGCGCACGCCATAGGCCTCGCCCAGTGCCTTCTCGCCCAGTTTGCGTTCGTCGAAATCGGTGACCTCGCGGGCGCCGATATGGTTGAGGTGCAGCACCTCGAAATTGGCCTTGATGTAACCTTCGATCCTGGGATCGGCGAGATGTACCTCATGCATTCGCCGGCAGGCCGGGCAGCCCTTGAGGCCCCACATGATCGCGAGGCGTTTGCCGTTGCGAGTCGCGGTTTCGATGTCCTCGGAGAGATCGAGGAAACTCTCGAGATACCAGTCCTGCTGGTAGAGCCCGTCCTCGCCGAGTCTGGCGGCGGCGAGGGCCTGAGGCGCGAAGGGGACGGCGAGGGCAGAGCCGAGAAGCCTGCGTCGGGTCAGCATGGAAACACTCCCTTCAGCCGATCGTACCGAGGATCGGGATGGTCTGTAGCAGCCAGCCGGCCAGCGCCGGCATCATTCCGGTGATGAACAGCAGGCCTGTCACGACGAGCCCGGCGCCCATGGCCTTCTCGATGACGGCCATATGCCGCCGGAAGCGGGAGAGCCAGGTCAGGAAGGGGCCGGCGAAGACCGCCGCCAACAGGAAGGGCAGGCCGATTCCGAGCGCATAGGATGCGAGCAGAAGCGCGCCGCGCGAGGCGCTGCCTTCGGCACCCGCGACCATCAGCACCGTCGCCAGCACAGGTCCGACGCAGGGCGTCCAGCCGAACGCGAAGGCAAGCCCGACGAGATAGGCGCCGAGCAGGCCGGCGGGACGTGCGGATGTCTGGAAACGGGCCTCCCGGTAGAGCAGGGGAATCCGCAGCCAGCCGAGAAAATGCAGGCCCATGACTAGGATGATTGCGCCGGCGGCGATGGACAGCGTGTCGAAATGGGCGGTGATCCAGGTCCCGATGGTCGAGGCGGTGGCGCCGAGTGCGACGAAGACGGTGGCGAAACCGAGCACGAAAACGGCGGCCATGGCGATGATGCGGCGACGCTGCGCGGCCGTCAGCGCGCCGTCCGAGCCGGACAATTCGCCGATGCCGACACCCGCGAGGAAGCAGAGATACGGCGGCACCAGGGGCAGCACGCAGGGGCTCAGGAAGGAGAGCAGACCGGCTGCGAAAGCCCCTGCGATCGAGATGTCGAACAAGGTTCAGCCCGCCAATTGTTTAAACATATGAATACGACTATGTTTGTCGGATGAAAGCAATCGCGAAATGGCTGAGCGGGCATGCCGGCCTCGCAGCACTGGTGGGGATGGCGCTTGTCAGCCTGCCGTTGCGGGCGGCAGAGCTGGTGATGTTTGAACGCGACGGCTGCGTCTGGTGCGCCCGCTGGGACCGGGAGGTCGCGCCTGTCTATGCCAACACGCCGGAGGGCAAGGCAGCACCGCTGAGGCGGGTCGATCTCGGTTCCACCCGCGCAGATGAGCCTGGACTTGCTGCACCGGTTCGCTTCACGCCGACCTTCGTCCTGATGGATGAGGGGCGCGAGGTCGGCCGGATCACCGGGTATATTGGCGACGATGCATTCTGGGGTTTGCTTGGCAAGATGCTTGCTGGCATGGACAGTCCCAGCCATCGAACCCGCGGCCAGTCCGCGACAATGGAACGAAAATGAGCGCGATTGTCTCCAAGGCCCTCGAAGCCGAGCTGCGCGATGGTGCCGAATTCTCGGCCGAGCTCGATCAACTGATGCGCAAGGCCCGCAAGGCCAGCGATTTCCTGAAGGCTCTGTCCCACGAAAACCGGCTGCTGCTGCTCTGCTTGCTGGCCGAACGCGAGCGCACCGTCACGGAACTTGAGAACATCCTCTCGCTGCGCCAGCCGATGGTTTCGCAGCAGCTCGCGCGGCTGCGGCTCGACCAGTTGGTCACCACGCGTCGCGACGGCAAGGCGATCTATTACAGCCTCGCCAATGACGATGTGCGCCAGGTCATCTCGGTGATCTACGACATCTTCTGCAACCGTCCCGAGAGCACGGACCGCTTGCGTGATTGAAATGCGGGCCGGCAGGGGCGTCTGACGATCATGGAACCTCTGCCGACCTGGGCCGTGACGCTGATCGGCGTCGTCATCGGCGCGGCCTGCGGCTTCACTGCCCGGCGTGCCCGGCTCTGCTCCTTCGGGGCGATCGAGGACGCCTGGATGGGCGGCGATACGCGCCGCCTGCGCATCTTCGGGCTTGCGCTCGCCGTTGCGCTCGTGGGCACGCAGCTTCTGGTCGGTCTCGGCTGGCTTTCGCCCCGACTCTCGACCTATGTGCCCTCGGCCTTGCCCTGGCTCTCGATCCTGCTCGGCAGTACGGTCTTCGGGATCGGCATGGCGCTGGTCGGCACCTGCGGCTTTGGCTCTCTCGTTCGTCTCGGCAGCGGCGACCTGCGCAGCCTGATCGTGATGATGGTCTTCGGCGCCGTCGCCTATGCCACGCTCCGCGGCATGCTGGCTTCCTTTCGAATCGATGTGCTCGAGACGGTCGCCCTGCCGATACCTGGTGGAGTGCAGGGTGATCTGCCTTCACTGCTCGCCTGGTTTGGTCTGGGCGACTGGCGGCTTGCCATCGTTCTCGTCGCCGCCCTGGTGCTGATACTGGCTGTCCTGGCCGACCCTCGGTTGCGACGTTCGCCGCGGCTGGTGTTGGCCGGGCTCACGCTGGGGTTCGGTGTGGTTGCAGGCTGGTGGGCGACAGGTGTGGCTATCGACGAATTCACCGCGTTTCCCCGCCCGCAGAGCCTGACCTTCGTCTCGCCGATCGGCAGGGCGCTCTACGCGGTCCTGACCCACCCTATCGGATTCCTCGATTTCGGGGTCGGCACCATTCTGGGGGTGATGCTCGGAGCCTTTGCCTCGGCACTCTACGATCGCGAGTTCCGCTGGGAGGCCTTTGACGACCACCACGAGATGCGCCGCCATCTGGCGGGCGGTGCGCTGATGGGGTTCGGCGGCATTCTCGCGGGGGGCTGCACCATCGGGCAGGGCGTCACGGCCGGTTCGCTGATGGCGCTGTCCTGGCCGCTGGCGGTTGCCGGCATGATGCTCGGCGCCCGCATCGGCATCGCAGTTCTGGTCGAGGGCTCGGTGCGCGAGATGCTGGCCGAACGCCTCGGGCGCCGCCGTCGCTGCGATTGAGCGTTCTTCGGCCGATCAGGCCGCGGACGGGATGAAGCGGAAGGCCTGCCCGGTACGCTCGACCGTACCGATCCCGCCCTTCGGCAGATGATAGCCAATCACCCGCAGCTTCTCGTCGGCGGCCCGGCCCAGTACGGTCTTGCGGGTCTGGACCGCTTGATCCGCGTCATGATCGGAAGCTGGGCGCCATTCCGGGTGGGCGAAGGATGCAACCGGATGCGTCGCCGCGTCGCCCAGCACGAGCAGCCTGTCGCTGCCGTCCTTGATCTCGAAGGAGACATGACCCGGCGTGTGACCGGGCGTCGCGACTGCGGCGATTCCCGGCAGCACTTCCTCGCCTGCGAGGAAGGTCTTCAGCCCATCCTGGAGACCCTTCAGCACACGCTGCGCGCCGGCCGCAAAAGCGTGACGGTCCTCGGGAAGTCGCTCATAGACCTTGGCATCTGTCCAGAACGCGACCTCGTCGCGGGCCGCCAGCCAGGTCGCATTGGGGAATGCCGGGCTGTCGAACTCGTCGAGCGCCCCCCAAAGGTGGTCCGGGTGCAAATGGGTGAAGACGACATGGCTCACACTGTCGGGCGCAATACCGGCGGCCTCCAGGCTTGCTGCGAGCTTGCCGCTTCCGGCAAGAAAGTTCGGGCCGGAGCCGCAATCGAACAGGATCGTCTCACTGCCGCGCTTCAGGCAGGTGACGTTCAGCACCGTCTCGGTTGGGCCCTTGCTGCCGGTCATCGCCTCGAGCTGGGGCAGCGGCGTGTCGCGCGCGAGCATCGAGAGCGGCAGCTGGAAGCCACCGTCGCTCAGCACCAGGATCTCGGCCTTGCCGAGCCCGGCTCGCGCCACGACCTGGGCTCGTGCTGCTCCGCCGCAGAACGAGGCCGCCGCTGTCAGACTGGCTCCGAGAGTGAAAACGCGACGGTTCAGCATCGAAGATCTCACATATTCCTATGGATGAATATGTGACGCTAGCAGAGCTCCGATGCGTTGTCTTCCTGTTTGCAACCGCAATCTCAGCGCGGGAGATGCAGGCCGGCTTCCCTGGCCAGGGCCGCGCGATAGACGGCAGCCGCCACGGCGAGATCCGCGAGCGCGAAGCCGCGGAAAATGAACATGGCGCGCTGCTCCGCGTCGCTGCGTCCGGGGCGGACTCCGCCGGCGAGTTCTGTCAGGTCGGCATCGAAGCTGCCGAGTGGGCCGATATCTGTGGCGATCGGAGGATTCTCAGCCTGTTGCTGGTGATCGTCGGTGGCCACGAGGTCGAGCCTGCGCAAGCCATTCGGCAGCCAGCTGCGGGCGACATCGACGGCCGCCACGAAGGCGCCCGGTTTCAACCAGGCAGCATCGAGGAAGGGCGCGAAGCCGGGTTGCATGGGCACGGTCGTGATGACGACGTCGCTGCTACGAACGACATCGCTGGCGCCATCATGGGCCTCGGCCGCAAAGCCCTGCTCGCGGGCATGCGCGATGAAGAGATCGGTGGTGCGGCGGCTTCGACCGAAAGCGCGAACCTCGGTCAGACCGGGCAGCAGGGACTTGAACGCGGCAAGATGCGAGCGAGCCTGCAGGCCGCAGCCGATGAAGCCGATGGTGCGGCTCTCCGGCCGCGCCAGGAACTCGCCTGCTGCCGCCGACATGGCCGCCGTCCGGATCGCCGTGACGAGGTTGCCATCGAGGACGGCCAGCAACTTGCCGGACGCATAGTCGTTGAGAGCAATCATGGCGTGGATGCCGGGTGTGCCCGCGCCATTCGTGGCGGGCGCCATGCCGAGCCATTTTGTCGCCGCCATGCCGATCGCGGACGAGGCCGCGCAGAGCGATTGGAAGCCGTGGCCGGGACCGATCTCGAGCGCAAGCTTGGGCTTGCTCAGCGTCTGGCCGTCGTGATGAGCCTTGAAGATCGTCCTTACCGCCGCGCGGGCGAGCGCCGGATCGAGTTCGAGCCCGGCGATGTCGGCTTCGGCGAGATAGAGAAGAGTGTCAGGCATGGGCAGGCTCGCAGCAGGCAGGGCTCGGTTGAACTGGATCGCCAAGGACGCACGGGCGTGATCGATCGCTCAGCGTGGTTCTTCTAGGGCGTGGGTGCCGGAACGGAAACGGACTCACGAGGGCGTCAACCGTCCGACAGTCTTGTCGCAATATCGGCGCCGGCCTTCAGCGTCAGGGTAACGGGTGTGCGCTCGGCGACATCGGCGAGGCGCATTCGCTGATCCCCAGACAGATCGCCCGTCAGCGTGATGACACGTTCGATCTTCGAGCGGTTCTCGACCTTGACGTGGTGCAGGTCGATATCGACAGCCTGAAGGCTCCACTGCTTGCGCTCGGCATACATCCGCAAGGTGATGGCCGTACAGGCGCCAAGGCTGGCGAGAAGCAGGTCATAGGGCGCCGGCCCGGCATCGGCTCCGCCCAAGGCCGCCGGTTCGTCGGCAACCAGTGTGCGGCCGCCCATCCTGATCGTCGTCGCAAAATTCGTCGTGCCGATATGGGCGTTCGCGCGGGCCATGAAGCCATCCTCCAGGCACGTCAGCGCAGTTTGTCGAAGCCGCGCCGACGGCGTCACGATCCTGAGCGGTGCAGGCGCGCTTGCCAACCCTCGTGCGGGCTCAGCCTGGGAGACCCGCGATGACGCCCTTGCGCAGCAGGAAGCAGCCATAGGGCCGCGGGTCGCCGACCTGGACGACAGCGAAGCTCGCCTTCGCCGCGGCATAGAAGGCGAAACGCTCGATGCCGAGGCATGGTACGGGCTCTCCCATGGCGCGGTCGATTTCGGCCTGAACCTCGGCCTGGACCGGCGGGATCTCGTCAGGCTTGCCGACAACCTCCATGCGGCGCAGCGAGCCGGGCTCGAAATCGTCGATTGGCAGGACGGAGAGGATGGCGCGGGTCGCCCGCGCCATCGAAAGGCCGGGCAGTCGGATCAGCCTTCCGCTGGCGGTCGCGCTGGCAACGGTATCGGCCGGATGATTGGCATCGACAATGGCCAGATCGTCGCCATGGCCCATCGCAGCCAGAACCCAGAGCAGATCGGCGCTCAAGACAGGGTCGATGCCCTTCAGCATATCAGTTGCGTCCTCGGTGGGAGAGATAGAGCCTCTGGGCATTACCGCCCATGATCGCGGCGCGATCGGCTTCGGGCAGGGGCGCCAGCAATTCCGCGACGGCTTCGAACCAGCGGGAATAGTCGGTCCGCAAGGTGACGACGGGCCAGTCGCTGCCCCAGATCAGGCGGTCGGGACCGAAGGCGGCGAGCAGATGCGAAACGACCGGGCGCAGGGTCTCGATCGTCCAGCCGGCCGAGGCTTCGGTGACGAGGCCGGAGATCTTGCAGAAGGTCTGCGGCCGCGCTGCGACTGCGGCGATATCCTCGCGCCAATTCGCGATCTCCCCACTGATGAGATCCGGCTTGGCGGCATGGTCGACAACGACGGCGAGCGTCGGATGTCGATCGAGAACGGCCAATAGTGGCGCAATGTGTTGCGGTCGCAGCAGCGCGTCGAAGACGAGATCATGGGCTGCGACCGCTGCGAAGGCGGGCGCGCGCGAAGGGCGGGCCAGCCAGTTCTCGTCGGGGATGTCGTGCACCATGGGCCTGAGCCCGACCAATAGCGGATTGCCGCTCAGGCGGGCAATCCGCTCGGACGCATCGAGCGCATCGAAATCACACCAGCCGACGACGCCAGCGACGCTTTGGTCGTGCTCTGCGATGCCGAGCAGGAATGCCGTCTCTGCCTCGGTCGGCGCGGCCTGGACCAGGATGGTGCGCGCGATGCCGTGCCGTGCCAGCAGCGGCGCCAGGTCCTGCGGGCCGAAGTCGCGATGGATCGGGCCCAGTGCCGGGGTCAGCCAGCCATAGTCGCCCCGTGAGAGCTGCCAGTAATGCTGATGGGCGTCGATCCGCATCGGGCTATTCCGGCACAGGAACGTCAGTGCCGAGCAGGCCTTCGGCCTTGAGCGCGCTCCAGAGCTCGGACGGAACCGGCGCGGCGATTTCGGCAAGCTGGTCGGCGACCTCCGCGGGTGAGACCGCCCCCATGACGACACTGGAAACGGCGGGGTGGCCGAGCGGGAACTGCAGCGCCGCACGGCGCAGCGGCACCGCGTGGCGCCGGCAGATCGTCTCGATGGCAGCAACCCGCGCCAGGATCTCAGGCGGAGCCGGTTTGTAATTGTACTTGGCGCCAGTGACGGGGCCGGTGGCCAGGATGCCGGAGTTGAAGACGCCACCGAGCATCAGGCCGATACCCTTCTTTCGGGCGAGCGACATGAAGGATACGAGCGCCGGCTGTTCCAGCAGCGAATAGCGGCCCGCCAGCAGCATCGTGTCGAAGTCGCCTGCATGGGCAAAACGCTCGCACATCTCCGCTTCATTGACGCCGACTCCGATCGCCTTGACCGTACCGGCCGCCCGCAATTTGTCGAGCGCCCGGTAGGCGCCGGCCATTGCCTCGAAGAACCGGTTCTCGATGGCGTCCGCGCCATGGGTCCAGATGTCGACGTCGTGGATCAGGACGATGTCGATATGGTCCGTGCCGAGCCGAAGTGCCGACTGCTCAAGCGAGCGCATGGTCCCGTCATAGGAATAGTCGAATCGCATGCCATGCGGCAGGCCGCCCAGATAGCCCGAGCCGTCGCCGCGCCCCGCGAAGGGCTGCGCGACGCGGCCGACCTTGCTGGAGAGCAGCACATTCTCGCGGCCGACCCGGCGCAGTGCCGCACCGATGCGATGCTCGGACAATCCGTGACCATAGAGCGGCGAGGTATCGATCAGGGTGACACCGCCGGCGACGGCAGCCTCTACCGTTACGACGGCCTGAGCCTCGTCGAGCCTTGCATAGAGATCACCGAGCGGGGCTCCGCCGAAGCCGAGCGTCGAGACCTTCAGTCCGGTGCGGCCAAGGTTTCGCAAGGGGAGGGGTGGCGCAACTGCGGGCATGATACGGGTCCAGGATGTGCTGCAGCGACTATGTGCACGCCAACATGTCAGCTTGCAACCGACCTCGAACGCGATTAGCGTCGGCGTCGGATCCGAAGGGCAAAGACTCGACGGGACCGGCGCACAGCCGGATAAACAGGCAGGCTCGTAAACGGGCCGCAATCTGCGTCCACAGGGAGGACAATCATGACAGACAGCATTCTGAAGCCGAGCCGGCGCGCGCTTCTGCGCGGGGCTGCAGCGTTGGGCGCGGCGGGCGCCATCGGTTCGCCGATGGTTCTGCGCGAAGCCCATGCGCAGGCTGCCTTCAACTGGAAGCGCTTCGCCGGCACGACAATCGACGTGCTGTTGGTGAAGAACCCGCGTTCCGACCTGATGCAGGCGGCCGAGAAGGAGTTCACCGAGCTCACCGGAATCAAGGTCTCGGCCGAGCAGGTGCCGGAGCAGCAGCAGCGCCAGAAGGCGGTGATCGAGTTTGCCTCGGGCAAGCCGAGCTTCGACGTCAGCGGCATTTCGCTGCATGTGCAGAAGCGCATGGCCGCCAAGGGCAAGTGGTTCGAGGATCTGACACCCTTTATCAAGGACGCCTCGCTGACCTCGCCGGACTTCAATTTCGCTGACTTTGGTGCCGGGCCCGTCGCCTATGCGCGCCAGTCCGACGGTTCGCTCGATACGATCCCGTTCTTCGTCGATTACTGGATGATCTACTATAATAAGGAGCTCTTCGACGCGAAGGGCGTTGCCTATCCCAAGACGATGGACGAGATCGCCACGGTCGCGGCCAAGCTGCATGACCCGGCCAAGGGTATCGCAGGCTTCGTCTCGCGCGGCCTGAAGAACGCCAATGTCCCGGTCTGGGCCAGCCTGCTGCTCGGCCAGGGCATCGAGACCACGTCGCCCGACGGCAAGCTGCTCACCGATACGCCCGAGGCGGCCTGGGCCGGTGAACTCTACAAGAAGCTGAATAAGGAAACCGGCCCGGCCGGTCAGGTCGGCTTCAACTGGAATGAATGCCAGACCACCTTCATGCAGGGTCGCGCCGCGATGTGGCTCGACGGCATCGGCTTTGCCACGCCGCTCGAGGACCCGACGAAGTCGCGTATCGTCGGCAAGGTCGGCTACGGCATCACGCCGCCCGGGCCGAAGGCGCATCACGCCGGGATGTTCGCCGATGGCATGGGCATTTCGCGCGGCTCGCAGAAGAAGCAGGCCGCCTGGCTCTATCTCCAGTTCATGACAAGCAAGGCTCAGCAGATCGCGATGCTCAAGGCCGGCGCCGGTGCACCCGGGCGTGCCTCGGCCTATCTCGACACCGAGACCATCTCGCAGTCGAAATTCGGCAAGCAATATTTCGAGTGTCTGCTCGGCTCGGCCAAGGTCGCCCGCGCTGCGCTGCCGCAGATCGTTCCGGTGACCGAATTCCGCGATGTCTTCGGCGTGGCGCTGACCAATGCGCTCGGCGGTGCCGATGTCGCGGCGGAGCTGAAGAAGGCGACCGAAACCTTCGCGCCGGTCCTGGTCAAGAGCGAACAGGGCTGACGAGCATCGCCATCATGGCCCGGCTTGCCCTGGCCATGATGGCTTTCCCCGTTCGGGGAGGGCGATGTCCACGACGCGAATGCCCGCCAGAGGGCGGGCATGACAAACCGTTTTCAGCAAAGCGCAGAGCATGACCAACACAACCGCCATGCCAGCGGATCTCGCGACGCCCAAGGTGCTGCCTGCGAGACATTCAGCGGATTTTACCCCGCGCTACTGGCTGTTCTCGCTGCCAGCCGTGCTGGTCATCCTCGGGGTGATCGTCTTCCCATGGCTGTTCACGCTCTACATGTCGGGCCATGACTGGAAGATCGGCGGAGGCCCCGAATTCGTCGGCCTGCAGAATTTCTCGGAGCTGTTCCGCGATACGCGTTTCCTCGAATCGATGGGGCATACGGCCTATTTCACGGTCCTCGCCGTGGTGCTGCCGATCGTCTTCGGCACGGCGGCGGCCCTGGTCTTCCACCGCGAGTTCCCGTTCCGGGGGCTGCTGCGCACCATCTTCGTGATGCCGATGATGGCGACGCCCGTCGCTGTCGCGCTGGTCTGGACGATGATGTTCCACCCGCAGCTTGGCGTGCTGAACTACCTGCTGTCGCTCGTCGGGGTTGGACCCCAGCCCTGGGTCTACGCCCCCCATACCGTGATCCCGACGCTGATCCTGGTCGAAGTCTGGCACTGGACGCCGCTCGTCATGCTGATCGTGCTCGGCGGTCTGGCCGGCTTGCCGAAGGAACCCTATGAATCCGCGCTGATCGACGGCGCCAATTCCTGGCACATGTTCCGCCACATCACGCTGCCGCTGGTCTGGCCCTTCATCATGGTGGCGATCGTGATCCGCACCATCGATGCGCTGAAGGCCTTCGACACGATCTTCGTGATCACCCAGGGCGGGCCGGGCACGGCGTCCGAAACGCTCAACATCTTCCTCTATCTGCAGGCCTTCCAGTTCTACAAGATCGGCTACGCCTCGGCCGTGGTGGTGATCTTCTTCGTCATCATCATCATGCTCTCGCTGCTGCTGCTCTACGCGCGCCAGAAGTCGAAGTGGAACGCGGAATGAAGCGGCTCGCCTCCAAGATCGGCTTTGCGCTTTCGGTCTTCGTACTGGTTTCGCCGGCCGTTCTCGTCTTCCTCTGGATGCTGTCGCTCTCGTTCAAGAACGAACTCGACAACACCGCTTTCCCGCCGGTCTTCATCCCGAACCCGCCGACGCTGGCGAACTATCTCGACGTCTTCGAGAAGAACAACTTCGCGCTCTATCTCTGGAATTCGATCCTGGTCACGGGCGGGGCGGTGCTGATCGGGCTCGGGGTCGGTGTGCCTGCGGGCTACGGCATCGCCCGCGGCAAGGCGACGAAGTTCGCGATCCTGATCCTGGTCGCCCGCATGACGCCGGCCTTGTCCTACCTGATCCCGCTCTTCCTGCTGTTCCAGATGACCGGGCTCGTCGGCAGCATCACGGCGCTGGTGATCACGCATCTCGTCATCACCATTCCGATCATCGTCTGGATCATGATCGGCTATTTCGAGAATGTGCCGATGGAACTGGAGGATGCGGCGCGCATCGATGGTGCGACGACCTGGCAGGCTTTCCGCCATGTCGCTCTGCCGCTGGCGCGGCCGGGCATCGTGGTCGGCGGCATCCTCGCCTTCATCTTCTCCTGGAACAACTTCATCTTCTCGGTCGTGCTGGGCGGCAAGAACAGCCGTACCTTGCCGTCCGCCGTCTACAACTCGCTGACCTTCGAGCAGATTTCCTGGGGGCCGCTCGCCGCTGCCGCGCTGCTGGTGACGCTGCCGGTGCTGCTGCTGACGGTGCTGGCCCAGCGTGAGATCGTCGCCGGATTGTCGGCCGGGGGGCTGAAGGATGGCTGAATCCAGCCTCGATTTCCGCGTCTTCCCGACCTTGCGTCAGCTTTGACTGCAAACTAACATGTCAGACATTCATATCTCAGGAAAGCTCCCGCCGATGGCTATCGACCCGAACCGCTTTGGCCTTTCCTGCGCCATCACGACGCCGATGCGGGAGGGCGGAGCCGTCGATCTGCCGCGCCTCGTCACGCATGCGCGCCACGTGCTGGCCGAGGGCTGTGACTCCGTCACGCTGTTTGGTACGACGGGCGAGGGGGCGGCGCTCGGCCTGCCGGCACGGACCGCGATGCTGGGTGCACTGGTCGGTGCCGGCGTCGATCCTGGCACGCAGATCTATGCCGGCGTCGCCGCCGCCTCGCTGCATGAATCGATCGAGCAGGCCAAGGTCGCGCTCGATATCGGCACCAAGGGCCTGCTGATCGCGCCGCCCTTCTACTTCAAGGGCGTCAGCGACGAGGGCCTCTATGCCTGGTTCTCGCAGTTCTTCGAGAAGTTGGGGCCGTCCGCTCGCAACACCATCCTCTACCACATCCCCTCGGTCACGGCGGTCGATATCAGCGTCGGGCTGGTCGAGCGGCTGAAGAAGGCGTTTCCGGGTGTCGTCACCGGGGTGAAGGATTCCTCGGGCAGCTATGCGAATACCGAAGCCCTGCTCAGGGCTCACGGTGAGCTTGCTATCCTGGTCGGTGACGAGCGGCTGCTCGCCCGCGCGGTGAGGGCCGGTGCTCAGGGCTCGATCTGCGGCGTCGCCAATCTGGTGCCGGGGCTGCTTCGGCCGATGGTTTATGAAGGGACGGAGAGCCCGGTGGTGAATGCGCTGGTCGACGAGGTCTGCAGCTATCCGGTACTGCCGGCGGTCAAGGCGCTGGTCGGCCATCTGCACGGCGACAAGGGCTATGGCGCAATGCGGCCGCCGCTCGAGGCCTTGAGCGAGGCGCAGCGACAGCGCTTGTTCGCGGCCTTCGACACGATTACGCGGGCCAGGGCCGCCTGAGGAGCCACGAGAGGAACAGGAGCGCATGGGCGAGAACGATCAGGAGCGCGACGGCGAACCGCTGAAGCTGCGGGACAAGGCCTATGTCAGCTTCACCGAGCGGCTGCTGGCGCGTGAGATCAAGCCGGGTCAGTTCGTCACCCAGCGCGAGCTCGTGGCGATGACTGGCCTGCCGCTCGGCGCCATTCGCGAACTGATCCCGCGCCTCGAGGCGGAAGGTCTGATCAAGACCGTGCCGCAGCGCGGCATGCAGGTTGCCCATGTCGATCTCAACCTGATCCGCAATGCGTTCCAGTTCCGGCTCTTCCTCGAAAAGGAAGCGACTGCGCTCTACGCGAAAACGGCGACGGACGAAGAGATCGCCGAACAGCGTGAACGCCATGAAGCGATCATCCGGAGAGCCGAGGCGGGTGGCGACGAGACGCTGATCGAGGACGCCGAGGATGTCGACCGGCTGATGCATGAGGCGATCATCGATCACCTCGACAACGACATCGTCTCCAAGGCCTTCCGCGTCACCTGGCTGAAGATCAGGCTGATCCGTCAGTACGAGACGCGTATCCAGAACCACATCCTGGTTCCTGTCATGCAGGACCACCTGAAGATCATTGCCGCTATCGAGGCGCGGGACCCGGAGCGGGCCGCAGCCGAGATGAGCGCGCATATCGGAAACGCCCGCAACCGGGCCATGAGCTACTGAAGATCGGGGATTGGGAACGAGGAGCCGGTCGATCGCGTTTGGTCGACGGCGCTGCCGGTGAGCGCCGTGGCGGGCGACATCGCGCGATCATCCCCTGGCTCGTATCGCTCCTGGCGCTCGACTAAATCCCGTCAGCTCGGGAACGCTGCGACTGCGCAGCTCTGACCGCCGTCGACGGGCAGGCAAACTCCGGTGATGAAAGCCGACTCGTCCGAGGCCAGAAACACGGCGGCTGCAGCAATATCCCAGGCCGTGCCCATCTTGCCCATGGGGACGGCGGCGTTGCGGGCGGCAACCATCTCGTCGACCGAGCCGTACTGCCCCGAGATCTGCTTGTAGATCAGCGGTGTGTCGATCAGGCCCGGCATGATGCAGTTCGCCCGGATGTTCTGCCGGGCATATTGCATGGCGAGCGCCATGGTCGCCTGGTTCACCGCTGCCTTGGTGGCGTAATAGGCAAAGTAGGGGTAGCCGGTCCAGCGGATCGCGGCGAGCGAGGAGATGTTGACGATCGCGCCGCCACCGCTCGCCAGCATCGCCGGGATAACCGCCTTGGCCGTGCGGTAGACCGAGCCGAGATTGAGATCGAGCGCAGCCCTGAACTTCTCCTCGCTGAGTTCGACCGGTCCGCCCATATGGGTCACGCCGACATTGTTGTGCAGGATCTGGATGCCGCCGAAGCGCGCCATGGTGGCCGCGACTGCGTCGTCGACCGAGCCCTGTGCCGTCACATCGGCTGCGATCGCGAGCGCTTCGCCGCCCTCTTCCTCGATGATGGACGCTGTCTCGTCGGCGGCAGCCTGGACGAGATCGATGCAGATGACCTTCGCGCCTTCGCGCGCATAGGCGACAGCCGCGGCCTTGCCATTGCCCCAGCCCGGTCCCGAGGAGCCGGCACCGAAAACGATCGCGGTCTTGCCCTTCAGCCGGTCGGCCATGACGTGCTTCCTTCAGGTCGCGAGTGGTTCAAATGAAAGCCCGGCGGCGCTGTTGCACCGCCGGGCTTGAAAGACGAGCGGGCAAGATCAGCTCAGGCTGCTGCCGACGGCCTTCTCGAGAATGGCCCAGGCTTCGTCGCCATACTTCTTCTTCCAGTCGGCATAGAAGCCAGCCTTGCGAAGCGCCTCGCGGAAGGGAGCTGCCTGAGTGTCGTTGATGACCATGCCCTTCGAGACGAGTTCATCCTTGAGACCGGCATTGAGCTTGGCGACGTCGGCGCGCTCGAGCAGCGCTGCGTCATCGAGGTTCTTGGCGACGATCTTGCGGAGATCCTCCGGCAGCTTCTCCCAGGCGCGACGGTTTGCCAGGAACCAGAAGCCATCCCACATGTGATTGGTCATGGAGAGGTACTTCTGCACTTCGAAGAGCTTGGCAGTGGCGATGATCGCCAGCGGGTTCTCCTGGCCATCGACCACCTTGGTCTGCAGGGCGGTGTAGACTTCGGCGAAGTTGATGCTGGCCGGAGCCGACTGGAAGGCGGTGAACATCGAGGTCCAGAGCGGGCTGACCGGCACGCGGATCTTGAAGCCCTTGAGGTCGTCGGGCGTGTTGATCGGGCCCTTCGAGCTTGTCATCTGGCGGAAGCCGTTGTCCCAGATCTTGTCCATGACCACGAGGTTGGCCTTGCCGATCTGGCCGCGGACATAGGCGCCGAGCTCCCCGTCCAGAGCCTTCCAGACAGCATCATAGTTAGGGAAGGCGAAGCCGATTCCGCTGAGCGAGGCGTTCGGCACCAGAGTCGAGAGGATTAGCGGCGACAGTGTGAAGAACTCGACGCCGCCCGAACGGACCTGGCTCAGCATGTCGGTGTCGGAACCGAGCTGATTGTTCGGGAAGATCTGGATGACGACCCGGCCCTTGGTGTCCTGCTTGATCTTCTCCGCCGCCTCATTGGCACGGATGTTCATCGGGTGCGCGACGGGCAGGTTGTTGGCGTATTTGTAGGTGAATTCGGCGGCCTGCGCCTCGGCCCTGCCGATATGGAAGGAGCCGATGGTGGCGGCAGCGGCAGTGCCCTGCAGCAGAGTGCGGCGTGAGATGGTCATGAGCGTTTCTCTCCCTGTCGATGTTGCTTTCACGCCGCCGCTGGTTTGCTTCGCGACGACGGGATCTCGGTTATCCTAAATTCTCGCGTTTCGGACTGCAGCCCTGCAACCCTCACTGCGATGGTGGCGACCATGCCGGAGCATCAGAGCACCCAGGTCGACAGGCCGGGCACGACCGCAATGACGACAAGGCCGATCAGCAGCGCGACAAGATAGGGCCAGATCGCGCCCATCGCCTCGTCCGGCGAGACATTGCCGATCTTGCAGGCGATGTAGAAGCCGATCCCGATCGGCGGGGTCATCAGGCCGATATTCATCGCCGTGACCACCACCATCGAATAGTGCACATCGTTGATGCCGAGATTCTTGGCGATCGGGAACATCAGCGGCGCCATCAGCACGATCGCGGGCAGGCCTTCGAGCACACAGCCCAGCACCAGGAAGACGACGATCGTCACCGCCATGAAGGTGAGCCAGCCGCCCGGCAGGCCGGCCATGAAGGTGGCGAGGTCGCGCGCGAAGCCGGTCTGGGTCAGGGCCCAGGCCATGGCGAGCGCGGTGCCGAGGATCATCAGGATCGCGCCCGAGAGTGCCGCCGTCTCGACCAGCATCGCGTAGCATTTGCGAAGGCCGATGCCGCCATAGAGGATGATGCCGATGACGAAGGCGTAGAGCACCGCGATGGTCGAGACCTCCGTCGCGGTCGCAATGCCGCCGCCGACCACGCCGCGGATCAGGAAGGGCAGGACGAGAGCCGGACCCGCGACCAGAGCGGTCCGCCCGATCACGGCCATGGGCGCGCGCCGCACGCCCTTCATGTCCTCGCCGATGGCTTTCCAGCGTGCCAGCAGCGCCAGCGCGACGAGGAGCACCATGGCGATGCCGAAGCCGGCATTGAACAATCCGGCGATCGAGACGCCGGCGACCGAGCCGAGCACGATCAGGACGATGCTCGGTGGCACCGTGTCGGCCATGGCCGCGCCCGTCGAGAGCAGGGCGATGAGCTCCTTGGGCTGGTAGCCGCGGCGCTTCATCTCGGGAAAGAGCGCGGGCGCAACGGTCGCCATGTCGGAGACTTTCGAGCCCGAAATGCCCGAGACCAGGAAGAGCGAGCCGAGCAGCACATAGGACATGCCGGCGCGGACATGGCCGAGCATCGAGGCGAGGAAGTCGACGATCGCCTTGCCCATGCCGGTCGCGTCGAGAATGCAGCCGAGCAGTACGAAGATCGGCACGGAGAGCAGGATGATGCTCGACATGCCCTCGTCCATGCGCCCGATCATCACGATCATCGGGACATTGGTGCTGAAGGCGAGGAAGGCGAGCGTGCCCATGCCGAAGCAGAAGCCGATCGGCACGCCGGCGACGAGGCAGAGCGCCACCGTGATGACGAGGAAGATCAGGATGTTGGTGTAGCCGAGGCCCTTGAAAACCGGCATCAACCCCCAGCAGGCGGCGGCGAGCCCGGCGACGAGCGCGACGGCGACGATCAGGTCCGGCAGCCTCGCAGTGCGGATGGCATGGCGAATCGTGAGCACGAGCATCATGGTGATGCCGGATGCGATGGCCGAGACGCGCCAGCTGTTCGGAATGTTGAGCGCGGCCGAGGTGACGTAGGATTCCTCGATCGTATAGTCGATCGCCGGGTAGATCATTGCCGCGAGGAAGGCGGCAACCACGACGAGGGCCAGCGTCTGCACGAACTGGCTCACGCGCTCCGGCATCATGCCGATGAAAAGTGTCAGCTTGAGATGCTCGTTGCGATCGATTGCGATCGCGGAGCCGAGCATGGCAAGCCAGAGGAAAGAGATCGAGGCGGCTTCGTCGATCCAGACAATCGGCAGGGAGAAGACGTAGCGCGTGGTGACGCCGAGCAGCAGAAGCCCGACGATCAGCAGCAGCAGCGCGGCGCTGATCATCTCGATCGGCCGCATGATCGCCGAGCCGGTGCGGATTGCATCCGTATCCAGCGGGTTCTCGGAAGGAGCAATGCTCTCGCTGAGCTGTGCCATGTCCGGGCTCAAGCCTGCGGGAGCATGGCAACGCCGGAGCGCGCGCATGTCGGAACGGAACCGCAGCGGATATCCGCTTCAGCCATGGCGTTGGCCTCCGGCCAGCCGGAATCCCGTGACAACATCTGCCCTTCCTCCCGCGCGCCGATCTTGTGAACGTTCTTGCGGTCCGGCGCGGTCCATACTGTGGATGATTGATCCAGCGGAAGGTGCCAAGAATACACAAGCAGCCCTGCGTTGCAATCTATCTGAGCCCGAACTAGGCTGCTGCAAACAACCAAAGGGTCCATATTATGGACTGTCTCTGAGGCCGCAGGATGGAACATTTCGTTGCATCAGCCGGCGATCTCTCGGGCTCGCAGAGTGTCGACCGGGCCTTGCGGCTCCTGGCTTTGATCGGGCGCGAGCCCGCGGGCGGGTTGCCGCTGAGCGATATCGTCATCGAAAGCGGGCTCAACAAGCCGACGGCGCGGCGGCTGCTGCTCGCCCTGATACGCGCAGGTCTCGTCGAGCAGGAGGCTCTGTCGCGGCATTACTGCCTTGGCGAGGAGGCTTTCGTGCTGGGCGTCCTGGCTGCGCGCCGGCACGGGCTGCTCGAACTCGCCATGGAGAGCCTGAGGCGCCTGTCGGAGATCACCATGGATACGAGCTTTCTCTCGATCCGGCGTGAGAACTACTCGGTCTGCCTGCACCGGGAGGAGGGAACCTATCCGGTCCGGACGCACGCGCTGCAGACTGGCCAGCAGCATCCGCTCGGGGTCGGCGCCGGCTCGCTCGCGATGCTGGCGGTGCTGCCGGACGGCGAGATCGAACGGATCATGGCGGCGAACGAGGCGGTGCTGCTGACTCAGTATCCGGGTTTTCCGCCTGACGAGATCCGCGCCGATCTGACGCTGGCCCGCCAGCGCGGTTTTTCGCTCAATCCCGGCCGGCTGGTGGCCAGTTCCTGGGGCGTCGGCATCGCCTTTCGCTATCCGGACGGTCGCGTCGCCGGCGCGCTCAGCCTGGCGGCGATCGACAGTCGCATGGTTCCCGCGCGCCAGGTCGAATTGGCGCGCCATCTTTCGACTGAAGCCGAGAGGATGGAGCGCCTGCTCGCGCAGATGTTCGTCCGCAAGACATCCCAAGGCGACGGCCCGCAGCAGAGGGCACGCCCAATTACAAAATCGAGGAGCGCCTGACGTGACCGAAGCCCTTGCCAGCCAGGCCGCCCCGCGCGGCGGTGTCGCGCCCGTGACGCGCCGCGTGATGAACCTTGCCCATATCGTCACCCAGAATGCGCGCCGCTTCGGCCAGCGCTCAGGCTTCATCTGGGGTGACCGGCAGTGGAAATGGGCCGAGATCGATGCGCAGGTTTCAGCGCTGGCCGCGGCGCTGGCAGCGCGGGGCATCGGCAAGGGGGACCGTGTCCTGGTTCATTCCAAGAACTGCGAGGCGATGTTCTTCTCGATGTTTGCGGCCTTCCGGCTTGGCGCCGTCTGGGTGCCGACCAATTTCAGGCTGCTGCCGGACGAAGTCGCCTATCTCGCGACGGCGTCGGGTGCGAGGGCTTTCCTGTGCCATGGCGATTTTCCGGAGCATGCCGCGGCCGTCGCCGCTGCTGAACCCGCGCTGGGCTTTACCTGGCGCATCGGGGCGGGAGCTTTTGGCGAGGCCGAGGTCGGCGAGGTGATGGCGCGCCATGCCGGCGCAAGCGTCGCGAATGCCGCGGTCGAGCGTGACGATCCCTGCTGGTTCTTCTTCACTTCGGGTACCACGGGGCGCTCAAAGGCCGCGGTGCTTACCCATGGCCAGATGGGTTTCGTCGTCACCAATCATCTCTGCGACCTGATGCCGGGAACGACGGAGGCGGATGCCTCGCTCGTGGTCGCGCCGCTCTCGCATGGCGCGGGCGTGCACCAACTCGTCATCTCGGCGCGCGGCGCGCCGACGATCCTGCTGCCGTCGGAGCGTTTCGACGTCGACGAGGCCTATCGCCTGATCGCGCGCCACCGCATCACCAATATCTTCACCGTGCCGACGATCCTGAAAATGCTGATCGAGCATCCGGCCGTCGACACGCATGACCATTCCTCGCTGCGCTATGTCATCTATGCCGGCGCGCCAATGTATCGCGAGGATCAGAAGGCGGCGCTTGCCAAACTGGGCAAGGTGATCGTGCAGTATTTCGGGCTCGGCGAGGTCACCGGCAATATCACGGTGCTGCCGCCCGCCCTGCATGATCCCGAAGACGGTCCGAATGCGCGCATCGGGACCTGCGGCTTCGAGCGCACGGGAATGCAGGTCCAGATCCAGGATGATGAGGGGCGTGAGATTGCGGCAGGGGAGCAGGGCGAGATCTGCGTCGTCGGCCCGGCCGTGTTCGCCGGCTACTACGACAACCCCGAGGCCAATGCGAAATCCTTCCGCGATGGCTGGTTCCGTACCGGTGATCTCGGCCACATGGACGAACAGGGCTTCGTCTACATCACCGGGCGCGCCTCCGACATGTACATTTCCGGCGGCTCGAACATCTACCCGCGCGAGATCGAGGAGAAGATCCTGACCAATCCGGCAATCGCGGAGGTGGCCGTTGTCGGCGTGCCTGATCCGGTCTGGGGCGAGATCGGTATCGCCGTCTGCGTCGCATGTTCGGGGGCGCAGGCCAGCGAGGCGGAGCTCGCCGAATTCCTCTCGACCAAGATCGCACGTTACAAGATGCCGAAGCGCTTCCTGTTCTGGGAGGCGCTGCCGAAGTCGGGTTACGGCAAGGTGCCGAAGCGGCTGGTCAAGGACGAACTTGAAGCGCGTGGCGAACTCGCCCGGATGCGGGGCGAGAGGTGATGCGGCAGATCATCCAGCCTGGTCCCGCGGCGCCTGAGCGCATTCGGTGGGTCGAAGCGCATGGCCGGCGTTTCGCGATGCCCCTTGCAGCCGGGCTTCCGCTCCTGGAAGCGGTGCGCCGAGGCTTCGCGGCGATGGGCTTCACCAGCGGCGTGGTGACGGTCGATGGGCTCGTCCTCGGACCCTTCGCCTATGTCATGCCGGCGCTGTCGAAGACTCCGGAACATGCCGCCTTCTATAGCGATACGTTCAGACCGGCCGGCGTGACGCGCGTCGAGACGGGGGCGATGACCTTCGGCCTGCGCGATGGAGCGCCCTTCTTCCACTGCCACGCGCTCTGGACCGAAGCCGACGGCAAGACGAGCGGCGGCCATATCCTGCCAGACGACACCGTTCTCGCGGAGGCGATCACCGTGCCGGCACTCGGTCTCGATGGCGCCGGTTTTGCAACCGCGCCCGATCCGGAGACGAATTTCAAGCTGTTCGGCCCGGTCGCGGTGCCGTTCTCCGGGGCTTCGCGCGAAGGGCGTTATTTCGCCCTGCGTGTGGGCCCGAATACCGATTTCACCACGGCGCTGGAAGAGTTCTGTGCCGAACGCGGCATCCGGCGTGCCGTGATCCATGGCGGCGTCGGCAGCACGATCGGCGCGCATTTCGGGGATGGTCGGATCGTCGAGAATTTTGCGACCGAAGTCGCGATTCAGGCCGGCGTGGTCGAGCCCGTGCAGGGGGGGCACGCGGCGCAGATCGATGTAGCGCTGGTCGATTTCACCGGTGCAATGGCACAAGGCCGCCTGAGGCGCGGCGACAATCCGGTGTTGATGACCTTCGAGCTGGTGCTCGAGGCCTTGTAGGGCGCCCAGACAGGCAGTCCCACCGAAGCCTTCGGTCGGCACCGAAGTGTTTCCAGGTGTCAGCGAGTATTCGAAGGCGCAGTCTCCCGCCCACTCAGCAAGGGCGGGAGCCGGCCATGAACATAGCTTCGATGAGTGCAGCGCGCGCCGCAGGCGCGGGCGAGGTCATGCGATTGGCGGGAACGGCGGAGACGCCCGGCTTGCTGATCCGGCGGGCGGCTGGGGCCGGGCCGAGCGTCATCTATGTCCATGGCGCGACCTTTCCATCAGCCCTTTCTGTTGCCTACCGCTTCGACGGACGTTCCTGGATGGACGACCTACAGGAACGTGGCTTCGATGTCTGGAGTTTTGATTTCGCGGGCTATGGTGGCTCGGACAGGCCAGCGAGCTTCCTTGCCCAGGCGCATGACAATGCACCATTCGGGCGCGCGCCCGAGGCGACGAAACAGCTGGCGCGGGTGATCGAGTACGTGCTGGACGTGACCGGAAGAACGCGCGTGTCGCTCATCGCGCATTCCTGGGGCTCGATCATCGCCGGGCTGTATGCCTCGCTGCATCCGGAGCGTGTCGAGCGACTGGTCCTGTTCGGACCCATCGCACAGCGCAAGACGCCTGGCCCTCTCGCCCCAGAGAGCATCGGGGCGTGGCGTCTCGTCTCGGTCTGCGACCAACTCGCGCGCTTCGTCGAGGACGTCCCGCAAGACCACGCTCCGGTCCTGATCGAGCCCACGCTTGCAGACTGGGGGCCAGCCTATCTCGCCAGCGATGCGCAAGCCGCGAACCGAAGGCCTGAAGCGGCGGTCAAGATTCCCTCAGGGCCTCGTGCCGATATCTCCTCGGCCTGGTCGGGCCGGCTCGGCTACGACCCGACACAGGTCACGGCACCGACCTTGATCGTGCGCGGGGCCTGGGACAGCCTGTGCAGGGATAGCGATGCGCAATGGCTGCGCGGGCAGCTCGGTACGAGCGAGATCCGAGATGTCGTCATTCCCGAAGGTACGCATCTGATGCATCTCGAACATGCGCGCTCCGGCCTGTTCGAGGCGGCAGGAGCCTTCCTGATGAAGACCTGGCTTTGATCCACCCACTCATGGCTATTCGCCGCCGCTCTTCCTTGCGATCTCCCGGTCCCGCAGATCCTTGCGCCGGATCTTGCCGGTCGGGGTCATCGGCAATTCCGTCACGAACTCGATCTCGCGCGGATACTGGTAGGCGGCGAGGCGCGATTTGACGAAGTCCTGGATCTCGGCGGCGAGCGCCGCCGAGGCGGGGATCTCCGGTTTGGGCAGGACAAACGCCTTGACCACCTCCGTCCGCAGCGCGTCCGGGCTGCCGACCACCGCGACCATCAGCACGGCGGGGTGGCGGATGATACAGTCCTCGATATCGCCGGGGCCAATGCGATAGGAGCCGCTCGATATGATGTCGTCATCGCGGCCCTGGAACCAGAAGTAGCCGTCTTCGTCGCAGGCGCCGGTATCGCCGGTGACGAGCCAGTCGCCGATGAACTTCGCCGTGGTCGCCTCGGGTTGGCGCCAGTATTCCAGCATCATGACTTGGGTCAGGTCGCGCGACCGCAATCAGCCCTTGCTCTCCGGCAGGCAGGACCGTGCCCTCTGGCGAGATCACCGCGACGCGATGGCCGGGAACGGCGCGCCCCATCGAGCCCGGCCTGACCGGGAACAGGCCGGCGCAGTTGGAGACGATGAGATTGGCCTCGGTCTGGCCGTAGAATTCGTTGGCCTCGAAGCCGAAGGTTTCCTTGCTCCAGGCCAGCATATCGGCACCGAGCGTTTCGCCGCCGGTGCCGATCGAGCGCATCGCATAGGCGAAGCGCTCTCTTGGATTGCGAACCTGCCGCATCAGCTTCAGCGCCGTCGGTGGCAGGAAGGCGTTGCGGATGCTGTGGCGCGCCATCAGGGCGAAGGCTGCCTCCGGATCGAATTTGCGGGCACGCGAGGCCAGCACCGGAACGCCGAAATAAAGGCTCGGCAGCAGAACATCGAGCAATCCGCCGGCCCAAGCCCAGTCCGCAGGCGTCCAGAACAGGTCGCCGGCCTGGGGGAAGAATTCCTGTGGCAATTGCACGCCGGGCAGATGGCCGAGCAGCACACGGTGGGCATGCAGCGCGCCCTTGGGCTTCCCCGTGGTGCCGGAGGTGTAGATGATCAGCGCCGGATCGTCCGGCGTGGTGTCGAGCGGCGTGAAACGGTCGGACGCCTTGTTCAACTCGCTCCAGAAATCGAGATGGCCCGCGCCGTCGATCAGGAAGATCCGCCTGAGTTCCGGCAGGCTCCCGCGGATCGCCTCGACCTTGGCGATGTTCTCGCCATCGGTGATCAGCGTGCAGGCGCCGCTATGCTGCAGCCGGTGTTCAAGCGCATCCGGCCCGAACTGGGTGAAGAGCGGCAGGGCGATCGCACCCATCTTGTAGATGGCGAGATGGGCCATCGCCGTTTCCGGGCGTTGCGGCAGCAGAATGCCGATGCGCTCACCCGGTTTAACGCCGTGGGCACGCAGCATATTGGCGAGCCGGTTCGTGCCGAGCTTGAGCGCGTCGAAACTCATCGTCGCGACGCTGTGCCCCTGGTCTTCATAGATCAGCGCCGGCTTGCCGCTGCCGTCCGCGTGGCGGTCGCAGGCTGCGACGCCGATATTGAACCGCTCGGGGATCTGCCAGGCGAACCGGTCAAAGGTCTCGCGAAAGGAGGGGCGCCGTTCCAACATCAATCCTGATCCCCGGTGCGGCGCTTCATCAGCAGCTTGAGATGGCCGGTCTGGATGTGCTCACCACGCTGATTGTGGACCTCGAGGCGCAGGGTGACGATGCCGCGGTCCGGCTTGCGGCTGGGTGCCTTCTCGACCGCTGTGACGACGGCATGGACCGTGTCGCCGATCTTCACCGGCCCGGTAAACGTCCAGTGCAGATCGAGCAGGCCCATGGTGGTGGCATCGATCAGGTTCTGCTGCGACATCAGGCCGATCGCCATGGCGAGCGTCAGGGGGCCGTGGGCGATGCGCTCGCCGAAGGGAGTGCCTGCGCAATATTCGCTGTCGACATGCAGCGGGTTGAAATCGCCGGAAAGGCCGGCGAACAGCGTGATGTCACCCTCGCCGACGGTGCGCCCGCGGGTCGTGATGCTGGTGTCGAGGTCAAAGTCCTCGAAATGGAGCCCCATCCGTTCCTCCCGGCCTTTGCGCATTCTAGCGTGCTGGCGCGGGCTGCTGGCAAGGCCGAAGCAGGGCTCGTTTGCTCACCGCGGTGTTGCACTGATAGCGACACTCGGTTCTCTCTTGCATGGACATCGAAGGGGACGGTCGCTCGGTTCCCGACACCTGGCCTGAGGACGAAACGCCGTGAGCACACCGATCTGGATCGAAGCCGCGATCAACGGTCCCTGGGGCAGGGAGCGCCAGCCCGGCATTCCGATCAGCATCCCCGAGATCGTTGCCGATGGCATCGCGGCGGTCGAGGCGGGGGCAGCCATCGTCCATCTTCATGTCTATGACGTCGTGAGTGGCCGCCAGCGCGACGATTGGGAACTCTATGCGCAGGCGATCGAGGGTATCCGCGCCAAGGTCGACGCGATCGTCTATCCGACCATCCCGATCGTCGGCTCCGGCTATGCCGGCGATATCGTCGGTTCCGGCCGCTACTGGCATCTGGAGGAACTGGCGAAGCGCGGCCTGGCCGAGTGGGGCGTGCTCGATCCCGGATCCTGCAACTGGACGACCTTTGCCGGCATCCCGCAAGGCGAGGCAGGCTTCATCTACCAGAACCCCGGCGAGCATATTCGCGAGGGCATGGAGGTGGCGCAGCGCCACAAGGTCCATCCGAGCTATGCCATCTACGAGCCCGGCTTCACACGCCTGGGGGCTGCGCTGGCCAAGGCCTATCCCGGCATGCCGATGCCGATCTACCGGCTGATGTTCTCGGATGCCTTTGCCTGGGGCTTCCCGCCGAAGGCCTATGCGCTCGAGGCCCATCTTGCGCTGCTTGCCGAGGTTGCGCCGCAGGCACCGGTGATGATCGCGGGGCTGGGCGTCGAACTCGGCAACCTGATCCCGCACGCGGTCGCGCACGGCGTGCATGTTCGTGCCGGACTGGAAGACGCCCCCTTTGGTGAGAGCCGCAGCAATGCCGCCCTGATCGCGGAGGCGGTCCGGCGTGTCGAGGCGGCGGGCGGACGGGCAGCGAGCGCAACCGAGGTCAGGGCCGACCTGAGTGCGCGGGGATGAGAGCTCCACTCGGGAGCTGCCGAGAATGAGCGCTCGGCACAGCAAACGGGCGGTCCGCGCGCGAACCGCCCGTCATGATCGTGCAGGCACGAGCTTCGTTACCTGCTCATCCCGGATTGGGCGGCCTGGATCTTCGCTTTCACGGCATCGAGATTGAAGCTCGCGCCCTTCTGCATCGGCGGGAATTCAATCGCCGTCATCGCCAGCTTCTCGACCTGCTGCTGCACGAACACGAAGCGCCAGAACTCATACTTGAACCACTGAAAATACTCCTGCGAGCCGTACTTCGTGCCGTTGTCCGGCCAACCTGTGCGCTCGAATGGGTCGAGGCGAAGATTGATCAGATAGGGGACGTCCACCTTCGTCTTCTCACCGAGCCAACCAGCGGGCTGGTCGATGAAGCGGTATTTGTAATCGCCGATGCGGACGGCACCGAGCTCGCTTTCCCCGAAGTACCAGATCTCGGTCCGGTTCGACGGGCCTTTGCCGGTGAGCATGTCCATCTGGTTATAGCCGTCCAGATAGACCTTGTAGGTCCGGTCGCCAATCTGCTTACCCTTCTTCAGTTCTTCAGCGATGTTGGGGTTGCCGGCAGCTGCGAGGAATGTGGGAAACCAGTCGAGCCCTGAGATGATACCACTCTCGACCTTGCCCGCCGGCACTTTGCCGGGCCAGCGGATGATCGCCGGTACGCGGAACCCGCCTTCCAAGACCGTTCCCTTGCTCTGAGCGAACGGGGTCTGGCCGCCGTCCGGCCAGGTAAAGACCTCGGTGCCATTGTCGGTGGTGAACACCACGATGGTGTTGTTGTCGACGCCCATGTCCTTGAGCTTCTTCATCACGATGCCGACGTCATCGTCGAGCTGTGCCATGCCCGCCTCGTGGATGGACCAGCCATTCGTCGAGTTCCGCATTGCCTCGTATTTTGGCGACAGATGCGTGACGATGTGCATCCGGGTTGGGTTGAGCCACAGGAAGAACGGCTTGTTGTCCGCCTTGGCCTTGTCGATGAACTTGAGCGCATTGTCGCGGATCTCGTCGTCCACGGTTTCCATGCGCTTCGGGCACAACTCTCCCGCGTCCGTGATCGTCTGCTTGCCGATCTTGCCCCAGCGTGGATCGACGGTCGGGTCGTCGGTGGCGCTCGCGAAAGAGTGGACCATATTGCGCGGGCCGACCTGCGACCTGAGGTTCTGCGGGTAGTTGGGATGGCAGGGGTCTTCCATCGCGTCGAGGTGATAGAGATAGCCGAAGAACTCGTCGAACCCGTGTACCGTCGGCAGGAATTCGTTCTTGTCGCCAAGATGGTTCTTGCCGAACTGGCCGGTGGCGTAGCCCATACCCTTGAGTGCGGTGGCAATCGTGACGGCCTCGGCCGGGAGGCCGGTCGGGGCGCCGGCCTGGCCGACGGTGGTCATGCCAGTGCGGATCGGCAGTTCGCCTGTGATGAAGTTGGCGCGCCCGGCCGTGCAACTCGCTTCGGCGTAGTAATCGGTGAACAGCATGCCTTCCGCGGCAATCTGGTCGAGGTTTGGCGTGCGACCTGCCATCATGCCTCGATGGTAGGCACCGATGTTCCACATGCCGATGTCGTCTCCCATGATGAAGACGATGTTTGGCCGCTGCTGCTGTGCGGGTGGCTGCGCCGGCGCTTGCGCGGCGGCGGGGGCGGTGAGTGCGAGCGATATCAGCGCTGCCGCGCCGAACAGGACGGCGCGGGATCGCGCGCGCCAATCTGGGCCTGATCGGCGGGGGCAGCGTCCATCCATCGGTGTTTCGATTTGACTACGACTAGACGCCATCGGACCCTCCAATACAGGATGAATCTCAGATTGATGCGTGAGAGGGTTCTCGCTGGATGCATCGAGAACCGATTTCGCGGCGCGAAATCATTTTGCTATGCTAATGCGCTAAGTATTCGGTTTCAGATATGCCGGAAGGCTCGAACAGTTGGGGCAACAAATGTTGGATGGGTTTCTCGGGCAACCCTAAATCGGCTTTGGGACAACTGATCACCAACAGCATAATCTCCGGAGGATCAAATACAAAGCGGAAATGACACTTGCGGCGGGGCTGCCGGTTAGGTCGCATCCATTGGGCCTTTGGTGTTGCGGGTAGCGCCGGGCGTCCGTTGCGGTACGGTGGCCGGCGCGGTTGGGACGATGTCGAGGCGCGCAAGATGAGGCCGGCATGGAGTGGGCATGGCACATCGGGTTGGTGGGACGCGAATAGATACCGCTTCGCGGCTCATCGGGGCGTCGCCGCAAGCGATCTATCGGGTACTGCTTGACCCCAAGGCATTGGCATCCTGGCTCCCGCCACGGGGCATGTCTGGCGAGATTCTCTCATTCGAGCGACGGGTAGGCGGACGCTATCGCATGGTCCTGACCTATGAGACATCGCAGCATCCTGGGCCCGGCAAGACCTCGGAGGACACGGACGTCGTTCAAGGGCGTTTTCTGGAATTGGTTCCGGACGAGCGGATCGTACAGTCAGTTGAGTTCGTGTCGGAGGATTCGTCCTTCGCAGGCACGATGACGATGACATGGAGCCTCGCTCCGGTCGGGGGCGGCACAGAGGTCACCATCCGCTGCGAGAATGTACCGGTGGGCATCCAGCAGGAGGATCATGACGTGGGCTTGAGGTCGACGCTGGCGAATCTCGCGGCCTTCCTGGCGTAAGGGGGCGTCGGCACGCTGTGCTGCGGCGACGGGGCAACATGCGGCATTTGTTCTGCCGTGATCGTGCCCTACATCCTGGACGCGACCCTGCAGCCGATCCTGTGAGCGACATGTCCGAACGTGACAACGAAGCCAATCGTTTCTCCGCCCGCGCAGTCCGTTACGCCCGCGTCGGGGCGAATGTCGGCGGGGTCGCAGCGCGCATTGCCGGGACGCGACTGCTCGGACTGGAAGGCCGCAACCTCAGCAATGCCGAGGCGCTGGCCAAGGCGCTGGGCGGGCTGAAGGGGCCGATCATGAAGGTGGCGCAGCTCGTCGCCACCATTCCCGACGTCGTGCCGCCGGAATACGCCGCCGAGCTGCAGAAGCTGCAATCCCAGGCGCCGCCGATGGGGCCGGCCTTCGTCAAGCGCCGGATGATGGCGGAGCTCGGGCCGCAATGGCGCACACGCTTCGCCGAGTTCGACCTGAAGCCTGCGGCGGCAGCGTCGCTCGGCCAGGTGCACCGGGCGACGACGCATGATGGCGTGCCGGTCGCCTGCAAACTGCAGTATCCGGATATGGAATCGGCGGTCGAGGCCGATATCGCCCAGCTCGACATCCTGTTTGCGCTGCATCGGCGCATGGATCCGGTGATCGACACGACCGAGATCGCCAAGGAGATCGGCGCGCGGGTTCGAGAAGAACTCGACTACGTCCGCGAAGCGAAACATATCGCGCTCTACCGCGCGATGCTGGCCGAGACGTCGGACGTGCGCGTGCCGGCGCTGGAAGCCGGGCTGTCGACCCGGCGACTCCTGACCATGCATTGGCTCGAGGGTGACCGAATCCTAGACCACAAGCGGGACGGGCAGGAAGCCCGCGACCGGATCTCGACCGCGATGTTCCACGCCTGGTGGCGCCCCTTCAGCCATCACGGCGTCATTCACGGCGATCCGCATCTCGGAAACTACACGGTGTTCTCGGGGGATGGCGCGCCGCAGGGCATCAACCTGCTCGATTATGGCTGCATCCGGATCTTCCCGCCCTCCTTCGTCGGAGGAGTGGTCGATCTCTACCGCGGCCTCCTGGAGAATGATCAGGCGCGCGTGATCCACGCCTATGAAACCTGGGGCTTCAAGGGGCTGACCAAGGAGCTGGTCGATACCCTCAACATCTGGGCGCGTTTCATCTATGGGCCGTTGCTGGAGGACAGGACCCGGCGCATCGCCGAAGATGTCAGCCCGGCGGAGTATGGCCGCAAGCAGGCCTTCCAGGTGCATCAGGCGCTGAAGAAGCGCGGGCCGGTGACCGTGCCGCGTGAATTCGTCTTCATGGACCGCGCCGCGATCGGCCTTGGCGGCGTCTTCCTGCATCTCGATGCCGAGCTGAATTTCCATCGCCTGTTCGAGCAGGAAATCGAGAATTTCTCGACCGAGCACGTAGCTGCGGTTCAGTCGAAAGCACTCGATCGCGCCGGACTCGCTGCTGCGCATTGACGGGGATGTTCGTCCCGGCATCCCCGCTATTTCCATGGCTTCGAAGAGCGAGCGGTTTCACAGCCTGAAATGCCCTTGAAACAGGCGGCGATGGCGTGTTGACGCGTTGCCAGACCCTTCGCTGGTGCGCTACACGGCAATGAGACCTTTTTATGCGGGAACAGTTTTTATGGCCCACCACGGACACAGCGCAGCCGATACTCCGCAGATGGATTATCAGGAACACGAGCGGACCTATCGCGGCTTCGTCCACATCGCCGAAGTCACCACTGCCGCCTGCCTTGCCATCGTGGCGGCGCTGGCCGTCGGCGGGACCAAGCATGCCTGGGGCACTGCGGTCGTCGGTACGCTCTTGACCCTCGTCGGCACGGGCGTCGGCATTGCCGCTCCCTCGCTGTCCTGGCGTGCGCCGGCGGTCCCGCTGGTTCTGATGTTGCTCGCGCTCCTCCTTATGTAACGCCGGAAAGGCCCCGCCTGCCATGCGCATTGCTGTCCCAGCCGAAACGCAAGGGACGGAAACCCGCGTCGCCGTGACGCCGGAAACCGTCCGCAAGTTCATTGGCCTCGGGGCCGATGTCGCAGTGGAGAAGGGGGCGGGGCTCGCTTCCGGTATTACCGATGCGGACTACCAGGCTGCCGGCGCGACCACCGCCAAGAACGCCAAGGAGGCGCTGAAGGGCGCCGATATCGTTCTCAAGGTGCGCCGCCCGGCCGAGAGCGAACTCGCCGGTCTGCCGCCGGGCGCGCTCGTCATCGGCATCATGGATCCTTACGGCAACGAGGACGCGGTCGCGGGCCTTGCGAAGGCCAATGTCGCTGCTTTCGCCATGGAACTGATGCCGCGCATCACCCGTGCGCAGGCGATGGACGTCCTGTCCTCTCAGGCCAATCTCGCCGGCTATCGGGCCGTGATCGACGGCGCCGCCGAATATGGCCGGGCGCTGCCGATGATGATGACGGCCGCGGGCACGGTTCCGGCGGCAAAGATCTTCATCATGGGCGTCGGCGTCGCCGGCCTGCAGGCGATCGCGACCGCGCGGCGTCTCGGCGCCATCGTCACCGCGACCGACGTGCGCCCAGCCACCAAGGAACAGGTCGAGTCGCTCGGTGCGAAATTCCTCGCCGTCGAGGACGAGGAATTCAAGCAGGCGCAGACCGCCGGCGGTTACGCCAAGGAAATGTCCGCGGAATACCAGGCGAAGCAGGCGGAACTCACCGCCGGCCATATCGCCAAGCAGGACATCGTCATCACCACCGCACTGATCCCGGGCCGTCCGGCGCCAAAGCTGATCACCGCCGCGATGGTCGAAAGCATGAAGCCGGGCTCGGTGATCATCGATCTCGCTGTCGAGCGCGGCGGCAATTGCGAGCTCGCCAAGCCGGGTGAGATCGTGACCACGCTGAATGGCGTCAAGATCGTGGGCCATCTGAACGTGCCGGGGCGTCTGCCTGCGACATCCTCCAGCCTCTACGCCAAGAATCTCTTCGCCTTCGTTGAAACCCTGATCGACAAGGCCGAGAAGAAGCTTGCCGTGAACTGGGACGACGAGCTGGTGAAGGCTACCGCGCTGACCCGGGACGGTGCCGTCGTTCATCCGAATTTCGCGCCGAAGGCCTGAAGCATAGCTAGGGGGAGTGTCCGACCATGGCTAATCCGACACCTGAACAAGCGCTCGAGCAGGCCCGCTCGGCGGCTGCCCTCGCGAAACAGGCTGCAGAACTGGCGGAGCGCTATGCCGATCAGGCGGCGGCCGCAGCGGGTGCCGCTACCGGCGTGGACCCGACGATCTATCGGCTTGCGATCTTCGTGCTCGCGGTCTTCGTCGGCTACTATGTCGTCTGGTCGGTGACGCCGGCGCTGCACACACCGCTGATGTCGGTGACCAACGCGATCTCCTCCGTCATCGTGGTCGGCGCGCTTCTCGCCGTTGGCGTAAATGCGGCGCCTGCTCTGGGCGATGGTCCGATCTGGGCCAAGGTCTTCGGCTTTGTCGCGCTGGTCCTGGCGTCCGTGAACATCTTTGGCGGCTTCCTGGTCACCGAGCGCATGCTGTCGATGTACAAGAAGAAGGGCTGAGCGCACATGGCCGCCAATCTCTCCGCCCTTCTCTACGTCGTCTCCGGCGTCCTGTTCATCATGGCCCTGCGGGGCCTGTCGCATCCGACGACATCGCGTCAGGGCAATCTCTACGGCATGGTGGGCATGGGCATCGCCATCGCCACCACCGTGATCTTCTATCCGCCTTCCGGTTTCTCAGGCTGGTTCCTGGTCATTCTCGGCATCGCCATCGGCGGCGGCATCGGCGCCGTCATGGCCCGGCGCGTGCAAATGACCCAGATGCCGCAGCTCGTCGCCTTCTTCCACTCGCTGGTCGGTCTGGCGGCGGTGCTGGTCGCGGCAGCCGCGCTCTACGCGCCGGAGGCCTTCGGCATCGGGCAGGTCGGCAAGATCAAGGGCGCGAGCCTGTTCGAGATGGCGCTGGGCTGTGCCATCGGCGCGATCACCTTCACGGGGTCGATCATCGCCTTCCTGAAGCTCGACGGGCGCATGAGCGGCAAGCCGATCATGCTGCCGCAGCGCCACGGCATCAATCTCGGCCTGGGCATCGTGCTCGTCGTGCTGCTGCTGGTTTTCCTGAAGAGCGAGAGCCACGTCGTCTTCTGGCTGATCGTGCTCGTCTCCTTCGCGCTCGGCGTGTTGCTGATCGTGCCGATTGGTGGCGCGGACATGCCGGTCGTGGTCTCCATGCTCAACTCCTATTCGGGCTGGGCGGCGGCGGGCATCGGTTTCACGCTCGGCAACATGGCGCTGATCATCACCGGCGCGCTGGTCGGCTCTTCCGGTGCGATCCTGTCCTACATCATGTGCAAGGGCATGAACCGGAGCTTCATCTCGGTCATCCTTGGTGGCTTCGGCGGCGAGACTGCTGGCCCTGCCGGTGGCGCCGCAGAAGCTCGCCCGGTGAAGCAGGGCTCGGCCGACGATGCGGCCTTCATCATGAAGAACGCCGGAAAGGTCATCATCGTGCCGGGCTACGGCATGGCGGTGGCGCAAGCTCAGCATGCGCTTCGCGAGATGGCCGACGCGCTGAAGAAGGAAGGCGTCGAGGTCAAATACGCCATCCACCCGGTCGCAGGCCGCATGCCGGGGCACATGAACGTGCTGCTCGCCGAAGCGAACGTGCCCTATGACGAGGTCTTCGAACTCGAGGACATCAACTCCGAGTTCGGCCAGGCGGATGTGGCCTTCGTCATCGGAGCCAATGACGTCACCAACCCGTCGGCCAAGACCGACCCGCAGTCGCCGATCTACGGCATGCCGATTCTCGATGTCGAAAAGGCCAAGACCGTGCTCTTCATCAAGCGCGGCATGGGCTCGGGATATGCCGGTGTCGAGAACGAGTTGTTCTTCATGCCCAACACGATGATGCTGTTCGGTGACGCCAAGAAGGTCACCGACGAGATCGTCAAGGCCATGGCGCACTGAGCCACAGGGCCCACGGCAAGTTGCAAAGGGCCGGCATCTCGCTGGCCCTTTTCTTTTGGAGTTTCAAACGGTGGGCATCACGATCAGACCGATGGCGGAGGCGGACCGTCCCGCCGTGCTGGCCCTCTTGCAGGAACTGACCGCCCATGAGGCAAGCCTCAGCCCGGCGCGCGGGACCGGGCCGGAGGTGGCTGCTGCCTGCCTGGCAGATGATCGCGAGAAGGCGGACGACACCGGCGGTGCGCTGATGGTCGCCGAGAGCGAGGGCCGCGTCGTCGGCTATCTCGCGCTGCAGCTCGGCCGGACCGGCCCGTTCGTACACGAGCCCCTGCGCGATCACGTCTATATCGAGAACATCGTCGTTGGCGCCGCAGAGCGTGGTACCGGCATCGGCCAGATCCTGCTGGCGGAAGCAGAACGCTTTGCGCGGGCAACAGGGCGCAAGGTCCTCCATCTCGGTGTGCTTGAGGGCAATGATCTCGCCCTCAAGGCTTATCGCCGGGCAGGCTTCGAGACGGCCTCCGTGGACATGATGAAGGTGCTGGACTGAGCGTCGCAGAGCCGTCAGGGTGATCGGGGATCATGATCGGCATGAAGCTCATTCGCCGTCTCGCGCTCGCTGGGCTTGCTCTCTATCTGGCCTTTCTGGTGCTGCTTTATGTCGAACAGCGCGCGCTTTTGTACCCGCGCGACCCGGCACGAGCAGACATCGCTGCGGCCAATCTGCCAGGTGTCGAGGAGGCGACGCTTACTGCTGCCGATGGTGAGCGGCTGGTCGCCTGGATAGTGCCGCCGCGCGAGGGCAAGCCGGTGTTGCTGTTCTTCCATGGCAATGCCGGCAATTTCGCGAGATCCGCCCGCCAGGCGCGATTCCGTAACCTGACCGAGGACGGGACCGGGCTCTTCGCCGTGAATTATCGCGGCTATGGCGGGTCGAGCGGCGCGCCGTCGGAAGAGGGGCTGCTGCTCGATGCGCGTGCTGCCTACGACGCTGCCGCCTCACGCTTCGGCGCCGATCGGCTGGTTGGCTATGGCGAATCCCTGGGCACTGGTGTCGTGCTCAAGCTCGCAGTGGAGCACCCGCTCAAGGCCGTGATTCTCGAGGCGCCCTATCTGTCGACAGCCGCCGTGGCGCAGCTCGCTTATCCCTTCGCACCAATCGGCTGGCTGATGAAGGACCGGTTCCGGTCGGACGCGATCATCGGCCGCGTCACTGCGCCACTCCTGGTCTTGCATGGTGGCCGCGATGCCGTCATTCCTTTCGCGCAGGGGCAGGCGCTCTACGAGATGGCGAACATGCCGAAACGCTTCGTTCGCTTCTCCAGCGGCGGCCACGGGGACCTACCGGCGCATGGCTCGCTGCCGGAGATCCGGCGCTTCCTGGCCAATCTGGCGGACGGTGCGGTTACCGGCCAGGAAAGCCGCGCCGCCGAGTAGCGCGGTCTCCCGGCGCTCTGGTCAGCGGAAGAGGCTGCCGCCGCCGAGGCGCGCCTGGCCGGCGCGTGCGGTTGCGTTGTTGCCGTCCAGGCTGAGGGCGCGCTGATAGTTCTCGGCCGCTTCGGTCTTCTTGCCGAGCTTCTCGCTGGCAAGCCCGCGACCGGCCCAGGCCTCGGCGTTGCGGTTGTCGACATTGAGCGAAGCGGTGAAATCCTCGATCGCCTGCTCGAACTTCCCAACCGCGATCAGGCTCTGGCCGCGTGCCGTATAGGGCGGGGCGTTGTAGGGATTGCGATCGATGACCGAGTCGAAATCGGTGATCGCGTGCTGGTGCTGACCTTCCTTCTGATAGACCAGACCACGGGCATGGAAGGCTTCTGCCGATTCCGGGTTCAGGCGGATGGCGGTGTTGAGGTCGGCCAGCGCCTGCTGACTGTTGCCCTGTTGGCGCAGGAGGTTGGCGCGCCCGATATAGGCTGGCGCATAGTTCGGACTGGCTGTGGTGGCGCGGTTGAAGTCTGCCATCGCCGCGTCGTTGCGGCCGCTCTGGCGCNNGCGCCAGAGCGCGATTGGTGTAGGCCGAGGCCAGGTTCGGGTCGATCTGCACCGCCTTGGTGAAATCGGCGATCGCGTCGGAGTACCGGCCGGCACGGGCATAGGCCGCACCGCGGGTGTTATAGGCCTGCGGATCGTTGGGGTTGCGGTTGATGACTTCGCTGAGCGAGCCGATATTCACGCTCGCATTGGCGGATGATTCCGCATCGATTTCAGCAACTGCGCTCTGTGAGCCCATATTGGAAACGGTGTCGCATCCTGCCAGCGCGACGGCGATGCCGGCTGCAGCCAGCCAGCTCTTGCCTCGAAACATGCTCTGCCTCATCGGTCCCGGTTCTGTGCCTCGACTGCCATGCTCGACCCCGTTGGTCGTCATGACCTGATTGCGCTCCCCAGCCGACAGCGCCCCTTCACGCGAGAACGCCTGCATCCTGCCAAGCTTTGGTTAACGCCGCCGAAAAAGCAACAACGCCCGGAGAGGCTCCAGGCGCTGTTTCGACATGACGCATCCGTGTGAAGCGGCCAATGCAGCCGCCCTCAACAGGAGATCAGGGGCGCTTGGGCTTCACAGGCGCGGGCAGAAGGCCCTCGCGCTGCAGCTTCT
Source organism: Hyphomicrobiales bacterium (assembly GCA_900470095.1). Classification (GTDB taxonomy): domain Bacteria; phylum Pseudomonadota; class Alphaproteobacteria; order Rhizobiales; family Beijerinckiaceae; genus Allobosea. The sequence goes on from UBZM01000013.1 coordinate 185,676, forward strand.
TGCGGACCAGCTTGCGGGCGCGGCGGACGGCTTCCGCCTTCTCGCGCGCCTTCTTCTCGGAAGGCTTCTCGTAATGACCGCGGAGCTTCATCTCCCGGAAAATGCCTTCGCGCTGCATCTTCTTCTTGAGGGCGCGAAGAGCCTGATCGACATTGTTGTCGCGAACGAGAACCTGCACGTGATTGTCCGTCTTTAGCGGGTTGGTCAAGATTTCGGGTCCGGCGAAGTTTCTCAACTCGCAGGAAGGGTTGTGCGGATAACAGAATTCAATTCGGCTGTCCACGCCGGAAGAGCCGGAAAACGTGGAGAAATCGCGGGGGTAGAGGCGCCGCGGGATTCGCCCTGACAAGCCGGCGGGGATGAGCGCCGGCTTCCCGAGGAAGCCCGTTATGTGCGGGCCGGCTTCAGCCGTGTGACATGGCCCATCTTGCGGCCGGGGCGGGCATCCCGCTTGCCGTAGAGATGCAGATGTGCGCCCGGCTCGGCCAGGATCTCCCGCCAGCGCAGGGCGGCGTCGCCGACAAGGTTTTCCATCTCGACAGTGCCGCGACGGGCGGCCGATCCGAGCGGCAGGCCGCAGACAGCGCGGACATGCTGGTGAAATTGCGAGGTCTCGGCGCCTTCACTGGTCCAGTGCCCGGAATTGTGCACCCGCGGCGCGATCTCGTTAATGATGACGGTTTCGCCCGCGCCCTCGCCAACCACGAACATCTCGACGGCGAAGACGCCGATATAGCCGAGCGCCTCGCCGATCTTGCGCGCCGCCTCGATGGCGCCAGCAGCGGTTCCAGCCGCAACCTGCGCCGGCACATGCGTGAAGGCGAGGATGTGATCGCGATGCTCGTTCTCGCAAAGGTCGAATGCAGCAAAGTCGCCGCCAGTATTGCGGGCTGCGACGACGGAAACCTCCCGACTGAAGCTGACAAAGCCTTCGAGGATGGCGGGAAAATGCCCGATCGCCTCATAGGCTTCGGCCAGATCGGTATCAGCCGCGATCTTCACCTGCCCTTTGCCGTCATAGCCGAAGCGCCGCGTCTTCAGGACGCTGGGCCGGCCGAGTTCAGCGACGGCCCGCTCGAGATCGGCCCGCGAATCGACGGCGCGGAAGGGTGCAACCGCCAGTCCGAGATCGGCGACGAAGCTCTTCTCGCTCAGCCGGTCCTGCGTCAGGGCAAGCGCGCGCGCTCCGGGATGCAGCGGCGTGCGCGCGGCAAGGAAGGCCGCGGTCGCATGCGGCACATTCTCGAACTCATAGGTGACGAGGTCGACCGCGTCGGCAAATCCAGCCAGCGCAGCCTCGTCCTCATAAGCCCCGATCGTGTGGCGGGCGGCGACGTCGAAAGCCGGGCTATCGGCCTCGGGCGCGAAAATATGGGCGCGAATGCCGAGATCGGCGGCAGCGAGCGCAATCATGCGGGCAAGCTGGCCACCGCCGAGGATGCCGAGCATGGCGCCTGGGCCAAGCCCGCGCGGATCGGGCGTGCTCATGCGTCGTCCCTGGGGAATTCGGCTACGGCCTCGCTTTGGCGGCTGCGATAGGCTTCCAGCCGCGCGGCCAGGGGCTCATCGCCCAAAGCGAGCACGGCGGCGGCGAGGAGGCCGGCATTGACCGCCCCGGCGCGGCCGATGGCGAGCGTGCCGACCGGGATGCCCGCCGGCATCTGCACGATCGAGAGCAGGCTGTCCTGGCCGGAGAGGGCCTTGGATTCGACCGGTACTCCGAAGACCGGAAGCGGCGTTAGCGAAGCCGTCATGCCCGGCAGATGTGCGGCCCCGCCGGCGCCCGCGATGATGACCTTGAAGCCCTTCGCCTTGGCTTCCCTGGCGAAGGAGAACATGCGCTCGGGGGTCCGGTGCGCGGACATGATGCGAGCCTCGTGCGCTATGCCGAGCATGTCGAGGACTTCAGCCGCATGGCGCATCGTCGCCCAGTCGGACTGGCTGCCCATGATGATGGCGACAGGAGGGCTGGTATCGGCCATGTGCACTCGCTTCCCATGCGAGGGGAGGAAGCGCGCGACTTAAACTGTGGGTAGCCCGGCAGGCAAGCGCCGATTCGCCGAAATCATTGTTCTGCGTGCTGTTTTCCGCATCAGGCGATGATGTCGGGCGTCAGCGCGTCTTCGATCTGCGTGATGCGGTCCTTGAGATAGAGCTTCCGCTTCTTCAGGCGCTGCACCTGGATCTGATTGATCGCGCCCATGCGCTCCAGCGCGTCGATGGCGCTGTCGAGGTCGCGATGCTCCTCGCGCAGACGAGCCAACTCGGCCGTAAAGGCCTCGATCTCCTCAGGGCTCAGCTCGAATCCCATGAAGCCGTCTCATCATTGCCGCGATCGGGGTCGACTATGCTCAGGCGCGGGCGGCGCGGCAAGAGCGCTGTGTCGCTTCGCGTAGGGACAGCGCGTGCCATTCGCGCCCTGCGGGAAGGAGAGGCCCAGGATCACGGAAACTCATGGTGCAGTGCACTGCTGCCCCGGAGACTTGAAGCCGGCTCTGTGTCAGACTCCCCCCGTCAATCGCTCATCAGGAGAATCCAGATGTCGCTGCAGACCCATCTCGCCGAGCTCGAGCGTAAGCATCGTCAGCTCGAGGAAGCCATCGCCCAAGCCGCGGCGCGCCCTTCCTCCGATACGCTGAGTGTGACCGAGCTGAAGCGAAAGAAGCTGCTGCTGAAGGAAGAGATCGAGCGCGTCAGAATGACGATGCCGCAGCCCACGCTGCACTGAACGGAATAATCGGGTAGACACCGCCCGCCGCATAGGATGGTTTCGATCGAGCCGGCCCCAGGAGGGGCCGGCTTTTTCATTGAGTGGACATGCAGGCCCGGAAGCCCTGCGCAGCGCTATAGGGCCCTTGCCATCTCGCGCAGCTTGAATTTCTGGATCTTGCCGGTCGAGGTCTTGGGGATCTCGGTGAAGACCACCGTCTTCGGACATTTGAATGAGGCCAGAAGCCCGCGGCAGAAGGCGACAATCTCGGCCTCCGTCACATTCTTCCCAGGCTTGAGCTCGACGAAGGCGCAGGGCGTCTCACCCCATTTCTCGTCCGGTTTGGCGACAACCGCAGCCGATTGCACGGAGGGGTGCTTGTAGAGCGCGTCCTCGACCTCGATCGAAGAGATGTTTTCGCCGCCCGAGATGATGATGTCCTTCGAGCGGTCCTTGAGCTGGATATAGCCGTCGGCATAGCGCACGCCGAGGTCCCCAGAATGGAACCAGCCACCGGCAAAGGCTGCCTTGGTCGCATTCGGATTCTTGAGGTAGCCTTTCATCACGACATTGCCGCGGAACATCACCTCGCCGAGTGTCTGGCCATCGCGGGGGACCGGCTGCATGGTTTCCGGGTCGAGCACATCGAGGGCTTCCAGGGCCGGGTAGCGCACACCCTGACGCGCCTTCAGCGCGGCCTGGTCCGCAGCTTCCAGAGCATCCCAGTCGCGCTGCCACTCATTCACGACGGAGGGGCCATAGGTTTCGGTCAGTCCATAGAGATGCGTCACCTCGAACCCTGCCTGCTTCATCGCGGCGAGCACGGCTTCGGGCGGCGGGGCGGCCGCGGTGAAGAAGGAGACCTTCTGCGAGAAATGTCGACGCTCCTCCGGCGGGGCGTTGAGCAGCGTCGACATCACGATGGGGGCGCCGCAGAGATGGGTGACGCCATGATCGGCCAGCGCCGCATAGAGCGCCTTGGCGCGGACCTGGCGCAAGCAGACATGGGTGCCGGCGAGGATCGAGATCGACCAGGGAAAACACCAGCCATTGCAATGGAACATCGGCAGCGTCCAAAGATAGACGGGATGCCGGCCCATGCCGCAGGTCACGACGTTCGAGGTTGCGAGCAGATTGGCGCCGCGGTGATGATAGACCACGCCCTTCGGGTCGCCGGTGGTGCCCGATGTGTAGTTCAGCGAGATCGCGTCCCATTCGTCGCCCGGTAGCGTCCAGGCGAAGTCCTGGTCACCGGTCGCGAGGAAATCCTCGTATTCGACGCCGCCAACCCGCTCGCCGCTGCCGTCATAGACCGGGTCGTCATAGTCGATGACCAATGGCTTGACCTTGCAGAGTTCCAGCGCCGCCTTGACCGTGCTCGAGAACTCGCGGTCCACGATCAGCACTTTGGCTTCGCCATGGTCGAGCGAGAACGCGATGATGGCGGCGTCCAGCCGCGTGTTCAGCGTGTTGAGCACACCGCCGGTCATCGGCACGCCGTAGTGACATTCGAGCATGGCTGGCGTGTTCGGCAGCATCGCTGCGACGGTATCGCCCCGGCCGATGCCGTGCTTCGCCAGCGCGGATGCAAGCCTGCGCGAGCGAGCATAGAATTCGGCATAGGTTCGGCGCAGCGGGCCGTGGATGATCGCGATATGGTTGGGGAAGACGGCGGCGGCGCGCTCGAGGAAGGTCAGTGGCGTCAGCGGCTGGAAATTGGCCGGGTTGCGGTCGAGGTCGATGTCATAGGGCGAGGTCTTCATCGGGGCGCCTTCTTCCGTCGCGTCGCCTTCGGATCTAGCCGGTCCCGCGCTGTCCCGTAATCCATCCCTTTTTCCGATGCGGCGCAATCGACGCAGCTGGACTCAAAGGTCAGGGATGGAGGCGCAGCGCCAGGAGCCCGTCGATGATCAGCTTGCTGCCAACGGCAATCAGCAGCCAGTAGATGATGGTGTAGAAGCGTTCCGCCGGCACGCGGCGCACCAGCCAGACGCCGGCGACGGTCGCGAGGATCGCAACCGGAAACAGTGCCGCCGAAGCGGCGAGGTTCTCGCGGGTGAACTGGCCGAGCGCGATATAGGGGCCGACCTTCATGAGATTGAGCAGCGCGAAGAAGATCGCACCGGTGCCGACGAAGGTCGGGGGCGAGAGCCGCTGCGGCATGACGTAGATCTGAAACGGAGGGCCACCAGCGTGAGCGATCATGCTGGTGAAACCGCAGACCGCGCCCCAGAAGCTGCCGGGCCCGAAGGCGGGTTTCGTGACCGGCGACTGCGCTTTGCGGTCGGCAAGGAGCCGACGCGCTGCGAAGGCTACCGAGATGACGCCGACGGAAAGGCCAACCGCCGCGTCGGAAACCCGCGATGCCAAGGCATAGCCCGCAAGCACGCCGAGGAGAGCGCCCGGCAGCATCGTCGCGAGGTTGCGTCTGTCGAACTCGCGGCGATAGGCCCAGACGCTGACCATGTCCTGCACGATCAGAATGGGCAGCATGATCGCGGCCGCCTGGACCGGCGGGAGCACGAGCGCCATCAGCGGCAGCGAGAGCAACCCCAGGCCCGAGAAGCCACCCTTGGCAAGCCCGACCAGGATGACGGCAGGCACCATCGCGGCGAGATAGGCTGGATCGAAGCTCATGGCTGTCCGGGGGCGAGGGCGGGGGCGGTCGTGCGCAGATGCGTAGCTAAAGTCTGACGGCGGCATGCTTGCGCGGGCGGGGGAGAGTGAGCACGATCCCGCGCAAAATCGCCCCGACCCGCTTGCCGGGTCTAGGCCAGAACCAGGCGAAGAGGAACGCGTCCGATGAATGCCACGCATGCAAGCCGCTATCGCGAAACCTATGCGCGCTGGCAGGCGGATCCGATCGGCTTCTGGCGCGAGGCGGCAGGCGAGATCGAATGGATCAAGCCGCCTCAGGCGATTTTCGACTCCGAAGCCGGTGTCTATGGGCGCTGGTTCCCGGATGCGAGCTGCAACACCTGCTTCAATGCGCTCGACCGGCATGTGCGTGATGGGCGGGGCGAGCAGACGGCGCTGATCTATGACAGCCCCGTCACCGGAACCAAGGCGAGCTACAGCTATCGTGAGCTGCTCGGCGAGGTCGCGACGCTTGCGGCCGTCCTGCAGGATCTGGGCGTCGGAAAGGGCGACCGCGTCATCATCTATATGCCGATGATCCCGGAGGCTGCCTTTGCCATGCTGGCCTGCGCCCGGATCGGGGCCGTGCATTCGGTGGTCTTCGGCGGCTTTGCTGCGAAGGAACTGGCGACGCGCATCGATGATGCCAGGCCAAAGGTCATTCTGACCGCGACATGCGGCATCGAGCCGACACGCATCGTCGAATACAAGCCGCTGCTCGACGGCGCGATCGCGCTCGCCGCCCACAAGCCTGAAACCTGCATCGTGCTGCAGCGTCCGCAGGCGGATGCCTCCATGCATGTCACGCGCGACCGGAACTGGCGGGCGCTGGTCGCCTCGGCCAAGGCAGCGGGACGCAAGGCCGACTGCGTCGAGGTCGCCGCCACGGACCCGCTCTATGTGCTCTACACCTCGGGCACGACAGGGCGGCCCAAGGGAGTGGTTCGTGACAATGGCGGCCATATGGTCGCGCTGAAATGGACGATGGAGAACCTCTACGGCGTGAGGCCAGGCGAGGTCTTCTTCACCGCGTCCGATGTCGGATGGGTCGTCGGCCATAGCTATATCGTCTACGGCCCGCTGCTGCATGGCGCGACCTCGGTGCTCTACGAGGGCAAGCCGGTCGGTACGCCCGATCCCGGCGCATTCTGGCGCGTCATTTCCGAGCACAAGGCGGTGGCGATGTTCACCGCACCGACGGCGTTTCGCGCGATCCGCAAGGAGGATCCGCAGGCAACCCACATCGCACGCTACGACCTGTCGCAGTTCCGCACGCTCTTCCTCGCCGGAGAACGGGCCGATCCCGATACGTTGAAATGGGCGGAGGACGTGCTGAAGGTTCCGGTCATCGACCATTGGTGGCAGACCGAGAGCGGCTCCTGCATGGTCGGCAATCCGGTCGGGCTGGAGCTCCTGCCGGTGAAGCACGGTTCGCCGACCGTGCCGCTGCCGGGCTATGACGTACGGTGCCTCGACGAGGCCGGGAGACCCGTATCGGCCGGCACCATGGGGGCGATCGTAGTCAAGCTGCCGCTGCCTCCCGGCGCCTTGCCGACGCTGTGGCAGGACGACGAGCGGTTCCGGCAATCCTATCTCACGGCCTTCCCAGGCTATTACAACACCTCGGATGCCGGTTTCATCGACGAGGACAGCTATGTCTTCATCATGGGCCGCACCGACGACATCATCAACGTTGCCGGCCACCGGCTCTCGACCGGCGGCATGGAGGAGGTGCTCGCCTCGCACCCGGCGGTGGCGGAATGTGCCGTGGTCGGGATCAGGGATGCACTGAAGGGCGAGCAGCCCTGCGGGTTCGTCGTGCTGAAATCGGGCGTGACGCAGAGCCCGGCCGAGGTCGAGAAGGAACTGGTTGCGCTGGTGCGCGACAAGATCGGCCCGGTTGCGGCCTTCAAACTCGCGGTGACCGTGGCACGCCTGCCGAAGACACGCTCGGGCAAGATCCTGCGCGCGACGATGAAGAAGATCGCCGATGGCGAGGAATACACCGTGCCCGCGACGATCGACGATCCTGTCGTGCTCGACGAGATCGGCGAGGTCCTCAAGGCGAGAGGCGTTGGCTAGCTCGAGGGCGAGACAGGATCGCCGGGCTCGCGATGACGAGGCTCAGACCCCGATCGTCGCGCCATTCCAGCGCAACAGCCGTTCGCCGACATCGAGCACCATCAGATCCTCGCCGACAATCAGCGGGCCGGCATAACCTGCCGTCCTGATCTCGCGGGCAAGCCGAGAGGTGTCGGCGCCAGGCGGTACCAGATGCGTCAGCGCGAGCATGCCTGCGCCGGCCTGGAGCGCCAGTTTCGCCACCACGGCGGGTGTCATGTGATAGGCCTGTACGGCCGCTACGGTCTCGGCCGAGCGAATACCGGCGATGATGGGCATCTCACTGTCGATAAAGACCTCGCAGACCAGCAGATCGCAATTCTGGGCGGCGCATTCGAGCGACGGTGTCAGGCGCGTGTCGCCGGAGAAGACAAGGCGGCTGCCTGCGAGTGAAATCGTGAGTCCGAAAGCGGGCTCGACGGGTCGGTGATCAACCAGGAAGGCATCGATCGCGAGTTCGCCCAGCCCGGAGACAACGCCTTCGCGCAGTTCCTCGAACTGCACATCGAGCCCCGTGGCGTCGGGCCGCTTCTCGAAGGCAATGCGTAAGGCGCGTTCGCGGGCAAAGCCCTCGTATTGCGCGCGCATATTGGCAAGTGCGGGGGCAGGGGCCAGCACACGCCAGGGGCGGGCGCGGCCCTGGTGCCAGGATGAGACCACGAGCTGGTAGAAATCGACCAGATGGTCGGAATGCTCATGCGTGACGATGAGCAGGTCGATATCGGCGCCGCGATGGCCAGCGGCGACCAGGCGCTGGCTCACGCCTGAACCGCAATCGATCAGGACCTTGCGTCCGGCTCCCTCGACGAGATGGGACGGACCGGCCCGGCGCAGGCTGACCGGCGGCGCGCCCGTGCCGAGAAAGGTGAAGGCAAGATCGGATGCCAAGGCCATTCTCCGCGACAGGCAGGCCGCTCGGTCGTCAGCGACCTCAGATCTCGTCGTCCTCGTCGGCCGGACGCTTGAGCTGCTTGAGCTTGGCGAAGACTGAATCGACGTCGATGGCCGCTTCCTCCTCGCGCTTCGGCTTGCTCATGTCGGCGAAAGGCTGGCTTGCGTGGACCGGCTCCCGCGCGGTGGTCTCCTCGGCCGGGAGCAGGGTCGAGCCTGCCTCCGCAAGGGCGGCCGGGCGATCCTTGGCCGCACGACCGACCTCGAAGTCGAGATCGATCTGCGAGCTGAGCCCGAGGCTGACCGGGTCGACCGGCGTCAGGGTCTGCGCGTTCCAGTGGGTGCGGTCGCGGATCTGGGCGATGGTCGATTTCGTCGTACCGATCAGGCGGATGATCTGCGCGTCCTTGAGCTCGGGATGGTTGCGCAGCAACCAGAGGATCGCGTTCGGGCGGTCCTGACGCTTGGAGACCGGGGTGTAGCGCGGCCCCTTGGCGCGCTTGATCTCGGGCACCTTAACCTTGCGCTCGGCGAGCTTGAGGTGATGGTTCGGGTTCTTGGCGGCGCGCTCGAGCTCCTCACGGGTGAGCTGGCCGGAGGTGATGGGGTCGAGGCCCTTGATGCCGGCGGCGACTTCGCCATCGGCGATGCCACGAACCTCGAGCGGGTGGAGTTTGCAGAACTCGGCGATCTGCTCGAAGGTCAGCGACGTGTTTTCCACGAGCCAGACCGCAGTGGCTTTCGGCATCAGCGGGGGTTGTGACACGGCATCGTCTCCTGGATCTCGAAGGCCGGCGGCTTACGCCGGATCAGGGTCGCGGACAAAAGCTCTCATGCGCCGACCGGCCTCCTCGGCCGGCCATCCAAATCATCAGCGATGAGCAGGATGCGGGCGTTATATGCAAAGCCATGGAGGCTGTCCAAGAAAAAGCGCGGAAGGCGCTGGTGGCTCGGACAGCCCTGTGATCGGTATGATGACAGGGCCCGGCAAGCAATGCGAGCACCGCCATCGCGACAGCGGGGGCCTCACATCGTCAGGACGATCTTGCCGATATGGGCGTTGCTCTCCATCAGGCGATGCCCGGCCGCGGCCTCTGCAAAGGGGAAGGTCGCATGGATCACCGGCTTGCAACGACCCTGGGCCAGCAGCGGCCAGACCTTGCCTTCCAGTTCGGCGGCGATTGCTGCCTTCTCGGCGATGGTACGCGGCCGCAATGTCGAGCCGGTATGGGTCAGGCGCTTCATCATCAGCCGACGGAAATCGACCTCGGCCTTGGGGCCGTTCAGAAAGGCGATCTGAACGATGCGACCGCTCTCGGCCGCCGCCTCGTAATTGCGGGAGATGTAGTCACCGCCGACCATGTCCAGGATCAGGTCGACGCCGCGGCCGCCGGTCGCCTCCTTCGCTGCGCTGACGAAATCCTGCTCCCGGTAATTGACCACGAAATCGGCACCGAGCTCGCGGCAGGCCGCGCATTTCTCATCGGAGCCCGCCGTTGCGATGACGGTCGCGCCAAAGGCCTTGGCGAGCTGGATCGCCGTGGTGCCGATGCCGGACGTGCCGCCATGGACCATGAAGCTCTCGCCGGCCTTCAGCCGCCCGCGCTGGAAGACATTGGTCCAGACGGTGAAATAAGTCTCGGGAATCGCGGCCGCTTCGATCAGCGACAGCCCGACGGGGATCGGCAGGGCGTTGCTCTCGTGGACGCTGGCATATTGGGCATAACCGCCGCCTGCGACGAGTCCGCAGACCGGGTCGCCGATCGCGAAGCGGCTGCCGCCGTCGCCGACCGCCACGACCCGGCCCGCGATCTCGAGACCCGGGATATCCGAGGCGCCGGGCGGCGGAGCGTAGCCGCCGAGCCGTTGCAGGACATCGGGCCGGTTGATGCCGGCGGCCGCAACTTCGACGAGAACCTCGCCTGCGGCCGGTTTCGGCACGGGCCGTGTTTCAGGACGTAACACGTCAGGACCTCCGGGGGCCGTAAAGCCGATCGCGGTCATCGTCTCGGGAAGGGTTGGCATCACGTCTGGTTGTCCCTCGTCGGTCATGAGGCGTCCGCATTCGACGCCTGCTTCGCAGAGATAGTGGCCTTGCGACGGCGAGCCGGCTAGTCTCCGCCGTCGCGTTTCGAAAATGAGGCAGCCATGTCGATATTTTCAGAGGATGACCGCCCCGCGCCGCAACCCATTCACCAGATCGGGCAGGATCTCGCGATGCTGTCGCTCGCGGAGATCGATCAACGCATCGAGGCGCTCAAGAGCGAGATTGCGCGCCTGATGGAGATCAGGGCCAAGAAGGATGCCTCGCGCTCGGCCGCGGATGCCTTTTTCCGTAAGATAGGCTGAGGCACGGGACACGCGGCACGAATGGCCCAGGCTTCGTCGTGCCCGCCTTGCAGAAGCGCGCATCGACCCGGCCGACCGGCACGGGAGGAGGGCAATTGTCGCCCAATCCTGGCGTTTCCTTGCGCAAATATGCTGGCGCGGCGGCGCTCTTAACCGCTCCTTAACGATTCCAAAGTATGAATCCGATCATCCAGTTTCTCTGGATGTCGAGTGGCTCCTGCCCACTCTGTTTGACGCCTCCCTGTTGACCTTCGAGCCGCCTTCGGGGCGGCTCTTTTTTGGCCTTCATGGCGTGTTAAGGTTAACAACATCTTACCAGAGTCTCGACAATGCAACGGCGCTATTCTTGCCGTTGTGACGGTATCAATCCGTGGCGCGTCCCAGACGCACACGCCTTTGTGCCGATTGGAGACGTCGCGATGACCGATATGACGCTGCTGAAGTCCGGGCCGGATGAAGGCGCACTTTCCTTTGCAAGGGGCTTCGTCAAATCGGACGGCTTCATGCTGCTGTTTCGCGAGGGCATGGCGCTGGTCGAGCTGACGGCGAGCTATCTCGATGGCGACGGCCGCGCCGAGTCGGCGGCACTCCCGCGCGATGTTGCGCTGACCTATGCGACCGAAAGCATGCGCCTGACGACGCGGCTGATGCAGATCGCCTCCTGGCTGCTGGTACAGCGCGCCGTGGCCGAAGGGGAGATGACCGCGGAGCAGGCTCGGCTGGAGAAGAACAAGGTCAAGATCGCCGAGCCGATGCTCTCGCCGGTGCAGGAAGAGGCGATGCGCCTGCCGCAGAGGCTGCGCGATCTGATTGCCCACTCCATCCGCCTGCAGGATCGCATCCGCCATCTCGAAGGGCTGATGTCCGGTTCAGACGTATTCGAGGTCACTCCGAACCCTGTCCAGAGCCAGATCCGCAGCCTGCAATCGCGACTCGCCCTGCTCAACTGAGCCTGATGCGCGGGCTCGCGCCCGCGACCAATCGCCGCCCGAAACGCAAAAAGCCCGGCCGTAAGGCCGGGCTTTCGTGTTTGCATGCTGCGTCGATCGGGGACGATCGACGGCCGAATTACTTCTTGCCGAGCGCGCTGAGGGCGCCGAAACGCGAATTGAAGCGCGAGACGCGGCCGCCGCGGTCCATCAGCTGCTGGGTGCCGCCGGTCCAGGCCGGGTGGGTCTTCGGGTCGATGTCGAGATTGAGGGTGTCACCCTCCTTGCCGAGCGTCGAACGCGTGAAGTATTCGGTGCCATCGGTCATGACGACCTTGATGGTGTGGTAGTCGGGATGGATGCCGGTCTTCATGGCGAAATCCTCAATCGTAAGCGGGCACGGTCGATAACCAGGCTAGCTGGCCGGCCCGTCGAACAATTCGTATGAGCCTGTCGTGAAGTCGCCAGCGCAATAGCGCAGGCGAAGCGACAGCGCAAGCATGACAGGACAGTGAAGCGTGGCCGAAGATAACGAAGACCAGAAAAAGACGCGCCCCGATTTCCATTCACTCTCCTCCTTCTGGCCCTATGCGCTGGCGCAGAAGGGGCGGATCGCGCTGGCCATCCTCGCACTGATCGTCGCCTCGGGCGCGACGCTGGTGCTGCCGCTCGCCGTCCGTCGCGTCATCGATGTCGGGTTTTCCGGCGGCGACCAGGCGCTCGCCCACAATTATTTCATGCTGCTGATCGGCGTCGTCGCCGTGCTGGCGCTGGCGAGCTCGGCGCGATTCTATCTGGTGATGACGATCGGCGAGCGCATCGTTTCCAGCCTGCGCGCCGATGTCTTCACTCATCTGACCCGGCTCGAGCCCGCATTCTTCGATTCGAGCCGCGCCGGCGACCTCGTCTCGCGCCTCACGGCGGATACGACGCAGATCAAATCGGCTTTCGGTTCGGCTGCCTCAATCGCATTGCGTAACGGCATCATGTTTCTCGGCGCGCTGGCGCTGATGGTCGTGACGAGCCCCCAGCTTTCGGCCATCGTCATCGCCGCGATCCCGCTGATCGTGCTGCCGCTGGTCTTCTCCGGACGCTCGGTCCGGCGCCGGGCGCGGGCGGCGCAGGATCGCCTGGCTGATGCCTCGGCCTTCGCCTCGGAGGCCGTCGGTGCGATCCGCACCATGCAGTCCTTCGGGGCCGAGCGACAGACGGCACGGGCTTTCGAGAGTGCCTCGAACGATGCCTATGCGGCCTCGCGCTCGGCGACGCGCTCGCGAGCCATTCTCTCGGGTGTCGCGATCTTCCTGGTCAGCGCGAGCGTGGTCTGCGTGCTCTGGGTCGGCGCCATGGATGTCTTTGCCGGCCGGATGACCGGCGGCAGGCTCTCGCAATTCGTACTCTATGCCGTTCTGGCTGCCAGCTCGCTCGGACAGCTCTCCGAGGTCTATGGCGAGATCTCGGCGGCCACCGGTGCGGCAGGGCGCCTCGGCGAAATTCTCGCGACCCAACCGGCGATCACCGCACCTGCGCAGCCAAAGCCGATGCCCGAGCCGTCGCTCGGCGAACTCGCCTTCGAACGCGTCTCCTTCTCCTACCCCGGTCGGACCGTCTCGGCGCTGCACGAGATGTCCTTCAGCGTCCGCCCCGGCGAGCGCATTGCACTGGTCGGCCCCTCGGGGGCCGGCAAGAGCACGGTGCTGCAGCTTGCGCTGCGTTTCTTTGATCCGACTGCGGGCCGCGTCATGGTCGATGGCGTCGCGGGGACCGACGCCGACCCGGAAGCCTGGCGGCAACGCTTCGCCCTGGTGCCGCAGGAACCGACCGTGTTCGGAGTCGCGGTGCGGGACAATATCGCCTATGGGCGCCCCGATGCGAGCCGCGAGGAGGTCGAGGAAGCCGCCCGCCTTGCTGCAGCCGACGGCTTCATCCGGGCTCTGCCGCAGGGTTACGACACTCTCGTGGGCGAGCGGGGCGTGACGCTCTCGGGCGGCCAGCGCCAGCGTCTGGCGATCGCCCGGGCGGTGCTGAAAGATGCGCCGATCCTGCTGTTGGACGAGGCCACCTCAGCGCTTGATTCCGAAAGCGAACGCGCGGTCCAGGATGCGCTCGACCGGCTGATGCAGGGCCGCACCACGCTGGTGGTCGCCCATCGGCTTGCCACCATCCTTTCTGCCGATCGCATCCTGGTTCTGGACGAGGGCCGGGTGGTGGAGGAGGGCACCCACGCGGAACTCAAGGCGAGAGGCGGGCTCTATGCCAGGCTGGCCGCCCTGCAATTCGGGCTGGAGGCGGCGTAGCCGAATGCTCCGGACGTAGCGGAGTGCTCCGGACGTAACCGGACCCATGCCGAGTCCCCGGTCTCACGACGCGATGACGGCGATGACGCCGCCATCGCGCATTGGCGCTTTGCTCTGCCCTCGCGAATGGGGACGGGCGCCCGCGTGCCTCCCTTCGATCGCCCTCAACGCCAGGGCGCTCCACGCGAGCGGCGCCGCAGGATGATCTAACCATCTGTGATTGCCTCGGCTTTTCCGAAAACCGCAATCCACTTTTCGGGCCGATGCTTTCTCGAGGCATCAAGTTGCGAGCAGACGTTACGTTTCCGAGGTGAACCGGCGCGCTCGCTGAGATTTCTGACTGTTCGCACGGGTCAAACCCTGGAGCCGATCGTAACGTCTGCGTCGTTCCTGCAGGGCGTCGGTTCGATATTGCCGCAGTTCGACAAGACATTGGTTCCGTTCCCTGGCGCAAATTGCGCGGCAGTACCGGAACCCGTACGCTCCACTCGTTGATGGGGTGCACGCCATTGAAGGCGCAAGCGTGAAGCGTTTTCACATCATCCTTGTCGCGGCAGTGCTGGCCCTGGTCGGCGCAATGCTTCCGATTGCTGTGATGCTCCATATTTCCTGGACCCTTGCCGTACGCGCTGAGCAGGCGCGGCTGGAGTTGTTTGCCAGGCGGGTGATCGTGCGCGCGGACACCGCCTTCAGCGGAGCCAGTGAGGCCTTGCGAGCCATCGCCGGAACTTCGCATGAGCCGTGCTCGGAGGAGCATATTGCCGCGATGCGCAGGCTCACCATCAACAACCGCTCGATCGATGAGGTCGGGTATTTTCGCGACGGAATGCTGAAATGCACATCCTGGGGGCAGACGGCCGAGAGGATCGCTCACTCTCCCGGCGATTACGTGACCGCAGACGGCGTCGAGGTCATTGTCAGGATGTCGCCGCTGGTGAGTGGCGGCGATGCCAGGATGGCGCTGCATTACAGGGATTACAATGTCCTGATCGATCCGGTGCGCCTCGTTGACGTTATCGTCGACCCCGGCATCCAGATCGCGGTTGGCAACGACAAGGGCGTGCTGATCGGTGCCCTGAACGATCCTGATCCCGGACTGTTGCACAACCTCCTGGCCAATCCTCGCAAAGGCATGGATGATCACAGCCTCTTTGCTGCAGCCCACGGACAAGGCTGGGTCGCAGTGGCGGCCCAGTCGCGCGACAGCCTGCTGAAGCCCCTTCGGCGTGAGCGAATGCTGCTTCTGCCCGTCGGGGCCTTCATCGCGGCCTTCGTTGTCGGCATCATCATCTGGCTGTCCCGCAAGCGCCTCTCTCCGTTGGGCGAGTTGACGATCGCCGTGCGCAATCGCGAATTCATCGTGCACTATCAGCCGATCATCGAGCTCAAGACCGGCATCTGCGTCGGCGCCGAGGCCCTCGTGCGCTGGCGGCGCCCCGATGGCTCCCTGGTGCAGCCGGATCTCTTCGTGCCGCTTGCGGAGGAAAGCGGGCTGATCATGCCGATCACCGACCAGATCATGGACGCGGTGATCCACGACCTGAAAGCACTGCTGGTGTCCGATCGGTCTCTTCACGTCGCCATCAATCTCTGTGCGGACGATATCCGGACCGGGCGGGTTCTGTCGTTCATCCAGACGGCGCTCGAACCGACGGGCATCAGGCCGCAGCAAATCTGGCTCGAGGCGACGGAACGCGGCTTCATCGATATCGATCCGGCTCGGGAGACGATCGTTCAGGCCCGCAAGCTCGGGCATTCCGTCGCGATCGACGATTTCGGGACGGGCTATTCCAGCCTGCAATATCTGCAGAGCCTGCCGCTGGATGCCCTCAAGATCGACAAATCCTTCATCGATACGATCGGCCGAAACACGGCGACCAGTTCGGTGACCTCTCACATCATCGACATGGCCAAGGCGCTGAACCTGTTCATTGTCGCAGAAGGCGTCGAAACCCGAGAGCAGTTCGAATACCTGCTCGATCACGGCGTGCATTTTGCCCAAGGCTGGTTCTTTGCAAAGCCGCTGCCTGCCAAGGAGTTCATCGCCTTCTATCACGACAGGCAGGTGATCCACGGTTCGGGGCCGGATGTCATCCGGCGCGCCGCCGCCTGAACGGTCGCGCGGTCACTCCCGGAGCAACCGACCCAGTTTCGCCACAACCTCCTCGACCGTGTCGGAGGATACGCGTGAGATACCGAAGACGAGCCCGGGCCGGGGCTGACCAAGATGGAAGCGCGACATCGGCTGCATCGCGTAGCCGTGTCGGCTGAGTTTGTGAGCCATGGCGCGATCATCGATCCGCTGATCCTTGAACCATGTGGCGAGCTGCAGGCCACCCGCGCCGCTGCTGAGGTGCAGAACCTGCCCGCAATGATGGCTCAGGGCCGCGAGGCTCATGGCCATGCGCGCGGCATAGGCGGCGTTCATCTTGCGGATATAGGCGCGCAGCCGTCCCTCCCGGATGAAATCGGCAAGCGCCGCCTGAACATGGATCGGTACAACCGCGCCCCGGAGTTGCAGACCGAGATTGGCGTCTTCCTGCAGCCAGGGCGGGACGATCGCATAGGCGACCCGAACACCCGGCGCGAGAACCTTCGAGAACGTTCCGAGATAGGCGACGACATTGTTCCGATCGATGCCCTGCAGCGCCGCGATCGGGCGGGATGCGTACTGGAATTCGCTGTCGTAGTCGTCCTCGATGATGAGAGCTCCGCTGGCCTGCGCGACCTCCAGCAAGGCCAGTCGTCGTTGCAGGCTCATCGTTGCGCCTGTGGGATATTGATGCGAGGGCGTGACATAGATCAGCCGCGCTGGCGGGCCGGAGGCCTTGCTGACATCGATCCCTGCGCTGTCGCAGGGGACCGGGACGATGCGGGCTCCGGCCGCTTGCAGCAAGGCCCGTGCCGCCGGGTATCCAGGCTCTTCCATCCAGGCGATGCTGGCATCGCCTGCGACGGGTTGGAGCCGGATGGACGCGAGCAGGCCGATCGCCGCCCTGGTCGAGGGAAGGACGAGGACCTGCTCAGGCCGCGCGACAACCCCGCGCCGGTCGGCGACATGAGCGATGATCGCTTCCTGCAACTCGCGAATGCCACCGGCGTCGCCGTAGCCGAGATCGTGAATCCGCAGCGAGCGGGCTCGGGCGCCAAGACACCGTGCCCAGGTTGCGTGCGGGAAGTCGGCCAGATCCGGAATGCCGGGCTCGAAGAATCTCTGGGCGTGCGGTTCGACAATCGGCCATGGGGTGGTGGGCTCAGCGCGATCCGGTCCGGGGGAGGCCAGTTTCGCAACGGGGGCGACGCGGCTGGCCGATCCTGACGCGGCCTCAAGATATCCTTCGGCCTTGAGCCGGTCATAAGCCAGGACGACGGTCGAGCGGGCGACACCAAGCGCGTTGGCCAGAACGCGCGTCGACGGCAGGCGCTGACCTGCAAGCAATTGACCCTGCAGGATGCGGTCGCGTACCGCGCGGTAGACCTGTCCTTCAAGATCCCCTGCGCTTCGATCGAGCGGAGACCACACCGGATGCAGAGGCGTTGTCGCGACGTCCAAAGTGGTCTGGTGAAAATCCATGAACTGGCAGTTTATATCCTACCGGCAATCCCCACAATTGTCGCCTGTCTCGGTCTTAACCCGGTTCGACTTCAGGAACGCATCATGGATCTCTCACATTGGAAGGGCGTGGCGCGCCCGGAGCGCATAGCACTGGATGGGCGCTACACCCGGCTCGAGCCACTCGATGCTGCGCTGCACGGCAAGGATCTCTTCATCTCGGCCCAGGAACCGGGGGCGGATGACCGCTTCCGCTATCTGTTCGAAGAGGCGCCAGCCGATCTGGCAGCCTTCAATCCCTGGCTCGAGAAAGCGTCAACATCGCCCGATCCGCTGTTCTTTGCCGTGATCGACAAGAGGACTGGTCGGGCGGAGGGACGCCAAGCGCTGATGCGGATCGAGCCTGTGCATGGCGTGATCGAGATCGGCAACATCCTGTGGGGCCCCGCGATCGCCCGCAGCCGCGTCGCGACCGAGGCGCTCTATCTCTTTGCCAGCCATGCCTTCGACACGCTGGGCTATCGCCGCTTCGAGTGGAAATGCAATAACCTCAACGAGCCCTCCAAGCGCGCTGCGCAACGCTTCGGCTTCACGCCGGAGGGCGTCTTCCGGCAGCACATGGTTACCAAGGGGCGAAACCGCGATACGGCCTGGTTCGCGATGATCGATGGCGACTGGCCGCGCCTGAAGGCCGGCTACGAGGTTTGGCTGAGCCCGGATAATTTCGATGAGAACGGTCAGCAGAGATCGAAGCTGGCATTCTAAGGTTGGTGCCGCATACCTCTCCGGCCAGGGCGTCTGGCTGGATGGACGCGATGCGGGTCGGGGAGGCCGCAAGGTCGGCCTTCCCTTACCGCTCGGTGATCTTGAATTCGATCCTGCGATTGCGGCGGTAGGCTTCATCGTTGCTGGCGAGGTCGAGCGGTTGGAACTCGCCGAACCCGGTTGCGGCGATGCGGTCGGCGGGGAGGCCGCGTGTGATCAGATACTCGACAACCGCGACCGCACGGGCCGTCGACAGGCTCCAGTTGGACGGGAACTGTGCGGAGCGGATCGGGCGCGCGTCGGTGTGGCCGTCGACGCGCAGGATCCACGGGATATCGGGGGGCATCTCATGGCCGAGATCGGTCAGGATGGTTGCGAGCTTGTCGAGTTCGGCCTTTCCTTCGGGCTTCAGCACGGCTTGGCCGGCATCGAAGAACACCTCTGACTGGAAGACGAAACGGTCCCCGACGACGCGGATGTCGGGACGTGCACCGAGCACCTGCCTGAGACGGCCGAAGAAGTCGGAACGATAGCGGGCCAGTTCCTGCACGCGCTGGGCGAGGGCGACATTCAGGCGCGAGCCGAGATCGGCAATACGGGCCTGCGATTCCTTGTCCTTGGCTTCGGAAGCCTCGATGGCCTGCTCGAGCGCAGCGAGTTGCCGGCGCATGGCCTGGATCTGCATGTTGACCTGCTCGACCGTCGCCTGGGCTCTCGCCGAGAGCTGCTTCTCCGCGTCGAGCGCCTTCTGGGTGTCGGCAAGCTGGGCTGGTCCGTTCGTCGCCTGCGCTTCGAGCGCACCCTGCAAGCGGCCGCGCTCGCTCTGTTCGCGCGTCAGGGTCGATTGCATCAGGAGCAGGTTCTCCTGGGCCTGCCGGTTGGAGACGCGCTCCAGCGCAAGCAGGTCGGACAGCTCTGATATCTGGCGATTCAGCCGTTCCAGCGCGGTGTCCTTGCCGGTCAGTTCCTGCGACAGGAAGAACTGTCCGAGCACGAAGACCGAGAGCAGGAAGACAATGCCGATCAGCATTGTCGAGAGGGCATCGACGAAGCCGGGCCAGAAGTTCAGCTGCTCACGGCGGTAGGTGCGAGACAAAGCCATGGCTTCAGGCCTCCTTCGGCTTCGCGTACGCCTTCGTCAGCAAGCCCGACGAGGGGGTCATGGCTCGGAGACGCCGTTTGCGGTCAGGCGCTCGATCAGGCGCTTCAGATCCTTCTCGCGGGCAGCCTGCGCCTCGACCCAGTCGCGGATCAGCTGCTGTTCGGCGCGCATGTGCTGGACCAGCCCCTGAACGCCTTCGGCAAGGTTCGAGATGGCCTGAGTGGCGGCGCGGTTATTGGGGCCGTCGGCCAGCGCTGCACTGAGCCGATCGAGCTTGTCGCCGAGATTGCGGCCGATGTCGGGGCCGAAGCCGGGAGCCGCGACCGCTGAGGCGGCCTCCCGGCTGCGCGAGCCGAGCCAGCTTTCGAGTTCGTTGCGGAAGCGACGCTGTGCCTGGCCGACCTGCAGTTCCAGGAAGCCGAGGATCAGCGAGCCCGCGATGCCGAAGAGCGAAGACGAAAAGGAGAGGCCCATGCCGGCAAGTGGTGCGGCGAGGCCGGCCTTGAGTTCGTCGAAGAGCACGCCGGCTTCCGCGCCGGTGCGCAGGCTCTTGATGACGTTTCCGACCGAGCTCACGGTTTCGAGGAGGCCCCAGAAGGTGCCGAGCAGGCCGAGGAAGACGAGCAGGCCTGCGAGATAGCGCAGGACCTCACGACCGTCATCGAGCCTGACCGCAATCGATTCGAGTACGGAGGCCGCTTGAGTAGGGGCGAGGGTACCAGCGTCGAGTGCCGGCAGCACGGGACCGAGCGGGGCAATGACCTGGCCGCGCTCGACATCGGCGAGCCCGGGCGCTGCGGCCAGGCGGGTCGCAGCGGCCGCTTCGCTGTTGACGCGCCAGAGCTCACGCAGTGCGATCAGCGCTCCGACCAGGAGCGCGCCGAGGATGAGCCCGTTGAGACCGGGATTGGTCATGAAGGCCGTGACGAGGCCGCCCTGGAGGATGAAGCCCAGGAATCCGATCAGGGCGAGGAACAGGATTGCGCGGATCGCGTAGCGCAGCGGCCGCGAAAAGCGGGTGGTTTCCCGTGTCGTCGCGACCGTGCCCATCTCGGCCGCTGGGACCTCTCTGTCCATGCCTCGTCTTCCGTTCGCCTGGAGCCTGCCACTCCCGGGTGATCCCGAGCTGGCGTCTCTCATCAACCATCCGGCCGTGAGCGGGGTGGACCCGAATCCGGTCACCCCTGTCCACGGCCGCAACGCTGGAGGCAGACTGTCGCCTCCCGCTGCGCCATGATCAAGCGTGAAAGATCAAAGCTGTATGTCAGCCAGCCGTCTTGAGCGCGGCGCGGAGCGCTTGTTCACCGACTTCGTTGCCGCAGATGATATCCTTGGCGCTGGTCGGCTGCTTGCCATCGAGCGTGCCGAAGGTGCCGCCAGCCTCGCGGATCATCACGGCGCCCGCCGCGAAGTCCCAGGTGTTGAGGCCGCGTTCCCAGTAAGCGTCCATCCGGCCGGCCGCGACATAGGCGATGTCGAGCGCAGCGGAGCCCATGCGGCGGACATTGGCAAAGCGCGTCATGACGGCGCCGAGCTCGCGCAGAAAGAGCGGGTGGCCGCCCTTGCCGATATGCGGCACGCCCATGCCGATCAGCATGTCGGTCGGCTCACGGCGACCGGAGACGCGCATCCGGCGGTTGTTGACATAGGCGCCCTTGCCCTTCTCGGCGATGAAGAGCTCGTCCTTGGCTGCATCATAGACGATGCCCGCGACGAACTGGTTGTCGCGCTCCAGCGCCACCGAGATGTTCCAATGCGGGATGCCGCGCAGGAAGTTATGGGTGCCGTCGAGCGGGTCGATATGCCAGCGGTTGCTCTCGTCGGTGCCGTGGACGACGCCGCTCTCCTCCATGACGAAGCCGTAGCCGGGCCTGGCCTTCTCCAGCGATTCGCGCAGGATGCTCTCGGCCTTGTGGTCGGCCTTCGAGACGAAATCGCCCGGGCCCTTGGCGAGCACCTGCAGGTTCTCGATTTCGCCGAAGTCGCGCTTCAGCGAACGGGACGCCTTCATCACGGCGTCGGTCATCACGGTCATCAGGGGAGAGCGGATCATCTAAAACCTCATGCGCGCCTTGAACGCGAGAAGGCCGGCAGCGCCATCGCTCCGGCCTGGAAATTCTGCCGTCACTTGCTCGGCTGGCTCGGCGTAGTCAAGGCCGTGCCCTCGATCCGGTCGGCGGCGACGCGTGCGATCCGGCTCATCTGCTCCGGTGTCATACGGTCAAGCATCTGGTCGAGCATGGGATCGTCCAGGCCCTGGGCCCTGGCGGCGAGATGCCAGGCAGCGGCCTCGGCACTGTCGGGAGCGATGCCGCGGCCAGCCAGATAGAGACGGGCGATGCGGTTCTGCGCAATCGCATTGCCCTTGTAGGCGGCGCGCAGGAAGAGCCTGGCGGCAGCTGTTTCGTCGGTGGCGACGCCCTCGCCATTGAACAGCATGATCGCATATTCGATCTCGCCCGCGACATTGCCGCTCTCTGCTGCCTTTGCCATCCATTCGGCGGCCTTCGCATTGTCCTGCGGTACGGCGCGGCCCTGCTTGTAAAGCACGCCCAGTGCGTGTTCGGCATCGCCGATATTGGCCTTCGCGGCGATTTCGAGAGCGGCAACGGCCCGCTTGCCGTCGGCCTCCTTGCCTGTCGCGAGCAGCGCCAGGGCCAGGTTGTAGTTGGCGGCCGGATGTCCGGCTGCGGCGGCACGTTCCAGCAGCTGGCCGGCCTTGGCGGGGTCGCGCTTGCTGCTGCGCTGGTCGAGCAGCGCGATGGCGAGCGCATAGACGGCGTTGATGTCGCCGCGGTCGGCTGCGCGCTCATACCATTCGGTGGCGGCCGTGGTGTTTTCCGGGACGCCGAGACCCTGGCGATAGATTTCGCCGAGCAATGTCATGGCAGCAGCGTCAGTGTTATCAGCCTCGACGCGCTTTAGCGCCTCTTCCTGAGCCCTGCGATAATGGCCAGCCTGAAGGGCGCCATAGGCAAGGTCGATATCGGCGGCCGACGCAAGCCCGGCCGGCGCGAGCGCCAGCCCGACGAGCAGCAGGCTGCGCCGGAGGCGTCTCACCGGCCGGCCTTCCGGGTTGCGCAGGCGGCGATCGCTGCATTGGCGGCCTCGACAAGGGCGCGGATGTCCTGATCTTCGCCAAAGGCCCATTCGCCGAGCGCGATGAATTCGGCGCCGGTTTCGACAAGTGCCGGCACGGATGCCGCGTCGGGCGCATAGGCGACGCATGGCGTCTCGAAGATCTCCGCCCACCAGGTGGCGCGCTCGACGACTGCCGGCAAAGGCGGCATCGAGCCGTCAGGCCGCGGTTCGCCGAACATCACGTAGTCGACGCCAGCCTCGCCGACATCCATGGCGTCGTGGCGGGCGCGCAGGCCGCCGGCGCCAATGATGCGCTCATCGCGCAGGCTGGAGCGAGCTTCGCGGATCGCCTCCGGGCCCTCGACCAAGTGCACGCCATCGGCGCCACCGCGCGTCGCGATCAGCGCCGAACCTTCGACGACGAGCGCGACGCTGTTGGACTGAACGGGACCGGCGATGCGCTTGACGCGCTCGATCCGGCTGCGGTCGTCGCCCTCGGTGAGGCGGAGCAGCACGGCGGCGACGTCGCCGCCGGCGAAGGCCTGCATCAGGCGAAATGACATGGCCTCGGCATCCGCGACGGGCGGAGTGACGAGCATGAGACGAGTCTGTGAGGTTGTCATGGTCATGATCTTGCGCGCAAACGGCCTGCGAGAGCGTCCAATGTCAAGACCGCAAGCCCGGCGACCAGACTCCAGAAGGCGGAACCGACACCGAAAAGCGAGAGGCTGGAAGCCGCAACGGCGAAGGTGATGACGGCGGCGAAGCGCTCGGAGTCCTTGGCCATGGACTGGCCGAGCGCGCCTGTCAGCGAGCCGATGAGGCCGAGCCCTGCGACCGCGACGATCAGCGCCTTGGGCATGGCGATGATGAGTGCGAGCAGCAGCCCGGCCGTCGCGGCGATGCCTAGCCAGAACAGGCCGTAGGCGATGCCGGCCTTCCAGCGTTGCTTAGGGTCGGGATGGGTGTCGGCACCCGTGCAGATCGAGGCGCTGATCGCTGCGAGATTAACCATGTGCGCGCCGGTCGGCGCCGTGATGAAGGACATCAGCCCGGTGACGAACAGGCTGGGCGCAGTCGGCGGATGATAGCCGGCGGCCCGCAGCACTGCGAAGCCCGGCAGGTTCTGGGCGGCCATGGTGACGAGATAGAGCGGGATGCCGATGCCGATGATCGCGGTCAGGTCGAAGCGCGGCCAGGTCAGGACGAGTTCGGTCAGCGCCATGTCGCCGCCGGGCAGGGTTGCGAGTCCGGTTCCAAAGCTCAGCGCCAGGCCCGCGGCGAGCGCGGCGATGACGCCGAGAAACGGGTTGATCAGGCGCGCGACCAGGAAGACGGCGAGCAGCGTCAGGACAAGCGCGGGTTGCAGCTTCATCTCATCGAAGACCGCGACGACGAAGCGGAAGATGACGCCGGCGAGCATGGCCGAGGCGATGGTCATCGGAATCCGCTCGACCAGCGCACCGAGCGGTCGGAAGGTGGCGGTCAGCATCATCAGGGCGGCAGCGGCGAGGAAGCCGCCGATCGCGGCTGCAAGGTCAAAGCCGCTTGCGGCCGCGATAAGAGCTGCACCGGGCGTCGACCAGGCGCAAATGATCGGCATCCGATGGCGCCAGGACAGCCAGATGCTGGCGAGCCCCTTGGCGATGGCAAGCCCGACGATCCAGGACACGGTCTGTGCTTGCGTCGCGCCAATGGCCTGCGCTGCGGCAAGCACGACCGCCACGGAGGCGGCAAAGCCGACAAAGACCGCGACCAGCGCGGAAAAGACGATCGACATCAGGCACTACCGTGGCAGTAAGGCAAGCCGCGCAGGGAGCGCGCAGCCAGACGGGCCTTTCCTTGAACCAGAAAAGCAGGGCGCCCGGAAGGGCAGGGACGAAACCGGCTCATGTCCGCGGCGCCTGTCACGGAGCTGTCATCGCTGCACCCTGAACGCGAAACGCCCGGCGAGAGGCCGGGCGTTTCTGTTCGATGGGTTCAGGCTTGGTGCGCGAATCTGCGCCCCGCTGATCCATTCGGCCGAATTGAGTGTTCTACGCGGCCCTATGGCCCGCAAAGGTCGGATCGAGCTCGCCCTTGGCGTAGCGCTTGGCCATTTCGGCCGTGGTCGCGACGCGCTTGATCTTCGAGGCCTGTCCGGCGGTGTTGAACTCCTGCAGGCGCAGCGTGCAGAGCTTGGTCATCGCCTCCATGGCGGGCTTCAGATACTTGCGCGGGTCGAATTCGCCGGGATGCTCGGAGAGGATCTTCCGGATCTGGCCGGTCATGGCCATGCGATTGTCGGTGTCGATATTGATCTTGCGCACGCCGTGCTTGATGCCGCGCTGGATCTCCTCGACCGGAACGCCCCAAGTCTGGGGCATCTTCCCGCCGTATTGGTTGATGATGTCCTGCAGGTCCTGCGGCACCGAGGAGGAGCCGTGCATCACGAGATGCATGTTCGGCAGCTTCTTGTGGATCTCCTCGATGACATGCATGGCGAGGATCGCGCCGTCGGGCTTGCGCGTGAACTTGTAGGCGCCGTGCGAGGTGCCCATGGCGATGGCGAGCGCATCGACCTTGGTCTCGGCGACGAATTTCACGGCCTCCTCGGGATTGGTCAGGAGCTGGTCATGGGAGAGCTTGCCCTCGAAGCCATGGCCGTCCTCCTTCTCGCCTTCGCCGCTTTCCAGCGAGCCAAGCACACCGAGTTCGCCCTCGACCGAGATACCGCCGAGATGGGCCATCTCGGTCACCGTCCTGGTCACGCCGACATTGTAGTCCCAGTCGCCCGGGGTCTTGCCGTCGGCCTTGAGCGAGCCGTCCATCATCACCGAGGTGAAGCCGGCCTGAATCGCGGTCATGCAGGTCGCCGGCTCGTTGCCGTGGTCGAGGTGAACGCAGACCGGGATATGCGGATAAATCTCGGTGACGGCGTCCATCATGTGCTTGAGCATGATGTCGTTGGCGTAGGAGCGGGCGCCGCGCGAGGCCTGGATGATGACGGGCGCATCGGTCGCGTCCGCTGCGGCCATGATCGCCAGTGCCTGTTCCATGTTGTTGATGTTGAAGGCGGGCACGCCGTAATCGTTCTCGGCGGCATGGTCGAGCAGTTGGCGAAGCGTGATGCGGGCCACGATGGTCCTCCCTTTAGGCGTCAGGTTTCCGGGAGGATTTAGAGCAGGATGCCAAAAAGGGGAAACCGGTTTTTCGCAGGGATGCGGCTCTCACGCGTTTTGACGAGAGACGAATTCAGCGCCGGGGGGCAAAACAAGAGCGGCGAAAGTCGTGAACGAGGTCAACACTCGGGCGCGAACCAGCGCTGATACGCGCTCGATGCGAAGCTGTTGATCGTGCCGTCGCGAGAAAGGCGCTCACGCCGGCAGCGGGCACGGCGCGCTGCTCCTGCCGGTGCCGCGCTCCGGCAGGAGAATCGCCAGCGTCGCCATCGGGGCGACGCTGGCATGAACGGCGAAAAGAGATCCAAGTGCCAGGTGCGGCTTACCGCGCCCGCAATGCCTCGACGCCTGGCAGGGCCTTGCCTTCCATCCACTCGAGGAAGGCACCGCCCGCCGTCGAGACATAGGACAGCTCGTCGGCGACCCCGGCATGGTTCATTGCTGCGACGGTGTCGCCGCCGCCAGCGACGGCCA
This sequence comes from Hyphomicrobiales bacterium, assembly GCA_900470095.1. Lineage (GTDB taxonomy): Bacteria > Pseudomonadota > Alphaproteobacteria > Rhizobiales > Beijerinckiaceae > Allobosea. The sequence continues at coordinate 211,746 of UBZM01000013.1, forward strand.
CGAGCCGGCCGGCCTTGACGCGCTCGGCCGCAGCCTTGGCGACAGTGACCGTCGCCGTGTCGAAGGGATGCAGCTCGAACGCACCGAAGGGGCCGTTCCACACCAGCGTCCTGACGGTGTCGAGCTTGAGCACGACCTCGGCGACGCTGAGCGGGCCAGCATCGAGGATCATCTCGTCGGCAGCGACCTCGGTGATCGGCACGACGCGGTGTCCGGGATTGGCCTTGAACTCACGGGCGACCAGCGCATCGACCGGCAGCATGATCTCGCAGCCGGCGACCCTGGCCTTCTCCTCGATCTCGCGGGCGGTCGCGAGGAGATCATGCTCGCAGAGCGACTTGCCGACATTGATGCCGCGGGCGGCGAGGAAGGTATTGGCCATGCCGCCGCCGATGGCGAGGACGTCGACCTTCTTCACGAGGTTGCCGAGCAGCTCGAGCTTGGTCGAAACCTTGGCGCCGCCGACGATCGCCATCACCGGGCGGGCGGGATTGTCGAGCCCGGCGCTCAGCGCCTCCAGCTCGGCCTGCATGGTGCGGCCGGCATAGGCCGGCAGGACATGGGCGAGGCCCTCGGTCGAAGCATGGGCGCGGTGGGCGGCGGAGAAGGCGTCATTGACGAAGATGTCGCCATTGGCGGCGAGCGCCCGGACGAAGGCGGCGTCGTTCTTCTCGTCGCCCGCATGAAAGCGGGTGTTCTCCAGCAGCAGGACTTCGCCGCTCTTGGCCGCGGCGACGGCCTTGGCGGCGTCCTCGCCGATGCAGTCATCGACGAAGATCACCGGCTGGCCAAGCCGATGGGCAAGCGCCACGGCGACCGGCTTCAGCGAATCCTTGGGATCGCGACCCTTCGGCCGGCCGAAATGCGCGAGCAGGATGACCTTGCCGCCCTTCTGCGAGATCTCGCGAATGGTTGGCAGGACACGGTCGATGCGGGTCGTGTCGGTGACCTTGCCGGCCTCCATCGGCACGTTCAGGTCGACGCGGACAAGGACGCGCTTGCCGGCGAGATCGGCGTCGTCGAGCGTGCGGAAGCTCATCGCGGCAGAAGTCCCGGAAACAGGCCCGGCACGCCGAACTTCAGCACCAGGATGGTGAGCAGCACGGTGAGAACGGCAGTAACGAGGGCGGTGGTGAACAGGGTCGCCGAACGCGGCGTCGCGTCGACGCGTTCGCGCAGCGCCGCAACCTCCTGGCGGATTCCCGCGAAGTCCATGGCGCCGGTCGCGGTCTCGACCTTGGCCGCACTGCGCTCCAGCGAGGCCTCGGCCCGGGTAAAGACAGCCTCGTAGCGGGCAAATTTTTCCTCGATGCGCGCCGCCTTGTCCTCGATGCGAGAGAGCTGGTCGAGCTTGCGCGGCTCCGAGGTCGGCGCTGCCTCTTCGGTCCGGCTGGCTGCGGAGAGAGCCGTCACCGTGGCTCCAGTCGCGCTGGGCGCAGCGATGAAGGGCTCGGATGGGCTCGCCGGCGCGGCGACGGTCGGCTCGATCTTGGTCATGCGCTTTCCGTTCATTCGAGAAGGGTCAGGCGGGGCCCGGCAGCGCGCCGGGTCCCGCCGGCCGTTACGTCAGATGAGCTTCGCCATCGCGACGGCGGTGTCGCTCATCCGGTTCGAGAAGCCCCACTCGTTGTCGTACCAGGACAGAATGCGGACGAACTTGTCGTCCAGCACCTTGGTCTGGTCGAGCGCGAAAGTCGACGAAGCCGGGTCGTGGTTGAAGTCCATCGAGACGTTCGGCTGGTCGGTGACCGCGAGGATGCCCTTGAGCGGACCACGCTTCGAAGCCTTGATGATGGCCTCGTTGATCTTCTCGACCGTGGTCTTGCGCTTCGAGATGAACTTGAAGTCGACCACCGAGACGTTCGGGGTCGGCACGCGGATCGACGTCCCGTCGAGACGGCCCTTCAGCTCGGGGATGACGAGGCCGATCGCCTTGGCGGCGCCGGTCGAGGTCGGGATCATCGACAGCGCGGCAGCGCGGCCGCGGTAGAGATCCTTGTGCATCGTGTCGAGCGTCGGCTGGTCGCCGGTATAGGCGTGGACCGTGGTCATGAAACCCTTGTCGATGCCGACCGCGTCCTGCAGCACGCGCACGACCGGCGCGAGGCAATTCGTCGTGCAGGAGGCGTTCGAGACGACGAGATGGTCCTTGGTCAGGGCGTTGTTGTTGACGCCGAAGACCACGGTCAGGTCGGCGCCCTCGCAGGGGGCCGAAACCAGCACGCGCTTGGCACCGGCGGCGAGATGGGCGGCCGCCCTGTCGCGGGTCGTGAAGATGCCGGTGCATTCCAGGGCGATGTCGACGCCGAGCGCCTTGTGCGGCAGGTCCTTGGGATCGCGGATCGCGGTGACCTTGATCGGTCCCCGGCCGACGTCGATCGTGTCGCCGGAGACCGTTACTGTGCCGGGGAAGCGGCCATGGACGGAGTCGAAGCGGAAGAGATGGGCGTTGGTCTCGACCGGGCCGAGATCGTTGATCGCCACGACCTCGATATCCTTGCGCTTCGACTCAATGATCGCGCGCAGAACGTTGCGCCCGATGCGGCCGAAGCCGTTGATCGCCACCTTGACCGTCATCTCAATCCTCTCCTTCGCCGATTCACGGCGGGTTGGCCGTTATTCACGCGGGCAAATCGGCCAAAGCATGGCCAAACGCAAGTGTCCGCGTGAAACTCAGCCGTTATGCCGCTTCAATGCGGCTTCGACCACTGCGTCGGGCGTAATGCCGAAATGCTTGTAGACGTCCTTGTAGGGGCCGCTGGCGCCGAAGGAAGTCATGCCGATGAAGATCCCGTCATGGCCGATCACCGCGTCCCAGCCGAAGCGGACTGCTGCCTCGATCGCGATCTTGACCGGGGCCTCACCGATGATCTGGTTCTGCGTCGCCTCGTCCTGAGCGAGCAGCAGTTCAAGCGAAGGCACGGAGACGACACGGGCGCGGACGCCCTTCTCGGCCAGAAGCTTGCGGGCCGCAACGGCGATCTCGAGTTCCGAGCCGGACGCGAAGAGCGAGACCTGCGCCTTGCCGCCCTCGGCCGCCTGCAACTCGTAAGCGCCCTTGGCCGAACGATTGGTTGCGGTGCCATCTGTGCGCAGCTGTGCGAGATTCTGGCGCGAGAGCGCCAGCACGGTCGGCCCTCCGGTCCGCTCGAGCGCGATCTGCCAGGCTTCCGCCGTCTCGATCGCGTCGGCCGGGCGCAGCACGCGCATGTTCGGCATCGAGCGAAGCGAGGCGAGATGTTCGACCGGCTGGTGGGTCGGGCCGTCTTCGCCCAGGCCGATCGAGTCATGGGTCATGACATAGACGACCGGCAGGCCCATCAGGGCCGCCAGACGCATCGAGGGACGCGCGTAGTCGGCGAAGACCAGGAAGGTGCCTCCGGCGGTGCGGAAGCCGCCATGCAGGGTGATGCCGTTCATCGCGGCAGCCATGCCATGCTCGCGGATGCCGTAACGGATGTAGCGGCCCTTCGGGGTCTTGAGCGTGAAGTCTTCCAGCCCCTTCGCCTTGGTGTTGTTCGACGGCGTCAGATCGGCCGAGCCGGAGACCAGTTCCGGCATGACCGGCACGATGACGTCGAGGGCGAGCTCGGAGGCCTTGCGGGTCGCGACGGTGACAGGGTTGGCGGCGAGAGCCTTCTTGTGGGCGACGATCACCTTGTCGAGCTTGCCCGGAACCGTGTGGGCGAGGCGGCGCTCGAACTCGGCGCGCTTGCGTGGCGACAGCGCCTCGAACCGGGCGAGCCAGTCCTTGTGGGCGAGGTGGCCGGCCGAGCCGAAGGCGCGCCAGCTCTTGAGGACGTCGGCGGCAATCTCGAAGGCAGCGCCGGTGATGCCGAGCTTGGCCTTGGCGGCAGCGAGTTCCTCGGCGCCGAGCGGCTCGCCATGGGCCTTGGAGGTGCCGGCCTTTTTCGGCGCGCCGAAGCCGATCACGGTCTTGCAGGCGATCATGGTCGGCTTGTTCGACTTCTGGGCGCGGCGGATCGCTGCCTCGATCGCGTCGGGATCATGGCCGTCGACGCGCTCGGAGCGCCAGCCGCAGGCCTTGAAGCGCGCGACCTGGTCGACCGAGTCCGAGATCGAGAGCGGGCCGTCGATCGAGATGCCGTTATCGTCCCAGAGCACGATCAGCTTGTTGAGCTTGTGGTGGCCGGCAAGCGCGATCGCTTCCTGGCTGATGCCTTCCATCAGGTCGCCATCGGAGGCCAGGACATAGGTCTTGTGGTCGACGACCTTCTTGCCGAATTCGGCGGCGAGCATGCGCTCGGCCATGGCCATGCCGACTGCGGTGGCGAGACCCTGGCCGAGCGGGCCGGTGGTGGTCTCGACGCCGACAGTCATGAAGTTCTCGGGATGCCCCGGGGTCTTCGACTCGAGCTGGCGGAACTTCTTGAGGTCGTCGAGGGCCATGCCCGGCGTGCCCGTGAGATAGAGCAGGGCGTAGAGCAGCATGGAGCCGTGACCGGCCGAGAGAACGAAGCGGTCGCGATCTGGCCAGCGCGGATCGGCGGCGTCATAGTTCATGACGCGGGTAAACAGCACGGTTGCGACGTCGGCAGCACCCATCGGCAGGCCGGGGTGGCCGGACTTCGCCTGCTCGACGCCATCCATTGCCAGGGCGCGAATGGCGTTGGCGAGCTTGTCGTGCTGGGCGCGGTCGATCGTGGTCATGGTGTCATTGGCTCCGGCGGGCGGAAGGGCGCGTCCCGCGTCCGAACCATGCCGGAAGGGCATGAGGGCGACGGTCCGGTAGGCTTTCGGGGCATCGTTTTCGTGCGGGTGCTCGATAGGATGCCCGCTCTCCCGGAGTCAATTCATCAGGGGGCTGCTATCACAGTTGAGAGCTGCGAATATCTGCCCGAAAGCGTTTCCCACTTGCTCATATCCTGCTTTAGGCTCGCGAATCATGGAGCCGGCTTCGAACTGAAAGGGAGGAGACGACCGTGGCGAGCCTGATGCTGGACAATGCGCTTGCGCGACTCGATAGCGCACTCGCGCAACTCGAGGCGGCTGCGCGCCGACGCATCGAGGCGGAGCGCGGACGGGCCAATCTCGAAACCGAGTTGACCTTGATGCAGGATGACAGGGCCCGGCTCGCAGCGGAGCTCGACGGCGCGATCGCGCGCGTCGGCCAGGTCGAAACCGCGGCGGGCGACGTCGAACGCAGGCTGGAAAAGGCGTTGGGCGCGGTGGGTGACGTGATCGCCCGCGCCGAGGCGCGCGAGCACTGAAGACGGAGGGCGTGATGCCGCAGGTGAATGTCACGATCGCGGGCAAGGCCTATCGCATGGCCTGCGGCGACGGCGAGGAAGCCCATCTCGAAGGGCTCGCCAATCTCTATGACGGCAAGATCGACGAAATGCGCCAGGCTTTCGGAGAGATCGGCGACATGCGTCTTCACGTGATGGCGGCGCTGATGGTCGCCGATGAGGTGTCGGAGCTCAAGGAACGCGTCGCGACGCTGGAGAACATGCTCGCGGCTGTGCGTGGCGACGCCGGCTCGGCCGATCAGCGCCTGGGTGAGGTCGAGGAGCGCGCCGCGGAAGCACTGGTCACTGCGGCAGAGCGCATCGAAAGCGTGGCACGCAGTCTGATCCCGAGTCCGGTCGGCTGAAGCCGGCCACCTGACAGATGTGAGCTGGCCTGGCGCTGAAGGCGCTCCATGCGCCTGGTTGCGACGGCATGGTGTGCCTAGCCCGACCTGATCGACCGCGTGATCCAGGACGGACTGGCGTGGGCGGCGTGGCCGTAGGCGCGCGGGCGCGCCCCTTGCCGGAAGGCGTTGCGTCGGCGAAACAGCGCAGATGCAGCGCTATGCGATTTTCCTGAGCGGCCCGATCGGCGCCGGCAAGAGGACCCTCGGCGAGGCGCTTGCCGCAGAGCTCGGTGGCGGCTTCATCGACGGTGACGACCATTCGGATCCGGATCTGCCCTGGTATGGCTCAATCCTGCAGACGAGCCGATCCGTGGTCAGAACTGGCCTGAAGATCCTCGCGGTTCAGCCCTATGTCGTGATCGCCTATCCGCTGGGGTGCAGCACCTGGATCTTCTACAGGCGTCATTTCACGGACGCGGGCGTTCGCCCGCTCTTCATCAGCCTGCGTGCCTCCTATGCGAGGATCACATCGGTGGCGCGGGGGCGCGCATTCGACGAGGAGGAGCATGAGCGCATCCGCGTCATGCTTCATGAAGGTTATGCGGAGCGTCCTTTCAGCGACCTGATCGTCGACACCGACCTGCTGCCGTTCGAGGCGACGCTGCAGCAGCTCACGCGGGACGTGCGGCAGTTCATCTCGGCGTGAACACAGCATCCTGTGCGCCGGCTGCAACTCGCCACTGGCGCTTTGCCGGCGCGCGTCTTACATAGCTCTGGCGGGGCTGCCCGGTGCGTGAGAGTATGTATTCCCGGGCCCATACGATCTCCTCGGGAGCTGTCCCTGACTGGGTCCCTGGACCCAGACATATGGCGCCCACCTACTTAGTAGGTGTCCCGGGATCGAAAACTCCACGGCCAGGGTGGCTCCGCACTTTCCCCATGCGCACTGACCATCAGATGACGCCGCCCCGCGGCAAGAGTGAGCTGCGGCTCGAGGCGCTCGCGCGCCGTGACGCGCTCGAGATCGATGACCGGCTCGAATGGGACCAGGCCATCGCCGCCGGTGCCCTGGCGCTTCCGGCGCTGGCTGGCGGCGGACCCGTCTCGGCCTATTGGCCGATGCGCTCTGAGGCCGATCCCAGGCCGGTTCTCGAAGCGCTGCACGCGCGGGGCGTTCCGCTTTGCCTGCCGGCCATCGTGAATGGCGCGATGATTTTCCGGAGCTGGGCGCCATGGGAGCCGATCGTGCCCGGCGGCTTCGGTACGCTGGTGCCCGAGCCGCAGCAGCCTCAGGCAAGGCCGAGTATCCTGCTTGTGCCGCTCGCGGCCTTCGATCGCCGCGGCTACCGCATCGGCTACGGCAAAGGCTATTACGACCGCACGCTCGCCGAGCTCGGAGCGGTCACAGCGATCGGCCTCGCCTATGGCGCGCAGGAGATCGCGGCTGTTCCCGATGAGCCTCATGACCGCAAGCTCGACTGGATCGTGACCGAGCGCGAAACCATTCGCTGCGGTTGATTCGCGTTCGCGTTCGCGTCAGTGAAGCGCTCCTTCTTCCTTCAGGGTTCCCGTCATGCGTTTTCTTTTCCTCGGCGACGTCGTCGGTCGCCCCGGTCGCATTGCGGTTCAGGAGCGCCTGCCAGGCCTCCGTGAGCGCTGGAAGCTCGACTGCGTCGTGATCAATGGCGAGAACTCGGCCGGTGGCTTCGGCATCACAGAGGCGATCTGCGATGAGTTTCTGGCCGCCGGGGCCGATGCCGTGACGCTCGGCAACCATTCCTGGGACCAGCGCGAGGCGCTGGTCTTCATCGAGCGCCAGCCGGCGTTGGTCCGCCCCGCCAATTATCCGCCCGGAACGCCCGGCCGCGGCGCGACCGTGATCGAGGCGCGCAACGGCGCGCGCGTGCTGGTCGTCAATGTGATGGGGCGGCTGTTCATGGACCCGCTCGATGACCCCTTCGCCGCGGTCGAGCGCGAACTCGCAGCCTGTCCGCTGCGCGAGGTCGCCGATGCCGTCATCATCGATATCCATGCCGAGGCGACCAGCGAGAAGCAGGCCATGGCCTATTTCGTCGATGGCCGCGCCAGTCTCGTGGTCGGCACCCATACCCACGCCCCGACCGCCGATACACGCATCCTGCCTGGCGGCACTGCCTACCAGTCCGATGCCGGCATGTGTGGCGACTATGATTCCGTTCTGGGCATGCACCGGGAGGAGCCGGTTCGCCGCTTCCTGCAGAAGGTGCCGGGCGCGAGGCTGGAGCCTGCGACCGGACCCGGAACGCTGTCCGGCGTCGCGGTCGATATCGACGACGCGACGGGGCTGGCCCGGGCGGTGTGGGCCGTCAGGCTGGGACCGCATCTGAGCGAGGCCATGCCGGAGGCGTGGGAGCGGGGCTGATCACCCCGCCCTGAACCGTTCAGACGGTACGGCCCTGACGGGCGAGGTTCTCGAAGGCGGAGGTGAGCGACGAGGCTTGCTTCGCCAGGTTTTCAGCGACGCTCAGGACATCCGAGACATTGGCGCCGGCCGTCTGCGCCATCTCGCTAACCCCGCTGGCGGCCTGTGCGACCTCCTGCGTTCCGAGCGCGGCCAGGTTGACGCTGCGGGCAATTTCCTGCGTTGCGGCGCGTTGCTCGTCGATCGAGCCCGCGATCGTCACCGTCGTCTGCTCCATCTGCGTGACGAAGGCGACGATGCTCTCGATTGCCGCGACAGCCTCGCGCGTCGCCGCCTGCATCGCCGGCACCTGGGCCGCGATCTCGTCGGTTGCCTGGGCCGTGCGGGCCGAAAGTTGCTTCACCTCAGTAGCGACGACCGCGAAGCCGCGCCCGCTTTCACCGGCGCGCGCCGCCTCGATCGTGGCATTGAGGGCGAGCATATTGGTCTGGGCAGCGATCGTCTTGATCATCTCGACCACGGCGCCAATGGTTTCGGCCGAATGCGCCAGGCTCTTGACGATGATGTCGGTCTTCATCGCGGCCGCATTGGCGTCATGCGCCATGTTCGCCGCGCGCGAGATTTCAGACGAGACATCGTTCAGCGAGATCGAGAGCTCTTCGGTTGCGCTGGCGACGTTCTGGACATTGGCCGATGCTTCGTCGGAGGCTTGAGCGGCGACGATGGCCTGCGTGCCGGTATCCTGCACGACGTTGCTGACGGCGCGTGCCATGGTCTCGACGCGGGCGGCGCCGGTGTTGACCGTGTCGACCACACCGCGAACCGTGACCTCGAAGGCCTCGATTTCGGCGCGGGTGCGCTCGCGGGTTTCGCGCTGGACCTCCGCATAGGTCTCGAGCAGCAGCTCCAGATCCAGCTGTACGGCCTTATTGAGCGCGGCCCGCATGGCGATGCCCCGGACGAAACGCTTGTGCTGCCAGAAGCCGTTCAGCTTCTGGAGCCCGTCGCGGTCGACACCAAGTTCGGCGCCGATCGCGTTCGAGACGATGGTGTGGCAGATCGCGACCGCATAGACCGGGACACCGTGACGATGGAAGGCTGCGGCGAGGCTGCGGGCGGATTGGAGGTAGCCATCCCCGAGGTCGCCCGAGGCCAGCCTGATCCAGTGTGCCAGCCTGAGTTCATGAACCTCGGGGATTTTCAGTGCGTGACTGGTTTCCGGCCAGGGATCGAATTCGGCGTGCAGTTCCCGCAGCAACCCCGGTAGTCTCGCCTTGGCGAAGGCGGATTGCTGCTGCAACAGGGCGAGATCGTCGGCGCCGATCTGGAACGCGCGGAAGCGCATGTCCTGTTCCGCGATGGCTATGCTGGACATAGATTTCATGAGGTCGGGAGAGCTGCAATCTGGCAGGAGGGACTGGTTTGAGTTGAGCCTGACCCAGTTCGGCAAAGATTGGCTTAACGCTGCTCTTGCCGCGCTTCTGCCGTGGAAATGCGGTAGGAACATCGTCATTCAGGGCGAGCCGGCGGCTTGCCTGCCGGCAAAAGCCCCGCTTATAAGGCGCGGATTGCCTCGCCGGGCCCCCTTTGGTCCGCCTTGGCAGGTCCACAGTGACAAAAGAGGCTGACCTCGATGGCCGGGCATTCCCAATTCAAGAACATCATGCACCGCAAGGGCAAGCAGGACGCGGTGCGTTCCAAGCTGTTCTCGCGGCTCGGGCGCGAAATCACCGTCGCGGCCAAAATGGGCATGCCTGACCCCAACATGAATCCGCGCCTGCGCATGGCGGTGCTCGCCGCGCGCGCCGAAAACATGCCGAAGGACAATATCGAGCGCGCCATCAAGAAGGCGGCCGGCAATGACGGCGAGAACTATGACGAGGTGCGCTACGAGGGCTACGGCCCGGGCGGTGCTGCCGTCATCGTCGAGGCGCTGACCGATAACCGCAATCGCACCGCTTCTGCCGTCCGCTCCTACTTCACCAAGGCGGGTGGAGCTCTCGGCGAAAGCAATTCGGTCTCCTTCATGTTCAACCGCGTCGGCGAGGTGACCTACCCGCCGGAGGCCGGCGATGCCGACAAGGTCATGGAAGCGGCGATCGAGGCCGGTGCCGACGACGTCGTCAGCGACGAAAACGGCCACACCATCTTGTGCGGCTTCGATGCGCTGAACGAAGTCTCCAAGGCGCTCGAAGCCTCGCTCGGCGCGCCGGCCTCGGCCAAGCCCGTCTGGCGTCCGACGACGACCGCGCCGCTCGACGAGGAAAAAGCCGCCTCGATGATGCGGCTGATGGAGGCGCTCGACAATGACGATGACGTTCAGAACGTCTTCGCCAATTTTGAGATCGCCGACGAGATCATGGCGAAGCTCGGCTCGTAACGCATCCTGCCAATCATGGCCGGGCTTGTCCCGGCCGTGACGCCTGGCTCTTTATGCTGGGGCAAGGCACGACTGCTCGCCCGCGAAGGCGAAGACGGCGGTTCAACGCCCCAGCATCCCATCCCATAGCGGCAGGCTGACCAGCGCGCTGAGGAAGATCACGAGATAGGCGATGCGCCGGAACGTCTCCTCGGAGGCGATCCGGAAGGCATGCGTGCCGACCCAGAGACCGGCGCCGTAGATCGCAAACAGCGGCAGCGCCATCGCGAGCGATGCGGCCGTGATGATGCTCTTCAGCCAGAGCAGGACACCGCTGACCACGGTCGACAGGCCGAAATAGGTCTGGAGGTTGGCGCGGGCCTTGTGCCGGTCGTTGCGCTGGGCGCCGAGCCAGAACACGGCCAGCGGCATGCCGCCGATGCTGGAGAGACCGTTGAACAGGCCCGACAGCGAGCCGACGCCGAGCGAGAGCGGGATGCCCGGCTTGCCGTGATAGCGCCAGCCCGAGGCCATCAGCGTCACCGCGGCGAGAACGAGCCCCGCGACGATCCAGCGCATCGTCCTCGGCTCCAGCCAGGTCAGCAGCCAGAGCCCGAACGGCAGCGTCAGCGTCGCGGCGATCAGCAGCGGGATGACCTCGCTCCATTCGGCACGCTTGGCCGAGCGGGCCGCGATCGGCAGCGCGAAGGGCAGGTCGATCACCCAGATCAGACCCAGCGCTGCGACCGGACCCAGCACCAGGCTCGCCAGCGGCATGAAGACCATGGCGAAGCCGAAGCCGGTAAAGCCGCGGACCAGCCCGCCGAGCAGCGTTGCGCCGAGAAGGGTGGCTATCCCCGAGAGGGTGAGGCTGGGAAACAGCGCGGAAAGCAGGTCGGTCATCGGTCCGGGGAGGTCAGGCAGGCGGGGCAACCCACCATCACCCAAGTTCCGGCGGGATCAACTCTTTCCTTGTGATGGCATCGATATGTGCACGTCATCGATGCCATGAGGGTCGCGCGCCAGTTCTCCCCCGCCCCCCGGTGGGGACAACAGAGGCCGCCGGCATGTGGGCAACTGTGGAGATCGTCTGTCTCGAGTCCGTCTCGGCGTCCCTCTCGGTCAGTTCTGCTGCTGAAGCGGTGGGGCTTTCCATTTGCCGTTCAGCGCCGCGGGCTTCGGCCAGTACAGCCGCATGACCGCGAAGAACGGTCCCTTCGGAGCGGGGAGCCAGTTGGCTTCGCGCTCCTTGCCGGGGGACTCGTTCTGCACATGGATCGTGATCCCGCCGTCCGCGTCGCGCTTCAGGCCGGGCAGCATCGGCGAATTGATCAGGTAACGGTTGATCCGGTTGGCATAGAGCAGGCTCGCCGGCAGCTCGTACATGGTCAGCGACCAGAAGGCGTTGACCGGCGGCAGCTGCCCCGGCGCAAAGCGCAGGGTGTAGCGCTTCGCCCCGTTCAGCGCCTGCTTGGCGGAATCGATGAAATAGGCGGGATAGAGCGCCTCCTGCTTCGCATTGCCGTAGATGCCCAGCACCGCCCCCGACATGCGCTGCATGTAGTCGTTCTTCAGGAAGGCGCGCGTTCCGAAGCCGTCCGAACTCGGCGTCTTTCCCGTGTCGATCTGGGTTTCCTTGTGCAGCTTGAACGCAGCCCAGCCATCGGCCATGCCGTCCTGCAGTGCCTTGCGCAGTTCAGGCGAGAGCGCATTCGCATCGAGGCTCTTTCCGCCACCGACACCGATCTTCGAGAAGCGCGCCATCAGCGCCCTTTCGGACGGATGCGTCGGGGCGAATTGCAGGATGAAATTCAGGACGTTGAAGGACTCAAGCGAGCTGCGCTCCTGCTCGGGCGTCAGCGGCTTGATGAAATCGACCGCGGGCGCCGGCGCTGGCGCCGGCCGTCCCAGAAACTGTGACAGCGGCTGCACCTTGTAGCCGGCCTGGACCGCCTTCACCTGATCGATGTCATCAGGATCGAATAGCTGGGTCCGGTACAGCACGAAGGCGAAATCGGTCTCGGAGCGGATCACCTGCTTGATGCCCGCGGGTTTCTCGCCCTTCCATTTCGGGCCCGCCAGCAGATAGCTGCCCGCGCCGTTCCCGGTGGCGCGGCTGCCGACATAGGCGAAATCGAAGGTGTATTGGTCGATGAACTGCAGGGCATAGTAGCGGCCCTTCTCGACCGCGGGCACCGTGAAGACGAGCGGCTCGGCGCGCAGGTCGGCGCCGACATAGGAATAGGGCGTGTCCGAGTTGGGCGTCTGGATCGCCTTGTCGTCGGGCGTATAGACCCGCGCGTTGTTGACGAGCGTGTTCCAGGGAGCCTTGAACTCCGGGCTGCTGCGATCGACGAAATAGGAATGCTGGATGCGGTAATTGTCGACGAGCGGGAAGCCATAGATCGTGGCTTCCTTGGCGATGGCGCGGGCTTCGGCGGGGGTAGGAGCTTGCGCGTGCGCCGTCAGTGCCAGCGGTGGCAGCAACAGGGCAAGCGATGCGGCGAGAGAGACGAAAAGCGACGTTCTCATGGCGTATTCCCCTGGATTCCTGCGCGGAGATCTTCTCGATAACGAAAAACGTCCGGAATGACCGCAATTGACGAAGCATAGGGGCAAGCCGTGCGCAGCGTATAGAGGCAGGCCATGCTGCGCCGCATGCCCTGGCATTCCGGCAGCGCTCCTCAGTGGAACCTCGGTAATGGAGTACAAACCGTGTCCAGACTAGTGTGCGGGCATGGCACAAGCGATTCGGATTCTCGGCCTGGATCCCGGTCTCAGAAAGACCGGCTGGGGCATCATCACCAGCGAGGGGACCAAACTCTCCTTCGTTGCCTGCGGCTGCGTCGAAAGCGACGGAGCGAGCCCGCTTTCGGAGCGCCTGAAGCAATTGCATGACGGCATTGCGCGGGTGATCGGTTCCTTCAATCCCGACGAGGTCGCGGTCGAGGAGACCTTCGTGAACCGCGACCCGCAATCGGCGCTGAAGCTTGGCCAGGCGCGCGGCATCGCACTGGTCGTGCCGGCGATCGCCGGCCTCAGTGTTGCCGAATACGCGGCCAATCTCGTCAAGAAGACGGTGGTCGGCGTCGGCCATGCCGACAAGAAGCAGGTCCAGGCGATGATCCGGGTGCTGCTGCCGAAAGCCGAGACAAAATCTGCGGATGCGGCGGACGCGCTCGCCGTGGCGATCTGTCATTCACAGCATCGCGGCATGAGGGCGCTGGTCGCGCAGATGCGCGCAGCTTCGTGAGGCGCTACAGCTTGGACATGCACATGCGACGGAGCCTCTGATGATCGGCAAGCTCAAGGGGCTGATCGATTCCTATGGCGAGGATTTCGTGATCCTCGACGTGCAGGGCGTCGGCTATGTCGTGCAATGCTCGTCGCGCACCTTGCAGCGCCTGCCAAAACCCGGCGAGGCGGCGGCGCTGGCGATCGAGACCCATGTCCGCGAGGACGCGATCCGTCTCTATGGCTTCCTGTCCGACGTCGAACGCGACTGGTTCCGTCTGATGCAGGTGGTGCAGGGTGTCGGGGCCAAGGTGGCGCTCGCCATTCTCTCGACGCTGGAGCCCGGCGCGCTGGCGACAGCGATCGCGACCAACGACAAGGCGGCCGTAGCGCGCTCTCCCGGGGTCGGCCCGAAGCTGGCGCAGCGGCTCTGCGCCGAGCTCAAGGACAAGGCGCCCGCCTTCGGCCACATCGATCCCGGCGTCGTGCAGCTCGCCGGCGCCCTGGAAGACAGGAAGCTGCCGCAAGCGGTGGCGGACGCGATCTCTGCCCTGTCCAATCTCGGCTATCCGCAGGCCCAGGCCGTAGCGGCGGTGGCCGCGGCCTCGAAAGCAGCCGGGGAGGGGGCCGGGACGGCACAGCTGATCAAGCTGGGCCTCAAGGAACTGGCGAAGTGAGCCATGCCGACGCCCTGATCGTTCGCGCCGTCGAGGATAAGAGCGAGCTGCTGCACCTGATGCTGGCGGTCTGGGGCTCGCACAAGATGATGATCGACCTGCACACCTACGACGTCGCCGAGATCGAAGCGCTAGGCCTGTTCACGGCTGCGGGGCAGACGGCGGCGCTGGCGAGCTGGACGCGACGCGACGAGACCGCCTATCTTTGCGCGCTGCATTCGCTGCGGCCGGGAGAGGGCGTGGCAGTCCAGATGCTGGCTGCGGTCAAGGCTGCGGCCCGGGCCGCAGGTGCGAAGAAGCTCAAGGCGATGCTGACCAATGACAACATGCCCGGGCTGATATTCTATCAGCGCTACGGCTTCCGTCTCTCCGGCCTCTATCCCGAGGCGATCGATCATTACCGCTCGGTTGTGCCGACGATCATCAAGACGGGATACAGAGGCATTCCGGTCCACGACGCCATCGAAATGGAGATAGTGTTGTGAGTGATCGATCCATAATAATTAGCAAAATGACCATCGCATTCAAGGTCAAAGCCTAGGGTCATGCTGCGGATAGGCTTGGTTTTGTTTTACGTCGTCGTTGGTCCGCTTTTGGGTTTGATTTCCTTTGTTGCTGCATTCCATTCGATGCGATTCTTCATAAATAATAATCTGAGTTCAGATGATCATTTTTCGGCTGAAAGTATTTCATTGGTGTATGCGGTCGGATTGGTTCCCGCGCTTATCGTGGGTGTTTCTGCTGCCTTCACTATGCTGTCGACGGCTCAGTTCTCACTAAGAAGAGTTTTAGTTGCCAGCGCCGTAACAGGAGTTCTGATGTCTGTTCCATTGCTAATTTTTGGCTACGATATTCCGCCATACTCGATCTTTGAGCGGCTGGGAGCCGTAGCAATGATCATGTGGGTCAATATCGGTGCAGCGACGTTAACATGGCTGTTGTGGGAATTGTCTCGGCGCGGAGTTCGTATGGTCTGGAAGGAACGCGAAGCGTGATGTCGCATGGTTGATCCCCGTCCCGGCCTTCTCTCTTCTGCCAAGCGCGACGACGACAGCGAAACCTCGCTGCGGCCGCTGTCGCTGTCCGATTTCACCGGCCAGGCGGCGGCGCGCGCCAATCTCCAGGTCTTCATCAATGCGGCGCGCGCGCGCGGTGATGCGCTCGACCATGTGCTCTTCGTCGGTCCGCCGGGGCTCGGCAAGACGACGCTGGCGCAGATCGTGGCGCGCGAGCTGGGCGTCAATTTCCGCTCGACCTCGGGGCCGGTCATTGCCAAGGCCGGCGACCTCGCAGCGCAGCTCACCAATCTCGAAGAGCGCGACGTGCTCTTCATCGACGAGATCCACCGTCTGAACCCGGCGGTCGAAGAAATCCTCTATCCGGCGATGGAGGATTACCAACTCGACCTGATCATCGGCGAGGGACCGGCGGCACGCTCGGTCAAGATCGACCTGCCCAAGTTCACCCTGGTTGGCGCCACCACCCGTGCCGGCCTGCTGACGACGCCGTTGCGGGACCGTTTCGGCATTCCGATCCGCCTGCAATTCTACACGGTCGAGGAATTGCAGGGCATCGTTGCGCGCGGCGCCCGCGTGCTCGGCATCGGCATGTCGGATGATGGTGCCAACGAGGTTGCCCGCCGGTCCCGAGGGACACCGCGCATCGCCGGCCGGCTGCTCCGGCGCGTGCGCGACTTCGCCATTGTCGACGGCGATCCGGTGATCACGCGCTCGGTCGCCGACAAGGCGCTGCACCTGCTCGATGTCGACGGCATCGGCCTCGATCAGATGGACCGGCGCTATCTCACCACCGTCGCAATCAATTTCGGCGGCGGTCCTGTCGGGATCGAGACCATCGCCGCCTCGCTCTCCGAGCCGCGCGATGCGATCGAGGAGATCATCGAGCCGTTCCTGCTGCAGCAAGGCTTCATCCAGCGCACACCGCGCGGGCGCCTGCTGACGCCGCATGCGTTCCGGCATCTCGGCATGCCGGAGCCGAACCGCGAGGCCGCGCAATTCGGGTTGTTCGGGGACGAGGCCGAAGGCGAGTGATGCTGAGAATGCTGCGGAATCTTCTGCTCACCGTCTTCGTCTCGCTCGTTGCGGGATTCGCCGCGCAATGGGCTGCCGCAGCCGAGTCCACGCCCGAAGCGACAGTCAAACAGGCCTATGCCGCCACGATCCGTAGTCTTGCCAGCACTGGCCCCAAGGCCTCACCACCTGCCTGGCGGCCGCCGCATCGCGACGCGCTGTTGAGCAAAAGCCTCGCCGCGCTCTTCGCCCGCGACGACCTCTATCAGGATGAGAGCGGTGAGATGGGCAACATTGGCGCCGATCCTTTCCTCAATGGCCAGGATGGTGAGGTGAAGAACCTGCGCGTCGTGGCGACCGGGAAGCCGACGGATGGGCAGGCGTTTGTCACCGCCAGCTTCCAAAGCTTCGGAAAGGCGGTGAAGGTACCGTTCCGGATGATCTTGGAAGGCGGTGCCTGGCGCATCGACGATATCGGCACTGGCAGCGACAGCATCCGCCAGGCGCTGTCGCAACCCTATGAGTGCGGCTCCTTCATGAGGAAGCCCTGTACGCGCTGAGGCCAGTTGCTACCGCGCGAATTTCGCTCGGTGCATCGCTGAGCGCTGGCCCGCATGGTCGAGCGCGCCGGATTTCCCTGCCTTGGTGCTCGGCACGGGCTTCATGCCTTTGCCGGCCTGCCGGCTCGCAGGCTGCGTCTTGGCGGCAGCCTGGCGCTGCTTCAGCGCCAGAGCCTTGCGGGCGAGGCTGCGCTGGCTCGGAGCGTGCAGCTTCTCGGTGCGACGCGTCCGCTCGGCGCCGACGCGCTTCAGCGCCGCGGTAAGGGCGTCGGCCTTGGCCTTTGTCCCGCTATTGTCGGAGGCGGGCCGGGCGCCCTGTGGCTCGGCCTTGCGGCGCATTTCGCGCCTTTGCTGCCGCGCAATGCCGCGAGCCCGGTCGCGGCGTTCACGGATCTGCTTGGCGAGGTCTTGCAAGTCGGCATCACTTGCCGCGCCGATCGTGCTGCGGCGGGTACGGGCAAAGAGCTGCAACTCCGATTTGTCGAGGAGGCGCTCGATTGCCTTGAGCGAAAGGGCCATACCAGTTCTCCTTGTGAGGCTGTCGACCAATCAACCTTAGCGAGGCCGGCAGGTTCCCGATAGCGCGGTCACCGGGGCGCGGTGGTTGTTCCGCCTGCCATGCCCGGTCTAAAGGTCGGGAAACGTCATCACGGAAATCCCGCAGCCATATGAGCGCCGTCCACCAGCTTCCCGTCCGGGTCTATTATGAAGACACCGATTTCTCCGGTGTCGTCTATCACGCCTCCTATCTGCGGTTCATGGAACGCGGCCGTACCGAGCTGATCCGCGCGCTCGGTGTCGAACAGCGCGAGCTGTTCGACGGGGACGCGGCATTGGGTTTCGCAGTGCGCCGCATGACGATCGATTTCCTCAAGCCTGCCGTGATGGATGACATGCTGACCGTCGAGACCGTGGCGACGGCTGCGCGCGGCGCGACGATGGATGTTGCCCAGCGCGTGCTGCGTGGCGAAGAGGTTCTGATCACCGCCGAGGTCAAGGTCGCCTGCGTCGGCGGCGGTCGGGCTAGGCGTATTCCCGACACGTTGCGCCACCGGCTGGGGCTCGAGACGTGATGGGCGGCGAACACCGTCGACGCCATTCGCCTGCTATGTTAGCGCTCCTTACATGATCGGACGGCGGCCGGATTCGGAGCGACGCGGCTATCACCATGGCAACCTCAAGGAGGAGTTGGTGAAGGCGGCGCTCGAGCTGATCGCAGAGAAGGGGGCGAACGGCTTCACCGTTGCCGAAGCCGCACGACTGGCCGGGGTCAGCCCGACGGCGCCCTATCGGCATTATCGCGACAAGGTCGAACTGATGGCCGATGTCGCGACGCGCGGCTTCCAGGCCTTCGAGGCGGCACAGTCGCGCGCCTGGAACGAGGGCAAGCCCAACGCATGGGCTGCGTTCCAGCGTCTGGGCCAGACCTATATCGCCTTCGCTCATGAGCAGCCCGCCTATTATTCCGCGATGTTCGAGGCTGGCGTACCACTCGATGCCAGCCCGGAATTGCGTCTCGCGGCGGATCGTTCCTTCCAGATGCTGCGTGCAGCCTGCGAGGGCCTGATCGCGACCCTTCCGGCGGGGCGCCGGCCGCCGGCGCTGATGATGGCGCTGCATGTCTGGGCGATGTCGCATGGTGTGGCAGCTCTGTTCGGACGAGCCGATGCAGGCCGCCGCTCGCTGCCGATGTCGGCGGCCGAATTACTGGAAGCCAATATGCTGATCTATCTGCAAGGGCTCGGCCTGTCGGCACCAGGGAATTGAAGCCGCCCCCGCCGCTTGACAGGCGTCGGGGGCGTTCCCATAATGTATATGTGACTAACATACACACTCACTGATATCGCGAGGGATCGATGCCGATCGTTGCGAGGCTTGATGAATATGGAAGAGGGGCCTGGTTCGCTTTTGCGGTGCTGGGCTTCATCGTGTGGTGGCCGCTTGGTCTTGCGACCCTGGCCTTCATGTGGGGGAGTGGACGCATGTCTTGCGGATATGCCGGTGGAAACCGGTTCGAGCACCGGATGAGCCGTCTTCAGGAGAAGATGGATCGCATGCGGGAACGCATGGGTGAACGCGGCGGCCCTGGCGGCGGCTGGGGTCGTTGGGGCGGTCCGCCGTCCAGCGGCAACCATGCCTTCGACGAGTACCGCGCAGAAACCCTGCGCAGGCTCGAGGACGAGCAGCGCGAGTTCCAGGACTTCCTGGGGCGTCTGCGCATGGCCAAGGACAAGGCCGAGTTCGACCAGTTCATGGCCGATCGCAGGCCCGGCAGCCAACCGGACCAGGATGCGGCCTGACGCGTCCGCCTGAAACCTGACGCCAGAGATGGCCCGCCTCGGCAACGAGGCGGGCCATTTTGCGTTGAGGAGGCTCCGCGCGCAGGGGGACTAGGCGCATCCGCTCGCGTCGCTCCAGAGCCCGCAGCAGCAGCACGGCGTTCGATTCGTTTCGCTGTCAACCCGGCATTAACCTTGCTGGGTGCTTAACTCGACCAGCACGAGTCGCTGATGAAGAAAACCCCGGATGCGCCCATCTTTCGCCGGATTCAAAGGCAATTGACAGGAACGGCATGTTCCCCAGTTCGCAAATTCGGTGGTGGCGCGAGGTATTCGTGGCCTCGGTCATCGATTTGGTCGGCGGGAGATTGGATCAGCAGCGCTCGATCGCGCTGACCGTCTGAAAGGATGACAGTATGAACCCCGCCGAGGTTGCGCAGGCTGCGCCACAGATCGACATGTCGTTCTGGACGTTGTTCTGGCACGCCCATATCGTCGTCAAGCTGGTCATGATGGGCCTGCTCGGCGCCTCGGTGTGGTGCTGGTCGATCATCATCGACAAGACGTTGCTCTATCGCCGCACCCGCCGCGATATGGATGCCTTCGAGGAGGTGTTCTGGTCCGGTCGGTCGCTGGAAGAGCTTTATCGCGATCTGGCGAGCAAGCCGGTCAACGACATGGCGGCGGTCTTCGTCGCGGCGATGCGGGAGTGGAAGCGCTCCTTCGAGAATGGCGGCCGCTCGGTCGCCAGCCTTTCGGCGCGTATCGACAAGGTTCTCGACGTTACCATTCAGCGCGAAACCGAGCGGCTGGAATCGAAGCTGCTGGTGCTCTCGACCATTGCCTCGGCCGCTCCCTTCATCGGCCTGTTCGGCACGGTCTGGGGCATCATGAATTCCTTCACCGCGATCGCGGTCTCCAAGAATTCTTCCCTTGCCGTCGTGGCGCCCGGTATCGCGGAGGCGCTTTTCGCCACCGCGATCGGTCTGTTCGCCGCGATTCCGGCTCTGATGGCCTATAACAAGCTGCAGGCCGAAGTGGCCAAGGCCCAAAACCGCCTCGAAGCCTTTGCCGACGAGTTCTCCGCGATCCTGTCGCGGCAGATCGACGAGCGGCTGGCGGCATAAGGGGCTGCACGATGGGCATGTCAGCAGCGACCGGCGCCAAGGCCGGAGGCAGGCGGGGCCGGCGTGGCCGCCGCCACAGCGCGATCGCCGAGATCAACATGACGCCGTTCATCGACGTCATGCTGGTGTTGCTGATCATCTTCATGGTGGCCGCGCCCCTGATCGCGACCGGCGTTCCGCTCGATCTGCCGCAGACCGGGGCGAAGCCGATCAATGTCGACCAGAAGCCGATCACCATTGCCATCGACAGTAAGGGCCAGATCTTCCTCCAGGACCAGCCAACGCTGGAGCCCGATCTGGTGACGAAGCTGCATGGCCTCGCCAAGCAGGGCTTCGACGAGCGCATCTATGTGCGCGGCGACCGTCAGGTCGATTACGGGCGCGTCGCCTCGGTGATGTCGACGATCACGTCGGCCGGGTTCAAGCGCGTGGCGCTCGTCACCGAGCCCGCGACGCGCTGACGACGTGAAGGCGAGGTATTTCCAGCCGTGAAGCTCTCCACCTCCGAACCAGGAATCGCGCTCTCCGCTCTCGGCCACGTGACGTTTCTCGTCGCGGGGCTGCTGGCGTTCTCGTCGCCGAATCCCCTGCCGGAGAACGAAGAGGCGATCGCCGTCGAGATGGTCGATCCGAGTGCGCTGAACCAGGTCACGCGTGGCGAGCGCAAGGGGGAGAAGCCCCAGCCGCTCCAGCGCGCCGAGCGCCAGTCGGAGACGGTCGAGCGCAAGGAAGCCGGCGAGGCCAAGCAGGACACCCCTGCGCCGCCGACGCGGCCCGCTGAATTGAAGACCGCGGACGACAACGCTTCGGCGCCAATGCCGCCAGCCCGCCCTGCGCTGCAGCCTCCGAAGCCGGAGCCCAAGCCGCCGGAGCCGGCGAAGCAGCCGCCGCAGAAGGCAGAGGCTCCGGCTGAGCCGAAGCCCGATCTGCGCCGCGAGGAACTCGCCAAGCTCGCGGAGGAAGCTGAGCTCGCCTCCAAGGCGAAGCAGGCCGAGGAGGATGCCAAGGCCGCCGCCAAGGCGAAGGCCGAAGCCGATGCGCAGGCCAGGGCCGACGCTGCTGCCAAGGCCAAGGCGGAAGCGCAGGCCAAGGCGGCCGCTGCCGAGGCGGCCAAGGAAAAGGCTGAGGCGGACGCTAAGGCTAAGGCCGAAGCCGAGGCCAAGGCCAAGATCGCCGCTGCCGCCAAGGCAAAGGCCGAAGCCGAGGCCAAGGCCAAGCGTGAGGCGGAGATCGCCAAGAACTTCAACCCGACCGATATCGCTAAGCTTCTGCAATCGAAGGAGCCGGCTCAGTCCTCAGGCTCGTCCGCGCCGCAGGTGAACCGCTCCGCTTCGCTCGGCAGCGAGCGCGGCTCGTCGCAAAAGCTCAGCCCTTCGCTGCGCGCGCAGCTTGTCGGGATCATTCAGGACCAGCTCCTGAAATGCTGGAACGTGCCGATCGGACTCGCGAATGCAAAGGGCGCAGTCGTGCCTTCGGTGCGGATGAAGCTGAATACCGACGGATCGCTCGCGGGCCAGCCGGGTGTGATCAACACCTCGTCCGATCCGCTGTTCCGGGTCGCGGCCGATTCCGCCCTGACGGCAACCCGCCGTTGCGCACCACTGCGCATTCCTGCTCAATTTGCCGCTTACTATGACGACTGGCGTGATGTCGTCGTCAATTTCGACGCTAGGGACGTGCTGTGACCCCCATGTTTCGCAACTCCATGATCGAGGGCGCCGGCCAGACCCGTTCCGGGCTGACGCGCCGCCATGCGCTGACCCTTGCCGGTTCGGCCTTGTCCTTGCCGTTGCTGGTTCCCGCAGTCGCGCGCGCGGAACTGGTGATCAACCTGAACAAGGGCACGTTCCAGCCCATGCCGATCGCCATCGCCGATTTCGGCGGCGAAGCAGGCGTGATGGTGTCCGGCGTGATCACCAACAATCTCAAGCGTTCCGGCTATTTCCAGCCGATCGACAAATCGCGCCACCCTGACAAGAACCCGGCCTTCGATGCGGTGCCGCAGTTCGAGGCCTGGAAGGCCGCCGGCGTGCAGGGGCTGGTGACGGGGCGCGTCTCGCGCGATGGTGGGCGGCTTCGCGCCGAGTTCCGGCTCTGGGACGTCGTTACCGGCGAGCAGATCGACGGGCAGCAGTACTTCACCGACCCGAATAACAGCCGGCGGGTCGGCCATATCATCTCGGACGCGATCTTCACGAAGGTCACGGGCGTCGGCGGCTTCTTCGATACCCGCGTCGTCTTCGTCGACGAATCCGGGACGAAGGAAAACCGGCGCAAGCGGCTCGCCATCATGGATCAGGACGGCGCCAATGTCCGCTACCTGACCAATGGCGAGGTCTCGGTCGTGACCCCGCGCTACTCGCCCGTGGCGCAGGAAGTCGCCTATATGGCACAGCGCACCGGCGAGCAGCCGCGCGTGCATGTGCTGAATATCGAAACCGGACAGCGTCAGGTCGTCGGGAATTTCCCCGACATGACCTCGAGCCCGCGCTTCTCACCGAATGGCGCGAAGATCGCGCTCAGCCTGCAGCAGGGCGGCAACGCAAACCTCTACATGATCGATATCGGCTCGCGCACGACGACGCGACTGACTTCGACCGGCGCAATCGATACTTCGCCCTCCTTCTCGCCCGACGGCACCCAGATGGTGTTCGAGAGCGACCGCGGCGGTTCGCAGCAGCTTTATGTTATGGCGCTCGGCGGCGGGGAGGGCAAACGCATCTCCTTCGGCCAGGGCTCCTATTCGCAGCCGTCATGGTCGCCACGCGGCGACCTGATCGCCTTCACGCGCCAGGGCGGTGGCGGATTCGCCATCGGCGTGATGCGGCCGGACGGCTCGGGCGAGCGCATTCTGACCGAAGGCTTCCACAACGAAGCACCGAACTGGGCGCCGAACGGCCAGTACATCATGTTCTTCCGCGATCCGGGCGGGCAATCCGGCGGCAAGCTCTACATGGTCGATATCACGGGCCGGGTCGAGGTGCCGGTGCCGACACCGGCTTTCGCCTCGGATCCGAGCTGGTCGCCGCTGCTGACGACGGCGCGCTGAGGCGGTAATCTGTTGCTCCTGCGCAACAGCGCGGAGAATGCTGCATTTCGCTGCAATTGGTTAACCATACGCCGCAATGCCGCCACTTCGCCTTGATTTGGCAAGGTCTCGTTTAGGTTGACACATCATTGATGTGTCTGAGTTTCACGACTTTCTGATTGCGGAACCTAGACCCGCCTGGAGAATCAACATGCTGCTTGCCTCGCTCGCCAGCCCGCGCACTGCCCGTTTCGCCGCCGCCATTGCTGCCACGCTCGCACTGGGCGCCTGCGCCAAGGACCAGAACGCCGAAGCCGGCTTTGGTGCCGGCGGCGCGGCCACCCCCGGCAGCGCCCAGGATTTCGTGGTGAATGTCGGTGACCGCGTCTTCTTCGAGACCGATTCGACCGACCTGACGCCGACGGCCGTCTCGACCCTCGACAAGCAGTCGTCCTGGCTGCAGCGCTACCCGCGCTACACTTTCACCGTCGAGGGCCATGCCGACGAGCGCGGCACTCGCGAATACAACTATTCGCTTGGCGCTCGCCGCGCCCAGACGGTGCGCGACTATCTGACCTCGCGCGGCATCCAGGCCAATCGGATGCGTACGATCTCCTACGGCAAGGAGCGCCCAGTGGCAGTCTGCAACGACATTTCCTGCTGGTCGCAGAATCGCCGTTCCGTGACCGTGCTCGATGGCGCCGGCGGCGTCTGAGCATCCGGCTTTCTGAAATCTATCGAGGCCGGCACTTTCCCTGCGGAAGTGCCGGCCTTTTCATATTTTGGCCGCGGTGACAGCGTGTGATAACCCGTCACTTGAGAGAAACAGTCCGGTCTTCATGATGGTTCGAGAATTTGCCTTTCTACCCAGCCGGGCGCGACTGCTGGCTGCCGTCGCCTTCGGGGCCATTGCATGGGCTGCGTTGCCGGCTGCGGCGCAGGATGCCGCCGAGCTGACCGTGCGCACCGGGCGACTGGAAAACCAGGTCCGAGCGCTCTCCGGTCAGATCGAGCAGTTGCAGTTCGAGAA
This sequence comes from Hyphomicrobiales bacterium, assembly GCA_900470095.1. Classification (GTDB taxonomy): domain Bacteria; phylum Pseudomonadota; class Alphaproteobacteria; order Rhizobiales; family Beijerinckiaceae; genus Allobosea. Next base: position 236,067 of record UBZM01000013.1, read on the forward strand.
CCGCCGGCTCACCGAACAGCTCCGCAAGTTCCAGGAGGATGTCGATTTCCGCCTGAACGAGCGCGGCGGCAGCGGTGGCGGCGCTCGCCCGGGTGGCGCTTCGCCGGGACCGGCTGCCCAGCCGCCGGCGACACAGCCTGGTCGTCCGCGTCGGAATGATGCCTTCGACCCTTCCGCGCACCCGAGTGGCTCCGGGGCGCCGCGCCAGCTCGGCAGCATGGAAGGTATCATCGAGGACGAATTCGCCGGAGCGGGTGGTGGCCAGGGGCCACTCGACCTTCAGGGCGTCGGCCGACAGGTCCCGCAGGGTGCGCTCCCGCAGGGGGGACCGCGTGGCGGGCCGAGCGTTGCAGCGACAGGCGCTGCGCCGAGCCCCAAGGACAGCTACGACGCGGCCTATGCCTATGTCCTGCGCAAGGAATACGAGCAGGCCGAAATGGGCTTTCGCCAGTTCCTGCAGAGCTATCCGCGTGATCGTCTTGCCGCCGATGCCACCTTCTGGCTCGGCGAGAGCTATTTCCAGCGCCAGCGCTATCGCGAGGCGGCCGAGCAGTTCCTGAAGATTTCGCGTGACTACCCGCGCGCCGGCAAGGGCGCCGACAGCCTGCTCAAGCTCGGCATGTCGCTGAACGGGCTCGGTGCACGCGACCAGGCCTGCGCGACCTATGCCAAGGTCGGCGTCGACTATCCGTCCGCCTCCAATGCCGTGCGGCAGGGTGTCGAGCGCGAACGGCGCCGCGCCCGCTGCGCTTGAGCGCGCTCGCTTCCAGCCCACCTGAGCATCTTCCGGTTTCTGCCGGCGAGGCGGCTGAGCTCTTTGCGGGCCTGGCGGATGAAGCGCGCCTGCTGGTTGGCGTCTCCGGTGGCCCGGATTCGGTCGCGCTGCTTGCGCTGTTGCAGGATTGGTCGCAGCAACCCGGTCGCCCCGCGCTCCACGCGGCAACGGTCGATCACGGCCTGCGCGAGACCTCCTCGAGCGAAGCTGAAGCCGTCGGCGCGCTCTGCTCAGGGCTGAGGGTTCCCCATGTGATCCTGCGTTGGGCAGGGCCGAAACCTGCGACCGGCATCCAGCAGCGGGCACGAGAGGCGCGCTATGCCCGGCTGGCGGCACATGCGGAGGCTCTCGGTGGTGCAGTGCTGGTCACGGCGCACACGCTCGACGACCAGGCCGAGACACTGCTGATGCGGATGGCGCGCGGTTCCGGGCCAAGCGGACTTGCCGGCATGCGGGCCAAGGTGCGCAAGGGTGGCACGGTGCTGGCACGTCCGCTGCTTGCCGTGCCGAAAGCGCGTCTCGTCGCGACCGCCGAGGCGAGGGGGCTTCCCTTCATTCGCGACCCGAGCAATGCCGATCCGCGGTTCGAGCGCGCGCGTTGGCGGACCCTGATGCCGATGCTGGCCGATGAGGGGCTTACGGCCGAGCGCCTGGCCGTCCTGGCCGCGAGGCTGGCGCGCATGGACGCCGCGATAGAATACCAGGTCGCCCTCTTGCTGCCTTCGCTGATGCTTGCGGACGAGGGGACGGGAGGGACACGGCTGCGCTTCGGCGCTCTGGTGGATCAGCCCGAGGAAATTGCCCTGCGGGTCGTGGCCGAAGCGCTCGCCCAGGCGCCTGGACCGAGCGCGGAACTGCCGCGGCTCGAGCGGCTGGAAGGCTGCGTGTTCGCGCTTCTGGAAGCCGCGCGGCGGGGCGCGGCCATGACGCGGACACTATCGCGGTGTGTACTAGCGCTCGATCGGGACGGTGTCCTGACGCTGGTGCCGGAGCCGGTGCGCAGACGGGGCGTTCACCCTGCGTCGCGATGAGCCCGGGTCGAATCTGCTGTTTCCCTTGGCAAGGGGCTTCGCCGCTCCTAGATTAACGCTGAAACCCTTGGCCCTCTCCGGTTGGACCGGGCGGCCCGATCGGACAGAGAATGAATCCGAACTTCCGTAATTTCGCCCTCTGGGTGGTGATTTTCCTGCTGGTTCTGGCGCTCGTGACGCTGTTCCAGAGCCCGAGCCAACGCACCAGCACCAACGAAATCCCCTATAGCCAGCTCATCAACGAGAGCGAAGCCGGGCGGATTTCCAATGTCGTGGTCGCTGGCCAGGAGATTTCGGGCACGTTTTCGGACGGGCGCAGCTTCGTCACCTATGCTCCCTATGGCGACCCGGCGCTGCTGAAGACGCTGGCGCAGAAGGGTGTCCAGGTCTCGGCGCGCGCGCCGTCGGAGGGGACGCCCTGGTTCATGGCGCTGCTCGTCAATTCGTTGCCCTTCGTCATCTTCATCGGCCTGTGGATCTTCATGTCCCGGCAGATGCAGAATGGTGCCGGTCGCGCCATGGGCTTCGGCAAGTCCAAGGCCAAGCTGCTCACCGAGGCGCATGGTCGCGTCACCTTCGAGGATGTCGCGGGCATCGACGAGGCCAAGGAGGATCTGCAGGAGATCGTCGAGTTCCTGCGCGATCCCCAGAAGTTCCAGCGGCTCGGCGGGCGCATCCCGCGCGGCGTGCTGCTCGTCGGTCCTCCCGGCACCGGCAAGACGCTGACGGCGCGCGCTGTCGCCGGCGAAGCCAATGTGCCGTTCTTCACGATCTCGGGTTCGGACTTCGTCGAGATGTTCGTCGGTGTCGGCGCGAGCCGCGTGCGCGACATGTTCGAGCAGGCCAAGAAGAACGCGCCCTGCATCATCTTCATCGACGAAATTGATGCGGTCGGTCGTCACCGCGGCGCCGGTCTCGGCGGCGGCAATGACGAGCGCGAGCAGACCCTGAACCAGCTGCTTGTCGAGATGGACGGATTCGAGGCGAATGAGGGTGTGATCATCATCGCCGCCACGAACCGCCCGGACGTGCTCGATCCGGCGCTGTTGCGTCCCGGTCGCTTCGATCGCCAGATCGTCGTGCCGAATCCCGACGTCGCCGGTCGCGAGAAGATCCTGCGCGTGCATGTCCGCAAGGTGCCGATGGCTCCCGATGTCGATCTCAAGATCCTGGCGCGCGGAACCCCCGGCTTCTCGGGTGCCGACCTGATGAATCTCGTCAACGAGGCGGCCTTGCTCGCGGCTCGCCGCGGCAAGCGCATGGTCACTCATGCCGAGTTCGAGGATGCCAAGGACAAGGTCATGATGGGTGCCGAGCGCAAATCCATGGCGATGTCCGAGGAAGAGAAGAAGCTCACCGCCTACCATGAGGCCGGGCACGCCATCGTGGGCTTGTATGTCCCCGCTGGTATCCCGGTCCACAAGGCGACGATCATCCCGCGCGGCCGTGCGCTCGGCATGGTCAAGTTCCTACCGGAGGGCGATCGCTATTCGATGAAGTTCAAGGAGTTCACCTCGCAGCTTGCGGTGGCCATGGGCGGTCGCGTCGCGGAGGAGATCACCTTCGGCAAGGAGAACATCACGTCTGGCGCCACCGGCGACATCCAGCAGGCGACCAAGATGGCCAAGGCCATGGTCACGCAGATGGGCTATTCCGATGAACTCGGCCTGGTCGCCTATGGCGACAACCAGGAAGAGGTTTTCTTGGGCATGTCGATGGGCCGGACCCAGAGCGTGTCGGAAGCGACCGCGCAGAAGATCGATAGCGAAGTGCGCAAGCTGGTCCACCAGGGCTACCTGGACGCCAAGAAGATCCTCAACGAACACCATGAGGAATTCGTCCACGTGGCCGAGGCGCTGCTCGAGTTCGAGACGCTGACCGGCGACGAGATCCGCGACCTGATCGCCGGCAAGCGTCCGACCCGCGATGCTGACGATACGCCGTCGGCGCCTCGTGGCTCGGCGGTGCCGAGTGCCGGCCGCGGCCGTAAGCGCGACGAGCCTGACGCTGGTCTAGAGCCGCAGCCGCTGGTCTGAACGGCCTCGGTCGGACCTGACACATGAAGGCGGCCCTGTTGGCCGCCTTTTTCTTTGCCTGCGATCAATGGTTAGGTGGGGCTGTTGCGTGTGACCGGGCGAGACCCGCGCGATCGTTCCCGTCTTCGTTCCGGCGGCGTCGCCCATGATAAAATTCGTCATAAAACGTGAGAAGGCGGAACGCATGTCCCGCTATAGAAGAACTCAACAGGGCCGGGAGCGGGCTGGTTGCAACCGCGCCCCGGTTGTCCGCGAAGCTCCCATCATGGCCGCCATCTGGATCGACTGGATATGACGCGCAAATATTTCGGAACCGACGGCATTCGCGGCCGCGCCAATGGCGTGATCACGCCCGATCTGGCGCTCAGGGTCGGCCAGGCTACCGGTATCGCGTTTCGGCGCGGCGAGTACCGCCACCGCGTGGTGATCGGCAAGGATACGCGGCTCTCGGGCTACATGATCGAGACGGCGCTGATCGCCGGCTTCACCTCGGTCGGCATGGATGTGCTGCAGCTCGGTCCGATGCCGACGCCGGCGGTCGCGATGCTGACGCGCTCGATGCGCGCGGATCTCGGCGTGATGATCTCGGCGTCGCACAACCCCTATGAGGATAACGGCATCAAGCTGTTCGGTCCCGACGGCTACAAGCTCAATGACGAGGTCGAAAGTGAGATCGCCGCCCTGATCGATTCAGATCTCGGAGCACAACTTTCTGAGGCTGCGATGCTTGGTCGTGCCAAGCGCATCGACAGCGCCCATGCGCGCTATATCGAATTCGCCAAACGCACCTTGCCGCGCAACATGAATCTCGACGGGCTGCGCATCGTCGTCGACTGCGCCAACGGCGCCGCCTACAAGGTTGCCCCCGAGGCGCTCTGGGAGCTCGGGGCCGAGGTCATCGCCATCGGGGTCGAGCCCGACGGCTTCAACATCAACAAGGATGTCGGTTCGACCAAGCCGGATGCCTTGGCTCAGAAGGTGCGCGAGCTGCGCGCCGATATCGGCATTGCCCTTGATGGCGACGCTGATCGCGTGCTGATCATCGACGAGCAGGGACACGCCGTCGATGGCGACCAGCTGATGGCCGTGATCGCACGCAGCTGGCAGGAGGACGGTCGTCTCTCGGCGCCTGGCATCGTCGCGACCGTGATGTCCAATCTCGGGCTGGAGCGTTATCTCGCCGGACTCGGCCTGAGCCTTGAGCGCACCGCAGTGGGCGACCGTTATGTGCTCGAGCATATGCGGGCGAACGGCTTCAACCTTGGCGGCGAGCAATCGGGCCATATCATCCTCTCCGACTATGCGACCACCGGAGATGGGCTCGTGGCGGCGCTGCAGCTGCTCGCGGTGGTGAAGCGGATGGACAAGCCGGTCTCGGAAGTCTGCCACTGCTTTGAGCCGCTGCCGCAGATCCTCAAGAACGTGCGCTACAAGCAGGGCCAGCCCCTGACGGAGAAGCCGGTCGTCAACGCAATCGAGGCCGCCAGGCAAATGCTCGGGGATAGCGGGCGTCTCGTCATTCGTCCGTCAGGCACCGAGCCGGTGATCAGGGTGATGGCCGAAGGCGATGACCGCGACCTGGTGATGCGCGCTGTCGACGACATCGTCGATGCGGTGACGAAGGCCGCAGCCTGACGTAGCAGGCCGGCTGCGTTTTCGGTCAAAGATCATCCTGAAACGAGGGCAGGTCCCTGTGCATTCCATCTTTGGAATGCACAGGGTTTGCTCGTTTGCACGAGAGTTCGTGGTTAAGCGGTAAGGTTAAGCGTCGTTTAAGGAATTCGTGCCAGGGTCCTTCCCGTCGGTAACACGCGCGAGCTGCGTATCGCGTCGCGCAAACTCGAGGGACTCTGCCATGGGCAGCCTGAAAATTCTCGCGCTGGCGGGCGTCATGGCCTTCGGAGGTTCCGCAATGGCCTCCGCTGCCGACCTCGCCCCTCTGCTGCCTCCACCGCCTGAGCCTGTTGCCCTGCGCGGGACGATTGGGTCCGGTTGGTATCTGCGCGGCGATGTCGGGGTCGGTGTGCAGTCTATCGACAAATTCTACCAGGAAGACGTCCAGGCCTTTGGCGGCCAGTTCTTCGGGAAGACCGAGGAATCGGCCTTCTTCGGCGGTGTCGGTATCGGTTATCGTTTCAACAACTGGTTCCGCGTCGACGGCACCTGGGAGTATCGTGGCGCCTCGCAGATCGGCGTCAGCGACAAGCTCTTTAATCCGTTCGCCAATGGCAACCAGACCAACACCTACAAGGGCAACCTGTCCTCGATGGTGGCCCTGTTCAACGCCTATGTCGATCTCGGCACCTGGAACTGCCTGACGCCCTATATCGGCGCCGGTATCGGTGTCGCGCAGAACCGCATCAGCGGACTGACCGACCAGGGCATCGTCTTCGCCAACGAGCCGTTCGGGCCCGTCTCGTCGACGCTGGGAACCGCGGGCACAGGCACCAAGTCCGGCCTCGCCTGGGCGCTCATGGCCGGTCTCGGCTATGAGGTGAACAAGAATCTGACGCTTGAACTCGGGTATCGCTACCTGAATCTCGGCGATGCGCAGTCCGGGGTTCTCCAAAACGCCTTCCTTGCGGAGAGCTACCGTCCGCTCAAGGCCAAGGACATCCAGAGCCACGATTTCCGGATCGGCATGCGCTGGAATTTTGGCGATCCCGATTGCTGCGCTGCTCCGGCTCCGATTGCCTACCAGGCGCCGGTCGTGCGCAAGTACTGACCAACTGGTTCTCCAGCTTCGCAAAGAACGGCGCGGATCATCGATCCGCGCCGTCTGCATTTCGAAACTTTGCCATGCTGCGAGGCTCCCGGCCCCAGGGGGCGCGTTGACAAAGCCTCCATCCCTTCGCCCTATTCGTGCTTGGCCGAGGCAGTTCGCAGTCGGGACACGCCTCCACTGACCAGGCTTCCAGCCCACGCGCCATCGCCGCTCGCGCTGGCCTTCTGCAAGGATATGACCATGAAGACACGCGCCGCCGTTGCCTGGGAGGCCGGAAAGCCGCTGACCATCGAAACCATCGAGATCGGCGGCCCGAAGGCGGGCGAGGTCCTGGTCGAGGTGATGGCGACCGGCATCTGCCATACCGATGCCTACACGCTGTCCGGGCTTGATTCAGAGGGCAAGTTCCCGGCGATCCTCGGCCATGAGGGCGCCGGCATCGTGCGCGAGATCGGCGCGGGCGTGACCACGCTCAAGGTCGGCGATCACGTCATCCCGCTCTACACGCCGGAATGCCGCAGCTGCAAAAGCTGCCTGTCGCGCCGCACCAATCTCTGCACCGCGATCCGGGCCACGCAGGGACAGGGCGTGATGCCGGACGGCACCTCGCGCTTCTCCTGCGATGGCGGCGAGGTCTTCCACTATATGGGCTGCTCGACCTTCGCGAATTTCACGGTGCTGCCCGAGATCGCGCTGGCGAAGGTTCGTGAGGACGCGCCCTTCGACAAGATCTGCTATATCGGCTGCGGCGTGACGACGGGCATCGGCGCGGTGATCTACACCGCCAAGGTCTGGCCCGGGGCCAATGTCGTGGTTTTCGGACTCGGCGGCATCGGCCTCAATGTCATCCAGGGCGCCCGCATGGTCGG
>UBZM01000079.1 GCA_900470095.1 Hyphomicrobiales bacterium
GGCCCCCACCCCCGCCGCCCCGCCGCCCGCGATGGGCACGCGCGAATGGCTCCTGCTGCTCGTGCTTTCGCTGCTCTGGGGCGGCTCGTTCTTCTTCGCCAAGATCGCGGTGACGGAGTGGCCGCCGCTCGCCGTGGTGCTGGCGCGGGTCGCTCTTGCGGCAGCCGTGCTCCATGTCGCCGTGCGCGCGCTTGGACTGACGATGGCGGTGGGCGGCCGGATGTGGCTCGCCTTCTTCGGCATGGGCCTGCTCAACAACCTCATCCCCTTCGGCCTGATCTTCTGGGGGCAGACGCAGATCGGCGCTGGCCTCGCCGCGATCCTGAATGCGACCACCCCGGTCTTCGGCGTGGTTGTCGCCCATCTTTTCGGAAGCAACGAGAAGGCCACACCACTGAAGATCGCCGGCGTGCTGGCCGGTGTCGTCGGCGTCGCCATCCTGATGGGCCCGGATGTGATCAGTGGACTCGGCAATGCACTGCTTCCGCAGCTCGCCTGCCTGGCGGCGGCACTCTCCTATGGCTTTGCCGGCCTCTATGGCCGCCGGTTCCGCGAGCTCCCACCATTGGTGACGGCAACCGGCCAGCTCAGCGCCACGACGATCATGACCCTGCCACTGGTCCTGCTCCTCGCCCCGCCATGGCTCCTCCCGTTCCCATCCAGGGCCGCGATCGGCGCGTTGGTCGGGCTCGCCCTGCTCTCGACCGCGCTCGCCTATGTCATCTTCTTCCAGATCATGAGGCGCGCCGGTGGCAGCAACGCCATGCTGGTCACGTTCCTCGTGCCGGTCAGCGCCATCCTGCTCGGCGTCGGGCTGCTCGGGGAAGCGCTGCTGCCACGGCATTTCCTCGGCATGGCGGCGATCTTTCTGGGCCTCGCCCTGATCGACGGACGGCTCTTCCAGCGCCGCAAGGGCGCTCATCCCAAGGAAAGCCGCACCTAGCTCCACGGCTTTGTTGCCAAAAAATTATGAATTGCTCTACGGTCGCTTTCACGGCGCCAGCCGCTAAAGGCCATAACCGCGAAGGCTGGAAGATATCGCAAAAAGCGATACGCCAGAGGGGAGCAGACGATCGTCATGGATGTTCGGCAACTGCGATGCTTCATCGCGGTGGCGGAGGAACTGCATTTCGGCCGCGCGGCTGAAAGGCTTGGCCTCGCACCACCCGCACTCTCGCGCCAGATCAGCACGTTGGAAGACGAGCTGGGCGTCAGCCTGCTCACGCGCACGACACGTCAGGTCGCACTGACGCGCGCCGGGCTACTCATGCTGGAGGAAGCCAAAGGCATCCTCGTCAAGATGGAACACGCCTCGCGCGCCGTGCGCGAAGCCTCGCTCGCCTCGAGCAAGGTGCTGCGGGTCGGCGCGATCGATGCCGCCTCCTCCAGCTTCGTTCCGCAAGCGCTCGTCGCCTTCCGCGAACGTCACCCCGGTATCGAGATCAAATTTGTCGAAGCCATGACCGCGGCTCTGATCCAGATGCTGGAAGCCGGTAAGCTCGACATCGCGCTCGTGCGTCCGCCGCGCAAGCCGACAGACTGCGCCTTCGAGATATTGCGCGTCGAACGGCCGATCGTGGTGCTGAACGAGACCCATCCCCTCGCCGCCCGCGAGAGCCTGACGATGAACGATCTGATCGGCGAGCCGTTCGTCGTTCCGTCGAAGCGGATCCGGCCCTTCGCCTATGATCTCGTGATGGCCTATTTCGAAAGCGTCGGCTCGGTGCCGAACGTGACGATCGAGGCCACAGAAAAGCCTGCGATGATGTCCGCCGTCGCCGCGGGGCTCGGCATGGCGCTCGCCCCCGACTGGGTCTCGCGACTGACCTTTCCGGGCGTGACCATGCGCCGCCTGCGTGGCGCCTTGCTCGACCCGCCGCCGGCCGGCGCCCTTGTCGGCGTCGCCTGGCGTCCGCATCAGAAACTCGCGGCGCGCGACGATTTTCTGAACATCCTTCGCGAAAGCGTGACGCTGATCGACGAGAAGAACGTCCTGCCATTCACGATGCCTGTCAAAAAACTGAAGCGTGCGGCCCAGACCGCCAGACCCCAGACTGGAGGAGCCTGATGAGCTTGAACACTATTGAACGCGCGCAGGGGCTGCGTGTCCGTTCGCAACAGGATCTGGCCGCCGGGCTGTTCATGATCCTTCTTTCCGTCGTGGCTCTGTTCCTCGCCAGCGACCTGCCGATGGGGTCGCTCCGCCAGATCGGGCCGGGCATGCTGCCGAAAGCCTTCGCGGTCATCTGTGCCGGGCTCGGAGTGCTGCTGGCTCTGAGTTCGCTGCGCTATAACGGCGAGAAGCTCTCGGGATGGTCCTGGCGCGGGGTGATCTTCGTGCTCGGCGGCGCGGTCGTCTTCGGCCTCACCATTCGTGGCTTCGATCTGGGGCCGATCAAAGTCCCGCAGCTCGGTCTTGTCGTTTCCGGCCCCCTCGTCGTGCTGATCTCCGGCCTGGCCGCGGATGATCGCAAGATCAAGGAACTGGTGATCTTCGCGATCGTCATGACGACCTTCTGCGCGTTGCTGTTCAAATATGCATTGGGCCTGCCGATCCCCCTGGCGCCCTGGCTGTTGGGGATCTGATTCCATGAGTGAAATGATTGCACACCTGCAGCTCGGCTTCGGCGTCGCGCTCTCGCTGCAGAATATCGCACTCGCCTTCGCCGGCTGCCTCGTCGGCACGCTGATCGGCGTGCTGCCCGGCGTCGGGCCGATCGCCACCATCGCCATGCTGCTGCCGATCACCTTCGGGCTCGACCCGGTCGGCGCGCTGATCATGCTGGCCGGCATCTATTACGGCGCCCAATATGGTGGCTCGACCACGGCGATTCTGGTCAATATCCCCGGCGAGGCGACCGCGGTCGTCACCACGCTCGACGGCCACCAGATGGCCAAGCAGGGCCGCGCAGGTGTCGCACTCGGAACCGCAGCGCTCGGCTCCTTCTTCGCCGGCTGCGTCGCCACCCTGATCATCGCCGCACTCGGCGCGCCCCTGACCAAGCTCGCGCTGCTGTTTGGCCCGGCCGAGTATTTCTCGCTGATGGTCATGGGTCTTTGCTTCGCGGTCGTGCTTGCGCGCGGCTCGATCCTCAAGGCCTTCTGCATGATCATGCTCGGCCTTCTGCTCTCGACGATCGGCACCGATCTCGAGACCGGCCAGGAACGCATGACCTTCGGCTTCCCGCCCTTGTCCGACGGCATCGACTTCGCCGTGCTTGCAATGGGCGTGTTTGGTTTTGCCGAGGTGCTGAGGAATCTCGAGAATCCCGAGACGCGCGATGTCGTGCGCGCCAAGATCGGCCGCCTGCTGCCGGACTGGAACGACATCAAGCAGTCGTTTTTGCCCGTCGTGCGCGGCACCGCCATCGGCGGCATTCTCGGCATCCTGCCGGGCAACGGCGCGGTGCTGGGTCCGTTCGCCAGCTACACGATCGAGAAGAAGATCGCCAAGGACCCTTCGCGCTTCGGTCGCGGCGCCATCGAAGGCGTGGCGGGTCCGGAATCGGCCAATAATGCCGGCGCACAGACGGCCTTCATCCCGCTGCTCACGCTCGGCATCCCGCCGAATGCGGTGATGGCGCTGATGGTCGGCGCGATGACCATTCACGGCATTATCCCCGGCCCGCAGGTCATGACCAAGAACCCAGAACTGTTCTGGGGCATGATCGCGTCGATGTGGATCGGCAACCTGATGCTGCTGATCATCAACCTGCCGCTGGTCGGTGTCTGGGTGAAGCTGCTTCAGGTGCCCTACCGCCTGATGTTCCCGGCGATCCTGATCTTCTGCTGCATCGGCATCTACTCGGTGAACAACCAGCCGGTCGACGTCGCCTTCACCGCGCTGTTCGGACTGTTCGGCTACATCCTGATCAAGCTCGGCTTCGAGCCTGCTCCGATGCTGCTCGGCTTCGTGCTCGGCAAGCTGATGGAGGAGAAGCTGCGGCAGGCGCTGATCATCTCGCGTGGCTCGTTCATGACCTTCATCGAACGGCCGATCTCCGGCGGCCTGCTGGCCGTCGCCGTGATCATTCTGGTCGTCGCTCTGCTGCCGTCGATCTCCCAGAAGCGCGACGAGGTGTTCACCGAATGACGGGGTTGCCTCGCCATCCATTTCACCATCACGCTACGTCACCGATCTCTGGGAGGATCCAAATGAAGAAACTCGTACTCAGTCTGGCTACGACGGTTGCGCTCGCCCTCACCGGCAGCGCGCAGGCACAGTCGAAATATCCGGAGAAGCCGATCACCATGATCGTGCCCTTCGCTGCCGGCGGCCCCACCGACATCATCGCCCGCATCGTCGGCGAGAACATGTCGAAGACGCTCGGCCAGCAGGTCGTGATCGAGAACGTGGCGGGCGCCGGCGGCACGACCGGCATCACCCGCGCCCTGACCGCGACGCCCGACGGCTACACCATTGCGATGGGCCATCTCGGCACCTTCTCGGCTGCGCCGGCGACCTATCCCGGCCTGAAATACGACCCGATCAACGGCATGCAGCCGATCGGCCTGGCCGGCGGCACACCGATCCTGATCGTCGCCCGCAAGAATTTCGAGCCGAAGGACCTTAAGGAGTTCGTCGCCTATGTGAAGACGAACACCGACAAGGTGAACGAGGCCCATGCCGGCGTCGGATCGGTCTCATGGACGACCTGCACCTTGCTGAAGGGGCAGCTTGGCGTGCCGAAGCTGAACGCCGTCGCCTATCGCGGCACCGGCCCCGCCCTCAACGATCTCGTCTCCGGCCAGATCGACTTCATGTGCGACCAGATCGTCAGCGTCGCCGAGCAGGTCAAGGCCGATACGATCAAGGCCTATGCGATCGCCTCGACCGAGCGCTCGCCCGCCTTGCCGAACGTGCCGACCACCAAGGAAGCCGGGCTGCCCGAGTATCAGATCGAGGCCTGGAACGGTATCGCTGCCCCGAAGGGCACGCCGAAGGAGGTCGTCGATCGCCTCGTTGATGCCCTCGACAAGGCCCTGAAGGATGAAGGCGTCAAGAAGCGCCTGCTCGATCTCGGCACCGTGATGCCGAGCGCCGAGGAGCGTACTCCCGCCGGCTTCGGCGCATTGATCAAACGCGACGCCGACAAGCTCAGCCCGACGCTGGCGGCGGCGCCGAAGTAAGCGTTCTCCAAATCAGCTTCCATGACGGCGGGCCCAGCGGCCCGCCGTTTTCTTTTGGCCCCGAACCGGTAGCATCGCGGCATGATCGAAAATATCACCCTCGCCATCGAGCCTCTTACCGCCGAGAGTTTCGCGCCCTATGGCCGGCTGCTTGCGCCCGAAGGGCCCCGCGATGCCGGGCGCGAGGGTTATGACATCTGGATCAAGCCGTTCAGCGCCGAGAGCCGGGCCCGGCTCCAGATCGTGCGCTATCACGCCCGCCCCTTCGTCGTGCAATTCATGGAACGGCATCTTCATGTCACTGAAACGCGGATGCCGCTGGAAGGACCATCCGCCGTCCTCGTGGTCGCGCCGCGCGAGGCAGATTTCCCGACGGCCGCCAACCTGCGTGCCTTCCGCCTCGCGGGAACCGGCATCCTGCTGCATCGCGGCACCTGGCATTCGATCGACGCCTACCCCGAGTCAGGCGCGCATGCCGATTTCCTTTTCCTCTCGGAGGAAGCGACTGTAAGCGAGCTCTTCGACACCCCGGACGGCGCTCCTAGAAGGACCGAAGTCGTCGACCTCGGCAAGCGGGACATCCACGTCGTGATCGACGTTAGTCGTTGATATCGCGAACTGATCGCCAGTTCTTTCGCGATCAGTCACATCTCGTTACCTCGAAAGCCCGGAACCTAATCTGCAATACATCGTTCTCCTCCCAGTTTCCCGAGTTCGAAGGAGAATGAAGATGATCAAGAAGCTCCTTATTGCCGCTGCCATCGCTGCGGCTCCTGCCGTGGCCCTTGCCCAGACGGATACAGCGCCGAAAGGGGGCGCGGTCGGTGGTGCAACCAGTGGGGCGGTGAGCGGCGCCGTTGGCGGTGCGGTCGTCGGCGGCCCGGTCGGCGCTGTTGTGGGCGGCGTCGGCGGCGCAGTGGTCGGTGCGATCATCGGCGACGCAACGACACCGCGCTTCCGCCAATATGTCGTCGAGCAGCAGGTCCCGTCCTACACCTATGCCGAACCGGTTGTCGTCGGCACCGTGCTGCCGGAGCAGGGCGTGGTCTATCGCCAGGTGCCGACGGAGTACGGCGCTCCGAACTATCGCTATACGGTCGTCAACAACCGCGCCGTGCTGGTCGAGCCGCAGACGCGCCGCATCGTTCAGGTGATCGAATAATCGCCAAGATATGGCAGGTCTGAAACGATCCGAAGGGCTGCCTCGAATCGAGACCCGGCCGCTCTTCAGATCGGGCCCGCTCCAGCAATGGGGCGGGCCTCAATCCGTGCGTCAGCGCGTGCCGAACATGCGGTCGCCAGCATCGCCAAGGCCCGGCACGATATAGCCGTGCTCGTTCAGGCGCTCGTCGATCGCGGCCGTCCAGATGCGCACATCCGGGTGCGCACCACGCAGGCGTGCAACCCCTTCCGGCGATGCCAGCAGGCAAACGAAGCGAAGGTCCTTGGCACCGCGCTCCTTCAGCCGATCCATCGCCGCCACGGCCGAGTTCGCAGTGGCCAGCATCGGGTCCATGACCACGATCATGCGGTCGGCAATGTCGGACGGGGCCTTGAAATAATACTCGACCGCCTGAAGCGTATCGGGATCGCGATAGAGCCCGATATGAGCGACGCGAGCCGCCGGGACAAGTTCAAGCATGCCATCGAGAAAGCCGACGCCGGCGCGCAGGATGGGCGCGAAGACCAGCTTCTTGCCGGCGATGATCGGCTGCATACTCTTGGTTAGCGGCGTCTCGATTTCAATCAGTTCGGTCGGCAGGTCGCGCGTGACCTCGTAGCAGAGCAGCATGCCGATCTCGTTCAGGAGCTGCCGGAAGCTCTTGGTCGAGCGATCCTTCTCCCGCATCAGCGTCAGCTTGTGCTGGACCAGCGGATGGTCGACCACGGTGACGCCGTCGGAATGCATGGTCATACGCTCTACCCCTCATCGTTCTCATGAGCCCTCGCCCCAGGCGAAGGCTGCTGCTCACGGCAGCACGGTCTCAGAATACCGTGCCATCGCTGACGATGGTCAAGGGCGGCCCGCCATCCCCGCGTTTTTCTCGCGCAATGCGCCGTCCGGCTGCCCAGGTCCCGCCTTCGAGGACCTTGGCCAGGGGTAATTCGTCCCGCGAGCGATCAAGCCGCACCCGAATGAGCGCCCCCAACTCATCGAGCAGGGCCACCGTGAGTGCCCGCCATTCGACCACGAGTGGCGACGCGACCTCGTGACTGCGCGCCGCATCATCCGCATTCTTGAGCGTGATCACCCCGAAATCGAAGAACAGCCCGCCATTGCGATACTCGGGCAGGCCGGTGAGATCATCGATATCGACGACGGTGATACCGGCCCATTGCAGCGGTTCGATCAGCGAATAAGAAAGCCATTGCGAGAGCTTGTGGAACGGGACAAGCCCGGCCGTGGAGGCGTCCGGGGCAATCAGCGGATGACGCCAGGTATCCCCCAGGGCAATCCCTGCGATCGTCAGTCGTGACGGCCAGATGCCGCCAAAAGTGCCGAGAACCTCGGCCAGGATGTGGGCGGCCCGAATCGAGCCGCCCGACGCCGTCTCGATGAAGCGATCGAAGAGGTCGCCCGGCCGTGTCAGGCCCTGTCGTTCGAGTTCCTCGCCGAGGCGGTTCAGCAGTGCGGCCCGTCCCTCGAGCGCAAGCAGGGGATTGGCCGGGCCGGCCTGGAAACCGGCGGCTAGCGCCTCGGTATCGAGCCGCTTCAGCGCCTCGGCATCGGCCCGCAACGGGTCCGCCGCGTCGCTCGAGAACACCCCCGCAGCGAACATGTCGAGCGAGGCGAGCGCCAGGCCCTCCGATCGGCCGATCGGCTTGCCCGTTACCCTGTCGTGATAACTCCAGGCAGGCCCCGCACCGGCATCGAGCAGAACGCTGATGACGGCGAGATCGTAGGCCGCGCGGCCACGCGCCGCCGCATCCGGGAAATGCGCCCCGCGCTCAAGCATGCTCCAGCGATCCATGCCGCCAACCACGAAATGGCGCCAGCGCGCATGGAAAGGGATATCGAGCGTCGGATAATTCGCCCGGATCGTGTCGAGGACGTAGTCGGCACAGGCCGCCAGCCGCTCGGGATGCACGGAGAAATGCAGCAGACGGCCCTCGCGGCCGAGCTGGAGCATTTCCTGCGCCCGCTCACGGATTGCGGCGGGTTTCAGGAGCCGGCGGACGGCCTCGGGGTCACGGTCGGGCATGGGTGGCTGGTGCTCTCAGAACTTGTCGAGGTCGCGACCGACTGTCGCCTTCAACGCGTTGTCTCCCGGCGTGCCCTCCGGCGAATAGTAGCCGGCCGCCTTCTTGGCCTCGATCTCGACCGAGGCGTCGGGCGGGATCAGCTCCGGGGGAATGGCAACACGCTCGCCGATCTCGATACCCGACTGCACCATGGCGTCGTATTTCATGTTCGACATCGACATCAACCGGTCGATGCGGGTGACACCGAGCCAATGCAACACATCCGGCATCAATTGCTGGAAGCGGGCATCCTGCACGCCGGCGACGCATTCGGTGCGCTCGAAATAGGTCGCAGCGGAATCGCCGCCCTCCTGGCGCTTGCGGGCATTGTAGACGAGGAACTTGGTGACCTCGCCGAGCGCCCTGCCCTCCTTGCGGTTGTAGACGATGAGGCCGACGCCGCCGCTCTGCGCTTCCTTCACAGCCTCCTCGATGCCATGCACGAGATAGGGGCGGCAGGTACAGATATCGGAGCCGAAGACATCCGAGCCGTTGCATTCGTCATGGACGCGGCAGGCAACCCTGCGCTTCGGATCGGTGATCGCTGCGAGATCGCCAATGACATAGCAGGTGATCGAGCCGATCGGCGGCAGGAAGACGTGCAGATCCGGCCGGGTGACGAGTTCGGGATACATGCCTCCGGTCTGCTCGAACAGCGTGCGGCGCAATTCCTGCTCCGACGTACCGAAGCGCTCGGCAATGCCCGGCAGATGCCAGACCGGGTCGATCGCGATCTTGGTGACGCTGATATCGCCGGACTTGTGCAGGATACCCTCATCGGCAGCGAGCCTGTGGCCAGCCATCGCCGCCAGTATCTCCGGGAGGTTGAGCCGGGCCTTGGTGATGGCGATGGTCGGCCGGATATCGACGCCCTCGGCAATCAGCCGCCCGAAATCCTGCGCGACGCGATGGCCGTAAGGGTCCAGCGAGACGATCTTGCCGGGCTCAGCCCATTGCGGTTGCGGCAGGACGTCGGTGGTCGGCTGCGTGTTCGTCAGGTCCGGCCGCTGCGACGGGTTCATGGCGCGCGCCGAGATCGCAAGCGCGCGATAGACCGAGTAGGAGCCGCCATGGGCGCCGATGACGTTGCGGTCGGCCGGGTTTGTCGTCGAGGCAATGACGGGGCCGCGCTCGGCGGCGGTTTCCGCCCCCCAGCGGATCGGGAAGCGCGTCGCCGCACTGCCAGGCTCGGGATGCGACGTCAGGCGGATATGGGTGTTGCGGTTTTGCGAAGTCATCGCGACGCTCTCGAATCGGAAAAGGGCCCATGACGGAGTCGTCCGGGCCCTTTTGACCGATGGGAGAGTGGATCAGCGCTCAGCGCACGTCAATCGATCCGCACTGGCGCTCAGAAGACCGCGAGATAGCGCAGCAGCGAGATGATGCCGATGATGATGACGATGATCTGGACGATGTTCTTGATCTGGGCATCGAGCGGCAGCATGCGCACGAGATAGAGCACCAGACCGATCACCAGAATCGTGATCAGAAGCGAAATCAGAATTCCCATACCCATAGCCCACATCCTTTATCGCGGCCGCTCGCCGGCCCCCCGGAGTCCGTGCGCGAGGTGTTCGCGGCACGGTTTCTCTGCAGGACAGAACGTCGCAGGGTGGGAATTGGTTCCGTTTCAGGGGCCTAACGCCGGTTTCTCCTGAGCTTTCACCGCCATTTCCGGCATGGTCGGGCTCGGCCGGGCCATCCATGTGGCGGGGCGCAGATGCTCGCCACGAGGGCGAGCCATCAGGGCGCGGGCTAGCCTGCGATCCGCGAGAAATCCGCGACGGCGCGCGTTGCCTCGCGCAGCTGGTTGAGCAGCTTGAGACGGTTGGCGCGCAGGGCCGGGTCAGGGTCGTTGACCGTGACCTTGTCGAAGAAGGCATCGACCGCGGGCCTGAGTTCCGCGAGCGCGGCCATCGCACCCTCGAAATCCTCCTTGGCGACAGCGGCCTCGGCCTTCGGTGTCGCCTGGGCCAGCGCAACGGCAAGCCCCTTCTCCTCGATCAGGCCGGCATCGGCGATGAGCTGGAGATCGGCGGCCGCCGCAAAGGCGCCCTCGCCGTCCTTCTTCTCCTCGGCCTTGAGGATATTGGCTGCACGACGATAGCCACTGAGCAGGTTCACGCCGTCTTCGGTGTCGAGGAAGCGGCTGAGCGCATCGACCCGGCGGGTGATCAGCAGGAGGTCGTCGTTGTTCGATGCCCCTTCGCCGAGCACGGCATCGACCAGATCATGTCGTGCTCCGGCGTCGCGGAGCACGACCTTCAGGCGGTCGTGGAAGAACGAGACGAGGTCTGGATCCCGGGCGACACCGGCGAGCGAGAGCCTTACCCCGTTCTCGACAACCAGCCTGATCACACCCAACGCCGCACGACGCAGCGCATAAGGATCCTTGCTCCCGGTCGGCTTCTCGTCGATCGCCCAGAATCCGACCAGCGTATCGAGCTTGTCGGCCAGCCCGACGGCAACGGAGACCGGGTCCGTCGGCACGCGATCGGAGGGGCCGAGTGGCTTGTAGTGCTCCTCGATCGCCGCAGCGATAGAAGGGTTCTCGCCCTGCAGCTCGGCATATTTCCGGCCCATCAGCCCCTGCAATTCCGGGAACTCGCCGACCATCTCGGTCGGCAGATCGGCCTTGGCGAGTTTCGCCGCGCGTTCGGCGAGGTCGGGATCGGCACCGACGATCGGCGCAAGCTCGCGAGCCAGCGCCGCGATGCGCTGCACGCGCGCGCCCTGCGTCCCAATCTTGGCGTGGAAGACGACGCCGAGCTTGTCGAGCTTGGCCATGCGCTGGTCGAGCGGCTTGGCGAGGTCGAGGCCCAGGGTCCCGGCGCTGTCCCTGAACGTATCGAGATCGGGCAAGGAGCCCTTGTCCGTCGCGAAGAAATAGGCCGCATCCGAGAGGCGCGCCCGCACGACGCGGCCATTGCCGGCGACGATTGCGCTGCCGCCATCGCTGGCATTCAGGTTCGAGACCAGGATGAACTTGTTGGCAAGCGCCCCCGTCGCCGGGTCGCGCAGCACGAAGGATTTCTGGTTGGCGCGGATCGTGGCTCGGATCGCCTCGCCCGGGATCTCCAGGAAGCGCTCCTCGAACGCCCCCATCAGCACGACCGGCCATTCGACGAGGCCGGCGACCTCCTCGAGCAGGCCTTCGTCCTCGACAAGGTCCAGCCCTTGCGCGAAGGCGAGGTTGCGGGCGTCGGTGAGGATGATTTCCTTGCGCCGGTCGGCATCGAGCACGACCTTGGCCTTCTCGAGATGCGCGACATAATCGTCGAAGCGCCTGACCGTGATGGCTTGGGGCGCATGGAAGCGGTGACCATAGGTCGTATTGCCAGACGCGATGCCGTCGACATCGAAGCGGACCACCTCAGGCTCCTCGGTCTCCGGCCCGAAGGTGCAGAGGATCGAGTGGAGCGGGCGCACCCAGCGCAGGCTGGCGCCGGCGGCGGAGGCTTTGCCCCAGCGCATCGATTTCGGCCACGGAAAACTGCGAATCACCTGCGGCACGATCTCGGCGATGGCCGCAACCGTCTCCTGCCCCGGCTTCTCGATGATGGCGATGTAGGAATCGCCCTTCTTGGGGTCACTGACGACAGTCGCCTGGTCGAGCGAGACAAGCCCTGCCGCCTTCAGGAAGCCTTGGACAGCAGCCTCGGGTGCCCCGACGCGCGGGCCCTTGCGTTCCTCGCGGATATCGCGGCCGCGCACCGGCAATTCAGCGATGTGCAGGGCGAGGCGTCGCGGCGTCGCAAAGGCCTGGGCGCCCTCATAAACGAGGCCGCGTTCGACCAACGCATCGGTGACGAGCTTCTTGAGGTCTTCCGCCGCCTTGCGCTGCATGCGGGCGGGGATCTCTTCAGAGAAGAGTTCGAGCAGGAGATCGGGCATCAGTTCGCTCCCCCGCCGGCGGTCTTCAGCCAGGCCGCACCGCAGGCCTTGGACAATTCACGCACGCGCAGGATGTAGCTCTGGCGCTCGGTGACCGAGATCACGCCGCGCGCATCGAGCAGGTTGAACATGTGGCTGGCCTTGATGCACTGGTCATAGGCCGGCAGCGCCAGCGAGTGGCGTGGATCATTAGCGCCCTCCCCGGCTTCGCCCGCCGCAAGCAGCGCCCTGCACTCGGCCTCGGCGTCGTTGAAGTGGCGGAACAGCATCGCCGTGTCGGCGTGCTCGAAATTATAGCGCGAGAATTCCTGCTCGGCCTGGAGGAAGACATCGCCGTAGCTGACGCGATCCTCGCCCTCGAGCCCGTTGAAGTTCAGATCCATGATGCGGTCGACGCCCTGCAGATAGCAGGCGAGGCGTTCGAGCCCATAGGTCAGCTCTCCGGCGACAGGCGCGCATTCGACGCCGGCGACTTGCTGGAAATAGGTGAACTGGCTCACCTCCATGCCGTCGCACCAGCACTCCCAGCCGAGCCCCCAGGCGCCCAGCGTCGGGCTCTCCCAATCGTCCTCGACGAAGCGGATATCGTGGAGCGCCATGTCGACGCCGATGGCCTGGAGCGAGTCGAGATAGAGCTGCTGCAGGTCCGGCGGCGATGGCTTCAGGATGACCTGGAATTGGTAATAATGCTGCAGGCGGTTGGGGTTCTCGCCATAGCGGCCGTCCTTCGGCCGACGCGAAGGCTGGACATAGGCAGCCTTCCAGGGCTTGGGACCGAGCGCGCGCAGCGTCGTCGCCGGGTGGAAGGTACCGGCGCCGACTTCCATGTCGTAGGGCTGCAGGACGACGCAACCGCGCTCCGCCCAGAAGCGCTGCAAGGTCAGCAGCAGGCCCTGGAACGAGCGGGTCGGGTTCATCGGATCGGAGACGGGAGCACCGGCCAAGAGCTTGAGCCTTCCAGACAATCTAAGAATAGCGGCGTGCTTAGGGGTAGCCACGGCGCGCGGTCAAGCATTCCGCGCATGACCATGGAACCGACGCGGACAGCATTCGTTCATGATCGGCGGGATAATCTCCGCAGCAACCGTACAGTCCGCGGCGTTCGGGGCGAGCGCTTGAGACGGGCCGGCGGCGCCAGCCAGCAGGAGTAGCTTAATGCTGTCATCACGTTTCATTGCCGCTCTCTTCGGAGCGCTCACCCTCATGTTCGCGGCCTTCACCGTCGCCCCCGCAACGGCCGCACCGGTCAGCACCGGCACGATGCAGACGACGCAGGCTCCGACTGATCTGGTCCAGCAGGCGCAGTACTATGGCCCGCGTCCCTATTATGGTCCGCGCCGCCCCTATTACGGTCGCCCGGTCTATCGTCCGCGCTGCTTCTACAGCAATCGCCGCGTCTGGAACGGCTATCGCTGGGTGGTGCGTTCGGTGCGTGTCTGCCGCTAATCGCGGCGTGAATTGTGGCTGCCATGTGGCGGCCCGATGAAGGGTAGCTGAACGGCGCGGTGTCGCGCCGTTCAGTTTTTGCGCATTAGCATCTTCCGCGAATTGGTGTTCGACCGCGCGGCAAGGGCCGCGGGCACCAGGCAGGGGAGAGAATCCACGCCATGCTTCGCAAAGCTTTTCTCGGTGTCGCGGCCGTCGTCAGCCTCAGCAGCGGCGTCATCGCCAGCGCCCCGGCTTCGGCCCAGGTCGTTACCCTCGGCCTGAGCGCAGCCGCGCAGCCGGATCATGGCTATCAGCAGATCCAGTATGGCTACGGCCCGGGCTGGGGTCCGCCGCGCCCCTATTACGGCCGGCCCTATTATGGCGGTCCGCAGCCTTATTATGGCTATGGCCCTCCGTATTACCGCCCGCGCTGCTTCTTCCGCCCGTTCCGCTATTGGGATGGCTGGCGCTGGGTCGTGCAGCAGCAGCGGATCTGCCGCTGATCTCTCCTTCTGTGTTCGCATCGGCTTTCCCGAAAACCGCAATCCACTTTTCGGGCCGATGCTTTAGCGGAGCAGTGCCCGGCCACGGTGAACCGCTTCGCTGAGTTCGGTGAAGCGGCCATCAGGCCCGTTCAAGACAAAGGCCGGCAGCAGCACTGCCGGCTTTCTGCTGTTCAACGTCGCCGTGACGATGATGCGAATCGCCGGCCGATCGGCCGAAGCATGCACGGGGCGGATGGCAATGCCACCGAAGCCGGTTTCAAGCCCGTGCAGAATAGCTCCCAGCGCCTCGGCCCGATGAATGATCGCGACGCGCCCACGCGGCTTGAGCAGCCGGCGCGCTGCCTTCAACCAGGCGTCGAACGGCTGATCGGCGACATGCGCCGTTCGCCGGTTGCTCACTGGCGACGCTTTCACCGTATCGTCTGCAAAGAAGGGCGGGTTCATTGCCACGCAGGCGAAACCTGCTGGCACAAGGCTGGCTTCGGCACCGGCCCCGACATCGGCCGCAACGAGCCTGACCCGATCGCCGAAGCCGTTCAGGACGATGTTCTGCTCGGCCAGCGCCGCAAGGCCGCGATGCCGCTCGATCAGTGTGACCGTCAGCTCCGGCCGAAGTATCGCCGCGGCCAGACCGACAGTCCCGACGCCAGCGCCAAAATCGGCCAGCGGGCCTGTCTCATCTTCCGACAACGCCGCAGCGAGCAGAATCGCATCGGTGCCGGCACGATGTCCCTTCTTCGGCTGGCGAAGAATCAGGCGGCCATCGAGCAGTCGATCCTGGACGATCTCGCCGAGATCCGTCTGCGAATCACTCATCGCGCAGCTCGGCACCGAACCCTGCCTCGATCAAAAGCGCGCGGGCCCTTCGGCGATCCACCTCGCGCACGAGCAGGCGCCTCTGGAAGGCTCCAGTCATGCCTTCGAGCGCGCTCATATGCTGGTCGGCGATCAGACAATCGAGATTGGCGGATGCGAGCAGCGCCTCGATGGCGCCAAGCAGGACAAGGTCATTGGTACGGACGAGTTCGTGCATTGTGTCATGGAGACGAAGGCAGGCTCCGCGCGCAAGCCATTTTCGGCCCTGGTCTCCCGGGTGCGGCGTCAAAGTGCGATTGCGGGGGCTGGCCACCCATGCAACGGTTGTGGCAATGCAACAAAGCTGAAATCGGCCGGAGTGAGCAGCGTGGGCGTCGTCGTACCCTTCGAGGACAAGGAACAGGGACAGGCCAGCATCGAGGGTCTCGTCGGCCTGACACGCACCGACATGGAGCGTGTCAATGCGATGATCCTGTCGCGTACCGGTTCGGACGTCACCATGATCCCCGAGGTCGCCAACCACCTGATCTCCTCGGGCGGCAAGCGCCTGCGGCCGATGCTGACGCTGGCCACGGCGGCGCTCTGCGGCTATCGCGGCGAGGGTCATGTCAAGCTCGCGGCCAGCGTCGAGTTCATGCACACCGCGACGCTGCTCCATGACGATGTCGTCGACGAGAGCGACATGCGCCGCGGCAAGCTCGCGGCCCGCATGGTCTGGGGCAATGAAGCGAGCGTGCTGGTCGGCGACTTCCTGCTCGGCCAGGCCTTCAAGATGATGGTCGAGGTCGGCTCGCTTCGCGCCCTGGATATTCTCTCCACCGCTGCCGCCGTCATCGCCGAAGGCGAGGTGATGCAGCTCGCCGCGGCCAAGAACACCGCGACGACCGAGGACGAGTATCTCGCCGTCATCCGCGGCAAGACCGCAGAGCTGTTCGCCGCGGCCTGCGAAGTCGGCCCGGTGATCGCGGAATCGCCCAAGGCCGATGCTGCCGCCTGCCGCAGCTACGGACTCAATCTCGGCATCGCCTTCCAGCTCATCGACGACGCGCTCGATTATGGCGGCGTCGCCAACAAGCTCGGCAAGAACACCGGCGACGATTTCCGCGAGGGCAAGATCACCCTGCCGGTCGTGCTCTCCTTCCGGCGCGGCGACGAAACCGAACGAGCCTTCTGGCGTCGCACGCTGCAGGATGGCGAGATCAAGGACGGCGATCTCGAGGAGGCGCAGGCGATCATGCGCCGCCACCGCGCCCTCGACGATACGATCGAGCGAGCCCAGCACTACGCCAAGATGGCGAAGGATGCGCTCGGCCTCTTCCCCTCATCACCGATGAAGCAGGCACTGAACGAGACGGTCGATTTCTGCGTGGCGCGGGCGCACTGAGCGTGGCGCGGGCGCACTGAGCAGCCCGCGGACTTCACCTCAGCAGGGTCGGCTTGATCCACCAATCCGGCCGCTCATCAGCCAGCAGCTTGGCCGCGGCAGCGCTCCGCCGGCAATCGTCGAACAGGGCAAAGCAGGTCGCGCCCGAGCCTGACATTCTGCCGAGCCGGTAGCCCGGCAGCCGGGACAGCCACTGCAGGACCTCCGTGATGACCGGCGCGACCTGGGCCGCCGGAGCCTCGAGATCGTTGCCGGTCCGATGCAGCGCGGTAAGCAGGTCCGTGGCACCAGCGAAACCCTCTGCCGCACCGATGCCCGATTCCGCCGCGGCCGGGCAAGATTGCCCCGGCACAAGTCCGAGCGTACGAAAAACGTCTGCGGTGCCGACGGCGACATTCGGGTTGACCAGAATGGCGAAGAGCGGCGGCAGGCACAGCGCGGGGCCGAGGCGCTCGCCAATCCCGGCCATGATGCGTGCGCGCGACTCGAGACAGACCAGGACATCGGCGCCAACCCTGATGGCGGCGCGCTGCAGCTCGGGCGAGGCAGGCGACAGACTGTTCAGCCTCGCCAGCAGGCGCAAGGCTGCTGCCGCATCAGCCGAGCCTCCGCCAATGCCGGAGGCGACCGGCAGACGTTTGACGAGGTGGAAATGACCAGCTCGCAGTCCGGGGAGCTCGTCTGCCAGGGCCTGCACGGCACGGAGAACCAGATTGCCCTCATCCGCGCAGAGACAGGGGCCTTGCGGACCGCTGATCGTCAGGCCGAGGCCTGCAGCCGGTTCCAGCGCCAGCGAATCACCGACGCTGGCGAAGGCGACGAGGCTCTTCAGCTCGTGATAGCCATCGGCGCGGCGGCCGAGGATTTTCAGATCGAGATTGACCTTGGCGCGAGCGCGGGTCGTCAGCGCCACAGGCACGCGAGGTCCGTCACCGCATCACAGCGCATCGGTCAGCCGCCATCCGCCTTCGGCTCGGCGGCATTGGCCGACGGGGGCTCCTCGAGCCCCTTCTCGATCTTGTGCTTGATCTTGAGCAGATCCTCGGGTTCCGGGCTGAGATCGCGGGCGGCGTTCCACTGGAACACCGCCTCCAGCTTGCGGTCGACGCGCCAATAGACATCGCCGAGATGATCGTTGATCACAGGGTCGGAGGGCCGCAGCTCCATCGCGCGCTCGAGTTCGCGGGTCGCCTCGGTATAGCGACCGAGCCGGTAGTAAGCCCAGCCGAGCGAATCGGTGATGTAGCCGTCGCGCGGGCGCAGCTCGACGGCCCGGCGCAGCATGCCCAGGGCTTCATCGAGCTTGAGATGCTGATCGACCAAGGAGTAGCCGAGATAGTTGAGCACAAGCGCCCGCTCGCGCCCCAGCGCCTCCGGCATCAGCTCGAGAGCCTTGCGCAGATCCTCCTCGGCCTCCGCCCAGCGCTTGATGCGCTCACGGGCAATGCCACGGAAGTAATAGAGGTCCCAGTTCGAGCGGCCCGGCGAAGCGAGCTTCGCGATCGCCTTGTCATAAGTGTCGGCAGCCTCGGCGAAGCGCTTGCGTGAACGGTAGACATTGCCGAGCGCCGAGAGCGCATCGACATCGTCAGGACGCGCTGCGATCAGCGCTTCGAGATGCTTCACCGCCTCGTCCGACTTGCCAAGCGCTTCCAGCGCCAGGCCGGACTGGATCTCGGCATTGGAGGCCAGCGGCGAACTGGACGGCATGCTGTTGTAGACCGTCACCGCATCGTCGAGCTGCTTGGCCCGCTCGAGGATGTCGCCGAGCGTCAGGACAGCCAGATCGTGATTGGGGTCGAGATAGAGGGCAAGCCTGAGATAGAGCAGCGCAGCCGCCTCATCCCCCTGGCGATTGCCGGCACTGGCGAGGCCGTAGAGCACTTCCGCCGCACCCTGCTGCGCCGTGGCGACCGTGCGGGCAAGCGGCTCCTTGGCTGCGACCCGGGTCAATCCGTCACGCACGATGGGGTGATTCGGCAGCAGCCTGTCGAAGGCGCCATAGGTTGCCGCGGCTCCGTCGAAATCGCCGGAGCGGGCCTGGAAGCGAGCCCAGAGGTCGACGAGACGCAGCGTCGTCTTCTCGGCCTCATAGGCCGCCTTGAGCCTGCGCTCGGAATCCGCCTTGCGGCCGGCGATGTCGAGGATCAGGCCGGCATGATAGTCGCGGAAGAGATTATAGGAGGGCTCGCCCTTGAGCCGCTCGAGCGTCTCGATCGCGCGGTTTGTCTGGTTGGAGCCGGCGTAGGACCATGCGGACAGCAGGGTCGCCGTGATGTCGGCGGAACGCCCACGCCCGCCGCGCTGCAAGTGATTGCGCGCCGTCTGATACTGCTTCTGCTTGATGGCGCGAATACCGATCGCGAGTTGCGCCAGCCCGTTGCTCGGGTCGCGTTGCACCAGCTTCTCGGCAGCGCGGAACGCGTCATCCATGGAGCCATCGGCCAGGAAGGCGACGAAGCCGCGCTCCAGCAGATCGTTGTTCTTCGGATCGCCCTTGATCGCCTCCCGCAGGAAGACCGAGGCCGCGCCAAGGTCTCGGCCGGCACCGGCCACGATCGCGGCCAGATAATTGCCTTCAAGGCTTTCGGCAGGCTCAAGCGGCTCGGTGGTGCGGGTCGGCGCATTGGCTTGTGTGGTGGCCTGCGCAGCGGCCCCGGCATGAAGCGCGACAAACAAGGCCAAGGCCAATGTCGCGCCGGCCCCTCGGCCGTTCATTCGAAACGTCACGACTGCTATTCTCCCTCGGTCCGCTGCCTCGTGTGGCACAGGGGCTGGGTCCATTCAGCGCGACCGTGACCGCTTCGCATAGGCGCGCAAGATGGCCGTTTCCGGGCGCCCCGGCAAGCCGCAAAGCCGGCGGCAGATCGCCTCCGTAGCAAGGATGCAACAGCCACTCGCATCACGTCGTGCAGAGCACAAATGCAGGAGCTCCACGCTGCGAATCGGCACGCCGTCACCATTGCAGCTGCATCGATCGGATCTGTGGCGGCGATTCGCCGGGGATCATCCCGGAGAGGCGATCGTTCGCTCAGTCGCCGCCGTCATCGAGCGCGCCTCGCAGGGGCCAAGCGACCATCTCGGCAGGAATGGCCGCCGCCTTCGCAGGGGCGCGGCCTCCTTATCGCACCGGTAGCCGTCGCCTCCTCATCACATGTTCGAGTAACCCGGG
>UBZM01000119.1 GCA_900470095.1 Hyphomicrobiales bacterium
CGGGTCGGCATCGCTGCCGCCGTCGCGCCCGGTCGCCTTCGCCAACCTCGCCACGGGCTCGTTGCGCGGCAGCGATGCCGACCCGGCGCCGGCCGTCCAGCAGGAAGGCAAGCTGGTCACGATCACTCATCCGATGCCGCCGAGCCGGCCGCAACTCGGCAGCACGGTGATAGCCCGGACCGAGCGGAACAACGGTGGCAGCCCTGCCCCCACGCCGATCGTTGCGCAATATGACGCCGACCGTTCGAATCTGGACTCGCTCTTCGCCGCTGTCAGCCGTCCCGCGCCCGAGGGTCGCAAGGTGACGGTTGCGACCGCGCGCGCCAAGGCCGCCTCCGCCCCGCCACCTGGCTGGGTCCAGGGCCCCGGCCCCGCCGCCTCGCTCGGCTTCAGCCATGCCGATCCGAGCGACGCCAAGACCGGCAGCTTCAGCGGCCCTGCGGTCAAACCGCTGCCGACGAACTTCGTCCAGAACTGAGCAAGCAGTACCGGGTGCTCACTCCCGGTCGATTGGCCAGGCCTTGAACACCGCCAGCTCCTCGCAGGCGCGCGCCTGCGCAGCAAGAGCCGGCCAGCGGCTCTCCTCGACATATTCCGGGATCACGAAGCGGCAGAACCCCCAGGCGATGGCAGCGGCGATATCGGCAGGCTCGAGCTCCGGCCCCGAGCCCAGTTCACCGCGCCGGGCCGCCTGATCCAGCAGATCCAGCGCGGTGTGCAACTGCGTCACGATGCGCTCCTGCCAGGGCGCGTAGCGCTGGGCTTCCGGACGCTTGCGCTCATATTCCACCGAGACGGCCTTGTCCGCCGCGACGATGCCAATGCCGGTCAGGCTGAGATCACGGACCCGCGCGACGTCTTCGATCGGTCGCAGAGAACGGCCGGCGACATCCTCGAAATGCTGAATGATCAGCAGCGACTCGCTGATCACCGTGCCATCGTCGCAAACCAGCGAGGGGGCCTTGATCATTGGATTGATCGCTCGGAACGCATCCATATGACGGAACACGGAGACGGAGCGATGCTCGAATTCGACCCCGAGCAGGGTTCCGGTAATGGCGGCGCGCCGCACATAGGGACTGTCCAGCATTCCAACGAGCAGCATCGCAATCTCCGTTTTTGAGCGCGTGCAGACTGGCCGCTCATTCAGGGAATGCAACGCCAAATCATGTGATGCCGAAGATCACGCCAATTGATGTGCAGGCAGCCTGGCTTCCGACGCAACGGCATCATCGGAAACAGCCTCCGCGCCGAACGACAATCCGCGTGCCTTGGCCGCCATCTGGCAGCGATCCCAGCTC
Organism: Hyphomicrobiales bacterium; assembly: GCA_900470095.1. GTDB lineage: Bacteria > Pseudomonadota > Alphaproteobacteria > Rhizobiales > Beijerinckiaceae > Allobosea. The sequence goes on from UBZM01000119.1 coordinate 1,302, forward strand.
GGCTCGCCTCCGAAACGCTCGACCAGGAGATCGATCAGAACGCGCACCTTGCCGGGAACATAGGCGCCCGGCGGGCGCACGACGAAAAGTCCCTGCTCCTTCATCGGATAGTCCAACAACAGGTGCTCGAGGGCGCCTCTGCTGATCGCGTCCGTGAGCATGAAGGTCGGCAGCACGGCAAGGCCGAGTCCAGCCTCCGCCCATTCCGCCAGGGTCTCCCCGCTGTCCGAGCGCATCCGACCGGTCGGCCTGACCGAAACCCAGCGTTTGCTCATCCGGAAGGTCCAATCCGTCGTCGCAGTACCCGTATAGATGAGACAGTCATGCTCGGTCAGATCGAGCGGCGAGACGGGGCGCCCCCTGCGTTCGAGATAGCCCGGGCTCGCGACCACGGCTCCGTAGACCGGTGCGATGCGCCGCGCCACCAGACTGGAATCCTTGAGGGTGCCGATCCGGATCGCTGCATCGAAACGTTCTCCGATCAGATCGACATAGCGGTCGCTGGCCTCGACATCGAGTTCAAGCTTGGGGTGGCGATGCGCCAGTTCGGCTAGGACCGGCGCGACATGGCTCACTCCGAAGGTCAGCGGCATCGACAGACGCAGTCGCCCGGCAACGCCACCCGTCTGCTGCGCCACCGATTCACGCGCCTCCGCGAGGTCCGCAAGGATGCGCTCGCCGCGTGCCTTGAACTCGATCCCGGCCTCCGTGGGGCTGATGCCGCGGGTCGTGCGGCTGAGCAGCCGGGTCCCGAGATCGGCTTCGAGCCGTGCGATGCGGCGGCTGACAATCGACTTCGACAGACCCAGCACCTTGCTCGCGCGCCCGAATCCGCCGGTCTCGACCACGGCAATGAAGCTACGGATGTCATCGAGCTCCGACATGAGAGTGTTCCCCTGAGAGCAACAGTATGGTTCCCACTATGGGCGTTCTGGTGCGTGAAGTGAACCGCTATGTTGCAATGCATCGAAGCCATTCCCTCCGTTTCAGGATCGCAACCATGTCCAACCTTCTCGTTCTCAACAGCAGCGCCCTGGGCTCGGCCTCCGTTTCA
>UBZM01000002.1 GCA_900470095.1 Hyphomicrobiales bacterium
CGACGCAGTCTCGGCCATGGCGGCATTCTGCTGCGTCGCCTGGTCCATCTCGTTGACGGCACTGTTGACCTCCTGGAGGCCAGCCGCCTGCTCCTGCGCTGCCGAGGCAATCTCGGCAACCAGCGCGGTGACGCGAGTGATCTCGCCCGCCATCCGCTGCAGGGCATTGCCGGTCTGGCCGACCAGTGCGACGCCCTTGTCGACCTCGACGGTCGAAGCGGTGATCAGTGCCTTGATCTCTTTGGCCGCTTCGGCAGAGCGCTGCGCCAGTGCCCGAACCTCGGACGCGACGACCGCGAAGCCTTTGCCGGCATCGCCCGCGCGCGCCGCCTCGACGCTGGCATTCAGTGCCAGCAGATTGGTCTGGAAGGCAATCTCGTCGATGACGCCCACGATCTGGGAGATCTCGTCCGCGGACTTCTCGATGCCGCCCATGGCCGAGACTGCGTCGCGCACGATCTGAGTCGACTGCTCAGCCTCGGTCTTGACTTGAGTGGTCGCCTGGCTTGCGAGGCGCGCGCTTTCGGCGGTCTGCCGCACGGTGGCGGTGAGTTCGTCAAGCGCGGTTGCCGTCTCCTCCACGGATGAGGCCTGCTGCTCGGTCCGGCTGGCGAGGTCATCGGCCGCTTGGCTGATCTCACCCGAGCCTGCCTTCATGCTTTCGGTATTGGTCGCAATCTGGCGCATCGTCTCCTGGAGACGGGCAATCGCGCCATTGAAGTCATCCTTGAGCTTGACGTAGTCGGCCGCAAAGACGTCCGCGATCCGGTAGGTCAGGTCCCCCTCCGCGAGATGTTCAAGACCCGCCCCGAGCGCACGGACAACCGTTTCCTGCTGGGCCGAGCTCTGGGCTCGCTCGGATTCATTGCGGCGACGGTCCAGATCGGCGGCGTCGCGATGCGCGCTCGCCTGCGCCTCGACGCGCTGCTTGTCGGCCTCGACCTCCTCCTTCGCCAGAGCCGCATCGCGGAAGACGACGAGCGCACGCGCCATGCTGCCGATCTCGTCGCTCCGCTCCTGATGTGCGATCGCGCTTTGCAGGTTGCCGGTCGCGAGTTCGTTCATCGTGTCCGAGAGCGAAGTCAGCATGCTCGAAGAACGGCGGCTCAGGAACACGACCAAGCCAAGCATGAGCAGACCGAGCGGAACCAGAACCTTGGCCACGTCGAGCATCATGCCACGGAAGGCCGCGTCGACATCGTCGACATGCAGCCCGGAACCGACGACCCAGTTCCATTTCGGCACCGAGACGACATAGGAAATCTTGAGAGAAGGCTCCTTGTCGCTCGTTCTCAGCCAGAAATAGTCAAGAAATCCGGTGCCCTTTGCCTTGGCGAGATCGACCATCTCCTTGACGAAGAACTTTCCGGTCGCGTCCTTCAACGGCATCATGTCCGTCGTCTCGATCTTCTTGTTGGCATGCAGAACGCTGATGCCGTCGAAGTTGACGACGAAATAGTAGTTTCCGTTGTCGAAGCGCGCTGCCGAGATGGCGTCGAGCGCCAACTTCTTCGCCTCGGGTTCCTTCAGCTCACCCTTTTCAGCCCGCGCCAGGAAGCTGTTGACCGTGGACGCGGCCGCCTCGACCGCGTTCTTCATCTCGGCGCGCTTGAGAGAGATCATCTCGCTGCGGGCCTGGACGAGCGTGAAGCTCACCCCACCGATGGCGAGGACGGCAGCCAGAATGGCGATGAGACCGAACGAACGGCCGATGGACAAGGCAGCAAGCTTCTTCAGAAACGGCATAGAGGAGCCTCGCGAGGTGTGATTCTTCACACTCCCCGGGCAACAACTAAGGCCTTGTTAATTCTGCCCCGTTTTCGCCTCATTTTAATGGCGCGGCACCGCTAGATGGCGGGGGCGAAATCCTCGTTATCCTCGTCCCGGCGGCCGTCGGCACCGCGCTCCCTGCGACGAACCCGCGGGCGCACCCCGCAGAAGGCACGGGCAAGTCCGCGCAACGGAGCCGTGAGCCGATGGATATCCTCGGCTCGCGACATCACCCAGCTCGCAGTCTTCAGTTCGCGATCGAGACGAGCCATCGTCCGGGAGAGTTCCGGCTCGTCGTCGTCGAGCCAGACATCGGCGACACGTGCCATCAACAGCACCGCGCCCTGCACGCGCACCCCTCCCAGCGCGTCCTCCGTCGGGATCCCCGCCGAGGCCAGCATGTAGCGCCAGGAATTGACCGCACCGCGATTGAGAGCCGCGAGCGCCAGGGGATCGCGCCGCAACGCCGGCATCACGCGCCGCAGGCCAGCCTTGTAAGGGGCAAGCGCGTCGAGGCGGCGCATGACGATATCGAACGTCCGCTCGCGATAGGATTCCTCGGCGAGGTCGTCGGACTGTCCGGCGAGCACCGCATCGTCGACGATACGGGTCAGCCCGCCGAGAATGGCGAGCTTGGACGGGAACAGATTGCGCAATGTCGCAAGCGAGACACCGGCCTCGGCCGCGATATCGCCGAGCTCGATCTCATCCCACGGCCGCGCGGCCGCAAGATTGAAGAGCGCGTCCACCACCGCCTTCCGCGAGTCGGCGGGCGGCGCGCCTGCAGCAGGCTTTTCAGCTTTGGGGGAAGCGGGTTTGCGGGCCATCGGACCTCTCCATTCGCAAAGCGATGACGGAAAGGTAGGTCTGGATCACGGCTGAGGAAAGCCCGATCAGCCGGAAAGCTCTTCGGCGCGACGTTTCGCGGCAGCTACCGCGCGGCGCATCAGCGGCGCCAGCCCATTATCGGCCATCAGCACTTCGAGTGCTGCGGCCGTCGTTCCGGCGGGCGAGGTCACGTTCTGGCGCAAAGTCGCCGGCGACAGCGGCGATTGATAAAGCATCTCCCCTGCTCCCTCGATCGTCCCACGGGCCAAGCGCTCCGCCGTCTCGGCCGGAAGTCCAGCTGCGACGCCAGCCGCCGCCAGACACTCGACGAGATGGAAGACATAAGCGGGACCGGAGCCGGAAACCGCCGTGACCGCGTCGATCAGATCCTCGGTCGCGAGCCATTCGACCTTTCCGATGCTGCCGAGCAACGCATCCGCCATCGCCCGTTGATCAGCACTGACACCCCGTCCGGCGGCAGCCGCAGTGACGCCGCGCTGCACGGAAGCCGGCAGGTTCGGCATCGCGCGAATGATCGCCGTCGCATTGGACAGCCGCGCCGAGAGGTCGCCGAGCGTCTTGCCGGCCAGAATGGAAATCAGCAGGGTCTGCGGCTGGATGAACGTCTGGACCGAGGGCGCTGCCGTATCGAGCATCTGCGGCTTGGTCGCGAGCACGAGAACCTCGGTCGGCGGCACCGAGCGTGTCTCGGGGTTGAGCGCTATCCCCTTCTCAGCTGCCAGCGTCGCGATCTCGTCCGAGGGCTTCGGGTCGATCAGCGTGATCCCGGTCGGATCCATGCCGATGCGCAGCCAGCCCTCGAGCATGGCGCCTCCCATCTTGCCCGCACCAATGAGGACAAGCGTTTGCGGCAGGGAACGGGACATGGAGGCCTCACGAGAAACGGTATGGAGCGTCATGCGCAGCCCGCAGCCGGGCGTCGCACGACCAGAAGCGGCAAGGGATGCCCGGGTCAAGCCCGGGCATGACGAAACCGGGGGCTCAAGCTTCCCCGACTGTTTCGAGCATCGCGCCCTCGAGCCCCTCGCGCGCGCTCTTGCCGGCCCAGACCACGAAGTGGAAGGCCTGGAAATAGCGCTCGCAAGCATCGATTGCCGATTTGATCAGTGCAGCGGCCTGCTCGTCGGTCGGCTCCGCACCGCCTGAAAGCAGGAGTGCGTGGCGATACATCACCACGTTCTCCGAGCTCCAGAGGTCGAAATGGCCGAGCCAGAGCTGCTCGTTGACGAGGCTGACAAGCTGCAGAACCTCGCCGCGCCGCCGCTCCGGAACCTTGAGATCGAAGGCACAGGCGATATGGAGCGCCTCCACCTCGGAAAGCCAAGTGATCGCGACGTGATAATCCGACCAGCCACCGGTGACGGCGACGGAGAGCTCGTCATCGCTGTCGCGGTCGAACGTCCAGTTGTTGAGTGCTGCGAGGCGCTCGATCAGGTCGAGAGGATTGGCAGGCCGTTCGGCTTCTGCGTCCAGGTCAAGGTCCATCATGCCCAGGGTCCAACTGCCAGCTCCCCGCGGGAATGCGGGTCCAGCTCGTTCGAGAACGGGAACACGGCGACGGGGAAGCGCGGGACGCAACAAGACTGCGGAAGCCGCTACATGGCCTCCTGACCGCCAAACGCACCCCAAACGGATGCGGCCGGCGAATCACCTCTCCTTCGACGATAGCGCAGGCGCGACGACGCTCCCAACACCTGATGCAGGCTCGGCGGATTCGGGGGCTGGGCTCAATCCCTGCCGGCTGCTGTCCACAGCCGGAACGCAGGCCGGCTCAGCCCTTGTCGCGCGCAGCCTCGAGAGCAGCCAGCCGTGCGGCGAGCTTGTCATTCTCCTCACGGGCCAGAACCGCCATCTCGCGCACCGCTTCGAACTCTTCGCGTGTCACGACGTCCATCTCGCGCAGGAGGCGGTCGATCTGCGTGCGGGCGACCGTCTCGACCTCGCGGCGCACACCCTGGGCGGCTCCCGCGGCGTCGGTGACCAGACGAGCGAGGTCGTCGAGTATGCGGTTCGAGGTCGTGGCCATCATCAATCTCCAAGGCCGGATGCCGGCGCTCCATAGCACGCCTGATATGGGCGACGAAGGCCTCGGCCGCAATCGCAGCGGCACATCGTCCACGTCCTTTGAGCCCGAGCGAGCCCGGCCTAAACATGAGGACCGTGTCAGCATAGGGGATTCGCGAGCCATGGCCCTGCACTTCTCACCCGCCGAATTCGCCCGCCGGCGCGAGGCTTTGCTGGCAGCCATGCAAGCCGAGCGGCTCGATGCGCTCTTCCTGTTCCAGCAGGAATCGATGTTCTGGCTGACGGGCTACGATACGTTCGGCTTCTGCTTCTTCCAGTGCCTTGTGGTGAAGGCCGATGGCAGGATGGCGTTGCTGACCCGCTCTGCCGATTTGCGCCAGGCTCAGCACACCTCGAACCTGACCGATATCCGCATCTGGAAGGATGGCCGCGACGCAAATCCTGCGCGTGACCTGCTCATGCTGGCACAGGATCTCGGCCTGGCCGGCAAGCGCATCGGCGTGGAATTTGAATCCTACGGTCTCGTCGCTGCAAACGGCCGCAGGCTGGAAGCGGCCTTCGCTGAGGTCAGCGATCTCGTCGATAGCTCGACGATCGTGACACGGCTGCGCGCCGTGAAATCGGTCGAAGAGATTGCCTGTGTCCGGCGCGCGGCTGCTCTCTCCGACGCCGCCGACAGGGCAGCGCTCGACCTGATCCGGGCCGGCGCCGACGAGGGCGAGATCCTGGCCGCACAGCACAATGCGATCTTCACGGGTGGCGGCGACTATCCGGCCAACGAATTCATCATCGGTTCCGGCCGCGACGCCCTGCTTTGCCGCTATAAGGCGGGCCGCCGGACGCTCGACGCGCAGGACCAGATCACGCTCGAATTCGCTGGCGTCGACAGGCACTACCATGCTGCGATCATGCGAACGGTCGTGGTCGGAAAGCCCCGTCCGCTGCATCTGCGCTATCACGGAGTTGCCAAAGCGGCTCTGCTCGCCTGCGAGGCTGAACTGAAGCCGGGGCGGACCGCCGGCGATGTCTTCGCCGCCCACGCCCGCGTCTTTGACGAGCACGGTCTTTCCAGCCACCGGCTCAATGCCTGCGGCTACTCGCTTGGCGCAAAGTTCACGCCGAGCTGGATGGACTGGCCGATGTTCTACGAGAACAACGACTGGCCGGTCGCTCCGGGCATGGTGATGTTCGCCCATATGATTCTGATGGATTCAGCGAGCGAGACCGCGATGTGCCTGGGCCGCACCTATCTCGTCGGCGAAACAGGCGCAGAAAATCTGAACTTGCCCGATCTGGACCTCGCGATCCGTTGACCCTACAAGAGTCACGCAGGGAATCCTCAGCAAACCCGTACGCAAAAAGCGGGAGGCGTCATGTTTAGTCGTTTAAGTGGCCTCGTTCTGGGGCCAGCTCTCGCGCTTGCGCTCGCAGGCTGCCAGGAAACCACCAGCACGGCTGCGCGTCCGCGCGTCGATGCGCCCGGCGTCCCGGTCTCGGTCCAGAGCATCTCCGGTGCGCCCGACCAGGTCACCACGAATTTTGCGAGCCTGCTCGGCGAGGCGGCGGCGGAACGCAAGATGGAGATCGTCGCCGGCAATGCACCCGCGCGCTTCCGGGTTCGCGGCTATCTGACCGCCCAGCCGACAGAAGACGGCCAGACCGCGCTGGCCTTCGTCTGGGACGTCTATGACGAGGGCAAGAAGCGCGCCCAGCGCGTGCAGGGCGAGAGCCTCGGCAGGCGCGGCGGTGGCGGCGACCCCTGGTCGAGCATCGACCAGACCATCGTCGCCAAGGCAGCATCGGATTCGATGGACGCGATCGCGAGTTTCCTCGTGACCGCTCCGGTGCCGGACAAACCTGCCGCAGACAGCGCCAAGGATAAGGACAAGGCGAAAACCAAGACGGCTGCTGCGACCAGCGGCAAGCGCTCCTGAGCGGGGCATCCCGCTGAACGCAGTGGGATGGGGCGTGATTCGCGCACTGTTTTTGCAGTGCAGCGGTCGACTCATTGTCATGGCGCTGTTATGAGCGCTGCGAATTCAGCCGGTCTCACGACTCCCGCCCCCGCCAGTCCTCACGGTGCGCCACGGCATGCCCTCTTCGTTCAAAGTCGTCGCCGGCAACTCCAACCGGCCGCTCGCCGAAGCGATTTGTGCCTCCCTCGAAATCCCTCTTGCCAAGGCCCAGGTCCGGCGTTTCGCCGACATGGAAGTCTTCGTCGAGATCCAGGAGAATGTTCGCGGGCAGGACGTCTTCGTCATCCAATCGACCTCCTTCCCCACCAATGACCACCTGATGGAGCTGTTGATCATCACGGATGCCCTGCGCCGTTCCTCGGCACGGCGCATCACCGCGGTGATCCCCTATTTCGGCTATGCCCGGCAGGATCGCCGTGCCTCGGGCCGTACGCCGATCTCGGCCAAGCTCGTCGCCAATCTCATCACCCATGCCGGCGTCGACCGCGTTCTGACGCTCGATCTCCATGCTGGGCAGATCCAGGGCTTCTTCGACATCCCGACCGACAACCTGTTCGGCGCACCATTGATGGCGCGCGATATCAAGGAACGGCTCGACTACAAGAACGCCATGGTCGTTTCACCGGATGTCGGCGGCGTGGTCCGTGCCCGTGCGCTGGCCAAGCGCATCGACGCTCCGCTTGCCATCGTCGACAAGCGCCGCGACCGGCCGGGCGAATCCGAGGTGATGAACATCATCGGCTCGGTCGAGGGCCGCTCTTGTATCCTGCTTGATGATATCGTCGATTCCGGCGGAACACTCTGCAACGCCGCCGAAGCGCTGCTCGCGGAAGGCGCCAGGGAAGTCTACGCCTACATCACCCATGGCGTGCTGTCGGGCGGCGCAGTCGCACGCATCGCCAATTCCAAACTCAAGGAGTTGGTGATCACCGATTCGATCATGCCGACCGAGGCCGTGAAGGTGGCGCGCAACATTCGCGTCATTTCCATTGCCAACCTGATGGGCGAGGCGATCGAGCGCACCGCGAGCGAATCGAGCGTCTCCAGCCTGTTCGACTGAACGGGATGGCATGATGACGGCTGCCACGACCGGCGGAGGCCGCGCACTCGTCCTGTTCTCGGGCGGGCAGGATTCGACCGTCACGCTGGCCTGGGCCCTTGCCCGCTTCGGCTCGGTCGAGACCGTCGGCTTCGATTACGGCCAGCGCCACCGCGTCGAGCTGGACTGCCGGCTCGCGATTCGCGACAAGCTGCCCGCCCTGTCCTCGGCCTATGCCGAGCGGCTCGGGCCGGACCACATCATCGACCTCGCTGCGCTTGGCACGATTTCCGAGACCGCGCTGACGCGCGAGAGCGAGATCGCCTTCGCCGATACCGGGTTGCCGACGACATTCGTGCCGGGACGGAACCTGGTTTTCCTGACCTTCGCTGCGGCGCTGGCCTATCGCCGGAACTGCAGGCACATCGTGCTTGGCGTCTGCGAGACCGATTATTCCGGTTATCCCGATTGTCGCGACGACACCATCAAGGCGATGCAGGTCGCGCTCAATCTCGGGCTCGATCGGCGATTGGTGCTGCACACGCCGCTGATGTGGCGCGACAAGGCGCAGACCTTCGCACTGGCCCGCGAGCTTGGCGGCAAGACGCTGCTCGATCTGGTGGTCGAAGACAGCCACAGCTGCTATCTCGGCAACCGGACGACGCGTCATGCGTGGGGCTATGGTTGCGGAACCTGCCCGGCCTGTGAACTGCGGGCGAAGGGCTATGCTGGCTTTCTCTGTTCACCGGACGACACTGGACCATCCTATGACTCCTGATCGGCAGCGCTGGACCGAAGGGCTGGTCGCCCTCGTCCTTTTCACGCTCACCATCCCCGCCGCGAACTGGATGCTCGGCAATGTCGGTACGGTCTGCGTGCCAAACGGCCCTTGCCTCGTACCGGTCGCCCCGGGCATCAAGGCTCCGAGCGGCGTGCTGATGATCGGCCTCGCCCTCGTGCTGCGCGACATCGTTCAGCGGCGCCTCGGTGCCAAGGTCGGGCTGGGCGCGATCTTCGTCGGCGCCGCGATCTCCGGCTTCCTGGCACCGCCGGCGATCGTCGTCGCCTCGGTGGCTGCCTTCCTTCTCTCTGAGCTCGCGGACTTCGCCGTCTACACACCGCTGCAGCGCCGCCGCTTCGTCACGGCCGTGATCGCATCCAGCCTTGTCGGGCTCGTCATCGACAGCATCGTCTTCCTCTGGCTCGCCTTCGGCAGCCTCGACTTCCTGTCGGGCCAGATCATCGGCAAGGCCTGGATGGTGCTGCTGGCGCTGCCGCTGATGCATCTGCTGCGTCGGCGCGACGAGCGGCTGGGACTGGTCGCCGCCTGAGCGGAACCGCCCTTCCCCGGGTTGAGCTTTCCCGCTTTTTCGCCTATGAGCCTCCTCGCGCTCGACTGACACCCTTGGAGGCACGGGCGCGAGACCAAGACGGCCGCCATCGGGCGGCCGTGTCTTTATCAAGAAAACGAGGACCATCATCATGACCGCCGTGAAGCAAATCGAGGCTTCGGCGCGCACCCAGGTCGGCAAGGGGGCCGCCCGGGCAGTTCGTCGTCAAGGCCAGACTCCTGCCGTGATCTATGGTGCGGGCGAAGCCCCGCAGGCGATCGCGCTCAACGCCAACCAGACCCGCCTGATGATCTATGGCGGCCACTTCCTGACCACGATCTTCGAGATCAATGTCGGCGGCAAGAAGACGCGCGTCATTCCGCGTGACTACCAGCTCGACCCGGTCAAGGATTTCCCGATTCACGTCGACTTCCTGCGCGTCGCCGCCGGTCAGACCATCAAGGTCATGGTTCCGGTCCACGTCGTCGATCAGGATGCCTGCCCCGGCCTGAAGTCCGGCGGCACCCTGCAGATCGTCGAGCACAACGTCGAAATCGACGTCGCGCCTGAGAACATCCCCGAGGCCCTCGACGTCTCCGTCGCTGGCCTGGGCGTTGGCACGTCTGTCCATGTCAACGACATCAAGCTGCCGGCAGGCGTCAGCCTGACCACCCGCGAGAACCTGACGCTGGTCACGATCCTGGCGCCGTCGGTGATCGAGGATGCTGCTGTCGAGGGCGCAGCCGAAGGCACCGAGGCCGCCAAGGCCTGAGGATGCCGCGCTTCGGCGCTGCCCTCGCGAGACCACTTGGACGGCCGGGTTTCCCGGCCGTCTTGCTTTGGAGGGAGGCGCACGACCGCGAGTCCCTCCCCACTGCCGGAGTGACCTGCCATGCTGATCTTTGCCGGTCTCGGCAATCCCGGCGCGCGCTATGCCCGCAACCGCCACAATATCGGCTTCATGGCGGTCGAGACCATTGCCCGCACATACCGGGCGTCCCCCTGGCGCTCGCGCTTTCAGGGCGAGGTTTGCGAGGCAACGATCGGTAGCGAGAAGGTCATCCTGCTCAAACCGCAGACCTACATGAACGAATCCGGCCGCGCGGTCGGCGAGGCGGCTCGCTTCTTCAAGATCGCCCCCGCCGACGTGATCGCCTTCCATGACGAACTCGACCTCGCCCCGGCCAAGCTGCGCGTGAAGCTTGGAGGCGGCAATGCCGGCCACAACGGCCTGCGATCGATGACGGCCGCGATCGGCAACGACTATCGCCGCGTCCGCATGGGCATCGGCCATCCCGGCGACAAGGCTCTCGTCCATGCCTATGTGCTGAATGATTTCGGCAAGGCGGAGCAGCCCTGGGTCGAGGATCTCTGCACAGCCTGCGCCGATTACGCCGCACTGCTCACCGCGGGCGATGATGCCGGCTTCCAGAACAAGGTGCATCTCTTCATGGACGCGCGCGGCCATGCCGCGGTGAAGCGCCTCGGCGAGAAGGCCGAGGACTGAAAGGCTGGTTCATCGGACCGGATTTCGTATCTGGGCCGATGAACCAGCGCTTTGTGTTTGCATCGGCTTTCCCGCAAACCGCAGCCCACTTTTGGGGCTGATGCATCAGAGCGGCAACTGGGCGCCCTGTTTCGCGATCGTGACGCGGCTGGCAAGAAGACCGCCGCCGGCCTGGCGCGTCGCCGTGACCGCGACCTGTGCACCCGGCGACAGCTCGGACGCTTCGGCGGGGGCGGCCATGATGATGTTGGCATCAGGCGTGATCGTCACCTTCTGCTCGCCACCGGGATAGGTCAGGACAAGATTGGCGCCGTCGACGCGCGAAACCGTCTCGGCCACCGTCGCATTCGTCATGGTGCTGTCGGGCAAGACCCCCCAGGCCCTGTGCCCCTCTCCCGTCCCGCGCATCGCCTCGGGAAAGATCAGGACCTGGACCGCGAGAAGCGTGCCATCCGCTTGCGGCCGCGCACCGACGCCCACGAAGCTGCCCTTCTTGATGTCGCTGACGCCCGCCTTGACCACACCGCCAACCGAATAGCCGGGGGCCAGGGCGACCGCGACGTCCTCTCCGCTCGGCGTCTTCACGGTCAGCGCCGCGCCCTCGAGCTTTTCGACCGTGCCACGCACCCGTGTCGCCGGCGCCTGGGCCTGAACGATACTGCTGGTCAGGACGAGAGCTGCCGCGAAGAGACTGGCAGAGAGAGCGCGCATGGAAGAGCTCCGTCGAATGGACCGGCACAGACAGAGGGCCGTCTCGCGAAGTCCTGCGCTCCCGCGCAGCGCCTCGCCATGCACGTTCGCGTGAGCCGTCCCTGGCCCCTGCCATCTTGTCTTTTGCCGCCCGGACCCCAATAAGGCCCTGGACATTCCAATCATCATCTCGCGACCGCCCCTTTGCGGCGGCGACGCAACGGACCAGCCATCATGGGTTTCAAATGCGGTATCGTCGGCCTGCCGAATGTCGGCAAGTCGACCCTGTTCAACGCTCTGACGCAGACCGCTGCGGCACAGGCGGCGAACTATCCCTTCTGCACGATCGAGCCGAATGTCGGCGACGTCGCGGTCCCCGATGACCGGCTGGAGAAACTTGCCGCGATTGCCGGTTCGAAGGAGATCATCCCGACGCGCCTGACCTTCGTCGATATCGCCGGGCTCGTGCGCGGAGCCTCGAAGGGCGAAGGCCTCGGCAACCAGTTCCTCGCCAATATCCGCGAATGCGACGCCATCGCCCATGTCGTACGCTGCTTCGAGGATGGCGACATCACCCATGTCGAGGGCAAGATCTCGCCGATCGACGATATCGAGACCATCGAGACCGAGCTGATGCTCGCCGATCTCGAGAGCCTCGAGAAGCGCGTGCAGCCGCTGGAGAAAAAGGCGAAGTCGGGCGACAAGGAGGCCAAGGAGCTGGCCGACCTGATGAATCGCTGCCTCGTCCTGCTTCGCGACGGCAAGCCGGCGCGCCTGGTTCAGGTCGCCGCCGAGGAACGCAAGGCCTTCGAGATGCTCGGCCTGCTTTCGTCCAAGCCGGTGCTCTATGTTTGCAATGTCGAAGAAGCCAGCGCCGACAAGGGCAATGGCTTCTCCGAAAAGGTGAAGGCCCGCGCCGCCGAGGAAGGTGCAGTCGCCGTCGTCGTCTCGGCCAAGATCGAGAGCGAGATCGCCGTCCTGCCGGCAGAGGAGCAGAAGGACTATCTCGACGCTGTCGGCCTTGCCGAACCGGGCCTCAACCGCGTCATTCGCGCCGGTTATGCGCTCCTGAACCTCGTTACCTATTTCACCGTCGGCCCGAAGGAAGCCCGCGCCTGGACGATCGAGAACGGCACCAAGGGCCCCGCCGCCGCCGGCGTGATCCACACCGATTTCGAGAAGGGCTATATCAGGGCCGAAACCATCGCTTATGACGACTATATCGCCCACAAGGGCGAGAGCGGTGCGCGCGAAGCCGGCAAGTTCCGGCTCGAAGGCAAGGAATATGTCGTCGCCGATGGCGACGTGCTGCATTTCCGCTTCGCCAACTGAGCCGAACCGCGAGCGACCGATGCGCTATTTCGAGGATTTCGTCGTCGGAGAGGTGAAGCAGAGCGGCCGGGTCGCCGTCTCGCAGGACGACATCATCGCCTATGCCTCGCGCTACGACGCGCAGGATTTCCACACCGATCCGGCGGCCGCGAAGCAGAGCTTCGTCGGCCAGCTCATCGCGTCCGGCTGGCATAGCTGCTCGCTGCTGATGCGGCTGCTCGCCGAGGACTTCGTCCTGGACGCCGCCTCGATGGGCGCACCTGGCATCGAAGAGGTCAAATGGCTCCGGCCGGTGCTGCCGGGTGATGCCCTCAGCGCACGCCGCAGCGTGGTTGAAACCAAGGAATCACGCTCACGCCCCGAAATGGGCCTGGTGAAGTTTCGATTCGAGCTCCTGAACCAGCGCAACGAGCCGGTTCTCGAGCAGACCAACTGGATCATGTTCGGTCGCAAGGGCTCCGGCTTCGCCCTGCCCAAGGGCGACTGGCTGGCGCACCCGCCCCGCTATGTGCTGCCGGTCGCGCTGAGCCCGCTCGAGATTCCGGCTGGCGAGACGCAGCCGGCCCGCTTCTTCGAGGAGATCGAAATCGGCGAGAGCCACGAGCTCGGCAGTTTCGTCTTCACACCTGAGGAAATCGTCGCCTTCGCCCGCGCCTTCGATCCGCAGCCCTTCCACATGGACGATGCTGCGGCACGCAGCAGCTCTTTCGGGCGCCTCGCGGCTTCGGGCTGGCATACGGCCTCGGTCTGGATGGCGACGATGGTCGCTCACCGCAAACGCCAGCTCGCCGCCACGCCCGGAAAGGCGCCACGTCTTGGCCCCTCCCCTGGCTTCAAGAATCTGCGTTGGTCCAAACCGGTCTTTGTCGGCGACAGGATCACCTATAGCTCGACCGTCATTCAAACCCGCGCCAGCGCCAGCCGCCCGCAATGGGGCCTGTTCTTCCATCGTAATGCCGGTGTGAACCAGCATGGCGAGGAGGTCTTCAGCTTCGAAGGCTGCGTCTTCATCGAGCGCAGACCGGCCTGATCTGCCGGGTAATCTGAAAGGTCTCAGGCGCCGTCGCCGCGGCAAGCCCGACCATGGCCCGGCGCGCTTCGAAGCGCGCCGGGGTTCTCACCCCACCTTGCCATAGCCCGAGAACTTCGCGGAAACGCGCTCCATCTCGGCCTCGCCAAGTATGACCGGCTCCAAGCCGGAGGCGAGCAGGTCGAGATACTGCCCCGCGAGATTCTCGACCTCGGCGACGATCGTGTGCGCTCCCGCCAGCGTCTGTCCAAGCGCGATGACACCGTGATTGGCGAGCAGCACCGCCTTGCGCCCCTCCAGTGCCGTCACGGCGCTCTTGGCAAGCTCAGGGGTGCCGAAGGTCGCGTATTCCGCGCAACGCACATCCGAGCCTCCGCAAAGCGCGATCATGTAGTGGAAGGCCGGAATGCCGCGTCTTGCCGACGACAGAGCGGTGGCGCGCGGCGAATGCGTGTGCACGATCGCCTGGGCATCCGGCCGAGCCTGGTAGATCTCAACATGGAACGGCCATTCCGACGAGGGCTTGCGCGCGCCACTCAGGACAGTGCCGTCCAGCGAGAGATGGATCAGATCCTCCGGCTTGGTCTGGGCATAGGGCAGGCCGGACGGGGTGATCAGCAATCCGCCTTCGAAGCGGGCCGAGACATTCCCCGATTTCGAAGGGCAGAACCCAGCCTTGTCGATCGCCTGGGCGACCGCGACGATCTCTGCGCGAAGCGCCATTTCACTCATGTCGCAGCTCCGCGCGCCAGATCCGGAAAGAGACGAGCAAGCCCTTCGGAACTCGCCGTGGCAACGCCACGTTCCGTGATGAGGCCGGTGACGAGCCGCGCCGGGGTGACGTCGAAGGCGGGATTGGCGGCGGGGCTGCCGGGCGCCACCACCCGGAACTGGCCGACTTCGCCATCCTCTCCCAGGCCCGCGAGATGGGTAACCTCGCGTGCCGAACGCTCCTCGATCGGGATCTCGCCGAGCCCATCCGACAGCCGCCAGTCGATCGTCGGGGACGGCAAGGCGACATAGAAGGGCACGCCGTTGTCATGCGCGGCCAGCGCCTTGAGATAGGTGCCGATCTTGTTTGCGACATCGCCCGTCGCGGTGGTCCGGTCGGTGCCGACGATGACCATGTCGACCTGCCCGCGCTGCATCAGATGCCCGCCGGCATTGTCGCTGACCACCGTATGCGGCACGCCATGGGCGCCGAGCTCGTAAGCCGTCAGCGCCGCCCCCTGATTGCGCGGCCGCGTCTCGTCGACCCAGACATGGACGGGCAGGCCGGCATCATGCGCCAGATAGATTGGCGCCAGCGCAGTGCCCCAATCAACCGTGGCAAGCCAGCCGGCATTGCAATGGGTCAGGATATTGAAGCGCTCACCCGGAGCCTTGCCCACCGCAAGGCCGCGGATCACGCCAAGCCCGTGCTCGCCGATCGCGCGGCACAGCGCGACATCCTCGTCGCAGATCGCAGCGGCCTCGTCATAGGCAGCTGCCATGCGCGAAGCTGGATCGAGGCCTGCCAGTCTGCTGCTCACCCGTTCCAGCGCCCAGTGCAGGTTTACCGCCGTCGGACGGGTCGCGCCAAGCAAGGCGACAGCCGCCTCCAGCGCCTGGCCGGACGGGTCTGCGCGCATGGCCAGGGCGACGCCATAGGCGGCTGTCGCGCCGATCAGCGGTGCTCCGCGCACCACCATGCTGCGGATCGCCTCGGCGGCCTGCTCGGCGCTGCCGAGCGCGACAGTCTCGAAACGAAAGGGCAGCTTGGTCTGGTCGATCACGCTGACGCGCCAGCCATCCTGTGCAAGCCAGATCGTCCGATAGGCCTTGCCGCCGATCTTCATGAGCTCAATGTCCGCTGAAGGAGACGAGCGTACGCACGGGAACGCCGAGGCGACGGACCCGGTCCGCTCCACCGAGATCCGGCAGATCGATGATGAAGCAGGCCGCCACAACCTCGGCGCCAAGCGAGGACAGCAGGTTGACCGCCCCTTCCGCAGTGCCGCCGGTCGCAATCAGGTCGTCGACCAAAAGGACGCGCTCGCCCCGCGAGACCGAGTCCTTGTGGACCTCGATCTCGTCCGTGCCGTATTCTAGGGAGTAGGTGATGCTGACCGTCTCATGCGGCAGCTTGCCCTTCTTGCGCACTGGGATGAAGCCGGCCGAGAGCTGATGGGCCACCGCCCCGCCGAGGATGAAGCCGCGTGCCTCGATGCCGGCGATCTTGGCGATCTTCAGCCCGGCGAAAGGCTGGACGAGCTCGTCGACCGCACGTCGGAAGGCCCGGGCATCGCCGAGCAGGGTGGTGATGTCCCGGAAGATGATGCCCGGCTTCGGGTGATCCGGAATGGAGCGGATCGCGTTCTTCAGGTCGAGGAGGGTATCACGGTCCATACGGAAACAGCTCGCTGTGGCGACGCGCTCTCTTAGCGCCGCGGCCGCGCGAAGGGAACCGCCAGTCCAGGCCGCCCCCCCGATCTCAGGCTGCCGTCAGAGGACCCTGCCCGCAACCGCGTCGAGCTTTGCCAC
This sequence comes from Hyphomicrobiales bacterium, assembly GCA_900470095.1. GTDB lineage: Bacteria > Pseudomonadota > Alphaproteobacteria > Rhizobiales > Beijerinckiaceae > Allobosea. The sequence continues at coordinate 16,073 of UBZM01000002.1, forward strand.
CAGGCTCGGGTCGCGGAACTCGCGCGCCGTGATGATGGCGCTGTCCAGTGCGTGATGGGAACCGCCCGGACATGGCTCGCGCTCGGCAGGGAAATCCGCGGCGAGGCGTGCAACCAGCCGGCGCGCTTTCTCGGCGTTGTCCTTCAGCACGGCGACGACAGAAGCGACATCCACCGAGGACTGCTCGGGATGCCAGCAGTCGAAATCCGTCACCATTGCGACGGTCGCATAGGTGATCTCGGCCTCGCGGGCGAGCTTGGCCTCAGGCATCGCGGTCATGCCGATCAGGTCGTAGCCGAGCGCCTTATAGGTCAGCGACTCCGCATAGGTCGAGAATTGCGGGCCTTCCATGGTGACCAGAGTACCGCCGCGCACGAAGGGCAGGTCCTCGGCCGTAGCGGCATCGGCGAGCCGTGCCTGCAGCACCGGACCGACCGGGCGCGCCATCGGGACATGAGCAACGCAGCCCTTGCCGAAGAAGGAGCTGGCGCGTCGCACAGTGCGGTCGATGAACTGGTCGACCAGCACGAACAGGCCGGGATAGAGCTCGGATTTATAGGACCCGCAGGCTGAGAGCGAGACGAGATCGGTGACGCCCGCGCGCTTCATCACATCGATATTGGCGCGGTAATTGATCTCGGAGGGCGGCAAGACGTGACCACGACCATGGCGCGGCAGGAAGACGATCTTGGTTTGGCCGATGCGGCCGATGCGCAGGATGTCCGAGGGTTCGCCCCAGGGACTCGTGACACGCTCTTCGCGCAGATCGGTCAGGCCCGGCAGGTCGTAGATGCCCGACCCACCGATGATTCCGAGCACAGCTTTGCTCATGATCGTTTCCTTTCAGTTTGGCCGGACAGGAGCAGGCTTCTGTGACGGCCGTACAAAGGCGCTGCGCAGCCGCAGCCGCGCAAGGCCAAACGAAAAAGGCCCCGTTTCCGGGGCCTTTCCCATTCCTGGTAGAGGTCAGTGCGCGGTTGAGCCATCCGGCATGCGCGACCAGACCTTCTTCTTGGTGTAGTAGAGCAGACCGCCGAAGAAGATGAGGAACAGCATGACCTGCATGCCGATGCGCTTGCGCGCCTCGAGATGCGGCTCAGCCATCCAGACCATGAAGGCCGCGACGTCCTTGCCATACTGCGCCACGGTCTCCGGAACCGGCGACTTGCCGTCCGGTCCCTTCGGATACTCGACCTGCCCGTCCTGGAGCGGCTGCGGCATCGCGATGAGGTGGCCCGGCATATAGGTGTTGTAGTTCTGGCCCGGCAGCAGCGGCGGGAAGCCCTGCGGCGGTTCCTTGTACCCGGCCAACAGCGCCGCGATATAGTCCGGCCCTTGCTCCTGATACTGGGAGAAGATGTCGATGATGAACTGCGGGAACCCGCGCTCATAGGTGCGCGCCTTGGCCAGGACCGAGAGGTCCGGCGGGTAGGCCCCGCCATTGGCGGCCCGCGCCGCCTGCTCGTTCGGGAACGGCGACGGGAAACGGTCGGCAGGGCGGCCGGGACGATCGAACATCTCGCCCTGATCGTTCGGGCCGTCCTTGATCTGATAGGTCGCGGCCAGCGCGGTGACTTGCCCGGGGGTGAACTCCGGACCACCGGGCTGCGACAGCGTCCGCATCGGGATCAGGCTCATCGCGTGGCAGCTGGCGCAAACCTCCTTGACGACCTTGAAGCCGCGCTGGAGCTGGGCACGGTCGAACTTGCCGACCGGACCCGAGAATGACCAGCTCTGCTGCGGCGGGATCACACGGTCGCCGGCGGCCTGGGCCGTCAGCGCATTGGCAGTGAGGGCAAGGCCGAAGCTGAGCCCCGCCAGGGCAAGGCGAAACGGGGTGGTGCTCATCTTTCGTCAGCCCTTGGCGTTCGGTTCGGAAGCGGTGGCAGCCGCAAGGCTCGCGCCCGAGCCACCCTTGGTATTGGCCAGCACGGAGTCAGCGATCGAGTTCGGCAGCTTCGCCGGCTTCTCGAAGATGCCGACCAGCACAAGCGAGATGAAGTAGCCGAAATACAGCGCCGTGAAGATCCGCGAGTAGGTCACGAACGGCTCTTCGGCAGGCATGGCGCCGAGATAGCCGAGAACGATGCAGACCACGAGGAACGCCCAGAACAGGACCCTGGCGACCGGCCGGTATCTCATCGACTTCACCTTGGAGGTGTCGAGCCAGGGCAGGAAGGCCAGCACCGCGATTGCCGCGAACATCGCCAGGACGCCGCCGAGCTTGTCGGGGATGGCGCGCAGGATCGCGTAGAACGGCAGGAAGTACCACTCAGGAACGATATGCGTCGGCGTCACCGCCGGGTTGGCCGGAATGTAATTGTCGGCATGGCCCATGAAGTTCGGCTGATAGAACACGAAATAGGCGAACACGAAGATGAAGCAGACCATCCCGAAGATGTCTTTGATGGTCGCGTAGGGCGTGAACGGCACGGTGTCCTTCTGGACGTTCTTCACCTCGACGCCGGTCGGGTTGTTCTGTCCGACGACGTGCAGAGCCCAGATGTGCAGGATCACGACGCCGAAGATCATGAACGGCAGCAGATAGTGCAGCGAGAAGAAGCGGTTCAGCGTCGGGTTGTCGACGGAATAGCCGCCCCACAGGAAGGTCACGATCGTCTCGCCAACCACCGGCAGGGCCGAGAACAGGTTGGTGATGACGGTGGCGCCCCAGAAGGACATCTGACCCCAGGGCAGCACGTAGCCCATGAAGGCGGTGGCCATCATCAGTAGGAAGATGACGACGCCGAGGATCCAGAGCACCTCTCGCGGAGCCTTGTACGAACCGTAGTAGAGGCCGCGGAAGATGTGGACGTAGACGGCGACGAAGAACATCGAGGCGCCGTTGGAGTGCAGGTAACGCAGCAGCCAGCCGAAGTTCACGTCGCGCATGATGTGCTCGACGGAGTTGAAGGCCATGGTCGCATGCGGCGTGTAGTGCATCGCCAGGATGACGCCCGTCACGATCTGCGCGACGAGCATGAACACCAGGATGCCACCGAAGGTCCAAAGGTAGTTCAGGTTGCGTGGAACCGGGTAGGACACGGCCGAATCGTGCATGAGGCGAACGATCGGCAGACGGGCATCGAGCCAGCGTTCAAAGCCGGTCTTCGGAACGTAGGTGCTATGACCACTCATGACGAATGCCTCAAGGCTTTCTCGATATCATTGGAAATCATGGAGAAGCGCATAGCTCAGCCGATTCGGATCTTCGTATCTGCGTTGAACGCATAGGGCGGGATCGGCAGGTTGAGCGGCGCGGGCCCCTTGCGGATGCGGCCGGACGAATCGTAGTGCGAACCGTGGCATGGGCAGAACCAGCCATCATAGTCGCCCTTCGGATCGCCGGGAGAATTGCCGAGCGGCACGCAGCCGAGATGGGTGCAATTGCCGTAAACGATGAGGAACTGCTCGTGGCCTTCCTTGACGCGGGCCTGGTCGGTCTGCGGATCGGGCAAAGTCGCGACATTGACCGCACGCGCCTCGTCGATCTCCTTCTTGGTGCGATGACGCACGAAGATCAGCTTGCCGCGCCAGAACAGCTTGATGGCCTGGCCTTCCGCGATCGGGCCGAGATCGACATCCATCGGCGCACCAGCAGCAATGGTCTGCGCGTCCGGAGCCAACTGGCTCACGAGCGGAACAACAACAGCACCGAGACCGACGGCACCGGCAGCGCCGGTCGCCAGCATCAGAAAGTCGCGGCGGGTGGTTTGGGTCGTCTCGGTCGCGTGAGCCACGATCGATTCCTCTGCTCTTCGCCCAGCCTGGAACGGCTGTAAATTATCGTCTGACGCCCCTCATAGGTGCGCCCCTTCGCAGCCGCAATGCGGCGGCGCGTCGCCGCCGCGCTCTTTGGCATGCACTTTGGACGAAGTCTACTGTTCCGGGCGGCGGCAATGTGCATCGCGGCCTGCCCTCAGCGGGACTCAGGCCGTGACCGTCTCCGGGTCGGCAACGGCGAGGAAACCGCCCGACTGGCGTGCCCAGAGCCGGGCATAGAGGCCGCCGCGCGCGACGAGTTCGGCATGGCTGCCCTGATCGACGATGCGGCCCTTGTCGAGCACGATCAGCCGATCGAGCGCCGCGATGGTCGAGAGCCGGTGCGCGATCGCGATCACGGTCTTGCCCTGCATGAGCGCCGTGAGCTGCTCCTGGATCGTCGCCTCGACCTCTGAATCAAGGGCCGAGGTGGCCTCGTCCAGGATCAGAATCGGCGCGTCCTTGAGCAGCACGCGGGCGATGGCGATCCGCTGGCGCTGGCCGCCCGAGAGCTTGACGCCGCGCTCGCCGACACGCGATTCGAACCCCTTGCGGCCATCCTGGTCGCTGAGCGTCGCGACGAACTCATGCGCCGATGCCCTCCTGGCCGCCTCGATGATCTCGTCCTCGGTCGCGTCGATCCGGCCATACCCGATATTGTCGCCGATCGAGCGGTGCAGCAGCGAATTATCCTGCGTCACCATGCCGATCTGCGCGCGCAAGGAATCCTGCGTCACACGGGCGATGTCCTGCCCATCGATCAGGATGCGACCGGCCCCCAGCGGATAGAGCCGCAAGAGCAGATTGACCAGCGTCGACTTGCCGGCGCCCGACGGGCCGACGAGGCCGATCTTCTCGCCCGGGCGGATATCGAGGTTGAGCCCCTCGAACAGACCGCCATTGCGGCCATAATTGAAGCGGACCTGCTCGAAGCGGATCGCCCCCTCGCCGACCGACAAGGGCATGGCATCCGGCACATCGGTCAGGTCATGCGGCTTGGCGATCGTCTCCATGCTCTCCTGCACTGAGCCGATATTCTCGAACACGCCGCGCACGAGATGAATCAGCCAGCTCGACATCTGCACCAGCCGCAGCACAAGGCCGATCGCGGCCGCGACCGCTCCGGGCGACATGATGCCCTGGCTCCAGAGATGCAGTGAAATCCACGCCGTCGTCACGACCAGCAGGCTGTTCATGGTCTGCAGGATGACGCTGACACCAGTAATCAGCCGCGACAAATGCAGGAAGGAGGCGTTCCAGCGTGACAGCGAGTCGCGGACCGACGAGCGCTCGGCATCGGCGCGGGCGAAGAGCTTGACCGTCAGGATATTGGTATAGGAATCGACGATGCGTCCGGTCGTCGAGGAACGCCCCAGCGAGTTCGCCTCGGAGCGTTTCTTCGCGCGCGGCACGAAATAGATCAGCAGCACGACATAGGCCGCAAACCAGACGATCACCGGCAGCGCCAGCCAGAGGCTGGTCGAGCCGAAGAAGCCGATCGCCACCGATGCGAAGATCAGCGCGTACCAGAGATCGTCGATGACCTCGATCGTCGCGCCGCGGATCGATTGCCCTGCCTGAATCACGCGCGCGGAAAGCCGCCCCGCGAAATCATTCTGGAAATAGGAGAGCGCATGGCCGAGCGTGTAGACATGGTTGCGCCAGCGGATCTGATTGGTGATCTGCGGCACCACAACCTGGTCCACGATCGCGTGATTGGCGAAATAGATCAGCGGGCGGACCACGACGAGCAGGAAGGCCGCGCCGAGCAGCACCGTGCCGTGATCGCGCCAGATCGTCTCCGGCGACTGGGTCGCCAGCAGATCCACGAACCAGCCGACCATCAGGTACATCGCCGCCTCGATGCCGCTGAAGCCGAGGCCCGTGAGCATGATCAGGGCCATCCAGCCCTTCACGCCCTTGATGTGGTGCCACATGAATGGCCACACGCCCTTGGGCGGCGTCTGGCACTCGTCAAAGGGCGCGAAGACGTCGATGCGGCTTTCAAGGAAATGGAACAGGGAGGCGAACATGGCGTACCGCCCTCCATGGACCGGCATGACGACGAAATCTTGGCGAGATATGGGGCAGCGGTCGGGTCGCGGCCAGAGGCTTGACGCATGTCATGACGTCACCGCATGACAGCAGCGCATGTTGCGCCTCGCCCTCTACCAACCGGATATCCCGCAGAATTCGGGCACGATGATTCGCATGGCCGCCTGCCTCGGCATCGCGGTCGACATCATCGAGCCCGCAGCCTTCGATGTCTCGGACCGCCATTTCCGACGTTCGGGCATGGACTATCTCGAACGCGCCGCCATCACCCGGCATGATTCGTTCAAGGCCTTCGATGCATGGCGGCTGGCGGGTGGCCACCGGCGATCCTGGCGGAGACGGATGGGGCCACCGCCCATACCGATTTTGCCTTCGCTCCCGGCGACATCGTGCTCGTCGGACGCGAATCGGCGGGCGTTCCCGCCGAGCTCTACTCAACCGTCGACGGCAGCGTCCATGTGCCGATGCGCCCGGGTTTGCGTTCGCTCAATGTCGCAATTGCCGCAGCCGTGGTTATGGGAGAGGCCTTGCGGCAGCTGGACGCTTATCCGAGATAGGCGCGAAATCCCTCGTCACCGCGGATGAAGACCCTCGCGGCGAGCGGAACGGAAACGGATCGATGACCACCCGAGCGACTGACCCCGCCTCCACGACCTCCTCCCTCGCCCTCGCGGAGGCCATGAAGCCGCGCGCGACAGCCTGGTTCGAGGCCCTGCGCGACCAGATTTGCTCGGCCTTCGAGGCGCTGGAGGATGAAGCCACCGGCCCCTTCCCGCCCGAGGCAAGCACTCCGGGCCGCTTCGAGCGGACGCCCTGGCAGCGTCGCAACCACGATGGCGCCGAAGGCGGTGGCGGCGTCATGTCGATGATGCAGGGCCGCGTCTTCGAGAAGGTCGGCGTCCATGTCTCGACCGTCTATGGCACCTTTCAGCCCGAATTCGCGGGGCAGATCCCGGGCGCGGCCGAGGATCCGCGCTTCCATGCCACAGGCATCTCGCTGATCGCCCATCCCTGGAATCCGCACGCGCCGACGGTGCATATGAACACCCGCTTCGTGGTAACGACGAAGCCGTGGTTCGGTGGCGGAGCCGACCTGACCCCCGTGCTGGACAACCGGCGTACGCAAGATGACGCCGACGCCATCGCCTTCCACGCCGCGATGCGCGCGCCCTGCGAAAGCTTCGCCCCAGTCGCCGACTATCCCCGCTTCAAGCAATGGTGCGACGAGTACTTTTTCCTGAAGCACCGCGGCGAGCCGCGTGGCATCGGCGGCATCTTCTACGATTATGTCTGGTCCGGCGAGCCTGAGGCCGATCTCGCCTTCACCCAGGCCGTCGGCAAGGCCTTCCTCGACATCTATCCGCAGATCATGCGGGCCAATATCGGCAAGCCCTGGACCGAGGCCGAGCGTTACGAACAGCAGGTCCGGCGCGGTCGCTATGTCGAGTTCAACCTGCTCCATGACCGGGGCACGATCTTCGGCCTCAAGACCGGCGGCAATGTCGCCTCGATCCTCTCCTCGCTGCCGCCGACCGTACGCTGGCCCTGAGCGCTCTCAGCGTGAGCGTTGCGCGATTGCGCTCTCGACAAAGACAAGCTGCTGCGCCCGCTCGCCGGGACATCCCGCCTCGATCCACTCGCGCCGTGCCTGATCGAGCACGCGCCCGACATCCGGCCCGGCGGTAACACCACGTTTGAGTACATCGCGACCGCTCGGCAGGAAGGGCGGCGTCCGTCCGAGTTCCGCAATTGCAGCCTGCACCTTGGAGTGCCCAGGAGAACGCTCGTTGGCCGTGAGCAGAACGAGGCCGCCGGCGACCGCATCCGCGCCGACGCGATGGGCCAGATGGCGCAGCATGGCGATCGAACACTCCGTCGCACGCCCCGAGAGCCCCTCAAGAGCCAGTGCGATGCGCTCGATCCGGTCGAATTGCTCGTTCGATAGCCGCAACCCGTCCCGCAGGCGCAGTGCATCCTCGCGCACGCCAACCGCCAGCGCCGCGAGCCGGAAAGCCGGATAGACTGTTCCCGCGGGCTCGCCTGCCGCAATCGCCGCGAAGCGCGAAAGCCGGGGCACGCCACCGATCACCGGCACAAGAAGCCCCGCTCCCATCATCGCCGACAATGCCTCGGCCGCGCGCGGCGCGACGAGCAGTTTCAGCAGTTCCGCTCGCACCCGCTCACGCGAGAGCCCGCCGAGCCCGGCCCGGCCGGCAGTACAGGCGGCGAGCCCGGTCTCGTCCAGTGCGCCCTCCCCGTAGCGCGCGTGAAAACGGAAGAAGCGCAGGATGCGCAGATAGTCCTCGCGAATGCGCAGGTTCGCATCGCCGATGAAGCGGATGCGACGCGCCTCGAGATCGGCAAGCCCTCCGCAATAGTCGTGAACGATACCGTCGCGCCCGAGCCCAAGCGCATTGACCGTGAAATCGCGCCTGATCGCGTCCTCTGCGAAATCGCGCCCAAAGACCACCTTGGCGCGGCGACCATCGGTCTCGACATCGCGGCGCAGCGTCGTGGTCTCGAAGGGAATGCCATGGGCGACGATGGTCACCGTGCCATGCTCGATTCCCGTCGGAACCGATTTGAAGCCCGCCGCCGCTGCGCGCCGGATCGTCTCCTCCGGCACTGCGGTCGTCGCCAGATCGACATCGCCGAGCCGCTCTCCGAGCAGCAGGTCCCGGACAGCCCCGCCGATGACGCGCGTTTCCTCGCCGCCGCCATTGAACGCAGCCAGCACCTCCGTCACCGCCGGCTGCTGAAGAAAGCGCCCGACCCGAGCCCGCTGCGCTTCGCTCATCTGAACTGGCCAGGGATGAGCTGCCCGTTCTCCATATGAGGCGGCACATAAGCGCCCTGGCTGCGGGGAGCGATCCAACCGGTATAGGCGACGAAGCCGATCGAGATCACGAGACCCACGACCGACAGCCAGAAGACGTGCCCGTCCCAGTGCTCGACGTCGAAAGGGTTCCGCCGCCTGATGATCAGATAGCTTGCGAAGATACAAAAGGGCAGGACGAAGAGCAGAACCTCTTCGGTCACCGAACGCAGCATGGGCGCGCCATCCAATCAGACTAGCCGGAGAGTCGCTCGTAAAGGTTACGGATCATGCCGGCGGTTGCACCCCAGATATAGTGATCTCCGAAGGGCATCGCATAGTAGGTGCGATAGCGCCCCTTCCATTCCCGCCCTTCGCGGCGATGATTGGCTGGATCCATCAGGAAGGCGAGCGGTGTTTCGAAGGCTTCGTCGACCTCGTGCGGATTGATCGTCAGCGCGAATGGCGGCTTGACCAGCCCCACGACAGGCACAACCCTGTAGCCGGTGCCGGTGAGATAGGCGTCGAGAAAGCCGACGACGCGCACATGTTCGCGGGCGAGACCGATCTCCTCCTCCGTCTCGCGCAGCGCCGTAACCACCGGCGAGCCGTCCACGGCATCGACGCGTCCGCCGGGAAATGCGACCTGGGCGGAATGGCTGCGCAACGCCGCTGCGCGCTGCGTCAGCAGCACGGTCGGCCCGTCCTCGCGCAGCACGATCGGGATCAGCACCGCGGCCTGGATCGCCGCCGCCTCGTCCGGTGGCTCGATCGCTTCCGGCTGGAGATCGTGGTCGCCGCGTGGCCGGCTGATCACATCGCCGAGATCCGGCGGTTCGTGGCGCAGCCGCGCCCCGGCAAGGGCCACGATCTCTGCCGCCGTCAGCTTCAGCGCCTGCATCAGAATCCTTCGATCTCGCTGGCCGGCACGGCCGGATAGAATGCACCGGCAACGGCCAGCCCGAACATGCGGATGCCATCGACCAGCCGGATCTCGCCAAGGGCCAGAAGGTCATAGGTCAGGGCCCGCGTCACCCTGGCCCAGAGATCCCGGCGGATATGGACATAGGGCTTGAGCCCGCCATTCATATCCCGCACGAAGCGGATCGCGTGCTCCGGGCCCACGCTCACGATATCGTCAACCAGCGTCCGGAATGCGATGGCGCGTTCGTCGCCCCTCCCCTCGACCGTCATCTCGACGGCCTGGAACGGCGCGTCGTCGACCTTGATCCCGACCTTTTCGACCGGTGTCACCAGGAAATAATCGCTGCCGTCGCGACGCAGCACCGAGGAGAAAAGCTTGACCAGCGCCGGTCTGCCGATCGGGGTTCCGAGGTAAAACCACGTCCCATCCGCAGTGATGCGCATGTCGATATCGCCGCAATAGGGTGGATTCCAGCGTTCGACAGGCGGCAAGGCTCGCGTGCGACCGTCCTTCAGCGCGACCAGCAGCCGCTCTATCGCCTGAGTTGAATGGTTCATCGAACTACCTGAAATCGCCGCCCGCGGCATATTGGTTGCATGACCCGTTTCGCCTTGAACTCTACATAATCGTGAAGCCGAGTTCTGTGCACCAGAGCCTGTAGCCCCTTGAGCCGGTTGGATAGCCCGTCCACAGTCACCGGTTCGGGAAGCTTGCGGGGCGTGAAGCAGCGCAAGGCGCGACGACGAGGGTGAAGGAGATAGACATGGTGGCGCAAGTCCGTGCGACGGATGGCAAGAGCGAGGCCGGCCAACCCGTCAATCTCGATACCGGGATCGTCGAAGCGGCTGAAGCTGCGCTCGGCGCCATCGGCGCCGCCCGCCGCGAGATCGGCCAGGTCATCTTCGGGCAGCAGGAGGTGGTCGACCTTTCGCTGATCACCTTGCTCGCCGGTGGCCACGGTCTGCTCGTCGGCGTGCCCGGCCTTGCCAAGACCAAGCTGGTCGAGGCGATGGGAACGGTCCTCGGCCTGAGCGCGAGACGTGTGCAGTTCACGCCTGACCTGATGCCTTCCGACATTCTCGGCTCCGAGGTGCTCGATGAGAGCGCCGACGGCAAGCGCCATTTCCGCTTCATCAAGGGACCGGTCTTTGCTCAGTTGCTGATGGCCGACGAGATCAACCGCGCCAGCCCGCGCACGCAGTCGGCGCTGCTGCAGGCGATGCAGGAGCATCACGTCACCGTCGCCGGTGAACGCTACGACCTGCCCGCGCCCTTTCATGTGCTGGCAACCCAGAACCCGATCGAGCAGGAAGGCACTTATCCACTGCCGGAAGCCCAGCTCGACCGCTTCCTGCTCGAGATCGATGTCGGCTACCCCGACCGCGAGGCCGAGCGGCGCATTTTGCTCGAAACCACTGGAGCCACCGAACACAAGCCGGTTCAGGCAATGACGGCAGAGACGCTGATGTCGACACAGCGCCTCGTGCGCCGCCTGCCGGTCGGCGAGAATGTGGTCGACGCCATTCTCGATCTCGTGCGCTCGGCTCGCCCCGGCGATGGTGATCCGGCGCTGACCAGCAAGCTCGCCTGGGGCCCCGGTCCGCGCGCCAGCCAGGCCCTGACGCTTGCTGCCCGGGCCCGCGCGCTCGTCGAAGGCCGGCTCGCACCGTCGGTGGATGACGTCGTTGCACTCGCCACCCCAGTGCTCAAGCACCGTATTGCGCTCACCTTCGCTGCGCGCGCCGATGGCGAGACGGTCGAAAGCGTCATCGCAAGGCTCGTGGAACGATTGGGATAGGGACTTCAGTGATGCTGCGCACGCGCGTCCTCGGCCCATCCGAACGCCAGCCGGCCCCGCCGGTCCTGAAGGCTTCTCTCGATCTCGCGGCGCGCCTCCCACGCCTGATCCTGGAGGCCCGGCGCGTCTCGGCGAGCGTGCATGGCATCCACGGCCGCAGGCGCGCCGGCCCCGGCGAGACATTCTGGCAGTACCGCCCTCTGGTGACCGGCGAGGCCGCGTCACGCATCGACTGGCGCCGCTCGGCGCGCGACGGCCATCTCTTCGTCCGGGAGCGCGAATGGGAGGCCTCGCATGCGATCTGGCTCTGGATCGACCGCTCGGCCTCGATGGGCTTTTCCTCGTCCCTCGCCATGGCCTCCAAGGTCGACCGCGCGCTTGTTACCGGCTTCGCCCTGGCCGAGACCCTGGTCGAAGGCGGTGAGCGGGTCGGGCATCTCGGTCTGACGCGGGCGCTCGCCTCGCGACGTATCGTCGAGACCTTGGCACAAGCGCTCATGATCGACCGCAAGGGCGAGACCGCCGATCTGCCGCCGGACGCGCCGCTTCCACGCCTGGCCGACGCCATCATCATCACCGACGGACTTTCCCCGGCGCAGTCCCTGGCCAAACGCATCGCCACCATGGCGAGCAGCGGCGCGCGCGGACATATCCTGCTGATCGCCGATCCGATCGAAGAGACTTTCCCCTTCAGCGGCCAGGCCGAGCTCTTCGACCTCGAAGACGGCCTCACTCTGCGCGTCGGCGATGCCGGGGCCTGGGGAGAGGAATATCGCCGGCGCCTCGAAGCCCATCGCGAGATCATTCGGGAGGCCTGCCGCAAGGCGGGCTGGACGCTGACCCTGCATCGGACGGACCGGCCCGCCAGCGAAGGCGTACTCCGGATTGCGAGCCTGATCGCCGCCTCGCGCGGCGGCCAGGGCCGCTAGGAGGGCGCCAACGATGCTGACGCAACTGCCCATCGCCTTCTCCGCCCCGCTCGCACTGACCGCGCTTGCGCTGCTGCCGGCGCTTTGGCTGATCCTGCGAGTCACGCCGCCACGCCCGCGGCGCATCGATTTCCCGCCGCTCAAGATCATGGCCGACCTGATCGCCAAGCGAGAAATGCCGGCGCATACACCCTGGTGGCTGTTGGCATTGCGCATGGCCATTGCGGCGCTCGCCATCATCGCCGTTGCCGGCCCGGTCTGGAACCCACCGGTGGCAACGGCGCCAACGCGCGGGCCAGTGCTGCTCCTGATCGACAACGGCTTCGGGGCGGCGACCGACTGGCCCGAGCGTGTGGCGCTGGCGGAGTCGCGGGTCAATGCTGCAGCCCGCGAGGGACGTGCGGTGGCGATCGTCGGACTCGCGGAAACGCCCGGCGAGGTCACGCTGTCGGAGCCGCGCGCGGCGCTCGACAAACTGCGTGCATTGGCCCTGCAGCCACACGCGCCCGACCGCACCACCCAATTGCCACGGATCGAGGCCTTTCTCCGCGCCACGCCTGACGCCGAGATCGTCTGGGTCTCCGACGGGCTCGGCCTGACCGACGAAGGCGCCTTCCTGGCACGCCTGAAGCAGGAAGCCGATGCGCGCCGACTGTCCATCCACGCCATCCCGGCCGATCAGCTCGCGCTGACGGCCGCGGAGAACCTCTCGGGCGCGCTGACAGTCAAGGTGCTGCGGCCAAGCACCAGGGCCCCCGCGAGCGGTCAGGTTCGCGCACTCGATCTGAAGGGCCTGCCACTGGGGGATGCTCCATTCGCCTTTGGCCCAACGGAAACGCAGACGGTGGCCCGGCTCACCCTTCCGATCGAGGTGCGCAATGCCGTTTCGCGGCTCGAGGTCGTGGGCGAACCAAGTGCGGGTGCAGTGGCGCTGCTCGACGACCGCGCCAAACGGCGCCGCGTCGGTATCGTCTCCGGCGCGACCACCGATACCGCGCAGCCCTTGCTGTCTCCAACCTATTACGTCTCGCGCGCGCTCTCGCCCTTCGCAGAGATCCGCGAGCCGCGCCCTGGTTCAAACGACCCCGTCGGCGAGTTGCTTGCGCAAAATCTCTCAGTCCTCGTTCTCGCGGATATCGGCGCGCTCGACCCTGAGACGGCGACGAAGATCAGCAGCTTCGTCGAGCGGGGCGGCGTTCTCTTGCGCTTTGCCGGCGCGCGCCTTGCCACCGCCTCCGACGAGCTCACCCCCGTGCGGCTGCGCCGCGGCGGGCGGACGCTCGGTGGCGGCCTTTCCTGGGACACCCCACGCAAGCTCGCTCCCTTCACCCGGGAGAGTCCGTTCTTCGGCACGCAGATCAGCGACGACGTCCGCGTCAATCGTCAGATCCTGGCCGAACCCGATGCCGATCTTGCCCGCAAGACCTGGGCTGCGCTCGAAGACGGCACGCCTGTGGTCACCGGCGAACGACGCGGCGATGGCGTGATCGCCATGATGCATGTCACTGCCGACACCACATGGTCGAACCTGCCGCTGTCGGGCCTCTTCGTCGAGATGCTGCGCAAGGTGGTGGCGCTGGCCGGCACCGGCCCGGCCGAGGCCCAGGCCGAGGATGCCAAGGTCGAGACACTCTCGCCGAGCCGCGTACTGGACGGCAAGGGCACCTTCCGTGCACCACCGGCTACGGCTCAACCGGTGCCGCGGACCTTCACCGGACGTGCCACTCTTGCCCACCCGCCCGGCATCTACGGCCCGGCCGACGGCTCGCTCGCAGTCAACGCACTCGCTCCCGCCGACATGCTGCACGCGCTCGATCTGGCCTCGCTCGGCGCGCCGATCCTGCCGATCGACAAGCCGGTCGCGCAGGACATCCGGCCACAGCTCCTGGTCATCGCGCTGCTGCTGCTGATCCTCGACACGCTGGCGACCCTCTGGCTCGGTGGGCGTCTGCGCGTGGCGCGGGCCAGCAAGGCTGCTGCCGCCGCGCTCCTCCTGGGGCTGGCACTGGCTGTCACCCTCTCGGCCGTTCCGACCCTGGCCCAACCTGTCCCGGCCGCGCCGGAAGACACGAGGCCGCCGATCCCACGCGAACTTTTCGCCGCCGGTGCCGTCACCCGCCTTGCCTATGTCCTGACCGGTGACAAGGCGGTCGATGATATGTCGAAGGCAGGGCTCGCAGGCCTCAATATCGTGCTCGGCGCACGCACGGCGCTCGAACCCGGCGAAGCGGTAGGCCTCGACCCAGCCCGCGACGAGCTTGCCTTCTTCCCGATACTCTACTGGCCGGTGGTGGCCGGACGCCCGATCCCGGTGCCCGAGACCCTGCGCAAGCTCGAAGCCTATATGAAGGGCGGCGGGCTCGTGATCTTCGATACGCGCGATGCCATGAGCGCCCGACCAGATGGGGGCAGCACGCCCGAAGGCGATCAGCTCAAGCGGATGCTGCAGACGCTCGACATCCCCGAGCTTGAACCGATCCCGCGCGACCACGTGCTGACCAAGACCTTCTACATCCTCGACGGTTTCGTCGGTCGCTATGACACCGGCACGACCTGGGTCGAGATCCTGCCGCCCGCCGGCGAAGACGGGCGTCGTCCGGCGCGGGCCGGCGACAGCGTCTCGCCGATCGTCATCACCTCGAACGATCTTGCCTCGGCCTGGGCCGTGAATCGCCGGGGCGAAGGGCTGGTACCGATGTCCGGTTCCGATCCCCGCCAGCGCGAGATGGCGCTCCGCGCGGGCGTCAATCTCGTGATGTACGCGCTCACCGGCAACTACAAGGCCGACCAGGTCCATGTGCCGGCCCTGCTCGAGCGTCTGGGGCAATAGACCATGTGGAGCCTCTCCTTCGCCCCGCTCGTGCCTCTGCCGCTGCTGATCGGGCTCGCTTTGCTGGCTGCCGTCGCTGCCGGCGCCGCGCTCGTTCTCGCCGGCCGCAGCGCCATCCTGCGCGCGCTCGCGCTGATCGTGCTGACGCTCACGCTGGCCGACCCCTCGCTCGTTTTCGAGGACAGAGAGCCGGTCAAGGACGTCGTCTCGGTGGTGGTCGATCGCTCCGGCTCGAACCGCCTCGCCGACCGGAGCGTGCAGACCGAAGCCGCTCTGGCCGATGTCGAGCGCCAGCTGCGCGGCGTTCCGGGCGTCGAGTCGCGCATCGCCGACGTCACCGACATGCAGGGCTCGGGTGACGGGACCCGTCTCTTCGAGGCGTTGGCCGCAAGCATTGCGGATGTCCCCTCTGAGCGCGTCGCCGGCGCCATCGTCATCACCGACGGCCTCGCTCATGACGCTCCTCCCAATGCCGAGGCCTTGGGTCTCAAGGCACCGCTGCACGTTCTCACGACTGGCCGGAACGCCGAGATCGACCGCCGGATCGTGCTTGTCGATGCGCCGCGCTTCGGCATCGTCGGCAAGGATCAGGTCATTCGCCTGCGCGTCGTCGACAAGGGCGGGCCCGGCCGTGCCGGGCTGACGATCCGCCGCGACGGCGAGATCGTCGCTCGCCGCGAGGTCACCTCGGGTCAGATCGTGCAGGTGCCGGTTCGGATCGATCGCGGCGGGCCCAATGTCGTCGAGATCGAGGCGGCACCGCTCGAGAATGAGCTGACGCTTGCCAATAATCGCGCCGTCATCACCATCGAGGGCGTGCGGGACAAGCTGCGCGTGCTGCTGGTCTCCGGCGAGCCTCATCCCGGCGAGCGGACCTGGCGCAACCTGCTCAAGGCCGACGCCAATGTCGACCTCGTTCATTTCACCATCCTGCGCCCGCCGGAGAAGCAGGACGGCACGCCGATCAACGAGCTTTCGCTGATTGCCTTTCCAACGCGCGAGCTGTTCCAGGTCAAGATCAAGGAATTCGACCTGATCATCTTCGACCGCTACGCCAACCAGTCGATCCTGCCGCTGCTCTATTTCGACAACATCGTCCGCTATGTGCGCGAGGGTGGCGCCCTGCTGGTCGCGGCCGGTCCGGAATATTCCGGCTCGCAGTCGTTGGCACGCACACCGCTCGGCCAGATCCTGCCCGCCCTGCCCGATGGCAGCGTCATCGACGAGGCCTATCGTGCCCGTGTCAGCGAACCCGGCCGCCGCCACCCGGTCACCCGCGACCTCCCCGGTTCTGAGGTCGAGCCGCCGCGCTGGGGCGAGTGGCTGCGCATGGTCGGCGCCCGCCCCCGCACGGGCTCGACCATCATGACCGGCCCGGGCGACAGACCGCTGCTCATGCTCAGCCGCGAGCAGAAGGGCCGCGTTGCACTCTTCCTCTCCGATCATGCCTGGCTCTGGGCGCGGGGCTTCCGCGATGGCGGACCGCATCTCGACCTGCTGCGTCGCCTTGGCCACTGGCTGATGAAGGAACCCGAACTCGAGGAAGAGGCGCTTCGCGCCACCGCGCGCGGCCGCACCATCGAGATCGAGCGCCAGACGCTCGGCGACGCCCCCTCCCCGATCGTCGTCACCGACCCCAACGGCACATCGCGCACGGTTCAGCTGGAAGCCGGGCGGCCCGGTATTTTCAGCGCCCGTGTCCCGACCACCGAATTCGGCCTGCACCGCATCTCGGGGGATAATCTGACGGCTTTTGCCAGCGTTGGCCCGGAAAACCCGCGTGAGCTCATGGAAGTCGTCAGCGATCCGACTAAGCTTCAGCAGCTTGCCGAAGCCACCGGCGGTTCCTCCCGCCGGATCGGTCAGGACAGCGGCTCGAGCGTGACCGTGCCGCGCATCGTTCCGGTCCGTTCGGGTAGTCAGTTCGCCGGTGCGGACTGGATCGGCCTGCGCATCAGCGATTCCGGCATCGTGCGCGGCGTCTCGATTTCGCCTGTCTTCATCGGGCTGATCGGCCTCGCGCTGCTGTTTGGCGCGCTGGTAGCCGGCTGGCTCGGCGAGACCGGCCGGCGCCTCAGGCGGAGCCCGGACGCAACGCCATGACCGCCCCGCTGCGCCTCGCCAGCACACCCTCGACCAGTTCGAGAGCGAGGAAACGCGCGGGATTGGCCGGCCCCGGCAAGGTCAGCTGGCCCGGCGGGATCGGCTTGAAACCGAAGCGGGCATAGTAGGGCGCATCGCCCACCAGCATGATGAGGTCGTGCCCGGCCGCCCGCGAGGCTTCGATCGAAGCGTTCATCAGGGCAGCGCCGATACCGCGGCCCTCGAAGGCGGGATCGACGGTGAGCGGCCCGAGCATCAGCGCCGACTGCCCACCCGCCGAGACACGGGTCACGCGCACAGAACCAACCAGGAAGGTTCCCACATGCGAGGCAAAGGATAGCGCCGGGTCCTGCGGCACGCCCTCGCGCAGGCGAAATGCGGTGCGGGCAAAGCGGCCAGGACCGAAGGCACGCTCGTGCAGACGCTCGATGGCAGCATAATCGGCGGGGAGTTCGTGGCGAATGGTCAGGGGAAGCGAAGTCATGGCGTCGGCAACCTGCGAACGGACAGCTGGGCAAGAAGCTCAGGCGCCGTGAAGCAGCCGAGCGGAAGGGCGCGCTCAGCGCGCCGGTCGTCGCAGGATGGAGAGGTCTTGCCGGTCAGCCATGAATCGCCTGTAGCAGAGGCACGGGCGGGCGTCCATGTCGGAAATGACGGGGTGTTTTGCGTCTTACCTCGCGCGCGGATGGCAGGGCGAAGCGCTGGCGGATGAGAGAACCGGCGGCGCCGTGGTCTGTTTGCGGTTGGCGAGGGGCGTGCACGCACACGCACCCTTTCCGGCAGAAATCGATCTCACCAATCGGCAGTCGGCTGACTCCTGCCGAAGATCTCGTCGAGCCGGCGGCGAGTGCCTGCTGTGGTGGTGTCCGGCAGCGCGTCGAGCGGAAAGAAACGGGCCTCGGCAATTTCGCGATCCGGCTGCCTGACACCGTCCACAACGAATTCCCGCACCACGAAGATCGCGACGTGATCCCGGCGCGACACCGTTCGGTTGAAGAAGACGCCGTGCAATTGTGGCGGCCCGGTCAGCCTGACGAGCGTCTCTTCACGCAGTTCCTTGTCGAGCGCGTCTCGCAATGTCTCGCCCGTCTCCACCCCGCCGCCCGGCAGATGCCACCCCGGCGTATAGGTGTGGCGTACCAGCAGGACTTCGCGCTCATCCCTGAGCACGGCTGCGCGCACGCCCAGCGTCATGCCGCGTGTCAGCCAGAAATACAGATGCAGCAGCCTGCGCACGGGCCTCGCGATGGGGCGCGGCTCGCGGACATGCCCTGCTTCGGGGCCAGTCTTGGGGTCGGGCCCATGTGACACGCGTCGCGCTCCTCTCATCGGCCGCGTATTTGCCTATGCAAATAACGCATAACAGACCACTGTTTCCGCTGCCGTTACGTCACAAACGCGCCGCAAAGCAGGTAGAAATCAGCGCCATCACCGCTGGGGTTACCACAATGCTTCTCGCTTTCATCACCGCTCGCCTCCGGGCCAAGCGCGCTTTCGTCTGGAAGCCCGCCCTCACCCTGACCGATCCGCGCATCGTTTCGGAACTCACCGACTCGTTCAACTGAGTCCTTGGGCCCCAACCTGATTGGGGTTCGGGACAGATTGAGGCGAGCCGACGCGCGGATGCGCTTGACGGCTGCCATGCTCTGAGGGCAAGCGCAGGGCGTGTTCAAGATCGCGCACCTGTCCGACCCGCATCTCGGCCCGCTTGCCGAGTTCTCTCTGCATCAGCTGCTCGGCAAGCGGGCGACCGGTTATGTCAACTGGCGTCGCAAGCGCCGGCACGCCCATGACATGGAAATCCTGGCGCTGATCGTCGCGGATATCCGCGCGCAGACGCCGGACCATGTCGCCTGCACCGGCGATGTCGCCCATATCGGCCTGCCCAACGAATTCAAGACCGCGGTCACCTTCCTCGACACGCTGGGTCCGCGCGCGGATGTCAGTTTCGTGCCGGGTAATCACGACGCCTATGCCCGCTCCTCGCTAAAGCCACTCGCGAGCCTGCTCGGCCCATGGTCGAGCAGCGATGACGGCATGGTCGGGTATCCCTGGTATCGCGAGCGTGGTCCGGTCGCGCTCATCGGGTTGAACACCGGCATTCCGACCTTACCGCTGATGGCGACAGGCCGCGTCGGGCGCGAGCAGCTCGCCAAGGCGGAAATTCTCCTCGACCGGGCCAAGGCGGCAGGGTTGATCCGCGTCGTACTCATCCATCACCCGCCCTATCTCGGCGGTGCGCGGCGCACCCGCGAGTTGCTCGATGCGGATGCTTTCGAGGCGATGCTGAGACGCAAGGGGGCCGACCTCGTCCTGCACGGCCATAATCACCGTTTCTCACTCGCCTGGCGGCCGGGACCGGATCACGATATCCCCATCGTCGGCGTGCCCTCGGCCTCGATCGGGCCGCTCGGTCATGGCGAAATGGCGAGCTGGCACCTCATCAAGATCGAGGGCGATGCCAAGGCTCCTTCGATCAGCGTCGAGCAACGTGGCTTCGAGCCCGACGGCACCGTGAGGATGCGTCAGGAGATTGCGCTTCACGCCAAGCCGGTTTGACGCCCCGCCGTGCATCGAGAGCGCCGCCGCGCAATGACAAAGGGCGCCGCATGGCGGCGCCCTTCAGAGGTCTGGCAGGGAAGACTGCTCAAACGCAGCGACCGCCGTCGACCGCGAGCACGCTGCCCGTCACCATTTCCGACTCGTCGGAGCACAGGAAGAGCGCCGCGTTGGCGATATCCTGCGGCGTCGAGAAACGGCCCCAGGGAATCGTGCTGGTGAAGGCCTTGCGCTTCTCCGGCGTATCCTCGCCCATGAAGGTCGCAAGCAATGGCGTCTCGCCGGCAACGGGCGCGATCGCATTGACACGGATGCGATCGGGCGCGAGTTCGACGGCCATCGACTTCGAGAGCAGGTTCGCGGCCCCCTTGGAGCCATTGTACCAGGTCAGTCCGGGGCGCGGACGCAAGCCCGCCGTCGATCCGATATTGAGGATCACCCCGCCGCCATGCTCGCGGAAATGCGGTACGACCGCCTTGGCCATCAAGTAGATCGACTTCACATTGACATCGAAGACGCGGTCGAACTCCGCTTCCGAGACGTCAAGCATCGGCTGGTTACGGTGGCTGATGCCGGCATTGTTGACGACGATATCCAGTCTGCCGAGCCGAGTGATCACCTTGGCGACCGCCGCATCGACGCTCTTTCCCTTGCCGACATCGCACGCGACGGCAAAGGCCTTGCGGCCGATCGCCTTTGCCGCCTCCTGCGCCTTCTCGCGATTGATATCGAGTACAGCCACCCGCGCGCCCTCGCGCACGAAGGTTTCGGCGATGCCGAAGCCGAACCCTTGCGCAGCGCCGGTCACCAGCGCGGTCTTGCCCTTCAGTCTCATGCTGTTTCCTCGTGATCTTCTTTGAGGTGATGACATTGGGACGATTTGTGGCCGGCCAAAAATGCGTTTTTGCGATTGCCCGGATACCGAAATCCTATGGCCGGCCCGATCGCGCTACAGACAGGCCGGAGAACCCTGGGTCTAGCCGATCTCCTCACGCAGCATCTCGAGCTCCAGCCAGCGCTCTTCGGCCTGGTGGATTTCGCGTGTGACTTCCTCCAGCCGGGCCGTGGCCTTGGCAAAGAGTTTGGGATCGCGCGTGTAAAGATCGCCGGAGACAGCCGTGTTGAGCTTGGCGGCTTCCCCCTGAAGGGCCTCGATGCGCTTCGGCAGCGTCTCCAGTGCGTGCTTCTCGTTGAAGGAGAGCTTCCGCCTGCTGGGTGCCACCGTCGCGGCAGCAGCCGGTTTGGCGGCTGGAGCAACCGCCTTCTCCGCCACAGCACGCGCCTTCGCGCCAACGCCTCGGCCACGCTGCGCGAGCATATCGGAATAGCCACCGGCAAACTCGGTCCAGATGCCGTCCCCATCAGAGATCAGCGTCGCGGAAACCACCCGGTCGATGAAGTCGCGGTCATGGCTGACCAGCAGCACCGTCCCTTGGTAGTCCGCCAGCAGTTCCTGAAGCAGGTCCAGCGTTTCGAGATCGAGATCGTTGGTCGGCTCGTCCAGGACCAGCAGGTTCGACGGCTTTGCCAGAGCCCGCGCCAGCATCAGCCGCCCACGCTCGCCACCCGAGAGCGCTCCAACCGGCGTGCCGCGCTGGATCGGCTGGAACAGGAAGTCCTTCATGTAGCTGATGACATGGCGCGGCTGCCCTCCGACCATGACCTGGTCGGAGCCACCGCCCGTCAACGCATCGCCGAGCGGCGTCGCCGGGTCGAGGCTTTCACGGCGTTGGTCGAGCGTCACCATTTCGAGCGAGACGCCGAGCTTGATCTTGCCGGAATCTGGCTGCAGCGCTCCGGTCAGCAGGTTGATCAACGTGGTCTTGCCGGCGCCATTCGGTCCGACGATGCCGATCCGGTCTCCGCGCGCCACGCGCAGCGAAAGATTCTTGACCACGACATTGTCGTCATAGGCCTTGGCGACGTCGATCGCTTCGATCACCAGCTTGCCCGACATCTGGGCTTCGCTGGCCTCGAGCCGGACCGAGCCAACCGCACCGCGCGCCGTGCGGCGCTGGTCACGCAGTGCGTGGAGATCGCCGAGACGGCGCTGGTTGCGTGTGCGACGCGCGCTGACGCCGTATCGCAGCCAGTCCTCCTCGCGCGCGATCTTGCGATCGAGCTTGTGCCGGTCGAGCTCTTCCTGCGCCAGCACCTCGTCGCGCCAGGCCTCGAACTCGCCAAAACCACGATCCATGCGCCGCGTCTGGCCGCGATCGAGCCAGATCGTCGCGCGCGAAAGCGAGGTCAGGAAGCGCCGGTCGTGGCTGATCAGCACCATGGCCGAGCGCAGCGACTTCAACTCCTGTTCAAGCCACTCGATCACCGGCAGGTCGAGATGGTTCGTCGGTTCGTCGAGCAACAGGATGTCGGGCTCCGGCGCCAACACGCGCGCCAGCGCCGCACGACGAGACTCGCCGCCCGACATGGTGGCCGGGTCCTCATCGCCGGTCAGGCCCAGCTCCTCGACGAGATAACGGGCGCGATAGGCATCGTCGCCAGGGCCGAGGCCGGCCTCGACATAAGCAAGCGACGTCCTGTAGCCGGTGAAATCCGGCTCCTGCGGCAGGTAGCGGACAGTCGCCCCCGGCTGCAGGAAGCGCTCGGCGCTGTCGGGCTCGACCAGCCCGGCCGCGATCTTGAGCAGCGTCGACTTGCCCGAGCCGTTGCGGCCGACCAGGCAGACCCGCTCGCCCGGCGATACTGCGATCTCCGCGCTTTCGAGCAGGGGCTGGCCGCCAAAGGTCAGGGCAACGTCGCGCAGGTGGAGCAGAGGAGCCATTCGATACCCGTTGATTGTCGAGCGGCCGGGATAGACTGGCGCGCCCGGCCTGTCACTCCGCCACGGCGTCACGGCCCCTTGCGCAATGCAATATCCATTATAGGATACAAAATGTATCACTTAATGGATAGACCGCCGTGACGCGCCCTTCTTCCCCCAGAGCCCGCAATGCCAGGATCGGCGACAATGGCGGCCCGCCGCTCGACGACCCGGCCCAGCGCCAGCCGGAATGGGGCAAGGGTGAGATCGGACGTTATTTCGATTGGCGCTTTGCGTCGCGCAAGGCCTGGAAGAAGCCGCCCGCTATCGCCTTGCGACGTCAGGAGCGGGCCGAGGAACTCGGCCTGACCTATGAGGAATACACGCTCGAAGTCATGGAGCGGGGCTATTTTCCGCAGCCGGAGGATGTCACGGCGATTGTCGCCAAGCGGGCCGAGAGGCGTAAGGCCGGCGGCATCGTCGGCCAGTCCTTGAAGGGAATGCGCCTGAAACGGCGGCGCGACTAAAGCATCGGCCCGAAAAGTGGATTGCGGTTTTCGGGAAAGCCGATGCAAACACAGAAGGCTGGAACATCGGACCGGATATGCGGTCCTATGTTCTAGGCCTCAAGCCGCTTCCTGAGCCAGCGCGTCGCCGGTCGCTCGAACCAGCGATAGATCAGCACCGAAGCGATCACCGAAGCGCTGAGTGCCGTCAGGACATAGAGGCCGGGCCAGCCGGGAGCCACACGCGCAAAGACTTCGCGCAACGCCCGGATCGCAAAGGGATGAACGAGATAGAGCGCGTAGGACGCGTCGCCGAGACCCGCAAGGCCGCGCACCAGGGCCGACGGCGCCGAATTGCCGCTGCCGGATGACGCCGCCGCAACCAGGAGCACGGCAGCGGATCCCCGCAGCAGGAAAGACATCCAGGGTGTGTCCACCCCGGGAAGCCAGGCTGCCAGCAGCAGGATTGCGACGCCCAGGATCGCAACGAGCCAGCGCGGCCCACCCGTGAGCCGAAAGCCCTGCCGCCTCAACAGGGCCAACCCCATCCCGGCGGCGAATTCCAGCACGATCGGCTGCCCCCAGAAGCCGAATGGCAATGGCAGGGGGCCAGACAGAGCCTCGGTCGCAACCAGCACCGCGAGCGCCAGCGTTACCACCAGGACGACTGCGGCCCGCGGCAGGAGGAGCGCTGCGCCGAACAGCACGTAGAACAGCATCTCGTAGTTCAGTGTCCAGCCGAGCGAGTAGACGGGCTGGACGAGACCGGCAGATGAGACGGCCGGCCAGAACAGATAGGATGCCAGAATCTGCCCGAGATCGGGCGCAGCCGAATTGAGCGCACCGGGGAGCAGCAGCCCGGTGAGAAGGAACAGCGTCGTAGCCGCCCAGTAGAGCGGTACGATGCGGGCCAGCCGGCGCGTCAGGAACAGGCGAGGCGCATCCTTGCGGCCAAAGAGCCCGCCGGACGCGTGCACCATGATGAAGCCGGAGACGACGAAAAAGATATCGACGCCGGCCATCCACGGCACGAGATAGGAGGGCGTGAAACTCGCACCCGAGCGCTGGGCCAGAGCAAGCGCATCCGGCTGGACGTGATGCACGGCGACCATGAATGCCGCGAAGGCGCGCAGAACCTGGATGCCGTAGAGCTGAGACAAGGAGCGGGAAAGCCCTGAAAAAGAGAATGCGGCGCTCTGCGCTCGTCGCGAAACGCAGCTCCTAGCCGCCGTTCACGGAAACCACAATCGGGCTTTGTCGTCGAGACCAAAGCGGGCCGGAGATGCCGCAATGGCTGCAAGCCCCTGCTCCGCAGCGTCCGGTGCCGTGATGACATGCAGGGCGAAGCGCGCCGCAAGTTCCTCCATCGGCGGCTTGCCATTGAACATGGCATGGAGTGCGGCATTGCCGGCGAGCGGCAGGAGACGTGGCACGATTCCGCCGGCGATATAGACGCCACCGGTCGCCTTGAAGACGAGTGCGAGATCACCGGCAACACGCGCCAGCAATCGCCAGAAGCGGATGACCGCCATCAGCGCGGCAGGGTTGCCGTCGAGCGCCAGTGTGGTGACGTCAGCGGCGCTGACCCTCGCCTCCTCCATGCCTGTTTCGCTGGCGATGGCGCGATGCAGGCGCACCAGACCGTCACCGCTCAAGAGCCCCTCGACCGTGACGCGCGGCAGACCGGCCGCCAGCGCCGGCCAGATCTTCTCCTCCGCCTGGTCCTCGGGCCCGACGCCGATATGCCCGGCCTCGGTCGGGATCAACGCGCCCCTGCCATTCCGGCTGACCAGAGCCGCCGCACCAAAGCCGGTCCCGGGTCCGAGCACGAGACGCACTCCCTCCGCCTCGGGCTGCCCCGGCACCAAGGTGACCATGTCCTGCGGCTTCAGGACAGCGAGCGAGGCGGCGAGCGCCTCGAAATCATTCACCAGCAGCCCCTGCACCAGCCCAAGCTCGGCGGCCATGCCAGGCCCGTCGAAATGCCAATTGGCATTGGTCAGCTGGGCAGTGCGGCCATCGAGCGGCCCTGCAACCGCAAGAACCGCCGAGCGAGGGCGGGGATCGAGGGATACCAGAACCGAGGCCAGCGCAGCATCAGGCGTCGGATAGCTGCCGGTCTGGATACGCGCCAGCGGCTCAGGCCGTGCACCGGCGCGCTGCACGAGCGAAAGACGGGAGTTGGTCCCGCCAATATCCGCAACGAGGACCGGGTAGGCAAAGGGCTCGGCGCGCATCGCTCAGGCCTGCTTTTTCCAGTCGGAGAACCAGCCCAGCCCCTCGAGCGTCCCGGCTCTTGGCCGGTACTCGCAGCCGACAAAGCCAGTATAGCCGAGACCGTCGAGTTCAGCGAACAAACGCGGATAATCCGGGCCGAGCGCGTCCGGTTCATGCCGACCATTGGCGCTGGCGATCTGGACATGGCCGACCAGCGGATAGAGCGCTTTCAGCTTGCCTGAGACGTCGCCGTGGATCAGTTCGCAGTGATACATGTCGAACTGCAACCTGACATTGAGCCGTCCGGACTCGCGGACATAAGCCGCGGCGGCATCGAAATCATTGAGGAAATAGCCCGGCATGTCCTTGCCGTTGATCGGCTCGAGCAGGAGATCAATGTCATGCTCGGCGAGTTTGTCGGCGGCATAGGCAAGCGAGGCACGATAGGCTGCCTGAGCTGCAGGATCCCTGGGATCGGCATGCCCGGCCATCATATGCAGGCGCTTCACCCCGGTGGCCTGCGCATAGGTCAACGCGGTCTCGACGGATGCGCGGAACTCCGCCTCGCGGCCCGGAACGGCGGCCATGCCGCGCTCGCCCTTGGCCCAGTCGCCAGGCGGCAGATTGAACAGCGCCTGCTCGAGTTCTGCCCCCGCGAGCGCAAGGCTCACCTGCTCGACCGGGTGTTCATAGGGGAACAGGAACTCCACGGCCTCGAAGCCGGCTTCCGCAGCCGCCTTGAAGCGGTCGAGGAACTCCCATTCGTTGAACATCATCGACAGATTGGCGGCAAAACGCGGCATGGCATCCTCAGCAAACGAAACGCGCGCCAACCTATCGGGCCGCACGCCCTGCGTCATGTGAGAACGCAACAGAGGCGCGTTGCGTTCCGATGGGGAGCGGCCTCGACGTCGCGCAGTCATGCCGGGGGCGGCCAGCGCGCCCCGGCGACACCGATAAGGACGCAGAAGCGCTCCTATTTCTTGGCAGGCGCCGCCGGCGGGTTCGGGTCCCTGGAGAAATTGCGGAAGACCATGTCCGGCGAAGAGGTATTGTGACGCGAATGGGTCGTGCGGCCCATCCAGATATCACTCGCCTTGCCGCCACTGAAGGGCATCAGCAGTTCCTCTCGCCAACCCTTGGCTCCCGGCTCGCGTATGGCGATGCGGGCGACGTCGTTGTTGAACTCGGTGACGTACATCGAGCGCAGGGCCACAAAGGCCTTGCCGCCTGTGACCGGCTTGTCGAGCACGGCATCCAGCACCATGCGGTTCTCGTCGACACTGTCGAGCTTGAGCGTCGCAGCCGAGCCATCCTTGAAGTTCATCTTGAAGGAGGTCGTCTTCGGTTCGAACTCGATCTCCTTGATGTTCACCACCGGCCGTGCGCCATCCTGTTCGATCGGTCCGAACAGGAAGGATGAGCCGTAGGAGGAAAACCCGAGATGCTGCGGCGGCATCGGCCGGGCGCGCCAGTAGCCGTCCTGCGGATAGACCACGAGAACTTCATAGGATTTGTCCTTGCCGAGCTTCCAGAGCTGCACGAGATGCAGGCCCTTCTCGACCCGGTCTCCAACCTTGAAAGTGGTGTCCGCCGGGCGCCAGAAGGTCGGGAAGGTGTAGCCGACGAGCCAATAATCGATGCTCTCGTAGAAGGTGACCCGGCGTGGCGGTGTCGGCGCGGTGAAGACGGGGTCGCCAGTCATGTCACAGGCGGTCCAGTCAGCGTCCCAGTTATCCCGCACCAACCCGGCGATATAGGCCGGGTGTGCCGCCTCGATCTGGAAACGCCGCACTTCGGGCGAGATCGCCTTGATCGTGACGTTGTCCTTCTCCGCGCAAAGCACAGGCTCCGACTCGTTCTTCACCTCGACAGCGACATCGCCCGCAGCGTGCACCGGCGCGGCGAGAAGCAGGAGGGCGAACGAGACAGCGATTGGGCGGGCGAGGCTGAACATGACCATCCTTCGAAAACGGCTTTCGACGCCAGCTTGGCGAAGACCTGATGAATGCAAGCTGGCTGATTTCCTCATAGGGCGTGCGGGCAGCCGATGAAAGTATACGCCTGCAGGACGGAGGCTCGGCAGGCCGTCAATTCAACCGATGATAGGCAGTGGTTCACGGCTGTCTCGCGCCATCGGGGAACGCGTGCAAATACGACTTCTGCTGGCCGGAGCCCTGATGCTCCTCATCGGGCTGGTCCACTCCGTCCTCGGCGTCCTGGCGGCAACGAAGTGCAGGCATCCGGGCCGGCTGGGTCTCCTTTGCGGCAGCGGTGCTGGTCCGGAGGGGGGCCGGCAGTTCGAGCCAATGCGACGATGCCCGCTGCTCAGCCCTGCAGGATAGCGTAGACATCGCCAGAGTTGGCCGAATGCGGCAAATCACGCAGGTAGCCGCCCATTGCTTCGGCGCTGGCCTCCTCGGAGAGTTCGAGGAACTGGCTTTCACCGAGTGCAACGTTGAAGCGGTATGGCCCCATCGTCTCGAGCAGTGCGAGGCAGCCCTCAGCGACATCGCGCTGGATCGTGGTGAACTCGAACGAGATCACCGGCACCCGCCGCGAGAGCCCGGCAAGGACATTGGCCTCAAAGCCTTCAACATCGATCTTGATGAAGGCGGGCTCGCCATAGCGCGAAATCAGAGCGTCGAGCGTCGTGCAAGGCACCGTGATCTCGCGATCCCAGACCTGGTCGGCCCAGCCCTCGGCGCCGTGGGCGGCACCGACGAATTGCTCGGAGACGGTCGAGACGGTCGGATTCGCACTGTTGATCCTGAGCCTCACGGTGCCGGCCCGATCGCCGCAGGCGGCCTGCACCAGGGTGACATTCGGATCCCGCCCGTGAATGAGGCGAATCGCACGCGCCGGACCGGGTTGCGGCTCCAGCGCAACAACCCGCGCACCGAGCCGGCGGAAAGAGGAAATCCGGTCGCCGACATGGGCTCCGATATCGAAGGCGAGATCGCCGGGCTTCAGGAAGCCTGCATAGAGCGCATCCATTGCCGCGTGGCGTCCACGATCGCGATGATAGACCCTGAGCGAGCGTGCAATCGCCTTGGCCGTACCCTTGGGATAGGCCACGCCCATCACGCGCGCGTCTCCGCCTGGATGTTGGCCTGGATGTTGGCCTGGATGGCGGCGAGTTCGGCCGGAGGATCGAAATCCTCGGGGATACCGCAGAGGCCGCGGGCGACGAACCATTCCCCCAACGCCGGTGCAGCGGTCAGCATCGCAAAGGGAATTGCCAGGACATAGCCGGCGGTCAATGGCAGCGACCAGAGCAGCACCGTCGGCGACAGGATGGCGAGCGAACCGAAGATATAGAGCCCAAAAAGCAGATGCGGCCACAAACCTGCGAATGCCGTCGCAAAAGACAACGCGTGCGCGTCGCGCGATTGGCCGTTCCAGCCGATCTTCGCTCGCCCGAAGGCAAGGTTGATCATGAACAGCGTCGTGCGGAAGGTCGAAACCGCTCCCTGCAGGAAGGCAAAGACGATCTCGATCAGCGACGAGGCGATGAAGCGGCCCGTGCCGCCGTAACGCTTCGTGCCTCCCCCGGTCAGCAGGATATCGGCAAAGCCCGCCAGCTTGGGCGAGAGGTACATCGTGAAGAACAGCACGTAGAGGAAAGTCGCGAGCCCCGCCGGGTATCCGGCGATATTGCCATCCTCGATCACCTTCCAGGGCAGCAGCGCGATCATCAGCGTCCAGGCCGGCAGGCCGAGGAACATCAGGATCGCCCAGACGAGCTGGAAGCGGCTCATCGGCTTCAGGCCCGGCAGATCGAGCAGCTTGAGATATTGCAGATTGCCGAGGCACCAGCGCAGATCGCGCTTGGCGAATTCGAGCATGGTCGGAGGGTTCTCCTCCCAGCTCCCCATCTCCTCCGGCAAGACGCGCACCTCGTAGCCGGCGCGGCGCATCAGGGTCGCCTCGACCTGGTCATGGCTCATCATCGGGCCGCCCAGCGGCGGTCCGCCGGGGAGCACGGGCAAATGGCATTCATCGCGGAAGGGCGCGATCCGCACCACGGCATTGTGCCCCCAGAATGGCCCGCACTCGCCAATCCACCAGGCCGAGCCCATCGTGTAGGGGCGCATGCCGTGACGCATGCCGAACTGGAAGATCCGCGCGAAGGCCGACCTGCTCGGCATGCCGACAACAAGGCTCTGCAGGATGCCGAGCCGCGGATGGGCCTGCATCATACGGGTCAGCCTGACGATCGCCTCGCCCGACATCACGCTGTCGGCGTCGAGCGGCAGCATGAGTTCGTAACGATCACCCCAGCGCTCGCAAAATTCACGAACATTGCCTGCCTTGAAGCCGGCATTATCGGTCCGGCGGCGATAGGTCACCCGGCCGCTCTCGCCGAGCTCGCTCGCCCACCCCGCGGCGAGCGCCTCCTCCGCAGCGGCGACACGAGGATCATTGCTGTCGGAGAGTACGAAGTAGTCGTACCAGCCGCCCTGCCCTGTCGCGTCAAGGCTTTGCTTGACCACGCGCAGACGACGGAAGGCCCGCGTGGGATCCTCGTTGCGAAGGGTCATCAAGACTGCGGTGCGAACGGCCAGCGGTGTCGCGACATCGCCGTCAGCGGCAAACGGCGCAACCTGTTCGCGCCCGTCCTCGACGCCATGCAGCAGCCAGAGCCCGATTGCAGCATTCCAGAAGCCGAGCACGGTCCAGGGCGCACCGAACAGGAAGGCCACGAAGATCACGATATCGGCAAGGGTCCAGCCGCCTGCGCCCAGCACCCGCGACAGCCCGAAGAGAAGGCCCGCAAGCGTGACGAGGTTAAGCACGAGAACCAGCAGCCGGCGGGCCCGCAACACGCCGATCGTCTGCAGCCCGGCGGGAGTCAGCCCCGGCAGCATATCGCCTGCCTCTTGCGCCGCCGGCTGGAACGTGGTCGGAGCGGGGCGCTGATTCATGGCGGGTTCCGTCATGCGATGGTGCAAGGCGAGGGTCTGCTCAACATGGCGCAGGAGCTAAAGCCGGCATTCTCAGCCGGCGCAAGTTCGACGGCAACGGCCCTCTGGTATGTGGCGCCGCGTGAATGCGTCCTGAACACCGTCAAGGTGCCTCCCGCTGGACCGGGCGATTGCCTGGTTCGCATGCTCTGGAGCGGCATCAGCCGCGGCACCGAGCGCCTGGTTTTCGAGGGACGCGTGCCGCCGTCCGAGCACGAGCGGATGCGCGCGCCCTTCCAGGAGGGGGCGTTCCCGTTCCCGGTCAAATACGGCTATTGCGCCGTCGGGCAGGTCGAAGCCGGGCCGGCCGACATCATTGGCAAGACGGTGTTTTGCCTCCATCCGCATCAGAGCCGCTTCGTGGCGCCGCGCGAACGGATGACGGTCGTGCCCGATGCCGTTCCTGCTCGCCGCGCGGTGCTCGCCGCCAATATGGAAACCGCGCTGAACGCGCATTGGGATGCTGCATCCGGTCCCGGTGACCGCATTGTCGTCGTCGGTGGCGGCGTGCTCGGCCTGCTGGTCGCCTGGATTGCGGCACGGATGCCCGGTGCGGATGTGACGCTTGTCGATATCGACCCCGGCCGTGCTGCTCTGGCAGGACAGCTCGGCTTCGGTTTCGCACGGCCCGACGCCGCCCCTGAGAACGCCGATGTCGTCTTCCATGCCAGCGCCTCGGCGCCAGGCCTTGCCACGGCGATAGCAGCGGCCGGTTTCGAGGCCCGCATCGTCGAGCTGAGCTGGTATGGCGAGGGCGCTGTGCCCGCCCCGCTCGGCGGCGCCTTCCATTCCAAGCGATTGCAGATCGTCTCCTCGCAGGTTGGGCAGGTCTCACCCTCGCGCCGTTCCCGATGGGACTACGCCAGGCGCGCCCAGGCCGCGATGGCCCTCCTCGCCGACGAACGGCTGGACGGGCTGATCACGCAGGACATCCGCTTCACCGACGCTCCGGCGCAGCTTCCCGGCGTGCTGTCCGCCGATTGGCGCGGGCTGACCGCAGTGCTGCGCTATTGACCTGACACGGGCGGCTTGGCCAAGACAGAGGCCTGCCGACGCGCCCGCCCAAGGAGTTGCACATGTTTTCCGTCGAAGTCCGCGACCGCATCATGATCGGCCACTCGCTGCCCGATCCATTCTTCGGCCCGGCGCAGAACATGCACGGCGCGACCTTCGTGGTCGATGTCGCCTTCTTCCGCGAGCGGCTCACGCGCCAGAATGTCGTGGTCGATATCGGCGCCGCACTCGACGTCCTGAACAAGACCCTGAAGCCGCTGAACTATCAAAACCTCGATACGCTGCCGCAGTTTTCCGGCGTGCTCACCACCACCGAGTTCCTCTGCAAATATATTTTCGACGCGATCGCTGGAGCCGCAAAGTCGGGGGCCCTTGGCGAGGACGGCGCCGGGTTGTCCCGCATCCGCGTCACCCTGCATGAGACCGACCTCGCCCGCGCCAGCTATGAGGGCGCCCTCGCGTGAGCGAGATCGTCTTCGCGATCCCTGGCGAGATAGACCTACCTACGGGCGGCTATGGCTATGATCGCCGCCTGCTGCGGGAGTGGCGCGCCAATGGCGTTGCAGCGCGGCACCTCGCCCTGGCCGGTTCCTTTCCAAACCCGACGCCGACGGATCTCGACGAGACCCACCGGCTGCTCCTGTCACAGCCCTCCGGTCACGTCCTGCTGATCGACGGATTGGCCTATGGTGCCCTTCCGGAGAGCATCGCGGCCGACCTGGCCGGCCGGGTGGTTGCACTGGTGCACCACCCCCTCGGCCTCGAAACCGGACTTGAAACGGAGCAGGCCCGCGCCTTGATTGCGCACGAAACCGCCGCCCTGCGTTATGCCAGCGCCATCATCGTCACCAGTCCGGCGACCAAGCGCCTTCTGGTCTCCGATTTCGGAGTCCCCGCCGGGCGCATCGCGGTTGCCCAGCCCGGCGTCGACCGGGCCCCGCGTGCTGCCGGTGGCCGCCCGGACGAGCCGCTGCAACTGCTCGCGGTCGGGTCCCTCGTCCCGCGCAAGGGCTACGACATCCTGGTCGAGGCATTGCGCCCGCTGCGGGGCTTGTCCTGGCGGCTCCAGATCATCGGCGCAGCCGACCGGGCGCCCGCGACAACTCTCGCGCTCAAGGCACAGATCGCGTCTTCGGGGCTTCAGGACCGGATCACGCTGGCGGGCACCGTTGGCGAAGCTGAGCTGGCACAGGCTTACGACAAGGCCGACCTCTTCGTCATGCCCTCCCTCTTCGAGGGATATGGCATGGTGCTGACCGAAGCGATGGCGCGAGGCCTGCCGATCCTGTGCACCACCGGGGGCGCAGCAGCCGAAACAGTGCCGGATGCCGCCGCCATTAAGGTTGTTCCCGGCGATGCCGGCGCATTGACCCGGGCATTGGGCGAGCTTCTGGCTGAACCCGCTGGCCGAAAGCGCCTGGCCGATGCCTCCTGGG
This sequence comes from Hyphomicrobiales bacterium, assembly GCA_900470095.1. Taxonomy (GTDB): domain Bacteria; phylum Pseudomonadota; class Alphaproteobacteria; order Rhizobiales; family Beijerinckiaceae; genus Allobosea. The sequence goes on from UBZM01000002.1 coordinate 48,750, forward strand.
CCGCGGCAGGGACATTGCCTCGCTGGCAAGACACCGCGACGATCGTCGCCGAGACCTGCCGAAAGGTGTTTGCATGAGCGGCTTTTCCCCAGACTGGCTGGCTCTGCGCGAGCCGGCCGATCACGCAGCGCGCAACCCGCAATTGCTCGCAGCCGTTGGCGCCCATTTCTCCAGCCGCCCATCACTCACCATCGTCGATCTCGGCTGTGGCGCGGGCTCCAATCTACGCGGCACCTATTCCGCGCTCCCCGCTCGACAGCACTGGACGCTCGTCGATTTCGATGAGCGCCTGCTTGGCGTCGCTCGTGAACGCCTCGCGGCCTGGGCCGATGAGGTGCGCGAGCAGGGTGAGGAACTCGTCCTGCGCAAGGGAGGCAAGACGATCACCGTCGATACCCGCAAGGCGGACCTGAACAAGGATCTCGAATGGGTCCTTGGCTGGCAGCCCGATCTGATGACCGCGGCGGCCCTGTTCGACCTCACGTCGAAGCGCTGGCTCGAACGCTTCGTCGCCGCGCTCGTCAGCCAGAACGTCCCGCTTTACACGGTGCTGACCTATGACGGTCGCGAACAATGGCAGCCGAAACATGGCGCCGACGCCAGGGTCCTTGCAGCCTTTCACCATCATCAGCACAGCGACAAGGGCTTTGGCCCAGCTGCTGGACCAGACGCCACGGAGGCGATGGCCGAGGCCTTCCGCAAATCCGGATTCGCGGTTTCCACCGCCGAAAGTCCATGGTTGATCGACGAAAGCCAGCGCGAACTGGCGGAGGCCCTGACGAAGGGCATCGCCGAGGCGGTGACCGAAACCGGCCATCTCGACCCCGCCACGGTCGCAGACTGGCTGGAGGCCAAGCGCGCGGTCATCTCCGGGCTCGTCGGACACCAGGACCTCTGGGCCCGGCCTGTCTGAATTAGGTCGGCTAGCGCGCTCCGGGCCACATCCGCCGCAGCACGCCATCCCTGCGGATAAAGCGGTGATAGATCACCGCGGCGATATGCGCTGCGATCAGCAGGGCCATGCCGAGCGCCAGCCAGCCGTGGATATTGAGCACCCTCTTTGCCATATCTTCGTTCGGCGCAGCGAGTGCCGGCAGATCGAACAGATCGAAGATCGTCAATGCTGGAAAGAGCGACACGCCGATCCAGCCCAGAATCGGCACGATGAGCAGCAGGCCATAGAGCAACCAATGCACCAGATGCGAACCAGCCTTGTGCCACCACAGCAGGGTCGGCTCGTCGGGCGGAGCGCCATGCAGCAGGCGATAGAGCAATCGCCCGGCCATCAGCCAGAGCAGCGTGAAGCCAATCAGCTTATGCGCGCTGTAGAGCGAGTTGGTCAGTGTATCCCAGATATCGAGCGTTTTTCCGCGATAGGTCATCGCCAGGCCAAGCGGGATCATCACGAGGACGAGCGCGACGATCAGCCAGTGGAAACCCCGCGCGACCGGGCTGTAGACTGCTGCCATGCCCGATTTGGCCGCCTTGGCGTCGTGACTGATCACCCTGCTCTCCCATGGCTTCCTGTGATTGGGTATGCCGCTACCTTCGCCCATTCATCTCGCGTTCAATCTCACCTTCCTATACAGCTGGCGGCAACAGATTGGATGGCTGCTAAGTTCAGCCGACGTGAGGGTTTTGGCAACGGGAACCGTCAGCCCCCGGGAACGTTTCGAAACCGGGGTCAGTCGCGCATCCCTAGCGATTTCCTGAACGTAGAATAAACATTCCTCCGCCGCTCGCCGGTGCAATCTGACGGACAGTTCGATGCTCAAGTCGCCGATGTCTCGGTCGCGTACGCTCTTCGGCCGCTCGCAAGAAACCAACCTCGTGACGGTCGATCGTGCGATCGCCGAATTCCGCGCCGCCCGACCGGTGCTCTTGCGCGATGGTGTCAGCCTGGCTCTGGCACTCTCCGCGGAGCTCGCGGACGCTGATCTGGTTCATCGGCTCGACGAGCTTGCCCGTGGCCGGGCACATCTCATTCTCAGCGCAGCGCGTTTGCGCAGGCTGGGAGCCAAGGGCCGCAGCGAGACCGGCATCCTGGCAATGCCGACGCTCGATCTTGCCCGTATCGAAACACTTGCCCTGAAGATCGACGCCAAGGTCGATGCGCCCGTTGCGCCCGCCGGCTTGCTTGACGAAGCCGCGCTCGAACTCGCCAGGCTTTCGCTGGTTCTGCCGGCGACGATCCTTGTCCCGGTCGCTGCCGACGAGATCGCCGGCGAGCCGCTCGTCGAAGTCGCCATTGAAGCGATCAACGCCTATCGGGGCGAGCAGGTCGCATCGCTGGCGATCGTCGGTCGGGCGCCTGTGCCGCTGGAAGGCGCGCCGGAAACCGAATTCGTCGTCTTCCGCGGCGGCGAGGGCCTGCGCGATCAGGTTGCGATCATCGTCGGCAAGCCGGATCTCGGTACCGCCGTGCCCGTGCGCCTGCATTCGGCCTGCCTGACGGGCGATCTCTTCGGTTCGCTGAAATGCGACTGCGGCGACCAGCTGCGCGAGACCGTGCAGTGGATGGCAGAGAACGAGGGTGGCATTCTGCTCTATCTGGACCAGGAAGGCCGCGGCAACGGCATCTCCAACAAGATGCGTGCCTACCGGCTGCAGAGTCAGGGCTGGGATACCTATGACGCAGACGAAGTGCTCGGCTTCGACCTCGACCAGCGCCATTTCGATTTTGCCGCCACCATGCTGAAACAGCTTGGGGTGACAAGCGTCACCGCCTTGACCAACAACCCGCTCAAGATCGGCGCGATCAAGGCTGCCGGGCTCGAGGTCGCCGCAACCCAGCGCGTGCTCGGCCGGCCAAACGTTCACAATGTCCGCTATCTCGCCTCCAAACGGGACCGCGCCGGCCATTTCATCGACATGGACGCGCTGATGGCTCGCGCCGCCCCGACGGATTGATCGCGGCGGCAGCTTCGGGCAGAGCTCACTGATGTCCGAGCCCGGCACCATTCCCCCTCCGGTTCCCTCGACACGCTGGCCGCTCGCCAGCGTGTTCTGTATTGTGTTCTGCGCCTGGTTGGCCCTGTCCTGGCCGTGGCTCTCCGGAATCGTCACCATTCCCTGGGACGCGAAGGCCCATTTTCACCCACAGCTGCAATTCCTGGCGACGGCGCTGAACCGGGGTCTCTCTCCGTTCTGGACGCCCTATGTTTTTGCCGGATCGCCGCAGGTCGCCGACCCGCAATCCCTGATCTTCTCACCGCCTTTCGCCCTGATCGCGATCTTCAATTCGGCGCCGAGCTTTCGCTGGAGCGACGGCGCCGTGCTCGGCACCTTGCTGGCGGGCGCCCTCGCCCTTGTGCTGCTGTTTCGCGATCGCAACTGGCATCCTGCCGGCGCCGTCATTGCAGCTCTCGCCTTCGCCTTCGGCGCCTCTGCAGCCTGGCGCATCCAGCATATCGGGCAGGTGCTCAGTCTCGGCTACTTCGCCATAACGCTATTGCTGCTGTCGCGTGCGCTTGAACGCAGCTCGCCGATCTACGGCTTGGCAGCGGGCATCGTGGCCGGCTTCATGGTGCTTGGCCGCGACCAGGTCGCATTGATCGGCGTCTATGTCCTGGCCGGACTGGTGATCGCCGCCATTGCCATGGCCGACAAGCCACTGCGGGCCTTGCGCGCAAGCATCCTCCCGCTCCTCGCCGGATCGCTCGGCGCCGTCCTCGTCGCGACCGTTCCGATCCTGCTCACCGCCTTCCTGGCACAGGAATCGAACCGCCCCGCCATCGACCTGATCGGGGCCGGAAAGGGTTCGCTGCACCCTGCATCCCTGCTCACCGGGCTGATTGCCAATCTCTATGGCGCGGCAGGGCCGCTCGAGAACTTCTGGGGGCCGCCGAGCCCCGCCTGGGAACAGCGGTTCGGGCCGCTCGATCTCTATCTCGCCCGAAACATGGGCGAGCTCTATCTCGGCTTCCTGCCGATGCTGCTGATCCTGACAGTCGGACTGGTGCGCGGCGCGCTGCTGCGGCGCGAGATCATAGCGCTTACCATCGCCGCACTGCTGGTGCTGGTCTACGCGCTCGGTCGCTACACACCCGGTTTCCGGCTGATCTTCGAGGTGCTGCCGGGCGTGAGTTTCTACCGGCGGCCGGCCGACGCGCTCTTCATCCTGGGGGCGCTGCTCGCGATCCTCGGCGGCTACCTGACCCATCTCGTCATGACCGACACCGCGCCACGTGCGAGGCTTTGGCAAGTGCTCGTCGAGGCAGCCCTTCTGGTCGGCGCCGTTGGGCTCGCCCTCTGGCTCGCCTGGACCGTCGGGCGTGTCGGTGTGGCGACGATCCCGCTCGTCACTGCGCTGCTCTGCGCCCTCTTGAGCGCGGGCGCACTGGTTGCGGCGCGCGGGCTCTCACTGAGAGGCTCGACGCTTGCGGCCACTGCCTTGCTGGCAGCAACGCTGACGGTGGATCTCTCCGTCAATAACGGCCCGAGCGAATCCACCGCCCTGCCCTCGCAGAATTATGACGTCTTGCGCGCCGACAGCACGAACGAGACCATTGCCCTGCTCAAACGCGAGACGGCCCGCACCGCCGCGCCGGACCGCCGCGACCGCATCGAGCTCGCGGGCATCGATTTCCACTGGCCCAACGCCAGTCTCGTCCATCAACTCGACAATACGCTCGGCTACAATCCCCTCAGGCTCGGTCTCTACAGCAAGGCCACGGGCGCGGGCGACCATGTCGCCTTGCCGGACCAACGCACGTTCTCGCCACTGATGCCGGGTTACCGCTCGCTGCTCGCCGACATGCTCGGCCTGCGCTTCATCGCGACCGGCGTCCCCGTCGAACAGATCGACAAGACTCTGAAGCCCGGCGACCTCGTTCAGGTCGCCAGGACGCGCGATGCCTATGTCTACGAGAACCCGCGCGCCTTGCCCCGTGTCCTGCTTGTCGAGAAGGCCGAGCGGGCCGATTTCGACGCGATCCTGGCAAGCGGCCAATGGCCAGCAGGCTTCGACCCGCGAACCTCGGTCCTGTTGGAGCGGGCCCCGCCGCCCCTGCCCGCCGGGCCCGCTCAGCCCGGCTCGGTCCGCATCGTCGATTACGGCACCACCGACGTCGTTCTCGAGGCGGATGCTCCGAGCGGCGGCTATGTCGTGCTCAATGATGTCTGGCACCACTGGTGGCAGGTCGAAGTCGACGGCAAGCCAGCTCAGTTGCTTCGCGCCAATGTCCTGTTCCGAGCGGTCGCTGTGCCGCCTGGCCGATCGAAGATCCGCTTCGTCTTCCGCCCCTTCGAGGGGCTTTACGCCGATATCGGAGCCTGGCTGAAGACGCGGCGGGCGCGTCCGGTCTGAACCACGCTCAGGCGAGCGCGGCCATGGCTGCGACAGGCACGGCCGGCTGCCCGGCCAGAACGCGGGTGACGCCGGCCGGGTCGACCTCACCATCCAGGATCGTCTCTTCGCGATGGATGCCCCCGGCGACGAAAAGACTGTCGAAACCCATCATGCGTGCACCCGCGAGATCGGTTCGCACCGCGTCGCCGATCACCAGAACCTTGTCGGCTTCGATCGCACGGCCGCCACGAGCCTCCCGGGCCGCAGCAAGCGCCAGGTCATAGGCCGGTCGATGCGGCTTGCCAGCCCAGGCCACCGAGCCGCCGAGGGCCTCGTAGATCGTCGCAAGCGCTCCGGCGCAGGGCAGCAGATCCTCGCCGACATGCACGACGAGATCGGGATTGCCGCAAATGAAGGGAAGCTTGCGCGCCGCAAGGCGCGTCAGCAGCGGACGGTAATCCTCTGGTGTCTCGCGCCGATAGTCGTTCAACTCCGTCGCAACGACGAGCTCCGCCTCCGCTTCGTCGACGAGATTGACATCAAGGCCCGCAAACACGGCCCGGTCCGCATGCCTGCCGATATGATAGATCTTCCGTCTCGGGCTCGCTGCGATGAGCGCCTTGGTTACATCGCCGGAGGTCACCAGCCGATCCCAGGCTTCGCGAGGAACGCGCTTGTCGTCGAGAACGCCGGCAATCTGCTCCGAGGGACCGGGCGCATTCGAGAGCAGCACGACCGCACCGCCACGCTGCCGGAACGTAATCAACGCATCGCAAGCGGGTTCGAGGGCCCAGACGCCGTCATGCACGACGCCCCAGACATCGCTGATGAGCACGTCATAGCCGGCGAGCAGATCGCCGGCCTGGCTCAGGATCGGAACGTTCATCTCAATCAAGCCCTTGCCTCAACGGCCATTCGCGCCTCGACATCGGCGCGCCTTGGTAGCGGCGCGACTGCGCCATAACCCAGCGTGGAAAGTGCCGCCGCGACATTGGCGTAGGCGGCGGCGACAAAGGGATCGCCCGTGCGCACATACTCGGCGAGGAAGGCCCCGTCATAGCAGTCGCCGGCGCCGGTCGCATCGATCGCATCGACCTTGATCGGCACGAAGCGCTGGCGCCGCTGCGACGTCGCAACCAGCGAGCCTTCGTGGCCCAGAGTGAGCGCCACAATCTTCGCGCCAAGGCTGAGATAGAAATCGGCGATCGCATCCGGCTCGCTCAGGCCGGTCAACTGGGTCGCGTCATCAAAGCCCGGGAGCACGATGTCGGCCATGGCGCAGGCGGCATGGATGATCGCCCGCGCCCGGGTCAGCGGCCAGAGCTTCAGTCTCAGGTTGGTATCATAGGCCGTGGTGACACCGCTCGCGCGGGCCACGGCAAAAGCCTCGAACACCGCATCGCAGGCACTTGCCGAAATCGCCTGGCTGATGCCCGATGCCTGCACCACCTTTGCCGAGCGAACAAAGTCGAGCGGCAGATCGCGCGGTCCGCAGAGGCTCGCGGCCGAGCCCGCACGCAGATACGAGAACACGTGTCCGTTCGGTCCGTGATCGACGAAATAGAGCCCCGTCGGCGCGGTCGGATGGGTCGTGACATGGCGGTCATCGACGTTTTCCCTGGCCCAGAGCTCACGGAAGGAGCGGCCTGCGCTGTCGTCCCCCAAAGCGCCGACATAGGCAACGCTGGCCCCCTGCCGTGCCGCCGCGATCGCGCAGTTCGAGGTGTCGCCGCCATGTCCGAAGCGGAAGGAACCGGCCTCGCCGCGGGTCGCATTGAACTCGCCAAGCGGCTCGCCGATGCAAAGAATGTCGAGTGTCTTATCCGTCACGGCACCGTCTCAGGCCAGAGCTGTAGGACGCGGCGAAAAGCCTCCGCGCCTTCCTAAAGCATCAAGCGCTCAAGGTGGAAACGGTTTTCCGCGGGATTGCGCGCTATTCCGCCGCTTCCCGGCTCGGCGGCGGCGCCAAGAGCTGATCGGCGATCCGCACGATCTCCTGCCGCAGGGCGGCATTGTCGCTCCGCGCAACTGGATCATCGACGGGCTTCGCCTCCCGTCGCAACTGAGACAGTTCTTGCTTGGTGCGCGCAAGCTCGGCTCGCACCTGAGCCAGTGCTCCCTGCAGGGTCTGCGCTTCTGCATGCTCCGTTTCAAACCGGGCGTCCCGAGCCCGCAGCTCATTGTGAGCCTGCGCGACTTCTTCGGCAGCCCGCTGCTTTCTGGACGCGTTCATGGATTTCTCCTGCGCCAATTCCACTTCGAGTTCTTGCCTCATCCGCACCTGCTGGTCGCGCTCCTCTTCGACCTTGCGGGCGAGCGCTGCGAGACGACCAGCCTCCGAAGCGACCTCAACCGCGCCAGAATCCGCCGCGGCAAGGCCTGCCTCGGCTTGTATCGCGCGTGCGGCGAGAGCGTCAGCGCGCAGTCTTTCGCTATCTCGATCGGTCGTCATCGCCTTGAGCGCAGCCGCCGCCTGATCGACGGCACGCCGGCTGGCTGCCAATTGGGCTGCGAGTTCGCCGCGTTCTCCCTCGATCACCATGATACGTGTGCGGCCCTCGACTTGCGCAACACGATGAGCATCGCCCTCCTGACGGGCTTGCCCGAGCTCCGCCTCACGCTCCGCGAGCAGCGCCTCGGTCCGCTCGAGCGTCGCGCGCAGCTCTGCCACCTCTCCGGTGCGCGCATCGAGATCGGAGCCGGTGCCGCGCAGCGCAAGCCTAGCCTCGCTCAGGCTGTGCTCCAATGCGCCAAGATCATGGATCCGCTGTTCGATGGTGCCGCTGGCCAGCGCCAGCGCCGCGGTTTCCCGGGCCAGCGCGTCGCGGGTTTCGGTGAGATTGATGCGCGTGGCCGCCAAATCCCCCTCGAGCCCGTTGATGCGTTCTTCGCGGGCACCAAGCTCCCGTTCGAGCCGCCCGATCGCCATGTCGCGGCGGCCGAGCTCTTCCATCGCACCAGCTCTTGCAGCGAACCCGCTCTCCGCCCGTTGCTCGAGCGCCCGCGCCTGCATCGCCAATTCCGCACGCAGATGATCCCGATCGGCTGCAATCTCCGCCAGCGAGAGCGGGAACGCCGCCTCTGCCCGCTTGCGAGCCAACCGGTCGGCCCGCCGGGCAAGCGCCGGCAAGGCCGCCAGCGCCAGCAGAATGGCTGTCAGGAAGCCGAGCGTGACGAGCATGACGGCTTCGATCAAATCACGGGGCTCCGATCAGGAACGATTCCAAGAACGAAACCCTGCCATGACAACGGCGCCATGGCCAGCAAAACGAGCCTTCCCGGTCAGAACGGGTTCCAGGTCGCCTGGGGCGTGAACTTGAGATAGCCGAGATTGACACCGAGCCGCCAGCCGACGCCGGTCCGGATCGGCACCAGCGTTACGCCCTCGGCTGCCATTGCCGTGAAGCCGAACCCCCCGACAAAGTAGACCGAGCCGTCAATGCCGACGAAACGCTGATAGAGCGCGTCGACGACCGGCAGATTGTAGACCAGCATCATGGTGCGAGCGCCCTCTCCGCCGAAATCGAAGCCGACGGACGGGCCCTGCCAGAACACCTTGCGATCGCCGGCATTGCGCGTGAACAATGTGCCCTCGCCAAAGCGGAGGCCACCTACGAAAGCACCGGAGGCTTCCTGGCCGAGCACATAGCCATTGGGTTCGCCCCAGCGGCGAACGGCCTCCTCGATCGTCAGCGCAAGCCCACGCGAGACATTGCCAAAGAACTGATGACCGGAGCTGACGAGCTCGGTCTGAGAAAAGGACTGCGGATTCTGGCTCTGCGCCAGCACCGGCAGGCTGCTCAAGCCAAGGGTGGCCGAGACAACCGCACCGGCCAGAAGGGAACGGCGAGTGAGATCCATTGAGGAAACTCCGGGCTAGGCGTCGCATCCCGGCCGGGTGGCCGAATGCGCGGCGGGGCACGGCATCACGCGAATGCGTGACAATTCAGTAACCAGTTTGATACGCCCCAAGAGTATCCAACCCGTGAAGATTGCGCGGAGGTGCTTCCCCGCCGTCACCCAGCAAAGGAATCTGTGATGAAGGCCGTAAAATGGCAGCGCTGGATTTCGATCGCGGTCGGCGTCCTCGCCCTCGCCATCGCGGTCCAGCCGGTGCTGGCTCAGCCGGCGGCGCTGCCCGACGGTCTTCCGGAGTTGCCGGCAATTGGCGAGGAAATGCAGCGTGACATCCGTTCCGGGCTGGCCTTGCGCGGCTATGACCCCGTTGCCTATCAGGCAGAAGGCCGCGCGGTTTCCGGTCGCCCGGACTATGAGCTGGTCTATGAGGGCGCAGTCTGGCGCTTCAGCACGGCCAGCAACCGCGAAGCCTTTCGTGATTCGCCCGACACCTACGAGCCTGCCTTTGCAGGCTTCGACCCGCTCGCGGTTGCCGATGGACGTGCGGTTGAGACCGATCCGCGTCGCTTCGTGATCATTGATTCGCGGCTCTTCCTCTTCCGCAGCGACGAGAACAGGCGACGCTTCACTCAGGAAATATCCCTGCGCCAGCTTGCGGAATCCAACTGGCAGCGTGTCAGTCAGCAGATCGCTCGCTAAGGCACCGCCCCGAAAAGTGGATTGCGGTTTTCGGGCAAGCCGATGATCTAACCCACGGCTCCCGCCTCGCCGACAGGCGTCAGTTCCTTCGCGAGTGCGATCGCGCGCCCGGCCAATCCCTCATTGCTGGCCGCCACGAAGGACGGGTTGCGATAGTGCCGCTCGGCGCCGCCATAGTGCAGCACGTTGCCATCGAGCTGCCGGACAACACCGCCAGCTGCGGTCAGAATCGCGTCGCCGGCAGCAATATCCCATTCCATCGTGGTTCCTCCGCGGACATGAAGATCGGCCTCGCCACTGGCGATCAGGCCGAATTTCACCGCCGAGGACATCGGCATCTGTTCGCTCTTGCACATCGCGCTGAGCACGCTGCTGCTGAGCGCGTCTCCGTGAAAGCGGCTGACCAGAACGACCGGGCCGCTGGCCGGAGTGGGACGGGCGACGATACGCTGCGCCGCACCGAGCGTTGAGCCGTCCGGCGCGATGGTCTGCGCAAAGGCATCTTCCCCCGCAAACCAGAGCCGTCCCATCTCCGGCGCGGCGATCGCCCCCGCGATGGGCCGCGTACCGCTGATGATGGCGATCGCGACACAATAGCTTCCACCAGCAGCCAGGAATTCGCGCGTTCCATCCAGCGGGTCGAGCAGGATGAAGACGGGAGCGGGCTGGGCGGATTCGACACTCTCTTCGCTGATCACGGGGAAATCGGGCAGCAGCCGGGTAAGGGCCGCCTTCGCGGCGTGATCGGCGGCGAGGTCAGCGGAACAGACCGGCGAACCGTCCGCCTTGCTCCGCACATCCCTTGCGGCGCGCATGGCCAGCAGCACGGCGCCGCTCAGGCGCGCCGCCTCAGCCAGCTTCTCAGCCAGGGCATTGCGGTCGGAAAGGCGCGGATCATTGGGCGCTATCATGCGGATTGGGCGCCCATTCGCTGTTCTGCTGGCCAAAACACAGTTAACCACATGCAAACCAAGATCACCCCATACCTTATCCTATCGGCGCTTCATTTGCCATGAGCGCGCCCCGAAACGCTGTTCCCAGGACATCTGCCATGACCGACATCTCGCTCGAGCCGCTCGATCTGGCTGCGCTTCTTTGCAGCCGGGTCTGCCATGACGTGATCAGCCCGGTCGGCGCCATCGTCAACGCGCTCGAGGTTCTGGAGGAAGACGATCCCTCGATGCGAGATTTCGCACTCGAACTGATCAAGAAGAGCGCGCGCAGCGCGTCCGCCCGCCTGCAGTTCGCCCGGCTGGCCTTCGGCGCGGCAGGGTCGGCGGGCGCGATGATCGATCTCGGCGATGCTGGCACGGTCGCAAATGGCTTTCTGAACGACGACAAGCTCTCGCTCGACTGGGAGGCCCCGCGCGCGCTGCTGCCGAAGAACCAGGTCAAGCTCGTACTCAACCTGCTGATCCTCGCGACGCAGGCCGTGCCGCGCGGCGGACGCCTCGTCGCCCGCACCACCCTGGAGGGCGAGCAGGGCAGCTTCCATATCACCGCCACCGGTTCGCATGCCCGCATTCCGGCCCATGTCGAAGACCTGCTCGCCGGCCGCTCCGAGACGGGCACGATCGACGCTCACGCCGTGCAGCCGCTTTATGCCGGCATGGTCGCCCGCGCGGCCAACATGAAGGTCGCCTTCTCCATCGACGGCGACACCGTGACGATCACGGCCGACAAGACGGACTGAGCCATTCCGACCGAGAGCGCAGGAACATCGCGCTTTCAGTCCTGTCTCAACCGATCATAAACCCTTCCGCTGCATAGATGGGCGTAGCATTGTTGCGTGGGTAATGGTCTTCGGCATGGACGAATTGCTCCAAGAGTTCCTTGGCGAGACTGGCGAGCATCTCGACACCGTCGACAGGGAGCTCGTGCGCTTCGAGCAGGAACCCAATAATCGCGACATCCTGCGCAACATCTTCCGGTTGGTTCATACCGTGAAGGGCACGTGCGGATTCATTGGCCTGCCGCGCCTCGAAGCCCTGACACATGCGGCAGAATCCGTGATGGGCCAGTTCCGCGACGGTGCAACCGTGAACGCGATTGCGGTCACCGCGATTCTGGAGACCATCGACCGCATCAAGGAAATCATGGCGGAGCTGGCCGACAAGGGCCAGGAGCCGACCGGCAGCGACGAGGTCCTGATCCGCGAATTGCAGGCGCTGGCAGACCAGGCCAAGAAGGAGTTGGCGCAGTCCCCATCGGTCAGCCCGTCGGATCCGGTCGCCGCCTACCTGGCCCGGCACGCAATATCGGCGACCGATGACGGCCTCGACCTCGTCTTCCAGAGCGCACCCGGGCCGCAGCGCGGACCGGACGGGCGCATCGAAAGCGCCGCCCGCCACGATGCAGCGGCCGACGACGCCTCCCCCCGCGAGAGCCGCTCGGTGGGTCCGGCGAGCCTCCGCGTCAACGTCGATACCATCGAACATCTGATGACGATGGTCTCGGAGCTCGTGCTGACCCGCAACCAGTTGCTCGAAATCTCGCGTCGTCAGGATGACGCCGCACTCAAGGCGCCGCTTCAGCGTCTATCTCTGATCACCGCCGAGCTGCAGGATGGGGTGATGAAGACCCGCATGCAGCCGATCGGCAATGCCTGGTCGAAGCTGCCGCGCATCGTGCGTGACCTCAGCGGCGAACTCGGCAAGCGCATCGAACTCGTCACCGAAGGCGCCGATACCGAGCTCGACCGGCAGATCCTCGACCTGATCAAGGACCCCTTGATCCATATGGTGCGCAACTGCGCCGATCACGCGATCGAACCACCGGCCGACCGTATCATTGCCGGCAAGCCGGCCCATGGCACCATTCGCCTCGCCGCGTATCACGAGGGCGGGTCGGTCACCATCTCCATCTCCGATGACGGCCGCGGCCTCGACTTCGAACGCATTCGCCGCAAGGCGCTGCAGCAGGGTCTCGCCCATGAGGGCGAGATCGAGCGCATGAGTGAAGCGCAGCTCAGCCGCCTGATCTTCAACCCCGGCTTCTCGACCGCTGAGAATGTCACCGCGATCTCCGGCCGCGGCGTTGGCATGGACGTGGTCAAGTCGAATATCGACGCCATTGGCGGGTTGATCGATATCGCCAGCACAGCCGGTGCCGGCACCACATTGACCATCAAGATCCCGCTCACACTCGCCATTGTGGCAGCCCTGATCGTGGCCTGCGGCGAACAGCGCTTCGCCATCCCTCAGATCGTCGTGCGCGAGCTCGTGCGCGTGAAGGCGGGGGCGGATCACCGCGTCGAGCAGATCAACGGCACCCCTGTCCTGCGACTGCGTGGCCGCTTGCTGCCGATCATCGCACTTGCCGGATTGCTGAACGCCGGTCCCGCAGCTGCAGATGACGGGTTCATCGTAGTGACGCAGATCGGCGAACGTCAGTTCGGCATTTTGGTCGACAGCGTGTTCCACACCGAGGAAATCGTCGTCAAACCGATGTCGACGAAGCTGCGTCACATTCCGATTTTCTCCGGCAACACCATCCTTGGCGATGGCGCGGTCGTCTTGATCGTCGACCCCAATGGCGTCGCAAGCCTCGTCGGGGCGACGACCTCTGCCGATGCCCCCGAACAGAACCCGACCAGCGGGCCCTCCCCTGTCGGTGAGCGCACGACCATGCTGGTGTTTCGCGCCGGTGCCGACAGCCTGAAAGCCGTACCGCTTTCGCTCGTAACACGGCTGGAAGAGGTCGAGGCAGAGCGGTTCGAGATCAGCGGCGGTCGCGTGCTGCTGAACTATCGCGGCCGTCTGATGCCGATCATCCCCGTTGGCGAGACACAGGTGAAGAGCAAGGGCCTGCAGGCACTCGTGATCATCGCGGAAGGCGAGCTGACCATGGGCCTCGCGGTCGACGCGATCGTCGACATCGTCGACGAGATTCTCGATGTCGAGTTGCAGGCCATGCTCGACCAGGGCACCGTCGGGTCGGCGATCATCAGGGGACGCGCCACCGAGATCCTCGATCTGGCGCACTACTTGCCCAAGGGCGATCCGAACTGGTTACGGGCCAGCCGCCGCGAAGGCGTGTCCAGCAGCGCGCATGTCCTGATGGTCGAGCCGTCCGAATTCCTGCGCGAAATGCTGGCCCCCGTCCTGAAGGCCGCGGGACTTCGCGTAACACTGGCCGCCGATATCGCCAGCGCCCGGCAGCATGTCGCCGCTGGCGGGCTCAACGGCGTGTTGATCGATCTCGACCGCTACACCGAAGCGGCGCTCGGCTTTGCCGCCGAACTGCGTGAGGGTGAAGACGGTGACGCGGTCCGGATCCTCGGCATGACGACCTTCGCCACCCCGGAGCTCTATGCACTGGCAACACAGGCGCGCATGGACGCCATCGTCGCCAAATTCGACCGCCGCGCCTTGCTCGCCGAGCTGGCAGACAACCGTTCCAGGCTGAGGCAGGCGGCATGAGCTCGAAGCAGATCCAGGCACGCCCCGCCCCTGACACGACGGGCTTCACGGAATCCCTCGATTACGTCACCGTGACCATTGGCGAGCAATTGCTCGGGCTGCCGATCGGCCGCGTGCAGGACGTCTTCAATACCAGCCGCATCACGCCGGTGCCACTGGCGCCGCCCGAAATTATCGGCCTGCTCAATCTGCGCGGGCGGGTGGTAACCGCACTCTGCCTGCGCAAGAGGCTCGGCCGGGAGCCCCTACAGAACGGAGCCAAGGAGTTGGTTGCGGTCGGTATCGATCATGGCGGAGAGGCCTACGCACTGATCGTTGACGCGGTCGGCGAGGTGATACGTCTCGATCATTCCACGCTGGAGCCGGTGCCGGTCCATCTCGACCGCGCCTGGGCCGCCCTGGCGGCCGGCGTTCACCGCCTCGAAGACCGTCTTCTCGTCGTGCTCGACATCGACGCAGTGCTGAAAATCGACCTGCCTTTGGCTGCCTGAGCCGCGGCCCGCCTATTCTGGAGAGTGACCATGAAATATTGCCTCGTCGTCGATGACTCAGCGGTGATCCGCAAGGTCGCGCGCCGCATTCTTGAGGGGCTCCAGTTCCGGATCGCAGAAGCCGAGGACGGCGCCCGGGCGATCGATGCCTGCAAGGGCGAGATGCCGGACGCTGTGCTGCTGGATTGGAACATGCCGATCATGGACGGCTATGATTTCCTGCGTACCCTGCGGCAGATGCCAGGCGGCAAGCGCCCCAAGGTCGTCTTCTGCACGACCGAGAACGACATTGCCCATATCGCACGCGCCATGCACGCCGGCGCCGATGAATACATCATGAAGCCGTTCGACAAGGAGATCGTCGCTTCCAAGTTCCATCAGGTCGGCCTGCTGTGACACAGCGCGCCGCGGCCCGTGCTGTCGCGGCATGTTTCTCGGTGGGCCATTCGTGGCTCGACCAGCCAACCCTGCATTCGACGCACAGGGGTCGTGCCGAATGGTGAGCCCTCGCTCATCCAGCCATGGCAGAACAGCCATACGTCCGAAGACCGTCGTCATCGCCGACGACTCCGTCGTCGTGCGCGGGCTGTTCGCACGCTGGCTCGGCGAGAGCGGCCAGTTTCATGTCGTTGCTGTAGCTGGCGACGGTGAGATGGCCGTGGAGCATGCCACGCGCTACCGCCCCGATATCATGGTCCTCGATCTCGACATGCCCGGCCTCGACGGTCTTGCAGCACTGCCCCAGATCGTCAGAGAGAGCCCGAAGACTGCGATCCTGCTGGCAACGACGCTGACGGAACGGAACGCCCGGCTGGCCCTGCAGGGCATGACCATGGGCGCCATGGACGTGCTGCCCAAGCCCGAAAGTCGCGCCGGCTTGACACTATCGCTGGATTTCCGGAGCGAATTCCTGATCAAGCTCGGCAGCATCGCCCAATCCTCGCACGAAGCCTTGCTGCCTTTCAGCGAAGTCCCGCCCGACGCGGGTCTGCCCAGCGGCATCATGGATCTCAGGCCGTTGATCTCGATGATGCCGCGCTACCTCGTCATCGGCGCATCGACAGGCGGCCCCCGTGCAGTGGCTAAGGTCCTGACCGATATCGGCGAAAGCCTCCAGGATCTGACAACCCTCGTCGTCCAGCATATGCCTCCGCTTTTTACCGCATCCTTCGCGGAACAGCTCTCCGGGCAAATCGGAGTCAGGGCACGCGAGCCGTTCGATGGCGAAAGGCTGAGCAGAGGCACGGTCTATATCGCGCCCGGAGGGCGCCATCTCGGCATCGATCGCAGGCTCGGCCATATCGTCGCGAGCATCGGGGACGGGCCGCCCGTGCGCTTCTGCAGGCCCGCCGTCGATGTACTCTTCAGCGAGGCAGCCAATCACCTCGGTCCGGCCGCCCTCGGCCTGGTGATGACCGGGATGGGCAGTGACGGCACGGACGGCGCCGGCGCGTTGCGCCGCGCCGGCGCCGCCGTGATCGCACAAGATGAAGCGTCGAGCACGATCTGGGGCATGCCAGGTTCTGTCGTTCGCGCCCGCCATGCGAGCACCGTCGTCGCGCTCGACGGCATCGGCCCGGCCATCCGTGCGCTTGTGCGTGGAGGGTCCCCGGCATGACGGAGGCCGATTTCGACTTCCTGCGCACACTGCTGCACCTGCGCTCGGGTCTCTCTCTCAGCACCGAGAAGCGCTACCTCGTCGAGAGCCGGCTCGGTATCCTCTGCCGAAAACGAAATATCGCGGGGCTCGGTCCGCTTGTGCAGCGCCTTCGGCTCGAAGGCGATCGCGGCCTGGAAAATGCCGTCGTCGAGGCGATGACCACGAACGAGACCCTGTTCTTCCGGGACCGGACCCCATTCGATCTGTTCCGCAATGTGATCCTCCCCGAGAAACTCGCCGCGAATGCTGCCCACCGCTCCCTGCGGATCTGGTGCGCCGCCGTTTCGACCGGACAGGAAGCCTATTCGCTGGCCATGATCCTGGACGAGATGGCGGCGCAGCTGGCGGGCTGGAAGATCGAGATCGTCGGAACCGACATTTCCGCCGAAGTCCTGGAGCGCGCCCGCGGCGGGCTCTACACCCAGTTCGAGATCCAGCGCGGCCTGCCGATCCAACTCCTGCTGAAGCATTTCCGGCAGGAAGGCGACAAATGGCGCATCTCCGAGCAGATTCGCGCGATGGTCGAGCTGCGACAGCACAACCTGCTCGATCCGAGCGGTCATTTCGGCCTTTTCGACGTGATCCTCTGCCGCAACGTGCTGATCTATTTTGACGTTCCGACCAAGGCGCGGGTCATGGCCGCATTGGCCCAACGGCTCGCCCCGGACGGAGCCTTCCTGCTTGGCGCCGCCGAGACGGTGATCGGGATCACCACCAGCATCGTGCCGGACAAGCAGCATCGCGGCCTCTACCGCGATGGCCGCTCCGGCAAGGCTCAATCGCCCGGCCTCGGCTATCCCTTCGACCGATCGCGTCCACTGCCCGCGGCCGGCTCCCGTCTCTAATCATCGGACTGGATATCGTATCCGGTCCGATGATCGAACCTTCTGTGCTTGCATCGGCTTTCCCAAAAACCGCAATCCCCTCTTCGGGTCGATGCTCGAGGCCGCTGTTGCCACAAACAAAAACCCCGCCTCTCGGCGGGGTCCCGTCAACCTGTCGTGTACATCCGACGATCAGGCTGTATCTCTTGTCGCATCCGATCGTGACGACCAGATGACACTGATCACGCTGGAATGCGTTCCTCGACATCGTTCGGCTCGCGCAGCACGTAGCCGCGGCCCCACACAGTTTCGATGTAGTTCTTTCCGTCCGACGCATTGGCGAGCTTCTTGCGGAGTTTGCAGATGAAGACGTCGATGATCTTGAGTTCCGGCTCGTCCATGCCGCCATAGAGATGGTTCAAGAACATCTCCTTGGTCAGCGTGGTGCCCTTGCGAAGCGAAAGCAGCTCCAGCATCTGGTATTCCTTGCCGGTCAGGTGCACGCGGGCCGCATCGACCTCGACTGTCTTGGTGTCGAGATTGACGACGAGATCGCCCGTGGTGATGACCGACTGTGCATGCCCCTTCGAGCGGCGCACGATGGCGTGGATGCGCGCAACAAGCTCGTCCTTGTGGAAGGGCTTGGTGAGGTAGTCGTCGGCGCCGAAGCCGAGGCCCTTCACCTTGTCCTCGATGCCGGCCAGACCGGAGAGGATCAGGATCGGCGTCTTCACCTTCGCGACGCGAAGGGAGCGCAGCACCTCGTAGCCCGACATATCCGGCAGGTTGAGGTCGAGGAGGATGATGTCGTAATCGTAGAGCTTGCCGAGATCGACACCCTCTTCGCCCAGATCGGTCGTATAGACGTTGAAGCTCTCTGATTTGAGCATCAGCTCAATGCTCTGGGCGGTTGCGCTATCGTCCTCGATCAGCAGAACCCGCATGTCACGTCCCCAATTTCGCCCCGAGGCAAGCTCGACCACATTCTCATCCGAACCCTCATGGCTCTGGACGACCAGGCGCTTGCCCGATGAAACGCCACGCGACACGCTACTGGGAAAATGGTTAACAAACCGTGATTCCCGAGCGCAAGCGCTTCCAGGGAGAAAGTGAACGATCCTTGTCGAGGTGAGTCGAAATTGACACGGATCGGGAGACCTTCGCCCGCGAAATCGCCTTTCGCGGAGGACTGTTCCGAGGAACAGGGACAAAAAGCCCCTGCAACACGACACAGCCTCGATGCACAGTGTTAATCACAGAGGTAAATGAAAGATTGACGGGACGGCGAATGAGCGGCGCAAAGCACGGTATAGACAGGTTATCCGACCTCGCCGCCACAATCGGCCACCTCGATGCGGTAACGACATTCGGCCGCGTGACGGGCGTGCGCGGCCTGATGGTCGAGGTCTCCGGACCGATCGGCGCGATGAGCCTTGGCGGGCGCATCGAGATCGAAATTGCGCCGGGAACGCGTGTCCCCTGCGAAGTGATCGGCTTTTCCGGCGAAAAGGCGCTGGTGATGCCCTATGGCGGCCTCGACGGAGTCCGCCGCGGCTGCCCCGCCTATGTGGATAAGGCAGCTCCTGGCATCCGGCCGACCAATGCCTGGCTCGGCCGGGTTGTCGATGCGCTCGGAAGACCTGTGGATGGCGGCCCGCCCCTGCCCCAAGGAGAACATCTTAGCGCCTTCCGCGCCGACCCGCCGCCCGCCCATGCGCGGCGCCGCGTCGGCTCCCCGCTCGATCTCGGCGTTCGCGCGCTCAATGCCTTCCTGACCTGCTGCCTTGGCCAGCGCATGGGTATCTTTGCCGGCTCGGGCGTCGGCAAGTCGGTTCTTCTCTCCATGCTGGCCCGCTACGCGCGTGCCGATGTCAACATCATCGGGCTCGTCGGCGAGCGCGGCCGCGAGGTCCAGGAATTCCTGCAGGACGACCTCGGCCCGGAAGGCCTGGCGCGCTCCGTGGTCGTGGTCGCCACCTCCGACGAGCCGGCGCTGATGCGCAAGCAGGCCGCTCTCACCACCCTCACCCTGGCCGAATATTTTCGCGACCAGGGCGCGCAGGTGATGTGCCTGATGGACTCGGTCACGCGCTTTGCCATGGCGATGCGTGAAATCGGCCTTGCCGCCGGCGAGCCGCCAACGACCAAGGGGTATACGCCGACCGTCTTCGCCGAGTTGCCGCGCCTGCTCGAACGCGCCGGCCCCGGCATCGGCGAAGGTGCCATCACCGGTCTGTTCACGGTGCTGGTCGACGGCGGTGACCATGACGAACCCGTCGCCGACGCGGTGCGCGGCATTCTCGATGGCCATATCGTCATGGAACGCTCGATTGCGGAGCGTGGGCGCTACCCGGCCATCAACGTGCTGAAATCCGTGTCGCGCACCATGCCGCGCTCCTGCGACCCCTCCTACTATCCCGTCGTCCAGAAGGCCCGCGCGACGCTCGCGACCTATTCCGACATGGAGGAGTTGATCCGGCTTGGCGCCTATCGCCAGGGCGCATCGGCGGAGGTCGACGAGGCCATCCGCCTCAACCCGCAGCTCGAAGCCTTCCTGAAACAGGCCAAGGATGAGGCAACATCACTGGGGGAAGGCTACGCCAGACTCGCAGCCATCATGGCGAGCTGACGCGGCGCACCAGGATCAGCATCGCCAGCAGCGCACCGGTCTGGATCGCCGCCGAAATCATCAGCGTCGCGCTGCTGCCAAAGCGCTCGATCATCACCGCAAAGAGCAGCGGCGCGGCTGCGAAGGTCAGGTTCTGCGGAACCGTCAGCCGCCCGAGCATGGTCGCAAAGCCGCGCCGACCGAACAGGGAGAGCGGCAAGGTGGCGCGTGCCACAGCAATGACACCCATGGCGGCGTTGAAGGCAGCGACGAAGACGATGGCCGAAAGCGCGGTCCCTGACGCCAGCGCCATGTAGAGGCAGGAGAGCGGTCCGAGCACGAGGCCGACCAAGGCCACACGCTCGACAGCGAAGCGTTCCCCGGCCAAGACATCGACCAGACGCGCCACAAGCGTTGCAAGCCCGCCAAGCGAAGCGATCGTGACAGCCGTGGCGCTGGTCAGTCCGGAATTCTCCAGCAGACCGATGAGGTGGAGCGGCAGCCCCCAGGAGACCAACCCGCTTGCCGAGAAGGCGAAGGCCAGCAGCCAGAAGATCGGGCGACGCTCTTGCGCAGGCACCCTGCCCTCTTCGGCGGGCAGGGCCGCCGCTGTCGGGCCGGCAGCGGGCGCATGAGCCGTTGTCACCGGGATGGCGAGATGGATCGGCAGCACGATCACGATCTGGATCGCGGCAAAGATCAGCAGGGCCACGCGCCAGCCATAGGCAGCGCAAAGGGCTGCGGACAACGGCCAGAACACGCTTGAGGCAAGTCCCGTGACCAGCATCATCACGCCGATGACGCGGCGCGTTCGCTCCCCCATCAGTTGCGCGACCGTAACATTGCCGACATTGGCCAGAGTCAACGAGTGGCCGATGCCAATGACGAACCAGGTCGCGAGATAGCTGATCGGCCCCTGTGCCGCCGCAAGCAAGGCTAGCCCCAGCGCACAGATGACGGCCCCGACACACATGGCACGCCGCGTTCCGCGACGATCGAGATGTCTTCCGACCATCGGCGCGACCACCGCACCGGTCACGAGCAGGATGGTGATGCCTCCGAAGACGATCTCCCCGCTCATCCCGAGCTCTCGGTCGAGATAGGCGGCCAGGACCGACGGTGCGTAATAGGTCGATCCCCAGCCGATAATGCGGGTGAGAGCGAGGCCGCAGAGCAGCGGCCAATGCTCCGGAAGGCGTGATGAGGCGGGCAAGGGAAAGCGATCCGGGAGGGAGAGACGGGCGAACGCCCTGATAACCGACGCAGACTCTATAGGGGACACCCAGGCCACGGCAGCAGCAGCGACGCGGGCTCAATATGCGTCGAAAGCGGGCGGCCTCGGTAAGAAACGGTCAACCTCCTTGCGCCATTGTCCTTTTCGTCTCGCGGATCAAGTTCCGGCGGCGAACCGAGGGGTCGGGGAGCCGCCATGCGTAACCAGGAGTTGGACACGACATGAAGTCGCGAGAGACCCTCTTGCGTCTCAAACGCTTCCAGGTGGACGAAAAACGTCGCCGGGTAAGCCAGATTGAGATGATGATTGCGGATTTCCATCGCATGGCGACCGATCTGGATCGCGAGATCCAGAGCGAGGAGACACGGGCCGGTATTTCCGACCCCGCTCATTTCGCCTACCCGACCTATGCCAAGGCAGCGCTTGGGCGCCGCGATAACCTGCGGCAGTCGGCGGATAATCTGAAGGGCCAGCTCGATGAGGCCAAGGCGGAGCTTCAGGAAGCGTTCGAGGACATGAAGAAGGTCGAGATTCTCGACGATCGCGAGCGTGCGTCCGAGCGGGCAGCCGAAGCAGCGCGCGACCAGTCGATGATGGATTCGATCGGGCTGCGCTCGCGCGCCTGACCGCTCGGCTTCAAGGGTCTTACACGGAGATGGGGCGGAAGGCCGTTAGCCTCCCGCCCCTTTTCTCATTCGATTACCGGATGGTGCGGCACGGAATCGCGCGGCATATGCCCCGCCAGCCGCGGATCATCGTCGACCTCGACACTGCGCTTGAAGACCGTGAAGCCCGAGCGCTGATAGAATTCCAGCGCGCTCTGATGATCGAGCGTGCAGGTATGCACCCAGAAGCGTGAAATCGGCTGCGCCCAGGCCCGTTCAAGAGCCCGATTCATCAGCCAGCGGCCGGCGCCGCGGCCGAGCACGGCTTCATCCAGCCCGAAAAAGCTGAGCTCTCCCTCTCCCGCCACGCGGAAATCAAGCTCCAGCAATCCAACGTCGCGGCCATCGGCCCGAACGGCGAAGAACTCGACGGCTGGGTCCGCCAGGATCGCCTCGATCTCCACCACTGGCTTGACCAGCCGACTGAACCACATCCAGCGCTCGCCGAGCACACGATAGATCGCGAGATAGCGCGCAACGTCCCTCCCGATCGGCTCGAGCGAGAAGCCCGACAGGCCGGGCGGGTCGGCCCGCTTGGCCGGCGGCGCGAACATCTCGAGAGATGTGACGATCGCCGCGATCTTGCCGGGCGGAAGGTCGGTGATGCCGGTCAGGCTAATGGAAATGCTGTCGCTCATGGTCCTGTCTGCGGTATGTTAGCCGAGTGGCCGACGCTCGAAGCCTGCGCCATCGAGGCTGCCGGATAGCGCCGCGATCATGACATGATCCCGGGCGAGAGATCAGGTCGTACGGTGCATGCCCCATTCCCGTCAGGAGAAGCTGTGGCGCGCCGCTTCAACCGAATGAGGATTCTTTCGATGGCCAGACGTGTAAAGCTGAAGCTCGCCGCCGTTCTTTTCGGCATCGCGACACTGGGCGGTGTCGCTGTTGCACAGCAGCATCAGGGCCACGGCACCATGCAGGGCTCGGCGACGAGCGCTGCGGATACGCCGGCGACGACCGCCTACAAGGCCGCCAATGACAAGATGCACAAGGACATGGCGACCTCCTTCACCGGCGACGCCGATGCCGATTTCGTGCGTGGCATGATTCCGCATCATCAGGGCGCCATCGACATGGCCAAGGTCGTGCTCGCTCATGGCAAGGACCCGGAAATCAAGAAGCTGGCCACCGAGGTCATCTCCGCCCAGGAGAAGGAAATCGCCTTCATGCGGGATTGGCTGAAGAAAAACGGAAAATAGGCCTTCCATGCGGCCAGGCGAGGGCAACGCCGCTTGCCCTCGCCTTCCCTCGCTGGCACACAGGCAAAGGTTCGCTCCGGCCGGCTTCCCAGGCCTTCCCCTGCGCGCCGCGACACCGCCTTCGACGCCTCCTCGCAGCCTGCCGGTTTCATGAAACGCTATCTCGACTATCTCTGGCCGCTCATCGGTCTCGTCGCGGTCGTCTGGTCGGTCGAGTTGCTCTGGGACAAGCTCAAGGCCGAGGCCGGCACGGACGCCTCCGTCCAGGCATTGCTGGAACAGGGAACGCTCTGGCAGAACATCAAGATCATTGCGGCCGGCATCGGCCAGAAGATCGCCCTGATCTCGCCGGACGCATTCCTGCATGCGGCCCTCGCAACGCTCGTCGCCTACGCTGCCCTTGCCTGGTACGACCGCATCGCCCTGATCCATCTCGGCAAGGAAAAGGGCATCTCCTGGCCCTATATCGCGCTTTGTTCCTTCGTCACCTATGCGCTCTCGCACAATATCGGCGCCTCGGTCTTTTCAGGCGGCATGGTCCGATTCCGCGCCTATACCGCGAAGGGCCTGTCGACGGCCGATGTCGCTGTTCTGGTGGCGCTGTGTTCCTTCACCTTCGCCTTCGGAACCATTCTGCTGCTCGGGCTCGTCCTGATCGGGGAGCCTCAGATCCTGCGCCCGCTCGGTCGGCTCTCGCATTGGTTCACCCTCGGCGACACGACTGCCCGGCTGATCGGCTTCGGGCTGCTTGCCTTCGTCGGGCTCTACACGGTCGGCTCCTGGCTGAAGTTCAGGCCGCTCAAGATCGGCAAGTTCGAGTTGATCTATCCCCGGCTGCCGGTCGTTGCCCGGCAATATCTCGCTGCGCCTCTGGAACTGATGGGTGCCGCTGGCATCATCTATTTCGCGCTGCCCGACCAGGGGAACCCCGGCTTCTTCATCGTGCTCGGCGCCTTCCTCCTCTCCTTCTCCGCCGGGCTGCTCAGCCAGGTGCCGGGCGGGGTCGGCGTGATGGAAGCGGTGTTCCTCGCGGTCATGCCGGGCGTGCCGGCGCCGGCCGTCTTCGCGGCGCTGCTGATCTGGCGGCTGTTCTACCTGATCCTGCCGCTGGTGATTTCGCTGCCGATCGTGCTGGCCTTCGAGCGCGGCCAGCTCAGGAAGAACACCCGCATCGCACCGCCACCCTGACGAAGGACGATGCCGAAAACTGGGAACCTGCCTTCGGCATCATGTGCTCGAGTATATCCTCAGCGCCTGAGCGCGATCGCAGCCGCGCCGAACATCAGCACCGCGCCGATTGCCTCCGACGGGCCGAATGGCTCGTGCAGCACGACAACACCAGCTGTGACAGCGATGGCGGGGCTGACGAAGGCGTACAGCCCGGCATGGAAGGCTCCCCAGTCGCGCAGCAGCCGCATGTAGATGGTGAAGCCGATCAGCGAGCCGCCGAACACCAGGACGGCAACGGCCGGCCAGACCGGCCATTCTGCGAGAGCGCGCATGTCAGCCAGTGTGACGGGCTCGACAGCGAACGAGACCGCAGCAAGGCCGAGCGCGCCAATGATGGTCTGCCAGCCGGCCAGTGTCAGCGTCGGCATGGTGCCGGCAATCCGCCGCGTCAGAACGGCGCCGAAGCAATAGAGCAGCGTGCCAAAGGCCACGGCCGCCAGCCCCCAGATCTCCATCGGATCGCCATGCGCTGCGTTCCAGCCGCTGGAGGCCCGGGTCGCGAACAGAAAACCCAGCCCGATGAGCCCTAGCACGATGGCCGCAATGCGCTGTCCGGTGATCCGCTGCCCCTCGATCAGGCGGCTCGCGATCAGCGTATAGATCGGGATCGTCGCGAGATTGACGATGGCAGCGAGCCCCGACGGCGCATGGGCGGTCCCCCAGAACAGGAAAGTGTAATTGCCCGTGTTCACCAGAAGCGCGGTGATCAGCAGGCGGCGCCGCGCTGCCGGCGGAACCGCGAGAACGTCGCGCCCGGCCCAGAGCAGCATCAGGACACCGGCGATCGTGAACCGCGCCGCGGCAAGGAAGATCGGCGGGACATGGGCCGAGCCAATCTTGACCGGCAGGAAGGTAAGCCCCCAGACCAGGCACATCAGGGCGAAATAGAAGGCGTTGCGCGACATAACCCGGTCCTTAGCGATGCCGGAACGACAGGACCAATGCCGGATTGGCGACGGCTGCATGGGCGTGACGCAGGCGAGCGTCCTGCGCTTCCGCGCCGTCTGTCACGGGTTGCGCTCTGAACAACCTACTATAGAAGAATCAGCGCTATGATAATGGACGACTTAACGTCAAGGCTTGCCGAGCGCATGCGGATCGAGCGGGAAAGCCGCGGCTGGAGCCTGAGCGATCTCGCCGACAAATCCGGGGTGTCTCGCGCGATGATCAGCAAGATCGAGCGAGGAGAAGCGAGCCCGACCGCTGTCCTGCTCGGTCGGCTTTCCGGGGCCTTCGGGCTGACCTTGTCGAACCTTCTGGCGCGAGCCGAGACGCCGAGCGAGTTTCTCCGACGCTGCGCGGATCAACCATTCTGGCGCGATCCCGAAACCGGCTTCACCCGGCGCGCCATTTCACCGGCGGGCGAAGCAGGCATCGAACTGGTCGATGCCGAGTTGCCGCCGGGCGCGCGTATCTCGTATCCCGCAAGTTCCTATGCTTTCATCAGGCAGCAGATCTGGGTGCGGTCCGGCACGCTCGACTTTCGCGAAGGCGAGACGACGAAGCAGCTGCAGGCCGGCGACTGTCTTGAACTCGGCCCGCCCAGCGATTGCAGCTTCAGCAATCCCGGACCGGAACCAGTGCGCTATCTCGTCGTCGTCGTGCGCCGCTGAGGCCAGCTCAGACGCTTCCCACCGTCTTCAGCCGGACGCGCGGATGGATTTCACCCTGCGACAGGACGGGGGTTTCGCGGCGGAAGCGTTCGATGATCTGACGCACGAACGGTCGTGCCATGCCCGAGGTGACCAGCGCAGGCATCTCGCCGATACGCGCCGCGTCCTCGAACTTGTCGCGGACCTGATGCACGAATTCCTGCAGGCGCGAGGGCTGCATGGCCAGATGCCGGTCCTCGCCCTGGCCGACGATCGACTCGGCAAAGATGCTCTCCCAGGCCGGCGAGAGCGTGATGATCGGCAAATGCCCCTGCTGGTTCGAGAACTGGGCGCAGATCTGCCGGGCCAGCCGCACCCGGACATGTTCGGCGATGTCGCGCGGGTTCTTGATGCCGCCAGCGACTTCGGCGATGCCTTCGACGACGGTGGCGAGATCGCGGATCGAGATGCGCTCCGCGAGCAGCAGCTGCAGCACGCGCTGGATTCCCGTGGTCGAGATCTGGCTCGGCACGATCTCCTTGACGAGGTCGGCATGGTCCTTGGGCAATTCGCGCAGCAGTTTCTGCACTTCGCCATGCGAGAGCAGCTCCGGCATATGCGACTTCAGCACCTCGGTCAGATGCGTCGAGATCACGGTGGCCGCATCGACCACAGTGAAGCCGCGCAGTTGCGCCTCATCCTGCAGTGACGCGTCGATCCAGGTGGCAGGCAGGCCGAAGGTCGGCTCCAGCACATTGTGGCCGGGCAGGTTCACGCTGCCGCCCATCGGGTCCATGGCCATGAACTGGCCAGCATAGACGATGCCGTGCCCCGCATCGATCTCTTTGATCTTGATGTAGTAGTGGTTCGCCTCGAGCTGGACGTTGTCGACGATGCGCACCGCCGGCATCACGAAGCCGAGTTCAGCCGCGAGCTGACGGCGCAGCGCCCGGACCTGATCGGTCAGCCTGTCCTGCCCGCCCGCCGCGTTGACCAGCGGCAACAGCCCGTAGCCGATCTCGATCTTGAGTTCGTCGAGCTTAAGCAGATCGTTGAGCGTCTCCTCCTTGGGCGTGCCATCGGCGGCAAGCGGCGATGCAGCCTGCGCAGCCTCCGCCACCTGAACTTCCCGTGCCTTGGCGATCTGACCGAAATGGCGCGCGAGCCAGGCCGATCCGCCGGCTAGCAGCAGGAAAGGCAGCATGGGGATACCGGGCAGGATCGCGATCAGCAGCATCACTGCCGCCGACATGCCGAGCGCCTTCGGATAACCTGAGAGCTGCCTGCCGAGCGCCTTGTCGGCCGCGCCACGCACACCGGACTTGGAGACCAGCAGGCCGGCCGCCGTCGAGACGATCAGCGCCGGAATCTGGCTGACGAGGCCGTCGCCGACGGTGAGCTGCGTATAGGCGCGCGCCGCATCGCCAAAGCTCATGCCCTGCTGCGCAACGCCGATGATGATGCCGCCAAGGACGTTGATGAAGGTGATGAGCAAGCCGGCAATGGCGTCGCCGCGCACGAATTTCGAGGCGCCATCCATCGAGCCGAAGAAATTGGCCTCGTCCTCCAGCGCCTTGCGGCGCTCCTTGGCGACATCCTGATCGATGAGACCGGCCGAGAGATCGGCGTCGATCGCCATCTGCTTGCCGGGCATGGCATCCAGGGCGAAGCGCGCCGCAACTTCGGCGATGCGGCCCGAACCTTTGGTGATGACCACGAAATTGACGATGATCAGGATGGTGAAGACGATCACCCCGATCACGAAATTGCCGCTCATCACGAAATTGCCGAAGGCTTCGATGACGTGGCCAGCGGCGGCACTGCCTTCATGGCCGTGAGCGAGGATCAGGCGCGTCGAGGCGAGATTGAGCGCCAGCCGCAGCATCGTGACGATCAGCAGCACGGTCGGAAAAGCCGAGAACTCCAGAGGCTCCTCGATGAAGAGCGCCGTCATCAGCACCAGTACGGACAGGATGATCGACAAGGCGAGGAGCATGTCGAGCAGCAGTGCCGGCAGCGGGAAGATGAGCACCACGAGGATGCCCATGACGCCGATGGCAAGAAACAGGTCGGGCCGGTTGAGGAAATTCCCCATGGCGCCGCCGCTGGGCATCTTGAAGCCGCCACCGGCGCCCGCCGCTACATCCGTCATCGACCAGCCCACTCCCCGTCGCGACGCGGCCGTCAGGCAACCATGCCCCTCCAGCTTCCGCGACGATACCCGGCAATTCTTGCCGGGTTCATGGTGAACGAATGGTTAAGCCAGCCGGAAAATCGGACCGTGGAACCCCTTCCTGAATGGATCGTTATTGAACTGCCGCGTTCTGGCCCCATTCGACCGAACAACTCGCGGGTGGGGGCGACATACTGGCTTCTCTGGCCGACTTGATTGGAGATATTCGTGGATAGACGTTCTTTTGTTTTGAGCCTTTTCGGTGGCCTCGCAGCGGCCGGCCTTGGCGGAGCCGCCATTGCCCAGGCAGCGACGGGCAACGCCACCCAGACGCCGGAGATGCTGCCTGCGAACGAATTGAATGCTGTAACCAAGGCCGCGCTTGACCGTACCGATGCCGATTTCACTCAGGTGGTGGTCCGCGAACGCACCGTCGTCCGGCGGCCGCGTCCAGCCTACCGGCGTCCGGTTGTGGTGCGCGAGCGCGTCGTCGTGCGCCGCCCCGCCCCGCGCTATCGCCGTCCCGTGGTGGTGCGCCGAAATGTGATCGTGCGCTGAGACGCTGGATTTCGGGAAGGCGGTGTCGGAAGGCACCGCCTTCTTCACATGAGGCGAAGCCATGACGGCACGCCAGACGATGAGGGAGGAGCGTCATGCCGCCGCACCATGCGGCTCTGCCCGCGGTCATCGCGACGGACATCCCGGCTCGGCTCGATCGCCTGCCCTGGTCGCGCTTTCACACGCTGGTCGTGGTGGCGCTCGGGATCACCTGGATCCTCGATGGGCTGGAAGTGACCCTTGCCGGCTCGGTCTCGGGGGCACTGAAGGAAAGCCCGGCCCTGCGCTTCACCAACACGGAAATCGGCCTTGCCGGCGCCACCTACATCGCCGGCGCCGTCTTCGGCGCCCTGTTCTTCGGCTGGCTGACCGACAGGCTCGGCCGCAAGCGCCTCTTCAGCATCACCGTTCTTGTCTACCTCGCAGCCACGGCCGCGACGGCGTTCTCCTGGAATGTCACGAGCTTCCTGATCTTCCGCTTCTTCACCGGTATGGGGATCGGCGGTGAATACACCGCGATCAACTCGACCATTCAGGAACTGGTGCCGGCGCGCGTGCGCGGATGGGTTGATCTCGTCATCAACGGCTCGTTCTGGGTCGGAGCAGCCTTGGGCGCAATCGGAGCGATCGTCCTGCTCGACCCCGCCACCATCAACCCCGAGCTCGGCTGGCGGCTCGCCTTCTTCATCGGCGCAGTGCTTGGCCTGATCATTCTCATCTTGCGGCGCTGGATCCCTGAAAGCCCGCGCTGGCTGATCAGCCATGGCCGCGCTGAGGAAGCGGCCGCGATCGTGACACGCATCGAGACGCAAGCCGGCGTCAGCTACAGCACCAGTGAAGGCCTGGCGCAGATCCGCCTGCGACCACGACCGGCGACACCGCTTGGCGAGGTCTTTTACTCCCTCTTCGTGACGCATCGCCGGCGAGCGCTGGTCGGGCTGGCTCTGATGGTCTCGCAGGCCTTCTTCTACAACGCGATCTTCTTCACCTACGCACTGATCCTGACCGATTTCTATCAGGTGCCTTCGCATCTGATCGGTTGGTTCATCCTGCCCTTCGCCGCCGGCAATTTCCTGGGCCCTCTGTTGATCGGCCGGCTCTTCGATACGCTCGGCCGACGCACCATGATCTCAGCGACCTATGCTCTGTCGGCGCTCCTGCTGGCCGGTACCGGCTATCTGTTCGCGCGGGACCTGGTGACCGCCTCCCAGCTCACCTTGTGCTGGAGCGTCGTGTTCTTCTTCGCATCCGCTGCCGCAAGCTCGGCCTATCTGACAGTGAGCGAGACATTTCCCGTCGAGATGCGCGCGCTTGCCATCGCGGTCTTCTACGCCATCGGCACCGGAGCGGGTGGCATTGCAGGCCCCTGGCTGTTCGGCGCGCTGATCGACACCGGGTCGCGAGCAAGTGTCTTCGGCGGCTACCTGTTTGGTGCGGCCCTCATGCTAGGCGCGGCCATCATTGCATCGCTCTACGCGGTCCGGGCTGAACGACGCCCGCTGGAGAGCGTCGCCCGACCTTTGAATGCGGCGGATTGAGCCCGCTGGACAGCGCGGCCGATGCGAGAGGGAGCGTGATCAGTTGGAACAATGCGCTGCGACACGCGTTAGCATCTGGCACCATTTCGGGGAGGCCGAAAGGGTGGCCGAAACCCTGTCTGGAGGACGCCGTGGATAGACGTTCGTTCATGATGACCCTGTTCGGCGGCATGGCCGTGGCCAGCCTTGGCGGGATGGCCAGCGCCGCAGCGGCCGAGCCCAAGCTCATTCCCACCCCTGAACCGGCCGAGGATGAAGGCAAGCTTGCTGCGGAAACCAGCGAAGCGCTGGACAAGGCGGACGCCGAGTACAGTTATTATTACAGGCGGCGCTATTATGGGTATCGCCGCCCCTATTATCGACCAAGATACTACTATCGGCCGCGGCACTATCGCCCTCGGTATTATTACCGACCGCGGTATTATCGGCCCTATTACCGCCGTCGGTACTATTACTGATCTCGTCGGGATCGCCCCGGGTCAGGCAACACTGACGCGCGCCTGGCCCGGCTCGGCAACCGCAATGCCGGCCGAGGTATATTCGCCGAGCTTGTTGCGTAGCGTACGGATCGAGATTCCGAGAATCTTGGCCGCATGCGTGCGGTTGCCGAGGCAATGGTCCAGCGTATCCAGGATGAGGTCGCGCTCGACATCGGCGACGGTCCGGCCCACCAGGCCGCGCGTGACGGCCTCGGCGGTCTGAACGACACGGCTTGCGACGTCGTGCCCCGACGACGGGCCCAGCGTCTCGCCTTCTGGCGTCACCATCGCATCAGGACCGATCTCCGCCCCCTGGGCCAGCAGGACTGCGCGGTGAACCGTGTTTTCGAGTTCCCGCACATTGCCTCGCCAGCCATTGGCCAGCAATGCCTTGCGGGCATCGGCCGCGATCGGACGCAAGGGCATGCCGTTGATCTCGGCATATTTCTTCGCGAAGTGATCCGCCAGAACAAGAATATCGCCCGGCCGCTCGCGCAAGGCGGGCAGCCGCAGATGCACGACGTTCAGCCGGTAGAACAGGTCTTCGCGGAAGGAACCTTCGCGAACAGCTTCGCCGAGATTCCGGTTTGAGGTCGCGATGATCCGCAGATCGACCTTCACGGGCTGCGAGCCGCCCACGCGGTCGATCATCCGCTCCTGAAGCGCGCGCAGGAGCTTCGCCTGCAGACGGACATCCATCTCGGAAATCTCGTCGAGCAGGAGCGTGCCGCCATGTGCCTCCTCGAACTTTCCGATGCGCCGCGCGATGGCGCCGGTAAATGCGCCCTTTTCATGGCCGAACAATTCCGATTCCAGCAGATTGTCTGGAATCGCTGCGCAATTCACGGCAACGAAGGGCTTGTCCTTGCGCAGCGATTTCTGATGCAGATGGCGGGCAATGACCTCCTTGCCGGTTCCGCTCTCACCGGTCACCAGGACAGGGGCCTCCGAGCGCGCAATCTGGCCGGCAAGCTGCACCACCCGCTCCATGGCCGGATCGCGCCAGATCAGGCTGGACTGATCGGCCGCAACCGCTTCCAGCACGGCCGCGATCAGCTCCGGATCAGGCGGCAGCGGCACATATTCGCGCGCGCCGGCCTGGATCGCAGC
Source organism: Hyphomicrobiales bacterium (assembly GCA_900470095.1). Lineage (GTDB taxonomy): Bacteria > Pseudomonadota > Alphaproteobacteria > Rhizobiales > Beijerinckiaceae > Allobosea. The sequence continues at coordinate 80,382 of UBZM01000002.1, forward strand.
GACCGCCGCGCGGGCATCGGTCGAGGTGCCGCAGGCGACGATCGGCGTTCGGATGCGCTCGCTCTCCAACGCCGCGACGAACTTCGCGATCGGCTGGGCGACATCGATCATCAGCAGGTCCGCGCCCTTGGCACGCAACACCGCCAGGGTCTGATCGAGGCCGTCAGTATGGGTCACGGCTGCGCCGTGCGAGATGGCGATCTTGGCCGCAGCGATGATCTGTCCCTTGAGACCGCCGACAATGATGAGGCGCATGGCTCAGGCCTTTCCGGATGAGTGCGTAGCAGGCCGCGTGAACATCACCGGTCGGCCTTGATAATTTCGGTCATTGTGACGCCCAGGCGATCCTCGACGACGACGACCTCGCCGCGCGCGACCAGGCGCTCATTGACGAAGATGTCGATCGCTTCGCCGACGCGCCGGTCGAGTTCAAGCACCGCACCCGGGCCGATTTGAAGAAGATCGCCAACCGCGATCCGCGACGAGCCGAGCACGGCAGAAACCGTGACGGGGACGTCGAAGACCTGTTCCAGATCCTCGGCGGTCTTGATCGGAACGGGCCCCGAGCGAGCGACCGAGGCGGCGTTGTGGTCGAATGAGAGATCGGCCGGGCTTAGCGGAGGCAGGTTTAGATCGTTCTCCTGGCTCATTGCGATCCTCCCTGGGTGAGGTTGGGCTGGGGCATATGGCCAAAGATGCTGCGCACGGCTTCTTCGACCTTCTGCTCGATCAAGGCGCTGTCGATGGCCATGCCGCCATCGGCCCATTCGATGCGGCCATCACCCGGCCCGATATCGGATTGCCCCAGGACAACGAGGCGGCCGGCAAAGCCGGTTTCCCGGGCGAGCCCCGCCAGCATGCTCTCCATCGTCTCGACCGCGTTCTCGTGGACACGCACCACCAGATGCGGGGCGAGGCGGGCGTGGCTCAGGCATTCGCGCACCACAGCTTCGATCCTCGCGAGCGGTCGCTCGGCCAAGGCCGCGCCGGCGAGGGTCTGCGCCGTCACAATGGCGACCTGGGCGGCCTGTTCCTCGATGGCGAAGGCACGCTTGTCCTCCTCGACGAGCAGCCGCTCGACCGATCGCACGAGATGGGCAAGCAGCCCGTTCAACTGCGCATCGGCCTCGCGCCGCCCCTGCTCCTGCCCGGCGGCAAACCCTTCCGCGCGCGCCGCCGCCAGATCCGCTTCGCTGACGGCACGCCGGTTGCCCTCGCGAAAGTCAGTTCCGAACATGAATTTCTTGGCAGTGCTCATCGTCAGTAGACCAACTCGTCTTCGGAATTGCCCTTGGACAGAACGATCTCGCCCTTGTCGGCAAGGTCCTTCGTCAGGGTCACCATCTTGGTTTGTGCCTCGTCGACCTCCTTCAGTCGAAGCGGCCCGAGGCTTTGCATGTCGTCCTGCATGTTCTTGGCAGCGCGCTGCGACATGGCGCCGAAGAAGAAGGCGCGCATGTCCTCGCTGGCGCCCTTCAGGGCCCGGGCCAGCACATCCTTGTCGACCTGCCGCATCAGGGTCTGCAGCCCCGCTTGATCAAGCTTGGCGAGGTCCTCGAACGTGAACATCAGCGCCCGGATACGCGTGGCCGATTCCTGGTTGGACTCGTCAAGCGCCGACATGAAGCGGATCTCGGTCTGGCGGTCGAAGCCGTTGAAGATCTCGGCCATCATCTCGTGCGGGTCGCGCCTGCGCGTCTGCGTCAGGGTCGCGACGAATTCCGAGCGCAGCGTGTTCTCGATGTGGTCGAGCGCTTCCTTCTGCACCGACTCCATCCGCAGCATGCGGGCGACCACTTCGATCGAAAGTTCGTTCGGAAGGTTGCGCAGGACATTGGCGGAATGCTCGGGCCGGATGCGCGACAGGATCACGGCGATGGTTTGCGGGTACTCGTTCTTCAGGAAATTCGCGAGCACGACAGCGTCGATATTGCCGAGCTTCTGCCACATGTTTCGCCCGGCCGGTCCGCGGATCTCCTCCATGATCAGCGCAACCTGATCGGAGGGCAGGATCTTCTCGAGCAGCGAAATGGTGCGGTCGAAGGAACCGGTGATCGCGCCTGCGCTCGAGAGCTTGCTGACGAAATCAAGCATCAGCCGCTCGACCATGTCGGAATCGACCGTTCCGAGCTCGGCCATAGCGCGGGTGATGATGCGGATCTCTTCGTCGTCGAACTCCTGCCAGATGGGTCGGCCGTGGTCCTCGCCGAGCACCAGCAGGATGACGGCGGCCCGCTGCGGCCCACTCATCCCAGCATAATTCATCGGCACCGGTACGGGATCGTAGTCGGAGGCATCGCCTCCGTCGCTTCCGGAATTGCGTGTCGCGATCGATCGGGTTGCTGCCATGCCTCAGGGCCCCGTCACGCCGGCGCTTTTTCGTGAATCCAGCCGCGCAGCACCGCGACCGTGTCGGCCGGGTTCTGCGTGACCATTGCGCCGATCTTCTCGACGGACTGCGCCTTGAGCTGACCCTTGATCTGCGCGATCGCCAGCATCCGCTCCGACGGCGCCTCGACCTCGACGGCCGTCACTTCTCCATTGGGGCCAATGACCCGCGGGCTCGCAGGATCGCCTGTCCCCTCGTCCTGGATCATTGCCACGCCGTTGCGCATGAAAGTCGGGATCGGACGCACCGACTTGTCGCTTGCGAGCACCTGTTTCAGCAGCGGACGCACCACCACCATCAGCACGATCAAGGTCAGCAGCGAGATGACGCCCATCTCGAAGAGCCGAATGACGTCCTCCCGGGTGAAGGACGTCAGCTGTTGCATCATCGTCTGCTCGGTGAGGTCGGCAACGGCCGGAGGGGCCTCGGCAAAGCGCAGATTGACGACCTCGACCTTGTCGCCGCGGGCCTGGTCGAAACCGACAGCGGTGCGAACCAGCTGATTGATGCGCTCGAGCTCTTCCGGGCTGCGCGGCTGATAGCCGAGCTCGCTGCCCTGACCACGGGTGTAGCTGCCATCGACCAGCACCGCGACCGAGAGCTTCTTGACCCGCCCACCTTCGAGGACCTCGGTTCGAGTCGTACGCGAGATCTCGTAATTCACCACCTCTTCGTTCTTGGCGGAGACGTCTCGCTGGTTCTGGGCGTTCTGTCCCTGCTGCTGCGCGCCGGGCAACTCGTTGCCGACGGTGACGGCGCCGTTCTGCGCCTCGTTGCTGGCGGAGTTTTCGGTGCGATTCTGGCTCGACCGGATGACCTTGCTCTCGGGGTCGAACGTCTCCGAACGGCTCTCGATGCGGTTGCTGTCGAGGGTAGCCGAAACCTGCACGCGCGCCCGCCCCTGCCCGACGATGCTGGCGACGATGTCCTCGATCTGTGTCTTGATCCGCTTCTCGATCGCGGTCTGCCGCTCGTCGAGCCCGAGCCCGGCCAGCCCCTGCTCGCCCTGAGCGCCATCGGCCAGCAGTCGGCCGCGCTCGTCGACGATCGAGACACGTTCCGGCTTCAGGCCGTCGACGGCGGAGGCCACGAGGTGACGAACCGCACGAACCTGGGCCGGATCGAGTTCGCCTGCGAGTTTGAGCGCGATCGAGGCGCGAGGCGGTTCGCGATCGCGCTCGAACAGGCGCTTTTCCGGGATGACGAGATGGACGCGCGCCGCCTGCACCCTGCCGATCGAACGGATGGTCCGCGACAGTTCGCCCTCGAGCGCCCGCAGATGATTGATGTTCTGGACGAAGCTGGTCGACGAGAAGGCGTCGCCCTTGTCGAAGATCTCGTAGCCGACGCCGCCGCCGGAGGGGATGCCCTTGCCGGCGAGGTCCAGTCGCAGGCGAGGCACGTCAGTCTTGGCGACCAGCACGGTCTGGCCATCGCTGCGCAGTTCGTACTTGATGCCCCGGGTGTCGAGATCCTTCAGGATCGCGTTCACATCCTGGGTCGACAGATCCGAGAACAGCACGCTCATGGCGGGTTGCGACATCTTCAGCATGACGAAGCCGAAGAAGCCGACGAGCGCGAGCGTGACTGCCAGCATTGCTGCCAGCCGGGCTGCCCCGAATTTCGAAAACTGCTCGACGATCCCGTTCACGCCGTCATCCGTTTCACAACCCCGTCAGAGCAACGCGCGCAACGCCGCTCACTAGGCAAGTTTTTCCCAGTGCATGGTTAGCAACCCGTTAATTTCCGAGACCGGGCTGTAAAGAATGCTGTTGATGGGCCTGTGTCTCGGCGACCTCCACCCCCCGCGCGCGCCAGCGATCAGGGGCCGATACCGGGCAAATCCCGTTTCCTCCGACCCCGATTTTCGTTTAGACAGCACGCAACGTCGGAGGAGAACCGAGTGGCAGGCCAAGGCGAGCATCACGAATTCCGCTCCGGACACGGGGCTGTCGAAGGATCAAGCGATCGCTCGTTCGGGCTGGTCTTCACCGGCGTGTTTGCGCTGCTGGCCCTCTATAATGGCTGGCACCACGGCCGAGCCTGGCCCTGGCTCGTCGGAATCGCCGCAGTCTTTCTCGCGATCACGCTGGTGCGCGCTTCGCTGCTCGCGCCTTTGAACAAGCTGTGGACCCGCTTCGGACTGCTGCTCGCCAGCATCGTCAACCCGATCGTTCTCGGGCTGCTGTTTTTCGCCGTCTTCACGCCGATCGGTCTCCTGGCCCGGCTTCTCGGCAAGGACTTCCTGAAGCTTCGGCACAAGCCTGACGCCGCGAGCTACTGGATCCGCCGCGATCCGCCGGGACCAGAGCCGCTCTCGATGAAAGATCAATTCTAATGGGGCAGCCCTGATGTCGTTTCTGAGAGAGTTCTTCCGCTTCATGAAGGCCCGGAAGAAGTTCTGGCTGATCCCGATCCTGCTGATCAGCCTGTTGTTCGGCGGCCTGCTCGTGCTGACGCATGGCAGCGCAGTAGCGCCCTTCGTTTACACCCTGTTCTGATCGGGCCTGCATGCGCGTTCTGGGGATCTCGGGCCTGTATCACGACAGCGCCGCCGCGCTCGTCGTCGATGGCACCATCGCGGCCGCTGCTCAGGAGGAGCGCTTCACCCGCAAGAAGCACGATGCTGATTTTCCGCATCGCGCGGTCGAGTACTGCCTCTCGGTTGCCGGCTGCGGATTGGACGAACTCGACGCGGTCGTCTTCTACGACAAGCCCTTCATCAAGTTCGAGCGACTGCTAGAGACCTATCTCGCCTTCGCCCCGCGCGGCTTCAGCTCGTTCCGCATGGCCATGCCGCTCTGGCTGCGTGAAAAGCTGTTCCAGAAGCACATCATCGGCAAGGAGCTGCGCAAGATCGCGCCCGGCTTCGAGGCCGAGAAGCTGCTCTTCACCGAGCACCATCTCTCGCACGCCGCTTCGGCCTTCTACCCCTCACCCTTCGAGGAAGCGGCCGTTCTAACCATGGATGGTGTCGGCGAATGGGCGACGATGACGCTCGCCATCGGCAAGGGCAGCGATCTCAAGATCCATAAGGAGCTGCACTTCCCGCATTCGCTCGGGCTGCTCTATTCGGCCATCACCTATTACATCGGCTTCAAGGTCAATTCCGGCGAGTACAAGGTCATGGGCCTCGCGCCCTATGGCGAGCCGCGCTACGCCGCCCTGATGCTCGAAAAACTGGTCGATCTGAAGCCGGACGGCAGTTTCCAGCTCGATCAGAGCTACTTTAACTACGCCACCGGCCTGACCATGACGAACGAGCGCTTCGCCGCCTTGTTTGGCCAGCCGGTGCGTGCGCCCGAACAGTTGCTGAGCCAGTTCCACATGGACATGGCCGCCTCGATCCAGGCAGTGACCGAGGAGATCGTGCTGCGCCTCGCCCGTTCGGTGCGGGCTGAAACCGGCCAGAAGAACCTGTGCCTCGCTGGTGGCGTCGCACTGAACTGTGTCGCCAATGGCAAGCTCCTGCGTGAGGGCATCTTCGAAGGCCTCTGGATCCAGCCGGCTGCTGGCGATGCTGGCGGGGCGCTTGGCGCAGCGCTTGCCGGCTATCATCTTTTCGGTGGCCACCCGCGAAGGCTCAATCCAGGCGGCGGTGATTCAATGCTGGGCAGCTATCTCGGCCCCAGCTTCGCGCAGGCTGAGATCGAGGCCGAATTGACGGCTGCCGGCGCGCGCTTCGAGGTTCTCGGTGACGACGCCCTGATCGAGACCACCGCGCAGGCGCTGGCCGAGGGCAAGGCGGTCGGCTGGATGCAAGGCCGCATGGAGTTCGGTCCGCGCGCGCTGGGCGGCCGCTCGATTCTTGGGGATCCACGTTCGCCCGCGATGCAGAAGACGCTGAATCTCAAGGTCAAGTACCGCGAGAGCTTCCGGCCCTTCGCGCCATCGGTGCTGCGCGAGGATGTTGGGACCTGGTTCGAGCTCGATACGGACTCGCCCTATATGCTGCTCGTCGCCGATGTGCGCAAAGAGCGCCGCCGCGACATGACCGAAGCCGAGAAGGCCCTCTTCGGCATCGACAAGCTCAACGTGCCGCGCTCCGACATTCCGGCCGTGACCCATGTCGATTATTCCGCACGCATCCAGACGGTGCATGAGGATACCAACCCGCGCTATCATGCACTGCTCAGCCGCTTTAAGGACCTGACCGGCTGTCCGGTGCTGGTCAACACGAGTTTCAACGTGCGCGGCGAGCCCATCATCTGCACCGCCACCGACGCTTTCCGCTGCTTCATGGGGTCGGAGATCGAGATTCTCGTCGCCGGCAACTGTATCCTTCGCAAGGAGGTGCAAGATCCCGGCCTCAAGCTCGATTACAAGGAAGCCTTCGAGCTCGACTGAAACGCAAAAGGCGCGCCTCGCAGCGCGCCCTTTGTGCCCGGACAGGACCGATTTTGCAAAGCGCGAACGCTCCGCTCCTCCGGCCTACTGACGATAATGCTGGATGCGCGTGGTGCGCAGCCCGGCGAGCCCGTGCTGGTCGATCGACATCTGCCAGCTCAGGAACTCGTCAACGGTCAGGGTATAGCGCTGGCAGGCCTCTTCAAGGCTGAGCAGGCCACCGCGCACGGCAGCAACCACCTCGGCCTTACGCCGGATGACCCAGCGGCGCGTATTCATTGGCGGAAGATCGGCAATCGTCAGCGGACTTCCGTCCGGGCCGATCACATACTTCACCCGCGGTCGCAACGGCTCGGTCATGATACACTCACACAACTCAACAGACCTAGTTGTGTTGACCTTAAGACCGCGGCTTTAAGAATTGCCTAAAGCGATAGCGTCGGATTTCGGTATCGGCACGAATGCTCACTGCCCCCGCACCACGGTCTTCACCTTGTCGATCGGAACGCTGATGGTGCCGATCTTGAGCATGGGGATCGAGCTGGTGAAGTCGACGCCGTCGACGACGCCGCTGATCTGGGTCTTGGCCGTCATCGCCTGTCCGGTGGTATCCTTCGCATCGATGCTGATGGTGTAATCGCCCGCAGGCGCATTCACGCCGGTCGAGGTCTTGCCGTCCCAGGTGTACGTCTGGTCGCCCGCATCGAGGTTCCTGGTGAGGGTCTGGACGACGCTTCCCGTGGAATTCTTGATCGTGATGGTCGCGGAACCGCCCCTCGGGGCGTTGATCTTCCACGCAGCTGCGCCGTCCTTCAGCCGCGCGGTCGCGCCCTCGGCCGTGATCGTCGCGCCGATGAAGCCGACGGCGTTGGTCGCCGTACTGGCGGCGCTGAGGCCAAGCAGCGAGCCCAGCGTCTCGTTGGTCTTGAGCTGCTGCTCGACGCCCGCGAACTGCACGAGCTGCGCCGTGAACTGGTTGGTGTCGAGCGGATCGAGCGGGCTCTGGTTCTTGAGCTGGGTCGTCAGCAGCGTCAGGAACTGATCGAAATTATTGGCGATCGAGCTTCCGCCGCCACTGAGATTGGTGGCCGAGTTGGTGCCAGTGCTCGATGAGGTGTTGGAAACGGTCATGATCCGCGCCCTTCAGATGCTGAGATCGACGCCGCCGAGCCTGACGAGGCGGCGGATGGGCGCGGGCTGCGCCGGAGTGGCTGAGGCATCGCCGAGCTCGGCGGCATCAGGCTGGATGCGGGCACGGCGCGGCGCCTCGTCGTCCTGCCGCTGCTGGCGGAAACCGGGCTGATCGTTCGGATCGCGCAATGTGATGTCGACGCCGCTATCCGAGGGTTTGAGACCGGCCTGCTCGAAGGCACGCTCGAGCGTCCGCGCATCGCGCTGAAGCAGGTGCAGGGTCTCCACACGGTCGACGATCAGTTTTGCACTGACCTCGCCCTTCTCCGAGATCTCGAGATTGACGTCGACGCGTCCAAGTTCGGGCGGGTCGAGCCGAATATCGAAGCGCTTGCTGCCGGCAAGTGCACGCAGACCGATCTCGATCGGTACGACATGCAGCGGTGTCGGCTGGCCGTCAGGCATGCCGCGATGGATGCCGGTCGAAGGCTGCTGCCCCGCCTTGGCCGAGTCGAGATCAGGCAGACCGGCAATGCCTTCCGGTTTGCCGGAAGGCGGCGCCACGACCGCGGACAGCTCGATCGGCACCCCAGCCTGCTGCACGGCCTCGACCGGCTTGAACAGGTCGGCGAGCGGCTGTCCCGCGGCGACTATGGTATTGGCCGGGCCGGTCGCAGTTTCCTTTGATGCGGCGATCGTCGGTCCCGCATGCGGTTTCTCCGCCGGCTTGCCGACCTCGTCGCCTTCGGAGGTCGACGCGGCAGCATCGATTGCGGAAACAGCGGCCATGACAGGCGCCTCGGCAGCCGGGGCGGCTGTCACGATGATCTGGGCCGGCATAGCTGCCTGCGCCATCCCGGCGGGAATCCCCTGAGCCGCCTTCGCACCACCTGGAACGGCTTCATTGCCGATGCCTGCCGCAGAGATGTCGCCGCCGACCAACGGCAGAGCAACGACAACCGGGATGGCCGCCGCCGTGGGAATTGGCATCACCACAGCAGCCTCGACAGGCTTGTCAGCGGAGGCCGCTTCCTTCGGCTCGGAATCCGTCGGTTTTTCTTCGGCACCAGGCTTGCCAGCGACGGCGGTTTTGCCGGCTGCGGCCTGTTCGGCGGCGGCAATGGCGACGAGCGCGCCGATATCCGGCTTGGGTTGTGTCGCGGTCGGGGCTGCTTCGGCGGCCTCCGCCGCCGGCGCCACCGCGGTGGGCCCCTTGAGCAGCACCGCGGGCTGCACCGTTGCTAGTGCGGAGGCGGTTGCCTTCTGCTCCTGTGTCGCACTGGTCTTGCCGCCTGCCTCCGGCTTCGTCGCGGCAGCGTCGTCCTTCGCCGCGGCCGGCACCTCCGGGTCGCCGCCGCCCTCAGGCAGGCTGAATGGCGCGCCCGCAGCATCGGAGCCGCGCTCTGGCGCACGGCGGCGCGACGCAGTCTGCTCGACATTGGGCGAGGCGACTGAAGGGGAGACGGCAGACATCAGGTAAATCCGGACCGCGGACAGGAACATGCCCAGGCCGCGAGCAGCAAGTCTCGCGCCAGGACGCCGTTCCTTTGTTTTCAAGGCGGTAGCGGCCGTGCCCGGACCGTTCGCGGCAAGATTCTCCTTGCCCTCTCCGATGAGGCGGCAGGATTTGCCGATCGCTCACTGGCCCGCCCCTGTCAAAGCCGGTATAGAACCGCCACATAGTCGCCTTCGCCAGGATGATCCCGCTCGCCATGACCTCTCCCCTCAACTCCCTCGACATCGCCAGGCCGCCCGCGGCGACGCGCGTCGTCGCGGCGATGTCCGGAGGCGTGGACTCGTCCGTGGTGGCAGCCCTGCTCAAGCGCGAAGGCTATGATGTCATCGGCGTGACCCTGCAGCTCTACGATCACGGAGCCGCTGTCCATCGGGCCGGGGCCTGCTGCGCGGGGCAGGACATTCATGACGCCCGCCGCGTCGCCGAGACGATCGGCATCCCGCATTATGTTCTCGATTATGAGAGCCGCTTCCGCGACGCGGTGATCGAGCGCTTTGCCGAGAGCTATCTCGCCGGCGAGACGCCCATTCCCTGCGTCGAGTGCAATCGCACCGTCAAGTTCCGCGATCTGCTCGGGCTCGCCCGCGAACTCGGCGCCGATGCGCTTGCGACGGGGCACTATGTCGTCAGCCGGGCCCTTGGCAACGGCCATCGCGGCCTCTTTCGCGCCGCGGACGAAGCCCGCGACCAGAGCTATTTCCTTTATGCTACGACGCAGGATCAGCTCGACCTGCTGCGTTTCCCACTCGGCGAGATCGACAAGGCTCAGACTCGCGCCCTTGCCGCCGAGCTCGGCCTCGCCATCGCCGACAAGCCAGACAGCCAGGACATCTGCTTCGTGCCGAATGGCCGCTATGCCGACGTCATAGAACGGCTGAAGCCGGGTGCTGCGCGCCCCGGCGACATCGTCCATCTCGATGGGCGCGTGCTGGGCCGCCATGAAGGCGTCCTTCGCTACACTGTCGGACAGCGCAAGGGCCTCGGGATCAGCACGACGGAACCGCTCTATGTTCTGAGGCTCGATGCCGATCAGGCGCGTGTCATCGTCGGACCGCGCGAGGCGCTCGGCGTGCGTGAAGTCCGGCTGCGCGATCTCAACTGGATCGGCGATGTCGCGCTGGACGCCTTGCCGCCCGAAGGCCTCGATGTGGCCGTGCGTGTCCGCTCGACCCGCGCCCCGCGCGAAGCGCGGCTGCTGCGTGACGCTTCCGGCCTCTTGATCGTGCTAGCGGGCGAGGAGGAAGGCGTTTCTCCCGGCCAGGCCTGCGTGATCTACGACCATGCCGGATCCGGTGCTCGTGTCCTTGGTGGCGGCACCATCATCTCGCCTGCGGCCCAGGCTGCGGCTGCCCGGCTCGAGCTTGCCCTCGCCGCATCGTGATTGCGGCTCTACCTCCCCCACCCACGCCACTCCGATCCAGTCGAGCTGCCCTATGCCTGTGACCTATGACCTCGAAGGCCAGAAGCGGGTCTATGCCACCTGGGCAAAGTTCTACGACAAGGTCTATTTGCGCCTGCTCGCCCGCGCCCAGCGCGAGGCGGTTGCCGCCGCGTGTGCCTGTGGTCCCGATATTCTCGAAATCGGCGTCGGCACCGGCCTCACGCTGGCCTATTTCACGCCGGACCGCCGTGTGCTTGGCGCCGACCTCTCGCTCGACATGCTGAAAGTGGCCAACCGCAAGGTCGCCAGCCAGGGGCTGAAGCATGTGAAGGGGCTGATGGTGATGGACGCCTGCCGCCTTGGCTTCGGCGATGAGCGCTTCGATGCGGTGACCGCGCAGTTCGTCATCACGCTGGTGCCAAACCCGGAACAGGCACTGGATGAAATGGATCGCGTCCTGAAGCCAGGTGGCGAGATCATCATCTCAAGCCGGCTGGTCGACGACAGTGCGCTGACAGCGCCGCTCTGGGCCGCGCTCGCACCGATCGCCAAGGCGATCGGCTGGAGCACGGATTTCAAGGTCCGCCGGCTGACGGATTGGGCCGCGCGAACGGGCCGCTACGACACGGTCCATGTCGGCAAGGGCTACTTCAAGGTCGTCAGACTGAGAAAGCGCCCGGCAAGCGCCTGAAGCCCGGCCGGGCGCAATCACTCAGCGAGGCCTGCGCTCAGCGAAACTTGCTGGTGGAGACCGGCGCGCTCGCCGCTTGCGGCGCAAAGCCGAAGCAGCCCTTCTGCACCATATTCGGATCGTTCTGCTCAGCCATCCTCTGACAGAAGGTCAGACGCGTGCAGTAATCGGCGGCAATCCCCATGCCCGAGCCGAGCACACCGAACTGGGTCTTGTAGGAGCAGGATTGCTGCCAGGGTTCGGCAGCCTGCACCGCGGCGGGAGCCATCATCACGAAGGGCGCCGTCACCAGAGATACGGCTGCCGCGCCAGGGAGCAGGCTCCTTCGGGCGAACAGCCTCAAACTCATCGAGAAGCTGGACTGTTGTACGAGCGAGCTCATTTGCGAGGACTCCTGGATCATGGCCTCGCGAGCAACAGCGCCCTGACCCGCCGGCAGCAACATGCTGCCTCGGCCTGCGATGACCAACATTTGTGCCCCTCTCCCGTCAGTTAGGCACGCTCGAACCGGGATCAAGCATCCTGCCATTGCAGGAATGCATGGCAGCCCCTGAGCAATTGCCATACCCGCCCGGGGAAGGCCGCTCGCATCGGCATAAAGGATGTGAAGCATTCACCAGCAGGCTTGACGGCTCCCTGCTGTGCCCCCTATATCCGCGCCATCGCAAGCCACCGGCGCCGCTGTCGCCGGTCTTGGGGCGGGGTAGCTCAGCTGGTTAGAGCAGCGGAATCATAATCCGCGTGTCGGGGGTTCGAGTCCCTCTCCCGCTACCAACTCCTCGATAAGTCATTGTTATTATTGAATAAAATGACTTTTTCGAGTGAATTGCACGTGACATCGAGATCGTTCATGCCATTGTTTTTGTTATATTTTTCAACGCTCTCAATTTAGAACGCACGCTGCTTTAGCGCGAGCCTAGACTGTCTAAGGCGGCGTTTCAGCAAGGTCGAGAACGGCCACCTCCGGGATCAGCACGCGAACGTCGCCGATCCACTCTTCTACGAACATGACGAGCATCAGCGCGCAGTGAAGGACCTCGACGTTGAGCGCGGCGTTCTGCTCGGAAGAAAATGTGACTGTGCCATTAGCCCGATCCAGATCCCCGAACATAAAGAAGCCGCCGGCACTGTTGGGGTGGCAGATCTCTGAAAGGATCTCGTACTGCTCTTTCGCCATTTTCTGCAGCTCGCTGGTTTTCGCGAGCTTCTCCAGGACGGTGACGATGTTCATCGCCTTGGCCGCCGGAAATTCGGATAAGCGAGATGGATCCCGCGTAGCCATGAGCCAAGTGAATGCGAGCCGGTCAATCTCGTGGATATTGCGATCGGCAACTGCTTTCTGCAACTGCTCGCGGACGAACCCCAAGACCGCTAGCGTTTCGATCAGCGCGCGAACTGCTAATGCCGAACCGAGAGGCGATTTTGCGTTCATGGACAGCGCAGCGCCGTCGCATAGGGCTACGATCCGGTGCAGCAGAGCTGCGATCAGCGATTTCACTTTCCAGGCGACCTTCGAAAGTGAGAGATCGTCGTCAATAGCGCTGACCTTAATAGGCCGGAGATCCGCTAGTCGCTGCACAGAGGCGTTCAGTTGACGCCGAAGTTCTTGATCCCTGGGCGAGAGCTCATCAGCGATCATCCAAGGCGTAGGGCTGCTCAGCATATGCGCGATCCGGTGATGACGACCTCACACACCCGCTTGCTGTGTCCGCCACCGTCGGCCTGATAGCTTAGTTCGACCGTCTCGATCTTCGCCTAGGCGAACAGCTCGCGCACCTCGGGCACGTCGTTCAACGACAAGATGAAGCGGCCTTGAAGGCGCTGTAAAGCGGCTCCCAGCTTATCGAACTGTTCGCAGCCGAATGATCCACGTCAATGTAATGGCTCAGGCGAACTTTGGCTCACGGAGGTGGCTGCTGAAAGGCTCAGGGGGTGGCCACTGGAACTTCTGATCTCGATTGTTACGGGCCCATTATCGATCGAGAGCATGCCGCGAATAAACTTCTGCAGTATCCACCAGCAGCAACAGCATCGGCTCGGAAAGCCCAGCTGCGAATGAGCTGAGGCGCGACTTCAAAAGATCCGTCTTGGAAGCCTTGTCGGGCCGCCCAGAGCGAAGAAGCTCATCCACTGTAGATTGAAGGACTTCGGCGATTTTTAGCAGCGTCGTCAGATCGGGCTCGCGATCTCCAGTGACGTAGAAACCGTATCTGCGCTCGCTTAGTCCAGCCAATCGCGCGACGCTTGCATCCGAGAGGCCAAGTTCGCGGGCTCTAATGCGAAGGTTTTTTCCGAACTGTTCCATGAGAACATTTCGTGCAGACAGAGCCTACGAGCCCATGTAATTTATGTTCTGTCACTACAGCACATTCTGATCGTATACGATGTCGTACTCGAAGGCATTAAGCCCCCCTCGACCAAGAACGCTCCTCTCGCAGATGAAAGCCCGCGAAGCGCCTTTAGCGCAGGCCGACGCCGCGCGGAAGCAGCGGAAAGAGCGCGACAAAAGCGAGCCAGCCCTACGCCGGGCAAATCGCGAGGAAAGGACTGCAAATGGCTTCTGGAAAAAAATTGCCCGATCTGTCCGACGCGGAAGAGGCCGAAATCCAACGGCAGATCGCAGCAGATCCGGACGATGCCGAAGCGACAGACGAAGAGCTTGCAAAGCGCAAGCCCTTCGCAGAGGCACTACCGGAACTAGCGGCGATGATCACGCGCACTCGTAGGGCGACTAACCGCAAAGGCTAGCTAACCCTTTTTGGCGTTCATTCGGGCATAAGCGAGAGCCAACGCGATGTGATGTCCGCGAAACTATCTAAGCCGTACTAACGCCGCGCGCACGGGTTCCAGATTGTAGATGAACCCCGTCCAGCCCGCGCGGCGTGCAGTCTCTGACAGCGGTTTTCTAGGTACGAACATCTCCGCCCGTTGCAGGTCGGCAGCAAGATAGTAGATGGCGTGTGCTGCCATATCTTTTGTGGCGAGCACGAGGAAAAGGGGAAAATAAATGCCCGAACTCATCCGCTCCTGCTGAGGGCCCCACGCAGCTCCTAAGACCGTCTTTGGCAGCTGGTCGATATCTCTGACCGTTGAGGCCTTCACCTGTCCGAGGTAGCCGCAGAAGTCGCATATCACGTCCGCGCACTTAAAATTGGGCGGAAGCCGGACGAGTGTCTTAGGTGGGCGCTTACAACGCGGACAAGAACACTCCCGGACCACACGATCCTCTCCAAAAGTTCCTAGTACCTGCCGAGCAGTAGCCATTGGTATCGTCCATCCGTCGCCCATCAACCGACAGACGGCACTGTGACGCCTACGTCTGAAGAAACTGGCCTGCCTCTTAGGCATGAACGGTTCTAAGCTGATCAGCGCGGTAGTCGTGCTCTCGGAAGGTTCGGCGCCGCGGCAGGCGACGTTAGTAAGACCGAGCAGGCGAGCTCGGCGGCGTAGGCCCTCCCGAACGATCCTATGCGAACCATTTGTGCAGATACCGAGCGCCAGATCATGTATGTTTCGTACTTGATTTCGAGCACACTTTGATCGCCACAGGTAAATGCCAAAGCGCATTAAGGGCCAACGACCCCAACCGGGCGGCGTCCCACCAGCCCATGCAGGCTTAAGCCCAGCGATGCTGGCTTTTGTCCGCGCATTGGCGAAGGCAGACGCTTGCCGCGATAATCGGAACCAGCAACAGGGCCGGAAGAGGAAACGCGTTCTCAATCGCCGCCGAACCTCGGCTTGAAGGGGTTCAGCTAGCGCAGTTCCCCACCTGGCTGACTTTTCCTAGGTCTATTTTACGCGGCAAATCGGCCGAATAAAACGACATCCCCGGCAGCTCCGAACGAAAATAACCTATTGATATTACTAAGCTTAGATACGTGGGGGTAATGTGCGGAACGCTCTCCCGCTACCATCCCAAAGGCATACTCCATTGGGATAGGCGGCTTCGCTCCGCGGAGCAGCTCACTCAGGTCGCATTCAATCGAATCTCCGGGCTTTCGCCGGCCGCCGCCGAGTGAGCGGCTACCGTTGCGATCAAGTCGCGTAGCACCGTCCAACGGCTCGATCGCCGCCAGATTGTAGTTCTTCGCTGTCGACGGCAGGCGTGATCCTTCGTTAACCACTCCCTGCAACGCTTGCTTGTCCACGAACTGTCATGACAGTCTGCCATTGACGCGACGATGCCTGAAATAGCGTCCCGGCCACCACGCCAACGACGCACGCCACATCGGTGTTCACCGGAGGGTTGGGCCATTGACTGCGGGAAACTGGATTGCCTTGAGCGGACTCGTGATCGCTGCCGCTTCGCTGTCACTATCGATCCGGATGAGGAGACAATATCGGAGGCTCCTCGACGAGGTCGCGGAACGAGAGCGATCGGTTCGTGCCTGGGTCTTTCGCATCGCACAGGTTGATGAGGCCTCGGCGCCACTTCAGCGCTGCACGCTCTCGTTGAAGCATCCGCTCCTCGGGGGCGCATGCGAACTGAATGCCGTGGAGATAGAGACCAGCAGCGCATTGCGGGCTGACCTGTCACATTCGGGCCATTGTACGTCGTTCACGACGGGGGGCGTGCGGCGCCTGAATCCTCCCATCCGTCTTGGCAGTGAGACCGTTCAGGTGAACCTCGCCCTTCATCTCCTCAAGCCTGAGCAGGTGGAGGCGCGGGTGGTCTTCAAGGGCCTGCGTCTCGACGCTGAACGGACCCCGATTCAATGCGCAATCCCACTCCGGCCCGAAGAGTACCGGCCAGGTTTGGCGGCCCCGGTGTAGAGACGGCCCAGAGCCCTCCAGAGGAGGCGTCGGACTATCCCGATTTGCCAGCGCCTGGATTGCGACCGACATCTGGTTAAGGAAGGCCCCCGGCGAAGCACGGGGAATACGTGGGCAACTTATGGGGCCAAGGCGTTTGCCAGGCCATTGAAAACAGCCCGTGTTTGCAGCCTCCTTCCGAGTCCGCCCATTAGACTGTTCGGCGATACCGAATCGGGTATGCTTTTTCGAGCACTGCGCTCTCCCGCGACCAACGATAACGATCTGGCGCCCATTCCGTGACGATCAAAACCGCACCGCAACGGGTTCTGCTCACAGGCGCGGCAGGTTTCGTCGGCTTCCATGTGACCGAGGCCCTGTTGGCGCAGGGCGTTCAGGTGCTCGGCATCGACAATCTCACTCCCTATTATGATCCCGCCCTCAAGCAGGCTCGGCTTGATCGGCTAACCCCGCGCAACGGCTTTTCATTCGAGCAGCTCGACATTGCCGAGTATGACGCATTTCAGAACGCCTTTGCGCTCTTTCGCCCGGACGCGGTGATCCATCTCGCCGCGCAGGCCGGCGTGCGCTATTCGCTCGAGAACCCGCGCGCCTATGCGAGCGCCAATCTCGACGGCTTCCTCTCGGTGCTCGAGGCTTGCCGGCACCATCCTGTCCGGCACCTGATCTATGCCTCGTCGAGTTCGGTCTATGGCGCCAATGCCAAGGTGCCCTTCAGCGAGCACGATGGCGCCGACCATCCCGTCTCGCTCTACGCGGCGACCAAGCGCGCCAATGAACTGATGGCGCATTCCTATGCGCATCTTTATGGCATTCCGGTCACTGGCCTGCGCTTCTTTACGGTCTACGGCCCCTGGGGCCGACCGGACATGGCCTATTTCAAGTTCACCAAGGCGATTCTCGAAGGCCGTCCGATCGACGTCTACGCCGAAAGCGAGATGAGCCGGGATTTCACCTATATCGACGACGTCAGCGCGGCGATCGTTCGGCTGATCGGAGAGCCGCCGATTCCCTCGCCCGACTTCAACCCCGCCTCGCCCGATCCTGCGACGGCCGCAGCGCCTTATCGCATCTACAACATCGGCAATCACACGCCAGTCCGGCTCGATCGCTTCATCGCCGTGATCGAGGCTGCCTGCGGCAGGAAAGCTACCAAGCGCCATCTGCCCATGCAGCCGGGCGACGTACCCGCGACCTATGCCGATGTCAGCGCGCTGGCGGCGCGCGTCGGCTTCAGCCCCTCGACCTCGATCGAGGATGGCATCCGGCATTTCGCCGATTGGTATCGTGACTTCTATGGCTGAAACAAAGTAGCGGCGCTGCCAACGCGTCGGCCTCTCGGCCTGACAGGTCAGGAGATTCACGATCGGCTGCATATCAAACGACGCGCTCTTGCGCCGAGCGCAGCCAGCAGGTCCCAGCAGGCGATCGAAGCCTTGCACGAACGCGCCGCTTCAATGCCGGCCTGTTGAACTGCCCCCCCTTATCGAGTAGACCGCCGTCCTGTTCATAGCATTCGGGATCAGCGCGCTTGCCAAAGGATACCATCATCATCACGGCCGAGAGCCAGGATGGAAACTATTGGCGCGACCTCTGGCGCGAACGGGAGCTTCTCGCCTTTCTTGCCTGGCGCGATTTGCTTGTGAGATACAAGCAGACCTTTGTTGGGATTGCCTGGACGGTTCTTAAGCCGCTCGCCGTCATCCTGGTTTATACGTTCGTATTTGGAGTTTTGGCGCAACTGCCGTCACATGGCGTGCCATACACCTTGATCGTGCTGACGGGCCTATTACCGTGGCAATTGTTTTCAACGGTCATGCTCGTGTCGAGCGACAGCCTCCTGAGCAATGCGCACCTGGTTCAGAAGGTCTATTTTCCGCGCATCATCATTCCAGTTTCGTCGATCGTCGTCTGTATCGTCGATCACCTCGTTTCGTTCCTGATCATTTTCCTGATGCTGGCCTGGTTCGGTGTGGCACCGGGATGGCAGTTTCTGCTGCTGCCTTTCGTGACCTTTCTCGCGGTCTGCTGCGCCCTCGGCCTGGGCCTGATCGCTGCGGCGCTCAATGTGCGCTATCGCGATGTTCGGCAATTGCTGCCAATCCTGCTTCAAATTGGTGTCTTCGTCTGCCCGGTGGGTTACGCAACGAGCCTGGTCTCGGAGCGCTGGCAATGGCTCTATGCGCTTAACCCGGTCGTTGGCATCATCGATGCCTTTCGCTGGTGTGTTCTGGGCAAAACCGAGCTGATCTTTCCGCCCAGCATTCTTGTCTCGATCGTTTTCGCGGTAGTCTCTCTGGCTGTGGGTGTGCGGGTCTTTCGGCGCGCCGAGCCTTCCTTTGCGGATGCTATGTGATGAGCCTGGCTATTCGCGTTGAAAACCTTGGCAAGCTCTATGCCATCAATCGGGATGGCGCGCCGGCCGCGAGCTCGCTGCGCGAGCAGATGGCGCGCGGCTTCGGCCGGCTGATCGGGCAAGGTAGCCCGGCCGTACCCCGTCCCGATGAGCGGGCCGCGGCCGTCCGTGACAAGGAATATTGGGCGCTTCGCGACATTTCCTTCGAGGTCAATACGGGCGAGCGCGTGGGTGTCATCGGCGCCAACGGCGCTGGCAAGTCGACACTGCTCAAGATTCTCAGCCGCGTTACCGCTCCTACCGAAGGCCGTGTCGAGATTCATGGAAAGGTCGCAAGCCTGCTCGAGGTCGGCACTGGCTTTCACCCCGAGCTGAGCGGTCGCGAGAATATCTTTCTCAACGGAGCCATCCTAGGCATGTCGCGCCAGGAGATCCGTAAGAAATTCGATCAGATCGTCGATTTCTCAGGCGTCGAAAAGTTCATCGATACACCGGTGAAACACTATTCGAGCGGCATGTATGTCCGCCTCGCCTTCTCGGTGTCGGCCTGGCTCGAGCCGGATATTCTAATTGTCGATGAGGTTCTAGCGGTTGGCGATCAGGCGTTTCAGACGAAATCGGCGGCACGCATGCGCGAGTTGACTCAGGAGGGGCGAACCGTGCTCTTCGTCAGCCACAGCATGGCGACCATGAACCAGATGTGCCAGAAGGCGCTTTATCTGGAGAATGGACGCGTATCTTCCTTCGGTACGGTGGAGGAAACAACGATTGAGTATCAGCGCGACGTAATCGAGCAGATTGAACAAGGGCCCTGGCATCGCGCCGAGTTCACGCCTCCGGATGCGAAGGTGACATTGACTCGCCCCGAGGACAGTGCCGCGACGCTGCTTTCCGTTCGAATCTGCGACCGACAGCAACGCACGACAGAATTTCTTGATATTGCGGAATCATTTGAGATTGAGGCCAGTTATAGCCTCGACCGGCAGGTCCCGGATGGCGTTGTTCCTAATTTGCACTTCTACGACGAGCTGGGCGGGCGGGTTTTCATTAGCCTCCCGGCCGAGCGGATGCCTGGTACGAAGGGTGTCTATTCAGTGCGCTGCACCATCCCTGCCTTCGCATTGAATGTAGGACGCTATATGGCCGGCTTTGCTCTCAGCACCTTTGGGACCGAGACACAGAACCATTTTGACGCCCAGTTCTGCCTGCGGTTTGAGATGAAGGAGGCTGACCTGGCACTCGATCTTCGCAGACACGGCTATACAGGCGCACTGCCTGGCTTCGCGCGACCGCGTTTCGATTGGCGGCCGGCTTGATCATGCGTCTCCCATTTCGTAGCCCCCGCGCCAAGCCGACTGTGCCTGATCCGGCCCCCAGCCACGCACCCGCAGGGCTGACGAGCTACGCCCAGTCCGGCGAGGACATGATCGCGCGCTTTGTTCTGAACACCCTTGGGGTCACGCGTCCAAACTATCTCGACTTGGGCGCCTACGATGCAGTGCGCCTGAGCAACACATTTCATTTCTACGAAGCAGGGTCGCAGGGCGTATGCGTGGAGGCAGATCCGGCACTGGCAACAGCTTTTGCCAAGGCCCGCCCGCGCGATCAGGTGATTAACGCCGCCATTTCCGGCCGCACCTCCGGGAAGGGCCGCTTCTTCATTATGGCGGAACAAACGCTCAATACGCTATCTCAAGCGGAAGCCGAACGTCTTGAGCGTGAAGAGCAGTGCCAGATCAGCGCCACGATCGAGATCGATATTCTGCCGGTGGCAAAATTGATCGCTCAGTCTTTTCCTGACCAGACGCTCGATTTTCTTTCCATTGATCTTGAAGGTATCGACGAAGAAATAATTGGCGCAATTGACTTCAATTTTGCTCGCCCAAAGGTCATATGCATCGAAACCTTAAGCTACAGCCGCATCGGCGGGCAAACTAAGAAGCCGAAAGCGGCAGAGATACTGCTGGGGCAAGATTACATGACTTATGCAGACACCTATATAAATACGATCTTTGTGGACGCGGCTCTCTGGAGGGCACGTACTTGAATTCTATTTCCAAGATGCGCCGGCTCCCCGGAGTTCTTACCGAATGGCTGTTCCCGAACGCGGGCACCACCGCTAAGCTGCGCGCCCAGCTTGGGGAGGCGGAAGGGAAGCTTGCGCGGTGGAGCGAAGCTGCTCCGTTGATCGAGAGCTTTCTCGCGCTCCCTCCACAGGAGCGGTTGAAGATCATTTCGACCGATCAGGGACAATATGTAGCCGGCACCAAGAACTCTTCAACGCGTGATACCTGGGTCGCAAAGGTACTCGAGGACTTGCCTGCTGGATGGCGCCTGCTCGATGCCGGAGCCGGCGAATGCCAGTACAAGAAGCATTGCGGTCATTTGCGCTATGTCGCGCAAGACATCGCGATTTATGACGGCAAGGGCGACAAGGGACTGCAGACTGGTGAGTGGGATTTCTCCCAGATCGACATCGTCTGCGACCTATTGGCTGTGCCGGAGCCCGACGGTTCCTTCGATGCTGTTTTGTGCACAGAGGTTCTTGAGCACTTGCCGGATCCGGTCCGGGCGATAGACGAGATGGCGCGCCTGCTGAGGCCAGGCGGGATGATGATTATCACATCACCGTTTTGGAGCCTGACTCACTTCGCGCCCTTTCACTACGCGACGGGTTTCAATCGGTATTTCTATGAGCATCACCTGGAACGCCTCGGCTTCGATGTCGTTGAGATGACGCCAAATGGCAATTTCTTCGAATGCGTCGCCCAGGAGACTCGGCGGATAGGAATCATGGCAGACAAATTCACTGACACTGCGCCGAATGCAGCTGAGATCTACGCCATGCAGACCATTCTGGCGATGAGCGAGCGCATGTCTGCCAGGGACAAGGGTAGCACCGAGATGCTGCACTTTGACTGGCAACTGCGCGCCACTAAGCGTGCAGCCGACTGAGCTTGCGATGGCGAATCCCAACCGCACCGTCACAGTCCGTTTGATCGGCGGCCTCGGCAACCAGCTTTTTCAATACGCAACCGCGCGCGCGGTTGCGCTGCGCAAGGACGGGACCGTCAAGCTCGATGTCAGCGGATTCGAGGCTTACGGTTTGCGGCGCTATGAACTCGATGCATATCCTATTGAAGCCAGTCTCGCGACAGCGCAGGATCTGGCGGCTTTCGAGACACAGTCGCCACCTGCCGGCACCTTCGGGCGCATCATGCGGAAGCTCCGGCCGCCTGCACGGATCTACCGCGAGCCGCACTTTCACTATGATCAACAGCTCGCCTCACAGCTGCTGCCGATCTATCTCGACGGCTATTGGCAGAGCGAGCGATATTTCGTCGAAGCTGCCGATCAGTTGCGCCGTGACCTGACGCCGCGCGAGCCTCTCGATCCCGACAATGCAGCTCTGGCTCACGAGATTGAGGCTGTCGAGGCCGTATCGCTTCATGTTCGGCGAGGCGATTATGTGAGCAACGCTCATACCAACGCCTATCACGGCGTCTGTTCGCTCGATTATTATCGGGCGGCCATCGCGCTCATCCGCCAACGCGTGGGCGCGCCGCATTTCTTCGTGTTCTCCGACGATCACGATTGGACGCGCGAAAATCTTCGCCTTGACGGCCCTGCAACATACGTTACCGCCAACCCGGCTGACCGCGGCTTCCGTGACATGCAACTGATGGCACGCTGCCGACATCACGTCATCGCCAACTCCTCGTTCAGTTGGTGGGGCGCCTGGCTGAACCCCTCCCCTGACAAGATCGTGGTGGCACCGAAGGGCTGGTTTGTCAGCCAGGACAACGATACGCGCGATCTGTTGCCGACTGGTTGGATCCGGCTATGAGCAATCCCTGGGTCAGCGTCGTGATGTCCGTCTATAACGGCGCTGCCGACGCACCGAAGGCGATCCGTTCGATTCTTGATCAGACTTTTGGCGATTTCGAATTGATCGCCATAGACAACGGATCCTTCAAGGACGACACGCGGGCTGTCCTGGAATCGATTGCGCAGAAGGAACAGGACGCCCGCCTGCGCATCGTGACGCTTGACCAGAACATTGGCCTCGCCGGCGCCCTCAATCACGGCATAGCGTTGGCGCGCGGGCGCTATATCGCAAGACAGGATCACGACGACCTCTCGCTGCCGGATCGGCTGGCCCGCCAGGTTGCCTATATGGATTCACATCCCGGCTGCGGCTTGCTGGGGACGCGTGCGGAAATCTGGATCGGAGATCAGCCGACAGGCCGCGCCCACGATCATCCGCTCGACAATGCGACATTGCAGCTCGCGCTGCTCTTCAATAACCCTTTCGTGCATTCATCCGTGATGATCCGCAGGTCAGCACTCGACCTGGTCGGAGACTACACGACTGACCTGGCACGACAGCCGCCCGAAGATTACGAACTGTGGTCCCGCATTGCACGTCGCTTCGAGGTGGCGAATCTGCCGGAGCGGCTGCTCGTCTATCGCGAGATGCCAAACAGCATGTCACGCAACGGACCCAATCCATTCCTGGATCGGTTGTTGCTGCTTGCCTCAGAGAATATCGCGTTCTGGAATGGCCTCGCGGCGCCGGATGCAGCGTGCCGCGATGCCGCTGCGCTGAGCGTGACGGCCTATGATCGCCTATCCCCAGGGGCCGACATACACACGATCTGCGCGCGCGTGGAGCAAGCGATCGATGCGATTGACGCTTCAGGCTCCCCGCCGACAGCGGCTGCGGATCGGGCTCAGGCCCTCGCCAATTTGCGCCACCATTATGGTTTGGCTCGCAAGCTTCCGAACTGGTCCAGACCCTTCATCAAGCTCGGGCGCAAGATTCCGCTTTCAACATCACTCAGAAAATATGTCAAGAATTGGCTGACGCGGTAAAGCGAGGCGGCAGCCTTTCTACATCTCCATTCAAAGAGTATTTCAATGCGCCTGCTTCTTGCTTGCGAATTTTATCATCCGAGCCGTGGCGGCGTGCAAGAAGTGATGCGTCAGATCGCCGAGCGCCTGGTGGCCGCCGGGCATGATGTGACCGTGGCGACGACGCGCCTCCCGGAGCGAGATTTCAAAAGCCACAATGGCGTGAAGATCGAGGAATTCGCCGTATCCGGCAACCTCGTCAACGGCATCAACGGCGAGACCCAGGCATATGTTGACTATCTCAAGGCCTTCGACGGCGACGCCGTTATGATAAAGGCCGCGCAACAATGGACCTTTGATGCATCCTGGCCAGCGCTCGATGCAATCAAAGCCCGAAAGATTTTCATCCCGTGCGGATTTTCGTGCCTCTATGAAACGAACTACAAGAGATATTTCGATGAATTGCCAGAGATACTGGCAAAATTCGATAGGCTGATCTTCTACGCCGAGAGCTATCGCGACGTCGATTTCGCACAGGCGCACGGCCTCGACAAGCTCTCCTTCATCCCCAACGGGGCGAGCGATGTCGAGTTCGAGCACAGGCCCGCGCCAGGGCTGCGCGCCCGCCTCGGTATTTCCGAAGACGCGTTGCTGATCATGACGGTCGGCACCCCCATCAACGCCAAGGGACATACCGAGCTGGCGCGCGCCTTCGGCGCCCTTGACCCCAAAGGGAGGGAACTCGCGCTCGTCCTCAACGGTCAATGGCCCAAGCCCCCGCCCGAGCCTGTGTCCGAGGCGGAAGATGCCCAGTCGGGATCCATGTCCAACGCGCTGCCTCCAGGCACGAAGCCACGGACATCCAGTGCGCTCGCCCGGATTCTGGGCAATGCCAGCGAGATATGGCGTCGTGATGGATCGAGCGCGTTCCTGGCGCGCGCGTTACAATTTGCCCGATATCGCGCGATAGGAGTGCTGCGATCCGCCACAGCACCGTTCTACCGG
The DNA here is from genome assembly GCA_900470095.1 of Hyphomicrobiales bacterium. Taxonomy (GTDB): domain Bacteria; phylum Pseudomonadota; class Alphaproteobacteria; order Rhizobiales; family Beijerinckiaceae; genus Allobosea. The sequence continues at coordinate 104,825 of UBZM01000002.1, forward strand.
GCCTGGCGCGCAGCCCATGCCGCTTCGAACGGCGCCTTCCCCGCTCCACCTCCTGCGCCTCGGACCATCGACGACGACATCGCCGACGCCGAGGCTCAGCCCCTCAAGCGCGTCTTCAAGACGAACCTGTCGCGCGACGACCTGATCGGCGCCTTCTTCACCGCAGACCTGTTCGTCTTTGCCTCGAATGTCGAATACTCGCCCCTCGTGCTCTTCGAGGCAGGGGCAGCCGGCCTGCCCTATGTGACCGTTCCCGTCGGCAATGCAGAAGAGATCGTACGCTGGACCGGCGGAGGAGAGATTTGTCCCGCGGCCAAGGACGAGCGCGGCTATACTCGCGTGGCCCCGGATCAGTTGGCGATGCATATTCAGGCTCTGCTCGATGATCCGGCCCGGCGGAAGGCATTGGGCGAGGCCGGCCGGGCTTCATGGCGGAAAATCTATAATTGGGCGGCAATCACATCCCAATATGAGGCTGTCCTTAGCGGCAAGGGCGGTGAGTTTACCTCTGAATTTCTCAGCGGCGCGTCCCGGAGAACTCACCATGACTGAGAAGATGGATTCTCAAGCCGCTCGATGGGCCGGGCGACTGGCCAGCTCCTGGGATCGTCTCAAGAAGAAGGTCCATCTGGTTCGCACCTATGATCTTGACCAAGAGGACTTACTCGAGAAGGTTCTGCAGAATCAGGCATTGGTAGATGCCACGCTCACGCATCGCGATCTCGCGGCCGAAGCCCTGCGCATGCGAGAATACACCCAGCGCGTCCTTGACGAGCGCTACTGGCTACAAGACGTCCTTGACCAAAAAGACTTCGTCATGGGCGAGATGGATCGCAAGCGGGGAGATGAGGCGTCCCAAGCCGCCTTCCGAGCGGAGCTCCAGATCTTCAAGACAGAAGCGAACGCGCTGGGACAAAGACTGCCTGTTCGCGATGAGGATATCTATCCGCAACTCGGGGACCGCACCGCCAGCACGCCATTTGACCGGCACTATCTGTATCATCCTGCCTGGGCTGCGCGTGTTCTTGCGCGAACCCGCCCGGTTGAGCACGTCGATATTTCGTCAATCCTTCAGTTTGCGACAATGCTCTCGGCATTTGTCCCGACAAGATTTTACGACTATCGGCCAGCCCCGCTCGACATAGCCGGCCTCACCTGCGGCGCTGCTGACCTGGCCGCACTTCCCTTTGCCGATCAAAGCCTGCCTTCGCTGTCCTGCATGCATGTGCTGGAGCATATCGGGCTTGGCCGCTACGGTGACCCACTCGACCCCGATGGCGATCTCAAGGCGATTGCCGAACTGGTGCGCGTATTGGCTCCTGGAGGAAACCTGCTGATTGCGACGCCTGTCGGGCGCCCGAGAGTGCAGTTCAACGCGCACCGCATTTATGACCACGAGGCCTTTGCCAGCTACTTCGCCCCGCTCGAACTCGTGGAATTCGCCCTTATCGAGGAGCATGGCGAGCGTGGGCCTATTGTCGCTCCTCCTGCTGAGCTAGTACGCAGCCAGAATTATGGTTGTGGTTGCTTCTGGTTCCGGCGGGCGGCATGAACGTCACTGCCGATCAGACCAAGCCGGAAAACACGATGACACAGGGTACCGCCCCCTCGCTTCCCTTCGAGCATGGCTTCGCCGGCCGCAAGGTGCTTGTCACCGGTCATACCGGCTTTACCGGGGGCTGGCTTGCGCTTTGGCTGACACAACTCGGTGCCGAGGTGACCGGGCTTGGGCTGGATCCGATCACCACACCTAATCTCTTCTCGCGCGCCAAGATCGGAGGGGAGGTTCACTCTGTCATTGGCGACATCCGCGATGCCGCGCTGACGCGCGATATTGTGGCTCAGGCCGCCCCTACCGTCATATTCCATCTGGCCGCCCAGCCCCTCGTCTCCCGCGCCTTTGAAGATCCACTTGAAACCTTCGCGACCAATGTCATGGGCACTGCAAATGTGCTCGAAGCCGCCCGCAGCACCCCGAGTGTCAGGGCCGTGGTGTGCGTGACGACAGACAAGGTCTACGCTGATCAGGCGTGGCATTGGGGTTACCGCGAGAATGATGCCCTGGGAGGCAAGGACCCCTACAGCGCCTCGAAGGCGTGCACGGAACTTGTCGCCGCCTCCTATCGTGCCACGCTGGCGGCGCGAGGCAATGGAGTGCGCATAGCGACGGCGCGCGGCGGCAACATCATCGGCGGGGGCGACTGGTCCGACAACCGCATCGTGCCGGACTTCGTCCGGGCGGCAGGCACTAACGAGCCGCTCGTCATTCGCAATCCAGCCGCTGTCAGGCCATGGCAACATGTCCTGGCCTTAGTGCATGGCTATCTGATGCTCGCGGACCGGTTGCTCGCATCGGATGCCGATGCCAACTGGAACTTCGGCCCGCAGAATGACGAAGCCAAACCTGTCGCCACGCTGCTCGACACGCTTCAGAAGCATTGGCGCCAAATCCCGATCGAACAAACTCCAGGCGCGTTCCCTGAAACGCATTTCCTCCATCTCGACAGCACCAAGGCGCGGCAGCTCCTTGGCTGGCAGCCGCCCATCCGCTTCGACGATACCGTCCGTTTGACAGTTGACTGGTATCGCCGCGAAGCGGACGGCGCAGACCCGCGCGCACTCACGCTTGAGCAGATCGCTTTCTACCGCGAGGGCCTCCGCAAGCAGTTGCCAGCGCTGGCGCAGTGACTCAGAATCTTCTCATTCTCGGCGCGTCCGGCTTTCTCGGAACCCATCTCGTGGCGACCTGCCGGCGGGAGGGGCGGCCATTTCTGGCGGCCAGGCGCAAGGGCGCATCAGCCGGCATTGCGGCCGACATACCGCATGCCGAGGTCGACCTCTTTGATGAGGGCAATTGGGCCCAGCTTATTGCCAGCCACCGGATCAACGCCATCATCAATCTTGCAGCCTCAGGTGTTGCGCCCACGGACCGCGACCCACTCACCATGCAGCGCGTCAATGTCGACTTGCCGGCCACGCTGGCCCGGGCGGCTGCCGGGCACGCAATCCTAGTCAATGCCGGCAGCTGTTCCGAATACGCCCCCCCAGCATCGGGCGAGCCGATCGACGAGGATGCACCACTCGAGACGGGGAAGCTCTACGGCTCCTCGAAAGCCGCAGGCGGGCTGATGAGCATGGCTACGGCGACAGCGCTTGATGTGCCTATGCGCCATCTGCGCTTTTTCAACATTTTTGGGCCCGGAGAAGCGGCCCATCGGCTGCTCCCCAGTCTTCTCACCGCTGAACGCGAAGGCACCCGGGCGGCACTTTCGTCGGGTGCTCAGATTCGCGATTTCATCCATGTCGACGACGCTGTCAGCGCAATTCTCCGCGCAGCGGAGCGCCTGGGCTCCGGGATCGCAAGCGGCGCTGCGGCTTTGAATGTTTGTTCGGGCGTCGGCACGAGCGTCCGAACCTTTGCCGAGACCGCAGCCAGAACCCTGGGCTTGCCGGCAGAATATCTTGGCTTTGGCGACATCCCGATGCGGCCCGACGATATTCCCTATCTCGTGGGCGATCCGACTAGGATGCGTTCCGACCTTGATTGGGAACCGGCTTTTAATAGCGCCAGCGGAATAACAGCTTCCATCATCGCAATGAGCGGCGCACATCGCCTGGAGGAAAGAACGTGAAAGTTGTGATTCTCGCCGGCGGCTTCGGTACGCGGCTTTCTGAAGAAACCGATATCCGCCCAAAGCCGCTGGTCGAAATCGGCGGAAAGCCGATTCTCTGGCATATCATGAAAATCTACGCGGCCGCCGGCCTGACGGATTTCATTATTTGTTGCGGCTATAAAGGGCAGATGATCAAGAACTACTTCGTGAATTATTTCACGGAGAATTACGATATTACCGTAGACCTCGGCTCCAACAGCGTCGATTTCATCGGAAACCCCAGCGAAAAATGGAAAGTTACGCTGATCGATACCGGTCCGATGACGATGACCGGCGGACGTCTGAAGCGCGTGTCTCACCTTCTCGGTGGCGAGACCTTCTGCATGACTTATGGCGACGGCGTTGCAGATATCGACATCAAGCGCGTCATTGCTCATCATCGCGCTGAAGGGCGCCAGGCAACGGTGACCGCTGTTCCCTCGCCGGGCCGGTTTGGCGTGCTCGAACTCGGCGGAGGCGTCGTGTCGGAGTTTCGTGAAAAGCCTGCCAATGAAATGGGCTGGATCAATGGCGGCTTCTTCGTTCTCGAACCGGAGACAATCGACCTCATCGCCAACGACGCGACAACCTGGGAACGCGAACCACTGGAGCAACTCGCGGCCAAGGACCAACTCGCCGCCTACCGCCACACCGGTTTCTGGCGCCCAATGGACACGCTGCGCGACAAGCGCGAGCTCGAGCAGATGTGGGCCACCGAAGCTGCGCCCTGGAAACTCTGGTAGCAACGAGCCCCAGGTCAGCAGCGCCTTGCATGGACGCCACCACGTCGCGAAGTATTGTGATGTTCAGGGCGCTGCTTCAAAATTTGGATCGCGATCAGCGCTCCGAGACGTGTGGCAAGAACCCTCGGATGCCGCGCGCAAGGCCTGACGCAATTGTTTGACTGACGCACGCGATTTGGGTTTGCACCATGCTGCGGCTTCGGCTACGGCCAACCTTTCGCGCAAGTTCCGCCACGCGCCGAAGGACCTGTCGCTCGCGACAAGGCCTCTCGTTATACTCAAGCGAGAGCTGTCTAGGGAATTACATTGATGACGAGTGCTGAGACCAAAGGGCGCGTTGCGCTGATCACGGGCGTCACGGGTCAGGACGGCGCCTATCTCGCCGAACTCCTCCTGGCGAAGGGCTATGTTGTTCACGGCGTGAAGCGCCGCTCATCCTCCTTCAATACGCAGCGTATCGATCATCTCTACAGCGACCCTCACAAGGGAGACACCGCATTTCGCCTGCACTATGGCGATATGACGGATTCGACCAACCTCATTCGTCTCGTCCAGGACACTCAACCTGACGAAATCTATAATCTCGCGGCCCAGAGCCACGTCGCAGTAAGCTTCGAAAGCCCGGAATACACCGCCAACGCCGACGGAATTGGCGTGCTGCGCCTGCTTGAAGCGGTGCGCATTCTCGGCATGGAGAAAAAGACGCGCTTCTATCAAGCGTCGACGTCCGAACTCTACGGCTTGGTTCAAGAAACGCCGCAGAGGGAGCGCACCCCCTTCTATCCGCGTTCACCCTACGCCGCAGCCAAGCTCTACGGCTACTGGATCACGGTCAATTACCGCGAAGCCTATGGAATGCATGCTTCGAACGGTATTCTCTTCAACCACGAAAGCCCGATCCGCGGTGAAACCTTCGTGACCCGCAAGATCACCCGCGCGGTGGCCCGCATTGAGGCGGGCCTCGAGGACTGCCTCTATCTCGGCAATCTCGATGCTCAGCGCGATTGGGGCCATGCGAAGGACTACGTGCGCGGCATGTGGATGATCGTGCAGGCCGAGCAAGCAGACGATTTCGTGCTCGCCACCGGCGTGACCAGGACCGTGCGAGAGTTCGTCGAGCTGGCGTTCTCGGAACTCGGCCGCAAGATCGAATGGCGCGGCACGGGCATCGAGGAGACCGGTGTCGATGTCAAAACCGGCCGGACGGTGGTGTGCATCGACCCACGTTACTTTCGACCGACCGAGGTGGAGCTCCTGATTGGCGATCCAGCCAAGGCGCGCGAGCAGCTGGGTTGGGAGCCCGAGATTTCGTTTGCCGAACTCATCGGTGAAATGGTTTCAAGCGATTTTGCCGCCGCCTGCAGGGAGCGCGATCATGGCATCGGCTAACTACGCACTCGCGGGAAAGCGCGTTTACGTCCCGGGCCATAACGGCATGGTCGGCGGCGCAATCGCGCGTCGCCTGGCGTCGAAGGGATGCGACATTCTGACGACCGAGCGTTCAGAGGTCGATTTGCGCGACCAGGCTGCAGTCGAGGCCTGGTTCAAGAGCAACAAGCCTCAAGCCGTGTTCTTGGCCGCCGCCAAAGTGGGCGGAATCCACGCCAATAACGTCTATCGCGCAGATTTCATCTACGACAATTTGTCGATCGCACTGAACATAATCCATGCCGCTCATCGGCACGAGGCGGAGAAACTCATGTTTCTCGGCTCCTCCTGCATCTACCCAAAGCATGCCCATCAACCGATGGATGAAGGGCAGCTATTGCAAGGGCCGCTCGAGCCGACCAATGAGCCTTACGCAATTGCCAAGATCGCCGGCCTCAAGCTGGCCGAGAGCTATCGGCGCCAGTACGGCCGTGATTTCATCAGCGTCATGCCCACGAATCTCTATGGGCCCGGCGACAACTATCACCCCGAGAACAGCCACGTGGCAGCTGCGCTCCTGCGGCGCTTTCATGAGGCGAAGCTCACCAGTGCGCGAGAAGTCGTCGTATGGGGGACGGGCACGCCCCGCCGCGAATTTCTTTACGTAGAGGATCTCGCAGATGCCTGCGTCCATCTGATGGAAACCTACTCGGCCGACGAACCGGTCAATATCGGTACGGGCGAGGATGTGACGATCAAGGAACTGGCGGAGCAGGTGGCGCAGACTGTTGGCTATGGCGGAGATATTGTCTTTGACCGCAGCAAGCCCGATGGTACTCCGCGCAAGCTCCTGGATGTGTCCCGCTTGAAGAAACACGGCTGGAGCGCAAGAACGCCTCTCGCCGATGGCCTCAAGCTGACTTACGCTTCGTTCCTCCACAGCGTGCACCGTTCGGCCTGACCCCGCACCGCAGGGAAGCGACAAGAAGGTACGGATGCTTTCTCATGCAAAACGGTTCGCATATGGCGCCGTTTCGAAGTTCCTCCGTGCTCTGATCCGGCTAACGGCCACACGGTCTCCGCGCTTGCGGGGTCCGCTGCACTATCTCGACACCCTCGTAAGCCAGGGGCGCTATGGTGAGTTTAATGCGCTCATCGCCCACGGCATCGGCAGGTTGGCCGGCAAGCTCCGTCCTGGGCCGGCTGGAGGCGCGGATCGGGGCAAACAGCATGCATTCAGAGCCATTAGGATCGATGCAGCAACGCGGCGTCTGTCGATCGACGGGAAGCCGATCGAGAAGGACTACATCTATTCCTTTCCAGACTCCGGAGCCAAAACGCTAGTCTCCATCATTATTACGTGTCGTAATCACGGCGAATACCTGCCGGATACGCTTGTCGCGGCAAGGGCGCAAACGCTGGTCTCTCGGGATATCATCATCATAGACGATGGATCAACGGAACCAGAGACAGTTGGACTACTTGATAGATTTCGAACAGAAAATGATCTGATCGTATTGCGGCAAGCTGAGCAGGACATACCAAACGTCCGCGATATTGGCATTCGTCAGGCACAAGGCGAATTCATCTGCTGCCTTGATGCCGGCGATCTGATTGACCCGACTTATCTCGAATGCGCCATCGCACGACTGCTGGCGGACCGCTCTACAGGCTTCGTCTACCCCTATGTCCGCGTTCTCGGTGAAGCAGTAGAGGTGCGGCACACGGAAGATTTCGACATTGATCGCGCGATACTCGGCAACTTTACTGCCGTGTCTGCAGTATTCCGGCGAGACGACTGGGACCAGATCGGCGCCTGTTCGGCAGGAATGCGCGATCCTTCCGAGGATCGGGCGTTCTGGGTAAGGCTTGCGAGCCTCGGTCGGCGCGGCCATGTGATCCAACGCCCCCTAGTCGCTCATCGGCGTCCCGATCGCACCCTGACAAATGACGCGAAGGAAATGCATGAGGAGTTGCCCTCCCCTACGCCGGCGTTCATTCCGCGTGCCTTTGCCGAGCCCAGCTTCCGGCAACTTCTGAAGCGCATTGCGCCGCCCGAAAGGCCCGATGCAAACCCGTTCACAAAGCTCAAGCAAGCCATCGCTCGGCCTGAGAAGCCCGGCCTTCTTGTCGTAGTACCCTGGCTGCGGCGCGGGGGAGCCGAGGTACTCCTGCTATCCCTGCTCAGAGGGCTAAGCCAACAATGGCACATCGTATTAGCCACGACCGAAGATGATCCGCACCTCATGCACGATGAGTTCGCCGCTGTGGTGCCGGAGATATTTCACCTGACCGCCATATTGGAGCAGGCGGATCGCACAGCATTTCTTGCCTACCTCGTCGACACACGCGCAGTTACCCATTGCTTGTCGAGCCAGTCCGCATGGCATCTGGCCCAACTACCGGAGCTCAAGAAACAATTCCCACATCTGCGCACCGCGAATATCCTGCATAATCACGTACCGGATCGGGTTTTTAGAGCGGCGCTCGGCGCGGGGAGTGCACTCGACCGTCATCTCGCCGTGTCGGGCGCTGTCGTAGATACCTTGAAAGCCTCCGGTATCCCCGAAACACGCATCAAGGAAATCGCCAATGGCATTGATGTCGAGCCAGGTGCCGGCGCAGCAAAACACCGCTCGGCCACCCGCGCAGAGCTTGGCGTGCCGGACGATGCTCGATTGCTGCTCTGGGTAGGCCGCTTTGGTGAGGAAAAGCGCCCCGGCCTCTTCGTCGAGATCGTCGCCTCTCTCTCGGCCGATCCATCGCTTCAGGCCATCATGGCGGGAGAGGGCCCCTTGGAAGCATCGGTCGATTCAGCCATTCGACATTTCGGGATGGCGACGCGGATCCAACGGTTGGGCCATCGTGACCGGGGCGAAATCACACGACTGATGGCCGCGGCGGACATCCTGGTCCTGACCTCTACCGTTGAAGGCATGCCCTTGACGGTCCTTGAAGCGCTTGCCGCGGGTTGCCCCGTCGCGTCCGTCGATGTCGGCGACGTGGCTCGCGTGATCAAGCCTGGCTTCAACGGCATCCTGATGGAACCGTCGCGCGCCCTTGATCTTGCATCTGCGATAGAGGCAGCGTGGCCCATTCTGACCGGAGAGGCCGCCAGAGCCGCCATCCGCAAGGATTTCTCGACGAGGTCCCATACGGAGCCAGCGATGGTGCGCGCCTATTCCGAGGCCCTGGCCGCGCTTTAGAAATATCGCTCGGTTCAATCGAGCGCCTTGATCATGAGGTCGACGAATCGTTCTGAAGAATGCGCGTCACGTCTCGCAGCGATTGTGCGCCCGATGTACCGATAAAGCTCGGGATCATCCATCACCCGGCAAAGCGCATCGCCAAAGGCTGTCGCATCGACAGCTCGAGCAAGAACGCCGGTTTCACCATCTTCGATCTGTTCCCGCAGGCCACCGACGGGCGTCGCCACGACCGGCATGGCAGCTCCCAAGGCCATCGCAGCAATCCCCGATTGGCTCGCCTCGACATGGGAAAGCATCAACAGATGATGCAAAGATAGTGCTTTTGCCATCTCCTCGTCGCCGACCCAGCGATTGATGATATTTGCCCCCATCGCTGTCAGCTCGGCCTGCTCCGCCGCGAGATCTCCCTCGCCCATGACCGTAAGGGATATGCGCCGCCCTTGTGCGTTCAGGCGCTTCAACGCAGCGACGAGGAGAGGCAAGCCCTTGTAGGCCATGATGCGCCCGAGAAAGAGCACGCGCCAAGGCTCTCCCAAAGCCGGAGGTGGCAGATAAGACCGTGGCTCGCCGAGAACCGGGTGGAATAGCGTGACGTTGCGCGACGGATCGAGTCGACCAGCCTCGATGGCGTGTCTGGCGACAGAATCGCTCAGCGTGAAAACCTGGTCTGCAACAGCAATATCGCGCATGAGCAGGGGATGGGCCAGACCACGGTGGTCTCCCGGATGCCGCTGGGCATCGTGCAAGATAGTACAGTAGCGTGCCCCGGCAGCACGCAAGGCCGGCGCGATAGCCCACGACCAGACATGAGGCATCAGGGTTACAACATGCGTGATCCCCTCTTGCTTCACGCGCTGTGCGAGTTCCCGGCCAATCGAGCGCGCACGCCAGAACTGAAGCGCGCCAAGGCCGCGACGGAATGTATCAACGGGGATAAGACGCTCGCCCAAGTCGGCGAACTGCGCAAAATCGACGTTCTCACGAGAGACCGCAAGAAGTGCCTTGTGATCCGCGCGCTGAAGGAAGGCTCTAGTGATGGCAGAGGTGAAAGGAAACAATCCTTGCCGGCCAAGATAGATCAGCAGCACGGTCTTGGTTTGGGAAGCGACCCTCATGCGCATCTCTTGAGCCTATGGATGTTTCACGTGCGGAAAGAGCCCGACCGTCGCATGCCGACGAAGCCGCGATGTATCATGCTGCCTTATGCGAGATCGGGTTGCTAAGGAACCGATTGCCGCAAGTTTCCTCGTCCCTGTTCTGGACAACGCAATCGGTAAGCCTGCCCGCAATCCGGCATCTGTCTCGCTCCCGCAGGCGCCCCCTGCGAACCGGAACATTCCCGCGACGGGAAAGACCACCTCCCCGATCGACTGATCCATCTTCATCACAGATTGCTTGGCGCCGGGGAAATCCATTCCCCAGGGCTCGCCGCATGCGCTCTGCGCCTGCAATCAATCCGGTTCGGAAAGTCCGCGCGCATTGGTGCTTTGCCAGCGCCAGGCATCAGCACACATTTCCGAAAGCGTACGACGCGCCTTCCACCCGAGCAGTTGTTCCGCCTGTGATGGATCCGCCCAGCATTCGGCAACGTCACCCGGACGACGATCGACAATCTCATAGGGGATCGTTCGACCGCTCGCACACTCGAACGCCCGAACCATCTCCAGGACCGATGAACCCTGACCGGTTCCGAGATTGATCGGGACGGCTCCGGACACGCGAGCAAGATAGTGAAGTGCCGCGGTATGGCCTTCCGCAAGGTCCATGACGTGGATGTAATCTCGAATTCCGGTGCCGTCCGGTGTCGGATAGTCGCCCCCAAAGACCGAGAGCACCTTCCGTTGGCCGGTAGCCACTTGTGCGACATAGGGCATCAGGTTGTTGGGTGTACCTTTCGGATCCTCGCCGATGAGCCCGCTTTCGTGGGCGCCGACTGGATTGAAATAGCGAAGCATCACGATCCGCCAGTTTGGATCCGCCCTCGCGCAATCTTCCAGGATCTGCTCTCCGAACAATTTGGTACGGCCATAGGGGTTCGTCGCGTGACGGGTCGCATTCTCACGTAATGGAATGCTCTCCGGCTCTCCATAGACAGTAGCAGAAGAGGAGAAAATCACTCTGAGCACACCGAAATGGTGCATTGCCGAAAGAAGATTAGTCATGCCGTTTATATTATTGTCATAATACTCAAGGGGTCTCGCGACCGAATCCCCGACGGCCTTCAATGCGGCGAAATGTATGACCGCCGTAATCGAATGAGCCTCGAAGACCCGTTCGATATCAGAACGATTGCGGACATCACCCTCGAACAAAGCCAAGCGATGGCCGGTGATGCGTTGAATTCGCTCAGCTATATTGCGGTTTGAGTTCGAAAAATTATCGATGACGACAGGCTCAAATCCGGAGGCCAGCAACGATATGCAGCAATGCGCTCCAATATACCCTGCTCCACCGGTAACCAATATTTTCGTCATCCGCAATCGGCTCCACTATCAATCAAAGCCTTGGGAGCATTTGATTATCCCATGGCTGCCGTCCCGTGCGCGATGAACGCAAGCGGCAAGCGCAGCTACTTACAAGCCGACGCCGCCGTCAAGATAGTGCCGAATGCTGGCTTCAATGGCCCAAAATGCGTGCTCCGCTGGCCGAGCCCCATGCGGCAGGTGTCATGACCACCCCGACCGCCAGACCGCGAACTTCGCCTTAGTCTCCGCATTGGCCGGATAAAGTCCGAAAATGGTCTCGCCGGCGCGGACACGTTCTTCGACGAAATCTTCATAGGCCGTCTGCTCATAGGCCTCCTCAGCGATCTCATTGGCGAGATGGGCCGGGATCACGCAGACGCCCTCACCGTCCCCGACCACGATGTCACCGGGGAACACCGGCACATCGCCGCAACCGATCGGCACGTTGATATCGGCCGCGTGGTGGCGGATCAGATTGGTGGGGGCACTCGGCCGGTTGTGAAAGGCCGGGAATGGCATCTGGGCGATGTCGGGCGAATCCCGGAAGCCGCCATCAGTGACGACGCCGGCAACGCCCCGCTGCATCAACCGCGAGACCAGAATGCCGCCAGCCGACGCCGCACGCGCATCTTTGCGGCTGTCGATCACCATGACATGGCCGGGCGGACAGGCCTCGACCGCTTTGCGCTGCGGATGCTCGATATCGGCGAAGACGCCGAGATGGTCGAGATCCTCGCGCGCCGGGATGTAGCGCAACGTATAGGCCTCGCCGACCATCCGAGGTGCCGCGGTTCCGAGCGGCCGCACGTCCTGGATGAAAACATTGCGGAAGCCACGCTTGAACAAAGCAGTCGTCAGCGTAGCGCTGGAGACGCGCTTCAGCCTTTCGCGATTTTCAGGGGTCAGCACAGACGTCATCAGAAGGTGATCCTCATTCACTCAAAGGAGGCGGCATACGACGCAGTTGATCGCCGCCCCGGGTCGCACCGCACCGCCGCGCAGCCCCGGGTTGGCGCCCTTGCTCAGAACACGGCGATCGCGATTCACTCGATCTTTACGTTCGCCTTCTGCGCGACCTCGGCCCAGCGCTTAGTTTCGGCGGCGATATGGGCGGTGAAATCGGCCTGGTTCGAGCCGACCGGGTCGACCCCGAGCTTCCTGAGCTGCTCGACCGTCGCGGGCTCGCGCATGATCGCCTGTACCTCGGCAGAGAGCTTGTCGACGATCGGCTTCGGCGTTGCTGCCGGAGCAAAGAAGCCGTGCCAGGAGGTCGCGGCATAGCCGGGAATGAACTCGGCCAGCGCCGGCAGGTCCTTGGCGACGGCCAACCGTTCCGGCGTTGCGGTGGCGAGCGCTCTGATCTTGCCGGCTTCCACATGCGGCCAGGCAATGGTGATGTTGTCGAAGGAAAGCTGGATCTGGCCGGAGAGCAAGTCCTGCGTCACCTGCCCGCTCGAGCGATAGGGCACATGGGCCATGTCGGTACCCGTCGCGACCTTGAACAGCTCCGCCGCCATATGCGTGGAGGTCCCCGCCCCGGACGAGCCGAACGAGTATTTGCCCGGATTCTTTTTCAGCAGCTCGATGAGTTCAGGCACCGACTTCGCCGGCAGGTCGAGATTGACCATCAGGATATTCGGCACGCTCGCCACCTGCGAGATCGGCGCAAAATCCTTGATGTGGTCAAAGGGCATCTTGCTGTAGACGGCCGGGTTGATCGCATGGGTAGAGACCGTGCCCATGGTCAGCGTATAGCCGTCGGCCGGCGCCCTCGCGACAGCCGCGACACCGGTATTGCCGCCTGCCCCCGCCCGATTTTCGACGATGAACTTGCCATTGAGCCGCACAGCCAGCCGCTCGGCCAGGATTCGGCCGAGAAGATCGGTCGTGCCGCCGGCCGCGAAGGGCACCACGATGGTCACGACCTTCGAGGGATAGTCCGCCTGCGCCAGGGCAGCCGGGGCGATCATCAGGCAGGCGGCGGCCATTGCCGCGCGTCGCGTCAAACTCATCAGGTCTTCCTCCCTTATTGCAGCGCCCGCGCAATTCGCGCCAGCTCGACCCTTCTCGGGCTCCTTGCCGCAGGACATAGCACAGCATTTCAGATTTGAAATCTGAAATTTCAGACTTGTTCGGGCTTGATGTTTGTGATGTTTGATGCGGCGATGCAGGGAGGAACGCCGGAGCCCGATCGGGATTTCGGTGCCTCCCCCGCACATGCTGGGACTATGATGACCGAGACCACCACGATCGAGCCCGTCGCCCCTCACCTGCTGCGCTCCTTGCGCGAGCATGTGCATGAGCGTCTGCGTCGGGCGATCGTGGCCGGCAGCTTCCAGAACGGGGAGCGGCTGAACGAGCGTCAGCTCGCCGAAATGCTCGGCGTCAGTACAACCCCGGTGAAGGATGCGATCCGTAAGCTCGAAAGCGAAGGGCTTGTCCGCACAGAGGCACGACGCGGCGTCTTCGTGCTCTTCTCCGCGCGCCAGGCTCTGGAGATGGCGCTTGGCCGCGCCGCAATCGAAAGCGTGATGGCCCATATCGCCGCCAATCGCATCAGCGACGCCGAGATCCGCGACATGTCGCGGCTGATCGACGACATGGCGCACGCGACCGAGCACAGCGCACTCGAGGACCTCGTCAATCTGAACGAGGCTTATCACGGCGCGATCCACCGGATCTCGGGCTGCGCCTATCTGGAGCGCCGGCTGGACGGACAGCGCATGTATGATCACGCCCAGCGCATCGCACTGCTCGGCGAGCAGGACGAACGCCGCCAGGGTTTTGTCGAACACCAGGGAATCTTCGAGGCGCTGGCTGGGCGCAAGCCGCAGCTCGCCGAGCAGCGAATGAGGAGCCACATCGTGCGCTCGGCCAAGAGCCATGTGCGCCAGGTGTTCGGCTCGGATGCGGAGGGATTGGCCTATGACGAATGATCGCTTGCGGACCGCATTACGCGGGATTTCCGGTGTGCATGTCACAGCCTGGAAGGGCGACGGCGAAGCTGACTGGGCCCTGACCGGCCAGATCGTCCGGCGCATTGCCGAGGCCGGCATCCACAATATCGTCTCGGCCGGAAATACCGGCGAGTTCTACCCGATGACCACCGACGAGGTTGTCCGCAGCCATGCTGTCGCCGCCGAAGCAGCGGCCGGCAAGGCGCTGGTCACGGCCGGCATCGGCCGCTCCCTTCGCGAGGCGATCGCGACCGGCAAACTCGCAGTTGCGGCCGGTTGCGATGCGGTGATGGTACATCACCCGCTCGATCCCTTTGCCGCGCCGCAATCGCAGGCCGATTACATTCTCGCCATCGCCGAAGCCCTGCCGATACCGGTCGTCGCCTATATCCGCTCCGACGCGATCGGCGTGAAGGACCTCGCCCGTGTCGCGACCCACGCCAATGTCGCCGGAGTGAAGTTCGCATCGGGCAACATGATGCTGCTGGCCGAGTGCGTGCGCGCGACCAAGGGCACCAGCGCGAACTGGATCTGCGGACTGGCCGAGGGTTGGGCTGCGCCCTTCCACGCGCTCGGCGCCCGTGGCTTCACATCAGGGCTGGTGAATGTCGTGCCCGAACGCTCCCTCGCGATCTGGCAGGCGCTGGAGGGCGACGACTATGAACTCGCCCGACGCCTCGTCGACGAGATCGCCGGCTTCGAGACGCTGCGCACCAGATACGGCAACGGCGCCAATGTGACCGTGGTCAAGGAGGCGCTCGGCCTGCTCGGCACGCCGGTCGGCCCCGTGCGCCTGCCCGGACTCCCCGAACTGAACGAGAGCGAGCGCGTCGAGCTGCGCCGTGTCGTCGCCAGTTGGGGCATGCAGCAAGCAGCCGCGGAATAGCCGCAAGCGTCATCGCGGAGCACCCCGACCAGGCGTGCATCCCGCATTGCCGCCAGCGGACCGCTTCGCGACGCGCGCAACGGCGGTCAGGACCACAAGCAAGAAACATCCGAGGAAACACCATGCCCCACCCCCGCAAGACGCCCGAGACGCTGCGCAGCAGGCGCTGGTTCGGCGCCAGCGATCTGCGTTCCTTCGGTCATCGCTCGCGGGCGCTGCAGATGGGCCTCAATCACGAGGAGTTCATGGGCAAGCCGGTCATCGGCATCCTCAACACCTGGTCCGAAATCAACCCCTGCCACACCCATCTGCGCGACCGAGCCGAGGCGGTGAAGCGCGCGGTCTGGGCCGCAGGCGGCTTTCCGGTCGAAATCCCGGTGATGTCGGCCTCAGAGCAGTACCAGAAGCCGACAACGATGCTCTACCGCAACTTCCTGGCGATGGAGGCGGAGGAATCGATCCGCTCCCATCCGCTCGACGGCGCGGTGCTGCTTGGCGGCTGCGACAAGTCCACGCCCGCCCTCGTGATGGGCGCAACCAGCGCCGGCCTGCCCTTCATCTTCGTGCCTGCCGGCCCGATGCTGCGCGGCAACTGGGCCGGCAAGGTGCTGGGCTCCGGCGCGGATGTCTGGAAATACTGGGCCGAGAAGGAAGCCGGCAACATCACAGACGACCAATGGCGCGAGATGGAAAGCGGCATCGCCCGCTCGCACGGCACCTGCATGGTGATGGGTACCGCCGCAACCATGATGAGCCATGCCGAGGTGCTCGGCCTCACATTGCCCGGCGCCTCCGCGATCCCCGCCGCAGATGCCGCCCATCCCCGCATGGCCGCGGCCGCGGGAAAGCGCATCGTCGAAATGGTCTGGGAAGATTTGACGCCCGACCGCATCCTGACCCGCAAGAGCTTTGAGAATGCGCTCACCGTCCATATGGCGGTAGCGGGCTCGACCAATGCGATCATCCACCTGATCGCGATGGCGGGCCGCGCCGGCGTGCCGCTGACACCCGAGGACTTCGACACCTTCTCGCGCACGGTGCCGGTGATCGCCAACCTGCGGCCGTCCGGTGACTTTCTGATGGAGGATTTCTTCTATGCCGGCGGTCTCCCCGCCCTATTGAAACAGCTTGAGAGCAAGCTGCATACCGACGCCATGACAGTGACCGGCAAGTCGCTTGCCGAGACGATCGCGCTCGCAAGGGTCTATGACGACAACGTCATTCGCCCGCTCGACAAGGCCGTCTCGACCGCCAACGGGCTTGCGGTCCTGAAGGGCAATCTTGCGCCCGATGGCTGTGTCATCAAGCCTTCCGCGGCGGAGCCCCGGCTGCTCAAGCATCGCGGCCCGGCTCTGGTTTTCGAGGATTACGACGCGATGATGCGCGCGGTGAACGACGAGGATCTCGAGGTCACCGCCGATCACGTCATGGTGCTGAAGAATTGCGGCCCGGTCGGCGGCCCCGGCATGCCGGAATGGGGCATGCTGCCCATTCCCAAGAAGCTGCTGAAGCAGGGCGTGCGCGACATGCTGCGCATCTCCGACGCGCGCATGTCCGGCACCAGCTACGGCGCCTGCGTGCTCCATGTCGCGCCGGAAGCTTATATCAAGGGGCCTCTCGCCGCGGTTCGGACGGGGGACATCATCGTCGTCGATGTCGAAGCTCGCAGTATCTCCGTCGAGCTTAGCGACGACGAAATCAGCGGTCGACTCGCCACTTGGTCCCCACCCGACCGCAATTATGCTCGCGGCTATGGCCGCATGTCCGCCGCCCATATCCGCCAGGCCGACAAGGGCTGCGATTTCGACTACCTGGAGGGCACGGCCAAGGTGGCGGAACCGGAGATACACTGAGCGACCTCAGAACGACCGCGGCCGTGGACGCAGCAATCCTCACAGGCCAATCCTGCCCTTGGGCCGACCGAGAGCCCAGGGCATTATCGATGCGAGCACCGAAGGCGCCGAAATGGCGTGGCCTGGGCGATGGGGCAGCTGATGACGATCGGATATGACGACACGCTCCCCTTCGACCCACGCCTTGCCTACGAGATGCCGACCAATTCGCAGATCGAGCAGGAGCGTTGGGTCTTCGCCATGTGCAATGGCAGGCGCGGCGGCCGCTTCGCCGAGATCGGCGCTTTCGACGGCGTCCTTCACAGCAACAGCTACTTCCTTGAAACCGAACATGGCTGGAAAGGTGTGGCGGTCGAGCCCAACCCCGAACTCTTTGCGAAGCTCCAGCAGAGCCGCACCGCGATTTGCCTGGAAAAGGCTGTCTATCGCGAGTCTGGCAGGGTCCTTGACTTCGTTGCCTCCCAGGAGATCGGCACCCTCGAGGAGTTCGCCGACAGCGACGGTTATGCCAGGCATCGTCGCCAGGTCGTCGCGGAGAAGGGCCTGATCCAGGTCGAGACCATCACCTTCAACGAGATCGCTGTGATGGGCGATTTCGCGTTAAGCGGCTTCGACTATGTCTCGCTCGATACGGAAGGCTCCGAACTCGATATCCTGCGCAGCATCGATTTGGCTCGCCACCGGATTCCGCTCTTCACCATAGAGCACAATTTCGTCGAGCCGCGCCGGGAGGAGATGCGGCTCCTTCTAGCCCAGGCAGGCTATGATCGGCTCAAAATCGGCTTCGACGACTGGTATTTTCACCGGCAGTTCCTCTGCGAACGAAATCACGGCGCCTCGGTGGATCTCGACGGCATCAACCGGTATTTCAAGAGCCTCTACAAGGATTAGATGACATCCCGCCAGGCCAATGGAGCTCCTCCTCCCAGCTTGTGTTGACGGGTTTTCGCAAGTCTGGAACAAGCTCACGCACGAAACAGCCGCCCACGGGTTCGGCGTAAAGCGCGAGTGCAATGTGAATTCGGAAGCCGCGCAGCGCTTCATCGAGCGCACCCATGATCGCTCCTTGACCATCGGCATCATTGGCCTGGGCTATGTGGGCCTTCCACTCGTCTTGGCGGCGCTGCGCAAGGGCTTCAGCGTCATCGGCTTTGACATCGATCGCAACCGCGTCGCGCTGATCAATTCCGGCCAGAGCGACATCAAGCACATCCCGTCCCAGCCCATCGCAGAGGGCATCAGCAGCGGCCGGTTCGCTGCCACGACCGACTTCGATCGGCTGTCCGAGCCGGACGCTCTGCTCATCGCCGTGCCGACGCCGCTGACGCGGCACCGCGAGCCAGACATGTCCTATGTGGTCAAGACGGCAGAGGCGATCGCGCCCCGGTTGCAGCGCAGCCAACTGATCGTGCTGGAATCGACGACCTATCCCGGAACCACAGACCAGGTGATGCGTCCGATCCTGGAAGGCGTATCCGGGCTGGCAAGCGGGCAGGATTTCTTCCTGGCCTACTCGCCTGAACGCGAGGATCCGGGGAACCCCAGCTTCGGCACATCGGATATCCCGAAAGTGGTTGGGGGCGACGGGCCAGATGCCTTGGCAATGGCCGACGCGCTCTACGGCGCACTTGTGGTCAGAACGGTGCCTGTTTCATCACCCGCAACTGCGGAAGCCGTCAAGCTGACCGAGAACATCTTCAGGGCAGTCAATATCGCGCTCGTCAACGAGCTGAAGCAGGTCTACAGCGCGATGGACATCGACATCTGGGAGGTCATCGAGGCGGCGAAGACCAAGCCTTTCGGCTTCATGCCCTTCTATCCGGGCCCAGGCCTCGGTGGCCACTGCATCCCGATCGACCCCTTCTACCTGACGTGGAAGGCGCGCGAATACGACATCACGACGCGCTTCATCGAGCTCGCAGGCCAAGTCAACAGCCATATGCCCTATCTGGTGGTGAACCGCCTGGCGGAGCTGGTCGACACGCAGCGCCACAAGAATTTCAGCGATTCCCGTATCCTCGTGCTCGGCATCGCCTACAAGAAGAATATCGACGACATGCGGGAAAGCCCCGCACTCAAGCTGATTGAGCTGATCGAAAAGCGGGGCGCCCATGTCGAGTTCCACGATCCCCATGTGCCAGTGATCCGGCCGACGCGCGAATACCCGGAGCTGACCGGGAAGAAGGGGATTCCGGTTCTTGATGCGGAAGCACTGGCTGGCTTCGATGCCGTTCTGATCGCGACCGATCACGACATCGTCGACTACGGGCTTCTGGTCGAGCACGCCCAATTGATCGTGGACACGCGCAACGCCTGCGCGCGACACGGGATAAGTGGCGCAAACGTATTCAAGGCGTAACAAGCGAGGCAAACCGGCAGCCGGTCGATCCGGCTCAACGCCCCCCCAAGGCCTTTCTCAACTGCTTCAGCCAGATAGCGTTAGCGAAAGCCGGCTTCAGATCAGCAGGCGGCCGGAGCCCGAGGCATGAAGTACCGCCGGGCCAGCCTCTGGCACGGCGGCTATGACCTATGTTTGGGAAGCGAGGGGCCTTGCCCCTCGCTTCGACGGCCTCACGCCACCTTCGCCACCACAGCCGGCTTTTCCCATTCTTCGCCCCAGATCATCACGGCGTGGCCGGGTGAGACCTCGCGGAACTGGCGGATCGGCGGGACGTAGTCGGGCGCACGCACCGGACTCTTGATTTCGTCGTTCGAGACCGGGCGCTTCTCGAGGCGCCGTGCCGGATCCGGCACAGGCACTGCCGCAAGCAACCTCTTGGTATAGGGGTGTTGCGGATTGCCAAAAATGGCCTCGCGCGGGCCGATCTCGACGATCTCGCCGAGATACATCACCGCCACCCGGTGGCTGACGCGCTCGACCACCGCCATGTCATGCGAAATGAAGAGATAGCCGAGCTTCATCCGCTCCTGCAGTTCGAGCATCAGGTTGATCACCTGCGCCTTGACCGAGACGTCGAGCGCCGAGACCGATTCATCTGCCACGATCAGCCGCGGCTCGACCGCGAGTGCGCGTGCAATGCAGATGCGCTGGCGCTGGCCGCCTGAGAACTCATGCGGGAAGCGGCTCGCCATATCGGGCTGAAGCCCGACGCGGCGCAGCAGCTCGGCGACCTTGTCGCGGGCCTCCGAGCGGGTCGCGAGTTTGTTGATCAGCAGCGGCTCGGCAATCGCCGCGCCGACATTCATGCGCGGGTCGAGGCTGGCGAAGGGGTCCTGGAAGATCATCTGCATGCGCTTGCGCCGGTCGCGCAGGGTCCGCTGGTCGAGCTTCAGCACATCCTCGCCGTCAAGCAGCACCGAGCCGGAGAGCGGCTCGATCAGCCGCATCACCGAACGCCCCGTCGTCGACTTGCCGCAACCCGATTCGCCGACCAGCGCCAGCGTCTCGCCCGCCTGCAGGCTGAAGGAGACGTTCTCGACCGCGTGCACGCGGCCCTTGACGCCGCCGAGCAGCCCTGCGCGGATCTCGAAGCGGGTGGTGAGCCCGCTGACCTCGAGGACCGGCCGCTCGGCATGGGCCACTGTGTCGGACGTCTCGGTCGGAACGTCCGACAGGCCCGTTGCGCGGTCGACGACCGGGAAGCGCATCGGCCGCTTGTGCCCGATCATCGAGCCCAGCTTCGGCACCGCCGAAAGCAACGAGCGGGTATAGGGGTGCGTGGCGCGGGCGAAGATATCCTCGGTGGCCCCGGTCTCCACCGCCTGGCCGTTATACATCACCACCGTGCGGTCGGCGATTTCGGCGACCACGCCCATGTCGTGGGTGATGAAGAGGACGGACATGCCCTCCTCGTCCTGCAGGCTCTTGATGAGCTCGAGGATCTGCGCCTGGATCGTCACGTCGAGCGCTGTCGTCGGCTCGTCCGCGATCAGGAGCTTCGGCTTGCAGGCCAAGGCCATCGCGATCATCACGCGCTGGCGCATGCCGCCGGAGAAGCGGTGCGGGTACTCGTTGAAGCGCGACTTCGCCGCCGGAATACGGACCTTCTCGAGCAGCCGGATCGTCTCGGCCTCGGCCGCACTGCGCGACAGGCCGCGGTGCAGGATCAGCGCCTCGGCGATCTGGAAGCCGATGGTCAGCACCGGATTCAGGCTCGTCATCGGCTCCTGGAAGATCATCGCGACTTCGTTGCCGCGGATATGGCGCATATCGGCATCGGGCAAGGTCAGCAGTTCCTTGCCGCCGAGCTTGATCGAGCCTTCGATCTTGCTCGAGCCGGGCGGTGTCAGCCGCATGATCGAGAGCGCCGTCACGCTCTTGCCGGAGCCTGATTCACCAACGACGGCCACCGTTTCCTTCGGTCCGATATCGAAGGAGACGTCGCGGACCACGGAGCGCCACTGCCCCTCGACACGGAACGAGGTGGTCAGATGCGAAACGGAGAGAATCGGAGAGGTCATGCTGAAGCTTTCCAGTCTTTCCTAGATCACGCGGCGCGGGTCGAGCGCGTCGCGCAAGCCATCGCCAATGAAGTTGATCGAGAGAACGGTGAGGAAGATCGCTGCACCTGGGAACAAGGCCCAGTGCGGGGCGACATCGAGATGATCCTTGGCGTCGAACAGGATCCGCCCCCAGGTCGGGATGTCCGGCGGGAAGCCCAGGCCGAGGAAGGACAGGGTCGATTCGGCGATGATCGCGGACGACACCTCGATGGTGCCGGCAACGATGACCGGTCCCATCGCGTTGGGCAGGATGTGGCTGACGACCTGCCGCCATTTCGTCGCGCCCGACGCACGCGCCGCCTCCACGAACTCCTTCTCGCGCAGCGAGAAGAACTGGGCCCGGACCAGGCGGGCGACGGGCATCCAGCGCAACCCGCCGATGACGACGACGATCAGGACGAAGACGCCGCCCTCAAGCCCGAAAACGGCCTTGAGCTGTTCACGGAACAGATAGATCACCAGCAGCAGCAGCGGCAGCTGCGGCAGCGACAGGAAGAGGTCGGTGACCCACATCAGGAAGGAGTCGACATAGCCGCGCGACATGCCGGCGATCGCCCCGACGACGACGCCGACGAACGTGGCGACCACCATGGCGGCGAGGCCGACGGCGAGCGAGATGCGCCCGCCATAGATCATCCGCGCCAGAATATCCTGGCCGAGATCGTCGGTACCGAACGGATGGCTCCAGGACGGCGTCTGCAGCTGTGCCGCGAAGTCGATATCGTTGATCGCCACAGGCCAGAGCCATGGGCCAATGACGACGCCGAGCACAAGCAGGCCGAGCACGATCGTGCTGATCATTGCCAGGCGGTGTCGGCGGAAGCGGCGCCAGGTCTCGCGCGCTGGCGAGACCGACACGCTCCGCGCCGGCGAGCCGGAAGTCGGCTCAGCGGAAGGAGATACGAGGGTCGAGCCAGCCATAAAGGAGATCCGCAATGAGGTTGAAGAAAACGACGAGGCAGGCGAAGACGAAGGTCACCGCCATGACGACAGGGGTGTCGTTGGCGAGAATCGCCGTGATCAGCAGCGAGCCGATGCCGGGCACCCGGAAGATCTGTTCCGTGACGATGGCGCCGCCGAATACCGCCGGCATCTGCAGCGCTACCAGCGTGACGACCGGGATCAGCGCGTTGCGCGCCACATGCCGTATCGTCACCTTCGTCTCGCTGAGGCCCTTTGCCCGGGCGGTGGTGACATAGTCGAGCCTGACGACGTCGAGCACGGCGGAGCGCACATAGCGCGTATAGGAGGCTGCCTGAAAGAGACCGAGCACCAGGATCGGCATCAGCGCCTGCCGCATCATCTCCCAGTACCAGCGCCAGCCTGTCGCCGCGATATCGGAGCGATAGACGAAGGGCAGCCAGTCCAGCTTGATCGAGAACAGCAGGATGAAGAGCAGGCCGGTGAAGAAGGTCGGCAGCGAGAAACCGACGAAGGCGAGCGTGTTGGCGATCTGGTCGAAGACCGAATAAGGCCGCGTCGCAGCATAGATGCCGACCGGCAGCGCGATCGCAAGCGCCAGCAGCTGCGAGCTGCCAACGACGAAGAGCGTCGTCGGGACCCGCTGCAGGATGAGATCATCGACATTGATTCGGCTGGCGAAAGAAAAGCCCCAGTCGCCTTGGACCATGGCTGTCAGCCAGCGCACATAACGCACCATCACCGGATCATCGATGCCGAACTTCGCGCGCAGCGCCATTCGGACTTCGGGAGGCACATTGGGATTGGTCGCGAGCTCCTCGAACGGGTCGCCAGGCGCCAGCGCGAGAACCGTAAACAGGATCAGGCTGATGCCTAGAAGGCTCGGAATAGCGATGAGCAATCGCCTTATGAGGTAACTCGCCATGTACAGGTCTCTGTCAGCGTGCGGATCGGGACCGTAAACCGGAACCGAAGGATGCAGGGAGCGACGAAGATGCCCCTGCGATGATCCGGCTCCGGCCGGTCAATGAACGGTCGGTACTCCTCCTTAGCGAGAGCGCATTGCGCCTTCGCTAAGGGATTGCCGCTTCTACTAGCTGCGATACCAGCTCGCCAGTCGCCAGACGTCACTGTCCCAGCCGCTATATTTCGGCACTAGGTTGTTGGCCGCCGCAGCGACGCGCGTGCGCGACAGGAGCGGCAGGATGACATTGGCTTCGCAGAAGGCCTCATCGACCTTGATCAGCAGCGCGGCGCGCTTGGCCGGGTCGAGTTCTTTCTGCGCCGCCTTGTAGGCGTCGTCTGCTTCCTTGCTGGCGTAGCGCGAGACGTTGCGGCCGAGCCACTTGTTCTCCTTGTTGGCGATCTCCCAGGAGGTGAACTGGTTCAGGAAGCGCTCCGGATCAGGCTGCGGCTGCGTCGTGGTGTACATCTCCATGTCGCAGTAGAGCTTGGTGTAGGTGTCGGGGTTGGCGACGTCCGAGGAGAAGAACACGGACGCGGTCACCGACTTCAGCTCGAGATCGATGCCGGCGCGCTGGCAGGCCTGCTTGATGATCGCCTGGGTCTTCTGGCGCGGCGCATTGATCGAGGTCTGGAAGACGTATTTCAGCTTCTTGCCATCCTTCTCGCGGATGCCGTCGGCGCCCTTCTTCCAGCCGGCGTCGTCGAGGATCTTGTTGGCCTTCTCGACGCTGAACTCGTATTTTAGCTTCTTCGACTTGAACATTTTCGGCTCGTTGACGAAGCTCGCCGTCGCCGTGCCGCCGCGGCCATAGATGAATTTCTGGATCGAATCGCGGTCGATCAGCAGGTTGATCGCCTGACGCACGGCCGGATCGCTGAGCGTCGGATGCTTGGTCTTGACGCTCGAACGCTCGCCATCGACCTCGGTCCACGGATCCGTCGTGTTGAGGATGATGAACTCGATATTGCCGCTTGGAACCGCCAGCACGCGCCCGCGCCCACCGGTCTCCATGCGCTTGAGGATCTCGTCCTCGACCAGCATGTTCCAGGCATAGTCGAACTCGCCGGTCTGCAGCACGGCGCGCGCCGCCGAGACTGCGTCGCCGCCGCCCTTGACCTCGATCGTGTCGAAATGCGGCTGGTTCTTGACGTGATAATCGGGGTTGCGCTCGCCGGTGACGATGTCACCTGGCTTGAAGTCGACGAACTTGTAGGGGCCGGTGCCGACGGGCTTCAGATTGGCCGGAGCCTCGCGCGACTTGGCCCCCTTGAACTCGCCGAAATGGTGCTTCGGGATGATCATGCCGGCGACGCCGACGAAGGCATCGGCCCAGAACGGCGTTGCCTCGGCGAAAATGACCTTGACGGAGTGATCGTCGACCTTCTCGACCTTGATGTCCTTGTAGGAGCCGGTGGTGTAGGCGGCGGTGGCCGGATCGGCAGCATATTCCCAGTTGAAGACGACGTCGTCAGCGGTGAACGGCTTGCCGTCATGCCATTTGACGCCCTGCTTCAGTTTCCACGTCACCGACTTGCCGTCGGCCGAGAGACCGCCATTCTCCTTGGAAGGGACTTCGGCAGCGAGGCACGGAATGAGATTGCCTTCGGCATCCCAGCCGGCGAGCGGTTCATAGAAGACGCGCGAGGCCTCCTGGTCCTTGGTGCCAGAGGCGAAATGCGGGTTCAGCAGGGTCGGCGCCTGCCAGAGCAGGATCTTCAGCGGCCCGCCGCCACCGGCCTTGGTCGGCTTGTAGTCGTCGACCGGCTGCGCCATCGCGACGCCGTTCCAGGCCAGCATCTGGGTTGCGATCGGTGCGCTCAGTCCCAGCGCCACCATCTTCTGCACGAAGGAGCGCCGCGACTGGCCACCTTCCTTCACATCCGCGATCAAACCTCGCAGGTCGTGTTCGTTCATAAATACCCTCCGCCAATCGGCAACTGACAAAACTCCGGAGGTCTTGCGCCCCCTGCTCTTCCCTCAATCAGCCGCCAGCAAGGCATGTGCCAAAGAGCGCGTCAACCATGCAGCGCAGCGCCTTGCAGTCCCGCTTGGAACTGACTGGACGAGACTCTCCCGGCTTGCTCAAATGCCGAAACCCTTAGAAGCGAGATAAAAATGGACAATCGAAACGACCTCTGGCGCCAGGTTGACGCAAGCAAGGAGCGCTTCATTGCGCTGAGCGAACGGGTCTGGGGCATGCCCGAGGTCTGCTATACCGAAGAGCGCTCCGTGGCCGAACACGTCGCCGAGCTCCGCCACCAGGGCTTTCGAATCACCGAGAACGTCGCCGATATCCCCACCGCCGTCATCGGCGAGGCCGGCGAAGGCGGCCCGGTCATCGCCTTCCTCGGCGAGTATGACGCACTGCCCGGCCTCAGCCAGGAGGCCGGTATTGCCACGCACCAGCCGCTCCAGGATGGCGGGCATGGCCATGGCTGTGGGCATAACCTGCTCGGCTCCGCTGCACTGCTCGCCGCCACCGCGATGAAGAACTGGCTGGCCGAGAACAGGATTCCGGGGCGCGTGCGCTACTATGGCTGCCCGGCCGAGGAAGGCGGCGCAGCCAAGGCCTTCATGGTTCGCTCAGGCGCCTTCGACGACGCCGATGTCGCGATTTCCTGGCACCCGTCGAGCTTCTGGGAGGTCACCCCTCCCCTCTCGCTCGCCAACACGCGGGCCGATTTCATCTTCACCGGCCGCGCCGCCCATGCTGCGGCCTCGCCGCATCTCGGCCGCAGCGCGCTCGACGCCGTCGAGTTGATGAGTGTCGGCGTCAACTACATGCGCGAGCACATGCCAAGCGATGCGCGCGTGCATTACGCGCTGCTTGATACGGGTGGCATCGCCCCCAACGTCGTCCAGGCGCATGCCCGCGTCCGCTACTCGATTCGCGCGCGCGATTTGCCCGGCATGCTCGAGCTCGTCGAACGCGTCCGCAAGATCGCCGAAGGCGCGGCCTTGATGACCGAGACCAAGATGGAGATGCGCATCATCAGCGCTGTCTCGAACGTGGTCGGCAACACCCCGCTCGAAACGGCGATGCACGGCATTCTCGAGGAGCTCGGCGCGCCGCATTTCGACGAGACCGACCGCGCTTTTGCCCGCGATATCCGCTCGACGCTCTCGCCCCAGGAGATCGCTTCCTCCTGGCGCTCGATCGGCCTGCCTGAGACCGACGCTCCGCTGGCCGATTTCGTCGTCCCGCTCGACGCGCCGCGCAATCCAATGATCGGCTCGACGGATGTCGGCGATGTCAGCTGGGTCGTGCCGACGGTTCAGGCTCACGCGCCAACCGTCGCGATCGGCACGCCTTTCCACACCTGGCAGGTGGTGGCGCAGGGCAAGAGCCCGGCCGCGCACAAGGCCATGGTCCAGGTTGCCAAGGCGATGGCAGCGACCGGAGCCGCCGTGCTCTCGGACCCTGCCCTGATGGCTGCGGCAAAGGCTGACCTGAAGACCCGCGTGGGCAAAGACGGCTATGTTTCGCCGCTTCCCGCCGAAGTGAAGCCGCCGCTGAACATGTCGCGCGGCTGAGACAAAAAACAATCCCCAGCCGCCGCTGGCGGCTGGGGACAACTTTCGGATCCAAATCGTAGCGGATGCACGCCGCGACGAACAAGAACCTCAGAGAACCGGAGCGGCCTGCTGGCCCAACTCCTCGGCTGAGGGAATACGGCCGCCCTCGAACCAGTAGGCCGCCGCGGCACGCGACATTGCCGCGCCGTCATGGCCGATTCCGTTCACCGTGATCAACTGCCAGTTGCAGGGCAGCCCGAGCCGGGCCGCCTCGCGCTTGGCGAAGTCGAGCATGAAATGAGCCCGCCCGTAGCGATGCGGCCCCTGAGCCAGCGCCTCGGCCTGCGACGGCAGGTTCGGATCGGCGGTAGCGATGTCCTGGTCTCCCGCGAAAATGATCATCGGATAGGCAAGCCAACGCGCCAGCGCCGCCTGATCCAGTCCGAGCTCACCGAGGCCTTCCGGAAAACTCCTGTCGAGGCAAGGCAATGTGTACCAGCCCGGATTGGAGGCCATCGCCGCCTCGAAGGGCTTCGCGCCTTGCGTCGCCAGCATCCGATGGACGAACTGACCGCCGGCCGAATGGCCGAAGATGCGGATCACCGGACGGTCGATCACGCCGCCAGCGCGCAGCGCCTCGAGCACGCGTTGCGGCACGGAATAGAGCCAGTTGTCGCGTGCCGCGATCGTACCGCCGGCATCGAGTACGAGCCCGTTATTATAGCCTTCGGCCTGCGGAAAATGCTCGTTGGAAAAGGTCGGAGCCACGATCAGGATGCCGTGCTTCTCCGCGGCATCAATCCAGAAATCGCGGTACTCGTCGCCATTGCGCAGCATGCCGTGCTGCACGACCACCACCGGGTCGTTCGGCTTGTGACCGGCAGGACGATAGATATTGACCTCGAGCGGCCTGTCGGGATGGAAGCGATCGACGAAAGGCAGGGTGCTGCGGCCGATAGCGGGCGTGAGCGAAGCGGTGGTCATGCGGTCTCCGGGGCCTTGTGCAAATGGCATGCGGCGCTGCGGCCGGGTGCGATCTCGGTCAGCTTGGGCCGGACCTCGCGGCAAACGGGCATCGCGAGTTCGCAGCGCGGGTGGAACGGGCAGCCTGACGGCGGTGCGAGCGGCGACGGCAACTCGCCCTTCAACGGCTGGAAATCCCGCTTGCGACCGGCCGCGGACGGAATCGCCTTGATCAGGGCCGCGCTATAGGGATGGGCCGGTTTGGCGAAGATGGCAGTGGCAGATCCGATCTCGACGATCCGCCCGAGATACATGATCGCGACCCGGTCGCTGATATGGCGCACCAGTCCAAGGTCATGGCTGACGAAGAGATAAGTCAGCCCGTGCCGCTCGCGGACATCCATGAACAGGTTGACGACCTGCGCCTGGATGGAAACGTCGAGCGCCGAGACCGGTTCGTCGCAGACCAGGAAGTCAGGCTTCACCGCGAGCGCGCGGGCAATGCCGATGCGCTGGCGCTGGCCGCCTGAGAACTGGTGCGGATAGCGCTCGCGATAGGCGAGATCGAGCCCGACCTCGGTCAGCGCCTGGTCGACAGCAGCCTCGATCTCCGCCTTCGGCAGCAGCTTGTGGACGCTCAGCGCCTCGCCGACGATCCGGCTGACCTTCATGCGTGGGTCGAGCGAAGCGTAGGGGTCCTGGAAGATCATCTGGACCTTCAGCAGGAAATTGAGTCGATCCTTGCCCTTCAGGCCGACCACCGGCTTCTGTTCGTAGATGACCTCGCCCGAACTCGGCTTGAGGATGCCGGTGGCGACACGCGCCAGCGTCGACTTGCCGCAACCGGACTCACCGACGAGCCCGAGCACCTCGCCACGCTTGACGCTGAGATCGACGCCATCGACGGCCCGCAGCGCCGGCGGGGCCTTGCCGCGGCCGGTCGCCATCAGGATGCGTTCCGCCAGAGTGGGACTACGGCGGAAGTGTTTGGTCACACCCTTCAGTTCGAAGACGGGCGCGCTCATGCTGCCTCTCCCTGCGGAACCGGGTTGTGGCAGCGGAAACTGCGCTCGGCGGTCCCGGTCGGTGTCGGATCCTGCTCCGCGCAGATCGGTTGGACACGGTTGCAGCGGGGACGGAATGGGCAGCCGCTCGGGCGCCCATCGATCCGCGGTGCGACGCCGTCGATCTGGTTCAGGCGTTCACCCGGCTCGACCATCGCGGCCGAGGAATTCAGCAGACCAAGCGTATAAGGATGCCGCGGCTGATCGAGCACGGAGTCGACAGGACCGATCTCGACGACACGGCCGGCATACATCACGGCGACCCGGTCCGCGAGTTCGGCGACGACCGCGAGATCATGGGTGATCCACAACACCGCGGTACCGGTTTCACGGCTGAGCTTCTGGACCTCGAACAGGATCTGGCTCTGGATTGTGACGTCGAGCGCGGTAGTCGGCTCGTCGGCGATGATCAGGTCGGGTGCATTCAGCAATGCAGTCGCAATCGCGACGCGCTGGCGCATGCCGCCCGAGAACTCATGCGGGAACTGCTTGAGCCGCGCCTCCGGCGACGAGATGCCGACGCGTGCCAGCGCCTTGGCCGCCTCGCTCAGCGCCTCCGCGCGGCTGCACTGGCGATGCTCCAGGATCGCCTCGCTCATCTGCTCACCGATGCTGAGCACCGGGTTCAGCGTCATCAGCGGATCCTGGAAGATCATGGCGATGCGGTCGCCGCGCAGCTTGCGCAGCCGCTCTTCGGACGCCTCGCGAA
This sequence comes from Hyphomicrobiales bacterium, assembly GCA_900470095.1. Classification (GTDB taxonomy): domain Bacteria; phylum Pseudomonadota; class Alphaproteobacteria; order Rhizobiales; family Beijerinckiaceae; genus Allobosea. The sequence continues at coordinate 134,563 of UBZM01000002.1, forward strand.
GATTCTCACCGGCGAAGGTGATCTCGCCGGCAACGATCTCGCCCGGCGGATCGATGAGCTGGACCAGCGAGAAACCGGTCACCGACTTGCCGGAACCGGATTCTCCGACCAGCCCGAGCACCTCGCCGCGCGCGACGCTGAGATCGACGCCGTCGACAGCCGGCCAGGCGCCATCGAGCGCGTGGAAGACGGTCCTGAGCCCCCGGACCTCGAGAAGCGGAGCACTCATGAGCGCACGTTGAAGCTGCGGCGCAGGCGGTCGCCGACAAGATTGAGCGACATGATGAGCAGCACCAGCGCGATGCCGGGGAATACCGCGATCCAGTATTCGCCGGAGAGGAGGAATTCGAAGCCGTTGGCGATCAGCAGTCCGAGCGAAGGCTGCGTCACGGGCACGCCGACGCCGAGGAAGGACAGGGTCGCCTCCAGCGTGATCGCGCTCGCGATGCTGATCGAGGCCACCACGAGCACCGAGCCGACCGAGTTCGGCAAGAGATGCGCCAGCATGATATGTCGGGTCGGCAGGCCGAAATTCAGCGCCGCCTCGATATACTCCTTGCGGCGCTCGACCAGGGCAGCAGCGCGCATCAATCGTGCATATTGCGCCCATTGCACCAGCACGATCGCGAAGATCACCTTGTCGACGCCGCGGCCGATCGAGGCGAGCAGCACGAGCGCAATCAGGATGGACGGAAAGCCAAGCATGAAGTCGACGACGCGCATGATCACGGCATCGACCGCGCCGCCGAACTGGGCGGCGAGCAATCCTGCAGTGATCCCGATGACGAGCGCGCCCGCGGTCGCCGTGAGGCCAACCATCAGGCTGGTTCGCAGCCCGTAGAGGATCGCGCTCAGCATGTCGCGGCCCTGGGCATCGCTGCCGAGCCAGTAAGTGATGCCGGTCATGCCGCTGTCACCAGGAGCCAGCCGGTTGTCCATCACGCTCAGCGCGGCGAGGTCATGCGGGTTCTGCGGCGCGATGACGGGAGCGAGCACAGCGAGCATGACAAGGATGCCGAGCAGGATCGCGGCGCCGCGCGTCGTCGGCCGGTTCCGGATCCGGCGCAGCACCTTCTCGCGCAGGGGCGTGTCGGCATAGGCCGGCACGACAGGGGCTTTCGCCGGCGCGCTCATGCCATGTCTCCAGTCAGCTTCACGCGCGGATCGAGCGCGGCATAGAGGATATCGACGAGGAAGTTCACCGTGACGAAGAGCAGGGTCGCCAAGAGCACATAGGCGACGACGACCGGCCGATCGAGCTGGTAGATCGAGTCGATCAGGAGCTTGCCCATGCCGGGCCAGGCAAAGACCGTCTCGGTGATGGTGGAGAAGGCGACGAGGCTGCCGAACTCGATGCCGACCACCGTCACGACCGGGATCAGGATATTGCGCAGCACGTGCCGACCGACGATGCGCTTGCGGCGCACACCTTTGGCACGGGCATATTTCACATAGTCCTGCGTCATCGTCTCGGTCGTGCCGGCCGCGACCAGGCGGATCATCAGTGCCGTATTGGGGATGGCGAGATTGAGCGCCGGCAGGATCAGATGCTGCAGCCCGTCCAGCGTGAGCAGGCTGGTCTGCACGCCGAGCACGGAGACGGTTTCGCCGCGACCCGCCGTCGGCAGCCAGCCAAGCACGACCGCAAAGAGCAGGATCAGCATCATGCCCTTCCAGAAATTTGGAAGGGAGTAGCCGAGCACAGTGCTGGCCATGATGATCCGCGATGGGCGGCTGTCGGGATCAAGTCCCGCGAGCAGTCCGAGCGGCACTCCGACCGTGACGGCCAGCGTCATCGCCAGCAGCACGAGTTCGAAGGTCGCGGGCAGACGGGCGAGGATCAGCTCGATCGCGGGCACGCCATGCACGAAGGAGCGCCCGAGATCGCCCCTCAGGGCATTGCCCATGAAGGTGAAATACTGCTGCCAAACCGGCAGGTCGAGGCCGAGCCGTTTGATCAGGGCCGCGCGCTCGGCGGCACTGACCTGTGGCGAGACCAGGAGCTCGATCGGGTCTCCGATGCCATAGACGGCGAAGAAAACCACGACCGAGACCGCGAGCAGAACGATGACGCTCTGGATCAGCCGCTGCAAAACATAGGCGGTCATTGCGTTTAATCGACTCTGCTACGCTTACTGGATGACTGGACTTACTTGGCGACCGGCTTCACCGACATCGCCAGCATGAACTGGTCGGCGCGGCCGGTGACATTCAGGTCGGACTTGAAGGCCCAGATGCCGCTTTCGAAATGCAGCGGGATGAACGCACCGTCGGCGAGCACCAGCTTGCCGGCCTCCTGCAGCAGTTCAGCGCGCTTGGCATCGTCGAGCGTCGTCACGGCAGTGCGGATCACCTTGTCGAACGCGTCGTTCTTGTAACCGCCATAGTTCGAGCCGCCGAGGGTCTTCTCGTCGTTCGGGGTCGGCGGCCACTGGCGCAGGAAGGACGCGGCCTCACCGGTGCCGGACCCCCAGCCGCCGAGCGCGACGCTGAATTCCTTCTTGGCGCGGCGCGGGAAATAGATCGCGCGCGTCATCGCATCAACCTCGGTCTTGATGCCGATCTGGGTCAGGTACTGCGCGACAGCCTGGGTGATCTGGCTGTCATTGATGTAGCGGTCATTGGTCGAGGACAGCGTCAGCTGGAAGCCCTTGGCATAGCCTGCCTCGGCCATCAGCTTCTTGGCGGCAGCCGGGTCATAGGCCAGCTTCGGCGGGTTCGGCAGCGTGCCGAACATGCCGGTCGGCAAGAACTGGTAGGCCGGCTCTGCCGCACCGTCCATGATCCGCTTGACGATCGCGTCACGATCGATGGCGAGCGACATCGCCTTGCGGACGCGGGGGTCCTTGAGCGGGTTCTTGCCGTCTTCGGCTTTGACGAAGGGGCTCTGGTCGCGGGCCACGTCGAGCTGGAAATACATCACGCGGGTCGAGGGCGTAACGACATGGCCGAAGCGCTTGTCACCCTTGATCCGGCCAAGGTCGCGTGCTGCGGGGTTCTCGATGACATCGTAGTCACCGGCAAGCAGTCCGGCGAGGCGCGGGCCGGCATTGGTCACGGGCAGCAGGCGCACGGTCGCCCAAGGTTCGGCTTTGCCCCAGTAGCTCGGGTTACGCTCGAGTTCGATCGACGAGCCGCGAACATAGGATTTCAGCTTGTAGGGGCCCGTGCCGATCGCGAGGCTGCCGTCATTGAAACCGCTCACGGCCGGCCAGGCGCCTGTCACGCCGCAGTTCTTGGGAACGTCATAGCTGATCGGGCCATGCTCGACGATCGAAGCCGAGAGGATGCTGAGGCTCGAAAGCAGGTTCGGCATCAGCGGTTCGGGATTGATCGTGTTGATGATCAGCGTGTGAGCATCGGGCGCCTCGACCGACGCGAAGTTCCCGGTGATATCGGCGAAGGAATCGGAGACCTTGGTCTCGTTCTTCAGCGTGCGGCAGAACGTGAAGACCACGTCTTCCGCGGTGAAAGGCTTGCCGTTCGAGAAGGTGACGCCCTGGCGCAGCTTGAAGGTCCAGCGGTTCTTGCCGTCATTCTCCCAGGAATTGGCGAGGCTGGGATGGAGCTTCTGCTTCTCATCCTGACGCACGAGCGAGTCGAAGATGTGCTGGGCCAGCGCATTGTTCGGCGTGAGATCATGGTAATGCGGATCGACAGCCGTCGGCTCCGAAGCCAGCGCAATGCGCAGGGTCTGGGCCCAGGCCGGCGCGGCGGCAAGACAGGTTCCGGCCAAAGCCGCAACCATTAAGGATTTACGCATGGTGATCTCCGCTCCCAATGTGAACCATTTTGACAGCTTCATTTTCGTTGGGTAGCAAACATGAAAATATTCGAACGTCAATCGGGTGGAGACGCATGTCCCAAGGCTTGAAGCCGACGACCGATCTCTCGAACCGGATCGCCCGGGTCTACCCGTCCTTGAGCAATGGGCATCGGCGCGCAGCCGATTTCGTGCTGCAGCACCCGCTCGACGTCGCCACCATGACGATCGAAGGACTTGCCGAAGGCAGCGGCACCTCCAACGCCACCGTCACACGCTTCGTCCGCGCTCTCGGCTATGGAAACTATGGCGAATTCCGTGCGGCCTTGTCTGCGGCCCTGAAATTCGCGCTCGATCCTGTCGACAGTTTTGCGGGCGCACGCTCGGCCGCGGGCTCGACCTTCGCCACCTTTGTCGACGCCCTCTCCGACCAGTCGGCCAATCTGCAGGCCGCGCGGGACGCCCTCGACGAGGCGACCACGACACGGGCGATCGAGGCCCTGCTCAAGGCGCGCCGCGTCTTCATCGCCGCCTCGGGAGCGAGCCATCATGTCGCATCCTTCCTTGAGGACGGGCTCGCGCTCTATCTCGACGCCGATGTGACCTTCGCGTCCTCGCGCACCGGACCGGAGCGCGCCATTCGTCACATGCTCTCGGCCAGGCCCGACGACCTCGTCGTCGCGATCTCGGTGCCGCGCTATTCGCGCACGACGCTCGACCTCGCCGCCTTCGCAAAGAAGCGTGGGTCGACTTTGCTGGCACTGACGGACGGCCCCACCTCCCCGCTCGCCCATATCGCCGACATCACGCTCTTCGCCCCGGCCAGGAACCGGCTTCTGCCGAACTCGCCAACCGCGATCTTCGCGCTGGCGGACGCCCTGATTACCGCGATCGCCCGCGAGCGACCTGATGCAGTCGAAGCACTGAAAGGCCTGAGCGAGAGCCTCCTCTGGACATTTCACCACTGAGGGGAGCTTCCCCGAGCTCCCGCCGGCAGGCGGAGATGAGGCAACAAGTCTACTCCTCGGCACCGACAATGGCGCTTCGCGCAAATGAAGAGGCGTCGCCAGACCAATTCAATCGAAATGAGAGCCATTCAGGCTCTCGCACAGCAGCACGATGACAGTGCCACCATTCGATCCGGGCACGCCACGGTGTATCGGCGGATTTGTCGTTAGGCGACCTAGACAAGAGTCGAGTCCGGCGAGGCCATTCATGGCGCAGAATTTCTACGCTATTTTAAAAACTATCTGACTCACGAAAATTAAAAATCACGTCGAATTCTCGTCTATCGCCAGAACATTGGTATTGGCGCAAGAGCGAACAAATTGCTATTCTTCTAATCTGGAACACGCTGAAGACACGGCCTAGCACCGAGACGATCGCGCACTGGATCAATGCCACGATGGATTGTGGATGAATGACCGGGTGAATGACAAGTACACAGCAGGTTCCCAGACGCAGGGCGGAGGAACTGACACGACGGTTGGAGACGGAAAGAACTGGCGCTGGCCCGCCGCATTCCGCAACGCAATCCTGCAACGCTGGAACGCCCTCTCCCTCGAACGCCAGTTTCTCCTCACCGCCGCCTTGGCCGTCGGTCTGTCCATGGCTGCGCTCGGCTATTGGGTCGAGAGCCGAATTCGCTCCGGCTGGATTCAAGGCATGGCGGAAACGGGAGCGCTCTATCTTGAGGGATTTCTGTCGCCGCATGTGCAGGGGCTGGATGCCTCGAACGCATTGCCGCAGGAAAGCCGCGAGCAGATCGAGGCACTCCTCGTCAATACCAGCCTTGGCCGCCACGTCGCGATCATCAAGCTATGGGACCTCAACGGGAACCTGATCTTCAGCACGAGCAAGGTCGAGTCCCACGGGAAGCTGCCGGCAGGTGACATCAAGAGGATCATGGCAGGCAACGTCGTCGTCGACACCGACCTCGATGATGACGGTGACGAGCTCAGAGCCCTGAAGCTCAAGCCAAAGCTGATCGAGATCTATGCTCCGATCTACAGGGAGAAGACCAGGGACATCATCGCAATCGGAGAATTCTACGAGTTCAGCCACTTCATGAATCGAGAGATCTCCAGCGTCCGATACGCGACATGGTTCCTCATCGCGAATGTCGCCATCGTCATCGTCATCCTGCTGCATGTCATCGTCAAACGCGCAAGCCGAATCATCAGCAGCCAGCAGGCTCTTCTCGAACAGAACCTGGCGCGGGCGGAAGCCCTGGCGAAGCGGAACAATGCGCTCAGGCGGGCAGCGGACCGGGCCAGGCTCAACGCCACCGTTCTCAACGAGACCTATCTTGCCAGCATTGGCGCGGACATCCACGACGGGCCGATCCAGCTCCTCAGCCTGATGATGCTGAAGCTGCCCTCTACGGCAGATCGGGCGAGCGGGACCGTGGCGCCCACAGCCCATGCTCACGGCGAGCTCGAACCCCTGATCCAGCAAGTCCTCTCGGATCTGCGCAACCTGTCGTCAGGACTGGCGTTGCCCGAGGCAGAGAATCTCTCTCTCGCAGAGACCATCAATTTGGCCATTACCCGCCATGAGCAGCAGACGGGCACACACGTCCTTCGCAACGTCGCCGAACTGCCTGCGCAGGTTCCCGTCGCCATCCGTTTCTGTTCTTACCGGATCGTGCAGGAGGCGCTGACCAACGCATATAAACACGCCGGGGGGCGGGGGCAGAAGGTCGAAGCCCGCATTGGCGACGATATGCTCGAAATCTGTGTGTCGGACAGCGGCAGCACCTTGCCCATCCAACACCGTGACGCGCCACTCGGCGGTGGCGGCCTGGGGGTGCGGGGCATGGACAGCCGCATCAAGGCATTGCGCGGCCAACTCACCGTAAGCCGCCTGCCCTCAGGCGGAACAGAAGTGCGCGCCACGCTGCCCATGCGGTCCTGACGGCGCGATCTCAACCCTAGCGAGGCCTTGCCGGATCCCGCGCCTCCGCGCCCGGCGGAACCAGCCTTTGCGCCGCAATCACAACCTCCAGACGATTCCTGGCGTTCAGCTTGTGCATGAGGTTGGTCATGTAGCCCTTGATCGTTTTCTCGCTCAGCGAGAGGGCCCGGGCAATCTCTCGATTCTGCTTCCCGCACAGGAGAAGCCTCACGATCTGATCCTCCCGCACACTCAGCCGGGTGCTTTGCGCCGCCCTCTTTTCCAGCGCCTTGCTTTGCAGCGCACCGATCACCTTGGTGGCGAAGGCAGGCGTGATATAAATCTCGCCTCGCCGCGCCGCTTCGATCGCGTCGAAGAGATCATCGGCCGGACTGCCCTTGAGGACGTAACCGCTGGCGCCGGCGTCGAGCGCCTGAATGGCATGGTCGGTGCTAGTCGATGCGGTGAACACCACCATCTTCATGTGAGGCGCCGCCTTCGATGCGTCCGAAATTGCCTGAAAAGCGTCGCCGGCCATGTTCAGATCGACAATCATCGCATCAGGTTGATGAGTTTCCGTAATCGCGGTGATGTGATCGGCAGCCGAACCGGTCGCGACGAGCGAAAAGCCACCTTTGCGTTGCAGCAGCGCAACGATTCCCTCGGTCAGAAGCGGATGGTCATCTACAACCGCAATCGATATGCCATCCATCGCTGACCTCCCCCAATTCTATGCCGCGACGCTGAGAGCATGCTGGCTCATTTACAGCCGCCTGTAAATGACTTGGTGAACGAAGGGTTAACTTATGTTGTCTTCGCTCGAACGCTCGTCTCAGGAACCGCCCGCACCTAGACTTTGCACGAATACCTGGGAATTAATGTGATCTAGGTCACAGACCGCACTGGGTTAGCGCTGATCGCTTGTTCCACTGCTTTGCCCCAACGCTTTGGCATTCCATTGGCTTGCCGTGTTCGTCTCGTGTATCGTATGCAGACATTAGCCTACAATGCATGGAATCCGGAGGGCCGGCATGGCGCGGAGCGACGAGACAATGCAATGGATCCGCCAACTCGATCCATCGGCAGGCCCGCGTTACCTCCAGATCGTCGAGCTGATTGCCCAGGCCGTCGCAAATGGCACCCTGCGCCCTGGCGACCGGCTCCCACCGCAGCGGCAGCTCGCCAAACTTGTCGACGTCGATCTGACCACGGTCACCCGAGCCTATGCAGAGGCAAGACATCGCAATCTGCTCGACGCGGTAACCGGGCGCGGCTCCTTCATCTCGACGCGGAAGGAACAGTCGGGTCCGCTCATCGACCTGAGCATGAACATTCCCCCGCCCCCGAAGGGCATACGCCTTGCTGAGATGATGCAGCGAGGTCTCGCAGAGGTCCTGTCGCGATCCAGCGCCGATTTGCTGATGACCTATCATGTCGGAGCGGGTTCGCTGGCGGACCGGGCAGCCGGCTGTGCCTGGCTTGAGCCGGTTCTCGGGCGGATCGAACCCGCGAGGCTGCTGGTCGCCCCCGGCGCGCAGCCGGCACTCGTGGCACTGGTCAACCAGCTCGCAAGACCGGGCGAGGCCATTCTCGTCGAGGCCCTCGCCTATCCCGGCCTGCTTGCAGCGGCGAGGCTGGCGGGTCGGCGACCTGTCCCCGTCGCGACCGATGAAGAGGGTCTTCTGCCGGACGCCCTCGAACGGGCCATTGCTGAATCCGGAGCAAAGCTGCTTTGCGTAACGCCGACGATCCAGAATCCGACCACAGCAACAATGCAGCCTGCGCGACGCGATGAGATCGTGCGGATCGCGCGGGCAAAACACCTCAGGATCATTGAAGACGACCCTTACAGTTTGCTCGCCGGCGATGCTCCGCCGCCGCTGGTCGCCCTCGCTCCGGAGCGGACCTATCATGTGGCTACGCTGTCGAAGGTTCTGACGCCAGGGCTGCGTACCGCCTTCGTCGTCCTGCCGCCGGACGAGAACCGCGACGCGCTCGTCGCGATCCTGCGGAGCATTGCGCTCATGCCGCCGCCCCTGATGACGGCGCTTGCAACCCACTGGATCCGGATCGGTGCCGCTGGCGACCTGCTCGACGGGGTGCGCCGCGAGGCTGCGGCCCGCCAGGAACTGGCGCGCTCCATCCTGCCGGATTCGGCCCGGCATCACCCGAACGGTCTGCATATCTGGCAGCCGCTACCGGCGCATTGGGATCGCTACCGCCTGGTCGAGGCAGTTCGTCAGGAAGGCCTCGGCGTCACGCCATCGGATGCATTCAGCGTCGAAGGCGAGGCCCCAGACGCGGTCAGGATTTCTCTGGGTGGCGTGCCGGAACGCGGGCGTCTCGCCCATGCCCTGAAGACGCTGGCCGCGATCATGATCAATGAGCGCTCGCAGCATCAGGGGATCGTCTGACGAGATCGGGAGCGCGCAAGCAAAGCGTCCACGACGCCGTCCCTTCCTCCGTGGTCAGGCCGGCGTCTTCTCGCCCTTGGGGCGAGCCAGCCGGCCTTCCTCTGCCTTGTGGAAGAACTGTGCCGCGACGAGCCAGCCCTTCAACGGCTGAAGCGGTGGGATGCAGGTCAGCAGGATCAGGGGCAAGGTGGTGACGAGATGAACCCAGGCCGGCGGCTCATAGGCCATTTCGAGCCAGAGCGCGAACACCACCGCCGGAATGCAGACGAACATCATTACAAAGAAGGCCGGGCCATCGGCAGGGTCCGCAAAGGAATAGTCGAGACCGCAGACCTCACATTTCGGCCGTAGCTTCAGAAAGCCTTGGAACAGGTGGCCCTGTCCGCAACGCGGACACCGTCCGCGCAGACCAGTCTGGGCAGGCGAGAGGGGTGGCCATTCATGGTCGGACACGAGAACAACTCCTTGAAGCCAGCATTGAGCCGCCAGCGTCGCACATTAAATGGCGACAGAAACGTACAATGTCAAGATTGTACGCATACGCAGACAAAAAGCGATACCCTGCGCCCTGCAAGTGCCCCATCCTCACGGCGGGGCAAATCGCGCCGGCAACAGGCTTCAGCCGCGCGGTGGAGCAAGTCTAGGGGCCGTGAAGTCGCGGGCTCGCCGTCAGATGAGATCTGACGCTACAGCGTTCCAGGGCGACGAGATGGGTGATCAAGGACCGCCGCGCGATCAGCTGCGCCGCGATGCCGCACATGGCGCAGTGACCGACGCGGAATGCCGGGTCACGATTTCGGCTCCGGTCCATCGAGCTTCAACTCGACATGAACCGTATCGCCATCGGCATGCGTGACGCGGAAGCCCAGATCGCTCGCCATCTGCAGCATCGGGGCATTATGCGCCAGCACTTCGCCGAAGAGCCGCTGGTAGCCCTGCTCCCGCGCATGCGTGATGATTTCCGTCATGAGGCGATAGCCGAGGCCCCGCCCCTTCATGTCGGAGCGGACGAGGATCGCATATTCTGCTGTCTTGCGCTCCGGGTCGCCCGAGATCCTGACAACGCCGAAGATCGGCCCCACCCCATAGGGCGCACCCGGCTGGCCGGCGACCAATGCCATTTCCCGGTCATAATCGATCTGCGACAGCCGGGCTGCCGTTGCATGCGGAAAGATCTTCACCGGTCCCAGGAACCGCATCCGCAAGTCGTCCGGTGTACACAGCGCGACCATCTCGGCGAGAGCACTCTCGTCCTCGGGCCGGATCGGGCGCAAGTGGAGCTCCGTGCCGTCGCCAAGCGCAATCTCACGCTCGAGCTGATGCGGATAGGGGCTGATCGCCAGTCCGAGGCGGCGCTCCTTCTTGCCGGCGATGACGATCCGGGCATCGAGCGCGATACAGCCTTCGTAATTGGCAAGAAGCGGATTCATGTCGAGCTCGATGATCTCGGGCAGCTGCACCACCAGCTCCGACAGGCGCACGAGGATATCGACCACCGGTTCGAGCGGCACAGCCGGGACATCACGAAATCCCGCCAGCAACCGCGCAACCCGTGTGCGGGAGATCATGTCGCGCGCGAGGACCGAATTCAGTGGCGGCAGCCCAATGGCCCGGTCCCCGATCACCTCCGTCGCGGTGCCGCCGCGTCCGAACAGGATCACCGGCCCGAAGGTTTCATCCTGAGCGATACCGAGGATCAGCTCATGCGCCTTCGGTCGGGAGATCGTGGGCTGGATCGCAAAGCCATCGATCCGCGCCGTCGGGCGAAGCCGGCCCACGCGCTCCAGCATCTCGCGCGCTGCCGCCTCGACCTCGGCCTTGCTCTTCAGACCCAGGACGACGCCACCGACATCGGATTTGTGGATGATGTCATGCGAGAGAATCTTCAGCGCCACCGGACCCGCGATCGCCTCGAAACAGGCTCCGGCCTCCTCCGGCGTCGCCGCAAATCTCGTCTCGACGGTGGGAATGCCGAACAGCCCGAGCAGTTGCTTGGATTCCGGTTCCGTCAGCGAGATGCGCTTCTCGCGTAACGCCGCCTTGATGAGCTTGCGCGCCGCCTCGACCTGCCGGGTTGCAATGGCGACGCCAGCCGTCGGTGTTTCCAGCAGAAGCTCCTGGTTTCGCCGGAAGGCGGCGAGATGACTGAAGGCGCGAACCGCTTCTTCAGGTGTCGCGAAATTCGGAAGCCCGCCTTCCCGCAGATACGCCCTGGCGGCCTGTGCGAGCGTGCCGCCGAGCCAGCTCGTCATGACGGGAACATGCTTCTGTCGGGCGACGACCCGGGACACGGCACGTGCCGCCTCCGCGCCATCGGCGATGGCGGAGGGGCAGTTGATGACCAGGACGGCATCGCTCTCGCGCTCTTCGAGCAGCGCTTCCAGCGCAACCGCATAACGGTCTCCCGTAGCGTCCCCCAGGACATCGACGGGGTTCCCACGCGACCAGCCCTCAGGCAGCACGCTGTCGAGCTTGGCGATCACCTCCGGGCTGAGGGTCGCGACGCGGTTCCCCCGTTCCCCGACGGCATCGACGGCGAGGATGCCGGCGCCGCCGCCATTGGTCAGAATGGTCAGCCGGTCGCCGGAGACGCGCACTCCCTTTGCCAGGATCTCCGCCGCAGCGAAGAGTTCGTCGAGTTCGGCGACCCGCAACAGGCCAGCGCGCCGAAAGGCAGCGTCATAGACCGCGTCCGCACCTGCAAGTGCCCCAGTATGCGACAGCGCCGCCCGCGCTCCGGCGGCACTGCGCCCGGCCTTGACCACGATGACAGGCTTCATGCGCGCCAGCGCCCGTGCTGCGGACATGAACTTGCGGGCGTGAGAGATGTTCTCGACATAGAGCAGCACCGAGCGCGCGGTCGGATCCGTGCCGAGGTAATCAAGCATGTCGCCCGCGTCGACATCGCTGGTGTCGCCGAGCGCAATCGCATGCGAAAGGCCGATGCCGCGCCGGTCCGCCCAGTCGAGCAAGGCCGACATGATGCCGCCGGACTGGCTGACGATGGCGATGTTGCCTGGCCGCGGCGTCAGATGCGCGAAGCTCGCATTGATCGCGCGCGGAGAGGAAATCAGGCCGAGACAGTTCGGCCCGACGATGCGCATCAGATGCGTCTTGGCCGCATCGAGCATCTGTTGCCGCAGCCCGTCCGTAGCCGTGGTGTCGCCAAAGCCGTTGCTGATCACGATCGCGGCTCGGCAGCCGCGTTGCCCGAGTTCGGATATCAGCGCGGGAACCGCCGCTGCCGGCGTCGCCAGGACGGCAAGGTCGGGCGTGACAGGGAGTTCGGCTACCGAGCGATAGCTCAACGCCGCGCGGATGGCCGTTTCATGCGGGTTGACCGCCATGATCGGCCCCTTGAAGCCCGCACCATAGAGGTTGGCGGCAAGCATCGCCCCGACCGAACCGGCCTGGTTGCTGGCCCCGACCAGGGCGATCGCGCGAGGATTGAAGAGCGCGTCGAAGTTCCGAATGCTCATGAGCGGAAACCAGGCTGAACGCGTCCGGTCTCAAGCCGGGAGTGGCTCAACCGTGCGTTTGCAGAGTTGAGCCATTTTCCCCGCCACGATCAATGGCACATGAAGAGCGGAACCTTGCTGTTCTTGAGCAGGGACTGCGTCACGCCGCCGAGCAGCCATTCGCGCAGGCGGGAATGGCGATAGCCACCCAACACGATGAAACCGGCGCCGAACTCGACCGCTTCGTCCTGGAGCGCTGTCGCGACATCGCGCCCCTTGCCGAGTGCCACCGTCTTGACCGTGACGTCGACGCCATGGCGGGCGAGATGAGGTGCCAGCTCGACACCGGGAACCGCGTTGGAAAGGTCCTTCTCGCCGGTGACCGAGACGATCTCGACAGCCTTGGCGGCTCGCAGGAACGGCAAGGCATCGGCCACGGCACGCGCCGCGCTGGCCCCGCCGTCCCAGGCGATGACGATGGTCTCTCCCGAGAAGCCGGGATGGCCGGGCGGAACGACCAGGACCGGCCTGCCGCTCTCGAACAGAGCCGTCTCGATCAGACCGCGGTCGACGGCGAGCGTCGTCGGCTCCGCATCCAGGATTGAGAGGTCGTTGACGCGGGCATGGTCGAGAAAGCGCTGCAGCAGGCTGCTATAGATCAGTTGAGGGCTCTCGACCGTGCTGACCACGCCGGCAAGATTGGCCGCGAACCGAGCGTCGGAGGCCAGCTTCTGCGCGAGGCCGGCAATGCGCCGATTCTCCGACGCGACGATCGCGCCGCTGAAATCATCGATCATCGAATAGGGCACGGAGAACCGGCTTGCCGCCGCCTGCACCGTCAGATGCGCATTCGTCTGCCGCGCCAACGAAAGCCCGTAGCCGACAGCAAGGTTCTCCTCGGTCTGCCCCTCCTCCGTCACCGCGACCAATATGCTCTTGATGCCTTCGATCATGTCATCCTCCAGTACGCGAAAGAACCTCCATCGGCCCGGCAGAAACGTCCTTGCGCCAGATCAAACCGGGCGCGCCCGAAATATGCGCGATTGAGCGTGGCATGGATATCCAAGCCGCAGAAAGGACGGACGACCATCATGCTTTATGTCATCACCCTTCATCTCGCCCAGACGAGCGGCTATCCCGAAGGAAGCCCGCGGCATGGCTACGAGATTACCGCGCCGCTCGACCTTGACGGACATATCGATGCGGCTGCCTGGCAGGAGCAGCGCGATCTCTGCCGCGTCAGGCGCTTCTCGGTGGGGGAGCCGGATCGTCACGGCTGGCTCCTGCGCCGGGCCGGAGGCGCCGGCGGCGCGACCTGGTTCATCGACTATGACGATTCCGGCAGCGATGATGACGAGGCCGGCTACCGGCTCGACCGACACCGCTTCGTCGTCGGCGACTATGTCTCTATCCGCGACGGTGACGACCACCTGCAGCCCTTCCAGATCATTGCAGTGAAACCGAGGGCCCCGGTCAAACCAGTCATCGCCTGAAGGCATCTACGGCATCTGCGCGGTGCCGGTGTGCAGGGGGGCGCCTTGCTCCATATCAATGCGTCCCTGCACACTGGGCTCGATCATAGACTCCACGGATGCGTCGAGATTTGGGGGACATGCGATGACAGCAACGGTGAAGGCGCAGGCGGGCTATGCCAGCATCATGGTGCCGCTCAACCTCGGCAGCGGTGCCGCCGATCGGGTCAAGCTGGCAGCCTCATTGGCCGATCGCTTTGGAAGCCGGCTGATCGGCATCGCCGCAGAAGACTTCATTCTCCCCTATGTCGGCGACGGTCTGGCGAGCGTCGACGCGCTCCTGATCGAGGAGAGCAAGCGCGCAGTCTCAGCAGACCTTGCGCGCGCCGAAGCGATATTCCGCAAGGCCGCCGGCGACATGAAGCACCTTGTCTGGCGCAGCGCCATCGAAACGCCGCGGAACTTCGTTCTCGACCAGGCCCGCGCAGCCGATCTCGTGGTGCTGGCCCGCCAAGCCCATCACGACCCCGTCCAGGGTGGGATGAGCCTCTCTCCGGGCGATCTCGTCATGTCGCTCGGCCGGCCGCTCCTCGTCGTACCGCCCGACGTCAGCTATCTATCCGGCAAGCATATCCTGGTCGCCTGGAAGGATACGCGGGAAGCGCGGCGCGCCGTGCGGGACGCCCTGCCGCTGCTGGCGCGGGCAGAATCCGTGACCGTCCTGTCGATTGGGCCGGACGCCGAAGATCAGGGCGCCGAAGACGTGCGCGACTACCTCGTCTTGCACGGTGTGGCGGCAAAAGCGGTGCTGCAGACCGACAGTGCCAAGCACGCAGTCAACGAGTTGATCGACTTTGCCACCGAGCACGGTTCCGATCTCATCGTTTCCGGCGCCTATGGTCACAATCGCATGCGGGAGTGGATGTTTGGCGGCATGACACGCGATCTACTGCAAGCTTCACCCGTCTGCTGCTTGATGTCACATTGAGACCGCGCGGGCTTCGCAGGCACCCGTCGCCCGCATGACATGACGAAGCCGGACCGGCTCGCACAGGAGATTCAGGCGGTGCCCCAGTCTCAAGCGGAGGCCCTGGCACAGCCCGCCCACGACAGCTGGGCGGGACGGATCTCCCGGCTCTGTCGCCAGTATCTCGACCTGCTGCTCGTCGGCATCGCCCTGGCCGGGCTCGTTGCCGGCGGCTGGCTCTGGTGGATCGGCATGGCATCCTTCGCCAGTCGCGCCTGGACTGTTGCGACCATCCCGGTGCTGCTGGCGCTCATCATCCAGATCGTCGGATCGCTGCGCCGCGGCGATGTCGGTCTCGATATCGTCGCGGCCCTGTCGATGTCGGCGGCGCTTGCCTTCGGCGAAAGCCTGGCCGGCAACGTCGTCGCGCTGATGTATGCTGGCGGCCAGCTGCTCGAGAATTTCGCCCAGGGCCGTGCGCGCCGGGAAATGTCGGCTCTCCTTGGCCGGGTCGCCTTCAACGCCATGCGTTATCGCGGCGAGACGCTCGAGGAGGTGTCGATCGCAGCGATCCGCCAGGGTGATCGTCTGCTGATGCGCACCGGAGAGGTGCTGCCGGTCGATGGCCATGTCGCGAGTGGCGTCGCCGTGCTCGACCTTTCGGCTCTGACCGGAGAGTCCCTGCCGAAAAGCCTGAGCCGCGGCGCCGAGGTGCTCAGCGGAGCAACGCTCCTCGGCGCCCCCTTCGATCTGATCGCAAGCCGGCCGGCATCCGAGAGCACCTATGCCGGGATCGTCAAGCTGGTGGAGCAGGCACAGGCGAGCAAGGCGCCGATGGCACGGCTGGCGGACCGTTACGCCATCGGCTTTCTCGCGTTGACGCTCGTCATCGCGGGCACGGCCTGGCTACTGAGCAGTGACCCGATCCGCGCCCTGGCGGTCCTCGTCGTGGCAACGCCCTGTCCCTTGATCCTCGCCGTGCCCGTCGCGATCATTTCGGGCATCTCGAAGGCCGCGCGGGGTGGGGCGCTGGTCAAGGACGGCAGCGTGCTCGAGGCCCTGGCGCGAGTGCGGACAGCCATCCTCGACAAAACCGGTACGCTCACCCAGGGGCGGCCGACGATCACCGAGATCCGCACCTGCAACGGCTTTGCCGCGACCGAGGTGCTGGCCCTGGCCGCAAGCCTCGATCAGGCATCGGCACATGTGGTGGCGATTTCACTGATCCGGGCCGCGTCTGATGCGGGACTGACGCTACTACCCCCTTCGGATATCTCCGAGACGCCAGGAAAGGGCATCGAGGGACAGGTCGGCACCAGGCGCATCGCACTGGGCGGCGGTTCCTATGTGCGCAGCCGCAGCCGGGGCGGTGATCCGGACGCGCTGGTTGCAGACGCCCCACAGGAAGCTTTGACCGTGGCGGTGGCAGCGGACGGGCTGCTCGCCGGCGTCATTCTGCTTCGCGACCAATTGCGCGACGATGCGCGCTCGACGCTTCAATCTCTCCGCACCGCCGGAATCGAGCGGATCGTGCTCGCGTCGGGAGATCTCGAGCAGATTGCCCGGACCGTGGGCGAAGATCTCGGCGTCGATCAGGTTCTGGGAGACCTGACGCCAGAGGGCAAGGTCGCCGTCGTGCGCCGCGAGGCCGAGAGCAGGGCCGTGATGATGGTGGGTGACGGTGTCAATGACGCACCCGCACTTGCCGCCGCCGATGTCGGGGTCGCAATGGGCGCGCGTGGCGCCGCTGCGTCATCGCAGGCAGCCGGCATCGTAGTTCTGGTCGACGAACTGCAGCCGCTGGCGAAGGCACTCGTGATTGCCCGACGCACGCGCGGCATCGCGTTGCAGAGCGTCTACGTCGGCCTCGGGCTGTCCCTCGTCGGAATGCTTGTCGCTGCCCTCGGCTATCTTCCGCCGGTGCAGGGAGCCCTGTTCCAGGAAGCGATCGACATCGTGGTCATCCTGAACGCGCTCCGGGCCCTGCGCTGACGCGCAACGCGCGCCCGTTAAGTGGTCGTGCTTTAGTCTGGGACCTCGTGACAGCCGCCCGCCCCACCCCGAACCCACCCGGCAGCCAAGGCTTTGGCCGGCTCCGCTTCAGGACCGGCAAACCAACTTTCGAGCGCGACTTTCCGCCGGTTGTCAGTATCCTGCACCCTCGATGT